>JBAZWY010000005.1:0-224469 GCA_041660125.1 Lentimicrobiaceae bacterium
TTTTTCTCAATAAACTCGCGGCGTGGAGGTACTTCGTCGCCCATCAGCATACTGAAAACACGGTCGGCTTCCGATCCGTTTTCAATCGTAACCTGACGCAAGGTGCGGAACTGCGGGTTCATGGTAGTGGACCAGAGTTGCTCTGCATTCATTTCTCCCAAACCTTTATAGCGCTGAATGTGAATTCCTTTATCTGAGCCGTCTTTCGACCATTCCGACATTAATTTCACGCGTTCGTCTTCGTCCCAGCAGTACTTTTCGGTATTCCCTTTTAATAAATCTCAAGATTTTTAAAGAACATTATTCACGATGTCTCTTTCACTTTAGTATTGAATAATTTGGTATGAAGGATTGCTTTGCATTAACCTAAATCGAATGAGCAATTAGAGGCAAAATACTAATACAGTCAGAACGTTGGTATAACGTAAAGCAGAACATAAGAATTTAGTTTTAATAAAGGAAAGTAGTAATAGCAGACTATTTAAAGGTCAGATGTATAGTACGTTGTATAAATACATCAACTAATATAACATGTTTCAATATTATTTTATCTTTTGTGAATCAATTTGAGAAATCTGGTCGTAACTTTACTTTGAATTCAGAAAACAGTTATTGATTTCTTGTTATTTTTCTTACAATATGGAGATAAATAGATGTCTAAATCCCATTTAAAAATTAAATCAAAAAGAGTTGCATTTGCGGCTTCAATTCAATATTCCTTTAACCGCCTTTAAAAAGTTACCAATGAAAAAAATCCTGACATTTTTATTGATGGCAATTACGGTGCAGCTTTCTGCACAAAATTACCTTATTACAGGCATTATCATTAATCTTCCTGCCAATCCCGATGCCAATATAGCGAATTGGGGTAGCGGCACTGCTATCCTGACAATTAATGCTTCAACTAAACAAGATGCAAAGGGTAGTATTTCTGAAATGGTTAAGGCCAGTAAAATTCTGGTAACCATTAAAAAAAGTGGTGCCAAAATTTGTGGTTCATTTAGTAATTCTACAGCACCTGCAAGTAATTTTACCACGGCAACCAAAGTCTGGAGTGGCCGGAATGCTGTTTCTTTATTAGGGCAGGACTGTATATTAAAACCCGGCGAATATGAACTTTGTGTTCAGTTTTTCGGGCCAAAAAATGATCCTATCAGCGATGAAAAATGTAAGGCTTTTTCTATACGGGCCGGAGACCTGCAATCCTATCAACCACCACAGGCCATTGCGCCCGCCGATGGAACAGTAATTAACGAGGCCGATGCCAAAAAACCAGTTACCTTCCGGTGGACTCCGGTTACCCCAAAACCAAAAGAACCTGTTACCTACAAGCTCCGGATTTATGAAGTAAAACAGGGACAAACTGCCACTGCTGTTGTAAAAAGTGCCATCCCGCTGCACGAAAAAGATATAATAAACCAGACCCAGTATGTTCTGCCATCACTCAGCCAGCTTAATGCCACCAAAGGTAGCAGTTTCGCCTGGACAGTGCAGGCTTTAGGCCAAAAAGGAAATCCGGTTGGAGGGAATAATGGGATGAGTGGAATAAATACATTAAAAATTGTTGTTGTTGGGGGAACAGGTTGTTTCAAATTAGATACTACTCAATACAAAATTGAATGTGCTGGCATGAGTCCAACAGGTCAAATAATTTATCATGTTTCAAATTTAATATTGGTTAATATTGGTTCAGGTCAAGGAAGAACAGGATTGCACAATACACCGCAGACGAATGTAATTGCCCCAGTTGGGTTCTCAGTTAACAACTTGACACCTTCCGGAGGTGCTATAATAAATGCAGGAATGTCAACCTCGATATCCTTTAATATTATTGGTGCAACTGGAACAACGGCAACTTTCTATGTACAGGGAACAGTAATAACAGATTCTGATGTTTATTGTGATGAACGAATAAAAGCAACAATTGATTTACCTCCATGCATATGCAACGATTGCGATTCCATTCGTTGGAATTTTAAGGAATCAAATATAACAACTCAAACAGGATTATCTATTAATTCAAACAACACTGCATTCCTTACACAAAGCATTGAGATAACACCATACCAGGTTTTATCCGTAAAAGCTGAAATTGTAAATTTTAACTGGTATTCTAAAAATGAAGAATGCAAAAAATGTAGTTCCAATGATTACGACTGGGGAAATTTTGTTTCTGGTACGTTTTTAGGTAACGGGTTTCAGTCTCAAGGAACTCCTCCGATAATTCCTAATGGGCTCTCTTTACTAAACTGCCATGAATTGAATTGGGGAACAACAGACGGACAACCAAAGATATTAAATGGCACAATAAGAATGAATATCAGCCTGCCTCCAGCTACTCAACTTGAATGCTGCAACGACTGTTTCAGGTTTTGCATAAGGTATTCGGTAACTATTTTTAAAGAGGGGAAATGTATTACTTGCAGCACAATTCGATGTTACGAACTTCTGAGACAACATAGGCCAAGTCAGCCCACAACAAATTTAAATCCTTGTGGTGGTAGTATTAGTATTACACCAGATCCAATTAAAATTAAGTAAAACATAGGAGATAATGATATGAAAAAGATAATAATTCTTTCAATATTAGTAAGTTTGACCTATAACCTTTATTGTCAAACACAAACTACCTGCGATAGTATAATAATTAATACTGGTTTCAATCATCAAACAAACTCACCATTTAATCCGGGTTCAAGCTATAATCCTATTATGGACCCTTATTGGAGGGTTGTAAGTATGCCAACAACAGGAATCTATAATGGAACCAATTGCGCAATGCCTAATTATTTTGTTGGGGGTCCATCATATGTTGTAGATGATTTAACAGGTTATATTACTGGACCCCTTCTCAACAATGCAAGAGCAATATCATTTCAAAACACTAATTCATTGCTTTGTAACAATCCCTCACCTTATGATTCTATTATCTTTGAATATACTTTTTGTATAAACAGTTCAGATTCCATAATAATTTCTGGTAGTTTAGTCTTTGATGATGCGGTATGTATGCAACTTTTGGGTCCCAATAATCTTATAGCTGATATTCCATTGACTTACCATAATTCTTTTTTACCGAATGAATTAACAAATAATTGTAATCAACCAATGGCCATTCTCGCCAATCAAAATAAAACAAGGATTAGACCTACAAGTTTTTTATTTAACGGATTTTTATCATCAGGAACCTATAAAATCAGAATTAACCTAAGAAATTTAGGAGGTCAGTTGTGCTCTGTTAGGTTATTGGGAGCGGTAAAGTCGCAAAATTCGCAATCATTAAATTGTTCTTATTGTGGACCCAGTTTATTAGCCATTAGAAAGTATGATGATTTAAATGACAATGGATTAATAGATGCTACCGATGGTATAAAAGAAAATTGGGCTTTTAATGTTTCAGAAGGAGGTAACCAACATAATAATCTTTTAACAGATAGTTATGGTTATGTTTATGTTCCGGATATACCTTTAAGCGGCACTATTTCAATAAATGAGGTTCTACAAGCGGGTTATGAATTGATTCAGGCAACATTAAACGGTGATGTTATTAATAATATTTCTTTAAATTCATTTCAATTTGAGGCAGATAGTAGCGTTTTATATCAGGTTGAAGTTCTTAATAGGAGAATCAATTGTGAGTGCAACTCAAACCAAGTTATTCAACTTATAGAAGACGGCACAGATACAACAACTATTGCTTGTTATCAAGGATTTAATGTTTTAGAATGTGGGAAAACCTACAAAATAGTAATTTCTGATATTTGTACTGAAGATTGCTCAAGTGAACAATACTCAATCCGTGTTACTAAACCTGATGGAACTTTCTGGGAAACTCAAAATTCTGATTTAAGCTTTATACCCAACATGCTCGGACAGTATGATTGCATTATTCAAACAATGTGTAATCAGATTCAATGTAACCGGTGTACATTTACACTTAACCAAATTAGTCCTTGTCCAATTACTTGTCCTTGTCCTGATTCAATCTCAACCACAGTTAGCAATGTGCAAATTTCGAGTGCCGTATATCCAAATTTTAGTACAGCTGTAGCAAATCTTGTGCTGAATGGCTCTGGCAATTACTCAGAGGTGCGAGCAAATGTTGTTGATTTCCAATTATATGCTGTTGATGATCAAGGGAATAATATGCCAGCATGCCTGCAATGTTATAATTCTGCACAAAACTGGGGAAGTATTATATCTGGAAAACTAGGAAGCACGGCAAATATGCCGATAATTAATGGCACAGTAACCAATCATGTTGGTTATTCACCAACTAGTGCAACTCAAAATCCAAGAGAAATAGTCTTTACTTCAAACTCTCCGCTTCTACTAAATAACAAACCACTACAGATTCAGTTTCATTTACCTGGTATAAGCCCAATTGCTTGTTGTCATTTAAAAGCAAATGTCACTTTGAAAATTACGTATAGGAATATCGACTGTGTTGAATGTACCGATTTCATCTCAGGAATTATTAATATAGAACCGAGACAAGAGTCAAAAAATGCTTTTACCAAACCTGAAAGTAAAAAAATCAGACAAAAAAATCCTTCCGAGAATAAATATGGGATAAACGATGACGGAATAAAGAGCACAACAAGTAATACATTCACTTCCGTAAACAACTACGGTATTAACGATGATGGAATTAAAAGAACTGCAATGCAACAGTTCACCTCCGTCAACAGCTACGGCATAAACGATGATGGAATAAAAAGTACTGGTGAGCCGGTTCCGGGTGCTGAAGTATATATTGAATTGGAACCTGATGATGAACCAATATTAAATGTTACTACAGATGAAAATGGCGAATTTTACTTTGAAACTGCAAATGTTCCAGGTTTTCCTAACACTGGAATATTTACTATTACAGTTGTTCCATCAAGAGCATTTGCATTAAAAAAGAATTTACTTATTAAGAAAAATCAAAGATTAAAAGTAAAGTTTAAAACACCCAAGAATGGGAAGTTTGAATTTATTTTGTTTTGGGTTCCAGAAGAAGACCCTGACAAGGCCGAAAACAAAGGAGCTTTTGCTGTAAGCGGGAAAAACTCCACATAAGAAGTATGAGAAAATTTTATATAGATAATGAAAAAAATAAATCTGCTTTTCACTTTTTATTTGATATTCAACATCTTGCTTGCCCAGCCCGATTCCCTGAAACTCAAAGTTTCTGGGAATATCGGGGTGAGTTACGATGGATATATGCTTTCAACCAATCCGGAAACCCCATCATTTTACACCCAGCGAAAACCTTCACACCTGTTGAGGTTTATGTTTCAGCCGGTATTTAGCTATGGTGATTTCAAACTGCCGTTTAATATCAACTTTAGCCCTATGCGGAATAATTTCGGTTCGCCACCCTTTGGCTTCGGCAATTTGCCGGGTTTCCCTAAACAAACTTTTACACAGTGGCTTACCAATCCTATGAACAATATTGGCGTTAATCCCTCCTACAAATGGGCTGAGCTGCAATTGGGCACGCAATACCTTAAATACAGCGACCTCAGCACTGGTGATATCGGCACATTCGGTTATGGGATCAGCATAAAACCGGGTAAACTCCGGCTTAAGTTTTTCAGAGGTGTAAGCCAGCAGGCCTATAAGCCGTTTGTAAGTTTGGCACCGCCGGCTACTTATACC
Source organism: Lentimicrobiaceae bacterium (assembly GCA_041660125.1). Classification (GTDB taxonomy): domain Bacteria; phylum Bacteroidota; class Bacteroidia; order Bacteroidales; family UBA4417; genus UBA4417. The sequence goes on from JBAZWY010000005.1 coordinate 5,647, forward strand.
GGTGCATATAAACGCACCATCACCATGGGGCAGATTGGTTTTGAAAAAGAAGGAAAGTACTTTGCCGGTTTCAACCTGGTAAAAAGCAAGGACGATGCGGGTAGTATTACAACGCCATTAACAGGAACACCAGCGACCCCAAAACCTGCAGACAATTTTATTGTCAGTTTTGTAACAAAATTCATCACTGAAAAAGGCTGGTATGGCCAAACAGAATTCGGAACTACCATCACCTCTCGGGATGCAACGTCAACGGTACCCAACCCATTGTTAAAAGACTTTAAGCCTTTTATTACAACCAATTCAAGCAGTTTCAGGGATCATGCCGCGCAGGCAGGTTTTGGTAAAAAGGGCAAGGACTGGGATGTTGGTGTGAGTACAAAATGGCTTGGTGCCGGATACTATTCCATGGGCTATCCCTTTACTCAGAACGACCGCCTGGAGTATACTGTTAACACACGCTTTAATGCATGGAAAAAGAAGATGAATGTTGTAGCCAGTATCGGCCAGCGTTTTGGCAACCGGAGCAATACAGCAAACCGTACCACGCAAATTATTGCCAACGCCAATGTTTTCACGCAGTTTAACGAACACTTCAGTTTAAATGCCAATTACAATAACTTCGGTTTTCAAACCCCGGGCGTCTCGGGAATAAAAAATGTCGGGAATGATCTTGGTATTAATCCAACTTATAGCTGGAATACCGATAAAATGAGCAATCTGATCAGTTTAAGCTATAACTGGAGCAAATATGATGAAACCGATTACCAGAGTCTATCGCTTACAAGCAATAACAGCCAGTCTGCGTTGCTGATGTATGTGCCATCGTTTTTTAACAAACCCAATTTAAGCCCTGATATTAGTATCCTGTATTTTCAGAATACGTCAACTCCCGGCACAAATAAACTCAAAATGTACACCTTGAGTACCAGCCTGGGTTATAATTTCCCAAAGCAGAAGATCAACACGCGGGGACAATTGCAATACAATATTACCACCATTGATCCTTTTACAGCCAGCAAAAACATATTAGCCACACTTGGCGCTGACTGGAGTATGACTAAAAAGCTGACCTGGAACGCGAGTCTGACGGCTAATATATTTAAGTATGGAAATGAACTTATACCTCCGCCAGAGTTGTTGGGTGCCCGGTATATTGAAAATACCTTTAAAACGGCACTCCTATACAAATTTGGCAAATAAAAAAGTCTTACTTCTTACAAGCACACACTATGTACAAAATACTATTCTTTATACTCCTGATAATCTGCCTGATAAGTCAAACTGTTTCTGCGCAATATACGTTGAACCTTACCATAGGATATCCTGCTCCAACGTATTTATATGATTGGAATAACAGCAGGGCGGGTTTGATGACGGTAATCGTCAACACAGACAAGCCACCGACATATACTGTTAAATTCAGAACCCAACTGCAAAATTCAGATGGAGGAATAATTGCAACGAGCAATAATGCAGCAGCAACTATTTATACACTTCACACAGGAGCAAATACATTTTCATTAGATAAAGTATTGCAATTTGAGAACCTGCAGTTTACAGATGGAACTGTAGTAAATAGTATTCAAACAAGTGGAAAATTACCCGCCGGTAATTATCAGATTTGCGTATCGTTGCTTAACAGTTTAACTGGTACTGAACTTATCAAAGTCCCTGTTTGCAGGCCATTTGTGCAAGCCAGTTATCAACTGCCATACCTGCTCTCACCAGCTGATAAAACATGGCTTGATGCCAATGCTGCCCAGTCTGTAATAACATTCAGGTGGAGTAGTATAGTGCCACAGAGTAAGGAACAGGTAATATACAGGTTACAGGTATTTGAAGTAATGGAAGGTCAGCAGCCAATGCAATCACTACGCAGTAATCAGCCAATTCTGGATATTGAAGTACGCAATACAACTCAATACTTCTGGCGGCCTCAGCTATGCCTTAAAGATTCGATCGGCCATATTTTTATCTGGACCGTTCAAACGCTTGACAGCAAAGGTGTACCCATAAACTCAATTGATGAAATTACCCAGGGCAGAAGTGAGCCAAGGGTGTTTGGCGTTTGCAATAAATTAAAACATGACAAAGAAGATCCTGGTGAAGATTGTGCAGCAGGGCGTAAACTGTAATTCCTGGAAATTAACATTTAATTGACAACAACTAATCATGAAATATATTTTTGCCTTCATTTTATGTTCTTCCTTTATGTTGTACATCCAGGCGCAAGATTCAATGCAAATTAAAAAGCCATCACTAAGCCTGCATTTCTTCTATAATGATTTTACTTCCGCTCAGCGAATTAATAGCAGTAGTTTAAAGGATGTACTTCAAAACAACCAATGGAACAAGGTACAAAACATGGAAGGCGGATTTGGGATTGATTATATACAAGGAATTGCAAATAACATTGATCTTGTTGGCACTTTCAATGGCAGTTGGGTCGATTATTTATTGCCGGATAATACATCATACGGCAGCAGTAATTTTTTACTGGATTTAAATGCAGGTACTCACATTAAGCTATTTAACGATGCACATGTTTTCAACCCTTTCCTGATTGCAAAGGCAAACTTTACTTCTTATAGAAGCATTAAAGGGTTTAGTCTGGCACCAGGGGTAGGGATACAGGTTAATATGTACAATGAATCATTTATTATTACCACTGTTGAATACAGGGCTGCTCTAAGTAAAAGTTTGAGTAATCAACTATATTACAGCATTGGAATTGCCACCGATATCTTCAAAAAGAAAGTAAAACAGGCAAAGGTTGTTGACGTTATTCCGTTACCTGAGCCTCCAAAGGAAATAATAATTATACCTTCCAAAGATATTGTTATTACTGTAATTGATGAAGCAACAGGGCAGCCTTTGCCTTATGCGGATATTGTAGTAAGTGGGCCTGAAGGTAAAAAGCTTACCGGTTCAACCGATGTTGTTGGCAAAGTTACTTTCAACTCACTGGCACCGGCAGATTATACAGTTATCGGGTTGCTCAATACGATAAAAACTTCTGTACAAACAATTAACAAAGCCGATTTTGAAGCTATTAGTAATAATATCAATGTTACCTTAACACACAACGATCCGAGGTTTACGCTTTCGGGGGTTGTAATTAATAAAACCCAGAATATTCCCGAAGGCGGAGCAGAAATTAATATTACCAACGAAACGAAACACAGCATTATTACTAAACAAAGTCATCCGGGTGATGGCATTTTCCGTTCACAATTGGAAGCAGAAAGTGATTTTACCATTGTAGGCAAGAAAGCGAACTATATTTCGAATATCGAAAAATTAAGCACAAAAGGTTTGAGCAGAAGTGCAACACTGTATGTGAAACTTGAATTAGGATATGAAGAAGCAAAAGCCGGGCAAAGCATAGTGCTGAATAATATTTATTTTGAAGTTGGTAAAGAGAATATAAACACTGATTTTTCAACTGACCTGGATAAACTGGTACAATTTCTTAAAGATAATCCTGATACCAGGCTCGAAATACAAGGTCATACTGATAATACAGGTAGCCTGGCAACAAATACCAGGCTGAGTCAGAGCCGAGCAAATAGTGTTGTTAACTATCTTGTAAAAAACGGAATTAATCGTGTACGCCTTTTAGCAAAAGGATATGGCCCATCATTACCTGTAGCCAGCAATAATACAGCCGAAGGCAGAGCCCAAAACAGACGGGTAGTAATGAAAGTGTTGGAGTGAAAAATTGATTCCTGTCTTAGAGTAATCAAGATAATTATTAGCAACATCTATAAATCAAGAAAGACAGGTCATCCCTGTCTTTTCTGCTTTTGTAAAAACTCAAATTGTATTAAGCCAGGCTTAAATATCAATATTCGCGTATTTCGCATTTTTCTCAATAAACTCGCGGCGTGGAGGTACTTCGTCGCCCATCAGCATACTGAAAACACGGTCGGCTTCCGATCCGTTTTCAATCGTAACCTGGCGCAAGGTGCGGAACTGCGGGTTCATGGTAGTGGACCAGAGTTGCTCTGCATTCATTTCTCCCAAACCTTTATAGCGCTGAATGTGAATTCCTTTATCTGAGCCGTCTTTCGACCACTCTGATATTAACTTCACACGTTCGTCTTCGTTCCAGCAATAGCGTTCAGTATTTCCTTTTTTAATCTGGTACAAAGGAGGAGTGGCAATATAAATATAACCGTTTTCAATCAACTCTTTCATGTAGCGGAAAAAGAAAGTAAGGATTAAAGTAGCAATGTGGCTCCCATCCACATCGGCATCGGTCATAATGATGATTTTATGATAACGCAGCTTGTTGACGTTGAGTGCTTTGGAATCTTCTTCGGTACCTATTGAAACACCCATGGCTGTAAACATGTTCCGGATTTCCTCACTGTCGAAGATTCGGTGCTGCATAGCTTTTTCGACATTGAGAATTTTACCGCGTAAAGGTAAAATTGCCTGGAATTTTCGGTCACGACCTTGCTTGGCTGTTCCGCCTGCAGAGTCACCTTCGACTAAGTAAAGTTCGCAAAGTGCCGGATCGCTTTCTGAACAATCGGAAAGTTTTCCCGGTAAACCGGAACCTGTAAGAATATTTTTACGCTGAACAAGTTTACGTGCCTGGTTGGCTGCATGGCGCGCCGTTGCGGCAAGTATTACTTTGCTAACGATCATGCGAGCCTGACTTGGATGTTCTTCGAGGTAATAATTCAGCATTTCGGAAACCAGTTGATCAACTGCACCCATTACCTCATTGTTCCCAAGTTTGGTTTTGGTCTGGCCTTCGAACTGCGGTTCCATTACTTTGCAAGAAATAACTGCGGTCAGGCCTTCGCGGAAGTCATCGCCTGCAATATCAAACTTGATTTTGTCGAGCATTCCCGACTTATCCGCATAAGACTTCAATGTGCGGGTAAGTGCCCGCCTGAAACCGGCAAGGTGAGTTCCACCTTCGTGTGTATTGATATTATTTACGTATGAGTGTATGTTTTCTGAAAAGGAGGTGTTGTACATCATGGCAAGTTCAACCGGGACTTCATTTTTCTCACCTTCCATGTATATAGGCTCCGGGATGAGTCTCTCACGGGTTGCATCGAGGTATTCAATAAAATCAACTAATCCTTTTGTTGAATAGAATACTTCTTTGATGAAATTTCCGTCATCATCTTTCTCGCGTTCATCGATGAGCGTGAGCTCAATGCCTTTGTTAAGGTAGGCAAGTTCACGCAAACGGGCTGCAAGTATATTAATATCGAATACTTCGGTGATGAATATTGTATTATCGGGCTTGAAATGCACGGTTGTCCCGGTATAATCGCTTATGCCTGCTTCACGGACTGAATAAAGTGGTTTTCCCTGAGAGTATTCCTGTTCGAATATCTTGCCATCCCGGTTAACGGTCACTTTTAACATGATCGACAGTGCGTTTACGCACGATACACCCACTCCGTGCAGACCACCGGAAACCTTATAAGAACCTTTGTCGAATTTTCCGCCGGCATGCAGTACAGTCATAACTACTTCAAGTGCCGATTTTTTTTCTTTTTCATGATAATCGGTAGGAATACCGCGGCCGTTATCAGTTACCCTTACGGAATTATCAGGAAGCACAGTTACAATGATCTGGTTGCAGTACCCTGCCATTGCCTCGTCGATGGAATTATCAACTACTTCATAAACCAGATGGTGGAGTCCTTTAACGCTGATATCGCCGATATACATGGCTGGGCGTTTGCGCACTGCTTCGAGCCCTTCGAGTACCTGGATATTGTCAGCTGTGTATGTTCCATTCCCATTTCCGAGACCAGTTCCACTGGCGTTCATATTATTTTCTAATTCGCTCATAATCAATTTATTGCAATTCAAACATTAATGCTGGGCAAAGGTAAGTATTATATATGAGAAAAACAGGGAAATGAGCTTCCGGATGATAAGAATTTATCAACAATTGTTCGAAAAAATAAAAATATTAACTATCAGCAAATGAATAAATTATAATTTTCGGATGTTTGAATTTAAGAGCTGAATGAGGATCATAAAGAAATGCCATTTATCAATTTGGAATGGGTTTGCTCAGAAGATTATTGCATAGGATACTTTTATCAGAAAATCATTTTGTGGATGAGATTTTGAAAGATCATCGGAGTATTTGTTGAATACAAATTTGCCTTCAGGTCCATCGGTAGTGCGTCCCTGCGACCAGACTAAGAATAATGTAGATCCGGGCTTATATTCCCATCTGAAAACGAGGTTTGACCTGTATTGAAGAAAATGAAAATCGGGATTGTCGAAACTAAAGGTTGTTCCATCATGGTTAACATTATAAACGGATGCTTCACTATCATATTTTATATCTTCACCTTCGGTGTATTCGTGAAACCGGTCAGAATAAGCCGGAGCATCCGAATCAGTAATGATTTTAAAATGTGAGTAGTCGCCTGAGAAAAAGAAAGGCTGTCCATAATATTGGATTGACATATCGGCTGTTATTCCTACATTAATTCGGGCCGAAAGTGAAAATTGCTTGCTCAGGAGGTGACCCATGATATATTTGTCAGGCCCATTTCCTTCGATAGTGGTTACATACTGAAGATTATCCTTTTCTTCATAATATTGAGGTGAAAGAGAAACTGAAATTGTGTTGATTGGTTTATAAGTAAGTGAATATTCAATATCTGCCATAGTTGAATTATTAAATTCGCTCCAGCGTTTCATAAGGAAGAGATTCATTGAGAGTTTTTTCCTCTGGTCACTGTCAAACCCAATACGATAAGTAAAGTTTGGGGGTGTTTTCAGCATCGGTCCGCCTCGTAAATCGTAGGCTGACAATGAGTTTCCTTGTAAGTTGAATCCTGTAAAAATGGAATAGTAATTCTTAAATTGTAAGTTGCCATTCATTTCCAATCCTTTATAAATGCTTTGCCCGGCAAAATTCCAACCGGTATAAAAATCACCTCCAAAGTTATAGGAGTTATAAAAGTGTTTTGGCTGCCATTCATTATATCCGAACCAGGCAACTTGCTGAATATTGTCTGATTGTTGCATAAATCCCAGGTCGTTAAAGTCGAGCCCGGGCGATGACCATGTAATCCAGGAAAGTATCCTGAAATGTCCGCCGCCAAATTTTCCAAACTCAAAGGTTCCACCGTGTCCGCTCAGGCTGGTTCGCGAACTGTCAACCTGCAAATGTGTGGCATCAGGTCGTTGAAAATAATGGGTTGAATTAGTCTGCAATTCTGTGATAGCTTCTTTGGAGCCATAAATACTGCTGAAAATCCCTTTTACAGTAAAAAAATAGTTTTTATTATCCCAGTAGTGTGTCATATTAACTCCCCCTGTATAAGCCGCCGCCGGAAGGGTAATAAAATTGGCGTTGTTGATGTCACGGTTAGTAGAAGTAAAAATGCCTCCAAACACGGTTTTGCCCTTAGAAACATCCTGCTCAATCCTGGCTACTATATAGTTAGTGAAGGGCTCGACGGGATATTTGCTGGTGACACCATCCTTATAAATTTTTGCATCTTCGCGGTTTGTAAACGATTCCAACAACCCTATCGAAGTGCCTTTGCGTGTCTTGCCCGATAACTTGAATGCCCCGAGAATATTGGCATTTTCAGGAATTTTTGCATATTCTCCATCATTCAGGTCCGGTTCAAAATGTGGGGTTCGCCCAATACGTCTCGAGTAAAACATACCATTGGCGGAGCCATCGCCATCACCTGATGTCATTCCGAAATTAAAAATATTACGACCTTCAATGAAAAACGGCCTTTTCTCAGGGAAAAAGGATTCAAAAGCCGACAGGTTTACCTGCGACGGATCGGCTTCAACCTGGCCGAAATCAGGATTAACTGTAAGATTTAAAGTAAGATCGTTGGTAATTGCAATTTTCCCATCAAGCCCGGCTGAGAAAGCCTGCTCTTTCCCGGTTGCAAAAGGATTACCTTCTTCTTTTTCGGAATGGGTAACTTTGCCAAGGGCGAATGGGAATAATTCAATGTCTTTCTTCGGTGAAATATTGCTGATGCCCTCAAGTGTACCGAAATCGCTCACCGTTTTATTCGAACTTTTATGTAAAGGTTTCCAGAGTGATGTTTCGCTCTTACGGTAAACGAAACGGGCAATTTCCAGTCCCCAATCATAACTTTCTTTCTTAGTAAAACGCAGCTGCGAAAGGGGTATCCGCATTTCGGCGTTCCATCCTTCAGCATCAACAGTTGTTCTTACATACCATATCGGGTCCCAGGAATTGTCCTGCGAATTATCGTTGGTGAAAATAGCATCTATTTTTGAGCCGGCAGCTGTAACACAGAAACTGAATCCCGTCAGCTTATCTTCATAACTGTCGATAACAATTCCGGCCCAGTCACCATCATCTTCATCACGCCTCGAAAGGCGTTTGTTGATTTTATCAGGTTCGGTATCGTAGGATTTTATGGCAACATACAAGTTGTTGTCGTCATAAAGAATGGCAAATGTTGTCTTTTGACTGGGAAGGGTGTCTTCGTAAGGTTCAAACTGTGTAAAATCGCCTCCCCACTCAACATGTTGCCAACAGCCATCGTCCAGTTTTCCGTCAATTGCCGGTGGTTTTGGATTAATTTTTTTTGTTGTGTATGATTTGTTTTGCGAAAAAGCAAAAAAGGGGATAAATATTATTATCAGGATGGTAATTATTCGGGTCATGAAAAACACTTTGTGTTAAGACGAAAAAGAAGTAAATATGTTACAAATTTAAATCAATTATGTTGTTTTATGATTTGATATGTCTTTGCGTAAACACTTAATATGCGAATCATGTAATATGCCCGATGAACCTATAAAATTTATCGTTTAAAATTGCAGTAAACAAAAATAAAAGATCTGTTTTTCCGGGGGCGAAATGGTCGTCACGATTTTGCCTGATACAAAACACTCAACTGACTTATAATGAAATTTGCTGATTTTTTAAGCAGTTTCGTTGAACCATTCCTGCATTATACAGATATAATTTGTTAATCAGCTCAGCCAAACCTATCTTTGCGACTGTAATGTGTTTCCTGAAATTAAACAAATGAGAGACAAAATACTCAATTTGCGAGCTATCGAATTACTTATAATTATCGTGATTTGGATGGCTGTTTTTTCAATTCCATTTTTTAGCCAAAGAGTCTATAATACAGAAGACTGGGGCAAAGTGACCATTGAATGGATCAGGATGTTTACGTTCCTGGTCATTTTTGTTGTTAATACCTTTATCTTAGTTCCCAAATTACTTTTCCGGAAAAAGTACCTCTTATACGTCGGGATGACTTTTTTGGTCATACTAATTGTAATTGGAGTCAGTATTTCGTTAGGATATATACTTCCCCGACCGGAGCCTTTGGCTATGCCGCCGATGGATTTGGGGCCAGGCATGCCACCGATGGAGCTAGGTCCGAATATGCCTCCTCCAATGGGTTACAGGCCTGCTGTTCAGGTAGCGCAAAGATCGATTTTAATGATTCTTATTGATAATCTTATCATTTCGATTCTTGTGGTTGGAGCCGGGACTTCCATTAAAATGGTATCGCAATGGCTTAATGAAGAAAGCAGGCGCAAAGAAATAGAGAAAGAACAACTTAAAACTGAATTGGCTTTTTTAAGGCATCAGTTAAGTCCGCATTTCTTTATGAACACATTAAATAATATTCATGCACTTATCGATATAAATGCGGAAGATGCAAAAAACACCATTATTCAGTTATCGACTATGATGCGATACCTGTTGTATGATACAGCCCAGGGGCAAACCACCCTCAAAAAGGAAATTGCTTTTATTGAAAGCTATATTACATTAATGAAATTGCGGTTTCCCGAGAATGTAGCCATCACGTTAAAAGTATCCAATGAAATACGCGATATTGAAATACCTCCTATGCTTTTAATTTCATTTCTCGAAAATGCTTTTAAACATGGGGTGAGTTACCAAGCCAGGTCGTTTGTGTCAGTTAAAATAGACCAAACTGATAAAGGATTGAATTTTAATATAATAAACAGCAAACACAAGAGCAACGTAAGCCTTGAGAAAAGCTATTCAGGAATTGGTTTGACCAATATTAAGAAGAGTCTGGAACTACTCTTCAGGAATAATTACATCCTCTATATAAATGAGACTGAACAAGAATACGAAATTCAGTTAACGATCCCGGTTGTATGAAAATAAAATGCATAGCTATTGACGACGAGCCTCTTGCATTGAAGCAAATAAGTTCTTACGTTGACAAAACGCCTTTTCTGGAAGTTGTGGCTCTTTGTCACAGCGCTTTTGAGGCGATGGAATACCTTGCAAATAATGAGGTCGATTTAATGTTCGTTGACATTAACATGCCAGATTTGAGCGGTATGGATTTTGTAAAATCACTCATTCAAAAACCACAAATTATATTTACAACCGCTTACAGCGAATATGCAATCGAAGGTTTCCAGGTGGATGCCCTGGATTATATATTGAAACCAATCAGCTATGCCAGTTTTCTGAAAGCGGTAAATAAAGCGAAAACATGGTTCGAACTGAACCAGAAACAAACAGAATCTATCCAGACAACGCAGGACAGCATTTTTGTAAAATCAGAATACAAAATGATTCGCATCTTTTTTTCGGAAATTAAATACATCGAAAGTTCGAACGAATATATTCAAATCCATCTGGTGAACAATGATCCTGTTACAACCCTCATCCGACTGAAAGTTATGGAAGAGCAGCTTCCCAAGGACAAATTTATGCGCGTACACCGTTCGTTTATTGTCAACCTCGATAGGGTGAAAGTGATTGAACGAAACCGGATTGTTTTCGACCAAAATGTTTATATCCCGGTTGGAGAACAGTACAAAGAGAATTTTCAGGCCTTTGTGGACAGGACTTTTCTGGTGTGAGGGAAATGTAATGGCTTTCTGATATATGTTTGGACATTATTAAATCGGTTGTAGCTTAGTTTTATATAGTTTAATTTTCTGTTTTCTTGAAGTTTCAGATCAAACGCAATTTTATTTTTCCAAGTAAAAATGTTAAGAATACTGAAGCTGCAAATATGCTTCCGAACCAATAAATGTAAGTATAAACAGGCTGGCTTTGGAAAATAGCAGTTGCGATATTTCCGATGATCAGCCATTGTATAACATAGAAAAGAGTGATGTTTTTGCCTATCCAACACAGGAAATTACCTGCCAATGTATCAGGAAATAATTTTAGTACGACCTGCAGGAAGAAAACCCAAAGCAGGGATAATCCCAAAGCCCAGAGAATATACCAAAAAGTGTGGTGGTAATATGCCGGCAAATCGATGGTTGTGCTTACTCCTTGTTTGTAAAATATTAGTACCAGTGCAGCAAGAGCCGCAATAAGAATAACTGAAACACTTTTCTGACGGGCGAAAAAGAGTTTGATTTTTTCTTCGTGCTGCGCAAAAATAAATCCTGCCAAAGGGTATGCCAGCCATGGGAATAAGGGGAAATAGGACCAGGAATAGTTGCCGGCAATAAACGGCAATAAAAAATAGTGGTTGGTTACCGTGAGTTTTTCATTCATAAAACCGGTTATTCCTGCAACTACGAGCAACAGGATCAGGGTGGTTAATTGCTGATGTTTCTTAAGCATTTTCAGAACTGCAAGTATCAGGATACTCAATCCAGCCAGATATAGGATATCAATGCCGAAAATATATTCAAGTGGATTTAACTGCCAGCCGGCAAATTTTATTTTAAGCAGCAAATGAAAGTTCAGGCCAATATTTAATAAAAAACCGAGAATAAATATTTTTACTCCTCTAACAATGTTTTGTTGTGGTGTTTTTTTGTTAATCGCAATAAAATATCCCATTACGATCATGAAAACTACTGCTGCGAAGGGCCCCCCCAGAAATAATGTGACTTTCCCAAATATACTTTCCCTGCCGGCTGAATCGATAAACAGTTCGGTAATATGGATCTGAACCATAAAAAAGGCGGCGAGTCCTTTGAGTAAATCGGGTAAGAGGAATCGTTTCATATTAAATTCATTTTCAATAAGATCAACCTGGTTATTAGGTGTTATAATTGTTTCTCAAAATTAGGTTATTGTTAAATGTCTTTCTATTGCTTGCAATTATAATTAATGGTGTAATTGACTGTAATGTGAGCTTGCAAAAATCTTATGAATGATCATGAATATCTTTTTAATGTTTTAAATGGGAAACCAGTTCAGATCGTATCATAATTAAGAATTGCAATTTTAACAACATATAAACGAGTCTGAAAGAGGCGAATTCGCTGAAATTAAAGAGAGCCTCATTATAAACAAGGCTCTCATTACATAATTTATTGAGTGGTAGAAATTATGGTTTTTCCCCTCCACCTCCTTTGCCTCCGCCGCCGCTACCGCCACCGGTAGCAGTTACATCAACATAGGTGAGGTTATTATCCCAATCAACCACGGGTTTTCCTGCTCCACCCTCAGTAGGAATTATCCATTGGCCATCATTCGTATTGCCGGGATAATTTCCTATTCCTGTTTCATCTGTGAGCAGGATATTGGATCCTACTGTCGGAATATAGAATGTGATCCTGTACACCCCGGCCACAGTTGGTTTCCATCCGCCAGTTGATGCTCCAAAGATATATTTACCTCCAACATTCAGTTCCGGTGCAAATCCAAAACCAGTAGCCGGGGGGTCAGCACCTGTCCACATTGTGCCAGTCCATGTAAGCTCTGTGGTAGGTACACTTAAAAACTGTATAACCAATTTTGGCGCTGATGAAACAAGTGTAGCCCAATTACCAGCATAGGTTTCGGTATTGGTTCCCTGGGTTTCATCTTTACTGCTTGGGAATGCCAGCAGGGCCATAGTGTAACCAGTCATTGGGTCATCCGAAACATCCTTATACAGGGTTAATTCAATCCTGGTTGGCGTGCCGATTTTCGGATTTACCGATTCAAGCACATCTCCCCAATCTACGAAGGTAACTTCAGTTGGTTCGTTTTTTGGGGAAAATTCAGCCTGCCAATTATTGCCTGTTACTTTTTGGGCATACCAGTCAAATTCTCCCAAAGCAGCAAGTTCTTCGGCAGACAAGCCGGTATATGGGCCAGTATAAGGAAACAAGAAAGATGTACTTTGAATTTGTGTAATAGTAAAGCCATCCATTGCAAATACAGGGAACGATAAATTGTTAGTAGCACTTTCCTCTCCTCCGCCACCACCGCCGCCACCGCTGCCGGGTCCTTTTTTAACACTGTAATTATTCGTATCCGGATCGGATACATCTTTGCTGCATTGAACAAAAAATACCATACTAATGCATAGTAAAGGTATTGCAAGCATTTTTTTAAACATAAAAACCTCCTTTTTAAACAGTTAGTAAATAATGGTTTATTTAATAATTATTGAAAACGCCCCACTAGCTTTACGATAGGTTTAAAGTTTGTTTGAGAAAGGATTTGATTTTTGCAAAGCAATGATGTTTCATTAATAACAGTTTGTAAATGAGGTAAAAAAAATAGAAAAAGGCCTGTGCTAACCATTCTTTTGATTGCTTCAGTTGGCTGTTAGCCTGGGAAGATGTGACCATGAGAATGTGCCAGTAGTTTTGACGAAATGTCAGAAGTAAAGGGGAGGAGATATTGAAAGCCCTGTGATGAGGAATTAAAGGTACGAAAGAATATGAACTTTTGGTGCAAGAGATGAAAAAAATATTTTGATCATTTTTGGATAAATTGTTTACCTGCACATTTTTCTTTTCTACTTATATGAAATGGCTTTTTACTGAAATCATTTTTATTAAGGAATTCGTCAATTTATATTTGTATCATAAATAGTAGGCGAAAGTAACAATGTTTATACAACCGCAAATAAACAAATCATTACTAAAATGAAACTAAGGAAAAACATAGCAAGCAGCGAAGAAGGCTTTATTTTTAATCCCGGCACAGGTGATTCATTTTCAACCAATCCTATAGGAGCTGAAATTATAAGTATGCTTAGAGATGACAATGGATTGCAGGCAATTATTGACCATATGTGTGAAAAGTATGATGTTGATAAGGTACAGTTCGAAAAAGATCTCGATGACTATGTTTCGCAATTAAAGGAAGCATCCATTCTGGAATAGCAGGTTGGGGTTTCTGGCAACAAAAAAAAATACCTAAAGAAACATCTGATCAACCAGAATTAAGGAGCCCGGCCCCAATTGAATATTGAAAACAAAAATCTTCGGAATTGAATCCATAATAAACATTAATAGCTTTAAATTCAATTATTATGAAACAACTTGCAATTATATTCACGATTCTTGTTTTTTTTGCAGCCCGATCTTCGGCGCAATTTACCCTTGAACACACTTACACAGGAGTTTCAGCGGCTTACATTCACCTGCCGGTTGCCGGTTACAAGTATTATGTTATGGATGTAGCAAACAAACAGTGCCGCTTGTATAATAACGACCATTCGTTATGGAAGACCGTCAATCTGAGTATCCCTGCCAATTATTACCTCTGCGACATACAGTATGTTACCGAAAACCTATTCAATACCGACAATCTGATCGAAATGCTTTATGTGTCGTGTAATTACAATACAACTCTTAAATACTACACTTATGATACCCAGATTGTAAACGAGAATGGAACAACGCTTTATAGTATGCCCGGTGCCGGTTACTCTTATATTTATCCTGCAGAAAATGGTTCAAAATTATTTGTCTGGGTTTATGACTTTTCCGTATTTCCGGAAACTGTAAATACATTGGTTTATTCAATACCAGGTCAGGGATATACGGCAATGGATGAGGATATCGAAAATTTAAAGATTTCTCAGCCAGGAGCTTATCCAAACCCAGCTTATGGCGAAATCAACATTCCGTATTCGCTGCCCTCAAATGTTAAGCAAGCCGTACTGAAACTCTATAAGATGAATGGAACATTGGTAAAGTCATATACAATAGACCATACTTTCAATTCGATACAGGTGAAAACCAGTGAACTTCCAGCCGGGCTGTACGTATATAGAATTGATTCAGACGGTTATAAGTCTGATGCGTATAAGCTTTTGGTAAGTAAATGATTGTCAATACCATAATGCTTATTTTTTAAAAAAATACAATAGATTATTTAAAATAAATCATCCAAATAGTCACCAGCTTCCGGGCAGACCTGTAACCTAAAAAACAAAACATTCATAAATGAAAGCACAAGCCGAAAACTCAAACACTTTCGCAACTCGTCAACTTGTAATAGCAGTTACCGGGCTCAATGCTATCGACAGCCCCGGTCCGGGAGTGGCTGTTATTCGCGCCATTCGTGATTGCCAGGACTTTACTGTGCGAATTATAGGATTGTCGTACGAATCACTCGAACCGGGCGCATACATGCACGACCTTGTTGATAAAACCTATCAGATTCCTTATCCGTCGGCCGGTACAGATACGCTATTGGCCAGGCTGATGTATATTCATGAAAAGGAAAACCTTGATTTAATCATTCCTAATTTTGATGCAGAACTTTTTAATTTCATCAAATTAAGGGATAAGCTTAAAGAAGTTGGAATTAACACCTTTTTGCCTGAACTGGACCAATTTGAATCTCGCGACAAGGTTAAACTTTACGAATTCGGCAAAAAGCATGATCTGCATGTGCCGGCTGATAAAATAATCCACGATGCTAAAGATCTTGAAGAAACAGCAAAGGAAATCAGTTACCCGATGGTTGTAAAAGGAAAATTTTACGATGCCATTATTGTAAATACGCTGGAGCAGGCTCAAAAAGCTTTTTATAAACTTCAGGCTAAATGGGGGCTCCCGATCATTGTGCAGGAGTTTATCAATGGCACCGAAATAAATATTGCTGCCTTGGGCGATGGAGAAGGAAATGCCATAAGTGTAGTTCCTATGCGCAAACTTTATATTACCGATAAAGGAAAAGCCTGGTCAGGAATTACAATCGAGAATGCATCGTATATTAAACTTGCCCGAAAATTTATTGAAGCAACCAAATGGCGTGGCGGTTGCGAACTCGAAATAATGCAATCGGAAGATGGCAAGTCATACATCATGGAGGTTAACCCACGTTTCCCGGCATGGATTTATTTAACTGCAGCTTCAGGACAAAATCAACCGGCATCTCTGGTGAAAATGGCTATGGGACAAAAAGTTGATCCTTTCACCGAATATACAGTTGGCAAACTATTTATCCGCTACGCCTGGGATATGATAACCGATATCAGTGAATTTCAGAAAATTTCGGGGACGGGAGAGCTCTAAGCTAAAAGCAACATTCATTGCAACTTATTCTTTTCAGCCGAACATCAAATTGTATGGAGTACTCTGGGAAAATACAGGCAAAATAGGGACTTATAAAAACCGGGAAGCAGATTATAAACTTGGTAAAAAAGCAAACTCTAAGTCCCTGGAAATAATGTAACTATAAGTAAAACATGCACTTATATATAACAAACAAAATCGGGTATGTAGCATGTGCATTCCCACAATATTTAAAATTAAGCGCTATGAAAAAGCAAAGTTTTAAAATGTTGATTCTGATCACAGCTTTGATCGGATCAATGCAGTTAGTAAGTTGTTCGAAAGACACTTCCGGCGATCCTGTGGCTGTAGAAGACGAATCTGCTGCCATTGTGGAGAAATCCTCTACGTCCCGTGGTTTTGGCAACGGAAATGGCGACTGTATCAACACTTTCCCTAAAGAACCATTGTCGGTTGCAGAAATTGATGCACTCACTTTTATGCGTGAAGAAGAACTGCTCGCAAAAGATGCATATGTACTGTTCTACTCCATGTATAAAATGCCGGTTTTCAACAATATTTCGTTGAGCGAAACACAACATGCCTTGGCTGTAGAAACCTTATTGCTCAAATATGATCTTCCTGATCCGGCAGTAAACCACGTCGCCGGTGAGTTTGTAAATGATTCCCTTCAGGCATTTTATACGAAAATGACTACACTCGGAAGTACTTCACTGATTTCGGCGCTCACAGCCGGCGCAACTATCGAAGATATGGATATCTTTACCTTACACAACTATATTACTACGGATGTCGATAATCTGGATATTTTGTATGTGTTTGGAAACCTCGAAAGAGGATCATGTAATCATCTGCGCGCATTCTACAAGCTTTTGAAGGCAAATGGAGTAATTTATGTGCCGCAATATATCAGCCAGGAATATTTTGATAAGATAATTTAATTTCGTTGAAGCTGATAAAATTGCTTTCCTGAAATAACAAATAAAGCCGGGATGCATCCGCTCTTTTTGAATGTACCCCGGCTTTAAACTTATACCAATCAAATCAAAACAATTAGAAGGTTTTAAAAAAATACAACAATCAAAATCTTCTTACCTCAATGTTTTAGTGTGAGAAACTACTAGGAAATATCTCTTCAATACAATGACTAATTACAAAGTAAACCATGGATAAACTAAGATACGAAAGACCGGCTATTCAGAAAATGAGCACAGGGCTTATGAATAAATTCGGCACCCGCACCGAGAATGTTCCTGTTACCCACATCGAGAATGTGCCGGTAAAAAGCCTTTTAAATGAATATGGTTCGCCATTGTTTGTGATATCGGAGAAACAAATCAGGCGTAATATTCAAAACGCGACACGCATTTTTAAAACCCGTTACCCTAAAGTTCAGTTTGCCTGGTCGTATAAAACCAATTACATGGATGCGGTTTGCCGGATTTTTCACCAGGAAGGCTCATGGGCTGAGGTGGTTTCAGGATTTGAGTATGAAAAAGCGCTGAACAACGGTGTGCCTGGAAATAAAATTATTTTTAACGGGCCTGATAAAACCGACGAACAACTCGTTAAAGCTGCGCTCAACAATTCATTGATCCATATCGACCATTTCGATGAACTTTATTCACTGATCAGGTTAAGTGCAGAGAACAACCTGAAACCTCGCGTAGCCATCCGTGTAAATATGGATACCGGCATTTACCCAAAATGGGATAGGTTTGGGTTTAATTTCGAAAACGGACAGGCCTGGAATGCCATTACCCGTATCATCAATTCCGAAAATCTTGACCTGGTAGGACTGCATTGCCACATTGGTACTTTTATGCTCACTGCTTCGGCTTATGCGGTGGCTGCCACAAAATTGTGTGAATTAACCTGGAGCGTGAAAGAAAAGTTCAATAAAACCCTTCAGTATATCGATCTCGGTGGCGGATTCCCATCAGCCAACACACTAAAAGGAGCTTATCTGCCTGGTTCTGATACGGTTCCTTCCATCGACCAGTTTGCCGATGCCATTACCGATGTTATTCTCGGCTATGGATTCAAACAGGAAGAACTGCCTTTATTAATCCTCGAATCAGGACGTGTGCTTATTGATGATGCGGGATTTTTACTGGGAACAGTTTTGGCTACAAAAAGGCTATCGGACGGAAGAAGGGCGACTGTACTCGATTTTGGCGTCAATACCTTGTTTACTGCATTCTGGTACGACCATAAAATAAGTACTACACAATCCTATGGACAGCATACAGAGGAAATGGTGCTTTATGGCCCGCTTTGTATGAATATTGATGTGATTCGCGAAAGCATTACATTACCTTTACTCGAAAAAGGAAACCAGGTAGTTGTGCACAAAGTAGGGGCGTATAATATGACACAATGGATGCAGTTTATTACTTTGCGCCCTAATATTGTGTTAATAGATAATGAAAATAATACGCATGTGATCAGGAAAGCCGAAACGATCGAAACATTGCTTTCGAATGAACAAATTCCCGAGCATCTGAAACTTAATCCGTTAAAATAAATTTCTTCTTTTCACCGTGAAGATAGTTGGTCTTCATGGTGAATTTCCCGCTTCCTGGAACCCAACAATTTTACCTATGACTACTCAACGATACATTGATTCATTCCGGAACACTTTCCTGCCGGCAACGCTGAACAGTTATTCTGCCATTTTCTTTTCCAAAAACAAGATCTTAGGCTCAGCAATTATGCTGGTAACCTTTTTCAATTTCTATGCAGGCTTGAGTGGTTTAATTTCTGTTATGCTAACGTTGCTTATTGCAAATTCGATGGGATTTGATAAGGTACAGCTAAAAAGCGGGCTATTTAGTTTCAACGCATTATTGGCCGGTATCGGGATAGGGACATTCTTTGATCCCGGGTATGTATTTTTTAGTTTGTTGTTGCTGGCTGCGTTGCTAACGCTTATCCTTTCGGTAACACTGGGGGGATGGCTAGGTAAATATGGATTGCCTTATCTGAGCATCCCGTTTATTATTGCATTCTGGTTTGTCGTATTGCCTTCCTCACAGTTCGAAAATCTGGGATTAACACAACGCAACATATTTTGGATGAACGAAATGTATGCTATTGGCGGGAAGCCGATGCTCGATTTCTTCCAAACTATTGATGCGCTGCCAATTCATAAAATGCTGGATATATACCTCCGTTCAATGAGTTCGATATTCTTCCAGAATAACCTGATAGCAGGGGTGATAATTGCAGTTACACTTTTGATGAGTTCCCGGATTACATTTTCATTATCAATTGTGGGATTTCTTTCGGCCTACGTGTTCGCACAATTCTCAGGGTCGGAGGCAGCAAGTATAACATATTACAATATTGGCGCGAACTATATAATGGTAGCCATTGCCATTGGTGGGTTCTTCATTATTCCTTCACGATATTCATACCTGTGGGCTATACTCTTAGTTCCACTTACCTCGTTGGTATTATTGTTTATGAGTAAGTTATTCGGATTTATTCAATTACCTGTTTTTTCCCTTCCTTTCTCATTTGTGGTGATTAGTTTTGTCTATTTTCTCAAGTTAAGGATTAATCCTTCAAAATTAAAATTAACGCCAATACAATATTACTCACCCGAGATCAACTTATATACTTATAACAACGACAAAGACCGTTTATCTCATTTCCTGTATTTTCCGCTTTATCTGCCTTTCTGGGGCGAGTGGACTGTGACACAGGGACACGATGGAGAACATACACACAAAGGGGATTGGGCAAAGGCTTTCGACTTTATGATTCTTGATGACAATTTGAAAACGTACAGTTCGAATGGATTTCTATGTGAGAATTATTATTGTTACAACAAACCCATTCTGGCACCTGCTGATGGCATTGTTGAAGAAATTATTGATAGTGTTGAAGACAACGAAATTGGTAGTGTAAACACAACAAACAACTGGGGAAATACGATTATTATCCGCCATTTGCCAGGGCTTTATACTCAGATGTCGCACTTAAAGAAAGGGTCATTTAAAGTAGCAAAAGGCGATTTTGTTAAACGTGGTGATTTGCTGGCACTTTGCGGCAATTCAGGGCGTTCGCCCGAACCTCACCTGCATTATCAGGTGCAGTTAACCCCTGTGCTGGGTGCAAAGACAATAGACTATCCTTTTGCTTATTACCATCAAAACGAAAATGCACAAGTGGAGTTCCACCAGTTTTCTAAACCTGCTGAAGGTGCTTTGGTTTCTGGTGTAACCGGCAATATTTTATTAAGGACTGCGTTTGATATAATGCCGAATACAAGTTTGAAGTTTAACTATTTGAATGAGAATGGATTGCAGGTGACCGAGCAATGGGATGCCTATACCGATGCATACAACAATAAATACCTGTATTGCAGTGAAACCGAATCGAGCGCGTATTATGTAAACGACAGCTCCATGTTTTATTTTACAGCATTTTATGGGAACAAAAAATCATTACTTTTTTATTTTTATCTCTCAGCGTATAAAGTGTTTCTCGGAAACCCGGATACTGTCGAAGTGAAAGATTCCATACCAATCTATGTAATATGGAATAGGAAAACAAGTATCTGGCTGCACGATTTTATTGCCCCTTTTTATACTTATATCCACGCGGGATTCTCCATAAAAACCGACCCACCTGATAATCCTTTTGATGCAGGGTCGCTCGTTCTGAGATCCGAAATACAATTTTCCGTATTTGGTAAAACCCGCATTAATAGCAGTAGTTCCATTATTCTGCATAAAAATCACATCACTGAATTCAACTATGAAACTACAAAAACTAAAATACATGCTACATGCGTAAATTAATTATTGCTCTATTACTATTGGTTTCGACAACCCTAAAAGCCCAGGACCCTCTCACGTTTCAATCAGCCGACAGCATTACATATCAATGTTTTTTGACCGGCGATTGGGACAAACTGATTAAAACCGGGAAACAGGCGATTGATCAAAACATTGAATTCAAAAGGCTTTATCAACGAATGGGATATGCGTATTTTGCAAAAGAAAATTATTATACTTCTCAAAAATACTATGAAAAAGCCCTGGCCTTTGATGAATTTGATTCCGATACCCGCGAGTATCTTTACTATTGCGGGTTAAATACAGGCAATGTTGCCTACGCCCGATTTCACGCGGATAAGCTATCGGATGAGCTGAAGGAAAAGCTTGGCATTCATGCATTTAATCCTATAGCTTCCGTTGATATGGAATACAACTACAAATCCAATAACAGCAGCAATCGTTCGAATCCGGTTTATTATCGCGGGGGAATATACTCGCAAACGGGTTACAGGGTATCGATATATCAATCTGCATCGAATTATGTACAAACAGTTGACGATATTCTGATTAAACAGCCTGATTATTTCGCATTGCTAAACTGGTCGGTAACCTCACATACATCATTTTCTCTGGCTTATCATCACCTGAATACAAGCCTGGATAGCTATAAATATCCAGGCAACCTTGCATTTGCTTCACTTACGACCCGATTAAACCGTTTTACATTAGGTTTGAACGGATCATTTTTCAGGTATGATTTAGGTGATTTTAAACAAGTTGGGCTTCTGGCAGGAGTCACATTACCCGGCAAATCCAACCTCTATTTTACTACATACCTTAGCGGATTGATTGAAAAAAATAAACGCAGGCCTATATTGGCTCAATATGCCGGAGCCCGCATCTTAAAGAATGTTTGGGCCGAAGCAACTGTTACAATAGGTAACATTCAAAACTACAACGATTATAATGCGCTGTACGTCTATAATTCAATTGACCCGACTCTTTTCAGGACCGGATTATCGCTGTTCTGGAATATCGGGAAACATATGACTTTGTATGGCAATTATCTTTATGATACAAAACAAGTTGAACAAACTACAAATCAATATATACAACAATCATTTTTAGGAGGATTAATATGGAAACTTTAAAAAGAATTTCGACTACATTAACACTGGTAATACTGTTCAGTTCGCTCGTGGCACAAAATACAGCTACAACCCAGGCAACATTCGTGAAAAGCTTTGAGTCGGAGAAATCAGGCAATTATGTTGCTGCTATCAACACCATGAAGACAATTTATAAAGCTGATAGTTATATCATCAATATTCGCCTTGGATGGCTCTATTACCTGGCAAAGCAATATGCTGAATCCATAAAGTATTATGAAAAATCAATTTCTTTGAAACCCTATGCCATCGAAGCCCGATTTGGTTGTGTAAAGCCGCTAAGCGCAATCGAAAGCTGGGATAAAGTGAAATCTCATTATGTGGAAATACTTAAAATTGATCCGCAAAATACGGTTGCCAATTATTGGTTAGGTGTGATTTATTATAACCGCAAAGACTATGTAACCGCAACCAAACTCTTTGAGAAAGTTGTCAATCTTTATCCGCTGGATTACGATTCGGTTATTATGCTGGCCTGGTCGAAATTAAA
Organism: Lentimicrobiaceae bacterium; assembly: GCA_041660125.1. Lineage (GTDB taxonomy): Bacteria > Bacteroidota > Bacteroidia > Bacteroidales > UBA4417 > UBA4417. The sequence continues at coordinate 28,329 of JBAZWY010000005.1, forward strand.
TACGGGCAAACAATCGGATGCAAAAGTGTTGTTTAATCATGCTCTTATACTGCGTCCCGGCGACAGCTCAGCACTGAGCGGATTGAAACTGATAAAGTAATTGTCGGTTTTTTTTAATAAGGTAGCGGGGCAGCATGCTGCCCCGCTACTAGGGGAATTAACAAAGTTGTGAGCTGATACTTTATAGAATTGCTTTTAATATATAGAAGCACTGATTTACCAGCTGGCAGACAGGACTCAGATCATGGTATGTTACGGCACTACCTTCAAGAAAAGGAGGCTTGTCTGCTATGTTGTTGTCTTATACTTTATTATCTGTCGTTTTCCGATCATTAATTTAATTCCTGTTGATGGTATGTTTTTGTATTAACTCTATCAATGTAGTACTGATTATGGGTTTTGAAATATAATCATTGCATCCTGCATCCAAAGCCTTTTCCCTGTCACCGGACAATCCGTAAGCTGTTTGTGCAATGATGATGACCTCTTTGTTGAATTGACGAATTTGTCGTGTGGCTTCATATCCGCCCATTTCGGGCATTCGAATATCCATCAATATCAGGTCAATACCAGGGTTGGCCCGACACGCTTCTATGGCTTCGAGTCCGGTTCGTACTTTTAGAATCTCTTTGCTAAACATTTTAACCATTATTGAAATAAGAATTTCTGATTCTTCATCATCTTCGGCAATTAATATTTTTAGGTTTTTAACCTGATTCTTCGCTCTGTCAGATGAAACCGTATTATTGAAAGTGGACTTTTCTTCTTGTTCAGCAATATAAGGAATGGTAAAATAAAACGTAGAGCCTTTGCCCTCTTCACTATCTACCCAAATTGTTCCACCCAACATTTCGATGTATGACTTTGTGATAGTCAAGCCTAATCCAGCACCCTGCTGTGCCTTTTTATCTTCAATATCAGACTGAATAAAACGTTCAAAGATGGCTTTCTGGCGGTCGGCGGGGATACCAATGCCCGTATCTTTCACGTAAAACCTGAGTAGTGGGGCAGCATGCTGCCCTACAAGGTTGTACCCAAATTCAATCGTTCCTTTGTTGGTATATTTAACGGCATTTTTAACAAGGTTTGTCAGAATGGCGTAAAGTTTCTCGCGGTCGGTAATAATGATGGCTTTTTTTAAGGGCAAGGTGTTTTTAAAGGACAACTGAATCCCTTTGTCTTCGACTTCGGGTTTGAAAAAAGTATAAATGTATTCTATTTGCTTGTTAATATTCGATTCTTTCATATCCACTTTCATCAATCCAGCTTCTATTTTCGAAATATCAATAATATCGTTGATAATATTGAGCATACGAACGCCGCTTTTCTCTATGATCCGAATATACTCTTGTTGTTCCTCCCCTGTAAGACTGCTGTTTTTTAGTAATCCTGCAAAACCCAGGATACCATTCATGGGAGTACGTATTTCGTGGCTCATATTAGCAAGAAATGCGGATTTCAAACGATTACCATCTTCGGCAGCTACTTTAGCCTGGGATAGTTCTTTTAAAAGCTTATTACGTTCAATGTTAATGCTTTGCAATCGATTAATGTAAAGCAAAATGATTGAACTTAAAAATAAGGTAAAAAAGCCTGTTACAGAACCAACAATTAAATGTTCAGTATCAAAAAATGGAATTTCAGGATGTAAAAAATGATCTACAAACGCATTTACATTGCTAAAGAAAATAATAATTGCAATAAAAACAATTATTTTTATTGTACTTATTCTATTTTGATAAATCGGGCTAATTAAATTGCTGATTCTCATAATCAATAAGATTGTAGTATTTTAGTTTTAAGCTTTTGGCAGTAGCTGGTTTGCTTTTCTTTATTGATTCTGACACAATCATTCAATGCCAGTATTATGCCTTGCATCATAATAACCGTATCCTCTTTCCGGATCATATTGCTTGAGTTGGAAAAACAAAAAACTTACAGTATTGAAGTCGCCAAGCCCGGCTTTTGACTCGGCTTTGCCTTTGTAAACCAGGAAAACCCGTAATATACTGGCAACAATCATCCGGAACAACGTGATATTGGCAAATGTTTCGTGATGTTCACGAACAACTTCAATGCTACTTGAACTTTCTTCAGTAAAAAAAGTTACCTGATAGAACAGCGGCAATAGCTCCAAGCGTACCGGACAACATAAGGTAAAATCCCACCTTCGACAGGCAGGCTTCTTTTTTGTACAGCATGTAAACCGTATCGGCAACAAAGCCAACGATCAATAATGCTATCGGAAAATGGACAATCAAGGGGTGCAGATGTGAAGTGTCGAACGTAATCTTATATTTAGGTTAAGTGTTACAGCCGCTATTTGACAATCTGTTGAAGGGAATATCTATCCGGCTAATATACAATAAAAAATAAATATATAATGCATAAAAATAAATGAATGACATTTTTTTTGTCATATAAATTAATTTGTTTGTTGGCATTGTCGGTTTCCACATTTTTTATACATCAGCCTAATTGATAATCAGGTTGTAAACAGGAATAATCAGGAAGCATTGTTGGATTTGTAAGAGTAGAGTTCGTTAATCTATTATAGACACTCAACTATTCAAAAACCAGCGGGCTTATTTTTTTATTTTTCAAATGGGAACAAGTGTTAAAAAAGATACAAAAAAATTTTTTGTTTTCGATTGAAAGTGTTATCTCTATTTCAACAATTTAAAAAACAATTAAATACGAAATTTTCAGCATAAAATCATTTCGTGGTTGAGTATTCCAGAGATCATTAACATACTGACCAAATATATTTTCACCGTTTTCGCCCAGGTTGGTGCGGCCTTGTGACCAAACCAGGTATAATGAAGAACCTGTTTTGTATTCCCAGCGAAAAACCATGTTGGACTTGTATTGCAGAAAATGAAAATCGGGTTTGTAGAATCCATATTCGTCTTCTCCGTCATGATTTTCATCAATCATATAGGCCTTCCAGTTTTTATTATAGGATATTTCGTTTATGCTGAATTGATGATACCTGTTTGAAAACGCATCGGCTCTTGGATCTGTAATTTCTTTATAATCACTGTATTTACCGGCAAAAATATAAGGCTGGGCATAGTATTGTATGGAAAGCCGGGGAGTAATACTTACATTTATGCGCATGGAAAGGTCGAAAATTTTCCTGCTAAGGCTGGCCATGATATACCTGGGCTCATCATTTAAATAGGTTACATCCACATATTGCATCTGGTTAAATCCGGAAGAAAATTGCGGAATAAGTGAGAAAAACAATGTGTTGACAGGTTTGTAGGTTATTTCTAACCCGTACTTGTGGTAGTTATAATAACCTTGTTGCCCGAAATAGTGAGAAGTACTCAGCCTGAACATTATTTTTTTGCGACTGTCGGTTTCGGTAAAGGCGCTGAAATTAAATACCGGTGGAAGCAGCAGGGCAGGGCCTCCCCAGAGTTCGCCACGTGAAAGTATGCTTCCTGCGTAATTAATACCCGCCCCGGCAGTATAATAGTTTTTAAACTGCCCGTTTGTGTTGAAATCAATGCCTTTATTGGTGTTTTCCCCGCCAAAATCCCATGTTCTGTATTCAGTAAAATTGGCTGATGCCCACCTGAAAATTCCGAATGGTTTGTATTTCCTGTAGCGCAACCAAAACAAATGTTGTATTTCATCGGCCTGCTTGAGGTAGCCCGCATCATTAAAATCAAGGCCCGGTGAACGTAAGGTCAGGTAAGTGAGATATTGCCAGTTCCCGGTGCCGGCTTTGCCAAATTCGGCGGTGCCCCCGTATCCGCTCAGCCCGGTTCGGTTCGGATCGTAAATAGTATAAGTATTGTCAGGACGTTGATAATATCGTACTGCCGATAATTGTAAATTAGTAATGGCTTGCTTGCTTCCATAAATGGAAGAGAATACGGCGCGTCCGGATAGATAGTAGGTTTTGTTTTTCCAGAAATGGATCGCATCAAGACCTCCCGAATAGGCCGCATTCGGAAGGAATTCGAGCTGCGGCTCTTTGATGGATCGGTTTGTTGCTGTAAAAATACCCCCTATGGTCGTGGTTCCTTTGTTGAAATCCTGCGATACCCTGGCGATCAGGTAATTGGTAAGTGGTTCAATGCCTTCTTTGTAAAGTACACCTGCCGAATCGATCGTGGCTTTCTCGTTCCGTGTTACGGATTCAATAATTCCGATTGAAAGACCTTTGCGGGTTTTCCCCGATAATTTGAAAGAACCCAATATGGTAGTTTGCTCGGGTGCAGAAACGTAAATACCTGAATCGGGATTCAGGACTAAATGAGGTGCCCGGCCTATGCGGCGCGAATAAAACAACATATTCATATTGTTTTCGCTGTCGGCTCCGGTGAGTTTAAAATTGAAAATATTCTTTCCTTCAACGAAAAAAGGCCTTTTTTCAGGGAAAAAAGTTTCGAAAGCTGTAAGGTTAACAACGGCAGGATCGGCCTCAACCTGCCCGAAATCGGGGTTTATGGTGAAATTAAGCGTGAGATCGTTAGTTACAGCAATCTTACCATCAAGACCCGCTGTCCCACTGTATTTCTGGCCTGTTTTATAAGGATTGCCTGCTTCTTTTTTGTCGTAGGTTGCCTTGGCGTTTGCATAAGGAACTAGCTCGACATCGCGTCGCGGCCTGATACCATCCAATCCCTGAAGTTGTCCATAGAGGCTTACAAATCCCGGGGCAGTCCGGGGAATATGTTGCCAGAATGAAAGCTCCTGTTTACGGTAGATGTATCGAAAAATATTAATCCCCCAGGCGTGCTTGTCCATTTTTGCAAAGCGCAGTTGCGACAAGGGAATCCGCATTTCGGCAGTCCATCCCATCGCATCAATGCTGGTTGCGGTGTAATAAACGGCATCCCAGTTATTATCACTGATATTATCATTCACAAACATGAAATCAAACTGAACTCCTGCCGAAGTAATGCCAAAAGTAAAGGCCGTCTGTTTATCGGCGTAACTGTCGATGGAAATCGCCAGCCAATCGCCGTCGTCTTTATCACGGCGCGATAAGCGGTTCACGATTTCTCCCGGAACTGAATCCAATGCCTGAATTATAATATAAAGATTGTCGTCGTCGTATAGGATCTTGAATCTGCTGTTTTGAGATGGTTTGGCTCCGTCATTTGGGTAGTGTTGAATAAAGTCTCCTGCCCAGTCAACAGCATTCCATGAAGTTTCGTCGTACTTACCATCAATTAGCGGGGCTTTTCCTGTGAGCCGGTTTGTATGATAGGCTCTGGATTGTGCATGACTATTGGCAATAAAGCAAATAAATAATCCTGAAAAAATTAATAGTCTTTTGGTGTTCATATAATATAAATTTGACTTGATCTCAGCCCTAAGCAAAAGATCAGATGTGTAAAGTGGTTTGGTTTTATACTTTATCCAAAAATCACAAAAAGGTCATACTTAAAAAGAAATTTTTATTTCAGCAATAAATTTCTTGCAACTGGTCATCATCGCAAATACTTATGATTCAGGGATGAGCAGTTTAAGATGAAATGAGCCATGGCAATAATTTTGTCACACAGAGTAACCCCGCCATGGCGGGGTGGCGAGTTCCAGCCCGATAAATCGGGACAAGTAGTGACCCTTAAAAAAAAATAAACACAGAAAATCATTTAAAGGTTTAATTCTGTTAATCACCGGTAGATATTTCATCCTGGTGGTTCAAAACTATAAATGTTAGAGCAGAATTGTATAGGAACCTAAGTCAGAGTAAACAGGTGATACCTAAATATTTAAGCAACTAAAATTGAGATTTATCTTTGTTTTTAACTCAATAATTCATTAGCTTTGTATCCCTTTGAAAAATTCTTATTATATATAAGTCTTCAACTGGTTAGCCATGCGTAGGTTGCTGAAATCATTTTTTTTTACTTTAATTTTCTTTGCTCTGATTTATGTTGGACTGGTAATAAAGTCCATTATTGCAAGGCCTGAATTTGAAACATTTACTTATGATAAACGCGGAGGAACTGCCATAGTAATAACAGGTGCAGCCGCCCGAATAGTGCAGGAAGCTGCCTTACTGGAACATTTACAGAAAACCGGTTGGATGCACAATGTGTGTTTCATTTCAGGCACAAGTTCGGGTGCCCTGAACACAGTGATGCTGAATGCTATACTTGATAAAAAGTTCTCGTGGGAACGTTACCGTTCAATCCTGGGTAAAATAAACAATGACGATATTTTTATCAGAACTGGTAAGTCGCTTCCGGTTAATAATGAGCCATACCAAAAACTTCTTGCACAGGTTATCAATGATAGCCTGGGATATTTCAGGATTGGCGATTTGCCTTTAAATAGCGCTATTTCCATTTCCGATATCATGATAATGCCACCAAATTCAAAAACATACCGGCTAAGCAACCTGAAAATAAACACTGAAAGTAACCCCGGTTTTAATTTGGTAGAAGTATTGGTGGCATCTACAGCTATTCCAATACTTTTCCCATCGGCGCAATTCCAGGAATCCTTTGGTTTACCGAAATCTTCCTTTGTAGATGGAGGTTTTGCCGATGATCATATTCCTTTTAAAGCAGTGTTGCAATATGAGAAATACAGGGGCTTTGGTGTGGATACTCTGATCATTGTAAGCCGTAAAAGTGATTCAAGACCCAGGCTAAGCACGGAATTACAGAATTTCTCAAATAACAACTCAAGGATATTCACCAAATTAAGCTCATGGATTGATAACCAGGCGATGAACGGGTTCATCAGAGGCATGAAAGAACTACAACGGAATTACCCCGAACTGGCAGCTCATACATATGTTTATATTCCAGATTTTGATGAAAATTTTGCATTACTGGACTTCAGCCAACTGAAGAAACAATATGAAGTAACTAAGGACTGGACAAAAACTCACAAACCAATTCCTCTTAAAGAGTACCTGGCCAGGAATGTGTTGGATAAAACTCCATAGACAGTATTATTCGTACTCGATCCGTATGCGGTAATGTTGCGGGACTTGTACTCCCGGTCTTTGAGAAAGCACGGATGTGCTCAAAGGACGGTTTGTTCCGTCATAAGTCCGTTCTATGCTGCTTAACAATTTGCCATCCTCGGTTTTTTCTTCTTGCAATATGATATTACCGGCATCATCATAAGCTGTATATGTAATTTCGATTCCTGAGGAAGTTTCTTCCATCGTTTCGGATAACCTTCCTTCGAAGTCGTAAGTAAAGGTGTTGCGTTCCATCAGGTGTTTTTCTTCATTGTAGCGGCGACGTATCGAAGCAACTCCCTTTTCATCATAACTATAAAGGATATTGTAATTTTCTTCGGGTGTACGGAATACTTCTTCAGTAATTTTTCCATCCTCATTATAAACGATTTTTCGCTGAGTGATGATTTCACCCGCTATATCGTATTCGGTTTCCGAAACCAAATGGCCACCATTATAAACATTCACCAGGTAATTGCCCGTTTCACCATCGCTGTCGATGCTTCTGCGGCTTAATAGCCGGCCTTCGCTGTTATAGGTATAAAGTAACTCATCAGCAGTTCCGTCGAGGTAATGAATTAATTCTTTAACAAGCTGCCCCTCCTTATTGTACTCCATGCTACGGTGTTCGGTTACTTCATCGTCAGTTTCAAGCAATAATTCATCAATAACTTTCCCTTCGCTGTCGTACTGATACTTGTACTTATGTTCGACAGTGCCGTCGGGGTTATACGTTATTGCTATTACCGGAAGTCCTGCTTCGTTGAATTCAGTGAGCTGATGCAAGTATTCGTTCTCCCTGATTTCATTCTCTTCCAATTCTGCGATGTTATTTGCCCTGAATGACTTAACATATTTCATAACCAGTAACTTTAGTATTTGTGACTAACGTAAAAGCATATGCAAATCTATAAAATATTTTAGCTTGATTAATTCTAAACTTCAAAAAAGACAAAAGATAAAAGGATAAAGACAAAAGGATCAAAACATTATGAAGGCAATCATAAAAATCATCTTTACAAAATAAATTATAAAAATGGTTTGCAACTGCCTGACTTTTATCTTTTTACTTTTATCTTTTTACTTTTATCTTTTATCTTCTGCACGAATAATACAGGTTAAACACAGATGACATTTGAACACAGATGACACTTTTTTAACTTGATTAATTCTAAACTTCAAAAAAGACAAAAGATAAAAGGATAAAGACAAAAGGATCAAAACATTATGAAGGCAGTCATAAAAATCATCTTTACAAAATAAATTATAAAAATGGTTTGCAACTGCCTGACTTTTATCTTTTTACTTTTATCTTTTTACTTTTATCTTTTATCTTCTGCACGAATAATACAAGTTAGAGCATTAACGGGCTCAACAAGTAAAAATATCAACACGGTCAGGCACTTTCCGGAATTAATTTCAACAATAAAAAAATGAAAAACTTATTGGGTTTCTGTTAATGAGAAACTTACTAAACCAGTGTTTTGCGCTATTACATTTTTATCTATTTTTACGCAAATTTTAAAAATAACTATATGAGATATTTGACAATCACAGTTGTAATCATCCTGACAATATTAATGATGAGCTGCAATAACAAAACTCCTGTGCAGGAAAAAATTAAATACCCGGCAACGAAAAAAGTTACTCAAACCGACAATTACTTCGGTACCCAAGTCGCTGACCCTTACCGCTGGCTCGAAAATGATACTTCGGCCGAAACCGCTGACTGGGTTATTGCCCAGAATAAGGTTACCGATGGATACCTATCGAAAATACCCTTCCGCGACCAGATCCACAAGCGGCTGGAAACCCTATGGAATTACGCTAAATTAACTGTACCATTTAAAAAAGGAGACTGGATATTTTTTCAGAAAAATGATGGTATGCAAAACCAGAGCGTGGTTTATGTGCAAAAAGGGATAAGCGGAGAGCCGCGTGTTCTACTCGATCCGAATACACTTTCGGCTGATGGTACCGTTGCTGTTGGGAATCTGAGTGTTTCGCACGACGGGAAATACATGGCATATTCACTCAATAAAGCCGGCAGCGACTGGGCTGAGTTCAATGTGTTAGATATTGCAACCGGCAAAAACCTCCCTGATAAGATTGAATGGGTGAAGTTTTCGGGTGCTTCGTGGCAGGGCGATGGATTTTATTACAGCCGTTACGATGCGCCTTCAAAAGGGAAAGAACTCTCCAACCGAAACGAATATCATAAAGTTTATTTTCACAAGATAGGAACACCGCAAAGCGACGACAAACTTATATTCGAGAACCGTAATTTCCCGCTTCGTTACTATTATGCAACTACTACCGAGGATGAACATTTCCTGATCCTTTCGGAGAGTGAAGGCACCAGTGGAAACTCCCTTTTCTGTAAAGATCTTACCTCTGAAGGAACTAAATTTGTAAAACTGGCAGCCGGATTCGAAAACGATTATAATGTTGTTGATAATATTGGAGATAAATTATTGGTGTTGACCAATGATGGTGCCCCAAACCGCAAATTGGTGCTTATCGATCCTAAATCGCCTGCTTCCGCAAACTGGAAAGAACTGATCCCTGAGAAAGAGGATGTGCTTGAAGAAGTTGTACTGGCTGGCAATCAAATGTTTGCAGGGTATATGAAAGATGCTACAAACCGTGTTTATGCGTTTGATATGGAAGGGAAACAACTGGATGAATTGCCGTTACCCGGATTGGGTGCCCTTACCGGATTTAATGGCGAAAAGGCAGATAATACAGTATTTTATGGTTTTACATCCTTCACATTCCCTACGACCATCTATACCTATGATGTGTTGAAAAAGACATCAGCTGAATTTTTCAAACCCAAACTGGACTTTGATGCTTCGGTCTATGAAACGAAACAGGTATTTTACGAAAGCAAGGATAAAACAAAGATTCCGATGTTTATAGTCCATAAAAAAGGACTGAAGCTGAATGGTGAAAATCCTGTTTTCCTATACGGATATGGAGGTTTTAATATAAGCCTGACACCAAATTTCAATGTGAGTCGCCTTATTTTCCTCGAAAATGGAGGTGTGTACTGTATGCCCAACTTGCGCGGAGGTGGCGAATATGGCGAGAAATGGCACGAAGCCGGTACTAAACTCAATAAGCAGAATGTTTTCGACGATTTTATTGCTGCTGCCGAATATCTGATCCATGAAAAATATACCACATCCGAAAAACTGGCAATCTCAGGAGGTTCAAATGGAGGATTACTCATAGGTGCATGCATGACCCAGCGGCCGGAACTTTTTAAAGTTTGTTTACCTGCTGTTGGTGTTATGGATATGCTGCGTTATCACAAATTTACTGTCGGATGGGGATGGGCCAGCGACTATGGAACCAGCGACGACAGCACGCAGTTCCGGAACCTGCTGAGCTATTCGCCACTGTATAACATTAAGGACAGTGTTTGTTATCCAGCTACTCTTATTACAACTGGCGATCACGACGACCGGGTAGTACCGGCCCACTCGTTTAAATTTGCTGCTACACTCCAGGCAAAACAAGGTTGTGACAACCCGGTTCTGATCCGCATCGAAACCAAAGCCGGTCATGGAGCTGGCAAACCTACCGCTAAAATTATCGATGAAGCAGCTGACATGTATTCATTCCTGTTCTATAATCTGGGAATCAAGCCCATCAAATAAATGAGATCCGCAAATATGATGTAAAGGCTGTCATCTCAATATGATAGCCTTTACGCTTTTAGCGGATCCTGCACATAAAATTTTCTCTTCCACAATAAACTGTTACTTTCGTGAGTATTTTATAAAGCTGAACCCTTTTTTGTTGACCATGAAAAATAGTATAGAAACCTTATTGTGCAGCCTGCTTATGATATTGATTGTTGGTACATCGTTGCCTGGGTTTGCCCAGGAAACGGATGATAAATCCGATAGCCTCTTCGCAGCCAGGCTGATGCAGGACAACCTTGAATTGTATAGCCGGCTCGACAGCCTTAATTTGCTGATAAAAGGATTTAAAGGCAGAAATGTAATACAGGATCAACAGGTTGACTCACTGAAGGTGGTTGTTGCTCAGCTCCAGGCTGACAGAGTTATGTCGGGAACTAAGGCTGACACCCTGGAATTACAGCGGTTGAGGCTCAAGCAGGAGTTGCTTGATGTAAAACAACAAATGCTCACTTTAAGTACTTCGCTCGAACAAAAGCTTCAATTACTCCGCGACCAGGAGTATCAGCTTAACGATTGCAAGATTAAACTCCATGAAGCGCAGTTGGCGGCATCTCTTGACCAGGCTAAACTGGAAGGGAAGAATAACGTTAACACAACCAAAGTGGAAGCTAAAGACCGGGAAATAGCTTATATGCAGGAATCTATGAAAGAAAAGGACCGTATCATTAGCGAAAAAACTGCTGATTTAGCTACCTATTTCAAAGATAAAAGCAGTTCGCTTCGTGTAGTTGATTCGCTTGCACGGAAGCTCAATGCATCGGAGTTGGAACTTGCCAGGGTAAGCGAGCGGTTAAACCTGATAGAAGGACAGTATAACAAAATGATGGATCAACAGAAAGCTGCTATGGATAAAAAGAAAAAAATCAGTTTTGTACAAGGCGTTGCTTTAAAATTCTATCGTACGCCTGATTGGCAACTGGCTCCACAAAGTTCATCCTCCACGGCTGTGTATGTTATTTCAGATAAAAATAGCGGCAAAGTTGAGTTTGATTATATCACCGGTGTGAACCTTTCATTATATGACCTTACCCAGCCTGACAGTAAATATACATCGGATGCAGGCATGTTCCTGGGATTTGGCGGCACCAACCTGTTTAAGAATTTTTATATAGCTCCTACGTACAAAGCGTTCGATTTCTTTCATTTTATGATAGGGATGAATTTTGCCGAATACCAGCAGTTAAAGAGTGGTTTTAAAGAGGGTGATAAATTGGATCCGGGCATGAGCATTCCTACGGTTAAAGCATGGAAGGCAAATATTTTTTTCGGGATGACGCTTGATTTTGAGTTACTGGCCAATATTACGAAGAAAATGTAAGGAAGGGGTTAGGATTTATGTTTGAAGGGTTTGAAGAGTTTGAAGGGTTTGAAGAGTTTAAAGAGTTTGAAGGGTTTGAAGAGTTTGAAGAGTTTGAAGGGTTTCAGGTTTCATGGGTTCAAAAGTTCAAATGCCTTCGGCGTTTAAGGTTCCAATGCCTTTGGCGTTCAAAGTTTAAAGTTCAAGGTTCCAATGCCTTCGGCGTATAATAATCCCCCCATTTCCCCATTTTCTATTTCCCCATTTTCTATTTTTCTTTCAACCGAACAAACCAATCGAAATTGGCAGTATCTTTGCACTCCTTTAAGAACAATCAGGGGCTGACCGGTTTTGACAGCAAGGACAGTGGGATTGTAAGCATGCCGGGACTTTGAGTGAATGGCCCGCTAAAACCAAATACTCGCGCCAACTAAATGGCAACAATTACGATTACGCATTAGCCGCTTAATCACAGTATTAACCTGCTAATTGTCCTCCGGGAAGCCTCGCCATCCGGCGTCCCGCTTAAGGGCATCGAAAAGGGAAGGATAAGGTAGCCGGAGTCCTGACGGCTGCTCGAAAACCGAAGGGAATAAGGCAAGGATTGGGTGGCTTTTTGCCGGTTCCTGCCCTACAATCAACTGAAAGCTAAGCATGTAGAAAGCGGTTTTGCTGCTTGTTTGGACCCGGGTTCGACTCCCGGCAGCTCCACAAATAGGTAAAATTAAAATGGATAAAGCATTGTATATTAAATATATACGATGCTTTGTTTCTTTTATACACCCACTATTACACCCATAATTATTTTAATATATTCCAAACGTTTAACTTTAATCAAAGTAGATCCCTTAAATCAAAAGCTACTTTGATTCTGGCACCTCAGTATATCTACTATTTTCTGCAATTACAATGACAGGAAAAAACACATGTAGCCATCCGGCACTGGCTGCGTGGAGGATGGTTGCAAATAGTAATATTTCTATGTTTAAACTATAAACAACTAGCGTATAAATAAATATAGCTATTAAAATTAAAGTATTCTTAAGTTAAGATTTTCAGACAAATGGAAAAATTAGATATATTTGCGACCCTGCTAATTAATTAACGACCCCTTTGTCCAACCCTAAATATACTGAAGATCTATTTCTACTGCAAAAGCTAAAAGAAGGAGATATTCATGCTTTGGAGGTTATTTTTAATAAGCATTATAGTAACCTTAGCAGATACTTACTTCTGCTTTTTAAGAATGAAATGTTAATTGACCATATTGCGCAGGATATATTCGTTCATCTTTGGGAGAATCGTGAAACCCTTGAAATTAAAACTTCACTTGAATCTTATATATATGCCGCTGGCAGGTTCAAAGCACTGAACCAGATTCGGGATGCCAAACTTCAGAATACTATCCGGCAACGGATTACTGATCAGGTTCAGGATCCATATTATGATGATTCTACTATAGAATTTGAAGAGTTAGAAACTATTATTAATGATGCGATTAGCGCCTTGCCCGACCGCTGCCAGATAATATTCAGGTTAAGCCGGGAAGAAGAAATGAGCTACAAGGAAATCGCCGGTTATCTCGACGTTTCTGTAAATACTGTTGAAGGACAAATGTCAATTGCCCTTAAGAAACTGAGAACAACACTGAAGCCTTTTTATTTCAAGATGCTTTTTCTGTCCTGAAATTTATTTCCATATCATTTGGTGGTAACCCTTAAGTTAAGTGTCATTATCTGAAATGACAGATATGAACCTCAATATACCCTGGCACTTAGTAACCAAATATTTACGAAAAGAACTTTCGCAGCCAGAGGAACAGGAATTAGACAACTGGCGTAAGTCATCTGAATTACATTCTCTTATTTATGAAGAAATTATTTCGGATAAGCACATACAGGATTTATTAAAAGCCGGAAAATGGAATGATACTTCTGCAGAGTGGCAAGCCATTCTTAAGCGGATTGAACCTTCGGCAAATAAATATTCCTTAAGCCGCCGGAAACTTGGACTGGCAATATCAGCAGCAGCAACAATTCTTGTTTTATTATCCGTAGCAGCAGGCTACTTTTTTATCCGTTATTCCGATTTAAAGAAACAACAGACCCATGGTTATACATATATCTTTTCACCACGAGGCCAGCGTACCAGGGTTATACTTCCTGACAGCACTAAAGTATGGCTGAATTCGGAATCCTCGCTCAAATACGCAGCTAATTATAACTCTGAGATAAGGGAAGTCACGACAGAAGGGGAAGCTTTTTTTCAGGTTCAAAAAAACCCGGGAAAACCTTTTTATGTGAATGTGGATGAGATAAAAATCAAAGTTTACGGAACTTCCTTTAATGTTAAAGCGTATCCGGAGGATAAAAGCATCGAAACCACATTAATTGAAGGCAAATTGAGTATATCTTCACTTCTTCCCCAAAACGGGATAGCAAATGAAATTTTTCTGAAACCTAACGAAAAATGTATTTACATGCGTAAAACTATAGATATCAGCCTGCAAGATAAAAAAAGCGCGATTAAGGTTGCAGATACTAAAAAGAATAATCATGATGATGAAACTGTGTCAAAAGTCATTATTAAACAAAATATAAATCCCGAGGAAGAAAAGCTTTGGAAATATGGAAACCTGATTTTCAAGGATGAGCCCTTCCCTGAGCTGGCTAAGAAAATTGAAAGGTGGTATGATGTAAGAATTCACTTTGTGGACGAAAAGATTAAGGATTACAAATTTACCGGTGAGTTTAACAAAGAAACGATTAATCAGGCGATGGAGGCTCTTATGTTATCCTCGCAGAAATCATATAAATATGAAATAGTTTACAGGGATATTTATCTGAAATCAAAATAAACCAATTATTAACCCTAAAAAAAATCATATGCTCTCAGGCTAAAAGAAAAAAGAGGACCGAACCAGGCGGCCGGCCCTCCTATGTTTTGGAATCTGAAATACAGCTTACTACGAATAAGCTGAAACAGAAATCCCCAGCCCAACCTTGTTAGAAGCAAGGTACTCTGAACTGATTGTTAAACATAACTAATGCAAATTTATGAAAAATAGGTTACAAACCTGTGTATTCGGGCATTGTCGTGCCAGATATTCTAAAACACTAAAAATCATGAAAATAGGATTTTTGTTGCTAATCCTGGGAATAGCGAATGTAAACGCATCTGTATTTTCTCAAACTATCAACCTTAATATATCGCTCAGCAATGTCCCTTTAAAAGAAGCGTTTGAACGCATTGAAAAGAAGACGGAATACAAGTTCCTGTACCGTTCTGATTTAATTGAGATCAACAAGGAAATCAACCTTGATGTAAAAGGCTCAATCACAGTGGATAAACTGATTCGTACCCTGCTTCAAAATACAGAGATAAATTATCACATTGTGAACAATAACCTGATAGTGCTTTCGCCAATCCAGAAACGGGTTGTAAGCGGTACAATTACAGACGCAAATACCGGGGAATCGATACCGGGAACCAGTGTTGTTGTAGAAGGTACAAGCCACGGAACTACCAGTAATGAGAATGGTAAATACACAATTGAACTGCCCGAAGGAAATGTTGTACTGGTATTTTCTTTTATTGGCTTTGAAACACAAAGGGTAGTGGTTAATAATCAAACTGTTATTGATGTTAAATTGATTCCTTCTGTATCAACTCTCGACGAAGTAGTGGTGATTGGGTATGGTACCATCCAAAAGAAAGATCTTACCACTTCTGTATCATCTGTTAAAATGGAAGATACGGAAAAGAAAAATATGGCAAACTTAACCCAGGCTATCGAAGGTAAAGTAGCAGGAGTAACCGTAACTCAGGCATCCGGAAATCCAAGTGGTAATTTCTCAATACAGATCAGGGGAGCTACTTCCATCACTTCAAGCAACAATCCCTTATATGTAATTGATGGGATGCCTACAGATGACATAAAGTATATAAATCCGACCGATATTGAATCAATGCAGATTTTGAAGGACGCCTCTTCCTGTGCCATATATGGTGCAAGGGCTGCTAATGGCGTGGTTTTGATTACAACCAAAAAAGGTAAGGCCGGGAAACCAGTGGTAAGCCTAAGGACTACTTATGGAATAAGTAGTGTGGCTAAAAAGTTGGATGTATTAAATACGAAACAATTGGTTGGACTTATTGATGACGAAAGACTCAACGCAGGATTACCGAAACTTTCGGACCTCGACACACTAACGACCGATAATAACTGGCAAGATATTATTTATAGTAAAGCTACGTCAAGTAATATTCAGCTTTCTTTTTCTGGAGGCACCGAAAAAACCAAATTTTATGTATCTCTAAACCGATTTAA
The DNA here is from genome assembly GCA_041660125.1 of Lentimicrobiaceae bacterium. Taxonomy (GTDB): domain Bacteria; phylum Bacteroidota; class Bacteroidia; order Bacteroidales; family UBA4417; genus UBA4417. The sequence goes on from JBAZWY010000005.1 coordinate 44,615, forward strand.
TAATAATGGAATTATTAAACCGTCTTCATTAGAGCGTTATTCCTTTAAAATCAACCTTGACCATCAGATGTATGATTGGCTTTCGTTTGGATCCAATATTAATATCAGTAAAAGTACATCGAAAGATATAAAGGATAACGCCACTATTAATGAAGGCGGAACCGTTCTTGGTGCGCTGAGTACACCTTCTTTTGTACAGGAATATACTTCAGAAGGATATTTCGGATACAACCCTTTTGATGGGCAGAACAACCCCCTCGCATCTATGTATGGAAGCAAATCATCTACCCGCTCAAACAACTTGTTGGGCAATATTTATACTAAAATCAACCTGATGCCCAAACTTTCTTTTAAAACCACATTGGGTGTAGATGCCAACTTTATCAATTACGACAATTTCACTTATGTAGAAAAGAGTGCATATGCTGTTTCAACCGGTGGGGGTGCTGATGCAAACACAAACCAGGGTCTTACTTTGTTGTTTGAAAATATCCTTGATTATAACAACAAATTTGGTAAGCATGCTATTTCGGGAATTTTAGGTATGACCAGCCAAAAGTATGAAGGCGAAAATTCATGGCTCTCAGTGAAAGGATTTCCAAATTCGCTGGTACAAACTTTAAATGCCGCTTCTACTGCAACATCATTTGGTACACAAGCTTACGAATCAGCACTTCTGTCCTACCTGGGACGGGTTAGTTATGCATATGATGACAAATACCTGGTTTCAGTCAATTTCCGGAGAGATGGTTCGTCTAAATTCGGAGCAAATGATAAATATGGAGACTTTCCATCATTGTCAGCAGGGTGGCGTATTTCGAAGGAACCATTTTTAAACCAGGTAAAAGCGATTTCCGATTTAAAAATCCGTGCAAGCTATGGGCTTACCGGAAACCAAAATGGGATTGATTATTACGCACATTTAAGCAAAGTCGGATTAGGGGCATTATATCCTTTTAATGGATCTGTCATCTCCGGATATTATCCTTTGACTATTGGAAACGAATCTCTTAAATGGGAAACCACCAAGCAAACTGATATCGGAATCGATCTGAGCCTTTTTAATTCACGGATTACCCTGGTCATGGATGCCTATCTGAAAAATACGTCAGATGCGCTTCTGAATGTCAATCTGCCTCTTTCAACAGGTTATTCTACTGGAATTCAAAATTTTGCCAAGGTTGAAAATAAGGGACTTGAGTTTGAAATCACCACCAGGAACCTGACAGGAGAATTCGTCTGGAGTACTGAAGCAAATATTTCGATGAACAGAAATAAGATCATTCAAATATCAGGGGGGAATTCCGCAATAATTTATACCGGAGATATCATTCGCGAACGTGGTTATGTATCCACTATTCGTGAAGGCCATCCGATGGGAGAGTTTTATGGATTCAGGGTAGCGGGTGTGAATGCTCAAACCGGAGATATTGATTACATAAGAAGTGATGGAACGTTAGGTAGTTATTTAGAAATGGACGCTGATGCTGACAGGTATGTAATCGGTAATCCAAACCCTAAGTTTGTATATGGATTAACCAATTCATTTGGATATAAAGGCTTTAATCTTTCTATACTATTGCAAGGTGTTTACGGAAATAAGATATTTAATGCTACCCGTCTGGAACTGGAAGCAATGGAAGGATATAAAAATGCCTCAACATCTGTACTAAACAGATGGCAAAATCCTGGCGACATAACTGATATTCCCCGAGCATGTTTTGCAAGCTCAATTAATTCAGAGGTTTCTGATCGCTTTGTTGAAGATGGATCTTATCTGAGAGTTAAAAACGTTACGCTGTCATATGACTTTAAAAGTAGTGTACTCAAGAGTTTGTTGATAAGCAACCTGAGTGTGTTTGTTTCAGGTCAGAATTTACTCACTTTCACTAAATATACAGGGTACGATCCTGAGGTCAGCGTATCAACAAATCCCACAGCGCTTGGTGTTGATACCGGAACTTATCCAAATGTGCGTGGTTATACATTTGGTGTAAATGTTGATTTCTAGATTACAGATAGAGCAGTAAGATTTAAAAATGATATTCAAAAAATATACAAAAATGAAAAAACGAATTAGTCTTTTATCAGCTGCAATTTTGCTGATATTTACATTAACACAATGCGGAAAAGATTTCCTGGATTTACAGCCAATATCAGAGTTGTCTGTTAGTGAGGCATATAAAAACGCAACAGATGCTGAGAGCGCCCTTGTCGGGGTTTACAGTTGTTTGACTGATGGTCACCAAAATTGGTTACGCATGTGCCAGGTTGATATTTTTGACGATAATGTGTATGCCGGCGGCGACGATCCAAGTTTGTTCAGAATAAGGGCATTTCAACTAACAGCCTCAAATGATGATTATATAATTGATCATTGGACCAGTTGTTATAACATGATTAACAGGGCGAATGTCGTACTGAAATATGTTCCGCTCATTGATGATTCCAAATTAGACGTAAAAGCGGATGGACAGAACACTCGTAGAGACCAGATACTTGGTGAAGCCACCTACTTGAGGGCCATGAAGTATTTTGATCTTGTTCGTATGTTCGGTGGTGTTCCCATGCCTTTAGTGCCCACAGAAAGTACTGACTTAAGTTCGATTAATTTACCGCGAACCGCTGCTGCAGATGTATATGCCCAACTAATTAAAGACCTGGAGTATTGTACAACCGTTTTACCTGATAGTTACAGTGATGAAACTCAAACGCGCGGCAGGGCTACAAAAGGTGCAGCCAATGCTATGCTTGCTCAGATTTATGCTACTCAAATGCCTGCTGATTGGAGTAAAGTGAAGAAATATTGTGATGCTGTAATTTCAAATACCGCGGTATATACCTTGTATCCAAGTTTTGAAGAGTTATTCGACGGATTTCACTATAATAATTCTGAATCAATTCTTGAAATTCAGTTTCAAAAACCTAATGTAACTGCCTGGGAATATCATTTGCTGTTGCCAACATCAATTACTGGTGATAACTGGCGTAAATTTATGACCCCAACCCTTGATTTGGTAAATACTATGCGCTCCGAAGGTGATTCTATCAGGTTACATTCATCAATTATTTTTGAACTCTCTGATTGGACTGACGAATATTGGGGGAATATAGTTCCATTTGTATATAAATGGAAACACGATGACGGCTGGGCTAGCGAAGACCACTGGTATATTCAACGTCTTTCAGAAACTATCCTGCTCAGAGCTGAAGCTGAAACTGAACTTGGCGATATTCCTGCTGCATTGGCTGACCTAAAGTCAATTAGAGACAGGGTTAGCCTCCCCGATAAAACTGCACAGTTATCAGGTAAGTCAAAAGAAGAAGTGCATGACGCTATTTTGCACGAACGAAGAGTTGAGCTTGCTTTTGAGGGATTCCGATGGATGGATCTGAAAAGGACAGGCAAGGCAGTTTCCACCATGCGAAATCTTGGATACACCCTTGATGATCATCTTTTGCTATTACCCATTCCACTAACGGAACGGAATTTAAACCCCAATCTGACTCAGAATCCGGGATACTAAATATTCCTATCACTACAAACCCCTAAAAGTCTTTTTAGGGGTTTGTAGTGATATGCATATAAAACTTAAACTAATTTTACAATTGACTTATAGCTGTTAAATACATGAGAACAATTCTAATCTATCTTTTTAGCATCATTTCCATTTCAGTCTTTGCGCAAAATGATTCAACGTATATTAATTTTTGTGAGCAAAGCAAATCAGAGTCTTTGATGCCGATTCGACCAGGAATTATAGGGAAACAACCTTTTTGGAATGAAAAAGCTATGATGTTTAAATGTGCTCCATCGTTTCAAAATGATAATACAAGCTGGATTATTCCAAAGCCCGGATATTACAGATATACTGCCTTTTCATTCGCAAATAAACAGGAATATACTTTTAAGGCTGATACCCCTTACGAAGCTTTGACTCCAATCTGGGAGGAACTTCCTGATGGTGAAATATATTTAAAAGTTGAAGCCATAAGCAGTGATGAAAAAGATTCATACATGGCAGGAAGCAGGATGTTCTATAAAGCTGCTTCTTTTTGTCCTCCTTATCCTGTGGCCAAGTATGGCTACAAAGAAGCGTTAGTTAGAGGATTGAAATTTATGTATGATCAACCCCATATTCAAAATTGGTTAAAAACAGGCAAACCCGATCATGAAAGCCATAAATTGTATTGTTATTCAGCTCTGGAGGTTGGGAGTGTAGTAAATGCAATGATATTGTATAATAAATACTTCCCTCAAAATGATACTTCTGTTTTAATTGCCTGCAAAGCTGCTGATTACCTTATTGCTAATGCTGAGCCCCAGGGCGCCCCATTGGCGTTTTTTCCAAAAGTTTATGAAGGAACTGACATGTTCGCCGGAAACTATAATGGAGAAGTTATCATGACAGAACCTGCATCAACAGCCATGAGTTTTCTGGATCTTTATGATAAAACCAGACAAAAGAAATACCTGTTGGCAGCAACCCGGATTGCTGATACTTACCTTAAAACTCAGTTACCTTCGGGAACATGGGATATAAGAATTTATAAAGAAACCGGAAAGCCAGCCTCTGAAGAACTATGCATTCCGATAAATATTGTAAATTTTCTTTCTGTACTAACCAACAAATATATCTATTCACGATATCAGAATTCAATTAATTCGGCGTTGGGATGGATTTGGGAAAATCCAATGAAAACTTTTAACTGGACGGGTCAATTCGAAGATGTGGCTGCCCACAAACCCTATCAAAACCTTTCTAAATACGAAGCTTCCTGGTTTGCCCAATACCTGTTAAATAATAGCGATAAGGATTCTTCTTATATCCCATTGGCTAAAGAACTTATTGCGTTTTGCGAAGATCAGTTTGTGGTATGGGAAACCCCCGGAATATATGATAACTGGGGAAATTCGTCGGAAAGATGGCATACACCTGCAGTGCTGGAGCAGTATATGTGTTATGTGCCTATTGACGCAAGTGCTGTACAAATGATAAACACATTCTATTTGGCGTATGAAAAAACGCATCAAACAATATACCGGGAAAAGGCACTGGCGTTAGCAAACAGCCTTGTTAATACGCAAAATGAAGATGGAATGATTCCCACTTTCTGGGTTCCCGGGTTCACAGAATTCTGGAACAATTGTATGGTTAGCAGTTTAACCATGCTTTCAAAATTAAACTCTGTTCAGCATTCAAAAGAATAAGACCTAAAAGCTTACAAACGTTAAGACTGATAATTTTAAAATAATGAAATCCATAGTGCTACTTTTCGCTATAGCTGTTATCTCAGTTTGTTTTTTGGTTTTTACGGGTTAAAAGGAATTATTAACGGCTTAATTGATTTCAAAGGTGTTAATGAAACCACTACGCTAAGTTACTCACATCTTGCTTATTTTTAATTGTGTTCCTTGCTGTTAGCGGGGTGGGCAGTGAGCTAAAGGTTCGCCATGAATAATTCAATCCTCTTTGTGTTTTAATTAGCATGACTCGTTTCATAATCAGTTATATCGACTTGTTGTACATCGCCTCGCACATCAATTACATCAACCAAAATCCTTCCCTTGTATGGAACGTCTTTGCTATTCCAATGATCATACATAATACTATGTTTAAAGAATTTGAAGATTACAAAAACCACAAATTCTCTTTACCAAAGTCCGGAAATTTATCATTTTGAAAGTGGAGATATATCTTCGCAACCATTTCGGGGTACTTGATCGTTACAGGTAAGTTTTGCTGGATTAAACTTTTTAAGTACATACGGCTAAATTGATAAACCCATTTGGTTAGTTCCTCCAAAAGTTAAAAATTAGTGGATAGCGTGGTCTATGTGGATGAAAATGATATTCCTATCCTATCTGTTAAACGACACAAGTCTCATGTAAATCTTTTAAAGCCTACTGTTAAATCTTTTAAGCCCACTGTAAAACTGCCGTAAAACAACCGTAAAAAACATCCGTATTTTGGGCCCAGGAATCGTCATTTATAACTTTCCCAACACCCCGAATGATCCTTTTAACCACTTTAAAAACAATTATTTAACGAAATGCTCCTAATTTGAACGAATAAAAAACTTGTGTTTTATGTACAAAAAGAGCATAAAAACATGTACTTTCATGCATTAATTGTACATTAATATCTTCTGTATCTTATGTGTACCAATAGATACATCGATTTTTCACATTTTAATCGCTTTTTCTCGCTTTTATGTTGTAGCGTGCATTTTCACTACTATTCGATCAGATTTTTATTTAAGGCCATGGACTTTTATTGATTAATACGATTTAACGGATTACCAACAATCTTCCTTCTAATAAAATGTGCATTAGTTTTACATTTATCCGCATTACATATCCGTATTTTCCTTTACTTTGGGTAAACTATTTCGCCTGATTATTCTATTTCGCTTTTTACTTTTACACCATCGAATTAATGAATATCCAACTCGTCAATCCCCGCAAATCCCTTAACAAAGCTTTCCTGAAGCAGAAACCGCTGCGGTCTGAGATTGAATTGTTTAAAGCGAACCTGATCCGCCTGCTCGATAAAATTGCATAGAATTAATACCACAATTTTTTTTACTTTTTTCAATCTGCTGCCGGATAACCAAATGAAGTTACATCGATATACACATTGCATTGAGTTTTCTTAAACATTTAAATTGTTATTGAAAAAGTGATCATTAGCTCAAGGTTTCGAACATAAATTAGCCCAAGAAATGCAGAATACTTCTATCTTTACATCAAATATTTATAGTTTATAATAATGACAGGAGATTCTTTAAATATACAGCTTGAACAGTTGGAAAAACTGAAACAATTATTCCCCGAAACCGTTACCGAAGGTAAAATTGACTGGGAAAAATTGCAGGTATCGCTGGGAAAAGACAATATTGAGTTTAACAACGAACGTTATGTATTAAACTGGGCAGGTAAAACAGAGGCTTTTAAAGTATTACAGCAATCTACCTCGGCAACACTAAAGCCTGTACCTGATGAATCTGTTAATTTCGATACTTCTGAAAATATATTTATCGAAGGCGAGAACCTCGAAGTGTTGAAAGTGTTGCAGAAATCGTATTATGGCAAAATTAAAGTTATAATTATTGATCCTCCTTACAATACCGGCAACGACAGCTTTATTTACCCTGATAGTTTTAAAGAAAGCCGCGCCGAATACGAAAAGCGCATTGGCGACAAGGACGAAGACGGCTACCTGATGAAGGAAGGCTTTTTTCGTAAAAACAGCCGCGACAGCGGCCACTACCACAGCAACTGGCTAAGCATGATGTACCCGCGACTGTTCCTTGCCAAAAACCTGTTGCGCGATGATGGGGTTATTTTTGTGCATATCGACGATAATGAGGTACATAATTTACGAATGATTATGAATGAGATTTTTGGGGAAGAAAATTTTGGTTCTTGTTTTATTTGGGAGAAAAGAACTAATAGAGAAAACAGGAAAATGGTTTCAGCTAGGCACGATTATATTTTATGTTATATAAAAAATCTCTCGAATCCTAAAGGAGTACTTAAACCATTACCAATGAGCCTGGAAGCACTTTCAAGATATAAAAATCCTGACAATGATCCTCGTGGTAATTGGAAATCAGACCCAGCAACTGCACAAGCTGGACATGGAACAAAAAGTCAATTCTACATTCTTGAAGCACCCAATGGCAAGAAACACAATTTACAAAGCGGTAGATGTTGGCTGTACACAAAGGAAGTAATGAATGAAGCTATTAGAGATAATAGGATTTGGTTTGGCACAAATGGTAACGGTGTACCTCGTATAAAAACATTTCTTGATTCTAAAGAAAGAGGCTTAACGCCAGAATCTATTTTATTTGCAGAAGATGCTTCAACCAATGAAGATGCAAAGAACTACCTTAAAGAATTATTTGATGGTAATGCTGTATTTGAAACGCCAAAACCAGTTGAATTAATCGAGATCTTACTCAAATTAAGTACAGATGATAGTATAGTTTTGGATTTTTTTGCAGGGACTTCAGCTACTGCAGAAGCTGTAATCAAGCTTAATAATGGAAGCAAATTCATAATGGTACAACTTCCTGAGCTCTGTTCTGAAGATAGTGTCGCATTTAAATTAGGATATCAAACAATATCTGACATTTCAAAAGAAAGAATTCGAAGAGTTATCAAAGAAATAGAAGAAGATAAGATCGAGAAAATTCAAGGAAATATAAGCCTTTCGGTTTCAATAGCTGAATTTAGAAAAGAGTTTGAAAAGAGAAAACTGGAAAAACCTGAATTAGATTTTGAAAATATCGACGTGTCTTCAGAATCAAAAAAAATACTTGATAAAATTGAAATTATTGAAAAGAAGATTCAGCAGAATGATCATCTGATAAGTAAAATAAATACTATTGATTTAGGATTTAAATCCTTCAGACTAGTTTCATCCAATTTTAAAATATGGCGGGGCAGTGAAATAACCGAAGATAACCTAGAACAGCAACTAGCCATGTTCACGGATCCTGTACGCGAAGGGAGTGAAAATGAAAACATGCTTTATGAGCTGATGCTTAAAGCAGGATATTTGCTAACGGATAAAGTAACTTTGGTTGATAACTACTATTCAATAAATGATGGTGAGCTTATTATTGCTTTAGAAACAATGAGCCAGCAACTGATTGATACCATGCTTGCCGCCAAGCCGAAAAAAGTAATAACTTTGGATAAATTGTTTATTGACAATGATCAGTTGAAAACCAATGCGGTGTTGCAGATGAGGGATGGGGAAGTGGATTTTAAAACGGTTTAAATCAACAGCAAAATGGAAAATATAAGTGAAGTATTTGCGCGGTTAGATTTAGATGAAAATAACGGGCTGTTTATTATTCAGGAAAACAGTTGGAAGACGAATACGGCTTTTCCTAATAGAGTAATAAGATTAATTAATGAAAAGATCGAGCCTTATGCTTTTTTCTGCTTTGATAACAAGCCTTTGATATTGTTCTTTGTTAATCCGCGAGATAAAAATAAGCTTCATGAAGCAATATGGAATTTTAATGAAAGCCCTATTGTCATTATTTTAGAAAATGATGTTGTCCAAATTTTCAATGGATTTTCACTGGATGAGGATACGAAATTGTTAAAACCTATTGGTGGTGAAGACAGGCTTAATAATTTCACTTATCTTGAATTGGTAACTGGTAAAACCTGGGAACAATATAAGGATGAATTAAGTTATAAAAATCGAGTTGACTACAATCTGTTAGAAAATATTAAAGCAGCCCGAAATTTACTGGTTGAGAAGCAGGGATTAAATGCGAAAATTACGAATAGCTTGATAGGCAAAGTTATTTTTATCCGCTATTTGATTGATCGGAAAGTAAAGATAAAATTTGATGGTATAAGTCGTACATGGTCAAATAGTGAGTTTTGCGATTTGTTAAATGATTCATTCAAAGTGCAAGCGTTCTTTAATTATCTTGATGATAAGAAAACAGGTTTCAATGGTGATTTATTTCCTCTTACCAATGATGAATTCAGTCTTATCACTCATGAGAATTATCAGGTATTGAGTAGGTTATTGCAAGGGGAAGAAATTGAAATAAATCAACCTTCGTTGTTTGAGTTTTATGATTTTTCAATTATCCCGATTGAATTTATCAGTAATGTTTATGAACTGTTTATAGGTGAGGACAATCAGAAACAAGCAGGTGCATATTATACACCTCTTTTTTTGGTTGACTATATTTTGAAAGAGACTGTTGAACAAAAACTTAAAAGTAGCGGATCGGATTATAATTGCAAAGTGCTGGATCCGGCTTGTGGTTCAGGTATTTTTCTTGTTGAAACATTAAGGAAAATAATTGAAAAATATATAAGTATTTCTGGTATTGAGATAAACTCGGAAGCCTTTAAAGAAGCTATTAAGGATATTGCAAAACAGAACATCTATGGAATAGATAAAGATTCAAGTGCAGTTCAAGTGGCAATTTTTTCTATCTATCTGACATTATTGGATTATTTGGATCCTCCTGAAATAGAAACATTTAAGTTTCCTGTTCTTTTAAATTCCAATTTCTTTGAAGCAGATTTTTTTGATGTAAATTCGACTTTCAATATTCGATTAAAAGATATAGAATTTGATTTTATTTTAGGAAATCCGCCCTGGAAAGGTAATGGTATGGATGAAATAGGAAATAAGTATTTGAAAAACAGAAGGAAAAATGAAAAAAGTTTAAATAAAAAATATAAAATAGCCATTAATAATAATGAAATAGCAGAAGGATTTGTATTTAGGGTGAGTGATTTTTGCAACAGAGATACGCGTGTTTCTTTTATAGTCAGAAGCAGTATTTTATATAATCTTGGCTACAATGATAATTATAGCCTCTTCAGGCAATACTGGCTTGAAGAATATTTTGTAGACAAAGTATTTGAATTAGCTTCTGTAAGATATGAAGTATTTGAAAAGTCCAATCAACCTGCTGTCGCGCCTGCTGCTGTCATATTTTACCGTTATGCCAATGGAAAGGTTACTGATAATAATAAGATTGAACACATTGCTCTAAAGCAAAGTCGTTTTTTTTCTCTTTTTAAAATCTTTACAATCAATAGGTCTGATTATAAAAATGTAATACAAAAAAAACTTAAAGAGTATGATTGGCTTTGGAAAGTATTGGTTTATGGCTCTTATCTTGATTTTAATTTTATAAAAAGGCTGAAAGAAGAATATCCCTCAATAAAAAGCATAATTTCTAATGAAGTGAATTTTATTGAAGGGACTGGAATTCAATATAGTAGCAACCCATCTTACGATTCAGCCCATCTTATAGGAAAGCCATTTATAGATTGTTATGGAGTTGTTTCGTTTTTCATTATACCTGACAAAATACAGACTTTTGAAAAATCGAAGGTTCATAGGCTTAGAGATGAGCGACTATTCAAAGCGCCTATGCTATTGATTCGGAAAGGATTGGACATGAATACTCTTTCTATTAAAAGTGCTATTTCACGAATTGATGCCCTATTCAAGGATAGTATAACCGCAATAAGTGTTTTTGATAAAAAAGACATTAATGCATTAATGAACATTTCCGCCATTTTTGTATCAGATTTACTTTCATATTACTCTATATATACATTTGGGTCAATTGGCATTGAACGTGAACAAACTCAAAATTACAACAAATTCAGTTTACCGTATCTAGATTTAGGAGTTAATGATAGTATAGAAAAAATTGAAAATGCCTACAAAAGTATCTATTATGAGAAACAAAATCTTCTTCATGATGAAATGCACATACAAGAATTTTACGCAATTATAAAACATGAACTTTTATTTATTAATTCTATCATTTACAATAGATTAAAATTAACTGATGTTGAAAAAACATTAATCGATTATGCATTGGATGTTAATCGTAGTCTAATTGTCGGAAATGAAATTGTAATGAGTAAATTATTTTCCGCATTAACATATGAAGATGATATTTTAACTGAATATGCATTTTTGTTCTTAGATCGATTTAAGAGTAATCTAAGTAACCAAAAAGAAAAGTTTGTAATAGAAATCTGGCATACTAATCAGATTGTAGGCATGCTTTTTAAGGTGATTCCAGTAAATCAATTTACTCATGATATATATTGGGTAAACAAGCAAAATAACGATTTAGAAATAATAAATTTTCTAATACAAATTGGTTCTGAAAAAATTACGGAGAAGCTTTTTGTCCAAAAAGATGTAAGAGGTTTTGAGAAGAATGGTTTTTATATTTTTAAACCTAATGAGAAGAGGCTCTGGCATAAGGCAATAGGTTATTTAGATGTAAATGAATTTGCAGATGCGATTATCAAAGAAGGAAGGAATGCACAATGATGTTTACTAAATTAAATGCTTCCAATTTTGAATATAACGGTATATTTTACAGCAAAGCTTTTGAAGAAATATTATCAAAAGTGATTATCTGCTACGATTTAATGATTTCCCAAAATGTAAGTTTACCTAATAACGAAAATAGCATCCGGGATTTTATGCTATATAATTACCTAAAAAAACAATGGTTTAAGGAAAAGCATGGGTTGACAAATTATCTGTTTGATCCTGAACTGCCTGAAGATAAGGGTAGAATTGATATCCGTGTAATACCAGTGAATCCCCTAATAAATGATGACGCATATTACATTATTGAGTGCAAACGACTTAATGCAAAAAATCAAAATGGAAAGACAGGACTAAATGCAGAATATATTGCAGAAGGTATTTACCGATTCGTTTCAAAAAAATATTCCACCTATTATAAAGCAAACGGAATGATCGGTTTTATAGTGGATACAATTGATATTGATGAAAATATAACTTCTATTAACACACTCTTAAATACATCTTTTACACACGCAAATACAACTCGTTATATAAGCAAGTACTTAATTGTTGAGAATTTTGAGTACTCATATTGCTCAACCCATATCGTTGAAGAAAAAGAAATAACTGTTTACCATTTGATGCTCAATTTTTCCAGGAATATTCAATGAAACTCCACTTCGACTCCAAACAGGAATTCCAACTAGAAGCAGTAAAAGCTATTACTGATATATTTGAAGGGCAACCGTTAAGCGGCGGGGATTTTGAATTTTCCATTGTACAGCCAGGCGCACTGCTTACCGAAAATGGTTTTGGCAATAAATTACATTTTTCAGAACTAGACCAATTAGCTGGAAATATTCAGCAAGTTCAAAGGAATAACGGTTTGAAGGTTTCTTCAAATGATGAAATAGCAAACAATGGCTGGAATTTTTCCATTGAAATGGAAACAGGCACAGGGAAAACCTATGTTTACCTTCGCACCATTTACGAACTGAATAAATTATTTGGCTTCAAGAAATTTGTAATCGTTGTTCCATCGGTAGCTATACGCGAGGGAGTAATGAAAAACCTGGAGATTACGCATGAACATTTTCAGAACCTGTATGATAAGGTTCCATTTTCACCAAATGTTTATGATAGCAGGAAAGTATCCGGTTTACGGGGTTTTGCTTCGGCAAATACCATCCAGGTGCTGGTTATAAATATAGACTCGTTCGCCAAGGACGAGAATATAATAAACAAGCCTAACGACAAGTTGACCGGGAAAAAACCAATTGAGTTTATCCGGAGTTGCAACCCTTTTGTGATTGTGGACGAACCTCAGAATATGGAAACGGAAATCAGGAAAAGGGCTGTTGGGAATCTGAATCCGCTCTGTACACTACGTTATTCGGCAACACATACCAATCTTTACAACCTGGTATATTCATTAAATCCTGTAAAGGCTTATGACCTTGGATTGGTAAAACAAATAGAAGTTGATTCGGTGGTTAGTGAAAATGATTTTAACAGCGCTTTCCTTCATCTGGAAAATATTACACGTACCGGTAATGCCATTAAAGCGAAGATAAAAATTGATGCAGTAACGGCAGGCGGAATAACAAGGAAATCAGTTATTGCAAGTGGGAAAAACCTGGATTTGTTTCTGCTTTCGAACCGGAATGAAAAATACGAAGGGCTGAAAATTTATGAAATAGATTTTGGCAACGATCAGATTGAACTGAGCAATGGTATAGTGCTTGCCAAAGGTGAAACGCAAGGCGGAATGAACGACGATGTAATGCGTTTTATGATCGGTAAAACTGTTGAGGAACACCTGAAAAAAGAAAAATATTATACGGGTAAAGGGATCAAAGTGCTTTCACTCTTCTTCATTGATAAAGTGAAAAACTACCGCGAATATGATGCAGATGGAAACCCGGTCAAAGGAAAATTTGCTCAATGGTTTGAAGAAATCTACCAGAAGGAGATTTTAAAACCAGTCTATAACAGTTTAAACGCCCATGCGGTAAATGATGTACATAACGGGTATTTTTCGCAAGATAGCAAAGGCCGGTTAAAAGACACTGGTGGCGAAACTCAGTTGGATGACGACACCTACAAACTGATCATGCAGGATAAAGAAAAACTGCTGGACGAGAAGGTTCCTCTACGTTTTATCTTCAGCCATTCGGCTTTACGCGAAGGCTGGGACAATCCAAATGTGTTTCAGATCTGCACACTGAACGAAACCAAATCGACAATTAAAAAACGGCAGGAAATTGGCAGGGGTTTGCGCCTTTCAGTGAACCAGAATGGTGATCGGATTTTTGACCGAAACATCAACAAGCTTACAGTAATAGCAAACGAGCGTTATGAGGATTTTGCAAGGGCACTGCAAAAAGAAATACAGGAAGACTGCGGAGTTGACTTTTCGGGCCGTACAAAAAATAAAAATGATAAAAAGAAAGTAAATTACCGCAAAGGGTTTGAAGCTGATCCTAAGTTTTTACAGATATGGGAGAAGATTCGGTTTCAGACTAAATACAGTGTAAATTATAATACTGATAATCTGATTGCACTTGCTGCTAATGCAGTTAGTAAAATGGATGAAACTAAGAAGCCAACCATCAGATCGACCAAGAAAAAGGTTCTTATAACCGATGCAGGTGTTGACGGACAATTATTGAGCGACAGTGCAAACAGTGACTTCGGAATCCGTTTCGATATACCAGATATGCTTGCTTATATACAAAGTAAAACAGAACTTACCCGAAGTACCATACTCGAAATTCTAAAAAACTCGAAACGATTGAATGAATTATTGCTCAATCCGCAGTTATTTATGGATAATGCCGTTTCGAAGATCAAACAGGAACTCCACCAATTGATGATTGATGGAATTAAGTATGAAAAAATTGGTGACAAAGTTTATGAAATGGCGTTGTTTGATGATACGGATTTTGAAATATATTTAGATGATTTTACACATACGGTAACCGACAGTTCGAAGACTATTTATGACAACTATATTCCACTCGACAGCGGAGTAGAAAACCAGTTTGCCAAAGATTGCGAAAGCAGCGAACAAATTGAATTTTATTTTAAACTCCCATACTGGTTCGAAATAAAAACTCCTATCGGCCAATATCGTCCTGACTGGGCGGTGGTCTTTAAAGGCGAAAAGAAGATTTATTTTGTTGCTGAAACAAAATCTGCCGGTCAAGAGCTGAGAGGCAGCGAACAACTAAAAATTGATTGCGGGAAAGCACATTTTGCGAATTTTGATGATGTGGTTTATAAAAAAGTTTCGAGTGTAACAGAACTGAATTTTTAAGGTTTTTACAACTAATCATCACTCTATTGACAGTATATAATGAAATGAACTATCACGATTTTGATAAAGCAAATTAAAAAATTAGATTATACTGCATCGAAAGGTGAGTAAATCAATTTTTAAATAACAATAATAGTTGTGGAGATGACTAAACAGGAAGGAAATGAGTAAGCAACAGAATTGATTGTGAAAGCTCAACTTTGAAAAAATCGTCTTGATTTAAAATCTCCTAACATTCCTCAATCAATAAATTAATTTATGAGCATAGAAATGACAATTTCGATTTTTAGTCTTCTAGTCAGTATTGGGACGTTAACGCTCGGCTTTTATGCATACCGTAAGTTTTTATCCAAACAAATAAAGCAGAAGCAATTAGAAGTTATTTGTAACCTTGTTGAAGAAATTCAAAATGAACCCAATAATTATTTTTTCAATAATCCTGGAAAATCAAGTAACTCCCATTGGTACACTTTGATAGACATTGCGGAAATTTCCGAGCTTGACAAGTACTATGATAAACTATTCTTATTTGGGAAAGATGCGGTAGATACTGAAGAAGTTCTATATTGGCAATTCTTTTTGAAATATTATTCAAATCCACTCCTTCCCAAGAAAATAGCCGATAAATTAAAACCATTTAATATTACTCATTGGCAAACTATTAAATTTTCAACAATACAAAATGAAAAATGCGTACTTATCGGTAGAAAAAAAAGTTTCGATTTTGAAACACCTTGTTTTTTTATATCCGATAGTCAGATAAGGACAGTCAAAGGATTCAGAAAAGCAGCTTCTGAACTAAAATCTTCAATACAAGATTGGTTAAATTCATATGGTATAAAAGACCTGAATATCACAACTTCTCAATACTTTAAAAATGAGTGAAAGTCTCTTGAATGTATTTGTAATCTGTGAGAGATTTGGCCTCACCTTTATAATTCTCAATCATTATACAAACCACAAGGTCGAAAACTAAACAAAAAACTATGCCAATCCCCGACTTCTAAACCATAATGTCACCCTTATTAGCTTATACCAGTGATAATAATGAGCATAGTTTAAGAGATGCTGCAGAAAATCTTGCAGTTCATTTCAAATTAACTCCTGAGGAAAGGCAGGAATTACTTCCATCAGGCACACCGCTGTTTTTGATAACAGGGTAGGATGGGCCAAAATGCGTTTGTTAATTTTAAGGCCTGAGGAATTACTCCGGCAGGTTCAAAATTGTGAACTGGTAATCGACGAAGGAATGAATAAGTATGCATTGAATTTCTTTTTATTATATACTACTCAGCGAATTGAATATAATTATATTTGTGGCAATTAAATATAGACGAATATAAGGATAGATACATTTTGCAGTATCAGGAAAAAAAACGAAAATAATCCATCAGGTATAAAATATAGTGCCTGATTTTTACATATTTTAAAGAATAGATTTTTTAATTTACTATGAGACGATTATCTGAAATTTGGAAAATATGTGGACGAATTTCGTTCAGGAAGTTTTCGAAAATAATAAGCATAGGTTTGATTTTGAGCATGATTACGTCATGTTACTATGATCCTGATGATAAATATTGGGTCGATTTGCAAAGCCCGACAGCACCTCCGGAAGTAAATATTGATTTTAATATTAATTCGGACACGGTCTATTTCAGTAGCTATGCACCGGTTGTTCTAAAAATAACCGCAACAAATGAGAATATAAAAGTAGGATCGGTTATTTTATATATGGATGATGAGCCTATAAACTATACGACTGAAAACGGTGCTTTTATCATCACTCCGTTTAGTTTAAATACGGGAATGCACAAGTTTAAAATTGAATTCCTGGCAAATTCGGGTACAACCAGCATTGCTGATAAGTTAGGGGCTGAGATGTTTCAATATAAATCGCGGGAATTAGTATTCATAGTGCAATCATCAATGGAACAATCAAAATGGATCACGGAAACAGAATCGGCTTCGGGATTGACATTAACCTGGAATCCGGGTCTTGTATTCCGCAGTTATCAACTCCGCAAAACCATTTCCATCAGAAACAATTCCGGCTTTTTTTTACTTGATACAATTTACTATACATCTGGCAATGTGTTCACCGATACCCAATATATAGGCGAAAGTGCTACATATCAGATTTATGGAATTAGTGATGAAGGGAAAAGTTATTTGTTGGGCAACTATTCTACACTAAATAAACTGCCCACGATGAGAGTTATTGAGTATCAGAATAAATTAGCTCTAGTATGGCCCAAAACAATGCATGCTGAGCATGTTAGAAGTATTGAATTGATTAACCTATCTAGCCCTATGTCGCCTGTTACGGTAGCTACACTTAAAAATACGGATACTCTGGTTTTTCTTGATAAATCCTATTTTGGTATTACGCCTGTTTTTACTTTACGGTTTACTCCTGAAATCAAAACCAATGCTAATACAATAGTATGCTTTGAATCTTATTATTTTCGGAACAGGATTGAACTCCCGGGTCCAAATCCAATGACCATGGTTGCTTCTTCATGTTCGGAATTAATTTATACTAAGAACGACTCATTAATTGTTTATTCCATTGCCGCTCAAAAAACAATCCAGGCACTACCTGTGGGGTATTCATGCGCAGTATCCGCCGACGGAAAATACTCGTTTCATCTTATAGATCATAATTTGAATTTTTATTCTGTATCTGATTATTCCCTTATCCGATCAGTTGATATGACAAATGTGTTTTCTTATAGTTATTCTGTGAGTAATAATGGTATTGGTATATACAATACAGATAAAGGCCTGGAAATAGTTGATTTTCTCAATAATAATATGCACCTGATAAATACAAGGTTTTCGTATGCATTTGGAGGGTATTGGCCTGAAATTTCGCCGGATGGTAATTATATAAGGTTGTATAAAAGTAAACCTTATCCGGAACCAACTACGTTTGTTTTTGCCAGGATTCAGGGTAATTCTATTCTACCTATAGATTCAATCGAAGGTCCAACATGTCATTTTTATAAAAACGATCCCTCCTTGTTTTACTATTACAAGGAATCAACACTGTATATCAGGAATATAGAGGATTTATCTGTTGTTCGTACCCTTTACACTGGCGACGAATATCTCGGCAATATTGATTTTTGCTCCAATAGAATGATCACGAGAGGGAAAGAGACCTGTCATGTGTATGATATTTTAACAGGAAAACTCTTGTTCACCATTCCTATGCAAAATGGTGATTATGTGTACATATTAAATAATATTGTATATTTTGAATACGGAAACAAATATTTTTTACCTGACTAAATATGAAATGGACTTAAAAGGAATAAAACAGAAGCAGTAGATGATATCAAATTCTATCTGATGAATTTCCTGTCTGCAGACCAGGCAGGCATATGACCTTTAAAAAATAATTTTATACCAATGAAAAAATATTTATTCTGCTTGTTTCTCTCACTGGCTCTTAATTCTTTTTCACAAAAATCGGATGGTGGAATTGAGGTTGGGGCAGGATTTTTTCAGATGAAGGAATTTAAAGTAATCAATGAAGAAGTATTGAAAGACCTGCCATTCGAAGCAAAAATTACGGACAACTTTCCAGCGAATATCGTTTATAAAGGGTACTTTCATCATACATATCAAAACAATTTCGGGATTGGATTTAAAATTTCTTTTTCTTCAACGGGATCGCTCATTTCCAGGGAAGACTATTCCGGATCATATTATTTTAAAAACCAGGCTCACTATTATTCTCCGGGGTTTATATTTGATTATTGCATTTATAGTTTTCCCAGGTTAAATATAGTACTGTATAACGAAATAGGCTGGGAATTTAACGTCGGAAAGTTTCACGAAAATCTTACCGTGAATGGACAAACTCAAGAGGATGAATTGGAGTATAGATCTGTAAATATTTTTACCGAACCTGGATGCAAGGTTGTGTATTCATATAGTAGTTCAATAAACGTTGGATTATATGCCGGTTATCTTATTGATACCCATCGTGAGATAAAGCCACTTGAAACAAGTTTTAAAACTAAAGAGCTTTATGATATAAGATATGGGAAAAATTCATTTAATTGGACGGGCCTTAGGTTTGGCATATCAATCTCCTATACTTTTCAAAATCAACATTTATGAGTTGTAAACCAAGCCATAACAGTCTCGTAATTCCCCTGACCATTATTTGTAAAACCAAAGCCTAAACCACAATAAACTCAAATCATGCCAATCCCTGCCTTCCAAACCATAATGGCACCCTTTACTAGCCTATACCAGTGATAACAACGAACGTAGTTGAAGAGATACATTTGAATATTTAGCTCTTCATTTCAACTTAACCCATGAAGTTTTAATATTGTATATTGAAGACACATTTGATTAAAAAAATATTTTAAATTTACCCATTTAATATTCTCAACTAAACCTGCTACAAAGTGAACTTCCATTATCTTATGTATCGGAAATTACAGCGCCTTCCATGGGCATATATTATTTTCTTACTGCTTTCTTCTTGTGAATATACTCCCGATAAGGTATTTACAAATCCGACCAAACCCGACCCCGGAGCGCCGAATGTGAATGTTGTTGAACTCAACCTGGAGGAGGACACCGTTTACTTGTATTTTGACAAAACTGTAACATTTAAGTTCTCAACCTCCAACCAGGAAATCCGGAATGTTGTATACGAGGTCGATAATGCCGTTAAGGAAACAGTTTCTTCCGGAAACGGCGAATTCATTATGACGCAGAACGACTTTTATGATGGGGTGTACACCCTTTCAATAAAGGTATATACAGGCAGCGGGACAGGTAGCATAGCCGATCAGGTTGGTGCAGAAGGTTATTTGTATGAAAAGAAATGGGTGTTAATCGTTACCAGAACTTACGGTATGCCTGTGAGTTACACAGCTGAGAATGGCTACCTTCGACTCGACTGGGCGCCGTACCACGGGAGTGAACTGAGTGAATTTGTGGTTTACCGGCCCGACGAAAACTATTCCTCACACGAGGTAGGGCGATCAACCACCAACCACTTTATAGATAGTTGTTATGTGGGCGAAGGAGGCAACTATTCGATTCGGGCCAAAATGAAATCAGGAGAGGAAGTATACTGGGGTTATTGTCAATTAAGTAAGGAATTGCCACGAATTGATTGTTCCAGTACTCCGACAAACCAATATTATGTTTACTGGAGCAAAAGCAGGTTTTTCAAAGGGATTGCCAAAGTTGATGTATTCCAGCGGGATGCATCGGATATTTACCAGCCAGTTTATAGCTCATCTTCCTATAATGATTCAATTTATTCATTCAGTAACCGCCTGTTTGGAGAGCGTATAAATTTCATGATTAAGTTGATTCCGAGAAAATACTCCTTTGGATATCTCCAGTCTGATGAACGATTTTACACTGTATCTCAGGACATTTATGCAGGATATAATTTCTCAACACAAATTTCATCAGGTGTTCCGATAAAGGCTGTTGAAAACAATGAGATACTTTATGATGACAGGTCGCTGGGATTGGTCCGGTTTTCCCTCAGTACACTAAAAAATACCGAAGCATTTTCATACAAGGGTCCCATTTGCGAATCCAGGTATTTTTCTGATCTTGATGTATCACCTATGGGCAAGTATTATATTTCACATATCTGCGATTTTGAGCACTTTATTTCAGCTTCGTCCTCTAACCTGGGAAATTACCAGGTAAATGATTTAAGTTATCTTACTGGTCAACAAGCCTGGAAGATACCCATTTCTGACAACATGTTAGGACTTATAGGTAGCCTTAACTGGGGTGCTGGTATCTATCTTTACAATTTTAACACGCAGTCAATTTTAGCCGAATACACAAATGATCCGACGATGAGCAGAGGAGTAAGTATCTCTTCCAACGGAGATTATATGTTTATAAGTGATTACGGACTTAAACTTTTTCATTATTCTGATCACACATTTACTGAAAAGCAATTATTACCGTTTAACCTGACTTGTTTCGTCGAATTCAGTAGAACTGATGCTGACCAATTCGCTTTCTATGACCAATCGGTTTTCAGGATTGAGCGATGTTCCGACCTAAGTATCGTTTATTCTTTTCCATTACAGGGTGAGAAACTAATGTCAGTTGATTACCGGAACAAACAAATCCTGACAGCCGCCAACCTTCACCTGTATGTACGATCGATGATTGATGGTAGCCTATTGTATGATATCCCCGTACGCACTGATGAAATATATTCTTATTATACATGCTGCCTGGCCGACCATAAGATCATCTCAAGCCTGGGTGTAATTTATTTCCTTTAAGCTATGAAAATCAGACTGATATATTTACTGATCTCATTTAACCTGGTATTTTTGTTTCATACTCATTGTAAAGCTCAGCAATCAGGATTTGAGTTGGAATACGGAATAGGCAGTTACAATATGAATAACCTGAAGGAACTGAACGGATATATACAGCAAGACCTGGCTTTTCGTACAGAGGTTACAGCAAATTTCCCGATCTACCCTTACTTTAGGGCCTCTGCTTTTATGAATATGAATGGAAATCAGGTCGGCCTGGCTTTTTCCTTTCATTCCACAGGCTCAAGGGTTTCAGCATCTGATTATTCCGGAGAATACCGTTTTGAAAATCTTCTGAATGCTTATGTTCCTGGAATCTTTATTACTACCCCTTTCACACAGAAAGGTAAACTGCATATCGAAGGCCGATTGGAAGGAGGGGTTATATTCAGCAAAATGAAGAATAATGAATACTTCAGACTGTATGACACAGTTTACATCAATTCCACAAACAAATTCAAGTCCGTTAATGCATATTTAGAACCAGGACTTCGACTAAGGTACCCGGTGTACCACTTTATCTGTGGCTTTTATGCAGGGTATATGATACAATTCGGCAAGCAAGGTTTCTATGTTGATAACAGAAAAAACTCACAGGTTCTGAATCCAGCAACCCAAAGCGTGTTGAAACCCGGATGGGATGGTTTTCGGATAAATATTTCTCTAGCGTATCCTTTATAATCGGTTGGGCGAAAATGCATTTGTTAAAAGCCGGGCTAATAGAATCACCCAGGCGTTCCGTTTTTTAAATATCGGCTTGCAGGCACCAGATTTTAACACGGAGTTCACCTCAAATTAATATCAGTTTCGTAAAACAATTTCCGGCAGCTCCACAAGCAAAGTACAATTAAGATGGATAATGCACTGTATATACAATATATGGTGCTTTTTTTATTCAACACTTTCATTGCTGTCATGTATAGAACCACCACAATTCAGGTTGAATTAGTAAATTTGCAGATAAATAACAGCTAATTGTACTGTCACCCATGTGGAGACGCGCCAATAAGGGTATAATTTATATCTGATACAGTAATGCAAAATCTAAAAGTTTATAGTCAGCGGGAAGAAAAGGCGAATTACCTGACTCATGCCTTCGGAGCGATAATGGCTGCAGTTGCTACCGTCGTGTTTTTAAACAGATCAATTGCAGCAGGCAATGCGTGGGCTACTGTGGCATATTCCATATTCGGGTTCGGTATGCTGGCGTGTATGCTGTCGTCCACATTATACCACTATGTCAGGGAGCCAAAACTAAAAGCTGTTTTACGTCATTTCGATCACGCCAACATCTATGTACTTATTGCATCTACTTATTCACCTTTCACCTTGGTATTGTTACGAAACGAAGGTGTATGGGGTTGGGGACTCTTTGCCGTGATCTGGGTAGTTGCCTTTATAGGCATTGGATTTAGTATTGGCGCACTCAAGCCAAATAACAATCTAAAAACGGCTTCCTATGTACTTATGGGTTCAGTTGTATTAATCGCCATCAAACCCTTTATCGACGTTGCCCGGGCAGAAGACTGCCTTCCCGTTTTGTATTGGCTGGCAGCTGGCGGAGTATTTTATATCGCAGGTTCGTTCTTCTACGCTTTGGCTAAACACGAATTTGTACACACAGTATTTCATGTATTCGTGCTTTTGGGTTTGGCCTGTCACATTATTGCGGCTTACCTGATTCCGCTATAGGTATCTCTTTTAATCGCATTTAGAAAATTTACAGGTGCATTCTATGACAAAAAGCAAGTAAAAAATCTCTAAGCAGCATATTTTTACATATTCACATAAGGTGTAGATCTGTTTATTACAGCAAAATTTCTGCTGACGATTTTACACGCAATGTTATAAAGTACCAGCATTGGAAATTTACCCTCGTCCTTTTTTTTCTTTTATAATATTCCTTTATTAATGGACTCTATATAAACTAATCACAATCCTGTTTTTAAATGGATTCTTATATTGTCACTTTTCTTTAAAAAATGGTGCTGTTTTTGGAAATGGTCAGTGCTTAGTGCTCAATGCATTGATCTGATTTTCTATATGCCAGGCAATGTGTACTTATAGCCTGAGAATACGAGTGATATTATTAAATAACCTCAAAAATCTATCTTGAGGAATCGCCAATATGCCTCCTGTTATTCAGGTTTTTTGTTGGAAGAACGGATCAACTTGTAATTATTGAGTTGTACTTGCGATATTTCCGAGAACTTAACCGAAAAAATTACAATTATCGTTCAAATTCCCTGTTCTCCCGAACTGTTTGTAATAAGATGGTTACACCTGCCATTACAAGCAGCATATGTATGACTGGACCGGCACTT
Organism: Lentimicrobiaceae bacterium; assembly: GCA_041660125.1. GTDB lineage: Bacteria > Bacteroidota > Bacteroidia > Bacteroidales > UBA4417 > UBA4417. The sequence goes on from JBAZWY010000005.1 coordinate 68,442, forward strand.
AAGGCAAAAATCCCAATAGCCCATAAGATGATGAGAATCACTGCGGTCATATGAAGCAGACTATTCATGATGATTGTTTTATGCGATTTTACAGATCAATTGTACTTGTCAAAATTGAGTTGTGCCTTCTTCCTTTTATAGATCTGTGTATGGAGTGCAAAATCTGTTTGTTGTAACAACAAGTTTATTCAGATTAAGAAGATTTGTACTAGCTTGGTGAAGATTATACTGATGGCAGGAGATATTATTCATACCCGCTTTTAAGCGTGGTGAGTATCATTTTGAACCGCCCGTCAGGTTTTACCAGGCTCGAAGCATGAGCCGGTATTATAATGGAATGGCCGATCTGTAGCATATTGGATTCCCCGTCGATGATTATATTTGCGCTGCCCTCAATAATCTGAACGAAGGAATCAAAAGGCATTGTTTTTTCGGCCAAGCCTTCCCCTTTATCAAATGCCATGATGCTGATATTGCCGGAAGGTTTTTTCAGGATGGTCTTAATAACAACAGAATCAGGTACATAGTTGATTATATCAGCCGTAACATGAGCTTTCAGTTTTTCAATTTCGGTGGTATCCATGATTTTGTTTACCATGATTCCATTACTCAAAAAGAAGAATAATGTCAGAGCAAGTCTGAGTTATTATGTCGATGCAAAATTGATTCATTTGGAGATAGAATGCGTTATATAATTATGTAAAAAAATTACATCATTCACACTTTTGCATAAACGGAATATTTTAAGGTTATCATATTTTAAGGAGCTGGCACTGAAATACTGAGAGTATAAATAAATATCAATCACCTTGCTGCAGGAATTCACTTTCAGCAATTATATAAGATTGGTATCGAAAGCACTAAATAATTCTTCCAGGTAATTCCCAAAAAAGAAAACCATTGTTTGTCTTCAGGGATTATTTTGTTTTCTTGAACAGGGAAACATCAACTACCGATAAGAAGCATTTATTGTCGTCGCCGGTTGAGATGCCTTCCAGGTAAACAGTTCCTAAAGGGCAACCATCATAACCGAGCATTATCTCACAGGTTTCTTTCAAAATATTGGCAAATACTTTTCTGAAAAAATCATCAAATACAAGCTTCGATTCATCAGCAATATAAAGTTTAAAGTTGCTGTTTAACAGGCCAATACGCCTGTCGCCGAGCATTTCAGCCCCAGTGAAGTTCAAATCGCTTATGCTGCCATCGTAATCGAGTATAAAATAGCCTATCGGGGCAAAATCGTACAACATTGTGTATTTCTTAAGTGTGGCCTCTGTTGTTTCATACGCATGGTGTAACTCTTCGTTTTGCATCTCCAACTCTATCTGGTGCACCTGCAGTTCATGAAGGATTTTTTTTGCATCAGCATCAAGAAGCGATTGGGGCGTTTTCTTTTGCTGCTTTTTCAACTGTTCTTCTGCTTTATGGCGTAGCATCTGAGGATCTGTGAAATCTATTTCTTCGTTAATCATGGATTGAATTGTTTTTCGAAATTAAAATTAGTCCTGAAGGATTTTCCAAGGCATCGAGTAACACACATACCCTCCAATCAACCTCTGTTATATTACCTTTGGCAACTATTATGGGCATAAGTAAACTGCTTTCATGCATTTCACTCAACAGAATATTTAATTCATTTTCAACTTTTCGATGTGCCTTTTCGGGAATAAACATCTTTAGAAAATTTTGGTTCGTAACATCCGAATGTTTTTTACCAAAATATTTTTCAGCTTTGGGATTAATGTCAAGTATTATTAACTTGGTTGACAACTTAACAATCAGGTCAGAGGATGAATTCAGAATCCAATGATGTTCTTGCCCGGTTTCGAGCAAATGAGCTTCCAAATGCTTATGCTCTGAAATATTGATAAATGTGATGACCAGCCCGTCAATCCGATCGTCGGAGGTGCGGTAGGGCATAATACGCACGGAATACCACCGCTTATCCCTGGTAGTAACTTGTTTTTCTGTATAGATGAGTGTCCTAAGTACTTCGAGAGCATCGGCAGTCATTTCGGGGTACACAAGATCTGAAACCTGGTCGGTAAAAGGCCGTCCGATATCGCTTTTTATGAGTTTAAATATTTTAGTGGCCTGGTTGGTAAATCGACGGATATTCAATTCCTTATCGAGAAACAAGGTGGCAATATCGGTGCTGTTAAGCAGGTTTTTCATATCATTGTTTACCCGCGAAAATTCGTCAACTTTCGACTGCAATTCTGCATTCACCGTTTGAAGTTCTTCATTCAGGCTTTGCATTTCTTCTTTGGAACTTGTGAGTTCTTCGTTGGTCGATTGCAATTCTTCATTAGTTGATTGTAATTCTTCGTTAGCCGATTTAAGTTCTTCCTGTGAAGTCTGCATTTCTTCGAGTGTGCTCTGCATTTCTTCTCGGGTTTTCTGTAGCTCAGTCTCCAACTCCTGCAGACGGTTGGTTAAAATGGTTTTCTTCCCTTTTATCGATCCGTTTTTAATCTCAATATTATCCGGTACATCCGTAAAAATTATTATTAGCATCCCGTTTAGCGGTTCGGGTTTATCAATCCACCTGATGGTAACATTCACTGTTTGCGTGCCTCCATTCGTGCCTGTCTTTATATTGCGAATAACCACCTCATCTTTTGTCATGATTGCTTTACGGAAGGCAGCCGGGAATTCGTTGCGCAATCCTTCGCGCAACATGGCAAAAATGTTAAGGTTTGCCTTGCCTACAGCAGGCTCAAGGTACTTCCCGGTGCGGCCGCTGATATAGATGATGTCGCCTTTCCCGTTTACCAATACACCGGGAGGGGAAAATTGTTGTAACAGGAGCTGGTCGGCCAGGGATTGAATACTTACGGGCAATTTGGCAGGTACCTGTTTTTCAGTGATGGTTGATTTTATCCGGGCAAATGAAGAAGGAAAATCGAATAACTCGGGGGTAGGATTGTTGCCTGACCGTTTGTAAATTTTCAATTTGTTATCTATGGCTGAAAAAAGATGACCTTGCGCTCCCAGCGATTCGGAATTGCCAAGCAACAGAATGCCTTCAGGGTTAAGGCTATAGTAAAACAGGCTTAACAGTTTAAGTTGCAATTCGGTTTCCAGGTAAATAAGCAGGTTGCGGCACGAAATGATATTGATGTTTGTAAAAGGCGGATGCAGAATTATATTATGATGAGCAAACACAATCATTTCCCTTATTTCAGTTTTGAGGAGGTAACCACCGTCGGTTACAGTGAAAAACCGGTTCAGCCGTTCAGTTGATACATCGGCAGTAATATTTGAAGGGAAGTAACCTTTTCGGGCGCTCTCAATCGCTTCGTTGTCAAGATCGGTAGCGAATATTTGTAACGAAAAACCTCCCTGGGGACGGATTTTTTCAATCGCTTCCTTAAATATGATGGCTAATGAATATGCTTCTTCCCCGGTTGAACATCCCGGTATCCATGCACGCAAAACTGAATTGGCCGGCTGGGTAACGAGAATGGCAGGGATAACATTTTCTTTGAGCTTTTCCCATACGTTGGCATCGCGGAAAAAGTTGGTTACGCCAATCATCAATTCTTTAAAAAGTATTTCAATTTCTTTTGGGTTCTCCTGTAAGAAATGCACATATGAAGTTATTTTCTCGATCTTGTGGACACCCATGCGTCGTTCGATGCGGCGATACACTGTATTTCTTTTGTACAGCGAGAAGTCATTCCCGGTCTGGATCCGAAGCAGAATAATGATTTTTTCGAGAGAAGTCTGATTCTTAACATCCAGTTCCAGCCCTGATTTAATAACAGGAATGTGTTTGTGGAAAGCCAGGAGTTTCCCCGGCAACTCGTTGGCCGGGGCCACAATATCGGCCTGCACGGAAGTGAGGGCATTGCGGGGCATGCTGTCGAATTTTGCCGTGTCAGGTTCCTGAACCATGACTATCCCGTTCTTTTCTTTAATGGCCCTGATCCCCGTGCTGCCGTCGGAGCCCATGCCCGATAGAATAACTCCTACGCTCATTTCCCTGCGGTCGTCGGCTAGTGAACGCATGAAAAAATCAATCGGAAGGCGAAGTCCCCTGATCTCAATGGGTTCGAACAGGTGAAGCACGCCTTTAAAAATTGACATGGTTTTGTTAGGCGGAATTACATACACCCCGTTAGGCCTTACAGTCATCCGGTCTTTTGCCTGGACAACAGGAATTTTAGAAACCCGCTGAAGCAACTCCGGCAGCATTCCTTTTTGGGTAGGATCCAAATGCTGGATTACGATATATGCTATTCCGCTGTAAGCAGGTACATTGCCCAGAAATTGTTCCAACGCTTCAAGTCCACCGGCAGATGCACCTATACAGACAATTGGAAACAGACTGGCATCCTGATCAGAAGTTTTTTCTTTTGATATTTCTGCCGGTTTTACTTTCCTTGTGTTCATTTGATGTATTTTTTATTGTCGGTGAATAGTGTAACTACCTAATGGCCTTTTGGCAAGCAATTACAAATTTATCGAAAAAAAGCATATCTGGTGCATCTGGTTTTGCCTTCGACTGAAAAATGTTTTTTCAATTATTTATTGGTTGGATATTTAGACAGTATTATTCGTGCAGAAGATAAAAGATAAAAGTAAAAAGATAAAAGTCGGGCAGATGCAAACCATTTTCATAATTTATTTTGTAAAGATGATTTTTATGATTGCCTTCATAATGTTTTGATCCTTTTGTCTTTATCCTTTTATCTTTTGTCTTTATCCTTTTATCTTTATCCTTTTATCTTTTGTCTTTATCCTTTTATCTTTTGTCTTTATCCTTTCATCTTTTGTCTTTATCCTTTTATCTTTTGTCTTTATCCTTTTATCTTTTGTCTTTTTTGAAGTTTAGGAATTAATCAAGTTAGCTATTACTAAATTGGCTCAGGCTATTTTTCGGCAATAATATTCTAATGCAGCAATAATTTGCTTTCTTTTCCCGGTTCATTTTCAGCACGATGTTTTTTTTCGGTCTTTTTAACAAAACGCGTGCAAATTGGCATGCATAATCCCAGGCGCTATCCACTACATGGCCTGAGGTTACATGTATGTTGATAACTGAACCGATCCTGTTCTGAGATTTAATGGATCAGTTCAGTTGTCTTTTCAGTTTCATTCTTGCATCAAAGATGCGGCTCTTAACTGTTCCAATATTCAACGAAAGCGAATCGGCGATCTCTTTGTATTTATATCCTTGCTGGTGCATTATGAAAGGTACCCGTATTTCATCATTCAGCGAATTAATCATTTGTTCAAGTTCATTTGAGAAATAGATCGAATTGGGGTCATCGGCACCTGGGGCTTCATACTTATATAACTCTGATTTAGAGTATTCGCAATAATTATTATGTCGCACCGAGCGGTGATAATTGTTCAAAAAAGTATTCTTCATTATAGTGCATATCCATGCTTTGAAATTCGATTCGCTTACGAACTTATCGCAATATTTCAAGGCTTTCAGAAACGTCTCCTGCAAGAGGTCCTTCGCATCTTCATCATCAGAGGTTAGACTATATGCAAAACGCATCATAGGTGTTTGAAGGCTGATAAGTTTATATTGAAATTCGATTTCGGTCATATGAATATATCTGGGGGATTCATTGTATAGTTTATACAAATTTCATAAGAAATTGTAAAAATATTTTATATAATTCCGGGAATATTTTATATAATTCACACTTTTAGCATGAGCTGCAATCCGGTTCCAATTATTTTCATAAAAAAAGGATTGCTGCCCTTTACCTAAGCAATTGCCAACAATGTAATTTCAAATGCTTATACATTCTATGCTCTACATCAGCTTACATTGTGTCGGGTACGATTTTTTCTATGCCAATGAAGTTTCAGGGGTCGAAGTGGGTAATGTCCTGCATTTAGTTCTTTCATAATTGCTTTCGTCTTTAGAAGCTGAAATTCTACCATTTGCAGCATATCCTTTTCAATAGCTTCATGATACTGTAGATCCGCATCTGATAGTTCAGGATATTGTTGCCTGATTCTGCCTTGAAGTTCGTACCATTGTTCCGGGGTGAGGATCTCGTCCATATCAATTAATTTTAAAAGGGTAGTAAATAAAGTTTAACTTGAAGTTTTAGCTAAATCGTTTTAATCTTGAAGAAAACGATTCGAATGGTGAAAACATAAATGACCGAAAGGAAATGTCACGCATTCAGATAATATAAGTGATGGAATTGATCTCCGGATTTTTTACCGGAAATGGATGATCAAGCAATGTGAGTTTAGAATAGCTTCTGAATTTACTTTCAACCAGTTGACGCTTTTTAAAGCAGAATAAAATTAACTTTAATAATTGCAAAAAGGGTTACATAATTCTGGTTAATATTTATATAATTCACACATTTTAAAGACCAGCACATTTTTAGACCAGCCTTCAGTGGTCGGCCGAAAGTGAGTGTAATTATACTTTATCAAGAGTTAAAAGCTTTTTATTCTTGAGCTTTCTGAAGTAGGTGGGTGTTAATCCGGTAATTTTTTTGAACTGGCTTGATAAATGTGCCACGCTGCTGTAACTGAGCATGTATGATATCTCGGTAAGATTGAGTTCGTCGTATAAAAGCAATTCCTTCACCCGTTCGATTTTGTGTGCTATAATGTAATGTTCAATAGTAATGCCTGTAACTTCCGAAAAAAGATTAGCCATGTAAGTATAGTTATGGTTAAGTTTCTCACTAAGATAGTCGGAAAAATTTATTTTAGGCGGTTCGTCAGAGTAATGTACCATCTCGATGATTACATTTTTTATTCTTTCAATCAGAATGGCTTTTTTGTCGTCCATCAGTTCGAGCCCTGATTTTCGCAGCGATTTTTTGAGCTGATCAATTTGTTCAGGCGTAATTTCCTCTTTAACATCTACTTCGCCCAGGCTAATTTTTGAATAATGCAGCCCGAGTTTATCCAACTCCGACTTCACTACCATTTTGCAGCGAATTGAGACCATATATTTTATATAGAGTTTCAACCTGGTATTTGCTTATTTTAATAAAACGTTTTGAAATACAAATATGTTTACAAGCCGAACATTTCTATTTATTCCTCAGATATTTTAATCGCTTCCAAATACTTATTGCTAATTTACAACTTTTTTTAAATATTGCAATAGAGCATATGTTATTTTCTTTTTTTTTTCAAAATCGCACACCCGGTGCATCATTATATTTTCCCCTTTAATCGGAATAACCGGAATGTTTCATTAAGATTTTTTTGTATTGAACTTTAAATTAAATCAGAGATGCATTGCTCTATAAGCTGACGTTTATAGGTATTTTAAAGGAGAAGTTAATTGCATTGCAAAACCTCAGTTTTGAAAATTATTCCCACCCGATGAATTCTTCAAAAAACAAACGGGATAAAGCGCTTGCTCCGTTTCATATAATCTCTATACTTTTCGCCGAAGTAACTAATACATTCCTTTTCATCAAACAATGCGGTAAGATAAAGGAATGCAGTTGAAAGCAGGGCTACAACCAACAACCCGACTGACGTATGCTTTAGAAATATTCCCCATGTTAAAAATAATAAGGAGGAATAAAGTGGGTGACGGATAAACCTGAAAATCCCATGATCAATCAGCTCCGTGGTTTTTTCGAACGTATAAAGCGTTTTTTCATCCCTATCCGTGATTGGTTTTCCTGATTTTTTTAAAAGTATAGCTCCTGCAATTACCAGGTAAGCAGCCCCGAACAGCATAATCCATGAAAATATTTGTTTTATGCCAAAAGGATTGTCAAACCAAAATGTATAGTTTGAAACCAACAGCCAGATTATGCATTCCCAACTGAAGAAACGGTAAAATCCATGACTTTTTAAATTAGATAAAGTCCGCCAGGATATAAATACAAGTAGTATGCTTAAAATCCCAAAGGCAATGAAACGTTCCATTTACTTTGTTTTGTCTAACTGTTTTTTACTAATGAGATATGGATTCGGTTAATCAGGAAATCAGGGTTATTCCCTGGGATTAGCTTGTGTATTTTAAATCAGATTTTCAACTGCATTATTCAGCGTATTTTAAGTGTTGATAAGCAAAAGGTCAGTGTTTAAAGGAAAAATCCGATATCATTATATTCTGCCATTGAATTTCTTAATTTTACTTACACTAAGTTTAATTGTGCAATTCAACTGTCCAATCTCCGGGTTCAAATATCTCGAAATCGAACTTAACATTATACTGTATAGTATGGATTTTGTTCCAGGAAGTGTACATTATTTTTATAGAGACCGGAAATACAACAAAATCATAACCAACTGATTGCCAGATTTTAGTATCGGACCCGCTGGTTGTGGACATCATAAAATTCGATATACCCAGGTTACGGGTCCCGCTCTGATACATATTAATTAAAACCCTGCTTTCCGTGGTATTGTTTTTTTGAAAATTATAGCGGTCAACCCCTGAATTATAGTTAACATAGGGCTTTCTGGGAATAGGTCCAACATACTTGTCTTCTTGCCATACCCCGTTTAGTACACTGTCTTTTTCATTAACTGATGAAGTGTATTTCCCAATTCCATGCCTCATTCCTGCAGCCCATTCGCCTGTATAGGTTGAGCCGTTCGACCATGTGTAAGTGCCTTCTCCTTGAGGCAACCCTTTGCTGAACTGGCCTTCATACTTATCCTTACCTATAGCAATCCCTTTACCGTTTGCAAGGCCGTTTTTGCATTTGCCTTTATAATTGCCTGATAAATTGGGTTTAAGCACTTTGCATTTCTCCTGGCCATGCAGGATAATTGTTGAAAAAACAAAAATGGATATCAGGCTAAGCAGCAATATGTTTTTCATTGGTACCAACTATTAGATGTAAGAGCTATACAATTTTTAAAGGTTAAAGATACAAAAAAAACATTCAGAATCTACACTTATCCGGAAAAATGCAAAAACGCTTTCGTGTAAAATGATTGATCAGGTATAATTTAAAACTATGTTTCCATTGAACCATTCCTGAGTTTGTTCGTTTAATAATTGAAAAGAATAATTAAACATTTATAATGAACTCAGTTGAATCAAAACCGAACATAAAGTTTAAATCGGTTACCATCACTTCAAATATTGAAATTTCACACAATGTTTTCCTGCTTTCCTTTATTCGCGATTTTACCTTCAGGGCCGGGCAGGTTCTGGGCCTGGCAATATCACAAAATGATGATGCACGGCTATACAGCATAGCCAGCGGCGAAAATGACGAAACTATCGATATCCTATACAACATAAAGCCCGGAGGGAAACTTACCCCTAACCTGGCCATTTTAAATCCCGGTGATATACTTTATATTACTGTTCCTTTTGGTACATATTCCGGATCCGATGAACCTGCATACTGGATTGCTGCCGGTACCGGGATCGCCCCGTTTTATAGTATGTATCGTTCAGGTTTAGGTGGCAATAAGACCCTGATACACGGATCGAGAACCCTGAATGAATTTTATTTTAGTGATAAACTTGCCCGTGATTTTGGCTCACGCTATGTGCGCTGTTGTTCACAACAGGAGGGCGATGACGTTTATAATGGCCGTGTAACTCAATATCTTGAGGAAAATGATGAACTACCCGAAGATCAAAAGTATTACCTTTGCGGAAGCGCCGAAATGGTTGTTGAATGCAGAGATATCCTTATGAGTAAAGGAATTGCTTTCAGTAACATAGTGGCTGAAATATATTTCTGAATATAAATGTTACTTGCCGATTCATCCATCCAAAAAGAACATCTGCTTGGGAAAACCCTTTCGGATCTGAAACGCATTGCCATAGAGCTGGATCTTCCGGCGTTTGTTGCTTCACAACTTGCATATTGGCTGTATAAAACAAATATTCAGTCGTACGATGAGATGACGAATATTTCGAAAAAAGCCCGCTTACTCCTGGCTGAGCATTATGATCTGGGCATTGTTGATTCGACAAAAGTTCAGCAATCGAATGATGGCACTAAAAAATATTTGTTCCCCGTGAGCGACCATCGGTTTATTGAAACTGCTTTTATTCCTGAAGAAAGGCGGAATACGCTCTGTATATCGTCGCAGGTAGGCTGCAAAATGGGGTGTTTGTTTTGTGCCACCGGCAGGCAAGGTTTCCAGGCGCAGTTGTCGGCAGGACAAATTCTTAACCAGTTGCGCAGCTTACCCGAACGCGAATTAATTACCAACATCGTTTTCATGGGTATGGGCGAACCTTTCGATAATCCTGAAGAGGTGATGAAAGCCCAGGAAATATTAACTGCCGCCTATGGTTTCGAACTAAGTGCACGTAAAGTTACAGTTTCAACTATTGGTATTGTTCCGGCCATGGAGGTCTTTCTCCGCGAAAGCAAATGCAACCTGGCTGTAAGTGTACACTCACCTTTCGACGATGAGCGGCGCCGGCTTATGCCAATACAGCATGTATATCCAATTAAGGAAGTAATTGAAGCTATTAAAAAGGCCGACCTGGGGAAATACCGGCGTGTATCAATTGAATACATTGTTTTTGGCGAGTTAAATGATACTCAAAGGCATGTGAAAGAACTGGCCCGTTTATTAAACAAAACACGTTGCCGGATCAACCTCATTCGTTTTCATCCTGTACCCAATGTGCCACTTCCCCGCACGAACGAAGAAAGATTATTCGAATTTCAAAAAGCTCTCAATGAAAAAGGAATTTATACTACCATAAGAGCTTCACGTGGTCTTGATATAGATGCAGCCTGTGGATTGTTATCAACAAAAGCATTTGTTCAACGTGAAAATGCAGATTTTTAAAAAACTGATGTGTTTCATAATGAAATAGTTGTTACATTTGCTCCATCTATTAATAGTACCCCTAATGATCGTTAACCGTACGATAATATTGGTCGAAGATTCTGATTCTGACCGTTTTCTATTCTCGAAATATCTAAAACAAATGGGCTATGACAGTTTATGCATGGATAGTGCTGATAAGCTAATGGCAGGGATTGAAACAATTGAACCCAGTATTATTTTAATGGACATTGAGATGCCTGGCATTAACGGTTTGCAGGCGGCAACCATGCTCAGGGAACGAGAAGTGTCAAATGGGAAGAAACATATTATCATTGCACTCACTGCTCATAATGATGATAATATTATGAGTATTGTGGCAACAGCCGGATTTGATGATTATCTTCAAAAACCGATTACTAAACGGGAACTGAAAACGAAACTCTCTCGCTATTTGAAGAGTGAATCGGAAGGCTGCATTTCTGAAAGCGGATTGTTGGCTGAAAATGGCACACCATTAGGAAAACTGTATTCGCTTGATATGTTTGATGTGGATGATCCCGAATTTGTCCGTTCCATTGTTGAAATGTTTGTTATCAATACCCCGGGCTCTTTAGCAACGATCAAAAAAGCTTACGAAATGGGAGAAATGGAAATCGTGAGGCAACAGGCACATAAACTTAAACCACACTTTTCGTTTTTCGGTGCAACCGCGTTGCAGCAAACTTTCCAGGTGATAGAGGATTTAGCTAAAGAAGGAAAGAGTGATGGAAATCTCAGTGAGTTAATTAACTGCGTTGAGCAGAAAATCATCCTTATGGTCAATCAAATGAGAACTGATTTACTTTCGTGAAATTATTCCGGTTCAAGATATTGATCTTCTTTTGATTTCAAATTCCTGATTATTTACTTCCCAACAAAACACCGGCATTTTCTTAGTTTGCCCGTATCCTGGTTTATTGACGGATATTTGCAGTTGACTTTCATTTCTACTCAATCATGCTTTTTTAATATATTAATGGCTGATATTGGAAACAGCAAACTGAAGAAGTATTGATTGATTAGGGGTTGTGGCTTTGGATTTAAGAAATCAGGATTTTAAATTTCGGAAGTTGGATGTCGGATTGCGGATTTGGTCCCGATAGAACCTGGGATTTTGTACAATTATCCATTTCCCATTCACAATTCTTTTACTCAGTGCTACAAGGAAGCAGGATGATTCGCTTTCATCTAACCAGGATGCAAACAACCGTTTTTCAGTCAGATACAAACAATGGAGATTTTTCAAAAATCAAGAATCTATTTTTTAAAAGCTCATTGCATCTGTCCTTTTTCGTTTGACCCCGTCCCTTAGGGAGTCGAAAAAGGGCAGATAAAGACGATTTCCATAGGAGAAAATTTAATTGACATAAAGACGAAGTTCACCTGATAATATAGGATTAGTTCCTGTTTGTGCTATTTTCTTGATGGTGGTTGTCTACTCACTATTCTCTATTAACTATTCACTCCCCTCTCATCAAAACGAATAGCTCACTCCGCCCAGCAAGTTAATTCCATACATGTGGTAATTTACCCATCGGTAATATTTAGTATTGGTGAGGTTGTTAATGTTAATCCAGAATGAAAGCGCTTTGGTAAACCGGTATTCAACTCCGAGGTTTATATCTGTCCATCCTTTCAGCTTTTCAGGTGTTAGTACGTATGATGGCTCACCAATGCCATCAAAAAGCGGATCAGAGGTTGGGGTCAATCCCCAAACCGGCCCGTTTACAACAACTTTGGTAGTAAGAATAATTTTACTCTGCATGTCGTACCTGCCTGTTAATTCGAATTCATAAGCGGGCTTGTACCATGCATATTCCTGGTTGGTTTTGTAATGTGCATAGGTTCCGGTAACTGCCAGGTGTAAGCGGGTTGATTTTACAAATTCAAGTTCTCCTTTGATCTTCACTGCACCTACATTATCGTATAACAAAGTAAAACTGTTAAGCAGATAGTTGCTGGTGTCGGTAACAAAAAACGGGTAATTCTCATACGAACTGCTGGAAATACTACCATTGAAGTTGAAGCTGCGACTAATATTGCTTTGGAATCCACCGTAGATTTTAAATTTATCATTTATGAAATCCCAGGGTAGTACCGAACTGATGTATAAGTTCTGTTCCGTGATGCTTTGCAGCGATGTGCGTTCAACTCCGCCGCTGATACCTGCGTATAATTTTAGCGCGTCAGGGATGAGTTCGAGACGGGCTTCAGCTACAGGATAAAAATGATTTTTGGAAGTAAGTGTATCAGAAGCTACATTCATTTTAAATCCGGCCATAAAACTGTATTCGTTGACATCGGCCTTAATAAAAGGATTGATCATGAAAATGCTGCTGCGGGACTTTCCCAATGAATTGTGCTGGTCGAAGAAATTGTAGCCTGCATTTATGCCCAGCACCTGGTCATTATCTAGTTTAAATAGGTCGTATCGTTTGTCGAGGGTTGTGGTGAAGTTTACATTGTTTTCCTTGTTTTCGCTCATACCGGCCATATGATAGTATGACAATCCGAAAGTATGGTTAAGTTTATCCGTGTCTTTATAGCTGCTGCCGAAAGTTGCAGAGGCGCCAGCAGTAGAATAATGCTGTTTTACATCGTCTGCCAGGATAATTGTATCGGGGAAATCAGAAGGTTTAAATCCATAAAGATGAAGCCCGTCGCGGTAATAAAAAGCTTTTCCGGTGAGTGTGTGTGCGTCGAAATACCTTGTGACGGTTGCTTCGGCTTCGTTACGGCTGTTTTCCGGTGGGCCGTAATTCCTGATTTCGCCGGATGCTGATTGATGTTTGAGATGTACCGAAGTAAGATATTTTTTTGATCGCAGTGAACTCATAAATAATTCACCATACAATGCTGAATAATTGCCGGCACCTGCACGGATGTAATTGCGGTACAACTTACTCAATGGTTCGGCAACCAGTTTAACGGCAGGTAAGGGTTCAATTTCAGGCCTTACATCGGCAATCCTGGGCATAATGTTATAATTCATTAAAGGAATGGTAGTAGTGGCGTCGTTGATTGTGGGATTGCTGCTGATTTTAAAAGCATCAGGAATAATAGGATTGAAAGGTGCCACCACTGTAATTTCTTCATTATAGGTTTTCACCTGTGCCAGTGCTGTTGACGAAACTGCCAGTGCAAAAAAACAAACTAATGGTAAACGTGTGATTTTATATTTTGATGTTCTCATATGCTTTTTAAAATAAATTTTAACAACTTTCCGATTAGCTACACAATGCGTTCCAATTAGTTGGCTGTGCCAATTGCAGCAAGCTTTTGACGCGCAATCGTTACCAGGTCCTTGCCTTCATAATTATCGATTATGCTTTGTAAAGTTTGTTTTGCCTGGAAGGTGTTTCCTTTTTTTACATACACATCCGAAAGAAGGAGAAATCCTTTGGCAACCCAATAATCGTAGGAAGCATAGTTTTCGGATAAGGAGAAAACAGTTTTTTCGCACTCATCATATTTTGCATCCTCGTACTCGAGTTGAGCCAGCATATATTTTGCTTCGGCAGCCATTTCGTTTTTCGAAAGTTTCAGGGTTTCTTCAAATTCTTTGCGGGCAAGTTCAGTATTAGTGAGTGCATACGCTGAACGGGCAATGGTAAAATGTGCTTCGGTAGCCAGGTTATCAGGAAGTTTGTCGAGGGTTAGCAGTTTTTGTCCTGATTGTATTGCCATCCCAAAGCGTTGGAGCAGGTAGTTGCATTGCATTTGTCCTGTTAGCGAAGTAACTGTCATACCCGGCTGATCCGCGGATTCTTCGAGGCGGATATAGTCTTCGAGAGCTGCTTCATAATTTGTCCGCTGGTAATTGATCTGGGCAGCTCTTGCCGCTGCATTGGCGGTAAATCGAGAGCGTTGCTGGCTTAAAATGTATTCATAACTCTTCATAGCCTTGTCGAAACGCTGTGCTTTGTAATCACATTCAGCTTTGTAGAAGTTAGCCGCCAAAATGAAGGATCCTTCAGGAAATTTGGCGATATAACTGGTAAATCCATCTGTTGCTTTGTCGCAATTGCCGTTCATATATTGGTTTTCGGCAGCAATATACGTGAGTGAGTCCTGCTCGGAGCGTGAAATATCAGCCTCCGGAACCTGTTTTGTGAAATCCATGTATTCATCAACCTGGTTCATCTCGACATAAATGCTTTTTATACTGCTCAGTGCTTCTTTCGATTCAGTTGAGCCAGGATAATCTTTAGCAGCCCGTTTTAGTATATCAAGTGCTTCCTGGTCGTGATTCTGGTTGAATAATATAAGCCCGGTTTTTAACAAGGATTTTTTTACATAGGGGCTGTTAGGGAATTCTTTTACTACACGCTGAAAATAGGTAAGAGCATCTTTATCCCGGTCGGTTACATTAAAGGTTAAGCCGATTTCGTATAAAGCATCATCGGTATAATTTGATTTGCTGTAGGATTGAAGCATTTTCCGCAAGGTTGCAATTTTATTATCCATATTACCCTGCACGCCATAGCATATGCCGGCCTGGAACATAGCATAATCGGCATCATTTACCTTTGCCGCCACGGCGTTCTGATAATATTCAATTGCACTTGCATAGTCTTTGGTCATAAAGTAACAATCGCCAAGGCGGAGGTTGGCATCACCTGCCAGCTTTGAGTCTGTCTTCTTTTCGGACAGGTATTTCCGGAAACTATTTGCAGCTTTGGAATAATCTTTCTTCTTAAAATAGCAGTAGCCTATGTTATAGTTTGCTGTATTAAACAAAGTCAGGCTCAAAGCTCCAGGAGTTACCTGGAATTTATTAAAGGCTTCAACAGCCTGGTCCCAGCGGGCAGTGCGATAATACGCTTCCCCGGTCCAGTAGGAGGATAATGCTTTAATCGAATTGTCGGAAGTGAGTTCTCTTGCCTGCGCAAAAAGTAAGATGGACCCGTCATAATCTGTTTCGTTAAAAAGCTCTACTCCGCGGTAATAAGCAATTTTCTGGTAGGCGACGTCGAGGCGAGTACTCCTCTTTTTAATCTGCTGAATACTTGTAAGTGCACCTTTGTAATTTTTGGTAAGCAGGTACAAATCAGCCAGGTATCCGTAAAGTTCATCCCGGCGGACAGATTCAGGATATTTATTGAGGTATTCCTGGATTGCATTAACAGCCTCATTATATGGATTGTACGAAAGTTCGACTGCTAATTTTGCATAATTAAAAAGTGATTCTTCTGTTAAAGCCGGATCAGATTTGATTTTAAAAGCCGAATTGAAGGCATTAAAAGCGAAGCGTTTTTGGTTGGTTTTAATATAACAATCACCCAGGTGATAATATGCATTTTGCGCAAGCGTATCTTTTGCATTAGCTACAAGCTGGAAGTAGTTGATCGCTAAGGTATAATTTCCGTTTTTATAATTTGCAAAAGCGATTTCATAATTGTCGATGGTTGAAACAGTATGTGGCTTTGAATCGAGGTATTGGTTATAATACTTAAGTGATGTTTTGTAATCGCCCTGGTGGAAATAAGCGTCAGCCGTTAAGCGGGCTATTTCCGCGGTTCTTTTATCGGTACCCATTTCAAGCAAAGGCAACGATTTTGCGAGCAACTCGTCGTATCGCCCCTGCAAAGCATAGATTTGAATAATATAATAATTCACCACGTCGCGGAAGGTTTCATCGGTGGATATACGTTCAAAATGTTTCAGCGCGGTTTCATAGTTTTTTTCGGTGTATGCAATATAAGCGTAATAATAGTTAGCAGGAAAATTGTATTTATTAGGTTTGTCAATAAGTAAGGCAAAGTTCTCCCGGGCTTTTTTCAGGTCATTGATCTTAAAATTGGCATATCCCGATTTGAAGTAGAATTCGTTTTGCTGTTCTTCCGATAGCCCGAACCTATCCACTTTATCAAAACTTTCGATCGCATTACGGTAATCTTTATTAGTAACCTGAAGCTTGCCAAGTTCAAAATAGGCTTCATTTACCTGTGCATTCTGAGGATAGGCTCCGATGAATTTTTCGAAACGTATCGTTGCATCGGGATGAAAGAGTTGAGCAGCGCACATGGCAGCATAATATTCCGAGCCTGCCTGGATATTTGACTTTTCCCCTAAAGCCAGTTCATCAAACACTACCTGGGCCGAACCGTATTTTGCTTTGCTGAAAAGGTCAATTGCCTGATCATAAGCAGCTTGAGGATTGTCGTAGATGCTTGTTTTTTGTGCTGAGACCTGTAGATACACGCTTGTGATCAGTACACAAAATATTGAGGTTAAAATTCGGGATCTATTCATATTTATATGCTGAAAATCAGGATTAAAGGTACTATATAAAGTCAGGAGCGAAGAGTAGGGGTGAGGTAACTTATCAACAGTTGTGGTTTGAAAACTTAACGCTGGAGCGCTGAGAATAGTATATAGTTATGAAGATTTGGGAAATATACTATCTGTAAACAAATCCTGGCATGCTTGAAATAATATCTTTCCTGTGGATCTCGCGAACTAATCCAAATTCATCATTCGAAGGTTTGAAAAATCGCACTATTGATCTTAGAAGGGTAAACCCATAGCGTAAAGGTTTATTTTCAAATGCAGTCAGAGATGACAAATAAATTAGTTATAAAATAATGATATATCAAATACTTAATCCCACATCCCACATCCGACATTGCACATCCGACATTGCACATCCCACATCGCACATCCGACATCGCACATCCGACATCGCACATCCGACATCGCACATCCGACATCCCACATCCGACATTTTAAAATGCAACACTTAGGTGACAACCCTGTAAGCAGGATTCTGTTCCATCGGGCCTGTTGCCGACCCGCCGGCTTCCATCATTTATCTGGGACCGTTATCACTAACAGCCTCTAACGACCTACCCCCCGGGCATCGGGCGAGCAACCCTTACAGCAGCCGCTTTCGCGGCGCTACTCCCGGTATATTTGGTCTTTCAACCCATAAGGTTTACCCTCAGGTGTATCGCTACACGCTGGCGTGGGCTCTTACCCCGCGTTTTCACCCTTATCACGCCTTTCGGCGTGACGGTATATTTTCTGTGGCACTTGCTGTTCCCACGGTGTTCAGCCGCAGGACCTTCCCGTTAGGAAGTATGGCGCTCTGTGTTGTCCTGACTTTCCTTACCCGCGGACAAGCCGGGATACGATAGAACAGGTTGTCACCGGGGCAAAGGTAGGGATAATTGGGGAGATGTGGATGGGGAATGGTTAATAGAAAATGGGAAATAGAAAAATGGAAAATAGGAAATAGAAAAAAGTTCCTTTGAACCCTAACCTCAAAACCATCTAACCCTTGAAGTCCTCCCCGGGGAGGATTTAGGAGGGGTTGAACCAGCAACCAGCAACCAGCAACCAGAAACAAGCCTCCTTACCCTACAAATTCCGGGTTTATTTTCGAATACCTCACTTCATCCCAAATTCTATTCTGTTTAAAAACTGATTTGCGGAAAACTCCGTCTTTCGTAAAACCACATTTCTCAAGGACCCGCATCGACGCAGGGTTGTACTCAAAAACGCCGGTTTGTATCCTGATGATTCCGAGTTGATTAAAACCATATTCGGTTATCAGGTTTACTGCGGTGGTTACTATACCATTGTTCCAGTATGGCTCGCCAATAAAGTAGCCGATCTCGGCCGATTTGCGGTAAACATCCTGACCCGGAACCAGGGAGATATTCCCTACATATTCGCCCTGGTAATCAATTCCGAAAAATGTGACAGGATCCTGGTTTGTGAATTTTTTCAGAAAATTTTCGGCATCAGCCAGCGTATATGGATTTGGAAACCCATCGCGGAGGTTACAGCTTATTTTTTCGTTGTTGGCCAGTTCAGCCAAACGCACTGCATCGGCTAAGCGCAAAGGACGAAGATCGATATTTCCTGATTTGAGTTCCATATTCCAAATAGTAAAAAGAAGTAGAAATTTCCCCGGGGCACTTATTTAAATGCAATTTTACAAAATTATTAAAATTCTTTAAGTATTTAGTCTATAACAACTTGTGAATGGTTTTACAAAGCCGCTCCATCCGTAAAAAGCTTTTTAATCCGGCTTGTAAATTTCTTCTTTTTATAGGCAAATGTTTCTTCCACCTCAGGAAGCGGACCTTTATAAGGACTTCCCATTTGCAGATAGAATTTATAAAACATATTAGCTGTAATTCCCCATTTATTCAGAAACAGGATGTTACCATCTTTAACTCTCCGGTTACCCATACGTTTTGTTGAATGTTCAAGGAAATGATACACCCTGCTACGTGAAACACCTTTGAAATTACGAACGCCAATCTGCCAAAGTTTTAGTGAAAAGTCAGGATCAGAATAAAATCCGGGAAAAAATTCAACACTGTAGCCACCAACCGTATTCCATATATCCCGATGAACCAGGGCCGGCGGCCAGGATGCACCGTTCCAGTTGTGCATGGGTAACGATCTGAAATTGGCAAGTAACTCCATTTCACGGAAAGCAGCCGGACTTGTTCCAAACGAATAAGGCGTTATGGCACACTTTTTACCTGCATCAAAGGGTTCGATAGCTGTTGCCGAAAGATAAAAAAGCTTGTCGGGCATCAGCTGAACTTCTTCCCACAGGTACTTATCCCAATCAGGGCAAACGTACATATCATCATTCAGATAAACAATAAAGTCAGTTTTTACAAGACCGGCTGCAGCATTTATAGCATAACAAACACCAATATTGCTTTTGCTGAACGTATGATCGAACTGCTGTTCCTCAACCCAGGCTAAGGTTCCGTCAGTTCCTTCGTTTATATGAAGAATGATCTGATGTTTATAAAAACTGTTTTTTATAATGCTGCTGATACACAATTGCAACATTTCCAGGTTGTTCCATGTAGGAATAAGGATTGAAAAAAGCGGCGTCTCAGCACTTTCATATTTTCTGCTTACATACTCTATCGGTCCGGCGGCTTTCAATGAATGGTGGAGATTGGAATACCTGCAAAAATAGCAATAATTGAATTTGGTATGGGTATTCAATTTGGTTCTGTTGAAGAATATTGTTGAAAAGAGATTAAATTGTAGCTTCAACCAGAAAAAAGTTCCGAGTTCCGAGTTCCAGGTTCCAGGTTCCGGGTTCCGGGTTCCGCCGATACGCGACAAGTTTACTTTCAAACAATAATTACCTAAACAGGCATATTCGGGCAATCGAAGTTGACAACAGGGGCACCCGGCACCTTAAACAAAAATAGTCCACAATGTATTAAAACGGAACCTTCAATTTTAACGGATAACACAGTCCTGATCATTCGCTGTTTTGCCTTCGCAGAGAATTGTGGTTAAATGGATAGTATCCGGCGTTAGTGCGTATTATCGATTCCGGTGAATGATAAGTTCGATAGCACCGTTACCGTATTTTGCAAATGAAGCGCTGCGGAATTCAACATCCTCATATTCAGCAAGCTGCTGAATGATGGCTTGTTTTAGTGTTCCATTCCCTATGCCATGAATAAATACAACGCGGGTAAACTTAAATGCAATGGCACTTCCCAGCATCCGTTCAAAATATCCCATCTGGATAGTTAATATCTCGTGCGGTGAAAGGTTTCCGTAATCCTTTCGGAGAACTGAAATATGCAGATCGACTTCAGCTTCGCCTGGTGCGGTACGATGCTGATCAATAGCCGTTTCGGGCCTGAAACGTTCGGCAGCCGCAGGCAGTGGTTCGCGGTTCTCTTTTTCGTTAAGCAATTGTTCGTAAGTACTTGGAACACGGTTCAGTTCACACACAGTATAAACGATGGCCTTCTGATTAGCAAGGAAGCGTGTTTCGTGGTAGCTGCCATCCTGGAAAAAAAGTGAACCTTTTATCCTGAAAGTAGCGCTTACCGGCATAAGGACTTTTTCGTTTTCATCGGAAAAGAACATGGCTTGTACGATTCCATTCGACCACATTCCGATGTCGTCGCGGACTATGCTCTCGATCACCAGTTTCGATTCCGAAGGCACTGATCCGTAATCAATTCCCGAAAAATTTCCTTCCTTGTTTTTAAGGAAAAAGGAGTACAGGATATCGGATGTAGTGTTGTTTACAAGATAAACATCGATATTTCCCGACAACAACCTCTGCTGGTCCTGGGGAGCCCAGGCAAGGTAAATTCCAGAAGGTGCAGCCGATTCGTTTCCCCGCTGCACGATACGGCTGATACGTTCGGTTTCAACAATCTCTGGCTCAGTTTCAACCGATACTGGTTTTTCTGCCCGGCGGTCATCTTTATTCAAAAACAAATCGCCTGATGCACCTGCGGGTTCAATGGCAACAAGTTCATGGATCATGGTTGGTATTTCGAAACCATCTTCAATTGCCACCGAAACCATAAATGCATTAATCTCTTTTACTACAGTTCCTCCTCCTGTTGCGTTGAGGAACCTTACTTTATCTCCGGGTTTGAATTTCATTCTTGTGTTTGTTATACATCGATCAACTTATTGAATTTAGCTTTTAAAATTTCGATGCTTTTAAAAAATTTAGGTTTTCCCTTTCAGTTTAAAGGGCTGCAAAGATAGTGACAATTGAGTCATGATTGGAAGCCGGATTATTCAATTGACAGACGCCGGTTGTATTAATTAACCGGATAACTCTTATTGGTTTACTTTCATGAGTAATAATGGTTAATTTTGGGCGTTTAATATTAGCAACGAAGACCCTGAATTTCAAGAATGGGTACAAAGTGCCAAATGGTTGGAGTTGGAATTGCTGGTCAGATCATGAATAACCAGGAAACCAAATGGAAAAGTATTTTAATACAGTTCAAATTCATGTTGTATTCCTCATTAAGGAATGGATAAAGAGTAATAAAATAAAAATGAAAATTCAGATTAGCAGGAGAAGCTTATGGATAATTGGACCTATGATGTGTTCCTTGCTGGTTCTTTTGAGTTTTTCTGCGTGTAAGCACGATGATGCTGTATTTAATCCAACACCCTATACTATTGAAGTTCCAAAATATTTTCCTACCCAAATGAATATTCCTGCCGACAACCCAATGACAGTAGAAGGAGTGGAGTTGGGCCGTTACCTTTTTTATGATGGCCGTATGTCGGGTAATACCGAAACGGACAAAATGATGAGTTGCGGTACCTGTCACCTGCAATCCCGTTCGTTCGAATGCGGAATTGATAACCCGAAATTTGTTGGTGGACACCCTTTTGGAATTACTGGCATATTAACCCCTCATTATATGCTGCCCATGATCAACCTGGTGTGGAACGAGTCGGGGTACTTTTGGTCGGGTTCAATATCAAAAGATAATCCTGACGTCACGCAACGCACACTTGAAGATATTGTGCGGATGGGAGTTACAGCTCCACATGAGATGGCTGGCGATACCAATAAAACCAAAGCTTTGATACAGAGCATACCCGGTTACCCTGATCTTTTCGAAAAAGCGTTCGGCTCGCGAACGGTTACTTTTAGGAATATCAGCAAAGCTGTTGCTCAGTTTGTCCGTACATTGATTTCGTCTGACTCAAAATTTGATAAGTATATACGGGGTGAACAGCAGCTTAATACGCAGGAACTTAATGGTTATGTGCTTTTTATGACCGAGAACGGTGCTGATTGTTTCCATTGTCATGGAGGTGCAGGTAATCCGCTGTTTACCACCAATCTGTGCTATAATAATGGAAAGGATTCCGTTTTTAACGATACCCGCGACCGCTTCTCGGTTACCGGTGACCCTAAAGATCATGGGGCATACAAGGCTACAACCTTGCGTAATATTGAACTTACCGGCCCATACATGCACGATGGCCGCTTCAAAACGCTGGAAGAAGTAATTGATTTTTATTCGGAGGGTGTTATCTGGACACCAAATGTGCATCCGCTGATGCACCATGCGTATGATGGGGGTATCCAGTTAACGCCAAATGAAAAGGCTGACCTGATTGCTTTTATAAAGACTCTGCGGGATGAAACATTTCTCACAAACCCGGCATTCAGCGCCCCTTCGAAGTTACCAGACGGGGCGAAACCTATACAATAAACAGGGATTTCAGCATATTATTGTCGTAACGCTTCCGGGAGCAAAACCCGGACAATTGCCATCACTTTTATTGGATATCCAACAGGCGGAAATTTTGATTCATTAGAAATTATTTCTTTATCCTTTTCTCGAAGGTTGTGCATACATCAGCACATCTTCAGCCGTAATTTGCTGATCGCACAGGATAACCAGCCTTTCAACCACATTTCGTAGTTCGCGGATATTGCCGGTCCATTTGATTTTCTTTAGCTCTTCCAGCGCTTGTTCGGTGAACTGTATCGGTGGCCTGCCATTATTTTCGCAGATTTGCTCCACAAAATAATGTGCCAGCATAGGAATATCGTCTTCGCGTTCGTTCAGCGATGGAACCCGGATAAGGATCACGCTCAGGCGGTGATACAAATCTTCGCGAAAGGTTTTATTTTCAATTTCTTCAAGAAGGTTTTTATTGGTAGCGGCAATAACACGCACGTTCACCGGGATGTCTTTTTCGCCACCCACCCGCATAATTTTGTTTTCCTGTAAGGCACGCAGCACTTTTGCCTGTGCCGAAAGGCTCATATCACCGATTTCGTCGAGGAAAATTGTTCCGTTTGTGGCTTGCTCAAAGTCGCCTTTGCGCTGTTTGATGGCTGAGGTAAATGAACCTTTTTCATGGCCAAACAATACGCTTTCAATCAATTCAGAAGGAATGGCAGCACAGTTCACTTCAACAAAAGGGCTTTCGGCGCGATTGCTTTTTTCGTGCAGCCAGCGGGCAACCAGTTCTTTTCCGGTACCACTATCGCCGGTGATCAATACGCGTGCATCGGTTGCTGCCACACGTTCGATCATATCTTTGATTTTAGTAATTGCCGGTGATTCGCCAATCATTTCGTATTGCTTACTCACTTTACGTTTCAGAGCCTTGGTTTCAGTTACTAACCGCGATTTGTCCATAGCATTTCGCAGGGTGATTAAAAGTCTGTTCAAGTCCAGCGGTTTGGCGATAAAATCGTAAGCGCCTTTGCGGATGGCTTCAACAGCAGTTTCGATGGTGCCATGGCCGGAGATCATAACCACCGGGGCATCCGTTGTTTTCTGAATATTTTCGAGCACTTCGATGCCATCCATTTTTGGCATTTTTATATCGCAAAGTATTACATCATAGCTTTCTTTACCAACCAGTTCAATACCCGATGGTCCATCCTCAGCATCGTCCACCTGGTATTTTTCATATTCCAGTATTTCGCGTAAAGCATTGCGGATAGCACGTTCGTCGTCGATTATTAGTATTCGGGCCATTTTTTGAAGGGTTTGGGATTTAGGGGTTAGGGGATAGGGAGTGGGAGAGTGGGAGAGTGGGAGAGTGGGAGAATGGGAGAATGGGAGAATGGGAGAATGGGAGAAGGTCATTCAATAGTCATTAGAAGGTCATTCAATTGTTGAAGAATGAGTTTTTGGGTTTTTTAGAGATGGTTGAGTTGTCATTCGATGGTCATTCAATTGTTGAAGATTGAGTTTTCAAGTTCTTTTTGAGAGGGATGAGTTGTCATTCAATAGTCATTCGATAGTCATTCAATTGTTGAAGATTGAGTTTTCAAGTTCTTTTTGAGAGGGATGAGTTGGCATTCGATGGTCATTCAATTGTTGTTTGGGTGTGGGATTTGGGTTTTGGGACCTGGAATTTGGAACCCTGAAACCCTGAAGCCCTGAAACCCTGGAATTTGGAACCCTGAAACCCTGAAACTCTGAAACATGAAACATGAAACATGAAACATGAAACATGAAACCCCTTACCCCTTATATCGTATCCATTTCCACAATTCCTGGTAGTTCGATTTTTTACCATACATCAGTATGCCGGTGCGATAAATTTTGGCTGCAAGCCAGGTGGTACCGAAAAATCCCAAAATCAGAAACCCGGCTGAAAGGGCTATTTCCCAAGTCGGAACTCCGAAAGGTATGCGCACCATCATAATAACGGGGGAGGTGAAGGGTATCATCGAAAGCCAGAAAGCAAGAGGGCTTTCAGGATTCTGGATAACAGTTTGAGCAACTACTAGTGAAAGAATGAGCGGAACGGTAACAGGAAGCATAAATTGCTGGGTATCTGTTTCGTTATCAACGGCTGCTCCAATAGCGGCAAAGAGCGCAGCATACAGCAGGTATCCGAACAGGAAATAGAACAGGAACGACATGATCATAACCGGTAGATTGATAGATGAAAAAGCCTCAAAAATTTCGTTCATCTGATCATTTCCGGTATCGGCAGTAATTGAATTTGGTGCTGAAGGTGCTGCCTCATTAGGAAGAGCAATACTTTGTCCTGTTATCTTTGCATGTTCTGTCTGGGTTTTCTTAAACTGTTGTGGAAAGGCTGTCTGAACTGCTGTAATAATTATAAAAGTGAATGCAATCCATAGCAGGAACTGCGTAAGGCCAACCATCGCGACCCCTACAATTTTACCCATCATGAGCTGGAAAGGTTTAACTGACGAAACAAGAACTTCGACAATTCGGCTGGTCTTCTCTTCGATTACTCCACGCATAACCTGTGCTCCAAACATGAAAATAAACATATAGATCATTATGCTGCCAACATAGCCAATTACCATAGTTAGTTCAGTGAAACTTTTTTGTTCAGTTCCGCCTTCACCTGTTTTATAGGTCGTTATTTTTACATCGGTATGGATGTTTTTTAAAATAGTTTCACTCATCAGATCTACAGCAGTTGTGTCACCGCCAGGCTTATAACCGGGTGTATTGCGTAGTATCTCATTTCGTATCTCAGCAGCGAGTTTCTGTTTCTCGAGTTCCTTGCTCATTACACCCGAAATATATCCTTTCAGGTTGAGCGTAGGCTGCTTATCAGAATATATCACGGCGTTATCCGGAATATTTAGTTGTGTAGCCGGGATATGCAGCAATATATAATTGCCCTTTTTCATCAGGTTTATTTTGGCTTCAAGCAGGCTTGTCGAAACAGGAATAAAAGTATAATTTTCATTGTTTTCGAATTTGTTGAAGAACAAGCCCGTTTCGTCGAGTACATTGATAACTTGCTTGTCGTCCTGACGGCTGGCCAAATATACAGGCAGGATAAACAGCGAAGCCATTAATATCGGGCCCAGGATGGTCATAACAATAAACGACCGCTTCTTAACCTTTGTAAGGTATTCACGTTGAATAATTAAAAATATCTTGTTCATGGCTTTGTTTTTCAGGATTCCTGGATATGATTGGAGTTAACTGCATTTACCGTTGAGATGAAAATATCGTTCATCGACGGGATGAGTTCGTTAAAATTAACAACACTCACATGAGGCAGCATAGCTGCAAGTAGATCGTTGGGGCCTTTGGATGCAGGCAATCTGAAGGTAGCAGAGCAAATATCGTCTTCAACCGAGGAGGCCAGGACTTCAAATCCCGGTTCGTGTAACTCATAAGGAGTACCGTTGAAATCGCGGTACTGGACCTGATAGCTATTTGTGAAATACTGCCGTTTGATATCTTTCACCGGCCCGTCCAGTATTTTCTCAGCTTTATTGAGGAGTGCAATGTTATCGCAGAGTTCTTCAACTGAAGCCATATTGTGGGTTGAGAATATAATAGTTGAACCATTTTTACGCAGTTCAAGTATTTCATCTCTGAGCAGATTAACATTGATAGGATCGAACCCGCTGAAAGGCTCGTCGAAAATCAGCAACTTAGGCTCGTGAACTACGGTTACCACAAACTGCACTTTTTGTTGCATGCCTTTTGACAGTTCTTCCACTTTTTTGTCCCACCAGTCCTGGATTTCAAATTTTTCGAACCATATTTTTAACCGCTGCCTGGCATCGTGACGACTAAGTCCTTTAAGTTGGGCAAGGTACAAAGCCTGTTCTCCGACTTTCATCTTTTTATAGAGCCCGCGTTCTTCAGGCAGGTAGCCGATCATCGCGATATGATCAGGATGCAACCGTCTTCCATCAAAAATCACTTCCCCCTCATCGGGGCCTGTAATCTGGTTAATGATACGGATCAGCGTGGTTTTTCCGGCGCCATTAGGGCCCAGTAACCCGAAAATGCTGTTTTCGGGTACATTGATGTTTACTTTGTTGAGCGCGGTAAAATCGCCAAATTTTTTAGTAATGGAATTGGCTTGCAGAATCATCGGCTATTAAAATATTTGTAGATGAAATAAATGGTTCGGGTAATAAAACCGGGTAAAATTACGAATTATGGGATTTGATACTCATAATTAGTTTTTTTTTATCAAAAAAGCAACCATTACGAATAAAGGCTGCTTTTATTGTTTCAATAATTTTAGCTTTTGTCATTGACAATTAACCTGATTGGAATAACTTTTTTCTGCTCTTATACAGGGTTTTTGCTCTTATTGAAAATATTCTCGCATCCTGTCGAAAAATCCTTTATCGCGGGCCCCGGGCTGAGGTTTAAAGTTATCTGCAGATTGTAAGGTTTCAAGTAAATCTTTTTCCTGTCGGTTTAGATTTCGCGGTGTCCAAACATTGATAGTTACCAGCAAATCGCCTTTCCCATATGAATTAATCGATGGCAAACCTTTCCCTTTCAACCTAAGCATCCGACCGCCCTGCGTGCCAGGTTCAATTTTAATGCGTGCTTTGCCTTCGAGTGCAGGAATATCCACTGAACTACCTAAAGCTGCGTCAGGGAAACTGATATATAGGTCGTAAAGCAGGTTGTTGCCTTCGCGATGTAGATTTTCGTGTGGTGCTTCTTCAATCTGAATGATCAGGTCGCCGGGAACTCCGCCGCGTGCGGCTGCATTGCCTTTCCCATTCATCGAAAGCTGAATGCCATCGGAAACACCTGCCGGGATATCAATACTTATTACATCCTCCCCTTTTACCACGCCATTGCCTGCGCAGTGAACGCATTTATGCTGGATGATCTGTCCTTCACCACTACAGGTAGGGCAGGTTGAGCTGGTTTGCATCTGTCCGAGGAAAGTGTTGGTAATACGAGTAACCTGTCCGGTTCCGCGACATGTTGAACAGGTAGTGTGAGCTGATCCGCCTTCGGCACCCGATCCTTTGCAATATGTGCAGGAAATATATTTATTGACTTTAATCTTTTTTTCGACCCCGGTATTAATTTCTTCAAGCGTTAAACGAACTTTAACCCTGAGATTGGTTCCACGGTTTACACGACGTCCGCCTCGTTGCTGACTTCCGCCAAAACCTCCGCCAAAAGCGCCGCCAAAAATATCACCAAAATGGCTGAAGATATCTTCCATGTTCATACCACCGCCACTGAATCCACCGCCGCCACCATTCCTAAGTCCGTCGTGCCCGAACTGGTCGTATCTCTTACGTTTCTCCGGGTCGCTCAGCACTTCGTAGGCTTCGGCAGCTTCTTTAAATTTATCTTCAGCTTCCTTATTGTTCGGGTTTTTATCGGGATGGAACTTAAGAGCCATCTGGCGATAAGCCTTTTTGAGTTCAGCATCGCTGGCATTTCGCGTAACGCCTAGTATTTCGTAGTAATCTCGTTTAGTCACTGTGTTCCTTTTTGATGTATAACTTTTGAAAGGTTTTATTACTGAGGGTACAAATAAGTTCAATTAGCTCCCGGTAATAACTTTCGCAAACCTGATTACTTTATCATGAAGAGTATATCCTTTTTGGACTTCGTCAACTACCTTATTTTTAAGTTCTTCTGAGGGTGCTGGAATACTGGTAATGGCTTCGTGGAAATCAGTATCAAATTCTTCGCCTATACTTTTAATTTCCTGCAAGCCTTTTGATGCAAAAATGGCTTTCATTTTTGCATGTATTAACTGCTCACCTTCCTTAATTGCTTCAATATTATCGGTGGATGCCATCGAAGCAATAGCCCTGTCGAAATCATCAAGTATAGGAAGTAATTCTACAATTATATTTTCGGATGCAGTCCGGCTCAGATCGATTTTTTCCTTCAAAGTTCGTTTACGGAAATTGTCGAACTCCGAATACAGACGCAGGTATTTATCATTCAGCTCGTTAACTTTTAACAGGTATTCTTCTTCGGTATAGACTTTTGGCGTTGCAGCAATTTCTTCCAGTTCTGGCAAAGGTTGATCGGTTGACTCTGCAATATTGTCAGTTGGGATTTCACTAACATTTTTACTGTCGACTTTTTCGGTGCTTTTTTTCTGCTTCATGCGATTAAACATTTTTCATTATTCTGATTATCAGTGGTTTTAAATAACTTATGCTTCATCAGCCGTGAAAGTGATGAATGTGTTCATTTAAACGTAAGTTTCCTATATCAAATAATCTGCCATTCAGAAAGAGAGGCCATTTTGGCAGAACCAATCAGAAAATAATAATGGGATTTGCCTACAAATTATTTCTTTTTCTCCTTGTCATCCTGTTTTTCCATCTGCATTAAAATCTTCTGATCTGTGCACCTATCTCATTCAGCCGTCCATCAATATTCTGATAGCCACGGTCGATCTGGTCGATATTATCAATAATACTAGTACCTTTTGCCGAAAGTGCAGCGATTAAAAGCGCAACACCGGCTCTTATGTCAGGTGATGACATGCGTATTCCCTTGAGCCTGTGTTCATGGTTAAGCCCGATAACCGTTGCACGGTGAGGATCACAAAGTATAATCTGTGCTCCCATATCAATCAGTTTATCGACAAAAAACAACCTGCTCTCGAACATCTTCTGGTGTACCAGCACACTTCCTTTTGCCTGGATGGCAGTAACCAGTATCACACTGATAAGGTCGGGAGTAAAACCAGGCCATGGTGCATCCGAAATGGTCATAATGCCACCATCCATAAAGGATTCCACTTCATAATGATCCTGTGCCGGGATATGAATATTGTCGCCCTGGTGTTCGATTATAATGCCGAGTTTTCTGAACACATCCGGTATAATACCAAGCGCCGGGTAGTTAACATTGCAAATAGTAATATCGCTGCGGGTCATAGCAGCAAGGCCAATAAAACTTCCCACTTCAATCATATCAGGCAATAACGTATGTGTTGTGCCTGTTAATTTTTCAACACCTTCTATTTTTATCAGGTTTGAACCGATTCCTTCAATTTTAGCTCCCATGCGGACAAGCATTTCGCTGAGTTGCACCAGATAAGGCTCACAGGCTGCATTAAATATAGTGGTTTTTCCTTCGGCCAATATGGCTGCCATAAGGATATTAGCAGTTCCGGTTACCGAAGCTTCGTCGAGGAGCATATATGCCCCTGTGAGTTTTTCGGCAGTTACGCGTGTAAATCCTTTAACTGAATCAAAGTCGAAGGAAGCGCCAAGCTTTTGTAAACCTATAAAATGAGTGTCGAGGCGGCGGCGCCCGATTTTGTCTCCACCTGGTTTAGGAATACTTCCTTTGCCAAAGCGGGCAAGCAGAGGCCCGAGTATCATTACCGATCCGCGGAGGCTTGAAGCCTGGTGCCTGAATTCTTCGGTCTCCTGGTAGTCCAGGTCAATGGTTTCGGCTTTAAAAGTGTAAGAGCCATTACTGATTTTAGTGACCATTACTCCCATGGCACGTAGCAGATCGATCAGCTTATTTACATCCAGGATATCCGGAATGTTATGAATTGTAACGGGATCTTTTGTAAGCAATACAGCGCAGAGTATCTGCAATGCTTCATTTTTAGCACCTTGAGGAGTAATATTTCCGTTAAGTTGAAGGCCACCTTGTATTTCGAACGAACTCATGGGATAAGGTTAATATCAATGCCGAAATTATAAAAAATGCTCTTTCAACCGAATAAAGAGGAAAAAGATTTGTTTTTAAAAAAAAGAGGGCTTCACACGAAGTAAAACCCTCACAGTATTTTATTTTGCCCGATGCACGGGAGAATTCTTGTTTATTTACCGTAATTTTTTTTACGGCCGTTATTATCGTTTTTCTTGCCGGTAAATTTACGTCGTTTGAAAGGTTGTTTTTGTTTATCCAGAACCTGTTTATTGGCTTTCAGAATATCGGTAGTGGAGTGCAGACGATCGTCGTCGCGAAGTTTAAGTTTTGTGCCCGAAAGCAGGCTTAGATGTTCGTGGATCAGTTCATCGTTAACCGAATCGCGGTTCCAGTTGAGGTACATTTTTTTAAGGTTATTTGCGATAGTCTTTACCAGTTCATCTTTTTCTTCGCCTTCCTCGTATGTTACAGCCTTTTCGATCATGCGTTGCATGTATTTACCGTAAGGTCTGAGCTTAATGTTTTCCTGTGTGTAAGGAACCCTGACAGGAGCAGGAGCTTCTTCGGGGCGTGGTGGCACCGGGTAAGGCGAATCGATATCGAGTGTAAAATCCGACATCAGGTGAACATGATCATAAAGCTTATGCTTAATATCAACCTGGTCGCGCATATCGGGATTCATAATGGCCAGGATATTTACAAGGGTGCTTGTAAGCCGGTTTCGCTGTTCGCGATCGGGCAACGAAGCAATGTAAAGGATCATATTCTGAATATTCCGGCCATATTCCGAAATCTTCATGGTGCCGCGGGTGGTGTTGTATTCCATACTGTGTATGCTTTGCTTAAATGAATTGCAGGCCTGGATAGATAAAATATGTACTTGAAGTAAGGCTTGTGAAATCAGTGTTATTATTGCCTGGTGCTATAACCGGCTTGTAGAAAATCTAATTTATGTATAAAAAATCCGGAGAGAATCTTATTAAAACTTTGGCAAAGGTAATACTATTTTTCTTTAAATGTTTCAAGATTATTATATTTGATAACAGTGCTGATTTCCCAATCAGGATTCAGCCATCTTGAGCGAGAACCTGAAAATAATAAATTCTGCAGGACGAATAACAGCCATACCGATTTCAATGACCATGTTACCATCCTGAATATCCTTAACAGTCATTGTTTTTCCTAATCCTACAGCTATATAAAAAGCCTGGTCGGGTTTACTGCCTAGCAGCGCACCTTGTCGCCATAAACCGGTAAGAAAGTTTTCGATCATTGCCTGAACGCGAACCCATGTGGTAGCATTATTGGGTTCAAATACGAAACGTGCTGTGCCTTTTTTTAGTGATTCCTCCACAAAAATGAAAAACCTGGAGACATTTACATACCGCCATTCGTTGTCGTTGCCAGCCAGTGTACGGGCTCCCCAAACAAGGTTTCCTTTTCCCGTGAATGCCTTTATGGCATTTACAGATTTACCATTGACAGTATCTATATTCATCTGGTCCAGTTCTGATTCAGAGAGATCTGTTGCAGGTCGCAAACAGTCAGTTATACTCATATTGGCAGGTGCTTTCCAAACACCACGGCTGTTGTCAACTGAAGCATAGATTCCTGCAATTGCACCTGATGGTGGCACTATACAAGGTATAGCACGTATGGCATTTTTCGCTATTTCATATTTGGTTGTATCAAGATTTTTCATGGCGCTCAGTTTCACCGCAGGCATAGCTGTCCCGTTGATCACATTGATGACATCAGTTTTTGTTTCATTGAATGAATAATTCAATACCGTTTCAA
This sequence comes from Lentimicrobiaceae bacterium, assembly GCA_041660125.1. GTDB lineage: Bacteria > Bacteroidota > Bacteroidia > Bacteroidales > UBA4417 > UBA4417. The sequence goes on from JBAZWY010000005.1 coordinate 100,658, forward strand.
TGTTAGGAGCATAAGCAGCACCATATTTCAGATTATCATTACCAATTCCATTTTTCCTGAAATTGTTTATTGCTAAAAGCAATTTTGAACCTGGATTGGAAAGGGATATATTGTCGCCGTGAATATCCATAATTACAAAACGATCCTGCCGTGTTTTACATTGAAGCAAAGCTGAATCATGCAATGCTTTGAAATCCGAAATCGGTAAGTTTTGAGCTTCCGGGAAGACTATGATGGAAGGTTCATCAACTTCCTTTAATAAGTTTAATCCTGCTTCCAGTTCAGTTTTTATTGGTAAATCACTAAAGAGAGATTTGTATTTTCCAACCGAAACAATCCAGCATGTGCCACCACCATTGGCGAAAAACATTTGCATAGCATAAAACATAATATGTTTTGACCTGACGGATTCAGAAATGGAGGCGACTGCCTTGAGATCGGTTGTAACACCATTCGTCTGGGTTTCGTTTATCGTAATTACGATTCCTTCCTCTTTCCGAGGCCCGCCGAAATACTTTGAGTACTCCGTTTTCGATGATAATCGTATAGGTTTAAGTAGAAGATCATCAGCCACAATATTTTCGGCTTTTTCGGTGTAGCCGATAAATACGGGAATAGCAGTTGCAACGGGAACTATTGAGGGAGGAAAATTTGAGATTTCTTCCACGTAAACACCAGGATAAGTATAATTCTTTGCCATCTTGATTTTTTTAAATACGTGCAAAAAAATCCTCTTTCGGATTGAGGTATTTAAAAAATAGAAACAGAAAAGACTAAAATTTGTTTCAGATATTTAATCGGATAATATAAAATTTTGATCACCGCTGGAATCTGAAGCAGTTAAAAGGTTTTGATCGAAAAAAATATTCTTAGGGAAGCAATAGATGGTTAATACCAGCGAATTACCCCATTAAAACTTAAGTTTCGCAAACCTCAGTAACAACTGTTTCTGTCCAATCCCATTAAAATGTACAGTTGCTTTTTTATTCGGTCCTGATCCTTCAACAGTTATCACCTTACCTTCTCCGAATGTGGCGTGCTCAACGGTCATTCCAACCTGGATTTTATCGAAATCATCATTTCCTGCAGGTGGTACAGGAGCTTCTTTCTGATAGCTGCCAACTTTTTTAAAGTTTCCGGGAGGAGGTGTAGCCGGCTTGGGAGCTTCCGCCTGTGTTTGTTTAACTTGCTTTGGCGGATAGGAGGGTTTTGCCGTTTTCGGCTGAACATCTTCACTCAACCTGTTCCATTTAGCGCGGGCGGGGCGTTCAACATAGCGCTCATCAATTTCATCGATAAAACGGCTGGGTTCCGACAAGGTTAGTTGTCCCCATTTGTACCGGCTTTCGGCATAAGAAATGGTTGCTTTTTTCTCGGCGCGGGTAATTGCTACATAAAACAATCGGCGTTCTTCTTCCAGGTCGGCTCTTGAATTTATCGACATAAACGACGGGAAAAGATTTTCCTCAAGACCAGCTATAAAAACATATGGAAACTCAAGTCCTTTTGCCTGATGAATAGTCATGAGGGAAACACGGTCGGTATCGTTTTTATCTCCGGTATCCTGATCGGTTAATAACGAAACTTCCTGCATAAACAGATCAAGGTGACGCACTTCGCCGGTTTCTTCGCCCGGGCCCGGCTCACGTTCGGTAAATTCCTGGACGGCATTCAGCAAAGCTTCGATATTCTCCATCCTGGCCTGGCCTTCAATGGTTTTATCTTCATCAATTTCCTTGATCACTCCCGATGCCTTAGCTATATATTCTGCAAGTTCAAAAGCGCCACGCGTTTGCACCTGGGAACCAAATGCCAGTATCATTGTAATAAAATTATTGATAGCCGAAATGGTTTTTCCTCCAAGTCCCAATTGATACGAAGAATGATTTGAGATTATCTCCCAGATGGAAAGATTCCCTTGCCCGGCCAGTATTGTGATCTTCTGCATGGTTGTTTCGCCAATTCCCCGATGCGGGTAATTTATGATTCTTCTTAGAGCTTCCTCATCCAAAGGGTTAACAGCAAGCCTGAAATAAGCCAGTAAATCCTTGATTTCCTTGCGGCTGTAAAAGGATAAACCGCCATAAATTCTGTATGGAATATTCAGCCGTCGTAATGCTTCTTCTAACGATCGTGATTGGGCATTCGTCCGGTAAAGAATAGCAAACGCGTCGTTGCGGAGTTGCTCATTCATTTTTATTTCAAAAATGCTGTTTGCAACCAATGTGCCTTCTTCAGTATCGCTGGTTGCTTTTATAATTTTTACAGGTTGACCGATTTCATTTTCAGTCCAGACATCCTTTTGAATCTGATCTTTATTATTGGCAATAATACTGTTTGCCGCATGTACAAGGCTTTGAGTCGAACGATAGTTCTGTTCCAGCTTGAAAAGTTTATATTCTGGATAATCAACTCTGAAATTCAATATGTTTTGAATATTGGCGCCACGAAAAGCATAAATACTCTGGGCATCATCTCCAACCACACATATATTAAGGAAACGTGAAGCCAGTTTCTTTACAATAATATATTGCGAAAAGTTGGTATCCTGGTATTCATCCACAAGAATATACCTGAACTTATCCTGGTATTTATACAAAATATCAGCGTGGTCGCGGAGCAAAACGTTAGTATTGAAAAGCAGATCATCAAAATCCATGGCTCCCGATTTAAAAAGCCTGTTTTGATAACGGGTATATATTTGACCAATGGCAGGTTTCTTTGCCTGCTTATCCTGCTCAATAATTTCAGCATTGCTGTTGTAATCCTCTGGAGTTATCAGGTTTGATTTAGCTGCCGAAATGCGTGAAAGTACATTATTGGCGGCATATTCCTTCGGATCTAGTTCGAACTCTTTAACGATGTTACGGATCAGGCTTTTACTGTCGTCGCTATCGTAGATGGTGAAATTCGAAGGATAACCGAGCAAATGTCCATCAATCCTTAAAATACGAGCAAAAACCGAGTGAAATGTTCCCATCCATACATTGCGTGCTTCGCCGCCAACAATTTTCACAATCCTGTCCTTCATTTCGCGGGCAGCCTTGTTGGTAAAGGTGAGGCAAAGGATATTGAACGGATCGACTTTCTTTTCGATAAGGTATGCCACACGATAAGTCAGAACCCGGGTTTTACCCGAGCCGGCCCCGGCTATTACCATTATCGGTCCGTCGATGCATTCCACAGCTTTGCGCTGCGGTTCGTTCAGTTCGTTAAGTATATTGTGGCTCAATGTATGGGACTATTTTAAGGAGTTGCAAATTTAAGACTTATGCCTATGCCATCCGAAGATTTTTATTAACAGTATGGTTCCTGGAAGCATAGAAATGGATATGAAATTCAAAGTTCAAAATCAAGATGAAGATGTCAAACGGGGCAAATTCTCTGAATTTCTGCTACTCTGAAGCTATTAAAACTTTTTGTTCAATGCCCATCCGTAAATCTTAGCGATTCTTCTGTAACCCTTCTTGGGAATAAGAATTAAATCTTTGAAATTAACTAATTCGGTAACCCATTTATAGTGCAACCAGTTTACGTAACCTGAATAGATTTTTTATGGTTAGGCTTAAGATAAGATTTTCACTATTCGACTTTTAATAAATGGCACTAAATTATATTCGGCCAGGATGGTTTTTGTCTGTTTTTTAAATAATGACTGGGTGAAATACCTTTTATCTTTTTAAACTGCTCGTTGAAGTTCGAAACATTATTGAACCCACTTTCTTAACAAATTCCGGAAATATTCATTTTGTTTTCTATCAATAATTTACATGAATAAAAAAGCCTTATTTCATTTAAAGCGGTGTAAAAGATTTGTTAGTATAAATTACGATTCTTCAGAATGTTACTTTTATGACGCATTCATGCTTTTACGAGAATTTATGTTGATTTAACCATTTATGATAAGATACTATTATCCACTGAAAATATACTAATACTTTAAAAACAACTCTTCATCTATATTTGCTGTAAAATTAAGCACTCATTTTTGGAAAAATCAGCACTCATTTTAACAATTCAAATAAAGAGGTTACAATGTTTAAATCAAGAAAATCGTGGGAAAACTAAGCATTAAAGAAAAAGTCGGTTACGCACTTGGTGATGGGGCCGCAAATATTGCCTGGCGCGGGGTAGCCACATTTCTATTTATTTTTTACACTGATGTTTTTGGGATCAGCCCAGCTACAGTTGGCGTGCTTATGCTGATTGCACGATTCAGTGATGGCATTATAGATATAATTATGGGTGTTATCTGCGACAGGACAAATACTAAATACGGCAAATTCCGGCCATGGATATTATGGACAGCCATTCCTTTAGGAATTACGTTGTCGCTCCTGTTTACTTCCCCAAACCTTGGCCCGACAGGTAAAATAATATATGCCTATGCGACTTATCTGTTATTTTTTATTATGTACACCGCAAATAATATCCCCTACGGAGCATTAATGGCTGTAATGACCGGCGACGACAAAGAGCGCACAAGCCTGGGGTCGTATCGAATGGTAGGCGCATTTACCGGAGGCATGGTGGTTCAGGGTGCATTGTTGTTCCTGGTCGCCAATTTTGGAAATATTAATCCGACTGTTGTTGTTGATAAACTTGAAGCGAAGAAATACGAAGTAACCGTATCAACCACCCGGGATATTAAGAATGTAAATATTAAAACCAAAGATGGAATTGCCATGTTTACCTGGGCCAATCCTGTAGTTAACGATAGTGTCAATACTCCTACCAAAGGTAAAAGCTTTTCAATGCTAGCCGGGAAAGAGTACTCCTTTATCATAGCTGGCGAAGACAATCTTGAGGCCAAGAACATCAGTATTATTGACCAAAAAAAAGGATATAGCTCTGCTATTTATATCATGTCGGTTTTCTTATCCCTTTTCCTGATTCTAACATTTTTAACTACCAGGGAACGTGTTAAACCACCAAAGGAGCAAAAGACAAATCTGGGAAAGGATTTAAAAGATCTGATCCGGAACAAACCCTGGCTTATTTTATTGGGAATCGGATTATTATTCCAGGTTTATAATTCAATTAAACAAGGTATTGTAGTTATTTATTTCGCGCATTACCTGCATAATCAGCTGCTTGCCGCATCGTTTATGATCGCTTTAATGATAGCGTCCATTGGCGGAGCAATGATAACGACACCATTAGCAAAACGTTTTGGCAAGCGCAACTTGTTTATCTATGCCTTTATCTTTTCCGGTGCGGTAAACGCGTTGCTTGTTTTTTGCGGACCAGGAAATATCGGAAGCATTTTCACATTAGGAATAATTTCCGAGTTTGGAGCAGCCATATTCCCGACGCTGTTTTTTGCTATGCTTGGTGATGCTGCCGATTACTCTGAGTTTAAAAACGGACGAAGAGCTACAGGACTTATCTATTCCGCGGGTTCTTTCTCAACCAAGTTTGGCGGTGGTGTAGCCGGCGCTATTATTGGTTTTGTTTTAACGGCATTTCATTACAACGGCCAGGATCAAATTTCTATACAGGGTGCGGTACCAGGAATCATTATGCTGATGAGCTGGATTCCGGCAATTGTTGCTTTTATCGCGGCCGGTTTCATGACACTCTATCCTTTGACCCAAAAGAAAATGGACGAAATCACCAGTGAATTGAACAACAGAAGAGCAAATGAATTAGCTTAAACGCACCTGCAAAAGTTATTTCAAGTACATTAATCTACAACAATTAGAAAAATGAAGTTTGGACATTTTGATGATAAAAACCGAGAGTATGTGATCACTAATCCACAAACGCCGTGGCCATGGATTAACTACCTGGGCACTGAAGATTTCTTTTCGCTTATATCAAATACAGCCGGAGGGTACTCTTTTTATAAGGATGCAAAGTTCCGTCGTTTGACTCGTTACAGGTATAATAATGTACCTATGGATAGCGGAGGCCGGTACTTCTACGTTAAAGATGAAGAAACAACCTGGTCGCCGGGATGGAAACCCTGCAAAACACCGTTGGACAGCTACGAATGCCGGCATGGGATGAATTATACTTCCATTCAGGGTGAAAAAAATGGGGTAACGGCCAAAGTATTGTTTTTCGTTCCATTGAAAACCTGGGCTGAAGTACAAAAGCTTACATTATCGAATACCTCTTCCGGAGTAAAGAAACTGAAACTCTTTTCGTTTACCGAATGGGCCATGTGGAATGCCGCCGCCGACATGGAAAATTTTCAGCGTAACTTCTCCATCGGTGAAGTCGAAATTGAAGGATCGGTGATTTACCACAAAACCGAATACAAAGAACGTCGCAACCATTATGCGTATTATTCAGTGAATAGCCCAATCAAAGGATTCGACACCGACAGGGAAACTTTTTTTGGCTTATATAACGGTTTCGACGAACCACAGGTTGTTGTTGACGGAAATCCAGCAAACACCGTTGCTCACGGCTGGTCGCCCATCGCGTCGCATTGCATTGAAGTAGAGCTTCAACCTGGCGAAATCAAGGATTTTGTTTTTGTACTTGGCTATGTCGAAAACAAAGAATCAGAAAAATGGAAATCGAAAAACATCATCAATAAGACGAAGGCAAAAGCTACTATCGCCAAATTCGACACTTCTGAAAAAGTAGATACCGCATTTGCCGAATTGCGCACATATTGGGATAATTTATTAAGTGTATATTCTGTAGATTCAGGCGACGAAAAGCTGGACCGGATGGTAAACATCTGGAACCAGTACCAATGCATGATTACCTTTTGCTTTTCGCGTTCAGCTTCATTTTTTGAAAGTGGAATAGGCCGTGGAATGGGATTCCGCGACTCGAACCAGGATTTGATTGGCTTTGTACATCAAATTCCGGAACGGGCCCGCGAACGGATAATAGATATAGCTTCAACCCAATTCCCCGATGGGGGGTGTTATCACCAATATCAGCCGTTGACCAAACGAGGAAATAACGACATTGGCGGAGGTTTTAACGACGATCCTATGTGGCTGATCCTGGGAACCATCAGTTATGTTAAGGAAACTGGTGATTTCTCCATTCTTGATGAAATGGTGCCGTTCGACAACGACATGAGTATTGCAAAAACCTTGTTTGATCACCTTACTGTTTCTTTCGACCATGTGGTGAATAACCTCGGGCCTCACGGTTTGCCCTTGATTGGCCGTGCCGACTGGAACGACTGCCTGAACCTGAACTGTTTTTCGAACGATCCGAATGAAAGTTTCCAGACTACCGAAAACCAATCGGAGGGAAGTAAAGCCGAGAGCCTGATGATTGCAGGACTGTTTGTGGTTTATGGAAGGGAGTATGTTAAATTATGCAATAGAATCGGAAATGCAGGGGAAGCAAATCGCGCACAAAAACACATTGATAAAATGGTTGAAGCCATAAAAATTCATGGCTGGGATGGCGATTGGTTTCTGCGCGCTTATGACTTTTACGGTAATAAAGTTGGCTCGCACCAAAACATTGAAGGTAAAATATTTATCGAATCGAACGGATGGTGTACCATGGCTGGTATCGGGCAGGAAGAGGGAATGGTGACCAAAGCGCTGGATTCAGTTAAAAAACACCTCGACTGCGAACACGGAATTGTTCTGAATAATCCCGCTTTTACAAAATACTATATCGAGTACGGCGAAATATCCACTTACCCGCCGGGGTATAAGGAGAACGCGGGTATTTTCTGCCACAACAACCCATGGATCATGATTGGTGAAACGGTGGTTGGCAATGGCAATCGTGCCTGGGAATATTACCGCAAAATATGTCCTTCGTATCTCGAAGATATCAGCGAATTACACAAGACAGAACCTTATGTGTATTCACAAATGATCGCGGGCAAAGATGCTTTCAAACCCGGCGAAGCCAAAAACTCGTGGCTTACCGGTACAGCTTCCTGGAATTTTTATACCATAACACAATATATTCTGGGCATTCAACCTGATTATGATGGACTTTTAATCGATCCATGTATTCCTAATGACTGGAAAGGATTTAAGGTGACCCGTAAATTCAGGGGAGCAACGTATCAAATAGAAATTCAAAATCCGGATGGCATATCCAAAGGTGTTAAGGAAATAATTGTGGATGGCAAGCAGCAAACCTCGAACTTAATTCCTTTGTTTAATGATGGGATGGAGCATTCGGTGAAAGTTATTCTGGGATAAGAATTTATAACAACTTTTTGTAATCTGCGATAAAAATATGATGATTCATATAAATCAAATCTGAATTTTTTAAAATACCAAACCATGAAAACGCTTTCAACATTTATTCTTATCCTTATCATGGCATCCTTCTGGAATTGCACTTCAAGTGCTACCAAGGGAATCTCAGTTGCAAAAGTTACTCCTGACACTCTTGATCAGATCCTGGTGAACCAGGTTGGCTATCTCCCGAACTCTGCCAAAGTAGCATTGTTGCGGGTAAAAGCCAATCAGTTTGATGTGGTGGACGTAAATACCGGGAAAGTTGTGTTTACTGGAAAACCAGGCCCTTTTAAATACTGGGAGCTTTCCGGTGACAGTGTTTGCACGGCTGATTTCTCAAAAGTTACCGCTGCAGGCAAATACCAGCTATGCCTGAATGCGAAATCGATTTGTTCCTATCCTTTTGAGATAGGGCAGGGGGTGTATGCCGATATCGCGAAAGCTTCGTTAAAGGCATTCTACCTGAACCGCTCAGGCATGGAAATAACAAAGGAATTTGGCGGGAAATGGGCCAGGCCGGAGGGCCATCCCGATACCGTAGTATGGGTACATTCTTCAGCAGCATCAGTTAAGCGGCCTGAAGGATTTAAAATCTCCAGTCCCGGAGGATGGTACGATGCCGGTGATTATAACAAATATGTTGTCAATAGCGGAATATCCACCTACACCTTATTGCTTTTTTGCCAGGTTTACCCTGAATATTGTAAGAACTTTAAAGATAATATTCCTGAAAGTAGCAACAACATACCGGACGTAATGGATGAGCTTTTGTATAACCTGCGCTGGATGCTTACCATGCAGGATCCTAACGATGGAGGCGTTTATCATAAGCTAACCAACAAGAAGTTCAGTGATTTCAGTATGCCTGATAAGGCGACTGAGCCAAGGTATGTAGTGATGAAATCCACGGCAGCCTCTCTTGACTTCGCTGCTACCATGGCGATGGCATCACGAGTGCTTGCAAAAAGTGAATCACCGGAATTAAAATCCCTAGGGAAAACCTGTCTTGAATCTGCCAGGAAAGCATATGCCTGGGCAAAGGCCAATCCCGAGGTTTATTATAAGAATCCGACTGATATTTCAACCGGTGCTTACGATGACAAGGATGTAAGTGATGAGTTTTTCTGGGCCGCGTCGGAACTCGGATTGGCTGAGAATAATCCCGCAATGATTCCGAGAAAAGATATGGATGCTCAGAAAATCAGGGTGCAGTCGTGGGATTATTCGGGAATGCTAGGAATACTATCACTTTCACTGAGCGATAATCCAAATGCTTCGGAATCTAAAGCGGAAGCGCAAAAAATACTGCTTACTTTTGCTGATAAACTGCTTGAGAAATCAGAAAGCTCACCATATAAAGTGAGCCTCGACTTTTTTAAATGGGGAAGCAATGCCGATGTAGCCAATATGGCACTGATTAAACTGGTTGCATACAAAATCAGCAAGGATAAAAAATACCTGGCATCCATACAGGGAGATGTTGATTACATCCTTGGCCGTAATGCTACCAGGTATTGTTTTGTAACCGGATTTGGAGGAAAGCAGGTGATGAATATTCATCATCGCCCATCAGGTTCTGATGGAATAACCGAACCTTATCCCGGGTTTTTATGCGGGGGCCCGAATACGGTGGTATTAACTGATTGTCCCGAAATTACCCGTTCTAAATTTCCCGCGAAATCGTATGCGGATGCCTTGTGCAGCTATTCCACCAACGAAATTGCCATAAACTGGAATGCGCCGCTTTTCTTTGTGTTGGGAGCAATGGATGCATTAGATAATTAAGTTAAAAATGGCAAAGCCTTATAGGATTATTTATTTAATTAAAATGATCGAAAGACCACTGAATGACCACCCGTCAACTAGCCTATTCCCGTGTTTTCTCAACTAACCTCACTCCATTCTCACCAATTTCCACCACCCTTTCTTTATACAATCCACCAAGTGCCATTTTGAAATTTTTCTTACTGATACCAAAGGCCTCATAAATATCATCAGCCGGGCTTTTATCGGTTAGTTCCATAAACCCGTTATGCCTTTTCAGATATTCAACGATTAGTCCAGAGGAAGTATTTGCTTTTTTGTAACCGGGAGGGGAAAGATTAAGGTCAATTTTCCCATCTTCACGTATCTTACTTATATAACCTGAAATATGTTCTCCACGGTTAAGTGGTTGAAATACTTCTCCGCTATAAAGCATTCCCCAATGTGAGTTATTGATAATTGCATTATATCCTAATGGACACGGGCCATATATAAAAAGATCCACTTCTTCACCGGGCTTATAAGTTGCCGGTTCTTTTCCCAGGAATTTATCCGCTTTGGCTGAAGCCGCAATGCGGTTGGTTTGTTCATCGATATATACGTAAACTATGTGCCAGCTTCCTGGTTCCATCTTTACTTTCTGTTCCCTGAAAGGTACCAGCAGATCTTTCTGCAGTCCCCAGTTGAGGAAAGCGCCAACTTCATTTACTTCAACCACTTCCAGCAACGCAAATTCGCCCACTTCGCAGTATGGATCATCGGTTGTGGCAATAATACGGTCCTCTGAATCGAAATAAAGAAAAACTTCAATCTGGTCATCAACTTCCAACGCTGACGGCACATTGTTTCCCGGGAGTAAAATATCTCCAAGTTCCTCGCCATCCAGGAAATATCCGCTACCGGTTTCCCGCAGAACCTTTAATACATTGAACCGCCCTATTTTTGCCATTTTGAGTTGTCATTAAATTGAGCGGCAAAGGTACGCCCTTTTTTACTATGTCACTTAATCTCTCAGTCCCTCGATTTCCTCTCGATCCATCTCCCGATCGCCCCATCTCCCCCTCACTCCCTCACTCCCTCACCCCACCACCGCCCCACATCCCATTTCCCCCACCAAATTCCGCCATTCACCGATTTCCTCTTTCGCGGCAATACACAGCACCGTACATTTGCTTCATCAATTACAAACCATATAAATCTCAATAGCCATGGAATACAATTATAACAAAAACGACAACAGCGCGCCTAAGGATACTCTTGTTAAAGGTTTTCACGGTAAAGCCGCCGCGCTGGGCGTATTCGTGATCGCTGCAGGACTTCTACTGCTGGCACGTAATACGGGATTTCTTGATCCGGCAGTAAGCAGGATCATTTTCTCATGGGAAATGCTGCTCATAGCAATCGGAGTAATTAACATATTCTGGAGGCAGTCATTTTGGTCAGGAGTAATTCTGATAGGAATTGGCGGATTTTTCCTGTTAGTCAATTTTTACCACATGCCTTTCAGTACCTGGCAGATATTTTTACCTGCTCTTATTATACTGATCGGTTTACAAATGATTTTCGGGGTATCACACCTTCAGAAACGCTTTCACAACCGCACCATGTTCAATCACTCCGTTGGTAGTGAGGATTTTTTCGAAGACATCGCCATATTCGGAGGTGGCGAACGTAAAGTAGTTACTCCGAACTTTAAAGGTGGACGCATGGTTTCTATGTTTGGAGGTTCAAAGATTGATCTCACACATTGCAATATTGCTCCTGGAGACCGCCCAATAATTGAAGTTGTCCATATTTTTGGAGGTTCTGGCCTGCTTGTTCCATCCGACTGGAATGTAAAAGTTGAAGTATTTAATATCTTTGGTGGATATGCAGATAAACGCATTGCTTCGCAGGTTGACTACAACAAAACTGTAATTATTAAGGGAATTACTATCTTTGGGGGTGGCGAAGTGAAAAGCTTTTAATCTCCGGGTTCGGATTTCCGATTTCGGATTGAAACTCTGAAACTCTGAAACTCAACTCTAACACCCGCTCCTCCCAATTCTAAACCCTAACAACCGACCATTGGACAAATCATTTTTCACCCGAAACCTCTGGATCTATTACATTGCTTTTTGGATGGCTGTGGCAGTCATCCAATTTGCTTTGTCGTACGGTGTGTATGGGCAGGAATTGATTATTGCCGCTGCCGATAGCCTGGTTTCGAATTTGATTTTTGCATTTTTGGGAGCCGGTTTATGGTATATGGTAAGGTTCTCGGGGAAACAAATTAATGGTTTTATCAAAAACCTGGCCTATCACCTGGGCAGTTGTGCTCTCACGATTTTGATATGGCAAATAATTTCCTATGCTGTGCTCAGGATTTTATTTGAAAGCAATGATGTGTATATGAATTTCCTGGTTACATCGCTGATTGTGAGGGTTTTGACAGGTGTCTTAATTTATTTTCTGCTGATATCGGTTGATTACCTGGTTTTGAGTTTCGAAGAAATGCAGGAACGGGCTGAACACGAAGTTGCTCTTTCTGCTATGCTTCGTGATGCCGAATTAGCCATGCTACGCTCACAGATCAGGCCACATTTTTTATTCAACAGCCTTAACTCTGTGAGTGCTCTCACCCTTACCAATCCCCAGGCAGCACAGGATATGATTATCAAACTTTCGGAGTTCATGCGGCATTCATTAGGACTTGGGGCCGAAACCATGAATTCGCTTAATGACGAATTATATCACGCAGGGCTGTATCTTGACATCGAGAAAGTGCGTTTTTCCGACAGGATGTTCATCGAAAAGAATATTGATCCTGCCTGTGGTGCCATGATGCTTCCTGCAATGATTCTACAGCCATTACTCGAAAATGCAGTTAAACATGGTGTAAATACTATGCTGACGTCATGTGCAATCTCGCTTAAAGCTGCATGCAACGATTTATTCCTGAATATTACGATAAGCAATAACTTTGATCCTGATGCTGTTCCACGTAAAGGCACAGGGACCGGTTTAAGTAATGTAAAGAAACGTATGGCTGCGATTTATGGACGCAATGACCTGCTTACAATTAATTCATCGAACGAGGTTTTCGAGGTCAAACTTCAGATACCGGTCCAAAGAGACACCCTGCAGCAAACTTGATAAATTGTCATATGATAACAAAACACAAAGTTTCAAATTCCAAAACCCAAATTCCAAAACATAATTTTCAAAACGGTAAAAGCCAGGATTGAGCTTATTTTTTCTTTGGTTGGAGTTTGGGGCTTGGATTTTTAAATAGATGTACGGATAATTTCCATTTTAGAGAGAACAGATATTTTTACATTAAAATAATTGAATCAACTTTCTTCAACTAAATAACCTATTATAATATGCAACCAGTTTCTACCATAATTATTGATGATGAACCGCTGGCACGCGATTTAGTTAAACGCTATGCCTCCGATATTGAAGGACTTACTGTTGTTGCCGAATGTGGTGACGGTTTCGAAGCTCTCAGGCAAATCCAGGAATTTAAGCCTGATCTGCTATTCCTGGATATACAGATGCCCAAACTCGATGGTTTCGAATTACTCGAGGTTCTTGATTATACCCCGGCAATCATTTTTGCCACCGCATTTGATCAGTTTGCAATCAAAGCATTCGAAATGAATGCTGTTGACTACCTGCTGAAACCGTTTTCGAAAGAAAGGTTCGACGCCGCTGTTCAAAAAGCAATTCAACGTATCGGCCTTGAAAAATTAAATGCAAACACAACTCTGGACAAATTAAAAGAGAATGTGCAGGAATCGCGTGGCACACTCGATCGTATTGTTACACGGCTTGGATCGAAGGTTACTGTAATTCCTGTGGATAGGATATGGTATATCGAATCGGCCGACGATTATGTGATGATTTATTCCGAATTGGGTAATCACTTGAAGGAAAAGACAATGAAATATTTCGAAGAGCATTTGCCGGCAAATAATTTTGTGCGGATACACCGCGGTTCTATCATTAACCTGGCGCAGATAGCAGCTATTGATCCATATACGAAGGATACGCATATGGTTACACTCAAATGTGGCGCTAAACTTCGCGCCAGTGCTGAGGGATACAAAAAGTTAAGGGCTTTGCTATAGATACCTGAACTATATTTAGGTTGACATTATTACCAGAATCAACTTTTCGGATTTTCTCTTTGGATTTCTTACTTATTTGCAAACTAAGTACATTTGCATAAATCCGACATCCGACATCCAACATCCAAAATCCGACATCCGACATTCCCATGCACCTCCCCATTTTCTACCTTATCAATTTCACTATTATCCTCATCGTTCTGATATTCCTTATCAAATACCTTTGGGATATGTTCTTTGGCGAAAACTACGAACCACCAGCCTGGGAACACGCCCGGAAGGAGGGAAGGCTCAGCAAAGAATTACTAAAAGTCACTCGCAACTATCCTGATAAAATCAGACTATATAACTTCTGGCTGCAAATACAACGTATTAATAAGGATAGTGTGAAAGGTGATTTTGCCGAACTTGGAGTATATAAAGGAGATAGCGCCCGTCTTATACATTTAATGGCTCCTGATCGTACTATTCATCTGTTCGATACCTTTGAAGGTTTCACCGGTAAAGACCTTCAACCCGAAACCGGCAAAGCTGCAACCTATTCAACAAAAAACTTTGCCGATACCTCTCTTAATAAGGTATTGAAAAATATAGGAGGCAATCCGGTCAAGCTCAAAGTTCATGTTGGCTATTTTCCTCAATCTGCTGCAGGCCTTGATGATTCCGTTTACGCACTTGTAAATCTGGATGCCGATCTTTACAATCCAACGAAAGCCGGGCTTGAGTACTTTTACCCGCGTCTCTCACCCGGAGGTGTTATCTTCGTTCACGATTACAACTACAAATGGGATGGCTTATTAAAAGCTGTTGACGAATTTGTACAAACCATACCTGAAAAATTGGTTTTGTTACCCGATCCGGATAGTACTGTAATGATAATCAAGAATAAATATCACATTTAAACCAATACATTTTAGCATCCTGGCAGGTTTCCGAATTAATTTTAGCATTCTTACTATGGCTCAAAAGCTTCATTTCCCATCCATTAACAATTTCTATATCATTTTCATGATAAATATTTTTCCTTCGGTGTTGTTCGTATCAAATTAGTTGTATCTTTGCACCCTCCTAAAACGGTAGCTCTTTCACAAGGCAAGCGTTTATAAGCGAAGGACTAAAGTTTTTTAATAGTCCGGGAAACCTGAGAAATTAAGACGATATAGGTTTCAAAACACGATAATGGTTAACGTTTACACGTTGCCAGCTTTTACGAAAGCCTCTTGTGTTGAACGTCTTAACATCAGAATTGTATCCCGTAGTAACTGAAACTAGCCCTTTGACGGAGAAAACCGCAACGGGCATTTTTTTTGCCCGGAACAAACAGAAGGCGAATAAATTACAAATACTTTTAGTTACCAGGTTGGTAATTGAAATTTAAAATGTACTTTTGCAGCCCCTTAGAAAAAAAAGCTTAAAACAATACAAAAATCAATAGATTCAATATGCCTACAATAGCACAATTGGTTCGTAAAGGTCGTCAGAAACTGACGGATAAGAGCAAATCACCGGCATTGGATTCATGTCCTCAACGCCGCGGGGTTTGCACAAGGGTTTATACAACTACACCTAAGAAGCCAAACTCGGCAATGCGTAAAGTAGCAAGGGTTCGTCTTACAAATGGTAAAGAAGTAAACGCTTACATACCAGGCGAAGGCCACAACTTACAGGAACACTCGATCGTTATGATCCGCGGTGGCCGTGTTAAGGACCTTCCAGGTGTACGTTATCACATCATCCGTGGAGCACTCGATACTTCCGGAGTAGATGGCCGTAACCAGAGCCGTTCAAAATACGGTACAAAACGTCCTAAAAAGGGCGCAGTTGCAAAAGGTGCAGCTAAACCAGGCGCAAAAAAGAAATAATTGAATTTTTGAAACGATAAGGACATCTCAAAATGAGGAAATCATCACCCAAAAAACGTGTCATTCTGCCTGATCCAAAGTTCAATGAGCAGATAGTTACAAAGTTTGTAAACAATATGATGGAACGCGGCAAGAAAAACTGCGCATATGATATCTTTTACGACGCTATTGAATTCGTAACTGAAAAACTGAAAGAAGACGGTTTGGAAGTTTGGAAAAAAGCATTGAACAATGTTACACCAAATGTGGAGGTTCGTAGCCGCCGTATCGGAGGAGCTACTTTTCAGATTCCATCTGAAATCCGCCCTGGTCGTAAACAATCAATCGGAATGAAAAACCTTATACTGTTTGCACGCAGACGTCACGAAAAATCAATGGCAATGAAATTGGCCAGCGAGATTATGGCAGCTTACAAAGAAGAAGGTTCTGCATTCAAGAAGAAAGAAGATACTCACCGTATGGCCGAAGCTAACAAAGCTTTCTCCCATTTCAGGTTCTAATTAACTAATAGGAAGATTTAATACATGTCATCAGATAAACTGAAATATACGCGAAACATAGGCATCATGGCCCATATCGACGCCGGTAAAACGACGACGACAGAGCGTATATTGTATTACACCGGACGCAATTACAAGCTCGGTGAAGTACATGATGGTACAGCTACCATGGACTGGATGATCCAGGAACAGGAACGTGGCATTACTATCACTTCGGCTGCTACCACTGTAAACTGGGAATTTGAAAACCAGGATTACCGCTTGAATATTATAGATACACCGGGACACGTTGATTTTACTGTTGAAGTTGAACGTTCACTGCGGGTTTTGGATGGTGCTGTTGCTGTTTTTTGCGCTGTAGGAGGTGTTGAACCACAAAGCGAAACCGTTTGGAAACAAGCTGATAAATATAATGTTCCACGTATTTGTTTCATCAATAAAATGGATCGTGCCGGAGCAGATTTCTTTGCAGTTGTTGATGAACTGAAAGAAAAATTAGGTGCTAATGCAGTTCCACTTCAAATTCCAATCGGAGCAGAAGATACTTTCGTAGGGATTGTTGACCTTATCAGCAACAAAGCTATAATTTGGGACGACGCGTCAAAAGGAATGCAGTATACTGAAGGACCAGTTCCTGAAGATTTACTAGAAATTGTAGATGAATACCGCACACGCCTTGTTGAAGGTTGTGCTGAAGAGGATGATGAATTATTAGAGAAATTTTTTATTGACCACAATTCGATAACCGAAGAGGAAATGCGGCGCATTATTCGCCAGTCAGTTCTCACAATGAAAATAACACCGGTTATTTGTGGTTCGGCATTCAAAAATAAGGGAGTTCAAAACCTTTTGGATGCAATTTGTTTATACCTGCCTAATCCTTATGATGTTCCGGCTGTTACAGGTATTAACCCAGATACGGATGCTGAAGAAATTCGTAATATTGATTCAGATCAACCATTTGCAGCCCTTGCTTTTAAAATTGCAACCGATCCTTTTGTTGGTCGTATAGCATTCTTCAGGGTTTATTCGGGCACGCTTCAGTCAGGAAGTTATGTACTGAACGCTTCTACAGGAAAGAAAGAGCGTATATCACGTATCATGCAGATGCATGCCAACAAACAAATTCCTTTGGAATTTATTGAAGCAGGCGATATAGGTGCAGCTGTCGGATTTAAACAAATCCGTACAGGCGATACACTTTGCGACGAAAAGCATCCTATCATTCTTGAATCAATGACATTCCCCGAACCGGTTATCAGTGTTGCCATTGAACCTCGTACCCAGGATGATGTAGATAAACTTGATATAGCATTACTGAAACTTGCAGAAGAGGATCCTACTTTCAAGATACGTACCGATCAGGAAACCGGTCAAACTATTATTTCCGGAATGGGTGAGTTGCATCTTGATATTTTAACAGATCGCCTACGCAGAGAATTTAAACTGGAAGTTAACCAGGGCGCTCCCCAGGTTGCATATCGTGAAGCTGTTACCGCTACGGTACATCATCGCGAAGTATATAAGAAACAAACTGGTGGTAAAGGTAAATTTGCTGATATCATCTTCGAATTAGGCCCGGCTGATGATCCTGAATTTAAAGGTCTGCAGTTTGTAAATGAAGTTAAAGGCGGTAACATTCCTAAAGAATTTATCACTCCGATTGAAAAAGGCTTTAAAGCAGCAATGTCAAATGGAGTATTGGCTGGATTTGCTCTCGAAAGCATGAAGGTTAAATTGATTGATGGATCTTTTCACGCAGTGGATAGTGATGCATTGGCTTTCGAAATCTGTGCAAAAATCGGTTTCAAGGAAGCAGCCCGAAAAGCTAAGAGCGTTTTGCTCGAGCCTATCATGAAAATTGAAGTAGTCGTACCTGATAATTATGTTGGTGATGTTACCGGCGACCTGAACAAGCGTCGTGCAGTAGTGGAAAACATCGAAGCCAAGATCAAATATCAGATCGTAAAAGCTAAAGTGCCATTGTCGGAAATGTTTGGATATGTTACAAGCTTGCGCACAGTAACATCAGGACGTGGAAATTCAAGTATGGAATTCTCACATTATCAGGAAGTTCCAAAGTTTATTGCCGAAGCGGTGATAGAGAAGATAAAAGGATAAAAATTCAGTAATAATAACGTAATAAAAGATTACAACGTGAACCAGAGGATTAGAATAAAACTGAAATCGTACGATCATAATTTGGTTGATAAATCTGCCGAAAAGATCGTGAAGACGGTGAAATTGACCGGTGCAATTGTTAACGGGCCGATTCCTCTTCCAACCGACAAAAAAATCTACACTGTTCTTAAATCGACTTTTGTAAATAAAAAATCACGGGAGCAGTTCGAATTGAGTTCTTACAAAAGGTTACTGGATATCTACAGCTCAACAGCCAAAACTATTGATGCGCTGATGAAACTGGAGTTACCTAGCGGAGTGGAAGTAGAAATTAAAATCTGATCGTAATCAGGTTTGTAATTGAAAGAATCAAAAAAGAAACATTAATATCTCGATATAATGTCAGGAATTATCGGAAAAAAAATAGGAATGACCAGCATGTTCGACGCCAACGGTAAAAACGTGGCTTGCACTGTTATTGAAGCTGGTCCTTGCTTTGTTACCCAGGTCAGGACAATGGAGAATGACGGATACGAAGCTATTCAACTCGCCTACGAGGATAAAAAGGAAAAGCATTCGAACAAAGCTGAAATAGGCCATTTCAAAAAAGCTGGTATTGCACCTAAACGTGTTGTAGCCGAGTTCACACGTTTTGAAGTGGATCATCAAAAGACTTTTGGTGATATTTTGAAGGTGGATATATTTGAAGAAGGTGAATTTATTGATGTAATCGGCACAACCAAAGGAAAAGGATTCCAGGGTGTTGTTCGTCGTCATGGATTTGCTGGTGTTGGTGGTGCTACTCACGGTCAGCATAACCGTCTCAGAGCTCCCGGATCAGTTGGTGCTTCATCCTATCCAAGTAAAGTTTTCAAAGGCATGCGCATGGCTGGCCATATGGGTGTTGATCGTGTTAAAATAATCAACCTCCAGATTTTAAAAATCGTTCCTGAAAAAAATCTGCTCGTTATAAAAGGTTCAATTCCCGGAGCTAATAACTCATATGTAATTGTTGAAAGATGGAGCTAGTAGTATATAACATCAAAGGCGAAAAGACAGCCAACACGGTTACACTCAACGATAGTATTTTCGAGGTAACTCCTAATGATCACGCTATCTATCTCGATACCAAACAGTATCTTGCCAACCAGCGTCAGGGTACACATGCTTCACTTGAGAAATCAATGGTAGGCGGAAGTACCAAGAAGATTAAAAAACAAAAAGGTACCGGTACTGCCCGTGCAGGTAGCCGCAAGTCACCCTTATTCAGAGGCGGAGCCCGCGCATTTGGTCCACAACCACGCGATTACAGTTTCAAACTGAATAAGAAACTCAAGAAACTTGCCCGCTTATCGGCACTTGCATACAAGGTGAAGGAAAATAACATCATGGTTATTGAAGATTTCAACTTCTCATCACCAAAAACCAGTTCATTTGCATCTGTACTTTCAGCACTGAAACTTGAAGGACGCAAAACATTAATGGTATTGCCCGAAAATATTCAGAACATTGTGCTTTCATCGCGCAATCTGAAGAAAGCTAAAGTAACCCGTGCCTGCGACCTGAATACATACGATATCCTCAATGCTCAAAACCTGATATTCCTCGTGAGTTCAGTTGTTGAAATTGAAAAATCGTTTGAGAATTAATAATCACCGTTAGCAATAACACTTTAAATAAAATAGCGATGGGTATCATCATCAAGCCGATCATAACTGAAAAAATGACAGCCCTGGGTGAAAAACTAGGACGATATGGATTTGTAGTTGACAAACGTGCCAACAAACTCCAGATCAAAAAAGCTGTCAAGGAATTGTATGGCGTTGAAGTGGAAGAAGTCAATACCATGACATATGCCGGTAAACGAAAATCCCGCAATACTAAAAGCGGAGTTTTAACAGGCAAAACCAATTCATTTAAAAAAGCTATCATCACATTAGCTAAAGGCGAATCAATAGATTTTTACAGCAATATCTAAGGAATAATGGCTCTCAAGAAATTTAAACCAACCACACCTGGTCAGCGTTTCAAGGTTATCAGCACCTTCGACGAAATCACCACTTCGGTGCCCGAGAAAAGTTTGCTTGAACCTCAGCATAAGTCTGGTGGTCGTAATCACGATGGCAAAATGACTATGCGTTACATGGGTGGTGGTAATAAACAACACTACCGTGTAATTGATTTCAAACGCGAAAAAGATAATATTCCAGCCGTTGTTAAGACGATAGAATATGATCCAAACCGTACTGGGCGCATAGCTTTGTTATGGTATGCCGATGGCGAAAAACGCTACATACTTGCTCCAAATGGCCTCAAAGTGGGTCAGGAACTAATATCCGGAGTTGGAGCAGCTCCTGAAGTAGGCAACGCACTTTTTATGAGCGAAATACCTTTTGGTACGATGATTCATAATATCGAGCTTCGTCCGGGTCAGGGTGCTAAATTAGTTCGCAGCGCCGGTGTAGCAGCACAGTTGATGTCACGTGACGGTAAGTTCGCAGTTGTTAGAATGCCTTCAGGCGAAACCCGCTTTATCCTGCAAACATGCAAAGCTACTGTGGGTATGGTTTCAAACGGCGATCATCAACTTGAAATATCAGGAAAAGCCGGCCGCTCACGCTGGCTTGGCCGCAGACCTCGTACACGTCCTGTTGTAATGAACCCTGTCGATCACCCAATGGGTGGAGGCGAAGGCAGAGCTACCGGTGGACATCCACGTACCCGTAAGGGCACACCAGCCAAGGGTTTCAAAACCCGCTCGAAGACAAATGCTTCGAATAAATACATCATTGAAAGAAGGAAGAAGTAATTTAATACATAAAGCATCATGAGCCGTTCGCTAAAAAAAGGCCCCTTCATTGATTATAGACTTGAAAAAAAGGTACTTGACCTTATTGAAAGTAAAAAGAAAGTTGTAATCAAAACATGGTCGAGGTCATCAACTATAACCCCGGACTTTGTTGGCCAGACTATAGCTGTTCATAACGGGAATAAATTTATTCCTGTATATGTAACCGAAAACATGGTTGGACATAAACTTGGAGAATTCAGCCCAACCCGAATTTTCAGGGGACATGCCGGGAATAAAGGTAAGAAGTAATAAGACGTAGCAACAATGGGAGCAAGAAAACATAATTCAGCTGAGGCAACAAAAGAGGCAAACAAATCATTGTTTTTTGCCAAATTGAACGACTGCCCTTCCTCACCCAGGAAAATGAGGCTTGTAGCCGACCTGGTGAATGGAAAAAATGTAGAAAATGCATTGCACATTCTGCAACATACGCCTAACTATGCCGCCGAAAAATTGGGAAAGCTGTTGAAATCAGCCCTCGCTAACTGGCAGCAAAAAAATGAAGGTGTACGAATGGAAGACAGCAATCTCTATATTAAAGAGGTGAAAGTTGACCAGGGACGCTCTTTAAAGAGAGTTCAACCAGCTCCGCAAGGACGGGCACACCGCATAAAAAAACGCTCTAACCATGTAACTGTTATTATCGACAGCAGAGCGAAAAAAGTAGAAAATGAAATAGTAACAAATAATCCAAAAGCCTAATGGGACAAAAGTGTAATCCGATCGGCAACAGGTTAGGTATCGTAAAAGGATGGGATTCTAACTGGTACGGTGGTAAGAAGTTTGCAAGTAAACTGGTTGAAGACGATCAAATTCGTAAGTATCTGAATGCACGTCTATCCAAAGCCGGAATTTCGCACATCATTATCGAGCGTACACTGAAGTTGGTAACTGTCACAATTAATACCGCCCGCCCGGGTATCATCATAGGCAAAGCCGGACAGGAAGTTGATAAACTCAAGGAAGAGTTAAAGAAACTTACCGGTAAGGAAGTACAGATAAACATCTCGGAAATAAAACGTCCTGAATTAGATGCTGTAATTGTGGGTAACACCATTGCCCGCCAGCTCGAAGGACGTATTTCATACCGCAGGGCTATCAAAACTGCTATCACAGCTGCCATTCGCGTCGGTGCTGAAGGAATGAAAGTTCAGATATCAGGTCGTTTGGGTGGAGCTGAAATGGCACGCCGCGAGCAATTCAAAGAAGGTCGTATTCCTTTGCACACATTACGTGCAGATATTGATTACGCTCTTGCTGAAGCTCAAACAACATATGGCAAGCTTGGAATCAAAACCTGGATTATGAAGGGTGAAATCTACGGTAAAGTAGATCTTGTGCCTGGAACCGAAAATTTGGTTAAAGATAAAGCATCACATGGATCAGGTCGTCCTGACCGGAAAGGTGGTCCTCGTGGAGATCGTGACCGTGATCGTGGAAGCGACCGTGGAGGAGATCGCCGCCCAAGGAATAAAAAATAAGTAAGGAATAAAGTACTCATCATCATATAGTATTAGCGATGTTACAGCCTAAAAGAACAAAATACAGGAAGCAGCAGAAAGGTAAAATGAAAGGAAATGCCAAACGCGGATCTGAATTATCTTTCGGTTCCTTTGGTATCAAAGCGCTTGAAGAAGTGTGGCTTACCGGTCGTCAGATTGAAGCTGCCCGCCAGGCAATCACACGATACATGAAACGTGAAGGCCAGTTGTGGATACGGATTTTCCCTGATAAACCTGTTACCAAAAAACCTGCCGAAGTGCGTATGGGTAAAGGTAAAGGTGCTCCCGAATATTTCGTGGCACGTGTTACACCAGGTCGCTTACTCTTCGAGTTGGAAGGTGTACCTGCTGAAATAGCAAAAGAAGCCTGCCGCCTGGGAGCACAGAAACTGCCGATCGCCGTTAAATACGTTGTTCGCAGGGATTATGAAGAAAATTTAGCTTAACCTGGCTAACCGACAATCAAGAGTTGCCAACAGTATAATAGAAGCAAAATGAAACAAGAAGTTATCCGTGAACTAACAACTCCCGAGTTGATTGAAAGACTCGACGAAGAACGCATGCAGCTTAATAAGCTTAAGATGAACCATGCAGTATCTCCGCTGGAGAACCCAAACAAAATCAAAGCTTATCGCAGAACGGTGGCCCGTTTGGTTACTGAAATACACAAGCGGAAATTAGAATCGGCAGTAGCTAACAAGGCTAACAAATAATAATTTTCATAGCAATGGAAGAAAGAAACCTCAGAAAAGAAAAAACCGGTCTTGTTGTAAGCAATAAAATGGAGAAATCCATTGTAGTTCAGGTCGAAAGGCGCGTAAAGCACCCTAAATACCACAAGTTTGTAAAAAAGACCTCAACATTTGCTGCACACGACGAAAAGAACGAATGTGGTATCGGTGATACAGTACGTATAGCCGAAACCCGTCCTCTGAGCAAAACAAAATGTTGGAGATTAGTTGAAATCATTGAAAGAGCTAAATAATTATGATACAGCAGGAATCAAGACTTACGGTAGCCGATAATAGCGGTGCTAAAGAGGTACTCTGTATAAGGGTGCTCGGTGGTACCCGCAGAAAGTATGCCTCCGTTGGCGATAAAATCATCGTTTCGGTGAAAAAAGCCCTCCCCTCAGGTAACATCAAAAAAGGAACTGTAGCTAAAGCTGTTGTAGTTCGCACAAGTAAGGAAATCCGTCGTGCCGATGGTTCCTATATCCGGTTCGACGACAATGCAGTAGTTCTTCTCAACACTGCCGGTGAAATGATAGGTACCCGTATATTCGGGCCAGTTTCAAGGGAACTCAGGGAAAAACAGTACATGAAAATTGTTTCACTTGCACCCGAAGTGCTTTAATCAACAGATACTATGAGTAATAAAGTTCATATAAAAAAAGGGGACAACGTGAAGATCCTTGCCGGCGACTCCAAGGGGAAAACCGGTAAAGTATTGGAAGTTGTAGTGGAAAAGTACAAGGCTATCGTTGAAAATGTAAACCTTGCTACCAAACATTCCAAACCCAGTGCTAAAAACCCTAATGGCGGTATCCTTAAACAGGAAATGCCTATTCACATCTCAAACCTGATGCTCGTGGATGCAAATGGCAAAGCAACCCGTATCAATCTGAAGAAAGATGAAAAAACCAATAAAACTGTCAGAATTTCAAAAAAATCCGGGGAGGTAATTAAATAATGGAATATTCAGCTCGCCTTAAGGAAAAGTACCACAAGGAAGTAGTTCCCGCTCTTATGGAACAATTCCTGTACAAAAATCATATGCAGGTTCCTAAACTGGTTAAAATCTGTTTGAACCAGGGACTTGGTACCGCAATTTCTGATAAAAAAATTATAGATGTCGGGGTAGCCGAAATGACCGCAATTGCTGGTCAGAAAGCGGTCGCTACCAAATCGAAGAAGGATATCTCTAACTTCAAGTTACGTAAAAATATGCCGGTAGGTGTTCGCGTAACCTTACGGGGCGACCAGATGTATGAATTTCTCGACAGGCTTGTAGCTATTGCTATTCCACGTGTACGTGACTTCCGCGGGATAAATGTGAAAGGTTTCGACGGCCGTGGTAATTATACCATGGGTATTACCGAGCAGATCATATTCCCTGAAGTGGTAATCGATAAAGTATTGAAAATTAACGGAATGGATATAACTTTCGTTACTACAGCCAAAGCTGACAAAGAGTGTATGGCACTGTTAAAAGAATTTGGTTTACCTTTTAAGAAATAACCTACAATACTATGGCAAAAGAATCATTAAAGGCTCGAGAGGTAAAACGGCAGAAACTGGTAGATAAATATGCTGCCAAACGTGCTGCACTCAAAGCTGCCGGCGACAATGTTGGCTTACAGAAATTACCTAAAAACTCAAACCCGATACGTTTGCACAACCGTTGCAAAATAACCGGTCGTCCAAAAGGATATATGAGGCAATTTGGGGTTTCGCGTATCAACTTCCGTTTTATGGCACTCGATGGCCTCATCCCTGGCGTGAAAAAAGCCAGCTGGTAAAATAAACACTGAAAACAATTAATTACAAGATACAAAATGATCACAGATCCGATTGCAGATTATCTTACTAGAATAAGGAATGCCGTGATGGCCAACCACCGGGTTGTTGAAATTCCTGCATCTAATCTCAAGAAGGAGATAACAAAAATCCTCTTCGACCAGGGTTATATCCTCAACTTTAAATTTGAGGAAGATACTAAACCTGGTGTTATTAAGATCGCACTCAAATATCACCCTGTTACCAAACAATCCGCCATTACGCAGATTGAAAGAGTTAGTAAGCCAGGGTTACGCCGCTATGTAGGTAAAGATAGCCTTCCCAGAGTTCTTAACGGACTTGGAATAGCCATCGTGTCCACCTCGCATGGACTCATGACCGACAAGGAAGCCAAAAATAACAACGTTGGCGGCGAAGTAATTTGTTACGTTAGCTAATAAAAAGGAGGAAATAAGAATGTCGAGAATTGGAAAATTACCGATTACGATTCCTTCCGGAGTTACAATCACGGTGTCAGACAAAAACCTCGTTACTGTTAAAGGTAGCAAGGGCGAACTGAAACAACAGGTAGATCCGGATATTACCGTAAAGGTTGAAAATAATCAGCTGCTTGTGCAGCGCCCCACCGAACAACAGCGTCACAGGTCGATGCATGGTTTGTACCGTTCACTGTTATTCAATATGGTTAAAGGTGTAAGCGATGGCTACACTGTTCAACAGGAATTAGTCGGTGTAGGTTATAAGGCAGTAGTTGTAGGTCAAACTCTGGAGCTTGCTCTTGGATATTCGCACAACTTCTTTTTTGAGCTTCCTGCCGAAATTCAGGTAACAGCAGTAACCGAAAGAGGAAAAAACCCCATTATTACAATGGTATCGCACGATAAACAACTTATCGGCCAGGTAGCGGCTAAAATCAGGTCGCTGCGCAAACCTGAACCATACAAAGGAAAAGGTATCAAGTTTGTAGGCGAAATACTGAAACGTAAAGCTGGTAAATCAGCATCGGATAAATAATCATTGAGAACAGCATAACACTTTCAATCGATGTCATTTAAAGTAGATAAAGAATACAGGAGACTGAAAATCAAGCAACGCGTTCGTAAAACCATTACAGGTAGCGGCGAACGCCCACGCATGACAGTATTCCGCAGCAACAAGGATATATATGTACAGTTGATCGATGATCAGACAGGTACAACAATAGCAGCTGCATCATCCCGCGCTAAAGGTATAGCGGATCAAAAAGTTACCAAGAGTGAGAAAGCCAAATTAGTTGGGAAACTCATAGCCGAACGCGCCCTCGAAAGCGGAGTGCTGGCAGTGGTTTTCGACCGTAATGGTTATCTGTATCATGGTAGAGTAAAAGCCCTGGCTGATTCAGCCAGAGAAGGTGGCATCAAATTTTAATTACAGCTATGGCAAACGTAAATTTAAACAGAGTAAAATCGAGCGATACCGAACTTAAAGACAGGCTCGTCGCCATCCAGCGCGTTACTAAGGTTACCAAGGGCGGTCGTACATTTACTTTCTCAGCCATTGTTGTGGTTGGAAATGAAAACGGAGTTGTTGGACATGGTCTTGGTAAGGCTAAGGAAGTTCAGGCTGCAATTGCTAAAGGAATTGAAGATGCCAAGAAAAACCTGGTTCGCATTCCTGTTTTTAAAGGAACAATTCCTCACGAACAATTAGGGAAATATGGCGGCGCATTGGTTTTCATGAAACCTGCAACAGCTGGTACGGGTGTTATCGCCGGTGGTGCTATGCGTGCCGTACTCGAAAGTGTTGGAGTGAAAGATGTACTTGCTAAATCAAAAGGCTCTTCAAACCCTCACAGTGTTGTTAAAGCAACCATCGAAGGCTTATGCCAGTTGAAAGATGCACATACTGTAGCGCAACTGCGTGGAATCAGCATGGATAAAGTTTTTAACGGTTAACCACTAAATATATAGCGCGATGAGAAACGTCAGAATCACACAGATTAAAAGTGGTATTAAACAACCCGAACGTCAAAAACGTACACTACGTGCCTTGGGCATTTCCAAGATGAACCGCCCTGTTGATCATGTAGCCACACCTCAGATAGAAGGCATGATCAGAGCAATCAGCCATCTGTTAAAAGTGGAAGAAATTTAATTGTAAATCCTATTTAGAAAGTATATAACATGGATCTAAGTAATTTAAAGCCGGCAGAAGGCGCTACAAAAACTGACAAACGAATCGGTCGTGGCCAGGGATCAGGACGTGGGGGAACAGCAACCCGCGGACATAAAGGTGCCAAATCCCGTTCAGGTTACAAGCACAAACGTGGTTTCGAAGGAGGTCAGATGCCTTTGTTCCGCCGTGTACCTAAAGGTGGTTTCAAGAATATTAACAGGGTTGAATATACCGGACTGAATATTGATGTACTTGAAAAACTGGCAGAAACCAGGGGCTTAACGGTTATCACTCCCGAAATACTCAAAGAAAACGGACTTCTAGGTAAAAATGACCTCCTCAAAATATTAGGTCGTGGCGAACTGAAGGCAAAAATGAATGTTACAGCCAATGCATTCTCAGCTAAAGCAATACAAGCAATCGAATCAGTTGGCGGAACTGTCATAAAACTCTGAACTTAATGAAACGCTTCTTTCAGACTCTTCAAAACATGTATAAGATCGACGAACTTCGTCGAAGAATCCTTTATACATTAGGACTCATTCTTATTTATAGGTTCGGATCGTTCGTGACTATCCCGGGAGTTGACCCCCAGCAATTGATGGCACTGAAGAATCAATCTTCTTCAGGTCTCTTGGGACTGCTCAATATGTTCTCTGGTGGAGCTTTCAGCCATGCATCAATCTTTGCTTTGGGTATTATGCCCTATATTTCAGCTTCTATTGTAATTCAATTGCTGGGTATGGCTATACCATATTTCCAGAAACTGCAGAAAGAAGGCGAAAGCGGACGGAAAAAAATAAATCAGATTACCCGTTGGCTCACTGTTTTAATTACAGCCTTGCAGGCCCCGGGATATATTGCTAACCTTATTTCACAGTTACCAGCCCAAGGTATAACTCCTTTTGATCCTAATGTTACATCACCTTCGGTATTCTTCTGGATATCTTCGGTTGTAGTACTGGTAGCTGGTACCATGTTTGTTATGTGGCTTGGCGAAAAAATTACGGATAAAGGACTTGGAAATGGAATTTCACTGATCATTATGATCGGGATTATTGCCCGTCTGCCATTTGCACTCTTTAGCGAATTCCTGGCTCGTATGGAGCAAGCAGGAGGCGGACTAGTGGTTTTCATTGTTGAAATTGCAGTACTTGTCCTTGTGGTTCTACTTTGTATACTGCTTGTGCAGGGAACACGAAAAATACCTGTGCAATATGCAAAACGTGTGGTAGGAAACAAACAATATGGTGGTGTCAGGCAGTACATTCCTTTAAAGGTTAATGCTGCTGGTGTTATGCCGATCATCTTTGCCCAGGCAATCATGTTCCTCCCATTAACCATAGCCGGTTTCGCCAGCAGCGAAAGCTTGCAGGGATTTGCCGCTACATTTACCAACATCAATGGTTTCTGGTATAACTTCACCTACGCTTTGATGATCATTATATTCACCTATTTCTATACAGCAATCACGGTTAATCCAAACCAGATGGCTGAGGATATGAAGAAAAACAATGGATTCATTCCCGGAGTTAAACCCGGAAAGAAAACTGCCGATTTTATCGATTCGGTAATGTCGAAAATTACTTTCCCTGGTTCTTTGTTCCTGGCATTAGTAGCTATTATGCCTGCACTTGTTCGACTTGGAGGTGTAAGTTCACAGTTTGCACAATTCTATGGAGGTACTTCCTTGCTGATTCTTGTAGGTGTTGTTTTGGATACATTGCAACAAATCGAAAGCCATTTATTGATGCGCCATTATGAAGGACTAACTAAATCAGGCCGTATCAAAGGACGTACTTCTGCGGCTGCTTTTTAACCAGTTGTAAAACTGAAATAATGGCTTTGATTAAGACTGAAATAGAAATTGAAAAAATACGTACGAGTTCTTTACTTGTTGGAAAAACGATAGCGGAAGTTGCCAGGCATATCAAACCCGGAGTTACTACACTTGCTCTCGATAAAATAGCTGAGGAGTTCATCCGCGACCATAAAGCAAAACCTGCTTTTAAAGGATACCACGGATTTCCTGCTACGCTGTGTATATCGGTTAACGAGATTGTAGTTCATGGAATACCTGGTAAACGCGAACTGAAGGAAGGGGATCTGGTTTCAATTGATTGTGGTACTATTATTGATGGGTACTTTGGCGATTCGGCTTTTTCATTCGGAATACTGCCTATGGCAGTTGAATTGGAAATGTTGATGAAACGGACACATGATTCATTACTGAAAAGTATTGATATTATTAAAGCTGGGAGACGTGTGGGGGATATAGGGTACGAGGTTCAAACCTATGTAGAAAGTTTTGGCTATTCAGTAGTTCGTGATTTGGTAGGGCATGGTCTTGGTACCAGCTTACACGAAAAACCTGAAATACCTAATTACGGACGCAGAGGCAATGGTCCAAAACTGGAAGAAAGAATGGTAATCTGTATTGAACCGATGATCAATCTGGGAACAAGACAGGTAATGCAGGAAAATGATGGATGGACTATCCGTACCAGGGATAATAAAGCATCAGCACATTTTGAACACGCTGTCGTAATACGAAATAACGGAGCCGACATTTTGTCGAGTTTCAGTGAAATAGAACAGGTTATTAATCCTGACATACTAATAACAAGGTAATACATGGCAAAACAACTTGTAATTGAGCAGGACGGCATAGTGAAGGAGTCACTTGGTAATGCAATGTTCCGGGTTGAACTGGAAAATGGGCATATGATCATCGCCCACATTTCGGGTAAGATGAGGATGCACTACATTAAAATTCTGGTTGGTGACAGGGTTAAAATTGAAATGTCGCCGTATGACCTCAGTAAAGGAAGGATTAACTTCCGTTATAAATAGAGAATAATCATCTTTAAGAAATAACTCAAGCAATGAAAGTTAGAGCATCAGTAAAGAAAAGAACACCTGATTGCAAGATTGTACGCAGGAAAGGACGAATCTATGTGATTAACAAGAAGAATCCTAAGTACAAACAAAGGCAAGGTTAATAATTGTGTAATCCCATAAGCTATTAATATATGGCACGTATTGCTGGTATTGACTTACCAAAAAACAAAAGAGGTGAGATAGGCCTGACCTACATTTTCGGAATAGGCCGAACCTCAGCACAGAATATCCTGGATCAATGCGGTATTGACCGTAACAAAAAAGTTCAGGACTGGAATGATGATGAGCAGAATAGTATCCGCTCCATGATCAACGACAGTTTCAAAATTGAAGGCGCTCTTCGCTCAGAAGTGCAGCTCAATATTAAACGACTGATGGACATAGGTTGTTACCGTGGTGTCCGCCATCGTTTAGGGTTGCCTCTTCGTGGACAGAGTACAAAAAACAATGCCCGTACACGCAAGGGCAGGAAAAAGACTGTTGCTAACAAGAAGAAAGCAACCAAATAAGAATGCATTTAAAGTAAAAATAATTTTACTATGGCAAAGACCACCAAAGTATCGAAGAAAAGAGTTGTTAAAGTTGAAGCTACCGGAAGAGCTTATGTTTCGGCATCTTTCAACAATATCATCATTTCGCTTACCAATAATGCCGGCCAGGTAATTTCGTGGGCATCGGCAGGTAAAATGGGATTCAGAGGTTCCAAAAAGAACACTCCCTATGCTGCCCAAATGGCTGCTACGGATTGCTCCAAAGTTGCTTTTGACCTTGGACTGCGTAAAGTGAAAGTTTTCGTTAAAGGCCCCGGATCGGGCCGCGAATCAGCTATACGCACACTCCATACCGCAGGCATTGAAGTTACCGAAATCCAGGATATAACTCCATTGCCACACAATGGTTGCAGACCTCCTAAACGCAGAAGGGTTTAATAAAACCTCTTTCTTCGGTATTTTACGAACAATAAAATTAATAATACATAATCATTAGGCTTTATGGCAAGATATATTGGTCCTAAGACAAGGATAGCCAGGAAATTCAAGGAACCTATCTACGGGCCCGACAGTTCTTACGAAAAGAAGAACTATCCTCCCGGAATGCACGGACAAAACAAGCGCAGGAAAAAACAATCGGAATACGGTGTTCAGCTTCAGGAAAAACAAAAAGCAAAATACACCTATGGTATTCTTGAAAAACAATTCAGGAATATTTTCGAAAAAGCAACCCGCAAAAAAGGAGTAACCGGTGAAATCCTGTTGCAACTCATCGAATCACGTCTCGATAACGTGGTATTCCGTCTGGGAATTGCTCCTACCCGTGATGGCGCACGCCAGCTGGTTGGACACGGACATATCACCGTTAACGGGAAAGTCCTGAATATCCCTTCTTACGAATGTAATAAAGGAGATGTGATTGCTGTCCGCGAACGTTCCAAATCACTAGAAGTAATCCAGAATTCATTACAGGGACGTATCATGCGTTACTCCTGGCTTGAATGGGATGGCGCTATGATGACCGGTAAGTTTATTAATTTCCCGGAACGCGAAGAGATTCCTGAAAACATTAAGGAACAACTCATCGTTGAATTGTATTCAAAGTAATTTTTTATCTTGCATTATTATTTAAAAAAAGGACTTATATGGCCATTTTAGCATTCCAGAAACCTGATAAGGTTATCATGATATCGGCTGACGAGTTTGACGGTGTTTTCGAATTCCGTCCTCTCGAACCAGGATTTGGTATCACAATAGGTAATGCATTACGCAGGATCTTACTTTCTTCATTAGAGGGTTATGCTATTACCTCCCTGCGCATCGACGGTGTTGAACATGAATTCTCATCGGTAAAAGGTGTTGTTGAAGATATTACTGACGTTATTCTGAACCTGAAAAAAGTTAGATTCCGTAAACAGATTGAATCGGAAGAAAGTGAAAAAATCAATTTTACCGTTACTGGTAAAGATACTTTCACTGCAGGTGATATAGCAAAACACCTTTCCATTTTCCAGGTACTAAACCCAGAGATAGTTATCTGTCATATGGAGCCTTCAGTGAAAATGAATGTTGAGATCAGTGTGAATAAAGGTAGGGGATATGTACCTGCCGAAGAAAATAAAATTGCGACTGCACACCTGGGAACAATTTTTATGGACTCAATTCACACTCCTATCAAGAATGTGAAATTCAGCATTGAAAACTTTCGCGTAGAACAGAAAACGGACTACGAGAAACTTATCCTGGAGATTAAAACCGACGGATCCATCCATCCTAAAGATGCTTTAAAAGAAGCCG
Organism: Lentimicrobiaceae bacterium; assembly: GCA_041660125.1. Taxonomy (GTDB): domain Bacteria; phylum Bacteroidota; class Bacteroidia; order Bacteroidales; family UBA4417; genus UBA4417. Next base: position 133,424 of record JBAZWY010000005.1, read on the forward strand.
CAAGGATTCTTATCCATCACTTTATGCTCTTCAGTGATGAAAAAATCACACTGGATATTGAAGAAAAAGCTGTAACTGAAGAATTTGATGAAAATACACTTCATATACGTCAGTTACTTAAAACCAAGTTGGTGGATATGGACCTTTCGGTACGCGCCCTCAACTGCCTGAAAGCTGCCGATGTTGAAACTCTCGGCGAATTGGTAGCTTTTAACAAAAACGACTTATTGAAATTCCGCAATTTTGGTAAAAAGTCGCTAACCGAACTGGAAGACCTGGTGAAAACCAAAGGCCTCGAATTCGGAATGAATGTTGCGAAGTACAAATTAGATAAGGAATAAGCGAAATGAGACATCAGAAATCAATAAATCACCTGGGACGTACCAGTACTCATCGCGCAGCTATGCTTTCCAATATGGCAAGCTCGCTGATCATGCATAAACGTATCAGTACAACCATTGCAAAAGCAAAGGCACTTCGCGGATATGTAGAACCATTGATCACACGCGCTAAAATAGATTCAACCCATTCACGCCGCGTAGTATTCAGCTACCTGCAGGATAAAGAAGCCGTGACTGAGCTCTTCCGCGATATTTCAGTTAAAGTTGCCGACCGTCCGGGCGGATATGTACGCATACTCAAAACCGGCTTCCGCCTTGGCGATAATGCTGATATGTGTATTATCGAACTGGTTGACTATAACGAAAACCTGTTAAGTGTTAAAGATACTACTGCCAAGAAAGCTGTTCGCCGTCGCAAACCAGCTGCTAAAAAAGCAACTGATACTGCTGTTGAAGCTCCTGTAGCTGAAAAAGCTCCTAAGGCTAAAGCTAAAGCAAAAGTCGCTGAAGAAACTGAAGCTGTCACTGAAACTGAAGTTGTAGCTGTAACTGATGAAGTCGTTGAAAAACCAGTGGAAGAAGAAGCTAAAGAAAACGAAGCTGAAGAAAAATAACTAAAATTCAGAAAATGAATTATTTAAAAGGATAAAGTGAAGGTTACTTTGCTTTATCCTTTTATCATTTTTCAAAGGGAGAGTTTCGTTAACTTCAGCTTAATTTTTAGTCACTGGTTACTTGTTTCTGGTCACTGGTTTCTGGACACTCAGAGTAAGGAACCAGCAACTAACAACTAGCAACTAGCAACCAGCAACCTGAAACTTCTTCTTAACCAGTAGATTTCCTCAAAACAAATGAAACTCTAACAAAATATATAAAATTATGAGTCAGATAGTAAACATTACAGGCCGCCAGATATTGGATTCACGCGGCAATCCTACTGTAGAGGTAGATGTATTCACTTCGAACGGCATAATGGGCCGTGCAGCAGTTCCATCAGGAGCTTCAACCGGCATTCATGAAGCTTGCGAGCTTCGCGACGAAGATAAATCTATTTATAATGGAAAAGGCGTTCTGAAAGCAGTTCAGAATGTAAACAAAGTATTAGGCGAAGAGTTGAAAGGATTCTTTGTTTCCGAGCAAAACGAAATAGATGCTAAAATGATTGAGCTCGATGGCACTCCGAACAAATCGAACCTGGGCGCAAATGCGATTCTTGGTGTTTCATTGGCAGTCGCCAATGCTGCTGCACAGGAATCGGGCAGCTATTTATTCCGCTATGTAGGTGGAGTTAATGCCAATACACTTCCTATCCCAATGATGAATATCATCAATGGTGGTTCACATGCCGATAACAGCATCGATTTCCAGGAATTTATGATTATGCCTGTTGGCGCTCCTTCATTCAGCGAAGGCTTACGCATGGGAGCCGAAGTTTTTCACAGCCTGAGCGCTGTGCTGAAAAAGGGCGGATATTCAACCAATGTTGGCGATGAAGGCGGATTTGCGCCTAACCTGAAATCAAACGAAGAAGCTATAACCGTAATTCTTCAGGCTATCGAAAAAGCTGGTTATAAACCTGGAAAAGATGTGTTCATTGCTCTTGATCCTGCTTCGAGCGAGTATTTTATTGAAGAAGAAAAAGTTCACCATTTAAAGAAATCAACCGGCGAAAAGTTAACTTCATCACAAATGGTGGATTACTGGAAAACATGGATCGATAAATATCCTATTATTTCCATCGAAGATGGTATGGCCGAAGACGATTGGGATGGCTGGAAACTGATGACCGATGTTATGGGTAAGAAAATTCAGCTTGTAGGTGATGATTTGTTCGTTACCAATACCAAACGTTTGCAAATGGGTATTGATAAAGGCGTTGCAAATTCAATTCTCGTAAAAGTAAACCAGATTGGAACTTTGACTGAAACTATTGATGCTGTAAATATGGCTTACCGTAATTCATATACTGCTGTTATGAGTCATCGTTCAGGTGAAACCGAAGATACTACCATCGCTGATCTGGCAGTAGCGCTCAATACAGGTCTGATTAAGACCGGCTCAGCAAGCCGTACGGATCGTATTGCTAAATACAACCAGTTGCTCCGTATCGAAGAGATATTAGGCAGCAGCGCACGTTATTTGGGTAAAGATTTTAAATACGCCAGGTAAACTATTGGTTCTGAATGCATAGAAAAGCCGGTAATTGTTACCGGCTTTTCGTTTTTCTAAAAAGTATTCCATTCCCGTGAAATTGCACAAGACAATTTTTAAATATGTGAAATTATTGAATATCTTTGCTATTCCCATCTTTAATTTGCTTGATAGTAAGAATAACTGATCTTTTCTGAATCTGATCATTTTCTAACAAATAATAATTATCATGCCACAGGAAATCGAACGAAAATTCCTTGTAAAGGATGGTTATAAGCAATTTGCTTTTACCTATACAAGGATAACCCAGGGATATCTTTCCTCTGTTCCTCAACGTATAGTGAGGGTGCGTATTAATGGGGAAAGAGGATACATTACCATTAAAGGTGTAAGTAATCTTTCGGGCATGAGCCGGTATGAATGGGAAAAGGAAATCCTGGTAAACGATGCCCGCGAATTACTTGCTTTATGCGAACCTGGTATTATTGATAAGACCCGCTTCCTGGTGCAGGTTGGGAAATTCACATTTGAAGTGGATGAGTTTTATGGCGAAAATGAAGGCTTGGTTGTTGCCGAAGTTGAACTTAGTTCAGAGGAAGAATTGTTTGAGAAACCTTCATGGCTGGGCAAAGAAGTAACCGGGGATAAGCGTTACTATAATTCAAAACTCGCCGGGAATCCCTTTTCAAAATGGTAAGAAAAAGGCTTAAATCATTTTGAAGCCTTTATTCCGTCAATTCCTATAATTTTTCCAGGATAAAATTTGTCATGCGTGTATAGAGGTGGTAGGTAGTATTTCCTCCACGTATTCCATGGTTACGGTTGGTGTATAACTGCTCTTCAAATTGCTTATTAGCCTGTACCAGCCGTTCGGTAAATTCCATTGTATTCTGAACATGAACGTTATCATCTGCTGTGCCATGGCAAATCAGGAAATTACCTTTGAGGTTTTCGGCAAAGTTGAGTGGTGAGTTTTGGTCGTATCCTTCCGGGTTTTCCTGTGGTGTACGCATAAAACGCTCAGTATAGATATTGTCATAAAATCGCCAGTTGGTAACAGGAGCTACAGCAATCCCTGTTTTAAATATACCATTGCCTTTCACCATGCAGGAGGATGAAATATAACCACCGAAACTCCAGCCCCAGATACCGATGCGTCCGGCATCAACAAACGGAAGTGAACCAAGGTATTTTGCGGTTTCAATCTGGTCGATGGTTTCGAATTTTCCTAATTGCATGTAGGTTACTTTGCGGAAAGCTTCACCACGGCCTCCTGTACCGCGACCGTCAACACATACCACGATATAGCCAAGTTGTGCCAGGTAATCGTCCCATCCCATGTTCCAGGTGTCGAGGGCTTCCTGTGAATTAGGGCCACTGTATTGGGTCATAAAAACAGGATATTTTTTTGAAGGATCAAAGTCAGCCGGTTTCAACATCCAACCATTCAGATTAACATTCTCAGAAGTATTGAAGTTGAAAAACTCTCTGAATCCGAATTTGTATTCTTTTAATTTGTCTGTCAAAGCTTTACTTTCATCAAGTGTCCGCACGGTATTGCCTGAAGTGTTGTAAAGAATTGTGGCGGAAGGAGTTTTAACGTTCGAAGAAGTAATGGTATAGTATCTAAACCCTTCGCTGAATTTTGCCGAGTTTGCCCCTTTGTTTACTGACAGTTTCTTCTTTCCCGTTCCGTCCCATTTTACACAATAAACTTCGCGATCGTAGGGTGTTGGCTCAGCGGAAGTATAATAAATAAGCTTGTTTTTAACATCGCAGCCATTCAGTTCAGTAACATCAAAATTGCCTTTGGTAACCTGGCTGGTTAATTTCCCCTGCATATCGTAAAGGTAGATGTGGGCATACCCGTCGCTTTCACTTCTCACTGTAAAATGGGCTTTGTCCTCCAAAAACTGAATATCATCAAAGTAATTTTCGTCGAGATAATACTTGTTGGTTTCGGTGAGCAATATCCGGGATTTGCCGGTTGTGGTTTCAGCCAGAAGAATTTCAAGCTTATTCTGAAGTCGGTTGAGCCTGAAAATAGCCAGTTGATTGGGGTCCTGGGTAAATCGGATTCGCGGGATATACATATCGGTTTCGGTACCGATATCCATGGTTTGTTTCTCCTTGCTTGCAATGTTATACGTATGAACTGTCACCACAGAATTTGGTTCGCCGGCTTTGGGATATTTAAATGTTTCAACACCGGGATAAAGTTTGTATTTGTCTAATGCCGGCGCTTGCCCCTGGAATAAGGTCATGCTGAATTGCGGTACTTTGCTCTCATCGAAACGAACCCAGGCCAGGGTTTTCCCATCGGGCGACCATTCAAAAGCTTTGTTAAACTCAAATTCCTCTTCATAAACCCAGTCGGGAACTCCATTGATAATATAATTGAACTTACCGTCATTTGTTACCTGTGTTTCCTCGCCTGTAACCACGTCGGTATAAAAAAGGTTATTTTTACGTACGAAAGCTACTTTGCTTCCATCAGGCGAAAAAGTGGCTAGTTGTTGCTTCCCGTTTTCTGAAACCTGGGTAAGCGTTTGTTTTGCAATGTCGTAAACAAAATAAGTAGCCGTAAAAGAACGGCGATAAATGGCTTCTTTATCGGTGAGCAACAACACTTTGGTTTCATCCGGACTGAAACTGTAATCGCTGAATGATTTCAGTTTGTCGTTGTTGAGGGTTGCAAGATCGAGCAGCGTTTTAACGATCTCTCCGGTTTGATAGCTGTAAACTACCAGTTTGGTGCCACGGCTTTCGGCCACGCTATAGTTTTCGCCATCATTCATCGACCTGAAACCACGTACGCCAGGCGAGTAAAAAGTGTAATTCTTGAAAAAATCATCGAATTCAAATTGTTTTGAGCCGTTTTGTGCTATGGCATTCGAAGTTGAAAGTAAGTATATCGCAAAAAGACTGAGGCTTAAAAGAGTGTTTCTCATTAGTAATGATATTTTCGCCAAAAGTATGATTTTACTTTTATCTAAGCGCGATGTCGCTAAAATAAGTTGCAAAAAAGGAAGATAAAATCTTATTTAACGGATTTCATTTGAAGCTTTAAAACGAAAGGATAAAATACTACTTTTGCAAACTCATCTGCGTTGTTAGCTCAGTTGGTTCAGAGCACCGCCTTGACAGGGCGGGGGTCACTGGTTCGAGCCCAGTACCACGCACTTTTATTATTCAATTTTACCATCTATATTTGTGGTTCATTAATAGGCTTTGAATATTTCTTTACCGGATTATGGTCAGTTTATTAAGTGAAAGTGTTTTCTTAAAATTATTTATTATGAAAACGATAGGTATTGCAATCTTTTTTATTTTGCTGCTAACAACTTCCTGCGAGGTTTTCGAACATCGGTACAATACAGGAACTTTTCCGGATGAGCCTGTTAATATGGGTGATATTAACTCGGAATTTGATGACTATAACTCAACCAGCCCGATAATCGGATCTTCTTTCCCTCTATGTTTTTCATCAACCCGCAACAGCCAGGGCGCTGACTATGATATAGTTTATAAATTCGTTGATGTGTTTATGGATAGAAAGAGTGGCAAATTAACCGTAGCTGAAGATATAGGTGGACCCTGGAGAAGTGCTGGAGCCGAGTATGCAAATATTTATAATGCTATTTCACATATAAATACTTCGTATAATGAATTTGGTCCTTACCTTATTCTGGATTCGAGAAACGATTACAGAACGAATCCCCTTTTTATTTTGCTATACTCAAATGACCAGGGGGGAAATCAGGATATCAGGTATGTGCATAACCTGGATGCTTACAATTTATATACTTATCCGCAACCCGTTACCTGGCTGAATTCCCCGAAGGATGATGCCTATCCAACCCTTACTCCTGATAGCCTAACAATGTACTTCTGCTCAGACCGGGATGTGAATTTTGATATTTATAAGGTACAACTTGACGGAACTAAAAGTTTGCGTAAAAATTTGGAGGATACTGCATCGAAAACCATTACGAAAGAGAATGTCTTATCGTCAGCAGGGAACGATAAATGCCCGTTTATTATGGATAGCCTGATGGTATTTGCATCGGATCGTGCTGGCGGGTTTGGAGGTTTTGATTTGTATTATTCAAGATTGCTAAACGGGAAATGGTCCGCCCCTGTTAATTTCGGAGAAAAGATTAATACAAAATACGACGAATACCGGCCGATTGTGAAGCCTTTCTGGGACTTTACTAATGATTTCATGATATTTTCCTCCAACCGGCCGGGAGGCAAAGGCGGATTTGACCTGTACTATGTAGGGGTTGATAAAATATTGAAAAAATAATGTTTGTTAATTTATTTTTAGTTATTTTTGTTCTGTTAAAAGATCTTTACCCGATTCCAACTCAAATCCGGAATTGCTTTCCTGTAAGCTAAATTAAGACTATTCTGATTGCAAGCTTATTGATTTTCGTTATTTCACCTTTTTACAGGCTTGCTTCTGAACGCGTATAATCGTTTGGAATTTGAATTAGACAATTACGGATTTTACTTTTAAATCCCTCATCTTATCAGTGCATTTAGAGATAAACCTGGTTTTTTTTCTTCATGTATTAAAGAATTGCTTAGCTTTACTCTTTCTGAATACCTTGTAAGGAGCTCATTAGTCTCAATATTCAACGGTACAAATTAAAATTGGCAAATGAAAAAGCTGAAGTATGTATTATTTATTCCGGTTACCCTCGCTGCCATAGTATTAATTAATCTGGCATTTATGAATTTGCTTAACTGGACAGTTGATAAAACTTTGCAATGGTATTTTGATTTGAATACCATCTTTTTCGTTTTATTGGTTCCTTTCTTTTGGGGTACAATCTGGGGAGTTTTCAAGTTAGCGGCATTAGGCATGGCTGCTTTGCTGATTCCTGTATCTCCGGATAAAAAATTCTCGCTTTACACGCTTGGCATTTTCTCACTGATAAATTGCTTAACATTAATTGTTTATTTTTGGCTTCGTGAGGCAAATTATTCGTGGAGCGAAATTCTGATGTCACTGATAATTTCGATGTTTATTGTGGATTTTTCGGCTTCAATTGTGTTGGTTTTTTCAAAAAAAGGAATCAACGCGATAGAAGAGTAAAGAAACCCTGTTCTATTAGCTAAGCAATTTTGCAGAAAAATTGCTGTTGACCTGATCCAAAATAGTAATGAGTCATTGAAAATTCAACCTTAACAGGGCTGTAAATTGTAATTTGCTGATCGCATCACGCGCCTCGGAATGAAATATCATTCAATCGGGAAATCAAAAGGGTTCTTTATCCTTTTATCAGATTTATCGGGATAATGAACAATAAGTTCCGACGATTTTAACAGCGTGTTTATTTTTTCGACAGTAGTAATACTATTTACAAACCAGATTTTAATTACCGGTCCATCTTCGGCAAAAGAGGTTTGTATCCTTACAATACCATCATCATTTGAAGCATGCGATACCAGGTATGGCATCCATTGCTGCAAGGAAGGATCAGCCGCCTGTTCAAACGGAAGTTCGTAAACCAGCATCTCGGAATCGGTAAAACTTTCATAGTGATTAAATGAAACGTCGGTTACAGGGATGAACATGCGTGCAAATTCATATCCTTGCACTTCACCGCTTGTTTTATCCGAATTGTTCACCACAAACCCTGTTTCGATGGTGGTTTGCTCATTCCCTTCACCCAAAAGAAGGAGTTCAGCAGATGCTGCTGCTATAATTTTATCCTCATAGGTAAGTGATGCATCATAATAGATGGTAGCCTGAACAGGCTCGCCAAAACTGGTACTCAGGGCAAGAACGCCTTTATCTTTTCGCAATAATTCCCCAAGGTAAAACTGATCATTTGGATCAAAACAACGGTCAATCCCCAATTTTACAAAGCTAACCATGCCGGTTGTTTTCATGTTATAATTAAGTAATTCGGAAAGAGGGGAGAAGATCGCTTCTTTTACACCTTCAGCATTAATAATGGATTCGTCGAAATAGACAACAACACGATGATGTTTCACAAAAGTTTCGACTCCCAATACACCGGGAATTTCCTTCATATGGTTAGCAAAGGACCGGGAACTGCCGAAGCACTTAATGTTTTTAAGCCCATCCATCCGGACAATCTTCACGTTGTTGCCGTTTAATTCTCCCCAGTTTTCACTGATGGTGGGCAATTCATAAAATGTTGCTATCGTAATAGCAGCAGCAGTCAAAATTACAGTTGCAACAGCAGGCAGCCAGCGAAGGTTTCGCTTGTTTATAGTAAGCGCGCCTTTTTCAGGGCATTTAACCACACAATCCACGCATAAATGGCAGTCGATATGATCAACAGTTACAACGTTTGAAATTTGTATTGCCATTGGACATTTATTGTCGCAGATACGGCAGTGTGTGCAAAGATCATCGTTACGTGTAATCCTTAGCGATGGGAAAACAAAGAATTTCAGTGTAGTAGCTTCGAATATAAATCCCATGAGACACAACGCTCCAAGCAACCATGGCCAAGGAATCACAAGCCCTGCAGCATAAGTAAGTAAGACCCAAAGCAATGTGATTGCTGCAGCCGGGAGCGCATAAACGGCTATATTGGTTACAGCTCCAAGCGGACACAGGTATTTGCACCAGAACTGCCGGATAAAGAAAGAGCCGGCAATTGTGAGTACAAGTGCCGGGATGGCATACCACAAAACCACGTCGCCGCTGAATCCTGTAAAACTTGCATAAAACGGATCGAATTTCCTGCAAAATAATTCACTGGCAGTTACTGTGAAATAAAAAGTAATAAACAGAAGAACATATTTAAGTGCCCGGAGCATCCTGTCGGCATTGCCGGTTAATGTAATATGCATCTTAGCTTTCCTGCCCAATGTGCCCATCCATTCAGTAAAAGTTCCGATAGGACAAATATAGCTGCAGAATAGTTTGCTGAACAGCACTACTCCCAGGATCAAGGCAACTCCCAGTGCGATCTGTACAGTTGTCATGGAACATGCCAGCGAGTGGATTGAAAAATAACTGGCGAGCGATTGCATGCCTCCCAAAGGGCAATAGGCTTCATAATCGGGAATATAATTTTTATCCAGAAGAGGCCGGAGAATCATATATATCAGGAGTGCGAAAATACCCCACTGAAGCGTAATACGGTAATAGTTTAAAGGAGACTGTCTTTTCCGGGCCATGTCAGATACTGATTTTGGATGCTTTTATTCTGAAGTAACTAATGTTTTGCGAATTTATAAAATCAAGTCCAGCTACGAAATGATTTACCTAATTTAGAACAAGTCTTCTTATTAATTGGGGCAATGCCAGGGCATCACATGCCGGAGAAGGTGCTTGATAATTTAGTATCTTTGATGGCTTAATCAAGCTGGCCGGATGAAACACCATTATTCGTATTTGTTATTCCTTGCATTATCTGTATTTTTTTATTGTACATCCCTTGCCCAGCAAAATCAGGGATCAAAACAGAAGAAGCCTGTTTTCCAGCAGGCGGATGCAAACAAAAGGGGTGAAAACGAATTGCGTGTGATGTTCTATAATGTCGAGAATTTATTTGACCCCAGGGAAGACAGCATCACATCGGATGAAGAATATCAGCCTACCGGCATGCGGGGTTGGACGAGTAGCCGGTTGAAGCAAAAACAAATCAATATTTCGAAGGTGGTGCTTGCTGTGGGTGGTTGGGAGCCCCCTGACATAATAGGAGTATGTGAGGTTGAAAATTTCAGGGTGTTGTACGGTTTAGCTAACTATACCCCGCTTAAAAATTTCGGTTACAAAATCATTCATTTCGATTCACCCGACCCGCGCGGAATTGACGTGGCTTTACTATATCGTCCTGAGAAATTCAGGGTATTGAACAGTGATCCCATACGGATCCATTTCCCATTTGATACAGCTTCACGCACACGGGATATTCTTTTTGTAAGAGGAATTGCCTGCAAACGCGATACAATAAATATTTTTGTCAACCACTGGCCATCAAAGTTTGGAGGCGCCATGGCTACTATTCCCAAGCGAAATTATGTCGCCAAGGTTATGCGCAAGCTGTCGGATTCACTACTGCCTGTAAATCCAAATGCGAATATCCTGATTATAGGCGACTTAAACGAATCTCCTTACGAAGAAGGAGTTAGTAAGGTGCTTTGTGCAAAAATGGATTCAGTGAACCTGCAACCCGACGACCTTTATAATTTGCTTGCAGGCGCCGGACTTGCATGGAACCGGGGAACCATCAAATTTCATGAAACATGGGATGCTATAGACCACATGATCGTTTCACGGCCAATGCTTTCGCATACAACACCTCATGGCCTTCATATTTTTGATGCCCCTTTTCTTTTACAGGACGATGAAGCCTGGTTTGGGAAGAAACCATTCCGCACCTATTATGGAGCTAAGTATATAGGTGGTTTCAGCGATCACCTACCGATATATGCGGACTTTAAATTTTAACCGAATCATAATAATTGATAAGTGTAAATACATTTCTGAAAAATAAAACTAAAAACATAAATGAAACGTAAACTTTCGGTGTATAACATAACCATTGCAATAATACTTGTACTGATCCTGGTCATTGTTTCAATGATTATTTTTGTAAATCCGACTCCAAAACATGTGAAAAAATCAAACATTACTATAAACGATCAGCCTGTAGTTCCTTCCAAACCAGTTTTTCGAAAAGATGGGGAACTTCGGTTTTTGAATAAAAAAACCAATAAAGTAATCACAACTATTGATATTGAGGTGGCTGATGATGATGCTGAACGGGAGCAGGGCCTGATGTACAGGGATACCATGGCCGAAAATGCGGGAATGCTCTTCCTGATGGATACCGAAGAACCGCAAACTTTCTGGATGAAGAATACGATTATTTCCCTTGATATCGTGTATGCGGATTCTGAACGGAGGATAGTAAGTATTAGCAAAAATTGCAAGCCTTATTCGCTCGACCAGATTCCTTCGGTAAAACCGGCATTATATGTGGTTGAAGTTAATGCCGGCTTCACTACCCAACACGGTATCACGGATGGTGATATAATTTCATTCTGAACCAGCAATCAGTAACAAATAGAAAAATCGAAATAGTCTCATAAACCCGATACTCTCTATCTTCTCAAGTCCTCCCCAGCGGGGAGGATTTAGGCGGGGTCAATTAGGCACCAGCAATCCATACTTTAAAGGTCAACAATATATGCTCCCGAATTCCTCACGCTATATACTTTCAATCCTGCTTTTTTAAACTCTGCCATCCATTTTTCAGTCTTGTAAAACGAATTTGTCCCATCAATTATAACGCATTCCGGTTGGTACAATTGCTGCAAATCAGTGATACGGAGCTTCGGATTATTCCTTATTACGAGATAATCAACTTTTAGTTTTGTACATGTGCCTCTGACATTTGGAATGCTGTCGATTATAACCATCCTTTTGCCATGGAACAGGAAGTTGTTTCCTTTGCTTTGAAGTATAGTTATCTCTTCTGGAATATGCTGATAATAAGCAGTAATAGTATCGAGTGCGAACGCATTTACAGTTGAAATTCCATAAAGGGATCTGGCCCCATCGAGTTGAAATTTGACGGCTTTTACATCTTTAATCAACAGCGAATCAGCCAATACTATTTGCTCTTTCCCATTAATAAATCCAACGGCTGACAGTTTTCCGGTACTATAAAAGATAATTTTATGTTGTCTTTGCCTGATTATTTCAGTATAAGAGAAACTTACTGAAAGTACTAAGGCTAATGCAAGAGGGATATAAAGCAACGCCTTTCTCATATAGAAAAACATTAAGAGTATTGATAGGAGCATAAGGTACAGAAGGATCATTTCTTTCTGCGTAACAGATGTGATTTTTAGAACGGAATAGGGTAAGTGTTCAATAAATCCAACTGAATAATTTAGTGCAAACAGCAGGTAATTTGTGAGCAGTCCCAGGAAATTGCTGATTACCGGAATAGCTGAAGTTGCCAATACGGCAACTCCTGCATAAATTGCCAGAAACGATAATGGAATTGCAATAAGATTAGCCGGTATGAAATAAGCGGGAAACTGGTGGAAATAGAGCAATGTCAGAGGCGCAGTGGCTATCTGCGCTGCAAGTGAAACAGCAATTAATCCCCAGATTTCAGATGCAATTTTGTTTTTAGGATTCAATAGGTCAGCAATGGGCTTATTGATAAATACAATGCCTATAATGGCCAGGTACGAAAGTTGGAAACCAATGTTACTGATCATCAGCGGGTCGATCAGCAGCAAAAACAAAGCCGAAACGGCAAGTGAATTAATGATATGAACATTACGTTTGCTGGCATTCCCAAACGAAATAAATGTAAACATGGCAGCTGATCGCAAAACCGGAGGCGACATTCCTGTTAGCAAGGCGTAGGCCCAAATTGTGAGAAGAATCAGGCTGGTTTTAGTGTAAAGTTGCCATCCATCTTTTTTCATAAAACCAAGCAGGAAACTGATAATAATAAAGATTACCCCGACATGTAAACCCGAAACACTCAGAATATGGGTTACTCCTGACCCGGCGTAAGCCTGGCGTGTTTCGTTATCCAGCATATCGTTTTGTCCCAGGATTAATGCCGAAGCAACTGCAAATTCCTGGTCTTTAAGGCCATTGTCATTCAGTATTGATACAAACTTTTTAGAAACCGCATGTGCAGTTCGATAAAAGCTGAATCCATGCGGCTTATTAAGTAATTTCCATGAAAAGTTGTTCAGATAAACCTGGTGATATACGTTGTTATTTGCCATGTACTTCCTGTAATCAAATGATCCCGGATTTTGCGGCGGGCCGATAGGCTGCACCTCGGCTGAAAATGTAATAACAGAACCTTCTGCCGGAGGGATTTTAACCGAATCTTTTGCAAAATAAGCAAGTATCTGGCCTTCGGCTTCAACAATCCGGTTTCCGACTTTTAGCCCTTTTACACTGAGTATAGTTTTATAGCTATGATCTTTTTCCTGCAAAGGCTCAACCACCACAGCAATGAAAGTGCCCCTGGTTTTCAAATTTGCAAAATGATCGGTTCTGAGAATTTCTTTGTGAAGTATAACTGAATTATATCCGGTTACAAATAAAAAGAGACTTGCTACAACACCGAAAAGCCAGCGATTAACAAAACGCAGTTTGTTGAAATGGATTAAGCCTGAAAATATTGAAAGAATGAACAAACTTATCCAGATAAACAGGGGAATTCCGATAGTACCTGAAATTGCTAAGCATACTATAATCCCGGCCATAAAAGGGAACAATATTCTCGTCATGGGGAAAAGGTGCCGGTATTGCATGGAATTGAATCTTTAATTCAAAATAAAATAGTATTAAGCCGGGTATGCTGTTGAGTCGAAGTATTTTTTATATAGTGAATTCAATAAAGGGCAGAAAACCGAGAATATGAATACGAAAGTAAAAAATGATTTATGCTATAATCTTTTAAGGAAAAATCAAAGGGGAACGTCAATAAATCTGATACCAAGTTATTAATAAATATTTTATGTTATGATTTATTTTTTTAGAGATGGTCTAAAATTCTTTGTTGAATTTTTAAATCGTCATTTTTTTTGAATATCGAACAAGGATTACTCACTTCGTGAGTGAGAGCGCTTCGCTAAGTTAACGATTATTCGCTCATTACATGATTTTTAAAGGAGTTCTCCGCTCTGCGGGGCAGGCTATGAAATCAATTCGCTAAGTTTTTGAATTAAGAAGTATGTCCAAATTCAAGGTTTATGTTGACTTCGTAAATCATCAATCCTTGTTCCTTGTTCTTAAATTAATCATTCGCAAAATTTAAATAGTCTCTAGGCCTGTTTGAAGCCTCTCAACCATGATAGCTGCCGCCCTGTCGGAAGCTCCCGGAGGCCCGACGCGTTCGAGTAGTTCCTTATAATCGCTAAGCATACGGCTGCGTGCTTCACCATCAGGTAAAAGCGGGGCAAGTTCACGGCTCAGCGTATCGGCGGTAAATTTGTATTGTATCAGTTCGGCCACTGCTTTTCGGTCGAGTATCAGGTTCACCAGCGAAATAAATTTAACATGTACCACCATCCAGGCAACCAATGCCGAAAGGAAACTAAAGCGGTAACAGACAACCTGGGGCACACCCAGCATCGCTGTTTCGAGTGTTACCGTGCCTGATTTAACGGCTGCTGCACGCGAAACCCTCAGCAAGTTATACGTTTGGCCATAAACCACTTTTACCGGGTAATTTTCAATAAGTTTCGTGTAGAATTTCTCGCCAAGAGTGTGAACACCAGCAATTACAAACTGGTATTCATTAAATCGTCCGGTAATCTTCAGCATGTGTGGCAGAATGCGCAGCAATTCCTGTTTGCGGCTGCCGGGTATAAGTGCAATAATAGGTTTTTTACCAAGTTTATTTGTTTCACGAAATGCATCCTCATCAATCTTCGCATTCAGATCCATGGAATCCGGCATCGGATGGCCTGTAAACTCAACCTTGTATCCATATTTGGCATGGAAGTCCTTCTCAAACGGCATCACAACGAAGGCCAGGTCGGTAGTGCGGTGTAGTTTATGAACCCGGTATTTTTTCCACGCCCATACCTGCGGCGATATGTAATAAAATACTTTGTATCCTTTGTCTTTGGCGAATTCTGCAATTCGCATATTGAAACCAGGGTAGTCCACAAGTATTACTGCATCGGGATTCCATGCTGATATATCTTCCTTGCAAAACCGGATATTATGAAGTACCGTTCTGATATTCAGTATTACCTCCTGGAATCCCATAAATGCCAGCTCGCGATAGTGTTTAACAATAGTACCTCCAGCTTCTTCCATCAGCTCACCACCCCAACACCGGAATTCTGCCTTCGAATCGCGTGCCTTTATGCCACACATCAGTTTGGATGCATGTAAATCACCGGATGCTTCGCCTGCAATGATATAATACTTCATGGGTTGTAGCTGTGATTTTTTAGAACGGAAATGTGAACGTGCTGCTTTTCAGAAAGAGGAAAAACAGCAGAATCAATAGTACGGTTAATACTAAAAGAGTTTTACCTGTTTTTTCAAACCTGAGATTTACTAAATAATACCTCATTATGATCAGGTTGACGGCAAACCCTAATAAAAACATATCTGCATCCCTCACCCTGACAAAAATATGCATATAGGTTTGAAAAAGGCGAAGTAAAACCATGCAAAGTAATACCGCAGGAATAGGTGCAATCAAGCCCAGTATAATTCCCAGTGAAATTTTATCGTTATGTAACCATTTTTTTAACATACCTGGTTCTTTCTAAGCTTCTAAATTCCAGTTTTTTATCGAGTCAATCAGGTGATGTGCTGTAAGATCGATTTGTACAGGTACAATGCTTACAAAATTGTTATTGATGGCCCAATGATCATTATCTTCACCTTCATCAAGGTTTATAAATTCGCCTCTAAGCCAGTAATAGTCACGCATTCGCGGATCCAGGCGCTCGTCGAAATTTTCATCCCAATAAGCTTTGGCCTGCTTTGTTACTTTAATCCCTTTCAAAGGGCTGCCATTGAGCGCCGGAATATTTACGTTCAGGCAGATGCCATCGGGAAGTCCATGATTCAGAACATTCGAAGCAACAGAGGTTATTATTTTGCCACAATGACTGAAGTCGGCTGAATGTGCATAATCATTCAATGAAAAGCCAATGGAAGGCACATTTTCCATTGCGCCTTCAATTACGGCTGCCATGGTACCAGAATATAAAATATTGATTGAGGCATTGCTGCCATGGTTGATTCCTGAAACAATCAGATCGGGTTTGCCCCGGAGAATTACTTTTTCGCCCAGTTTTATACAGTCGGCCGGTGTTCCGTTGCAGCTGTATTCCCTATATCCTGGAGTTTCTGTAATCAAAAGAAGCCGTAAGGGTGACTGTATGGTAACAGCGTGCCCCATTGCAGATTGTGGTTTATCCGGTGCAACTACCAGTACATCGCCAAGAGGTCTTATGGTTTCAATAAGGAAACGAATGCCGGGAGCATCTATGCCGTCATCGTTGGTTATAAGTATCAAAGGTTTTTTCATAATCAGGTAAAGTAAATTTTTAGAGTTGCTCTTCAGGATAAACAGGTTTTTCTGCGCTGAGTTTCTGTGCCTGAATTGCAGTAACACCTGCCGTAACAACAAATTTCATCACTTCGGTAGCGTTTGCATTCAGCGCTTTTATATTTTCAACAGGAACAATAACGAGGTTTCCTGAAAAAGTATAGGAATGAGGCAGGTAAACAGCTACCTTATTTGCTTCGATGCCAAGGCCTGTAAGATCATGCTGGGTGATAAACCCGAGCCTTTCCAGGTCCAGGTTCTTATCTAATTTTACGAGAACCGGTTCCGTAAATTTTTTGTCTTTGCCTACAAAGGCCGACATGAAATCCTTAATCGAAGTATAAATGATCTTAACAAGCGGCGCCTGGCTGATAATCCGGTCGAGTGAGTTCAGAACAGGTTTTAACAGTATCGAACTGCCAATAATACCTATCAACGTTATAAAAATCAGAATGATGAGCAGCCCAAGTCCCGGAATTTTGAAACCAATAAGATCAGTCAGATATTGTATAAGCAAGCCATCAACGAACTCGAATGAAACATAAATGGCATAGATAGTTATTGCAATGGGTGAGATAAGCAGCAGCCCCTGAAGAAAGTACCGGATAAGCTTGTTCATAGTGGTATTGAATTGGAGTGCAAAATTAGGCAATAAATAGCACATGGCAACCAGTTGACAGGATTGCGGATTTCAGACTTATTGGAAATTGTGTGTTCCTTTGGCGGTAGAGCAATTACCCGGATGGCCAGGAAGAATATATCAGCCAGAACTTTTTGGCCAATTCGATAACTTCTATCACTAATAATTATAATACTTCAAATTGTCGTTTGACTTTAACATATTTCTTTTCAGACCTTTTGTCTTCACGTTTTTCGGGCTTAACATTCTCGTCATCCAGAAAAGTAATTGCAGCCCCATCCGGGATTTTATCCAATATGGATGGATTGTCGATGATTTGCTCTGCAAAATCCAAGGCAATCACTATATCCCTCTGTATTTGTTCCCTGTTCGTCATTTTTTTAATTTCTTTAAGTATAGCGAAAAACGACCACCCGAAGCCATGTTATTGTTGGTTGTGGGATGTCATGGTTTTAGGTAAACCAACCGTCTTCAGTATACGATTAGCTTCCTCCAATTTGTCTGGGAAAAGTATTTTCTCAGCCAACTTGTCAAGCGTCTTATTGATTTTGACGATTGGGGTTTTCGATTTATTTAATTCTTTTATTGTCATGATGGTACAAAATTACGACTTTTTTCGCTTAATTAAAAATGCATTATATTCAGTGTCTTTCCTGAACTCATGCCAGTTGTCGTCCTTCAATCCAAATACTTCAAAGTCTTTTTTAATTTCCAGTAAATTGTTGTTTATTCCGATCCTATAAAGTCTTGTCCGTGCATTATTGCTGCCTCGGGCATATATCCATGTGTCTGGGCGCTTGTCGGTGAAGGCATAAACAGTCGAAGCAACTGTTGCTAAAACTTGTTGGCTGTCACCATTATTTGTTATTACCAAATCATTAATTTCTCCGGTTTTTTCGTCTTTGTCCCCGAAGCCCAGATTATAAAAGCCCTTTAAATTGGTCTCGGAATATTGAACAATCTTTTTTATTCTTCCTTTGGGCCCAACACTTATGAATTCAAAAAGCAACAATTTCCTATCCGATTCCAGTTGATATTTTTCGTATTTCATAATTTCTAAAGGTACAAATATTTCTATTTCTATTTTTAGTACTAAAATTAATTGAAAGCTAACAAGTAACAAGCTATAAAGGCAAATACCGCCGCACGCGTTAGAAAATAAGACGGGCGCGAACTAGAATGTAACGCAGGCATTTAAATTTATTTGGTCGTTGTGCAAACGAAACTGGTATAAAATCAGTTTTCCTTTTTTTTATTTAACAAACAAGCACTTTTTCGTTCATATACCAATTGTTTTTCTCTTTCGACCACTTTTCTGAAAATCGGATTCCTGATAGCCTGGTTTTCCACCAGTTCAACAGGCCGGAGGAACAGTTGTTCCAACTTCTCTTTTAAATCCATATAATTGTCAAAATATTCCAACAGTTCAACCTGGTTAAACTGAATCAACATGTCAATATCACTGGTATTGTTAAATTTGTCAGTTAATACCGAACCAAACAAATACAATTCCTTTGCCTTATGGGTATCACAAAGTGCTGTTAACTTACTTCTATTTAGTTCAATAGGATTCATACGGTAAATGTACTAAAATTCAAGGCTGTTTGTACAGCAGCAATCAGTAGGTGGATGTTTTCATTTCGTCACGTGATCAGGCACAATTTATTTAATTTGATTTTAATTCCTGGTTTTTCGCGCACACGACAAAAAAAGATAAGACGCGCGCGACCGGGGCAGTTAGATTTTATTGGAACTATTGCTAATACAATATAGCAGAATGATGCTCAAAAAAATATCATTCAGGTCACGATAGAGTAAACATTTTAACAGTATTTCGTCACTTCTATTTATAATCAAAATAAATTACATAAGGGCGAATATAATAAGCAAATTTATTTTATATCTTTGATAGTGTAAAACATAAGTACTTGTTTCTAAGAGAATTCTATTTTTAATTTAATGTATGTTGCATCTAATAAATACTATCATGAAGAATTTTATGAATATTAAATTAAGCATTAGGCTAATTCCTGTAATTGAAACCACCCCGGATTTTTATCATTCAGAATAAATCAATAACAGCAAATTCGGTATGGAATTGCTTTTATATTGTGATTATGCAGAGGTTGAGACTCAGTTAAAGCGAAGTCAATTTGGACACGCTGTTTTCTTATCCAGTATTTTGAACTGGAGACTAGAAACCATTTTTAAACGGGGCGGCACCGAAAAGCCAAACGAGTAGGACGAAATAAAAAATAAAAAAATGAATACGACAAAGATTACGTTAGATCAATTACACTGTCCAAAGTGTGGAACAGTAATTCCTAAAGGTCAAACAAAGTGTCCAAATCCAAATTGCCCAACTAATAGACCGATTCGTAGTATAACGGATATAAAATAAAACCCCATGTAGGAATGAGAATGAGTGGCGGGGATTTCTTTTGTGGATTGTACCGGGTCATGGCTAAATTGAAGAGATACAACGGGGGAAATAATAGAGTAGCTTTGACTTTAATATGATAAAAATAAAAATTAACCATTTAATTTTTTACGCTATGAAAATTTTTTTACCTCTATTATTGTTGCTTACAACATTATTGATCAGTTGCATTGATAAAGAAGTTAACGACGGAATTATACCTCCAGAAGTAGCTCACAAAGACGGCTACATTAAACATTTAACACCTCCTGATAATTTCAAATCTGTAACAGGTTGGATAACTGCAATCCATGACCGTAAGAGTACAAAACAAAGTTTTATAGAAATTGATTATATAAGGTTGTATGCGAGAGTAAATGGTGCAGATGTTCTATTAAACTCAAATGAGTATAACGATAGTAAAGCAGAAGGAGGACTATTTAAAAGAGACCCTTGGTTTGGTGACAATAATAATACACCTATACCATATGAATTTACTAATAATGATAATCTTGTCTTAAGAACGAGCACAAAACCAGACAA
The DNA here is from genome assembly GCA_041660125.1 of Lentimicrobiaceae bacterium. Lineage (GTDB taxonomy): Bacteria > Bacteroidota > Bacteroidia > Bacteroidales > UBA4417 > UBA4417. Next base: position 153,581 of record JBAZWY010000005.1, read on the forward strand.
TGTTTGGCACGTTTGGAACAAAGTATGGCCCAGAGTTGACGTTCCTGCAAATGCTGAAAGATGTTGGCTTGAGGTAAAGTGTAAAATAACAGGGTCGGCGCTAATCCAACTTGGAATTGATTACTGGAAAGACGGCACATGCTTATATGCTGGTTATAATGTAAATAACACAGAAGCAGGTGTATCGGATTGGTACTATAAAGAAGGAGAATGGCACATAGTGACTTTTGCAAAACCTTAATTATTTATCAATTAGAAATGAATGATAACATAACAAAGAAAATAACTACAAAATTCGATGCAATAGTTTTTGGGGTTTTTGCAGTTAGACAACCAAGCTTCTTTTATTTCGATAAAGCACTTAAGAAATTTGTATCATATTGGAGTTGTGACAATGATGGTGATTGATTTAGTCTAATGCAATGACTTTTATTAAAACGTTATCAGTGGCTCACTTACCTCCGGATTAGTGGCATAGTTTAGTCCGGATTATTTACAATATTTGACTAAAAGTAAAAAAGTGGAGACCAGAAACCATATAAAAAACGGGGCGAAACCGAAAAACCTTACGAGTAGGAAAGTTTAATTCAATAAAAAGATGAAAAAAATCGTATTTATTGCTATTGTAGCTTTAACTGTTTCTTTTGTGACTAATTCATGTTCAAAAGACACAAATTCTAATGATCCCGATGATCCAACTAATGTGGAAACATATCTAACCAAGGAGATTATTAAGAAGAGCAGTGGTACACTATATACAATGAATTCAATGTATTTTTACGACAATTCAAAGCGTTTAAAGAAGATTGTTGTGGAAGAGATTACTTATTCCAATTCCAAAAGCAGTTATGAAGTTGATTTTATTTACAATACGGATGGCACATTGGATAAAACGATTTCAAGTGATGGATATGTATCAATATTTAGGTACATTAACAATAAGTTAAGTAAAGTAATAGAAACCGGTACCGATTGGAATGATACATATAATGATACATTATATTTGTATTATGACAATTCTGGGCAAATTCTTAAAACAACGGAATTTTCATATTGGTCATTTTCTTCAGGTTCTGTTAATAAAAGAGAGGAAGCGGATGAATATGAATTGAACTCAAATGGTAGAATAACCCAAATAAAAAAAACATTTAAGAAATATGGGAATGGAGAACTTGACATCCATAACATGGAAATTATTATTTACGAATATTCATCAAATGGTAACTTAATTAGTTCAAATAGCGTTAAAACTGACATACTCACTAATGAGGAAAGCTGGATCAAGTATCAGTACGAATATGATGCAAAATTGAATTATTGGCCAACAAAGCATTTTCCGAAGGAGTATCTTTTTATTGAAATGCTCTATCCTGATGATGTTTACTCATCAAACAATACTACACTATCTACTTACACATCCTCTTCGGGAGATTATGAAGCAAATATTCGCAACATAACTAATTACAATTCAAATGGCTATCCAATAACTATAACTGCAAATTGGGGTAGTATTGAACTCGAGTATAGTCAAAATATCTCACCAAAGTGAGAATGATTCCACTTTCCCCCGCTCGCTAGGATTTGCAATCCGAGTGGGTGAAAATCCAGTCAGTATTACGGCGAATTATATTTAAATTAATTTTTCTAACATTATACCAAAATCAAAATAAAAAATAATAAGATGAAAAGATTAGTTTCGTTATTGACTTTTTGCGTGAGTGTTTTTAATTATACCTCAATTGCACAAACGTTCACAAATTACACTGTCGAATCAACTTCAACTACATTATGTTGCAATGGTGTGACTTCCATAGCCATAGATGCCCAGGGCAATAAATGGTTTGGTACATATGGAGGAGGAGTTTCAAAATTTGATGGCAGCGCCTGGACTACCTATACCACAACCAATGGGCTGGCAGATAATTATGTGTTTTCCATAGCCATAGATGCCCAGGGCAATAAATGGTTTGGAACAGAAGGAGGAGTTTCAAAATTTGATGGCAGCGCCTGGACGACCTATACAACCACCAATGGGCTGGCAAATGATTGGGTATATTCCATAGCCATAGATGCCCAGGGCAATAAATGGTTTGGAACATGGGAAGGAGTTTCAAAATTTGATGGCAGCGTCTGGACTACCTATACAACCACCAATGGGCTGGCAGGTAATTCTGTGATGTCCATTGCCATAGATGCGGAGGACAATAAATGGTTTGGAATAAATTATGGAGGAGGAGTTACAAAATTTGATGGCAGCGCCTGGACTACCTATAGAACCACCAGTGGGCTGGCAGGTAATTCTGTGATGTCCATTGCCATAGATGCCCAGGGCAATAAATGGTTTGGAACAATAGGAGGAGTTTCAAAATTTGATGGCAGCGCCTGGACTACCTATACAACCACCAATGGGCTGGCAAATGATTGGGTGCAGTCCATAGCCATAGATGCCCAGGGCAATAAATGGTTTGGTACATATGGAGGAGGAGTTTCAAAATTTGATGGCAGCACCTGGACTACCTATACAACCACCAATGGGCTGGCAAATGATTGGGTATATTCCATAGCCATAGATGCCCAGGGCAATAAATGGTTTGGAACAAGTAGAGAAGTTTCAAAATTTGATGGCAGCGCCTGGACTACCTATACAACCACCAATGGGCTGGCAAATAATTATGTGTTTTCCATAGCCATAGATGCCCAGGGCAATAAATGGTTTGGGTTTGGAACATATGGAGGAGGAGTTTCAAAATTTGATGGCAGCGCCTGGACTACCTATACAACTACCAATGGGCTGGTAAGCAATAGTGTATATGCCATAGCCATAGATGCCCAGGGTAATAAATGGCTTGGAACAAGTGAAGGAGTTTCAAAATTTGATGGCAGCGCCTGGACTACCTATACAACTACTAATGGGCTGGCATATAATTATGTGCAGTCCATAGCAATAGATGCCCAGGGCAATAAATGGTTTGGGGTTGGAGAATATGGAGAAGGAGTTACAAAATTTGATGGCAGCGCCTGGACTACCTATAGAACCACCAGTGGGCTGGCAAACAATAGTGTATCTTCCATAGCCATAGATGTCCAGGGCAATAAATGGTTTGGAACATGGGGAGGAGGAGTTTCAAAATTTGATGGCAGCGCCTGGACTACTTATACAACTACCAATGGGCTGGCAGATAATTATGTGCTGTCCATAGCCATAGATGCCCAGGGCAATAAATGGTTTGGAACGGGGGGAGGAGGAGTTTCAAAATTTGATGGCAGCGCCTGGACTACTTATACAACTACCAATGGGCTGGCAGATAATTGGGTGAAGTCCATAGCCATAGATGCCGAGGGCAATAAATGGTTTGGAACGAGTGAAGGAGTTTCAAAATTTGATGGCAGCGCCTGGACTACCTATACAACCACCAATGGGCTGGCAGATAATTTTGTGTCTTCCATAGCCATAGATGCCCAGGGTAATAAATGGTTTGGAACATTAGGAGGAGTTTCAAAATTAACTGATAATATAACTGGTATTGATCTGACAAAATCAAGCAAATTTTCGCTATTCCCTAATCCTGCAAATGATATGGTTTCTGTGAATTTAGGAAATTCCCAAAACTCCCAATTGATCTTAAATTTTTACAATGATATTGGCGTATTGGTTAAATCGGAAATGCTAAATGAAAAGTCACAGCAAATTAATGTTAGGGATTTAAGTAATGGAATCTATTTGGTATCAGTCAAATCAAAAGAATTTTCAAGAAGTCAAAAACTAATTATTTGTAGGTAAACCCGCTGGCGTGGATTTGAAATCCGTGTCGGGTAACCCCGCTGGCGCGGATTTGTAATCCGTGCCGGTATAATAATCAATACTAAATTATTACCCTCGCTGGAGCGGATTTGAAATCCTTGTCGGATTGGCACCATGTAACCCCAAAAATTAAATGTTATCACATGAAAAATCTAGCAATTACTGTTATTTTACTTTTTGCAGCAGGTTACATTTCTGCACAAGTTATTATTGATGAACTGAATGGTTCAACGCTTGGAACAGCAACAGGGATTACTTACACAACAACACCAAGCGGACAAGGCGCTGTATTTACAAGAACTTCCGAGAGCCGCATTGAATACCCTTTTTCAATGGGCCTGCCTCATCAAGGTACTATTGAAATGGCAATAAATGTTGCTAAGGGATATTCTTATGATAATTATACTTTAAGAGATAATCAATCGAGTGCCATGATATTCAATACCGGACCTTCTGATGTTTGGTACTTGGGTGCAATGTGGCTCTCTGTTGATGTTTCTGGAGGAATTTCATTAAGTACTGCACTTACAGCCACACCAACCTGGCATACGTTATCAGCACAAAATACAAATTTTAGGTTTAATGAATGGCATATTGTGTCCTTTAGTTATGGAAGTCAGGGACAATACCTGAAAGTTGACGGACAGCTTGTTGCATCAAATCCATCATATACAGAAACGCTGCAAGCTTGTGGTAATTGGGGTAGTAACCGGGATATTCCAACAATAGGAGAAATAAAATCGGTTTTTTGGGGTAACAACCGGTATGATCAAGGATTTGAAGGCATATTAGATCGTTTCAGGGCATCTGATGTGCAACAGGATTGGGTATTAGAACCAACAGGAAATTCAGCTCAAAATGTTTTCCCAACCTTAAGTTTGTCTGCTGCTCAAATTACAGCAGGACAATCAATTACTTTTTCAGGAAAGCGATTTAGTCCTGGTGGAAAAGTTGATTTAAACTTTTCTGGTACCGGATATATAAACACCATTATTGATTATGCGATAGATGTAAACGGAAATTTTGAATACATTTTAACCACTTCAATGTCTCAAAAAAGTGGTGACTATGTGATAACTGCAACTGATAAGATAAGTGAAAAATCTATATCACGAAATTTCCGGATAGTTCAAGATCAAAGCATCGTAATTGATGATTTTTTAAAAATTGTGGAACCAAATATGTCTGTGATCAGGCTTGTTGGCGATCCAATCACTTTGGCATGGGAAGATTTGGTAAAATACAATGTAAATCCTACTTATAATTTTAAAGAAAGTTATAAAGTTGAGTACAATACAAGTGGGGCATGGCAACTGCTCGGAAATATTCAGGGATCTAATCCGGGTTATGGTAAAATCAACCTTTCAACATCATTTACTCCTTCTGATGCTGGTACTTATACTTTCCGAATTACCGATAATTATTACCCTGACCGTAGCGTCACAACACCAGAACTAGTTGTGAATGGTTCGCTGGATCAGGATATTAGAGTTGAATTTCGATGGGATTTTAATTCAAAAGGAATTGGGTCATCACCTCAAGGAGTTGCTACTGATGGGGTTGCCCGGTTCCATCTGGTAGTTTCCGATTTGAATGCTACAAATAGTGGAATTCAAAAAGTTAAAGTGACATTATCTGATCCTGAAGATACTGTATTAACATCAACACAATTTCTCGGAAAAGTAATGAATTGTTCTTACCAAAATAATGATAAATACTCTGAGGAAGCAAAAAGTGCAAATTCGATTACCGCAGAAAATAGCACACAAAATTCAGAAGGCCAATATTGGTTTTGGTATGTTGCACCTGATGATTTTTCGCGGAACAAAGGCGACTGGGATAAAGGTGACCGTTTAATTACTGCCACCTTCGACATTACCTTATTAAATGGCCAAAAACTTTCGCCCATTAAGAAAGAAATTAAAATTGCCCGTCCTCCTCTGATGCTTGTGCATGGACTAAATGGAGACTGGATCAAAACCTGGGAAGATTTTCACATCGGAACTGATTATCCATTTTATTTGGATGACACCCGCTTCAAAATTAAAAATGCTGTAAAAATGGAACCTACATCACATTTTGATGTGAATGCTTCGCATTTACTCGAAGGAACAAAAGATCAAGCAAGTTTTGAATTTTTTTTAGATAAAATGAGACAAGCAGGATATGCCAGTAACCGGGTGGATTATATATGTCACAGTATGGGAGGAGCAATCGTAAGAGATGCTGCGGATTCCCCAAACTATTACAATAGCAAGAATTACAGCAAAGGCTATGTTAATAAACTAATTACACTGGATACTCCGCATCAGGGATCATCATTAGCGAATCTTCTTGATGATATGGCTAATGATGTTTTAAGAAATGTTTTACTAATAAGCTTTGCAGAACTTATAAGTAAAAAGTATCCTTTGCTAAAATTTTGGGAGATTGATCCTTTTAACATTAGAGTAACCAATGCTATTGCAGATTTGAGGTATCAGAATGGAAGAAAATTCAGGGAGACAACAATCAAATCTCATTTGATTGGAAGTGGTGTTTCATGCTATTCTGTACAAGTAAATACACCAACATTTTGGATATACGGTATTCTAAAAACATATCTTTCTTTTGGTACAATAAATTCAATAACAGACCATTGTTCTTGGTATCAAAATTATTTTGAAAAACACAATTATGAATTAGATTTTGTAAATGCCAACGATGCTATTGTTTCATTGACCAGTCAATTTTCTGGCAATGACTGGAATAATTTGCCGGTTAATTGTACAAGAATATATGGTATGATGCATTGTTCCCCATTTGGAGACTCACCTATGAAGTCTTCCGAGGTTAGTGTAAAAGTAAATGAGTTGCTCAATACAAAAATAAATAGCCCTTCATTCGACTATATTGATGAAACAACTGTCCCCTCAACTAAATTGGCTCCAATGGTTCCGACAAAACAATTGGCTGTAGTTGAAGGCCGGATAAATATACTATATCCCCTTCCGAACGCAGTATATAATGCCGGTGATACCATAACAATTAAGTTACAGGTAGATACTATAGGACTTCAAAATTTTGCTCTGATCTTCCAGGATCAAAGTTTCTGGGAGAAGCCCACAAAACCAAATTTGGAATTTAAACTCATTGTTAGCCCCGAATACATCGAAGGGCAATACATTTCTGTATTTGGCGGTTATTCAAATCAAGATACTGTTTCTATGTCGAATGCAAGAATCGGTTTAAAGGTAAACCCAGTCGGTTCGATAGTTGATTTTACTGTAAAGCCAGAAGTCTTTGTGATCGAAACTACTAAATCAAGACGACCCGATTATGAGGCCATATTCCCAAATGCCATTGCCCAAATTGGGCAAACAGATTTATTTACTGTTACCATAAAAGATCCGGAATTATTAGAATATGACAATGTTACGAATCAATTTAAGGGTTTGGCTAAGGGTAGCACAAATGCAACAATAACATATAGAGGAATAACCAAAACGGTCTTTTTCGAAATTATTCAATATGAAGAACCACAGGTTGATCCATTTACCGGTATTGATGCAAACAATATAGATAACAGAAACCAATTTGACGTGAAAGTTTATCCGAATCCAACTAAAGGCATATTTACTGTAGCTACAAAAGAAAAAGATTGTGAACTTACTATAATTAATGCTCTTGGAGAACAAATCATTTCTCAAAAATTCAAAAATGAAAAAACGGAAATTGATTTGAGCAAACAGCCGAATGGAATTTATTTATTGCATTTCTACTCTAAAAGCGGAAGTACAACAAAAAAAATAATTATTAGGAAATAGCATACAGCTTTGTTTTCCCTGTTTGTGCATGTCTTATTTTCTAAAACGTACCGGTACAATTTCTATTATTAGCTGTTTAAATGCCAACTACAACATTATACAACTCACACAAAAATCCTCGCCACCTCTCAGTCGCGGGGATTTTTCGTTTTCACTTTGATGACGCGCATCTCCAGATGCGTGACGGTACAATCCAACTCCCAAAAAATCCCCGCTGGATATCAGCTGTAAGGATTTTCCCGCTGCGAGGATTTCTACTATTCAATCCCGCAAACCAATCATCTTTTATTCGTCAGTTTATAAATCTTTGATTATTTTTGTAGAATAGAATACAACCACTACTGAATAGATGAAAGTAAGTGAAATAATAAAAATAATCGAAAATGACGGATGGTTTCTTGTTCGGCAGAAAGGCAGCCACCGGCAATACAAACATAAAATAAAAAAAGGACTGGTTACTATCGCGTCGCATAAATTGAGCGATGACATTGCAATTGGAACATTAAACAGTATTTTTAAACAAGCAGAGTTAAAACAAGATTAGAAATCATGTTAAAATATTTGATAATATTTGAAAAGACCGAGAGCGGCTTTAGCGCCTATGTTCCCGACTTACCTGGTTGTATTGCAACAGGTAAAACAAAAATTGTTACTGAAAAAAATATTTTAGAAGCCATCCGTTTTCATTTGGATGGCATGAAAGCAGAGAATATAAAGTTTCCGTTAAGCACCACCGACGCGGAAACATTTGTTTTTTCTATTTAAAACCGATTTATATTCCCAGGAAGTCTTCATCTCCAAATGCATAACGATGGAGTCCAACTTGCAAAAAATCCCCGTCGCCTCACAGCCGCAGGGATTTTTGATTTTTAGTGTTACTGACGGGGTGACTTCAAATCACCCCGTCAGTGGAAATCGGGACGGGAGCTTATGCCGATCCATCGCTTCCCGGCGCTTGTTTCTGCGTACATGCCTTATCCACAATAATACAGGCATAATGGTGATACAAAAAACATCGGCCACGTTTTAAAAAAACTTTGCCGGCGATCTTTTAAAAATGATTTATTTCACTGTGCAATTATTTGTAAATTTGTAGAAATAAAATTACTTTGGAAAGTGTAACAATTTATGTAAAAGATAAAAAGCAAATTGGTTTTTTGTATCAGATTTTACAGCATATTGATTTTGTTGTAATGCCTGATACTGCTAAACAAAAAACAAAAAACAAAGAATATGACTTTTTCAAATCCGCCGGGATTTGGGAAAACAGGGATATTACTCAGGATGATTTACGAGCTAAGGCATGGAAAAGGATTTAGTACTTTGTGATACCAATATTCTGATTGAATTTTACAAGAATAACCCAAACATTATTGCAAAGTTTCATGATATTCCTCTTGTTTTGCACAGCTTTTATATGCGTTGCTTTAAGACATTATAAAAGACAACCATGATATACAATTAAAACTATCAGAAGGACACACGGAAAGATTCAAAACCGCCTTATTCAAAATTCTCTAAAATATATCATTGCGAAATCTGATTTCAATAAAGCTGAACAAACGAGTTCCATTTCTATGATTTATTTATAAGCTTAGAATAGTCAAAACAAAAATAGATATGTTTCAATGAAATCTTCAACATTTATATCCCGCATTTTTCTTCTAGGTAGTTTACTATTGAATACATTATCCTACGCTCAGGATCCTTCTCAATATGACACTCCTTTTGCCGGTGTTCCCGATCCGCGCGATGCCTCCATATACCAGGTTAATATGCGCTCATTCAGTTCCACCCGCAATTTTCAGGGTGTTATAAACCGCTTGGACAGCATTAAAGCACTTGGGGTAAATGTACTCTACTTAATGCCTGTTTATCCGGTTGGTAAGGATTCAAAATCATTTAATTCGCCCTATTGCATCAAGGATTTAACTTCTGTAGGTTCCGAATTTGGAACCCTGGATGATTTGCGCCGCCTGGTTGACGGGGCTCACAGCAGGGGAATGGCTGTTATGCTCGATTGGGTTGCGAACCAGACTTCGTGGGATCATCCCTGGATAACTGAACATAAAGACTGGTACCTGCAGGATGGCGGAGGAAATATAATCCAGTTGGGCAGCTACAACGATGTGGCAGCTCTAAATTTTTCAAATACGGCTATGTGTACCGCTATGATCAGCGCCATGCGATATTGGGTGTTTACAGCAAATATTGACGGTTTCAGGTGCGATTTTGCCGATAATCCGCCAATCAGTTTCTGGCAGCAGGCAATAACATCATTAAGGGGGATCACGACGCATAAACTGCTACTTTTGGCAGAAGGAACCAGGAGTACAAATTACACTGCCGGTTTCGACTATAATTTCAGCTTCGGTTTTTACAGTGGCCTGAGATCGATTTATCAAAGCAATTCAGCGGTTACAAAGATTGATAATTTAAATTCTACGGATTATGTTGGTGCAGGCTCAAACAATCAGGTAGTACGCTATGTCACCAACCACGATGTGTATGGAAGTGATGGTTCACCCTATGCACTTTTTGGTGGAAGAAATGGAACACTGGCAGCCTTAGTTGTGACAGCTTATATGAAAAGTATACCATTTATTTACAATGGTGTTGAGGTTGGTAATACGGTTTCAATGCCTTTTCCTTTTACTTCTTCCGTCATAAACTGGACACAGGATTTAACCATTACGCCTGAAATAAAGAAGATTATTGCGTTTCGGAATAAAAGTGTTGCCATAAGGCAGGGAGCGTTAACCTCATATGATAATGCCGACGTTTGCGCGTTTATAAAAGTATCAGGAGCTGACACAGTTTTCGTTTTGTCCAATCTAAGAAATGCCGGCAAAACCTTTACCTTGCCTACCGGAATAGCAAACACTGCCTGGTTTGATGCATTTACTAATGAGTCGGTCAACTTAGGCGCAACGATTTCATTGGCGGCCTACCAGTATAAAGTTTTTACAAATACTGCAACTTTCCTTTCAGTTAAGGAAGCTCCATCCAGCCAGGGCAAAATTATTATATTCCCTAACCCGGTTGTAAATGGCCAAGTGACCATCGAAACAGAAACCAGTGCAAGGCATTCAACGATTAAACTATTTGATGTGTGTGGAAGGGTGGTTTTTGAATCGTTGCTTCAGTCATCAGTGAACAGATTAGACGTATCATTATTACACAAAGGAATATACATTGCAAAGGTGAGTAACGCTAACGGAACTTATACCCAAAAACTGGTGATTAAATAGTTCATGTTGAATATGCAAGATTGGCACCAAGGTTAGATCTTTATTTTTAAACATGTGGAGGGGCAATTTTCATCAGTTTTGCTAATTGCTCACTTGAGCGATTAATGACATTGCAATTGGAACGCTAAACAGCATTTTAAAATAACTGTAAAATCTGAACAAACACCACATCCAAAATCCGGAGATTCAATTTACTCACCACACGAAAGGATTCGTGCAGTAGCAGGGAATAATCGCTGGCAGAGTAACAAGTTTTATATTGAAAAAAATGTCGAACCGCAATAAAATACCTAAATTTGCACAAAATTATAAAATCATGACAACCATAGTCTTAAAAGTTAAAGATAAAAAACAATTAGTTGCTTTAATGGATGTGGTTCAGCGATTCAAAATTTCGTTTTCGGGCAATATGGATGATACAGATTATCTATTATCAACCGATGAAAACCGTAAAAGTCTTGAAAAATCGTTAAAGCAATTGGAGGAAGGGAAAACACGATCTATTAAGACTTCCGAATTATGGAAATAAAGTATACTTCGGAGGCAGAAGCTGATATATTGTATTGGAAAAAGAGCGGGAATATTGCAATACAACGAAAAATAACCAAACTACTCGATGCAATTCAGGCTTCACCTACAAACGGCATTGGTAAACCCGAACAGTTAAAACACCAGCTTTCCGGCTGCTGGTCGAGGCGGATTAACGACGAACACCGTATTGTATATAAAATATTTGATGATACAATTGAAATTATCTCTTTACGTTTCCATTATTAATCAAACCTTTTTGCAACCAAACATTCACTAAAAAATTGGTTTTTAAAAAACAAAATAAGACCTGCCGAAAAATCCGACAGGTCTATTTTTTTTGCGCACGCGTCTGAAATAAGGCGCGCGCGAACCAAGGCTGTTTTCAATTTAGAAAACAGCCTCTTTACTATGGTGTATTTGGGTAGATAGTGGATAGCTCTTTCGTATTGACAATTCTAAGAGCCTATATTTACCTGCAAGAAAATCTTTTTAAATCTTAAGGACTTTTTCAGTGCCCTCCCTCTCAGCCGCGGGGATTTTTCGTTTATCACAATTCGTTTATCACTTTCACTATTCACGCTTCGGCTTCGCTCAGCACATCGCTCTTTACTTTTCACTCCTTTTCACATATTTCTCCAGCCACTGATCCGTTTCCCAAAGCATATGCAGTATATTTTCTTTTGCAGCATAACCGTGACTTTCATAAGGTAACGAAACATAACGCACTGTTCCGCCAAGCCCTTTAATGGCGCTGTATAATCGCTCGCTTTGTATCGGGAATGTACCCGAATTATTATCCGCATCGCCATGAATAAGCAGGAGAGGGGTTTTGATTTTTTCAGCATGGCTGAATGGGCTCATGGAGTTGTAAATTTCGGGAGCCTCCCAGTAGGTGCGTTCTTCACCCTGAAAACCGAAAGGCGTCAACGTGCGGTTATACGCACCGCTACGGGCAATACCGGCTTTGAACAAATTTGTATGCGCCAGTAAATTCACAGTCATAAAAGCGCCATAACTATGCCCGCCAACAGCCACGCGAGTGCTGTCGCCAACACCCAGATTAACAAGTGCCTGTATGGCAGCATGTGCATTCAGGTACAACTGAGGAATAAAATTATCATTAGGTTCCTGTCCTCCTGCACCAACGATCGGCATTTCGGCTTTATCCAGAACAGCAAAGCCTTGGGTTACCCAGAGTGCCGGGGACCCATAATATGGACGTGTAAACGTATTTCTTGAACCCCTGATCTGCGAAGCATCTGCTGCCGATTTGTATTCGATAGGGTAGGCCCATATCAATATGGGCAAGGCTCCGTCGCGGGTGGCATCATATCCTTTGGGTAAGTAGAGATCTCCGGCCAGGTTGATGCCATCATCACGTTTATAGGTGATTTTCTCGCGGCTTACGCCTTCCAGTTCAGTATAAGGATTGACAAATGTGGTTAATGCCCTTTCAACAGCTTTCTTTTTCACTGTAGTATGAAGGTAATAATTGGTAATTTCTGACTGACTTTCGCGGGCAGTAACAAAAGTAAGTTTCGTCGGATCAATCATTTTAACCAGGTATTCATAGTATGGAGATTTGCATCTCCAGAGTAACCGTGTTTTGCCTGTTGTTATATCAAAAGTCTGGATCAATGGCATATCGCCTTCATCAGAAGCGCCATCAGCGCTGAGAATGAGCTCTTTATTATTAAGTACAACCAATGCCTGGCGGCCAAACTCATTTTTTTGTGTTAACGGATATCCAATATCCGAATAGGCATCATCCGAACTCCGTGCAAACAGTGAATCTGACTTCCCGGTTGAAGGATTGTACCGGTTCATCTGGAATTTTCGGTTTGCATACGATTCCTCGTAAAACACGGCTATATTGTTGTTTCCCCAGGTTACTCCCTGGAACCGCATGGTAGTTTTAAATAATTCTGAAGCTTCGGTTTCCTTGTCTGAAGGACTGATCCTGACAGCCATCAGCGCGTCGCGCCATTCCGATTTGGATTTGCCCAGTCCGCCATCTAACGCTTTTACATAAGTTACTGTGGAAGGTTCGTCGATGCGCCACGAAAAGGAACGTGGGAAATCGGGTGCATCATCAAAACCAATTGGAACCCCTTCGGAAGAAGGATTGACAGCAATTTCCCTTACCAGGTTTCCATTCATATCTGTTACTTTTACCGAATGAGGAAATCCATACATCGGAACAGTATAAGAAAAAGGCTTGTCGATAGTTTGAATCAGCAGGAAATTATTATCAGGCGAAACGGCGAAACTCCTGTAAATGGCTGGACCACCAATTTTGCGCTCTTTAGTAAAGTCGGTAAATATCAACTGCGATTTGGCGTAAAACCCGAATAAAGCTTCATCATATCCTGATTTAATAAGATCCTGGTAAGTGCGGGCTGCAGCTTTTTTGCCCAGGCTTTCCTGAATTACCGGGCCTGTGGGAGCAAGTGGCTTTTCCGGTTTTACAGCATCGGTAACTGTAGCTTTGTAAATCAGGCTGTTGTCATCAATCCATGCAAATGTGCCACCGGTCACAATATTGAGAGGTAGCTGGTTTATTTTTGTTGCTGTAAATGAAGCTATATCAATCACATACAAATCTACTTTGTCGTAAGTAAGATTTGCAAATGCGATTTTATTCTGTGACGGACTCCATTGATAACTGGTTGCCCGTAGGTTAGAAGGCAAGCCCTTGATGGCGTATTCCTGCAAAGTATTCAAATCCTTAAGGCTCATCCCCGACAGGGTAATCATCCGGCTTTGGGAAAAATTATTCGGATTGATTCTCAAGCCGGCAATACGCAATTCGGGTTCGGCCAGTTCGGCAACCGAGGGGAATGTATTGCGTTCCATCAGTAGCATCCATTTCCCGGCATCATCCACACTGGCTGATGGTACCGGTTTTGCCATGATCAGATCATAAATCTCTTTGGGCGGTATCTGGTAGGTGATTTGGTCCTGGGCTTTTACTCGCATAATTGTAATTAAAATAAGAAGTGTTAGTATTGTTTTCATATCTGGTTGATTAATTGTTCTGTATAGTCAGGGTTTGGCTTCCAGTCAGTTCTGACTAAAAGAAATTCTATTTACTTTTCGATTCTTCTCTAATACTGTCAGTTATAAATTTCGTCAATTGTTCATAAAACATTTCAACCGGAAATCCCATTACATTGTAATAGCAACCTTCGATTCCGGTTATTCCGATATAGCCGATCCAGTCCTGTATTCCATATGAACCAGCTTTATCAAAAGGTTTGTGGTGATTCACATAATATTCGATTTCATCCAATGCCAGTTCCCGGAATTTCACCAGTGTGTGGGCATGAAAAACAACTTTCCTGGTCGAAGACTTCAGGCAAATGCCTGAATATACTGAATGTTGTTTCCCCGAAAGCTGTTTCAGCATTGTGATGGCTTCTTCTTTTCCGGAAGGTTTGCCTATGTATTTCCCGTCGAGCCATACAATGGTATCGGCTGTAACAAGAATTGAATCTTCAGGCAGAAGTGCAGAATTAAAAGCATCAGCTTTCAGTTCACAGAGATACCGGGCAATATCAGCTCCCTGTAAATGTGCGGGATATACTTCCTCCACATCAATATCTACCAAGCGATAGTGCAGGCCCAGTGCTTTCAGCAAATCCTGCCGGCGCGGCGATTTTGAACCAAGTAATAAATTATAATGCCTGAGTATTTCTTGTTTCATTGACCTGTAGCTGAGTTTATTTGTAAATTATTGATGAACTTCTTGAAATGCATTTTTGCAGTTGGAAAAATGAACTGAATCAGGCATTTTCTTAAAACTGTCCTGCGATTATTGATCCTATTCCGCCCAGCATAATCCATTTTAACATGGTACTTAACTTGTGATAGTCTGCTTTTACTTGTGCCGTTTTTAGTGACTTTATAAAATAAATCAAAGGAATTTCAACACAAATCAACAACCATAATGCAGCAAAAATTCTTGAAAATTGCATCAGGTATATTTGTGCAATTATGAGAAATAGTAGGGTAGTCAAAGTGAAAATCAGCAATAGCATCTTTGTAAAAGGAATACCTTTTATAATTGGCAGCGATCTGCAATTTATCAACCGGTCACCTTCTATATCTTCGACATCCTTAACTATTTCGCGCAACAAACTGAGCAGGAATGCAACTATACTTATCGCAACAATAATATAAGTTATAATTCTGAATGGTTCGTCCGAAACCCGGGAATATTGATATTCAATCAGCCAGGCCATTGCTATGGTTCCAGCCGACATGCCGGCAACTGCTATATTTCCCCAAAGTAAGCTCTTTTTCAGTTTCAGTGCATACCACCAGGCAACTGTTAGCGCTATAAAAAGCAGAATTGCAGGTAACCAGCTTTGCATCAGTAGCGTGAGCCAGATACCAAGAACTAATGCTAAAAAGCTAAATAAGATAGAAGTTGAAAGTGCCGTACCTGCTGTAATATGAATTCCAATGTATTGTCCGTCTGGCTTATTTACCCTATCGGTTATAACATCGAAATAGTCGTTACTTATGTATCCGGCTACTGCAATCAGAATGGTTGAAGTAATCATAAGCAGGTAAAGCAAACTTCCCATACCCGCAACAATTGAATAAAAGCCGTAAACCGGTATAAAAACAAAATATCGTAATAGTAAAAAAGTCAGAGCTATTATAAGCAGATTAGGTACTCTCAGCATGGTAAAGATAGTGCGCATGAATCTGTAATTTGTGTGAAGAAAATATTAAATGTTCGGTTTCGGATTGTCGGAAGACTACAATTCAACCTCTTAAAACCTTATAAATTCTTTGTAATCTGTTGTAGAGACGCGATGCCTCGCGTCTCTACAACCATGAAACACTGAAACCTGAAACTTTTCAAACTCTTTTTTCTACCAATGATACGCATCATCATTCATCCACTTACCCTGAACTTTTAAAACCTGTTCAATAATATCACGTACACAACCGTGGCCTCCTGGCTGGTGCGAAATATAGGTTGCGACCCTTTTAATTTCTTCTACCGCATCTGAAGGACATGTAGGGACTCCGGCCTGGAGCATAATTTCATAATCAGGAATGTCGTCGCCCATAAACAGCACATTTTCTTTTTCCAGTTTATGGGTTTCCAGGTATTGATTATACACATCTATTTTTTTGTCAACCCCCAGGAAAACATCCTCTATTTTGAGGTTTTCGAAGCGGCGTTTCATTGATTCGGAATAACCTCCTGAAATTATTGCAATACGGTAGTTTTTTTTGACAGCGAGTTGCATGGCATATCCGTCCTTCACATTGGCAGTACGAAGTGCATCGCCGTCATTGGTAAGGAAAACATTTCCATCCGTGAGTACACCGTCGTAGTCAAAAATAAATGTATTAACCTTTAAGAGTTTCTCTTTGTAATTCGACATACGAAGTTTTATATATGCTATTTGTATTTATTGCTTATCTGCCTGGCTAAGAGCCGGTAAAGTTCTGCATATTCAAGCAATGATGCAAGTGTTTCAATATGCTTTTCAATGGTTGTGATGTCATGGCGGCGTGCAGGACCGGTCTGCACCGCTAACGGGTCAACCAAAACGGCTTTCCGGGCTGTTTCCAATATCAAAGGGTTCAGGACTTCCGCGGGCAGGTTCGAGTTTTTAAGAATTTCATTGCCTATTGTGTACATCAGGTTCGAATAGTTACCCGCAAATACAGCAGCTATATGCAATAGCAACCTTTGATGGCTGTCAGCTTTGTAAACTTTTGATGAAAGTTTTAAAACTACATGGTTTATTGCCTCACTAACTTTGTCCGATGATGATTCGATAAAGAAAGGAACTTCTCCCAGATTGACCACTGTTCCTTTCGAAAAGGTCTGTAAGGGATAAAAAACTCCGAAGTTTTTAAATTTGTCAGCCAATACATCAATTGGCACCGAACCAGCTGTATGCACTACAATTCCATCAAATTTTCCGATATTAAGGGCTACATCTGCAATCGCTATATCAGCAACAGCTATAATTATCAAATCAGTATCTGCCCGCAATTCATTAATTTCATTGAAGGCTTTCGCTTCGCAGCTGTCAGCTAGCGATTGCGCATTTATATAATTGCGGCTCCAGATGCCGGTTATTTTGTATCCTTCCAATTTAAGCGCATTGGCCAAGTGCCAGGCTATATTCCCTGCACCTGCAAAAGCGATATTTTTAATGCTTTTATGCATTATTTATGAATTGGTAACTTCCGCATGCCTGAATGTTATTGCTTAGCTAAAGATTCTTTCTTCTTTCCCATAGTGCGGCGCATGATCGAATAGGTTAATCCACTGAACATGATTACGATTCCAAACCATAAAATCCCGATAAAAGGGAAAATTATAGCTTTCATAACAATGTAATCCTGCTGCTTCTCATAAATTCCTACATGTATGGCTCTGGAATCGGTTGCTACTCCTTCGAAACGTAACTTCAGGTTCAACGGTTCAATTACTCCGTCAGTCTGTTGAAGCTTGCCGTTCACAATTTCATATTTGATTTCTGTATCCAGTTCTCCTTCCTTCATGCTAAGAATTTTAAACTTTGCTGTGATGCTGGCGTTATTAACATCGTTATTTGCCATGGTGGACTTAACATCATCGAATATCACGAAATTGCGGTCGATCATTAACGTGTCCTTCACGTTCATAGGGCGTTCTTCTATTTTACTATACCCTTGGGCATCGGCACTTCCATTACTTTGTTGTGCAAAACTCAGGTATGTGTAAATATCCTTATCAATAAAGTGTTTTGTATCAGGATTATACACATTCCCCATCCGGGTATTAATGTTTAAGGAAGGATAAACGCTGAAATCAACTTTTCCTGTACCCGCATCCTTCATTTTTACAAAATCAACCTTGTAAAAAGTTTCTCTTCCCTTGGTTTTTGAATCTGAATAGGTAACCATGTACTTCCCCATAGGTTGCCCGATGCCTTTCATTAACACGATATTTTCCTGGTTATCAGCAATTTTTCCAAGATCAAACCCGGATGTATTGCGCGATATTATTTTCGGATTGCTGAAAGCAAGCACCACACCTAATAAAAAGAGCATCAGGCCCACATGAGTAATGGCAGCGCCTATATTCGAAGTCTTCTTTAAATAATGAATCACAAAATCAATGGAAACCACTGTAGCTAACAAAATACTGAAAAGCAGAACGATCCGGCTAATCCCTGAAACCTGGTCACCCAAAGCGATTAAGACAGTCAGCAAAACAGATATTCCGGAAGCAATTAGCATTTTTCGGAAAAATGGCTTAGTCTCATTCGACCCGTACATTAAATACTGGCTGATGGCAATTCCTAAAGTAATGACAATTGCAAAAGGCATCTGCCATGTGTTATAAAAATTTACATTATCAATAGGAGGCGCAATTGTAGTGCCAAAAAGCTTATTGAAAACCGGTATGGAAGTAGTAGCTGTAATCTGGAAAGCTGAAAGAAGTACGACGATTGAACCGATTAACATCCAGAATTCCCGGGTCATAATTTCGTCATTATCTTTCTTAGGGAATTCCTTTTTACGTAAAAGCAACAATGCCATGGGAAGTAGCAGGAAAAAGGCTGTGAATACGACCATTTGTGCCGAAAGTTCATTAATTCCGAAAGAATGTACCGAAGTTTCACCCAATACTCCACTACGTGTAAGGTATGTAGCGTACATCACGAAAAACCAACCCAGAATAGTGAAAAAGTAGGTTGTGGCATAGGTGTTAAATCGTTTCTTCGCGATAATCATTGTATGAAGGGTCGCAACCAGTAGAAGCCATGGTACCAGCGAAGCATTTTCAACCGGATCCCAAGCCCAGAAACCACCAAAAGTCAGAGATTCATAAGCCCAGCGGCCGCCAAGTATAATGCCGTTTCCCAAGGTAAGAACAGCGGCAAGTGTCCAGGGAATTGCAGGTTTTAACCAGGAGTAATATTCTTTCCGCCACAACGAAGCAATGGCATAACTAAATGGAACAAGAACAACCGCGTAACCAAGGAAAAGTGAAGGTGGGTGAATGATCATCCATATGTTTTCGAGTAAAGGGTTCAACCCGTTACCATCGGTCAGAAAAGCAAGATAATCAGCATGTTTGAAGAGTTCCTCGTTTAGGTTTGAAGGCATATCTCTCAGCAATCCGAACGGACTTCCCCCAATACTGAAACTTCCTAAGTCCAGGCCCAATACCATTGAAATCAGGAAGAACTGCCCGGTAGCAAATACTGGCATCACCCAGGCTTTCCATTCTTTGGCTGTCCGCATCAAAATTAAACCAATAATCCCTTGCCAAAAAGCCCATACAAGATATGAGCCTTCCTGTCCTGCCCAGAAACAGGAAATAAGGAATTTTTTAGCCATATCAACCGATGAATACTGCCATACATAGGTATATTCAAAATAATGGTTGACGATCAGGTAGTAAAGCGAGGCAATGGCGCCTAGCAAGGCTATAAAATGAAACCAATAGAAGTACCCTGCCAGTTTGGTATAGAGTGCTTTTTTATCTTTTCCCTTCAGGGAATAGATGTATAAAAATGCCGAAATTATGAGTGATAAAAAGCTGATCCAAATAAAGATACGGCCTAAATATCCGGCTATTAAGTGTTCTCCGATGTATTGAATGTTCATATAGGTGTCACTGTTTGTTTATGGCGTAAAAGTATGCTATATAACTAAAATAAAAGACGCTTGTTTTTATTTAGAGATAAAAATATTTTAAATATCTGATAAACAATTCGTTGTAATATACTTAATCCCTGATCCCAGAAGCTTAAATTTGATAATTCATGCGACTTGATCAATAATTTATTAATATTGCAATCAGTACTCTGGAACAGAAACCTCCCTATGGAAATTAAAATTGTAGAAGTTAACTCACCCGCTCTGCTTCGAACCTTCATACATCTCCCCGCAAAAATCCATTCCGGTCATAAAAATTGGGTACCACCCATATACCTCGACGACAGGGGTTTTTTTAACAAGAAAAAGAACAAGTCATTCCTGTATTCCGATACGATCCTTTTATTGGCGTATAAAGACGATAAGCCTGTAGGCAGAATTATGGGAATTATCAATCACAGGTACAACAAGGCAAGTGGTGATAACGATGCCCGGTTTTGTTTTATGGAAACCTGGAATGATGCTGATGTTTTTCATGCATTATTATCATTTATTGAGAATTGGAGCAGGCAAAAAGGCGTCGTCAATCTTGTAGGTCCCCTGGGGTTTTCTGACAAAGATCCACAAGGTTTTCTGATGGAAGGATTTGATGAGCCCGTGGTGCTTGCCACGAATTGCAGTTTTCCATACATGCCCGAATTACTCCGGAATGAAGGATATACTAAAAAAGTGGATTGCGTTGTTTACAAAGTTCCTGTACCCGGTGATATACCTGATTTCTACAAGGCGATTTATCAAAGGGCATTGCGCAACAACCATATCAGGATACTTGAATTTACCAGCCGCAGGGACATAAAGCCGCTTATCCGACCAGTCTTAACGCTGTTAAATGAAACATTTGCTGATATTTATGCTTTTGATCCCTTCGAGGAGAGTGAAATGGATGACTTTGCAAACCGCTATCTGCCATTATTGGACCCAAAATTTATAAAAATAGTCACGGATCCGGATGGCAAAATAATATCATTTATCATAGCAATGCCCGATATCAGCAAAGGTATTATTGCCTGTAACGGACGCGTAATACCGATTGGTATTTTTCAGATTATTCAGGCTCGGAAAAAGGCAAAACAGCTAAACCTGCTATTGGGAGGCATTAGTAAGGAATACCGCAGCAGAGGTCTCGATGTGATAATGGGTGTAAAAATGCTTGAAACTGCTCATAAGCACGGTTTGGAATATATCGACAGCCACCTCGAACTGGAAACTAATGTTCTGGTCCGCAAAGAAATGGAAAGGATGGAAGGGAAGGTATATAAAAGGTTTAGGGTCTTCAAAAAGGAATTATAGCACTTTGCTGGATTTAATTCTATAGAGATTAATCCAAGTAATTAGCATTAATTTGTGTTGAAGATAGGTTCCTAGCCTGTGCCTGAGAGTTTCAGACAGCCAAATAATAAGACTATTATCTCTTGGAAATAAAATCAAAGTTATGGAAATAAAAGTAGTGGAAGTCGCCTCGCGAAAGTTATTAGGCACCTTTATTCATCTGCCGGCAAAATTACATAAAGATGAACCTAATTGGATGCCAACAATGTATGCTGACGACTGGAATTTTTTTAATCCCAAAAAGAATCACCAGTTCGATTCGTGCGATACCATAATGCTTATTGCTTTGATCAAAGACAAACCTGTTGGGAGAATTATGGGTATCATCCATAATAAGTATAATGTATTACGCAATGAAAATAAAGCAAGGTTTGGGTATTTTGATTCCATTGATAAACAGGATGTAGCGCATGCTTTGTTTGCTGCTATCCAGGATTGGGCCATACAAAAAGGGAAATCCATGCTGGTTGGACCTTATGGTTTCTCGGATAAAGATATACAAGGATTACTTATCGAGGGTTATGACCGCGCGCCTTTGATCGACTCAGCATGCAATCCACCCTATATCGTCAAGCTTGTCGAAAATGAAGGATTTAGCAAAGAGGTCGATTGCATGACTTATAAATTTCCGGTAAACCTGGCCTTGCCCGAACTCTATTACCGCATACAGCAGCGCTCAAATTACAGTAATAATTACAAGTTGGTTGAATTTACTTCCCGCAGGCAACTCAAACCCTATATAGTCCCGGTCCTTCAATTGGTAAACCGAACATACGATCATTTATACGGGTTTGTACCTATGTCGGATACCGAAATGCAGGAACTCGCATCCCGATATCTTCCTATTATTAATCCTAATTTTGTAAAGGTAATCGAGAAAGGCGGAGAAGTGCTGGCATTTGTTATTGCAATCCCAAGCCTTACAAAAGGTATTCAGAAATCAAAAGGATATCTATTCCCAATTGGTATTTTTCAGATACTGATTGAATCAAAAAAGACCCGGAAACTGGATTTGATGCTTGGTGCTGTCCGTCGCGATTTTCAGGGTGCCGGTCTCGACATTGTTATGGGCATCAGTTTGATTGAGTCAGCCCGGAAGTCCGATTTTAAAGATATTGAAGCTCACCTTATCCTCGAAGACAATCTTAAAATGCGGGCTGAAATTGAACGGCTACATATTCCTGTTTTTAAGAGATTCAGGATTTTTAAGAAAGGAATATAGAAGCGGCAACGTTTATTTATTTTTAGTTCATCTGAATGGGGAAAGAAATATTTTTAATTTAATACGTAAATCATAAAATAATTAGTAATTTTGCACCCCTGTTTGCAACAGGCAAGTCTTAAAATCATTAAATTAATCACTTAACCGAAAGGAAGTTTACTTATTATGATCATTGTTCCTGTAAAAGAAGGCGAAAGCATTGACCGTTCGCTGAAGAAATTGAAACGTAAATTCGAAAAAACCGGTGTTGTTAAAGAACTGCGTAACCGTCAGAAATTTACAAAACCGTCAATCGTGCGCCGCGAAGAAGTTCGCCACGCAATTTACATCCAACAACTTCAGCAGCAGCAGGAATTGTAATCAACCCGGAATTATTTCCGGAACGCAGGAAGTATTATTTGCTTTTCTTATACTATTGTTGTACTTTTAACGTTAGTTATTTACAACTGTGAGAGCGCAAAGATTACTTCCTGTTTTAGTTTGACGGATGCTGAAGGACAAATACATAGATTATCTGAGATTTGAGAAGCGCTATTCAGCGCATACTGTTCTGGCATACCATTCCGACCTGGATGATTTTACTAAATTCCTGTCTTTACAATATTCTATTACCGATTTACTGCAGGCTGATCATACCCTGATCAGGTCATGGCTTATTTCCCTTATCGACCGTAAAATTTCTGCCCGATCGGTTAACCGGAAGCTTTCAACACTTAAATCTTTTTACAGGTTTTGTCAGAAGCAGGGACTTTGTGAAGTCAATCCCATGCTTAAGGTAGTTGCACCACGGGTTTCAAGACAACTGCCGGTATTTCTAACACGGGATAACCTTGATACGTTGCTTCATTCAGTTGAATTTGATCCGGGATATGAAGGTTGCCGTGATAAAATGATCCTTACCTTATTTTATGCAACCGGCATCCGCAGAGCCGAATTGGTACAAATAACGTTACCCGACCTGGACCTTGATACCGGAACGCTTAAAATTCTGGGAAAACGAAAAAAAGAACGAATTGTTCCCTTAGGTGAAAAGGTAATTTGCCAGTTGAAAGAGTATCTTATTACAAGGTCTGAATTTTTATCTGAAATTAAACCAATCAAACAAAACAATACCCT
Organism: Lentimicrobiaceae bacterium; assembly: GCA_041660125.1. Taxonomy (GTDB): domain Bacteria; phylum Bacteroidota; class Bacteroidia; order Bacteroidales; family UBA4417; genus UBA4417. The sequence goes on from JBAZWY010000005.1 coordinate 177,329, forward strand.
TACACTTTTTGTTACTTCTAAAGGATTAGCCGCTTACCCGCGACTGATCCACAACATCGTTCACAAATACCTTTCTTTAATAGCATCGAACAGCAAACTTAGCCCGCATGTATTAAGGCATACATTTGCAACCCATATGCTCGATGATGGCGCTGACCTCAATGCTATAAAGGAAATTCTCGGGCATTCGAGCCTGGCGGCAACCCAGGTTTACACACACAACACTATTGAAAAACTAAAATCTATCTACAAACAGGCCCATCCAAGGGCGTAAACAAAAGGAGGACTCATGAAAGTTAACATCAATTCAGTGCATTTTAAAACCGATAAAAGGTTGGACACATTCATTACCGAAAAGGTAGAGAAACTTTCGGATTTGTACGACGGAATCATCGGAAGTGAAGTAACGCTCAGAGTAAATAATGGTGAAGACCATGATAACAAGATTACTGAAATCCGGTTATTGGTTCCGGGCAATGATCTTTTTGCAAAAAAGCAGAGCAAATCTTTTGAAGAAGCTACTGATATTGCCGTAGATGCACTTCGCAAACAATTAAAAAGACATAAAGAGAAGCAGAGAGGCGAATAAAAATAATGAAAATATTTTCCCTACTTGTTTGGTAAATCAAATTAAGTGCGTACATTTGCAGTCCTTTTCAAAAAGGACTGCTTTTGTTTGTATAAAGTAGGTTGTAAAGTGCTGATAATAAGGAATATTTGAGTTGCATAAACACAAAAAGCCTGCTTTTGAAGCTCTTTTGCAGAGTACAAAAAAGGCCGATGTAGCTCAGTTGGTAGAGCAGCTGATTTGTAATCAGCTGGTCGGGGGTTCGAGTCCCTCCATCGGCTCACGTTCTTTGTAATGTTAAAAATAACCGGGGGGATACCAGAGCGGTCAAATGGGGCAGACTGTAAATCTGTTGGCTAAGCCTTCGGAGGTTCGAATCCTCCTCCCCCCACTTTTATTAGGGGTTAGGTTTTTGGATATAGGTATTAGGGGCTTTCTGCAACTATTAACTATGTTCTATTAACTATTAACTTCTTAAACCGCGGAAGTAGCTCATTTGGTAGAGCGATAGCCTTCCAAGCTATAGGTGGCGGGTTCGAGCCCCGTCTTCCGCTCATAATAGCCTTTGTAGCTCAGGGGGAGAGCGCTTCCTTGGTAAGGAAGAGGTCGCGAGTTCAATTCTCGCCGAAGGCTCTGATTTTGAAATTAAAATCAATACAAATAGTAAAACAATAAACATTAATTAAAATGGCAAAAGAAAAATTCGATCGTTCAAAACCTCACGTTAACGTAGGTACAATCGGTCATATTGACCACGGTAAGACTACCCTTACCGCAGCTATTACCCTTGTTCTGGCTGATAAAGGTTTGTCAGAATACCGTTCATTCGATTCAATCGACAACGCTCCTGAAGAAAAGGAACGTGGTATTACCATTAATACTGCTCACGTTGAGTATTCAACTGCCCTACGTCACTATGCTCACGTTGACTGCCCTGGTCACGCTGACTATATTAAAAATATGGTTACCGGTGCAGCCCAGATGGACGGAGCAATCATTGTAGTAGCAGCTACCGATGGTCCAATGCCTCAAACCCGTGAGCATATCCTCCTGGCTCGCCAGGTAGGTGTTCCTCAGCTGGTTGTTTTCATGAACAAGGTTGACCTTGTTGATGATGAGGAATTACTCGACCTCGTTGAAATGGAAATCCGTGAACTGCTGACTTTCTATGGTTTCGATGGAGATAATGTTCCCGTTATTCGTGGATCAGCTCTTGGCGGACTGAATAAAGAACCGAAGTGGGTTGATAAAATCATGGAACTCATGGATGCAGTTGATACCTACATTCCATTACCAACCCGCGCAAGAGATAAGGACTTCCTCATGCCGATTGAAGATGTGTTCTCCATCACCGGTCGTGGTACCGTTGCAACCGGTCGTATTGAATCAGGTGTTATTCACGTTGGTGATCCTGTTGAAATCGTAGGTATGGGTGCTGAAAAACTGAAATCAGTTTGTACCGGTGTTGAAATGTTCCGTAAACTCCTCGATCAGGGCGAAGCCGGCGATAACGCAGGTTTACTCCTCCGTGGTATCGACAAGGAAACAATTCGTCGCGGTATGGTTATTATTAAACCAGGTACCGTTCATCCTCACAAACACTTCAAAGCTGAAGTGTACATCCTGAAAAAAGAAGAAGGTGGACGTCATACTCCATTCCAGAATAAATATCGTCCTCAGTTCTATTTCAGAACAACCGACGTTACTGGTGAAATTACACTTCCTGCAGGAGTAGAAATGATTATGCCTGGTGATAATGTCACTATCGAAGTTATGCTTATCAGCGAAATAGCTATGACCAAAAACCTTCGTTTTGCTATCCGTGAAGGTGGCCGTACTGTTGGTGCAGGTCAGGTAACTGAAATCCTTGACTAAAATAAAAAAAACAAGAGTTGGATTCTCATGCCTGGGAATTCAATTCTGCCTTTTTAATTAATGTTATTACTGTCTGGCCTGTTCCAGGTAATCCTGCAACAGGCTATGGCTATACGGGTGTAGCTCAATTGGTAGAGTGGCGGTCTCCAAAACCGTAGGCTGTGGGTTCGACTCCTACCACCCGTGCAAAATAGTAGACTATATGGCAAATAATAAATTCTTTGGGTACATCACAGAAAGTTACGATGAACTCATGCATAAAGTTTCATGGCCAACATGGAGCGAATTGCAGAATAGTGCAGTAGTTGTGTCAGTTGCTTCCCTGATAATTGCACTTGTTGTTTTTCTGATGGATAAATCGTTTGAGACTATTCTCCAACAATTCTATTCATTATTTTAACCTTTATTATCATAATAAGTCTGGTATTTAGTGGTAACCAACCTTTAATTCACCATCCGGCATGGGCGAACAAGTGAAAAAGTGGTATGTGGTGAGAGCCATCAGCGGGAATGAGAAGAAGGTGAAAATATACCTTGAAAGTGAGATCAATCGTCTCAACTTACAGGATTATATTTCACAAGTACTTATCCCAACTGAAAAAGTCTATCTGGTACGTAACGGTAAAAAAGTAAGCAAGGAGCGAAACTACTTGCCCGGTTATGTTTTAATCGAAGCTGTTCTTACAGGAGAGATACCACACATTATTCGCAATATCCCCGGGGTATTAGGTTTTCTTGGCTCGAAAGATCAACCTGTACCCTTGCGACAAGCCGAAGTAAACAGGATACTTGGCAAGGTGGACGAGCTCTCTGAGCAAGGCGCCGAGTTCAGTATTCCGTATATCGTTGGTGAAACGGTTATTGTCATTGATGGACCATTCAACAGTTTCAGCGGAATCATTGAAGAAATCAATGAGGAAAAGAAGAAACTGAAAGTTATGGTAAAAATCTTTGGCCGTAAAACTCCTCTGGAACTTTCGTTTACGCAGGTTGCAAAGGAATCGTAGGTAGTTACCTATTTCCGCAAGTACAAATCCTTTAAGAAAACAAAAGATGGCAAAAGAAGTTGCTGGATTAATTAAACTGCAAATTAAAGGTGGCGCGGCTAATCCTTCACCTCCGGTAGGACCTGCATTAGGTTCGAAGGGTGTGAATATTATGGAGTTCTGTAAACAGTTCAATGCACGTACACAGGATAGGCCTGGTAAGGTTACTCCTGTCGTGATTACTGTATATAAGGACAAGTCGTTTGATTTTATTGTTAAAACGCCTCCTGTTGCCGTTCAACTCCTTGAAGTGACTAAGCAGAAAAGCGGATCCGCCGAACCCAACCGTAAAAAGGTTGCTTCGGTAACGTGGGACCAGGTCAAAGAAATTGCCGAGGGCAAAATGGAAGACCTTAACTGTTTCACAATCGAATCCGCAATGCGCATGGTTGCAGGTTCTGCCCGTAGTATGGGTATTACTGTCCAAGGCGAATTCCCTAGTATGTAAAGCTGATCATGGGATCAGGCTTTCATGAATTAAAATGTGTTATTACCATTAACCTTACGTAAAATGGCTAAATTGACAAAAAATCAAAAACTGGCTTTAGCTAAATACGACAAGGACGCTACCTATACACTAGCTGATGCTGCACGTATTGTCAAAGACATAACTACAACAAAATTCGACGCTTCAGTCGATATTGATGTACGTCTTGGAGTTGACCCGCGCAAAGCCAACCAGATGGTTAGAGGTATTGTTACCTTGCCGCATGGAACCGGGAAAACAATTAGTGTTCTCGTGCTATGTACTCCTGATAAGGAGGAAGAAGCAAAAGCTGCCGGAGCTGATTATGTTGGCCTTGACGAGTATATCCAGAAGATTAAAGAAGGCTGGACTGACGTTGACGTTATTATTACAATGCCTAGCATTATGCCCAAAGTAGGTGCTCTTGGCCGCATACTTGGTCCACGCGGACTTATGCCAAACCCCAAGACAGGTACCGTTACAATGGATGTAGGCAAAGCTGTGCAGGAAGTGAAAGCCGGGAAAATCGACTTTAAAGTTGATAAATTCGGTATCATTCATGCAGGTATAGGCAAAGTATCTTTTGAGCAGGATCAACTTATTGAAAACGCCAGGGAATTATTGGCTACTATCGTTAAGTTAAAACCTTCCTCAGCTAAAGGTACTTATGTAAAAAGCGTGTTCATGTCGAGTACTATGAGTCCTGGTGTACGTATCGATGAAAAATCGGTCAAATAATAATTCCGGTAACAATAAGTACTTGATCTTTAAAGAACAAAAATCGCTATGAAAAGAGAAGACAAGAGTCAACTTATAGAATCCTTGACAAAAGACTTACAAGCGGCTAAGTATCTGTATATTACTGATATATCAGATATGAATGTAGAAAATACAAGCAAGCTTCGCCGCCTGTGTTTTAAAAGGGATGTAAAGTTGGTCGTAGTTAAAAACACGTTGCTGCACAAAGCAATGGAAAAGTCCGGCAAGGACTTTGGACCTCTGTACGATGTTCTGAAAGGTCATACCTCAATTATGATCGCCGACCAGGGAAGTATCCCGGCCAAGCTGATCAAAGAATTCAGGAAAACATCCGATAAACCTAAGCTCAAAGGCGCATATGTTGAAGAAATGGCCTTTATAGGAGATAATCAACTTGACGCACTCATCGCAATTAAGACAAAGAATGAACTTATTGCCGATGTTATTTTAGCGCTCAACTCACCAGCACGCAATGTTATTTCAGCACTGCAATCCGGTGGACAGAAATTATCAGGTGTAATTAAGACCTTGTCCGAACGTCCTGCATAAAAACAGGTCCGAGTACAAAATGAATTAATCAATTATTGTAAAACACTAAAAAAAACAAATACAATGGCAGACTTGAAAGCTTTCGCTGAACAGTTAGTTAATCTGACAGTAAAAGAAGTAAATGAGCTTGCTCAGATACTTAAGAACGAATACGGAATTGAACCAGCAGCAGCAGCTCCAGTAATGGTGGCAGCTGCAGGTGGCGAAGCACCTGTAGTAGAAGAAAAAACATCATTCGATGTTATTCTTAAGCACCCGGGACAAGCTAAATTGGCAGTGGTAAAACTCGTAAAAGAGTTAACCAGCCTTGGTCTCAAAGAAGCAAAAGACTTAGTTGACGCAGCTCCAAAGGCTTTGAAAGAAGGTGTAACTAAGGACGAAGCAAACGCCCTTAAACAACAACTTGAAGATGCAGGTGCAGAAGTTGAGATAAAGTAAATATTGCTATTTGGACTACAATTACCAAACTGACTTCTTATTTCTGCTCTACGCATAAATAAGTAGTCAGTTTTCTTCCCGATTTTCATATCGGGATTAATTGTTTAAAAATACTTTGTTTATTTAAATCTTAAATTTCATGGCTTTGGCTTCACAAAAAACTGAACGGAGTAGCTTCGCAACATCCAAAATCCAGGCTGATTATCCTGATTTTCTCGAAGTACAAATAAAGTCTTTCCAGGACTTCTTTCAACTGGAGACAAATCCTGACAATCGTATTAATGAGGGCCTTTTTAAAGTTTTTTCCGAAAACTTCCCCATTACTGATGCCAGGAATAATTTTGTTCTGGAGTTTCTCGATTATTTTATCGATCCTCCTCGTTATTCAATCGAGGAATGCATCGAAAGAGGGTTAACATATAGTGTTCCTCTGAAAGCAAAATTAAAACTCTTCTGTACCGACCCCGAGCACGAAGACTTCGAAACTATCATCCAGGATGTGTATCTGGGAATGATCCCTTATATGACTCCTAAAGGCACATTTGTTGTAAATGGTGCTGAACGGGTTGTTGTTTCGCAGTTGCATCGTTCGCCCGGTGTGTTTTTCGGTACGAGTTTTCATACCAATGGTCAGCAGTTGTACTCGGCCAGGATTATCCCTTTTAAAGGATCCTGGATGGAATTCACTACCGACATCAACCACGTGATGTATGCATACATCGACCGGAAAAAGAAATTACCCGTAACAACTCTGTTAAGGGCAATTGGTTACGAAAGCGATAAAGATATTCTCGAAATCTTTAACCTCGCTGAGGAAATTAAAGTTAGCAAGGCCGGATTGAAAAAATATGTCGGACGTAAACTTGCTGCAAGAGTTCTCAGAACCTGGATTGAAGATTTCGGTGATGAAGATACAGGTGAAGTTGTTTCTATCGAACGAACCGATGTAATTATTGATCGCGAAACGATACTTGATAATAATCATATAGATATGATTGTTGATTCAGGCGCAAAATCAATTCTATTGCACCGCGACGACATCAACTCGCAGGATTTCTCCATTATTTTTAATACCCTTCAAAAGGATACTGCCAACAGCTCAAAAGAAGCTGTGGAATATATATACCGTCAGTTACGTAATGCTGAGCCACCCGATGAAGAAACAGCCCGCGGTATTATCGAGAAATTATTTTTCTCCGATAAACGCTACGATTTGGGTGATGTAGGCCGTTACAGGATTAATAAAAAACTGTCGTTGGACATACCACTCCAAACCAAAGTTCTTACTAAAGAGGATTTGATTTCAATTATTAAATACCTCATCGGCCTTATAAATGCAAAAACTGAGGTTGATGATATCGATCACCTTAGCAACCGTCGTGTACGCACGGTCGGTGAACAGTTATATAACCAGTTTGGTGTGGGATTAGCCCGTATGGCACGTACTATCAGGGAACGTATGAATGTACGTGACAATGAGGTATTTACCCCGATGGATCTGATTAATGCCAAGACTTTATCGAGTGTTATCAACTCGTTTTTTGGTACCAACCAGTTATCCCAGTTCATGGATCAGACCAACCCTCTGAGCGAAATTGCTCACAAACGCAGGGTTTCTGCTCTCGGACCAGGAGGCCTTTCACGTGAAAGAGCTGGTTTCGAAGTGCGCGACGTTCACTATACTCACTATGGACGTCTTTGTACTATCGAAACACCTGAAGGCCCAAATATTGGTCTTATTTCTTCTCTCTGTGTTTTTGCCAAAATCAATAAACTTGGTTTTATTGAAACTCCATACAAGAGCGTTGTTAACGGAAAAGTTGACATGTCCGAAACAATGTATCTGAGTGCTGAAGAAGAAGAAAATAAAATTATTGCCCAGGCAACCACACCAATGGATGATTCCGGTAGCCTTACCGATGACAAGGTTAAAGTACGTTACCTGGCCGATTATCCTCTTATTGAAAAAGAGAAAGTTGACCTTATTGATATAGCTCCCAACCAGATTGCTTCGATAGCAGCTTCCCTGATTCCGTTCCTGGAACATGATGACGCCAACCGTGCACTTATGGGATCAAACATGATGCGCCAGGCTGTGCCGCTTCTTAATCCTGAACGACCTATTGTCGGGACTGGTATCGAAGCGCGTGTTGCCCAAGATTCACGCGTACTAATCAACGCCGAAGGCGATGGTATAGTTGAATATGTGGATTCGGTACAGATTGTAATCCGTTATGCCCGTCTTGAAGAAGAAAGACTTGTAAGTTTTGATGATGATGTAAAAGTCTATAATCTGACCAAATTTGCACGTACCAACCAGAATACCTGTATGAACCTCAGGCCTATCGTCCGCAAAGGCGATAAGGTTAAAAAGGGTCAGGTCTTATGCGAAGGTTATGCAACACAAGCCGGTGAACTTGCTTTAGGTCGTAACCTGATGGTGGCATTCATGCCATGGAAAGGGTATAACTTTGAGGATGCTATCGTAATTTCCGAACGTGTAGTTAAGGAAGATATTTTTACTTCACTTCATATTGAGGAGTTTACGCTCGAAGTTCGCGATACCAAACGTGGTGTTGAAGAACTTACCAACGATATTCCAAATGTTAGTCAGGAAGCTACCAAAGATCTTGACGAGAGTGGATTAATCCGTATTGGTGCCGAAGTTAATGAAGGAGATATATTGATCGGTAAGATCACTCCGAAAGGCGAAAGCGATCCTACCCCTGAAGAAAAACTGCTCAGAGCCATCTTTGGTGACAAAGCCGGAGACGTGAAAGATGCTTCACTAAAAGCTCCTCCTTCAATGAAAGGTGTTGTTATCAGCAAGAAACTTTTCTCGAGAGTTGTTAAGGATAAAAAACTGAAGGCTAAAGAAAAGGATTTTGTTAAGGAACTTGATGAGGAATTTTCAAAAAGCACTACTGACCTGAAACAGAAATTAGTTGATAAACTTACGGTTCTGGTTAGCGGTAAAACCTCACAAGGTGTTTACAATAACTTCAAAAATGAAATGGTTCCCAAAAAGGTGAAATTCACCCAGAAAATGTTAATGGGAATTGATTTCATCAATGTAAATCCTAATAAATGGACTACCGATAAGGATGTAAATGAACTCATAAAACAGCTCATCAATAATTTCATCATCAAGTACAAAGAAATTCTGGGTGTTTACAACCGGAAGAAATTTGTTGCAACTGTTGGCGATGAATTACCTAATGGTATTGTTCAGATGGCTAAAGTTTACGTAGCTAAAAAACGTAAATTAAAAGTAGGTGATAAGATGGCAGGCCGCCACGGGAATAAAGGTATTGTTGCACGAATTGTTCGTGAAGAAGATATGCCTTTCCTTGAGGACGGAACCCCTGTTGATATTGTATTGAACCCACTGGGCGTACCTTCGCGTATGAACCTTGGACAGATTTTTGAAACTGTGCTGGGATGGGCCGGGGCTAAACTCGGAACTCATTTTGCTACTCCAATTTTCGATGGTGGTACTAATGAACAGATTAATGCCTTAATGGAAAAAGCTGGATTGCCTGAAAATGGAAAAGTCTTCCTTTATGATGGCGGAACCGGTGAAAGGTTTGATCAGACTGCTACAGTTGGATACATCTATATGCTGAAACTTCACCATATGGTTGACGACAAGATGCATGCACGTTCAATCGGGCCATACTCACTCATTACACAGCAACCATTGGGAGGTAAAGCTCAGTTCGGGGGCCAGCGTTTTGGTGAAATGGAAGTTTGGGCACTCGAAGCATTCGGCGCCGCCAACATTCTTCAGGAAGTTCTGACAGTTAAATCTGACGACGTAGTTGGAAGGGCTAAAGCATATGAAGCCATTGTAAAAGGTGAAAATATGCCGATTCCAGGAATCCCTGAATCATTCAATGTACTTGTTCACGAACTAAGAGGTTTAGGCCTTAGTGTAAACTTCGAATAGATATCCGGTAGCCGCAAGGCATCATGTTATAAGTACATGATGCCTTGTACGGCCTCAGAATATTTAGAGTGAAACAAAAGTAATTTTAATCGTTAATCCTTTCTTGATATATGGCTTTCAGAAAAGAAAATACAGCCGCTAACAAATTTTCCAGAATCAGGATAAGCCTTGCTTCGCCTGAGTCGATACTGGAAAGATCAAGCGGTGAAGTACTTAAACCCGAAACTATAAACTACAGAACCTACAAGCCTGAAAGGGATGGATTGTTCTGTGAACGCATTTTCGGCCCTGTGAAGGACTGGGAATGTCATTGCGGGAAATACAAGCGGATCAGATACAAAGGTATTGTTTGCGACCGTTGCGGTGTTGAAGTAACAGAGAAAAAAGTTCGCCGCGAACGTATGGGACATATTCAATTGGTTGTTCCAGTGGCTCACATCTGGTATTTCCGCTCGCTGCCTAATAAAATAGGTGCATTACTTGGAGTTCCCTCCAAAAAGCTTGATTCAATTATATATTATGAAAGATATGTAATTATTCAGGCTGGCGTTCTTGCTTCGGAAGGGCTTAAAACCCTTGATTTTATTACCGAAGAAGAATATTTTGATTATCTCGACAAGCTGCCGAAGGATAATCAGTATCTTGACGAAAGTGACCCCAATAAGTTTATTGCTAAAATGGGTGCCGAGGCCCTGGTAGATTTACTGGCCCGCCTGGACCTGGATCAGATGTCGTACGATTTGCGGCACAAAGCAAATACGGAAACATCACAACAAAGGAAAATGGAAGCGCTCAAACGCCTCCAGGTTTATGAATCATTCCGCGATGCACAAACACGCGGTGAAAACAAACCTGAATGGATGATTGTAAAAGTGGTTCCTGTTATTCCACCTGAACTTCGTCCATTGGTTCCATTGGATGGCGGCCGTTTTGCAACCAGCGATTTAAACGACCTTTACCGCAGGGTTATCATACGTAACAACCGTTTGAAACGTCTTATCGAAATCAAAGCTCCTGATGTGATCATGCGTAATGAGAAACGTATGCTCCAGGAAGCTGTTGATTCACTTTTTGATAACTCGCGTAAGGCCAGTTCAGTTAAAACTGAATCAAATCGCGCACTGAAATCACTGAGCGATAGTTTAAAAGGTAAACAAGGCCGTTTCCGTCAGAACTTGCTAGGTAAACGTGTCGACTATTCAGGTCGCTCGGTTATTGTTGTGGGTCCTGAACTTAAATTGCACGAATGCGGACTCCCTAAAGATATGGCTTCGGAGTTATTCAAGCCGTTTATTATCCGCAAAATGCTTGAACGCGGTATTGTAAAAACCGTAAAATCAGCTAAGAAAATTGTGGATCGTAAAGATCCTGTAGTTTGGGAAATCCTTGAAAATATTTTGAAAGGTCATCCTGTTATGCTCAACCGTGCTCCTACGTTGCACAGGTTAGGAATACAGGCTTTTCAGCCAAAACTTATTGAAGGAAAGGCAATTCAGCTGCATCCATTGGTTTGTACGGCTTTCAATGCCGACTTCGACGGTGACCAGATGGCTGTCCATCTCCCATTAGGGAATGCTGCTATCCTGGAAGCCCAGATTTTAATGCTTGCTTCACATAATATCCTGAACCCTGCTAATGGAGCTCCTATCACCGTTCCATCACAGGACATGGTTCTAGGCCTTTATTACATTACCAAAGGCCGAAAATCAGAGCCGGGTCATATCATGAAAGGCGAAGGGAAGAGTTTCTATTCGCCTGAGGAAGTTATCATTGCATACAATGAAAAGCAAGCCGACTTACATTCCTGGATTAAAGTGAGGATACCGGTTGAAGAAAATGGCGTATTTGTAGAAAAACTGATTGAAACCACTGTTGGCCGTGTACTTTTCAACCAGGTAGTTCCACCGGAATTTGGGTACATAAATCAGCTTTTAACCAAGAAATCACTCCGTGATATTATTGGTGACCTTCTGAAGAAAACAGGCACAGCTAAAGCAGCCCGTTTCCTCGATGATATCAAGAGCCTTGGATTTACAATGGCTTTCAAAGGTTGTCTTTCATTCAACCTGGGTGATGTACTTGTTCCGAAGTTAAAGGAAGAATTGATTCATAAAGCTAATATTGAAGTTGAAGAAGTAATGAGCAACTACAATATGGGTTTCATTACCAACAACGAACGTTATAACCAGATTATTGATATCTGGACACATACGAACTCGAACCTTACAAAAAAGGTTATGAGTGACCTGGCAACCGACAACCAGGGATTTAATCCGGCATATATGATGCTTGATTCAGGAGCCCGTGGATCGAAAGAACAAATCAGGCAGCTTTCAGGGATGCGCGGACTAATGGCTAAACCTCAGAAATCGGGTGCTACCGGGGGTGAAATTATCGAGAATCCAATTCTCTCAAACCTGAAAGAAGGCCTCTCGGTACTTGAGTATTTTATTTCAACTCACGGTGCACGTAAAGGTCTCGCGGATACTGCTCTCAAAACAGCCGATGCTGGTTATCTTACCCGTCGCTTAGTTGACGTGGCCCAGGATGTTATTATTTCCGAACCCGATTGCGGAACACTCCGCGGACGTATTACTTCAGCGTTGAAGAAGAATGAAGAACTCGTTGAATCACTCTACGATCGTATTTTGGGTCGTGTTACGCTACACGATATTTACCATCCTCACACAGGTGTACTGATTGCTTCGGCCGGGGAAGAACTTACCGAGGAAATCTGTACTATTATCGAAGAGTCACCCATTGAATCTGTTGAAATACGTTCAGTGCTTACCTGCGAATCCAAACAAGGTGTATGTGCAAGATGTTATGGCCGTAACCTGGCTACCGGGCGTATGGTCCAAAAGGGTGAGGCTGTTGGTGTTATTGCTGCACAGTCGATTGGTGAACCGGGTACACAGCTTACATTGCGTACTTTCCACGTGGGTGGTGTTGCCGGAGCGAACATTGCATCGGCATCGCGAATTATCGCAAAATATAATGGTTTGATTGAGATTGACGAACTTCGTTCAGTTGAATATAAAAACAATGAAGGGCGTACTTATCAAATCGTACTTGGTCGTTCAGCCGAAATGCGGATTATTGATCCGTTAACAGGGATTATCCTGGCATCGGGACATATTCCTTATGCTTCGAACCTGTACTTTGCAAATGGTGCCACCGTTGCAAAAGGCGACCTGATCACGGAATGGGATCCATACAATGCTGTAATCCTTTCAGAAGTTGAAGGGAAACTGACTTTCGACAACATTACCGAAGGCGTAACTTTTAAAGTGGAAGCCGACGAACAAACCGGTTACCAGGAAAAGGTTATCATCGAATCGCGTGTTAAAGGAAAGAACCCTTCAATGAAGATTCTTTCCAGCGAAGGCGAAGAATTGAAAAATTATGACCTTCCTGTTGGATCTCACTTACAGATAGAAGAAGGGAAAGTAATTAAAGCAGGTGATGTTTTGGTTAAAATTCCGCGAGCAGTTGGTAAAACCGGCGATATCACAGGAGGTTTGCCTCGTGTAACCGAGCTTTTCGAAGCCCGTAACCCATCCGATCCGGCCGTTGTATCTGAAATTGACGGTGTAGTATCATTCGGTAAAAAATTGAAACGTGGTAACCGCGAAATCATCATCACATCCAAAACGGGTGAAGAACGCAGCTATCTGATCTCTACCTCAAAACAGATATTGGCACAGGAGAATGACTATGTACGTGCCGGTACACCTCTTTCCGATGGCGCAATTACACCTGCCGATATTCTGGCAATTAAAGGCCCGATGACGGTTCAGGAATATATTGTAAACGAAATTCAGGAGGTTTATCGTTTGCAGGGTGTTAAGATTAACGACAAACACTATGAAGTAATCGTTCGCCAGATGATGCGTAAAGTTGAAGTTGTGGATCCGGGTGATACTAAATTCCTCGAAGGTGAACTGGTGAACAAGATAGACTTCAACGAAGAGAATGACTGGATCTTTGGTAAAAAGGTAGTTGAGGATTGTGGCGATAGTACTTCGCTAAAATCAGGCCAGATTATCAGTGCACGCAAGCTGCGCGATGAGAATTCGTTGTTGAAACGTCGTGACAAACGCCAGGTCGAATCGCGTGATGCTAATTCAGCTACAGCCAAACAAGTTCTTCAGGGTATTACCAGGGCTTCGTTACAGGTTCGCAGCTGGATTTCGGCAGCCTCGTTCCAGGAAACTACCAAAGTGCTCACTCAGGCATCTATTCAATCAAAGAGTGATGAACTGCTTGGACTTAAAGAAAATGTAATTGTTGGACATTTGATCCCGGCGGGAACTGGTTTACGTGAGTACGAACACCTTATTGTGGGTTCACGCGAAGAGTATGACAAGATGCTGGCTTCAAAAGCTGAATAATTTCTAACTCAATTATTAAATGGGGAAACTGTATCAAAATTACTGATCGGTTTCCCCATCTTATTATAATGAACTAATATTAACTGCTAAATAATATGGAAATGAATGATCCAAAAAATCAAAATCCAAACCAGATTAATATCGAGCTTTCCGATGAGGTTAGTGAAGGTATTTATTCTAATCTTGCGGTAATCACACATTCCAATTCTGAATTTGTGATTGATTTTATTAAACTTATGCCTGGTGTGCCAAAGGCAAAAGTTAAATCACGCATTATCCTTACTCCTCAACATGCAAAAAGATTGTACCGTGCATTAAAAGATAATATAAGCAAATTTGAGACTATGCATGGCACTATAACTGAAACCGAAGGCGGGGATTATCCTTTCCAGTTGAGCGGACCCGCAGGGCAGGCGTAATACCTGGGATTACAATGCAAAAAAAAGAGGCAAAGTTAAGAAGCCTCTTTTTTCGTTTTTCAGAAATGAGTTTTTAGTTGCTAACAATATATTTGAAAACCAGATATGATTGCTTATTATTGAGTTTAGCTTTTAGCGCCATCTTGACAAGAATCTTTTCCCAGCCATCTTTGGAATGTTTAGCTGGTTCAGGTAATTTATGACATTTACCACAATTTTTCTGAAACAGGTCGTGCCCCTGTTGAAGTTCAGCAAGAAATGCCGGTTCAACCTTGTTCACATTCATATCACCCGGAACATAAATCTGCGTGGTATTACAGTACAAAATATTTTAAAGAATGATGAAATGTTAAACGAAAAAAACAGCAACTTCAGTTAAGAAGTTACTGTTTTTTTTCCATATTCTCAATTAATTTTAGACGTTAAAGAGTGAATTGACAATCGGGTCATTTTTGCTTGTACGATCGTCGATGCGTTTATCCATCATCAGGGGATATACGCATTCGTCAATTAAAGCCTGGCTTGTACGGGTTGTAACTTTATAAGCACGACCGGCAGCAGATGTGGATTCGTATGAGAAATCCCACCCAAGAACCATAACCCTGGTACCATGGCTGTTAATTTTTTTGATAAGCGGCACATAATCCGTGTCACCGGCAATAATTACAACTACATCCAATTGCTTAAGAAGTGTAAGTTCATACGTTTCGAGCGAAAACCAAACATCAATGCCTTTTTCTTCAGCTTCCCCGGTGCGTGAATCCACTAAAAGAGGGTAATTGTGAGTTGTTATACCTTCATACATGAAAATGTCGTCGATACGACGCTCATTTGTCATTTGAGTGAGGCGGTATGATTCGTCAGGGTATTTTTTCTCCAACTGACTGGTTGAGTAGCGTCCTCGGAACCAGTGAGTTTCAACAACCTGGCAATACCGTTTTTCTGCGTTTTCGAGCTTTGATATTTCGTCGCGCAAAAATTCAGCGAGCCCATTAAAGTTAATGGTGCTTTTACGTTCGTGGTGGTACCTGTAATAGGAATTAACTTTCAGAAAGAAAGTCCCATCTATGAACAATCCAATTTTTTTGATTTTTTCTTCCATCGAATGATTTATAAATAGAATTACACTATAAGGTTGTGATATATAAACTTCTTATAAATAACATCAACCCAGTTAAAATGTTCATTTTCTTTATGAGTATAGTGGATAATTTATGCTATAGAAAACAACAAGATCATTCACAGAGATTGCAGCTCATACTCATGTTGAAGTGGCACAAATTTAATCACAATTTGTTAAAATCCAAACTTTATTTAAAATCATTTATTATTAAAGTCAATACTTTATCAAATCAACTCTTTATCAAATGTTTAAATACTTGGAGATTTCATTTTTTTGGAAAATATGCTTTACAAAATGCTGTATTTAGACGGGGGAAGTAAATTTATGAGCAGAAATCCCGGCACTTATTTTTTCAAAAAATATTACTGATTATAGCATTGCTTATTCGGATTAAACCAAAGTGAAAAACAAAACTCTTATAATTATCTGATCGTGATAACTTAAGGGTTTATTCTTTTATTTCACTTTCGGGTTTCGGGTTCTCAGCAGGTTTTTCTTCTCCTTTCAGATAAGATGGAAGTTCAATGCCGGCTGACCTGAAAATATCATCAAGCGGGGGAATTGATTTTATCATTCCGGCCAGAAAATTAGCTGTAGCCGGTGTTTTTCCATCAGCACCTGCTGAGAGATTGTCCCATACAGTTACTTTGTCTATTTTAATGTTGCTTATCGCTTCAACCTGGGTTTTTATAATTTCGGGAAGCCGGTCGGCAATCAGCATCAGGACGGCATCGCGCGTATTATTATTGGCTGCTTCAACCAGCTTATCGAAACCGGCAGCTTGTTTGCTCAACACTTCATAAATACCTTGTCCTTCGGCTTGTTTTTTAAGAAGTATGGCATCGGCATCGCCTTTAGCGACCCTGCGTGTCTGTTCAGCCTGGGCTTCTGCTTGAATTTCAATTTTCTGTTTCTCAATTTGAATTGGGATAACAATATCGGCAGTACGGGTTGCACGTTCGCGCTCTGACCTGGCCATTTCGGCTATCTGTTCAGCAGCATACGATTCCTGTAGTGCTTTTGCAGCTTGTACTTTCTCGGATGCTGCTGCTATACGCTCGGCTTCAGCCATTTTTGAACGGCGGGCTGAATCACTTTGAGCAATTGTAATTTTAGCGGTGTTTTCCCCTTCAACAGCAGTAGCATTGGCACTTGCAACCCTGATACGCTGATCCTGCATGGCATTTGCTTCACCTACCGAACCATCACGATTTTTCTCGGCAACGGTCTTTTTAGCATCATTTATGGCTTTCGCTGCTGCTTCTTTACCCAATGCTTCAATATATCCTGATTCGTCGCGGATATCGGTAACGTTGACATTAATAAGACGAAGCCCTATTTTTTGCAATTCTGCTTCCACATTTTGAGAGACATTGGCCAGAAATTTATCCCGGTCAGTATTTATTTCCTCAATATCCATGGTTGCAACAACAAGCCTCAGCTGGCCGAAAATAATATCCTTAGCAAGTTCTTGTATAGCGTTTAAAGGTAGCCCAAGCATGCGTTCGGCTGCATTATTCATAATCGAAACATCCGTTGAAATACCAACCGTAAACCGTGAGGGGACATCAACCCGGATATTCTGGCGGCTGAGTGCATTGGTCAGATTGACTTCGATGCTTATTGGTGTGAGATCGAGGTACGCATAACTTTGAATAACTGGCCAGATAAAGGCGGCACCGCCATGAATACATTTTGCAGAGCGGTTTGTACCTTCTTTATTCAGGCCGGTGCGTCCATAAACCACCAGGATTTTATCGGAGGGACATCTTTTATACCTTCTGAAAAGGGAAACAAAAGTGGTGAAAATGATGATTGCAAAAATTACTACAACGATTACCAGATAAGACATAATTTGAAGTGTTTAAAGATTTTTATATAGTAGTGAAATGATTAATTGGACTCAACGATCAGAATGTTTTCATCAGCTAAGCCCGTAACTTTAATTATTGTATTGGTTGACAGGTCTTTATCAAGCAAAGTGATAGCCTGCAGTTCCCTGATGGATCCCTGGAAAGTTACCTGTACTTTTCCAACGTTTCCTTTGTTAGCTTTAATAGGAATATATACCTTGCCTGTAGCACCTATGGCATTTTTAACAGATACATTTCCGCTGTCAGTCATTTTAGATGTAAAATAAAAAAGAGACGAAATAAGCAGCATCGCAACAACACCCATTACAACGGAGAGTATAACTGTTAGTGCTATGCCAAGCCCTGCATTGTTGAAGGCTAAACCTGACCAACTGAACACCGTAAAAAAAGCAATAAAGTTCCTGATAGTAAAAAAGCTGAAACCCGGACCTGCATCTTCGTTACTATGCGATATATCGTGCCCGGCAGCCATATCGGTTTGAATACCGGTGAATTCTGCCCCCGGGTCAGTAGCTCCACCTCCAATACCCGTAAAGGACAGTATCATCTGAAGTATAAATATAACTGAAAATGGTACAGCAATGAACCATAAAATTTTTTCGATTGCCGTAAGGGCATCCCACCAGGTTTGCATAGGAGTTAGATTAGAAACAAATGTAAATATAAAAGAAATCTGAAATGCAGGCTTTTGAAAAAAAAATGTGCCTATTCCTACATGGAATCCAGGACCACTTTTTTACATACGAAAGATGATATCTTAATAGTATTTCACTTCATTTTATGCGTCCAGGTGTAATTTCCGCTTGCATTTTTTGTCGTGGTGCTGGTGCTTATCCGGGTATCAATATGGATACGGGTAAAGTAATCGCGGAATGAGAGCGCGAAAAATACACTCCCAACCGTTGGATTATCCGTATTGCGATAGTTAAGCCACAATTCGCGGGGTTGACCAATCCAAACGCCAGTTATTACATTGGTGTATGAATTTTGCCGGAGCAGGTTTTTACCTGTTCTGTCGAAAATATATTCCCATTCGCATCCATAAATAGCCTGACCGCTGGGCTGAAAGGCTGGAAGGAACCATATGCTTATTGTTTTGTCAGGATTCCGGTAGACGAAAGAATTAAAATACAGGTTACATGTATCGCGTATTCCCTGGAATTGAGTGTTTGCAAATGATAACGCAGTCCCGGAAGCTTCCAGTACCGAGGTATCGTAACTGCCGGTATAATCCGAAATGGTGTTAAGTGAATCAAATATTACATGCCTGAGGATAGTGAAAGAGTTATTAGTATAATTTCCGCCAACGGTATGCCATACCCTATAATCACGGTAGCTAAACCACTCGTTGGCAGTAATATCGGACTGTGAATGGATTGTTTCGGAAACAAGTTGAGTATAGTATTCGTATTCGATAAGCCAGTTTGCAAATTCAAGATGTTTATTAAATTGCAACGTATCGAATTCCTGTTTTGATGATTGAGCCTTTCCTATCAACGAAAAAACAGGAACGAAAATCAAGAGCAGCAGTATTTTATTCATTTTAGAGTAAACTATTTTCTGCGAAAGGTATAAAATAAACCAAAAGAGTAATCGATACGTGAAATGTTTTGGAGATTTGTTTTTTCGAGTTTGTAACGTGCTGTGTATTCCATCATCTAAGGTATATTCTTTCACAAATGTATTAACACTTTTTCTTTGAAAAACAAAAAACGACGGCTTCTGATAAGAGCCGCCGTTTTATGTTATAGTTGTTATTTGCTTTTATCCGGTGGCGATGGAATAGCAGGCTGTTCCTTATAACTTTTCAGTTCATCGAGAATTACTTCAATGGCTTTGTTAAGCTGATCGTCAATACCGTTGTATTCCCTCGATGGATCGTTGTCGATGTCAATATCAGGATCTACACCATGCCCTTCGACAATCCATTTGCTTTCATCAGCCGAATAACTGGCAAATTCAGGTTTCCGCAGGTCGGCACCATCAACAAAAGGCAATGAGCCTCTAATACCGACTACGCCGCCCCAGGTTCGTTTGCCTATTACTTTTCCCAGTTTATATTTCTCGAATCCATAAGGGAAAAGGTCGCCATCGGATGCGGAATAGCTGTTGATGAGTAAAACTTTAGGCCCCAGCATCATTTTGGTAGGAGTATGTCCGATTTGCTGCACATTGCGTGCCATGTTACTGCGCTGAATCTCCCGGCTCAGGCGTTCTAATATCATAGGCGATACATTTCCTCCACCATTTCCACGGTCATCAATAATCAATGCTTTTTTAGCCAGCTGCGGGTAGAAATATTTAACAAATTCATTTAGTCCTTCAGGCCCCATATCGGGTATATGGATATATCCAACCTGCCCATTGGTGGCTTTGTCAACTTTACGGATATTCTCCTGAACCCAGGTATAATAATAGAGTTTTGATTCATCATTCACCGGTACCACCAATACTTTGCGGCCACCTTCGGCGGGAGATGCGTTAATCGTGAGTTCAACATTTTTCCCCGCTTTATTTATCAGAGAGGAATAAATATCCGGCATGTCTTTGGTTGACTTGCCATTGACAGAAGTTATATATTCGCCTTTCACGGCACCTACGCCAACTTCGGTGAGCGGTGAGTGTAAATCAGGGTTCCAGTTGGCTCCCTGCAGCAAGCTGTCAATCCGGAAAAACCCGGAAGCGTCTTTGCTCAATTGGGCTCCTAACAGGCCAAGGCTGATTCTTTCAAGTGGTTTACGCTCACCTCCGGAAACATAAGAATGGCCAATACTTAATTCGGCAATCATTTCGCTGATCAGGTAAGTGAGGTCGTTGCGGTTGTTAACATAAGGAAGCATAACCGCGTATTTGTCGTGCATTGCCTTCCAATCCAAACCATGCATGGTAGGCATATAAAAGAAGTCACGCATCTGGCGCCACGCTTCATTATAAATTTGTTTCCATTCCTGGTGAGTGTTAACCCAAACTTTCAGATCGGATAAATCAATGTATTTTTCAGTATTGATTTTCGAAGTAGGGAGGTCGATCATCGAGAACTTCTTTTTTTGCGAAACGAGCATTTTCTTCCCGTCGGCAGTGATATCGAAAGTAAGGTCGGTTCCAAGCTCCGTTTCCTTTTTTTGTTTCAGATCATACACTTTAGCCCAACTTCCTTTATCATTGGAAATGTTGTAATAAATTTTATCCTCAACTGACCATAAATTCCGGTAATTACCCGCTTCGACAGGGATTTCAATAATACGTTGCTGAATTCCCTGGAGATCAATTTTTACAGGTTTCACTTCAGGCTCAGGCTCTTTTTTGTCTGTGTTATCAGTCTTTTTGTTCTTTCCGTCTTCTACAGTTTTTGTTGCTTTTTGATCTTTGGGTTTTTCTATTTGAACTTCATCATTCGAAGGTGCAAAAGGTGAGGGCGTATCTTTAGCCAGCGTTACCAGGTAAAGCTTGGTCATGTTTTCATACGCATAATCCCACTCTACCCTACTGTAAATAGGCTCGAAAGTACGGTCGGAAGTAAAAATCAGATATTTGCCGTTGCCTGAAAACAGGGGCTGGTCGGAGGAAAACCAATGATCGGTAACTTCAGTTTTTGTTCCGTCAGAGGTATTAAACAGCATTATTTGTTGCATCCCGTTGTCGAGAGCGCTACTGTATGTGATCCACCGGCTATCCGGCGACCAATTAAAACTGTTGAACTCCCAGACTTTCGATTTGTCAACAAGGGTTACCTTTTTTGTATCAATATCAACGTATTGCAGGCGCAGCATTTTATCATTCCACAGTATTCTTTTACTGTCGGGCGACCACCGAATCGTGAATTTATAGGTATCAGCACCATCTGTAAGTTTTATAGCAGGCTCGCTGCCATCTTGTTTTATGATATAAATTTCATATTCACCGCTTGCATCGCTCAGGTATGCTATCCATTTACCATCCGGCGACCAGGTTCCTTCACGATCGTGTGCATTGCTACTTGCCGTAAGGTTGCGGGTAATGCCTTCTTTTACGGGAACACTGTAAATATCACCCCTGCCAGTTACAACAATTCTGCTGCCATCGGGCGAGGGGTTCACGGAACCCAGAAACTGCGTAGCATCTTTCAGTTCGTTGCGTGAAGTGTTTAAATCATCGGCAATCTGAATTGGGACTTTGGTTGAAGTTTGTGTCTTGATATCGAAGATATATATGAAACCTCCATTCTCGTAAATTATCCGGTTGTCACCGGCTGATGGAAATTTAATATCATACTCTGTATAGTTGGTAACCTTTCGTGTTTGGTCTGTTTTCAGGTTGTAGCAGAAAAGGTTCATGGTACGGTCGCGGTCGGAGCAGAAATAAATCTCATCGCCGAACCACATGGGAAAAACTTCCTGATTAATCGTATTAGTGATATTCCTGGTTGTTTTTGTAGCAAAATCATGAATCCAGATATCATCGGCCATGCCACCTTTATAATATTTCCAGGTGCGGAATTCGCGAAAAACCCTGTTATATGCCAGTAGTTTGCCGTCGGGCGAATACGAGCAGAAGCCACCTGACGGAAGCAGAAGTTCTTTCGACATGCCACCCGTAGCTGGTACTGTGAATAACTGGCCGATAAAGTCATTAAAGGTTTGCTTTCGCGAACGGTAGATAATATTTTTACCATCAGGCGTCCATCCCATTACGATATTATTAGGTCCCATTCTGTCGCTGATATCATCGCGGCCAAGCGTTGCCGTAACGGTTAGCCTTACAGGAACACCTCCCTGGGCAGGCATTGTATATACTTCAGTATTTCCGTCGTACTGGGCGGTAAAAGCTACAGTAGTTCCATCAGGTGAAAAGTGGGAAAACATTTCGTATCCCGGATCGCTGGTAAGTTTGCGAGCCATTCCGCCACTCACCGCAACGGTATATAAATCGCCTGCATACGAAAAAATGATCTGATCGCCATGCACAGCGGGGAAACGGAGCAGCCTGGCTTCATCCTGTGCAACAAGTAAACCTGGTAAACAAATAAGTAATGCGAAGAAAACAATGTTGCTGAATAATCGGTTCATCGGCTTTAAGTTTAATTAAGACTAGTTTTGACAAAATTATACTTTTAGTTCAAAATTTATTGAATAAAATAAGGGCTGAAGTTAAATTTACAATTTCAAATTATTATGGTCACGGTTACAAGGCTGAATTTAAAATGCTAATTTAGCACTTCGAACTCAATATTTTCACAAATGGACTTTTTTGCTTCTGAAAGTTGGATTTTTACTTGGGTGCTTTTGCCTTTCCTGATATTTTTTGCCCGCATTCTTGATCAGAGTATAGGAACGCTGAGGCTTATCTTTCTCTCGAAAGGAATGAAGTCAATTGCCCCAATCCTGGGTTTTTTCGAGGTAATAATATGGCTGCTTGCCATAGGGCAGATAATGCAGCACCTCAATAACTGGCTGTGTTATGTAGCTTATGGTGCCGGATTTGCCATGGGTAATTTTATAGGAATTACACTTGAAGAAAGATTATCAATTGGTACATCCATCATAAGGGTTATTCTTCCGGGCGAATCGCCTGACCTTATTGCTGCCTTGAAATTACAAAATATTGGGCTTACTATACTTGATGCCGAAGGGGCCAAAGGCAAAGTTAAAATTCTCTTCTCAATTATTCGTCGAAAGGATATCCCGGCTTTCCTGGGAAAACTTCATGAATATCATCCATCGGCTTTTTACACCATCGAAGATGTAAAAGAAGCAAAAGAAGGCGTTTTTAAATTTGTTCCGCATCAGTCGCTGACTGCAGGAATAGCTTCGCTACTAAAAAAGTCAAAATAAATAGTAATTATTTTTTTTATAATTCACCAGGTTAAGAAACGCAAAATATACCGAAAATAGGATAAATTTCCACATTCATTAAGTGTCAAATTCCAAATTCCAAGCGGGGCTATAGAGAATATCTTGGTTCTTGAGATTTGTGCCCTGGGACTTGGTTTTTTTTTGAATGCGTGATTTTATCCCGCTCTAAGTATAACATCGTTTTTCGGCGTTGGAATACCAATAAAAATCCGGATGCTGCGATGGAAATTGGCAGGAGTTGATAAAAGTTGAATACGTAATAAAGTCTTTTATCGAAGTTTTACTTTGGTTTCATTTTCTGTTTCCCATTAAATTGAAACATTAAAAGATGATTATAAACTAATACTTAACTGAATTTCAATGAAAAATAAAAAGATCGGTTTTAATTCAAAGCTTATCCACGGTGGCGAATTCAATGATGCCCTGGGAAGTGCAACCGTGCCTATTTACCAGACCTCCACGTTTAGGTTCCAAAGTGCCGAGCATGGCGCTGCCTGTTTCACAGGCGAAAGTGACGGTTATATTTATACACGTATCAGCAATCCCACCATTCATGCACTGGAAACCTTATTGACTGAACTCGAAAATGGTTATGGCGGTATTGCCACCAGTTCGGGTATGGGAGCTGTAAATACCGTGTTTGGTGCCCTATTGGCACAAGGTAATCACATTGTATGCTCCGAGGCTATTTATAGTGTTACCCGTATTGTGCTGGAAACCTATTACAAAAAGTTTGGTGTAGTGGCTGCATTTGTAAATACTACAGATATTGAAGAAGTGCGAAAAGCAATCAGACCCGAAACCAGGTTGTTGTATATTGAAACACCTTCGAATCCTACTATGGAAATCAGTGATCTGAAAGCCTGCTGTGAGCTGGCACACGAGCATGGTATCCCGGTTGCTGTTGATAATACGTTTTGCAGCCCTTACCTGCAGCGCCCTATTGATTTTGGAGCTGATATTGTGCTGCATTCGCTTACCAAGTTCATAAACGGGCATGCCGATATTGTTGGCGGAGTGGTAATTGCAAAGGATGAATCCATGTACAGGCAGCTGCATCCGGTTATGGTAAGTTTAGGCTTTAACATGGATCCGCATCAGGCGTACCTTGTTATCCGTGGCGTTAAAACGTTGGGCATCCGTATGGATAGGGCACAGGAATCTGCTATGAAAATAGCTGCTTACCTTGAAAATCATCCAAAAGTGGGATGGGTCAGATACCCGGGGCTTGCATCTCATCCGCAGCACCAGCTTGCCAAAACTCAGATGGATGGTTTTGGTAGTATGATAAGTTTTGAATTAAAAGGTGGTATTGAAGCAGGTAGAATCCTGATGAACAGCGTTCAGCTGGCTATTCTTGCCGTATCGTTGGGCGGTGTTGAAACTTTGATTCAGCACCCCGCTTCGATGACACATTCAAAAGTATCAGCAGAAGGGAAAGTAAAAGCAGGTATTACGGACGGGCTTGTTCGATATTCGGTAGGTATTGAGGATGTGGCAGATTTAATTGCCGACCTTGATCAGGCTTTGGGTAAAATATAAGCTTGTAAAGCCTGCATATAGGTATTCGCATCTTTCTGGCTGAAGATTAATCCAGTCTCTCAGCCGGATTTCCTTATATTTGCATTTTATATATTATCCTGTCATTTATGAAAAAGAATAGTTTCTTATTGCTTTTTCTGATCTTCTTTTTATCTGCCAGTCCGCAGAAAGTTGCAGTTGTATTAAGTGGTGGTGGGGCAAAAGGTGTTGCTCATATTGGCGTTTTGCGGGCGCTCGAAGAGAATGGCATCCCGATTGACTATATTGCCGGCACATCCATGGGCGCAATCATTGGCGGCCTCTACGCTTCAGGCTATTCGCCCGACCAGATGCAACAGATCCTCAATTCCGAGGAGTTTGCAAAATGGGTATCAGGAAAGCTTGATGACCAATATACTTATTTTTTCAGGCAGGGTCAGCCCAATGCATCCTGGCTCAGTTTCAAATTTAAATACGATTCTGTTTTACAAACACAGTTGCCTACCAACATTGTTTCGCCTTTGCGCATGGATTTTGCGTTCCTGGAATTGTTTTCCCAGGCCTCTGCTGTGGCTGGATATGATTTTAATAAGCTTATGGTTCCTTTCCGCTGCGTAGCAGCCGATATACGGTATAATAAACCCTATATTCTCCGAAAAGGGGATGTTGGTTCGGCAATAAGGGCTTCGATGACGTTCCCGTTTTATTTCAAACCTATACGTATCGATGGCAGGCTGCTTTTCGACGGGGGCATGTATAATAATTTCCCTTCCGATGTGGTGATGGAAGATTTTTACCCGGATATCATAATAGGCAGTAAAGCTGCCGGCAATTATGATCCTCCCAAAGAAGATGATGTGGTTTCGCAGCTCAGCAGTATGCTTATGGGTGAAACAAAGTTTAATTTATATTGTAATGCAAGTGTTTTGGTCGAACCAAAACTTAAAGATGTAAATGTAATTGATTTCACAAATACCGAAGCCTTTATCGACAGTGGGTATGTTTCAACCTTACGCCTGATTCCCCAAATCCGCCAGTTTATCCTTGATACGGTTTCGCAGGCCGAACACGACAGTATCCGAAAACACTTTAACGCCCGAAAACCTGACCTCAAAGTAAACAATATTGAAGTACATGGTCTTCAGCAAGGACAGTCGTTGTATATTGCCAATGCTATTATGGGCCAGGTAAACGCCCGCAAATCAAATGATCTTGATCTTAAAAAAGTTAAAGCCGGGTATTTTAAAGTGGTAGGAGAGAACCGTTTAAAATCAGTTTATCCGACTTTGCTATACGATACCATCACGCAACGCTACAGCCTGGTTATTGATGCCCAGTATCAAAAAGGGATAGTAGCAGATTTCGGTGGCAGCCTGTCATCAGGGGGCAGTAATGAGATTTTTCTGCAGTTGAAGTACAGTCTTTGGCGTAAAATTGCATATACAGCTAAAATTAATGGCTCATTCGGGCGATTTTACAATTCAGCATTGATAGGGGGTAGGATGGAAATTCCAGGCAGAAAACCTAAATACCTCGAAGCCGAATATACTTTTAACCAGTTTAATTACTTTCGGACAAAATCGATCTTTTTTGTCGATGCCACACCCTCGTTCCTTTACGAAAATAATACTTATTTCCGTGTTGATATGGGTTTCCCTATTACGTACAAAGGAAAATTTGAAGCAGGAATTACCTGGGGTTCCGACCGATCGGATTATTTTCAAACCAATACGGCAACAAAAGAAGACAAGGAAGACAGGACTAAATTTAACTTTTACAGTCCATACATAGAAATGGAATTGAATACGCTGAACCGTAAGCAATACTCGAACGAAGGCTATCGGATATATGCCTCTGCCCAGTTCGTCAGCGGGCTCGAAAGACATACACCCGGAACCACATCGGTGCTCAAAGGAGCCTACACGGATTACCATAATTACTTTATTGCCAAATTCATGTACGATAAATACTTTCGGGTTGGGAAAATTTACAAACCAGGAATCAATTTTGAATTTCAGGTTAATAACCTGGAGAATTTCAGGAACTTTACTTCTACTGCCCTGAGTCTGCCAGCTTATAATCCGGTGTATGAAATGGCAACTATTTACCAATCCGTTTACCGGCCCGATGGTTATACCGCCATTGGAATGCGGAACATTTTCACAGTAAGCAAAAATATGGATTTCCGGCTCGAAGGATTTATTATGGCCCCGTTCAGGGAGTTATACAGCAATAGTTTGCAGCAAGTCGTTAAAAGTGATTTGTTCCCGTCATTACAATATATACTGTCGGCAAGTTTTGTTTATAACACGCCTATCGGGCCATTGAGTGCTTGCCTGAATTATTATGATGATGGTGATCCGGTTTCATTTTATGTAAATATCGGCTTCATAATCTTCAACCGATCGGCTTTCTGAAGATTAATGCGAACTAAGGAATTTCGGAATTTGTCCCGCCGTGGCGGGATGTAATCTAAGATCAATTTTCAATAAATTGATCTAGTTAATGAAATGTTGTTAAATTTGCAATTCCTTTATCGAAAATTACTCTCTGATAATCTAACGTTTTTCGCAGGAAAAACATGCTTGCTACTGCTGTTTCATTGAAATGGCTGGTCTTATATAACCCTGATCAATAGTTTAATTACTAACTCATTAACCGATGGAATCCACCAAACATCCCGATCAAAATCCTGAGATAGCTATGCAGCATAACCAGGAGGAGAATTCAAAGCAGAAAAAAACTGTTAAAACAGTTGAAGAATCATCATCACTTATCGAAAATGCGGTTGCAGAGACCGAAGAGGAAGCAGCCGCTGTATCCGAAACAATTTCTGATAAAGAACAATCCCAAACCGAAGAAGTTTCCAAACCGGCAGTTTTAGCAGAACCTGAATTGGTTCCAGAACCAGAGGTTATTGCGGAACCGGAAGAAGTGGTTGAAACAGAAGTACTGGCCGAAGTTGTGGCTGAACCGGAAGTGATAGCTGAAGTTGTAGCTGAGCCAGAACCAATATCGGAACCGGAAGAAGTGGTTGAACCAGAAGTACTGGCCGAAGTTGAGGCTGAACCGGAAGTGATAGCTGAAGTTGTAGCTGAGCCAGAAC
Source organism: Lentimicrobiaceae bacterium (assembly GCA_041660125.1). Lineage (GTDB taxonomy): Bacteria > Bacteroidota > Bacteroidia > Bacteroidales > UBA4417 > UBA4417. The sequence goes on from JBAZWY010000005.1 coordinate 205,247, forward strand.
CAATAGCTGAAATCGAAATAGCAGTTGAGCTGGAAGTTATCGAAACTGCAGAGATAGTTACTGAAGCAAAAGTGGTTTCAGAGCCAACAATGGCTGAATCTACAGATGAAGCCGACGAAGCCGATGAAGCGATTAATGAAGAAGTTGAAGCCGCAGAATCTGTTGATATTGATTACAGCAACATGAACCGCGAACAACTGGTAAGCCTGCTTGAAGAAACTGTGCAGAATGAGGATTTTAATGAAATTAAATCGAAAGTTTCCCAGATAAAAGTAGCATACCTTGCTCTTACCAATAAAGAGCACCAGGAAATGTTTCAAAATATTGCAGCCAGCGAAGAAGCTGAAAATTTTGAAGTTGTTGATCCATTGGAAGAACGTTTTAAAGCTGCATTTGGCATCTATAAACACAATAAATTCCGTTTTAATGAGGACCAGGAAAAGATAAAAAATCTAAACCTGGAAGCAAAGAAGAAAATCCTGGAGGAATTAAAGATATTGATCAACTCTGAAGAGACTCTCAAAAAGACTTACGATGAGTTCAAAGCTTTACAGGATCAGTGGAAACTTATTGGGATGGTTCCCAAAAGCGAGGCACAGGGCTTGTGGCAGAATTATCATTTCCTCATTGAGAAGTTTTTTGATAAAGTAAAAATCAATAAAGAACTTAAAGACCTGGATCTCCGTAAAAACCTGGAGCGCAAAATCGAATTGTGCGAGAAGGCCGAAGAACTGGTTATTGAATCATCCATATCGCAGTCATTCAAACGCTTACAGGAACTTCACGAAGAGTGGAAGGAAGTTGGTCCTGTAGCCCAGGACAAACGCGAAGAAGTTTGGGACCGTTTTAAAACAGCTACTGAAAAAATTAATGAACGTCGCCACGAATTTTACAAGCAAATCCAGGGTGACCTCGAAGCCAATTATGCCGCTAAGGTGTTACTCTGCGAAAAAGTGGAACAACTTGTTGCTACCGAGTTTAACTCAATCAAGCAATGGCAGGACAGTACACAGCAGATAAATGAACTGTTAAAGATGTGGAAATCTGTCGGGCAGGCTCCACAGAAAGTGAACAACGAAATCTGGAATCGCTTCAAAGCGCAGCTTGATCTTTATTTTTCGAATAAAAAAGAGTATTTCGGTAAGCTCAAAGATCAGCAGCTCAATAACTATAACCTGAAAGTAGAACTTTGCCTGCAGGCTGAATCGCACAAGTTAAGCACCGATTGGAAAAATTCATCCCGCGAACTGATCAAACTGCAGGATGAATGGAAAAAAATTGGCCCTGTTCCCCGTAAGCACAGCGAGAAAATATGGAAACGTTTTCGCACTGCATGTGATGAATTCTTTAATAACAAGAATGAGCATTTCAAAGGCTTACAGGCCAGTGAGGGCGAAAACATGCAGATTAAACTTGATATCATCAGCAAACTGAATGCTTTTGAATACAGCGACAACCGCCAGGAAAGCCTGAATAAAGTCAAGGAATTGCAGCGCCAGTGGATGGATACCGGCCATGTTCCGATTAAAGAAAAAGACCGTGTACAGGCCGAATTTAAAGCTGCTGTGAATAAAATTTATGATAAACTGAAGGTGGATTCGCAGGAAGCTAACCAGATGAATTATAGGTCACGCTTTGAAAATGTGAAAGATCAGCCCGATGCCGGCCGTATTATCAACCGTGAACGTACCGGGCTCCAGGCCAAAATTGATAGCCTCAAAGAAGAAATTCTGCTTTGGGAAAACAATATAGGTTTCTTTGCAAAATCAAAACAAGCCAACCTCTTAAAGGCTGAATTCGAAGCTAAAATTGCCCACGCCAAAGAGGAACTTGCTTCACTCGAAGCCAAAGCTAAAATCCTACGAAACGTTGCCCGAGAGCAACAATAAAATATGAAAAGCCCCGGGTTGGGGCTTTTTTTATGGTGTTAAATGCCATCGAAAGTTTTGGTTTGGTTAAAATATGATGGATGTCATTCTGAACTCTTACCGCCAATTCTTAATTATGATTATCTTTGTACCATGTCAGCAAACACATTCGGAACCATATTCAGGCTTACCACTTTTGGTGAGTCGCACGGAGTCGCCTTAGGCGGCATTATTGATGGATGCCCTGCCGGACTCGTAATCGATATGGAATTTATTCAAAACGAACTCAACCGTCGCAGACCGGGACAGTCGGCTATGACTTCTCCGCGTGATGAAAGCGATACGATTGAGATTCTCTCAGGCGTATTCGAGGGCAAATCGACCGGATCGCCTATTGCCTTTGAAATCAGGAACAAGGATCAGCATAGTTTTGACTACGATCACTTGAAAGATGCATATCGTCCGTCGCATGCCGATTATACTTACGACAGCAAATACGGTTTCCGCGATTACCGCGGAGGTGGTCGTTCGTCAGCCCGCGAAACCCTTTCGCGCGTTGCCGGTGGTGCAATTGCCAAATTGTTGCTTCAGAATTCAGGTATTCAGGTTAAAGCTTATGTAAGTAGTATTGGTGAAGTGAACGCAAATCGGGCTTTCACGATTGATGAACTTGGTGAAATTGAAAATAGCCCTGTCCGCTGCCCCGATATGGAGGCATCTGAAAAAATGATTGAACTTATCACCAAACTCAAACAGGAAGGTGATACAACCGGTGGTACTATTACCTGTATTATAAACGGTGTTCCGCCGGGATTGGGAGAGCCGGTATTTGACAAACTCCAGGCTGATCTTGCAAAAGCCGCCATGAGCATTAATACAGCCAAAGGATTTGAATATGGCGAAGGATTTAACGCTCCTTCTATGCGCGGATCGACGCATAACGATATTTTTATTGCAGACGAGCATGGTGAAATAGTAACCAAAACAAACCACTCGGGAGGAATCCAGGGTGGGATCAGCAACGGAAACGACATCGTGTTCAAAGTTGCATTTAAACCTATTGCTACCATTCAACAATCACAGCCTTCGGTTAATAACAAAGGCGAAAACATTGTACTTGCTGCCAAGGGCAGGCATGATGTTGTTGTTGTTCCACGCGCTGTTCCAATTGTAGAAGCTATGGCTGCTTTGGTAATAGCCGATCATTTACTTCGTAACAGATCATCCAGATTGTAAAGATTGACCACAATTTTCCATTTTAACCCTGAGTGATGGCGGCTGAGCGAAGCCGAAGCCAGCCGAAGGGAACTATTAACTCTCTCTGTCAAGATGAAGAAAGCATTGAAAATTTCAGCCATAGTAATTGGCCTTCTCTTATTGGTAATTATTGCCTTGCCATTTGTTTTCAAAGGCAAAATTCAGGAAGCTGTACAGTCCGAAATAAACAAGAATCTGAATGCAGTAGTAACTTTCGATGGGGTAGGAGTGACGCTGCTGCGACATTTCCCCGATCTTACCGTTAAAGTTAAAGACCTGATCGTGGTAGGTAAAGATGATTTTGAAAAAGATACACTGGCTTCCTTACCGGTGTTCTCTTTCACACTCGACCTAAGCAGTGTTTTTCGCGGAAGCGATTATAAAGTGAAACAAATAGGGCTAACCTCACCACGATTGCTTTTTAAAGTGCTGAAAAATGGCAAAGTCAACTGGGATATTATGAAAGCAACCGGAACCACAGATACAGTTTCGACTCCCTCGGCATTTAAGGTGTATCTCGATAAGATTAGTATCAGCGATGCTCATTTTGTTTATGATGACGCCGAAATCCCTACCATGCTTTTGCTGGATGGATTAACCGGAACCTTAAGCGGCGATATGACTGCGGATATCACTACTCTGGATATTAATGCTTTGTGTAAAGACCTTACTGTTGATTATGATGGTGTGCGGTACATGAGCAAAACCAAAGCGGAATTAAAAACATTGCTTGCTTCTGATCTTTCAACCTGGACTTTCACTTTTAAGGATGGAAATATGAGGTTAAATGATTTGAATATTACAGCCGACGGTTTCTTTGCCATGCCTGACGAAGGATATAAAATGGATATAAAATTTGCCGCCAAAGAAAATACTTTCAAAGCGTTTCTTTCGCTTATCCCTGCTATTTATTCAAAGGATTTTGATAATATAAAAACTTCCGGAACCATGTCATTCGATGGTTTTGTAAAAGGGTTGTACAGCGATGTTTCTATCCCAGCCTTTGCCATCAACCTGAAAGTGGCTGACGGAATGTTCAGTTATCCCGGTCTGCCGGGAAATGTTTCGGATATAAATCTCCAGGCTGTAATAGCCAATCCTGATGGCGTAATGGATCACACTACGGTGGATGTTCCACGCATGCACCTGAGTATGATGCAGACACCTGTTGATATTACCCTGTCACTGCGCACACCTGTTTCCGACCCGGATATCAATGCGACCGTGAAAGGAACTGTAAATCTTTCATCTGTTTCAAAAATATACCCGCTTGGAGATAAAACTAAATTATCAGGTATAATAAATGCCGACATGGCTTTCAGTGGAAAAATTTCGGCCATCGAAAAAGGCGCTTACGATCAGTTTAAGGCTTCAGGTTATGCTGCTGTTGATCAATTAGTTTATGAAGGTGAAGAAATCCCACAGCCTGTTAACATTAGTAAAGCTCGCCTTGACTTTACCCCAGCCTATGCTCAGCTTACCGGCCTGGCTATGACTATTGGAAAAAGCGACCTGGCTGCCAATGGAAAGTTGGAGAATTACATTCCTTATGTGATGAAAAAACAGGCTGTGTTGAAAGGTTCGTTGACTACAACATCGGATTTTATGGATATTAACAGCCTTATAACTGGATCCTCAACACCTGCAACTGCTGATACTTCAGCATTAACGGTGGTTGAAATTCCGGGAGATATGGATCTCACGCTGAATACTTCATTTAAAAAACTGATCTACGATACTTATACTATGAGTAATGTCAATGGCATAGTTAAAGTTAAGGATCATACACTTCTTCTCGAAGGTTTGAATTTAAATATGCTTGGAGGCGCTGTGGCGCTAAAAGGGTCTTACAGTACCTTTGATCCTGCCAGGCCAATGGTTGACATGAATCTGCAGGTTAAAAACCTGGAAGTAAAACAGGCATTCCAGGCATTTAACCCAGTTCAGAAATTCGCTCCCATTGCCGGTAAAATTAACGGAGCCATCAGTACAAACCTGAAATTTAAGGGTGCTCTTAAAAGAAATATGATGCCCGATCTAACATCGGTTTCGGCATACGGACTGGTGCTTTCGGATGTTCTTAAATTGGTTGACTTGAATACCTTGGGCAAAATTGCCGATTTGTTAAAAATGGAGAAACTCAGGAATCCTTCTCTCGAAAACATCAATCTTTCATTCGATGTGGTGGATGGAAAAGCCACTGTAAAACCTATGGATTTCAAACTGGGATCCTATAAAGCCAATATATCAGGTACTACCGGCCTAGATCAGGTATTGAATTTTGTTTTAACACTTGATATTCCACGCGCTGAATTCGGGAATAAGGCTAACAGTGTGCTCGACGGCCTGGTACAGGATGCATCCAAAAAAGGGGTTAATGTAAAACTGGGCGATATCGTTCCCGTTACTATTCTTATTGGCGGCACAGCTACCGATCCTAAGATTACATCCGGGATCAAATCAGCTATGGCCGACCTGGCAGCTGATATGAAAAAGCAAGCCCTAGAAGTGGTTGAAAAGAAAAAGGAAGAACTTGTAACCAAAGCCAAAGATGAAGCTACCAACCTGATTGCCCAAGCCGATGCTGAAGCTGCCAGAATTATTGCCGAAGCCGAAAAACAAAGTCAGAAGCTGATGCAATCGGCAAATAAAGTGGCTGATGAAGTTCATACTGCCGCCGATTCATCTGCAAACCGCCTTATGGCCGAGGGCAAGAAAAAGGGCTATATTGCTGAAATTGCATCTAAAAAAGGCGCTTCGGTAGTTAAAAAAGAAGGTGAGGATAAAGCCGCTAAAATATTAGCCGAAGCAAAGAAACAATCGGATGTGGTGATGAGCAAGGCTCGTGCCGAAGCCGATAAAATCAAGCAGGATGCGCTGAACAGGGTGAAATAGACAGAGTTTAACTTTGATAGAAGTTAGGTTGAGGATTGATGAGGTTGAGATAGAGGTTGAGAGATAAAACTTAGAGGGAACTTAACCTTAGCCTAAACCTTAACCTTATCCTAAAAGTGGCAATATCCCTTTCATCGTATAGTTACTTCTTCCTGATATAGATATGTTTGATATTGTTTTTACCTGAATCGCGTTCGTCAATTTCAAATTTATTGATGCTTCGTATTAATGGCAATAATTTAGGAAAGCCATAATTACGCGGGTCAAAATCCGGCCTTTTCTTTAGCATAAGGTTACCAAGTTCTCCTAAAAAAGTCCAGCCATTTTCGTCAGCAAGGTCGGTTATACTAACTGAGAATAACTTAATTATTTCAGGATCAATTTTATTTAAAGGTTCATTTTTAGATTTTGCGGCTTTTTTTGACACTCTGCGGGTGCTGGTCTCTGCTGAGCTTAATGCTTCTGCTTTCAAAATTTCGATATAAATAAATTTGTCGCAGGCTTTTATAAACGGGTTCAGGGTTTTCTTCTCCCCAATTCCAATCACCATCATCCCAGCTTCCCTGAGCCTGGTAGCGAGTCTTGTAAAATCACTGTCACTCGACACTATACAAAAGCCATCGACTTTGCCGGTATATAAAATATCCATGGCATCAATGATCAGCGCGCTATCTGATGAGTTCTTCCCGGTTGAATAGCTGTATTGCTGAACCGGTGTAATCGCATTTTCCAAAAGAATATTTTTCCAGCCCGAAACGGTTGGCTTTGTCCAGTCAGCATATATTCTTTTAAATGTTGGTATCCCATATTTAGCGATTTCCTCAAACATTTCTTTCACATTTGCATAAGGAACATTGTCAGCGTCAATCAACACTGCAAGTTTCAGGTCTTTGGAAGTTTCCATAATCGGGTTGGATAAGGTGTCGGCTAATACTACGTTTTTGTTGCTCCAAATTGTCGTAGGAATGAAACTATAAATCTCATTTATACCAATGCTTCAAATTTACGGCTTTTTCGTCAAATGAGCAAAGGAGTCCTGAATGGCCGGACAAATGCTTGAATAATTGCTTAGAATTGATCTGCTGAAACCAGGTTTGGACAATAAAGCATGAATTGCTTTTCGTAAAACATCCCGAGCTCTTACATTTTAAGAAACTATTTATACTAAAGATATTAGAATTTTAACGCAATAAATAATATAATTATTGCTATAACTCTGAATATCAGATAAAAAAATATAAACAAAAATATTTTACAGATAGTTATTATATAAGTATATTAGCCGGCAAAATCAGGCATCTTCACTGTCTTACAGGCTGGTTGTCTTTTCAGATATTAATCAATTAATTAGGAGTAAATCCTTTTTATAAATACAAATAATATAAATCATTTTATTTTCAACCGATGAACAAAATCTATTCAATTTCACTCTCACTTGCATGTTTCTTCGTACTGGCAATCAACAGCATTAAAGCACAGGACACCATAAAACCTTTGCTTAAAGGCTGGTCAACCGAACTGAATTTTAATCCTTTCAATGGGAGTTTAACATTAAACAATGCCTATGGGCAAATTAAAATCAGGAAATTTTTACCGAACGACATCGCTTTAAGGCTTGCTTTTACACTAAGCTATAAAAATGAAGAAGACAAAATGGAAAACCTCTATGGGCCTTATCCTCTGAATTCAACCGATAAAAGACAATCGTTTATGGTTGCTGTAAATTTTGGAACAGAAAAACATTTTAGTAGTACCCGCAGATTATCTCCTTACATAGGGTGGGAAGTTGGCTTAGGTTACAAGAGTTCAAAAGAGGATATAAAGAATAATGAAAATTCAGAAACCGTAAAAGGTGCCTGGCAAACGCATGAAATGATTTATTCCGGACAAAATTATTACTACAATACTAATTATATAGAACGTGGTTTTTGGTCAGCCGGGGCTAATGCACTTACCGGATTCGACTTTTATATGGCTAAGGACTTTTATTTTGGTTATGAAATCGGTTTCGGCTTTGAATATATAAAATACGGTAAAATTGTAGTTACCAAAGACCAAGCTTTTCCCGATACAGGATCTTACCCTGACCAGGATGGCTCAAGCTGGAAAGTTGGCCCAAGGCTTGTAAATGGAATACGTATTGGCTATACTTTTTAATTGCGGAATTCATTCTTAAAATATTCAATTTAATTCATTATGAAAATGAAACAAAATCAGCAACAAGCTACTTATCTTGCATTAAGACTATTCATTGGGGTTGTATTTATCCTGTTATTAAACTCCTGTGAAAAAGACAAAAAGGATCCTGCGCTTGAAACAACTTCCATAACTGCATTGTCAGCATCAAACTATCATGTGACTGCTAACATCAGCGAAAAAGGCGATTATAAAATACTTGATTACGGCTTTGTGTTTACTGTTGGTACAAGTTTTGAAAACGGGTATGTCTATAACAATAAAGTATCTCTTGGCAGTACGATTGTACAAGATACATTTTCGACTACGATTAAACTAGGTGATCTTCAGTATTATTACGGAAGTGGTGTGAAAGTTTTTGCTAAAGCATACATTACAAATGAAAGAGGAACTTTATATGCAAAAGAAGTTTCAACTGATTTGTTGAAACTCCAAATAACCACGATTACGCCTTCAACTGCTAAATTAGGTGATACAATTACTCTGTATGGAAAAGGCTTTAGTACTCCAGCCAGTGAAAATATAGTTAAATTTAATAACGTGAATGCTACAGTTCAAGAAGCGGGCTCTACATATCTTAAAGTTATTGTTCCGTTGGAAATACCTTACAATTATTATGGATCTTCCGTTACTATTTATATTTCTTCGGGTGGCCAGACTTTCCAGTTAGATAATGCATTGACTCTGACTGCTTCTGCTGTTAGTTTCTCACCTACCTCAGGAAACTGGAATACATATATTACTGTTCGTGGCTGGAATTTATATAATTCAACGCTTTATTTTGATGACGTTCAAGTTTATTCAAATAATTCTTCATACGATTACATTTCTGCAACAATACCAAATAGCTTTTTAAAAAAGAGGTTTAAAATATTTATTGGATCTGGAGGCACAAAAACCGAAGTCCCTGGCGGATATTTTACAATGGATGAATTGGTCGTTAATCCCTTAACAGTTACATCGTATGCGCCGGGATCACAGATAACATTTTATAGCAGCGGTTTTAATCCGACAGTGAGTTATAACAAATTATTTTTAGGATCAACCACCATCACTTCAACGAACAGCTATTATTATTCTGATTTATCATTTACAATACCCTCAACCATGTCCGAAGGTAATTATCTGGTTATGCTTTCGAATGGTGCTGATACTGCATTTACCGGTCAAACTATTTCGATATTTAAGCCAGTTGTTACCGGGTTTACGCCTGCCTCAGGTTATCCAGGTTCTGAACTTGTTATAAACGGTACAAACCTGTTAGCTGGAAATCAGTATACATATGTCAATTTTGGAACTGCCTCAGTTTCCCCTAATTCTATAACCTCAGAAAAAATAAAAGTAAATGTTCCATTCTTGACTGCAGGCCAATATGATATTGACGTTTATTTGGGAGGACTTGTGTTGCATAGCCCTGAAAAATTTACTGTTCTCGAACCTAAGTTAACTTCAATTAATCCATCTTCAGGGACTGCCGGATCGTCAGTAATTCTAAATGGTGAGGGTTTTGGTGGAGTTAATATTACATCAGTGACTTTCGGCAATTTATATGCAACTGTTATGTCTTCAACAAATACCCAAATCAATGTCAAAGTTCCTTCCGGTATTACCAAGGGTGTTTGGATTGTTAAAGTAGTATATAATTATTATTACGAGCTTTCGACTACAGTCACTTTTACGGTGCCTTAACTATTTTAGTTCATTCAGACTTTGAACGCAAAGTATGCTGCTTATCCTTCTCCCAGGTAAAAACATGGAAGAGGTCAGTTTACCTTTCTTTGGTCTGGCTTGAAAAATATCCGATCAACGAATAAACAGCAATGATAAGTAACAGTTTGGAGACAAAATTGATCAGCGTGTCGCTCACCGAATGCGATCGGCTGTCGATGTCGATGAAAATGTAAACGGCATAAGCGACAGCGCTTATTGCTATAATCCAGCCTGTTAAGGAAGTCGGGACAAATAATATTCCTATTCGTTTGAACCAGGGTAAATTCATATAGCTACGATTAGGAGTAAACAAATTAACAAAATTCTATCAAAACCTTATTACCTGTTCCATTTTGTTTTAGCCCAGATGAACTGTTGCTCCCGGGGAAGAAAAGTCCATGCAACAATACGCCCAATCTTATTTCCCTGGCCCATCGGAATGGTTTTTACCTCCAAAGCTTCTACCTTCCGGAGTGCTTCGTAAATGCTCCTGAGATTGGATTCTTTTGAGATCAGGGTTGAAAACCAAAAGCAGGAATCGGAGAATTGCTTACTCTGGCGAATCATGGTTTCAGCAAACTTTTCTTCACCACCTTCGCACCATAATTCATTACTTTGGCCTCCAAAATTCAGGATAGGTTTGGTGATTTTCTTTTTGGTCAGATTTGTGAGTTTGCGCATTGATCCTGATTTAGCTTCGGCCAGCGAAGCATGAAAAGGCGGGTTGCAGATTGACAGATCAAAGTATTCATCGTTTCGGATAATCCCCCGAAAAATGTCTTTTGGATTTTGTTGCAAACGCAATTCGATCTTCTCTTTAAGAAACGGATTCAGTTCAACAATAGTGCTGGCCGATTTTATGGCAACAGGATCGATATCGGCACCGATAAACGACCATCCATATTCTTTGTTACCAATAATCGGGTAAACGCAATTTGCACCTACACCAATGTCGAGACATTTTATTTTATCACCTATCGGGATTTTCCCATTGTTTTTGCTGCCCAGTAAATCAGCTATGTAATGAATATAATCAGCTCTTCCCGGAATGGGCGGGCATAAATAATTCCGGGGAATATCCCAGTTTTCGATGTCGTAATACTGTTTCAGCAAGGCTTTATTCAGGGTTTTAACCGCTTCCGGGTTAAAAAAATCGACAGACTCATCGTCATAATTATTCACTTTAACATACTTCGCTAATTCCGGAGAACTTTCAATCAATTGTTGAAAATCATACCGTTCCCGATGCTTGTTTCGCGGATGTAGTTGGGACTTTATTTTTGGATATTCTCTCTTTTTAGAAAGCATAGAAATCTGGTAAGTAATTTTGTTTTAAGCCATTAACTCAAAAAAAACTGGTAAAAGGCATGTTATTGCTGGAAGTTGGAATGATTTAGAAATTATTTCTTTTTCAATTCATAGATATCTTTCCGCCGGTCTTTTAAATTCCTGACACTTCCAAACTGGTTAAGTTCCCGGAGAAGATCTATATCGACATCCGCAATCAATATCATCTCAGTATTAGGAGTTGTTTCGGCTTTAATCCCGTTAGCCGGAAATGCAAAATCACAAGGTGTAATAACCATAGACTGCGCATATTGAAGGTCCATATTGTGAACCATCGGTAAATTCCCGACACTGCCGGCAATAGCCACATAGCATTCGTTTTCGATAGCTCTTGCCTGTGCGCAATTGCGGATACGGGAATATCCATTCTGAGTATCGGCAAGAAATGGAATAAATAAGATATCCATTCCATCTTCGGCTAATATCCGGCTTAGCTCGGGAAATTCCACATCATAACATATCAATATGCCAATTTTCCCGCAGTCGGTATCAAAAACCTTTATTTCACTTCCTCCAACCATACCCCAAACTTTAGTTTCGTCAGGTGTTATGTGCAGTTTCTCGTACCTTTCGATAGTCCCATCCCTTTTACACAAATAGCCTGCATTAAAAAGCTTTCCTCGTTGAATTTCAGGCATGCTACCGGAAATAATATTTATATTGTTCGATATTGCCAATTCTGAAAATCTTTGAACAATAGTGGTAGTATGTTTGGCGAGTTCCCGAATAGCTTCGGGTTCAGATAAATGATTATTTTCGGCCATGAGGGGCGCATTAAAAAACTCCGGAAATAATGCAAAATCCGATCGGTACCTCGAAACGGATTCAACAAAATACCCGGCCTGCTGCATAAGCTCATCCAAATTTTTATAGGGTCGCATTTGCCATTGAATAAGCCCCAGTCTTACTACTTTTTTTGTCGCGATTGCTTTTAAACTTTGCTTTTCATAGTATATATTATCCCATTTCAGCAAAACAGCATATTCGTTTGAGGCTTTATCGTCTTCGAGATAATTCTTAAGCACCTTCGAAGGGTAAAAGTCATTGGATATCTGGAAATTGAAGACGGGATCATGAATTTCTTTTCTTCTCACTTTTTCAATATACGCCTTGGGTGATAGTTTATCGGCGTACTTGTAATAGTTGGGAATCCGGCCTCCACAGGCAATTCCTTTCAGGTTTAAGCGCTCGCATAATTCTTTACGGTAGTCGTAAAGCCTTCGTCCAAGACGCAATCCACGGAATTCAGGTTTAATAAAAATATCAATGCCATACAATATATCACCGTCAGGTGTATGTGTGCTAAATGTATTATCACCTGTAATTTCATTATACGTATGATGATCGCCAAATTTGGAATAATCGACAATCAAAGATAAGGCACAGCCTGCAATCTGGTTGTTGACTTTAATAACAACCTGTCCCTCAGGAAAACAATTTATCAATGTCTTGATTTGAAGCTCTTCCCAGTAACTTTCGGGCATACTCGTGTATGACTCAATCATTGCTTTTTTGAGTTCCTGGTAATCATCAAGACTTAAAAAGGTCAGATCAATGTTTTCTATTTCTTTCATATTTTAAAAGGTGTCGATCTGTATGGTTATGTAAATGTGCAATTTATAGATGCAAGAGGATGCATTTGTGGTTTTTTCATCACTGCCCGATTGTAGTAAGAATGTACTTGCCGAGGGAACTTTAGTTTACTAAAAGCGTTCATCCAGCTCCTAAAAAGCATATGGGTTAAGCCGGTTTCCATAGTATCCGCAATGAGGATTTTCTTTAATATCCCTTTAAATTTATGCCTTCACTATCGATCATAGTTACCCATTTACCCATTTTTTTTTGGATAACCTTAAAATGATCCTTGTCGGCAGGTGTAATAAAGGAAATGGCTTCGCCGGGAGATTCAGCACGGCCGGTTCGCCCGATACGGTGAATAAACTCTTTGGGCGAACGGGGCAATTCGTAATTAATTACATGTGGTAAAAACTGAATGTCAATACCCCTGGAAATTAGGTCGGTGGCTACCAAAACACGGAGTTTGCCTGATTTAAATTCGCTTAATGCTTCAGTTCGTGACCCCTGGCTCCTTTTGCTGTGAATGGCCATGGCATCAATTCCGTTTTTACGCAGTTTATCAACAACATTGTCGGCTGAATATATTGAAGAAGTAAAGACCAAAACCTGCTTCATGTCATAGTGTTTGATCAGATAACGCAGCAACGGTCCCTTTTTCTCGTTGGTTACAAAATAAGCCACTTGCGTGATCAGGTCAATGTTTTCAGGTTCAGATTCAATTTTAATAACTAAAGGATCGTGCAACAGGATCTGGTTAATGTTGTTGACATCCTCACTCAGTGTTGCGGAGAACAAAAGGTTTTGACGCTTCTCGGGCAATAGTGCAAAGATGCGGGTCATTTCTTCCTGGAAACCAAGATTGAGCATCTTATCGGCTTCATCCAGAACAAGAGTCTCAATACCTGATAAATGCACGGCGTTTGATTCAACTAATTCCAATAACCTGCCTGGTGTGGCAATCAAAATATTGACACCGGGTAAGGCCATCATTTGAGGATTAATAGAAACTCCTCCAAAAACTGCCAGTGTTTTTACCTTTAGCGGAAGCGCAACGCTGAATACGCGAAACACTTCACGCACCTGCACTGCCAGTTCGCGTGTCGGCACCAATACCAGGACATTGACATTTCTGCTTCTGGTTGCAGCAATACCTTGTAAATTCATTAAAAGTGGCAAAACATATCCGACCGTTTTACCCGAGCCTGTTGGGGCAATGCCTAATACATCTTTTTTCCTGAGTATGGCAGGTATCACCTCTACTTGAATAGGGTAGGGCTGAGTGAAATTCTGGCTCGCCAATGCTTTTAATAGCGAGGGCGGCAAACCTAAAGAAGTAAAAGGCATGATTGTTATTTCTTGTTGCAGATGAGGATTAATTTCCAGGAGTAAAGGTACAGGAAATTAATCTTTTTAGAATGGTAAATATCCACAGATGTAGTTAAATACATAAAAGCTGGGAACATAAGCCATAACTAACCTTGTGAAAGGAACCAAAATGTTGACAGGGAAACTCATTACGTATTCACGCAATGCCATAAAATACACTATCTCAGCCACCCGAAATCAGGTGCAAAACCATTACGTCATCGCCATCATGCACCCAGGTTGAATCAAACTCGCCTTTTTTTACAATCAATCCATTTACCTTAATCACCAGCATTTTAAAGGTAAAATTCTTCACCTGCAATAGTTCATTGATAGTGAACTGATCACCTGCAAATGATTCTTCTTTATTATTGAGAATTATCTTCATTTTCTATATTCCTGAATGAATCTGCTGTTCGTTTGCTCCAAGCAAAATTTCGAGCACAGCATTGGCTTGCATATAAGCAACCACTCCAACACGCGGGGCTAAAGGGGGGCATTCGGTATCTACAGCATTTATTTCATCACCGCAGATAATTAGTTTGCCCGCTTGACGGGAGTGTATCAGGTTGTTATCGCCCCATCCGGCCATTCCAACACCCATTACAAGGTATTTTTCGGGCATATATTTGTGAACGGTATCCAAAATCATATATTTCATTTCCGGTTTATCGAAGGCTTCCACTATTACATCGCATTGATTGTATATCTCGATAATATCGCTTTCGCATAGCCGGATTTCAAAAGTATTAACCCGTACATCCGGATTGATGCGAAACAGGTTTTGTTTAAGTGCAGCCACTTTCAATATGCCAATCTGGTCGTAGAAATAAAACTGACGATTGAGATTTCCTTCCTGAACAAGGTCGAAATCGGCTAGCACCAGCCTTCCTACACCCACACGGGCTAATGCAACTGCACAATTGGATCCTAATCCGCCACACCCAGCAATTCCGACAGTTTTGGTTTTTAATACCTGTTTTATCTGTTCAAAAGTCATGGCTGCAAACTTAGAGAAAAACTCAATATGTGTCGTATTTTCCATTAATTATATTAGAAAGGGAATATGGAAATTGCATGAAATGAATTGTAGCTATTTATAATCAGAATGAAGCAAAATTGACTTTCAGTCCAAAGACTTGTTACCTGCGACAATTCGGAGAAAAATAATTTCTTTTTAAAAGATAAATCAATTCGCCTGGCCTGGCAGTTCATTAAAATACTCTTCAAGTGTACGAAGCTGAACATACTGATCAAGATAAATGACAGTTAGAACTTTACCATAAAATGCCATATATTTGTTTCCGGATTTCAAAATGGCTTTCAGCATTTCATTAAATATCGATTATACCCATATCAGTCACGACAATGCGAAACCAATACTCTCACTACGCTAAAATCAAATCATGACCAGGCACAACTCTCAGGTATTACTCTTAATGATTTTTTTATTTACTTATTTCTCATGCTTTGTGATGGGAAATGTTCCGATACCGATTGATTCAGTTGATTTTAACCGGATACGATATAAGCAAGTTCGCAAACTCATAAACAGGCAAAAACATTTTGGGGTGAAAACTTTCGATGACATGAAACCTGTGTGTTACAACACGACTGACTCAATCAATTACCAGACATTTAAGAAATCGCAATTCATCAGGCAGGATATCAGTGTGGTTTGGAATAACCTGATACACCAATCGCCGAGTAATGAATTTGATGGACATATTGTTACTTTTAGTTTATTATATTCCAAAAAGCAGAATATTTTTCTTTACAGTGACGAATCCTTCGGAGGAATTGAAGAAGGTCAGATCTTGTTTTTCAACCTGCATGTGCTCGGTATTAAAAATCTTGCCGTGGCACTTGAGGTAACGCGGATAGACAACAATCTGAAAGAGATCGAATATTGCTATATTGATCATGGAAGCACCAAAGGAACACAAAAGTTCATGCTCCGATCCACACCTGAAGGATTTACGGAAATCACACAACTTACAAGGTATAAATGCAAATCGCGGTTTCGTGACCGGAGGCTGTATTCTTTCTTTCACAACCGTATTGTAAGTGATTTTTTCAAAGCCATTAAAAACAAGAGTGAAAGCCGGAAAACTTCACTTGCTGTAGAGCACTAAAACTGCTCTGCAAAATAGGTCCTTATTCATGTAAAAAAATATTCTATTCGTTCATCCCATTTCTTTGAGATGAGAGGGAAAAACCTTTCATTTTTTCAATCCGTGAATATTTAAAGTGATTTCATCAACCAAAATTCAAAGAAAGGCATGGCATCTGCGACGGCTTATTTTAGTAAATGTATTAAAAACAAGTGTTTCAGCGCTAATCGATTATAGCCCATATTCATATCGTAATATTTCTTCAATTTCCTTGGCAGATCAATCCCATTTTATACTTTTGTGAATCGATTAACGGACAGAATAAAACATATAAATATGAGCTTAGAAAATTTTCAAAACACCCACAAACTCTTGTATTCGTACAAGTACACATGGGCACCGATCGAAAAAGGGTACAACAACCGCACGTTGTATATTAACGTTGGCAGCAGTGAAATAAAAGAAAGACCTGTTACGCAACATATGAAGGAAAAGTTTACCGGTGGAAAAGGCTTTGGCCTGAAACTGCTCTGGGATGCTACCCGCCCCGAAACAAAATGGAATGATCCCGAAAATGAAATCGTTATTAATACAGGCCCGATTTGCGGGATAACCCAGTATTCGGGAACCGGCAAATCGCTGGTAGTAACCATTTCGCCACAAACTGATATTCCGATCGATAGCAATGTTGGAGGTTTCTTTGGCCCTTTTATGAAATTTTCGGGCTTCGATTCACTGGAATTACAAGGCAAATCCGATAAGGATGTAATTGTTCTGATTGATGAAACCCGCGAAGTAGTTGAAATTTACGAAGCAAGCACCGAGAGTTACGACAGTCATTTATTAGCTGATTATTTAACCGAAACACTTGCGACAACCGAAAAAGACCGTTTAAATGTATCGGTGGTATCTGCCGGAACAGCAGCCGACAACTCACTGATCGGCATGCTTAATTTTAGTTTCTTTGATTCAAAACGCAAACTTGTTCGTTTGAAACAAGCCGGGCGTGGCGGTATTGGAACGGTATTACGCGACAAAAAGATCAAAGCCGTTGTAGCTCATACTAAAGGCGTTACCGGTAACCGTAACGGTGTTGTTGACCTGCAGGCCATTATGGAACGAGGCAAAATCTTTAATAAAGAAATGCGCGAACTCGACGACAAGCAGTGTGAAATGCGCAGCAAAGGAACTGCCCACCTTACATTGGTTATGAATGATTATGATTTGCTTCCGGTAAATAATTTCAAATTCGGAAGTCATCCCGACGCGGTAAAAATATCAGGCGATGTATGGAAATCCTATTTCACACAAGGCGTGCCCGATGGCTGCTGGATCGGTTGCAACATGGCCTGCGCCAAAGGTGTTGATAATTATGAACTTCGTTCGGGCCCTTATAAAGGATCGAAAGTTATTGTCGATGGGCCTGAATATGAGTCCACATCATCATTAGGTTCCATTGCCGGTATTTTCAACCCTGATTTTACCATTGAGACGAACTTTTATTGCGACACGTACGGTATCTGTACCATCTCATTTGGAACTATCCTGGGTTTTGTGATGGAATGTTACGAAAACGGCATCCTGAACGAAGAACGTACCGGAGGAATGAAACTCAATTTTGGAAATGCCGACTCGGCGATGGAACTCCTCCATATGATTTCGCGGGGCGAAGGCTTTGGTAGAATTGCAGGACTCGGCGTTCATAAAATGAAAGAGTTGTTTGCTGCCAAAGGCTGGGGCGATGCAGGTTTCATGCAGGATATCGGCATGGAAAACAAAGGTCTGGAATACTCGCAGTATGTTTCGAAAGAATCGCTGGCCCAGCAAGGTGGCTATGCCATGACCAATAAAGGCCCGCAACACGATGAAGCATGGCTTATATTTATGGATATGGTAAACAACCAGATTCCTACTTTCGAGAAAAAGGCAGAAGCATTGCACTACTTCCCGATGTTCCGTACCTGGTTTGGATTACAGGGACTATGCAAATTACCATGGAACGATGTGGAACCGGAAGATAACCATACCTATCCCGAGCCGGGTAAAGTTCCGGGACATGTTGAAAACTATATAGCCATTTATAAAGCGGTTACTGGTAATGATTTCGATAATAAAGAACTGATCCGCCAGAGCGAAAGGGTTTACAACTATCAGCGTATTTTCGATATACGTTGCGGGAAAGGCTTACGTAAAAATGATGCACAACCATACCGTGCTGCAGGACCTGTAACTGAAGAAGAATACCTCAGCCGCCAGGAAAGGTATGATGGACAACTTGTTGACCTTATTGGTAAGGACCCTTCGAAAATGACATTGCAGGAAAAAATGGCTGCTACCCGTGCCTATCGCGAAGACCGTTACGAGCAATTGCTGGATGCAGTATATGAACGCCGTGGCTGGAATAAAAATGGCGTTCCTACCATTGCACACATGAAGGATTTAGGAATGGATCTACCTGAAGTACTTGAAGTTATAACTCCCTTGCAATAATATTTCCGCTTCAATTAACCAACTCCCCGTTTGTGTATCAATTGCAGACGGGGATTTTTTTACCTCGCCCATAAATCCTCTATCCTTAAAAGTTAATCATTAGTCATTCAATTGTCATTCGTGGTGATTCGTGGTTATACAATGGTCATTCAATAGTCATTCAATTGTCATTCAATTGTTGTTTGGGACTTGGGGTTTGGGGTTTGGGATTTGGAATTTGCAACCTGGGATTTCTGTTTGGTTTTTGCACCTCACCCCTAAATCCCCTCTCCGGAAAATGGAGAGGGGACTTGCGGGCAGGATTGAACAAGTTATTTTGGTTCTTCAATTGTTGTTTGGGGTTTGGGATTTGGAATTTGCGACTTGGGATTTGTGTTTGGCTTTTGTACCTCACCCCTAAATC
>JBAZWY010000006.1:0-158664 GCA_041660125.1 Lentimicrobiaceae bacterium
ATGCCTTAAAATACAAATACGCACCCTTCGTAAAACGAAAATCTGTAGTACACAAATCTGAACTCGACGATTGCCAATTCATTGAACAGCAATTGTTTTTTTCGGATTAGCTGCAAGATGGGTTAAATGAAATGAGCAAAAAACTCTACCCATTTCAGGATGTTAAGGGGGCAAAACTATCTTACAGCAAATGGGCAGTTGTTGTTAGAAATTATATCCCTATTCTCTTCCCAAGACTGTCAGTTGAACCATATATTAGTATTTCTGACGTCAAGTTTCAAGTGGAAAAAGGGCTTGGGGATGTTCTTATTGCTGATAATGTTCAAAATCATACTTTGGGGAGTGAAATCAGAACTACAACAATTCATAATATCAAAGGAGAAACTCTTGATTCAGTTATGGTAGTAAGCACTTTAGATAAAAAAAGCAAAGGTGGGCACTGGGAATATTGGTTTAATCAATCTCCAACTACTGCTGATGAGCAAGAGTATCAAAGATATGGTTATGTTGCTTTTTCAAGACCAAAGCACTTACTCGTTTTAGCTACCCCAAAGTTAAAAGCGAATGATAGAGCTTTTTTCGAAGGTTTAGGCTTTAGGATTGAGGATTTGAAGTCAAGATTATTGTTTTAGCGTAATTCTAATTACGCTAATGTTAAAGAAACAGAATAATGAAAATGGATGAAATATTAATATTTACAGAACTGGCTGTCGTTAATTATCTGTGTAATTCTTTGTAAATTAATTTTCTTGTCTGAAGAGAATCAACCTCAGGATTTGAAATAAACAATTGTTCCATTGCTTTTTTAAAACAATGTTCATCTAAATCAAAACATGCTCGAACGGGAATACTTGTTGCTGATACCTGATACTCTAAAACAACGTTAACCACTTTTCCACATAAGGCACACTGGGGTTTTGTATTTATGTACCAAATGGCATTCGGTTCTTCTTGCCAAATTTGCTCCTCAACTTGTTTTTTCATATTAAGATAATGGTTTTATAAAATGAATAATAGCAATGTCTAACTTAAGTTTTATAAATGAACTGTAAATATATGCTCTTTTCAGGTATGCAGATATGCAGGTATTATTTATTGGATTATATTTTTTAATTATAATACTATATTTCCCCAACTACCTGAATCAGTTATAATTGGATAACTTTTTACCTGTAAGTTACACTGCCACATTTAACCGTTACAATGGTTTTAATAACGGAGTTAGCAACTGAGAAAATTGATTTTATAAAGTTTTAGTTTATTATTAGCGTATTAACTATTACGCTAAAAAGCAGACAAAGGTTTCCCCTGTCTGCTTTTTACGTTAATTTCAGTTGCTTTTTTTGGAAAAATGGAAGTATATAGGTTATTTCCCCTTCTTTTCGGCTAACATATCTTTATAATCCATTAAAACGTTAAAAGATTTCAACATTCGCTCATTCTTTTGCTCCAATTCTAATTTAAAGACCGCTAAACGGATTTCTTCGGCGCGCTTATTGTTATCCTGAACCCTGCAGCTATCACAACAGTATCGGGATGTCCGACGTTCATAATGGTATATAACGAAGCAATTCCAGCAGACTCTGATTTTTTCATCATTCATGGCGTTATGGGTTTAATAGATAATTTTATTTTTAATTAATTTTTGTACATTTAATACTTTTCGACCCAGCGAACTGAGCCTCAATTTTATTCAAAGAAGAGCTTAATGGTGTCTTCTCCTACGGCGAGTGCCTTGATTAGCGTTATTTTGATTCTCGTATTTGTTTACTAATTCGACTATTATTACAGGTCCTATATCCATTGGTTTGTCATGTTCGTTATTGCACTGGAAGTATCCATTATTTATAAATTCAGTTTTGAAAAAGTTTATCAAATTCTCTTCTGAAAGGTTCTTTACCATTTTGAATATTCTTCTAGCTAAATATTTTCGCTCCAGTCTTATTTGTGCCGCAACATTTTTTTGGGTGCATTTAGTGCCAGTATATTGGCTTGCTGACTCCCGCTTACAATATAAGTGTTTGTTGTTTTTCAAGTCTTTCATAATTATGAAGTTAGGCTGTTTCTGTTAATTTTTAATGAATTATTTGTGTTGGTACCCAAATCCCATGCTTAGAAGCTGTTCCCTGGCAATAGCAATGCATGAGATATGATTCAACTGCATAAATATATCAGTAGCAGAAAGTGGATGTTTGCCTTTGCTTTGAATTAGATTGGAATTGCTGCTGAAAACATAAAGTTTCCTTAATTCTTCATTCCAATTAGCAGAAATTCCGAAACTTTTACCTGGCCGGGTTAAACGAATGTTAATTCCATGTTGATTGCATACTTTCCAGTCATGTGATAGGAGTAAAGGAATAACATCAGCTCTGCTATTGAAATCATCAATTGGGCTGAAAAAAAGCCCCGAGTTCATTCTTTTTTCAATT
Organism: Lentimicrobiaceae bacterium; assembly: GCA_041660125.1. Lineage (GTDB taxonomy): Bacteria > Bacteroidota > Bacteroidia > Bacteroidales > UBA4417 > UBA4417. Next base: position 2,430 of record JBAZWY010000006.1, read on the forward strand.
TGCAAGGCTTTTACTTGCTTGGAGGCTGAAGGTGCTGGAATGATGTTCAAAGTGGCTGCATGGGGATTATAGACAGCATCTTTATCTGGAGAATAAAACCGGAGGTCTTTAGCATTTTTCCGAGCTGGATCTGACTCAATACCGTATTGGTTAATTAACCAGGCATTCACTTTTGCCCAGTATTCTGCCTGGCGTTCCGGTTCCGGAATTTTAACTAAAAGCCAAACACCTTTTCGGACTGATAAAGCCGATAATGTTATCCATGATAGTTTGCCAAGTTCATCCCTTAATAGTTCAGGATTAGTCACATGATCAATATCAATTTGCATTAATCCGGAGAATGATTTGATATCCTGCCGGTTTGCTCCAAATACTACGCCTGGTGCAACTACAGGTAGTGTTTGTTTGAGTTCTTTTTGCCGATCTTCATCGCTTATAGAACGGATTTTATCTACAATGTTAGATGCTTTTATGTATTGCGCACTACCATTGGCGGGATTGTGTAATATCGAAACAAATTCATCTAATGATAAAGTTGCTGAAGGTACTTGTGCCGTTATTCTATTTAGGATGGAAAAGTTCATTTTGTCTGTTTTTAATGAGTCGTTAAAAGAAGGTACTAAAACATACTACTTACTACATAAAAGCAATTGTAGTTAGTATAGTAAGTTGTAGTAAGCTAAAATCATTAACTTACTACAAAATAAAGTATCAGAAAGTCAATGGGTTATCATCATTTATAGAAAGAGTAGTACCCTCATTAATTGGTACTTCAACATCAATTCTAAATTTGAAGTAGTAGCCATATTCCGGATAAGGATTATTGATTCGCTTTTGTTTTTTCGTAAACCCAAGAGCCGTGAGGGCTTTACCCATTTTTTCAGGAGTTAACTTAAAGAATGTCGATTTTGGGGCTAATTGTTCCAAGAACTGAGAAGCAGTATAAAAACCATTATTATCTTCAATGTTGCCAGGAATGTAATTACTTAAAAGCAAATCATATTCAGCGGTATTTTTTCGAAACTTTTGATTGACCAATTCATTTTCAATTAAATCTGCTTTGGTCAATTGATAAACATAACTTTTGCTTTTAAACAACTGAAATGCTTGCGCCCATACCATATTAATATCAATATTTCCAGGTAGAGAATAGTCGAAATTAATTCCGCTAATTTCAAGACATAGCCAACGAACACTTCCAGTACTGTCAATAAGGAAGTCGTCTTCGTTGGTGGAACCAAAGAAGGAAGCTCTACGAGGCGTTGCTTGGGCTTTTTTACCGAATGGGTGACGCACTTTGATACGCTGCATTGAAAACATGCTTTTCAACTTATTTATGTCTGCTTTTCCAAGCATAGCAAGCTCATCGAGGTTGATCAGAAAGTTTTCTGACAAGCTGATTAGGCCATCCTTATCAGTAGTTGAAATATTTTCTGTAAAGTAATCTTTAAGTGCAGGAGGAACAAGAAACCGGATAAAGGTTGTTTTACCGGTATTTTGCTCCAGGCCTACTATAATAAAAGCATGTTTATTAAAGAAACCTGGACTCATGATCCCGGCTACAGTGCGAACAAGTGCCTTTTTAAAATGGTAGTTGAAACGTTTTTGATTGGGAGCAATAATGTGAGATGCAAGTTTATCAATCAAATCTTCATCTGATGATTTCCACTCATCCAGATTCTCGAAATATTCGGTCAAAGGATTGTGTATTATTACAAAATCGGATCTTAGTATAGCTTCTAAGTTAGCTATTGATATTTTATATCCGTTATGCTCTAGTTCCCGGTATATGGTTGAGCTGTTGAGTACCTGGTATTCATCTTCGGTACCTTTTTTTCTGAACTCCACCTCGTTTGATACTTCATTATAGCATAGATCATATTTACTTTTTAAGTACGCTTCGATACGTTGGAACGGTGTTTTTGCTATCTCGCTCATACTATTTCCTGTTTCCAACACTTTATCGATAGGATGGTTATGCACCTGGGTCTTTGATTGCGTCAGGATTTCAACTGGAGGATTTGTATCACTCATAAGCCCAGCCATTTACATTTAATGATCCTAAGGCAATTAGTTACTGCAAAGTAAAATTTACTTATCTTTGCATTGCGTTCCAAGTCGCTATGATTGCCCGTGCTATGATGCCGGGCTTTTGTTTTTATTACCATGTGTTCTATGTTATTTTGGATAAATACAATTAATAATCAATCTGTTTTTCAGATTCCTTGCTTAAAGGGCGTCGTGATACTTCCGAAAACAACATTGAGAGACGATTGAGTAGATCCATTTCAACAGCTGTGAAATGGTGAGATATGCGAATTACATCATTTAAGGCCTTTGTTACTTTTGGTGCGGAAGCGAAGAGGTCCTTTAGTAGTTTCTTCTCGAAAGGCGTCTGAAGAAGTGGCATTTGTTTTCTTTTTAAAGGAATGGTCACAATTTTTTATTTAACGTTTAGTGAAGCAATAAAAAGGGAATAGGTTTATTTCAAACATTCAAGGTGAGCGAATACAGTACCTTATTTTTTGGCTCATATTTCTAATTGTTTTTGCAAAGTACCTCGGCGAAGGCACAGAGCGGTGTTACCAGTTTGCGGTAATTTCTTGTTATATGTTTGGAATAATAAAATAATCGTCAAAAAGGCAGATCATCTTAAGTTTATCCATTAGTTTGATAATATCCAGGAGTATTGCAGGTGTTATATATTCACTATTGAAATTTTTACACATCAACTTCAAGTTTAAAGCATCAATCCAGATTGGCTTGTCAATGCTCCCAGCTCCAATCTCTTTGAACTTGTAATACAGTGCATAGCCGTACATAGGGTAAACCTTCTCAAGTGCGACCATTTGCAGGTCACTAGAGCTTGATGCCATATGTTTGAACCAGGCTACCTTATACTTGTTACCTTTCATCATCTATTTATTATTCGAAATCAAATAATCGTTAACTGAAATGGCTTTAACACGCCTTTTATCGGAAGTAGTTTCAAGGACACCTTCCTGAATCAGTTTTACTATGGTTGCATGTGATCGATGAAGCCGTTTTGCAACTTCATTGATGGAAAAAGTTTGTTCGATTGCAATTAATGCAGCCTTTTGGGCTTCATACTCCTTGATACCTTCGATGAGTATGTTTTTCAAATCATCTCGTGAGCAGAATGTCATAATTTCATTTTGCATGGTTTTTGTTTTGGTTATTAACAATAACTTTTAATATGAATAGTTGGCGTCAAAATCAAGTATTAATGCGTGGCTAAATTCTGGTACAAATTTAAGCACAATTATTAAATAATAAATTTATTTGATTGATTTTCTTGTAGTTACAAATATAGTTACACATTTGTAACGCACTATATTAAATTAGATAATTTATTGACATGTCAATATGATCACTTATATTATGCTTTTTGTCTCAAAAAATACAAAAAATCGCATATTGCTGTTTATTAGCTACATAGGAAATAGCTAAAAGTTCATATAAATTCAAATAAAAAAATGAGAAAATCAAAAAAAATGGCTGAAAGTTCAGGAAAGTACAAATAAAATCAAGCTTCTTTTAATACTAATAATTGACTATACTATTTATTTTATTATTATATTTTTTGAATATTTCTTTAAAAAACAAGCATTTGTATAAAAAATAGAAAATAAATCATCAATTCTTAACCGAATCTTCTCTTATGATCTCTTCCATACGCACATATTCAAATATTTTGAGCTGAATTTTTATAAAGATTTTAATAACATTAAAAATGAGAGCAAATGAATTTCGAATTCAAATATTTTCTACTTTTGGGATAGAAACAAAAACAAGTTGACAGGCAATTGCCACCAAATTGCCACCAAAGATAATAGTTCACGGTGCTAAAAGTACCGCAAACAAAGGGATATCTGAGATTTTAAACGAATTCCAGTCGACACCACCCAAAGGGGCTAAAGGACTGGATTTACTTCCGGTCCTTTTTTGCTTTCCGGCAGGTTTTCTCCATGGTCCGGTTAAACCTGGTGGAAAGAACATTGCATCATTTATCACACAATCATTAAAAAGTTTATATTTTTGTCCCTCCTTCATTACCTCAAATCGGGTGATATACTATGGACAACAATCAACATTTCTTTCTAACAAATGCTCTTCCCGGTATAAAAAAAGCATTTTTCATCTCAATTTGTGCACTATTTCCAATATTGCTTTTTGGAAATACGGATATGGATTCGTTATTAAAGGTTTTAGATAAAACTGTCGAAAATCATCAGATTTACTCAAACCAGAAAGAGGCAAAACTCAATAAACTGAAAGACCTTCTGAAATACACTTCCACCGATCTGCAGAAATTTGAAATTTACGGACAATTGTTTGATGAATATAGATCGTACAAATCGGATTCGGCTTTGACTTATGCCAGAGAAAAACTACAAATTGCCGAGAAACTGAATGATAAGAATAATTTGACCAATGCCCGTTTAAATCTTGCTGCTATCATGGGAATAAATGGCTTGTATAAAGAGGCAATGGATATTTTGAGTGCGATAAATATCAGCCAAACGCCCGAATTAAAAGCTTATTATTTTCATATATACAGAACAGTTTATGGTTATATGGCTGATTATACCGTCTCAAGTCAGGAAAAAATCAGATACAATTCTCTTACTTCAGCTTATCGGGATTCATTATTGGTTGTAAATGCGCCAAGTTCCGCTACGCATATTATGGTTGAGTCGGATCAGCTCATAGTGCGCAAACAATATGATAAAGCGCTTGAACTGCTGATGAAATATTATCCCACTATCAAAGATGATATACATACTAAGGCAATAATAGCTTACAGTATATCTTCGGCTTATCTGGGCAAGAACGAACGAAATCTTGAGAAACGCTGGTTAGCCATTTCTGCCATATATGATATTCAATCGGCCACAAAAGAATATATTTCGCTTCGAAGATTGGCTTTTCTGCTTTACGAAGACGGTGATGTGGACAGGGCCTATAAATATATCAGGCAATCGTTGGAAGATGCTCTGTTTTGCAATGCCCGGTTGAGAACATACGAAATCTCTCAGATGTTACCTATTATTGATAAAGCTTATCAGTTGCAGACCGAAGCCCGTCAAAGACAATTGGTAACAACACTGGTCAGCATTAGCATTTTGTCGTTGTTCTTATTAATTGCCATTTTATTGGTTTACAGGCAAATGAGGCATCTTTCAGCAGCCAGGAAAGAACTTAGCGTTGCCAACGAACAATTGAATAATCTGAATCATGCTTTATCAGCAACAAATCATCAACTAAATAGCACTAACAAAACTTTAGTAGAAGCCAACCTTATTAAAGAGGAATATATCGGCAGGTACATGGATCAATGCTCCCTTTATATTGATAAATTGGATAGTTATCGGCGATTGCTTAATAAAACCGCTGCAGCCGGCAAAATACAGGATTTGTTAAATGCCATAAAATCAAAACAGTTCATTGAAGATGAGTTGGAATTATTTTATACAAATTTCGATAGTACTTTTCTGCAACTTTTTCCCACTTTTGTCGAAGAATTTAACAGCTTGCTGGTTGATAATGAAGATATACAATTAAAGCAGGGCGAATTGCTTAACACTGAATTACGAATATTTGCCTTGATTCGACTTGGAATTAAGGATAGTGTCAAAATATCACATTTTCTTCGGTATTCATTATCCACAATTTACAATTACCGGACGAAACTGAGAAACAAAGCAATTTGTCCGCGTAATGAATTTGAAGATATGGTGATGCAAATAGGAACTTCCGGAAAATAACAAATGATCTATTTCTTTAAAAAAGGGACTCCCTGAATACAGGGTGTCCCTTTTTGCATTTACAAATCTACTACTTTTTAAAGTTGGGTATTATTTATAACATGCTCTTTTTCTGCGCAATACCATCCCTAATCACCAAGTGTGACTACATTTTAGATATACAAATATTTATAGGTAGATTTTGTTTATAAGTTTGGCTTTCAAAATACAAAAAAAAATGACTTTCCATCATTTAACTTATATTTTCCAGATTCCAGTTCTCTTAAGGGTGGAACTGCATACTTCAAAAAAAACCAGTATTAATTAAATTCAAAACAATCAAACAAATTAAACAAGGATTCAAATCTAACTTAAAATGAGCAAAAAAAACAGTTCAAATTTAATCCGGTATTTTGCACTTTTCCTGTTTATCTTTTCAGTTTCAGGAAATAGTATGGCGCAAAAAATTTCGGTTAACGGGAAAGTCACCGATGCAGCTAATGGCTCGCCGATGTTTGGTGTAACCATTGGCATTACAGGCACTACAACCGGTACCACAAGCGACTCGGAAGGCAAATTTATTATTCAGGTTCCTTCAAAGGAATCAGTACTTGTATTCACATCTGTTGGGTATAAGTTACAGCAAATAGTAGTTGGGGAAAATACTCAACTAAATGTTGCTATGGTGCAGGAAATAACACAACTGGATCAAATTGTTGTGATCGGTTATGGCACACAGCGCAAAAAGGACCTTACCGGTTCTATAGCATTGGTTTCCACCAAGGACATCAAATCACTGGCAGTACCAAGCATTAGTGATGCGCTACAGGGCCGTGCAGCCGGGGTCCAGGTTATTTCGTCAGGTACTCCGGGCAGCGATGCCACTTTCCGCATCAGGGGTGTCGGGACAATAAACAACAATGACCCTCTTTTGGTAATCGATGGAGTACCTGTTTCGAGCGGTCTGAATACGCTGAACATGAACGACGTTGAATCCATGCAGGTACTTAAAGATGCATCAGCCACTGCAATTTACGGTTCGCGGGGAGCCAACGGAGTAGTAATTATTACAACCAAACGTGGAAAAGGCGACAAATCGCACCTGGATTTCAATTACTTTTTTGGTATGCAGAAAGCGACCAATGTTGTAAATATGCTCAACGCCAGTCAATTTGCAGGCATGCATAATGAAATAATGGGAAATGCTGGTCTTGCCATGAATCCGGCTTACTCCGATCCTGCTTCACTGGGCACCGGCACTGATTGGCTTGGCGAATTGTTTAACCCGGCACCCATGCAAAACTTTTCACTTTCCTATTCCGGTAACAGTGAAAAAACAAATTATTACGTTTCCGGTAACTATCTTACCCAGGATGGCATCGTATTAAATACAGGGTACAAAAAGCTGACTTTGCAGTTTAATAGCGACACAAGAGTTTTCGACAAATTGAAATTTGGCAATAGCCTAACTCTCAACAACGATATTAAGACAAGCGGGAATTATAACATCCGTAATACCATGTTGGCTTTACCCACTCAACCGGTTCTTCGGGCTGATGGTACCTATTCGGGACCCATTCAGTTGCCAATTTGGGACGGTGATATAGTAAATCCGATTGGCCTTGCCAAAACTGTTGACAACTCAACTTCAGGATATAACCTGATAGGTTCCATCTATGGCGAATATGAAATTCTAAATAACCTGAAAATCAAATCCACTTTCGGTTTACAGGCTAATTTCTGGAACTCACGCACCTGGGCTCCTAATTACCATTGGAATTCGAGCATTGTCGACGATTCATATTTATATGAACAGTACAATAAAAACTTAACCTGGGTTTGGGATAATACAGCCACTTACGAAAAAGTAATCGGGAAACATAGCCTGACCTTAATGGCAGGCATGAGTTCGCAGGAAAACGAATACCATTATCTCAATGGCTCTATACAATCATTTGCCAGCAACCTTACCCAGCAAATGGACAACGGAACTAAACAACCTACTTTAGGGGGAAGCACCAGTTCGTGGTCACTGGTTTCATACATGGGCAGGGCTAATTATTCGTATAACGATAAATACCTGGTAACTGCCACGGTCCGTCGCGATGGATCCTCCCGCTTTGGCGAAGGCAATAAATGGGGTTTGTTCCCCTCAGGAAGCGTTGCATGGCGTATCTCTGAAGAAGACTTTATGAAGCCTGTCACTTTTATTAATTCAATGAAAGTTCGCGCCGGATATGGGATTACAGGTAACCAGGAGATAGGGAACTACTCATTTGCTTCGGCACTGCAAACAATCAAATACAACTTCAACAATTCTGTTGTTAACGCAGTTGTTCCTCTTATGATGCCTAATCCAAATGTAAAATGGGAACAACAGAAACAAGCTAATATCGGGGTAGATGCTTCCTTGTTTAAATCACGTTTAGAGGTAACCATAGATGCATATATAAAGAATACTGAAAATATGCTTGTTCCAATGGCTGTTCCGGTTTCAACCGGGTACTCTGATGTGTATGTTCCTTACATTAATGCCGGGAAAATGGAAAACAAGGGGATAGAATTTACTGTTGATTCGCGTAATCTTACAGGCGATTTGACCTGGAATACTTCATTTAACTTTTCCTATAACCGTAATACCGTAAAAAGCTTAAATGATACTGTACCTATGACGAGTGGTAGCATTGGTTTAAATTACAATCTTGCTCTCATACAGGCAGGACATCCGGTAAATGAGTTTTATGGATTTGTTACTGAAGGCATTTTTCAAACTCAGGAAGAAGTTGATAATCATGCCGTTCAGGTTATGGGAAACGATCCGTATAACCGTACTTCTGCCGGCGACATCAGGTTCAAAGATATGAACAACGATGGGGTAATAAACGACCTCGACCGTGTTTTCACCGGTAATCCAAACCCGACATTTATCTTTGCCCTCAACAATTCATTTACATTCAAAGGCTTCGACCTTAATATTTTCCTGCAAGGTGTTGCAGGCAACAAAATCTTCAATGCCAACCGGATTTATACCGAAGCTATGTCGGTTGCACAAAACCAGACTACTGAAACCCTGAATCGCTGGACAGGTGAAGGCACAAGTAACATAATGCCAAGGGCTATTTTTAATGATCCGAATAAAAACACCCGCCCTTCTGACCGCTATGTCGAAAATGGCTCATACCTGAGGATCAAGAACCTGACATTAGGATATACATTACCTGTTGCCTTGTCCGAAAAATGGCATATGTCAACGGTACGGGTATATGCGTCGGGTCTTAACATACACACCTTTACAAAGTATACGGGTTTCGACCCTGAAGTTGGCGCCAGCGGCATTGACAACAATGTTTACCCTGTTACCGCCACATATAGCCTTGGAGTAAACATTGGTTTCTAATCCTTAAATACGATACAGTTATGAAATATAAAATCATTTTTGCACTTGTCCTTGTCACTGCACTTTTTACAGCATGTAGTAAGGACTTTCTCGTAAAATCGCCGGAATATTCAGTGAACACTGCAAACTTCTTCCAGACAGAAGATGATGCTATAGCTGCTGTCAATGGCGCCTATCAGCCTTTGCAATGGCCTAAACTTTATAATATGCGCATGTGGACACCTGATATCATGGCAGGCAACAGCATTGTTGGTGCAGGAGGCGGCTCCGACGGTATAGAAACTCAGGATCAGGCAAATTTTGTGACAGCATCCGACAATCAGGGAGCTTTAGATCTTTGGCGTGGTCCGTGGCCCGGTATTCTCCGCTGCAATATCATACTTCAAAAAGTTCCAGGTATGGCAATTAACGAAGCTATTAAAAACAGGGTGTTAGGAGAAGCCTATTTTCTCAGGGCTCAGTACTACTTTATCCTGGTCCGTTTTTTTGGTGATGTTCCATTAGTTTTAACACCCGTTGAACCTGGTGACGACCTGCGCCCTTTCCGCACTTCTAAATCAGAGGTTTACGGCCAGATCATTGCTGATTTTACGAAGGCTATTGAACTTTTACCAGCCCGCGAAAATTACAGCGGTAGCGATGTTGGACGCGCTTCGAAAGGTGCAGCTGAAGGAATGCTTGCAAAAGTTCATCTTACACTTGGCAATTGGCAACTGGCGGCTGAACATTGTGATGCAGTAACAGCGCTTGGCTATGCCCTTAATCCAAACTATGCCAGTAACTATGACCCAACGAATAAAAATTCAGTTGAATCATTATTCGAAGTGCAATATACAAGCAATGCCGGGCAGAATTTTTGGTCGAACGAAAATCAGTCGTCATGGCTCAGTACATTCACAGGTCCCCGCGGATCGGATATGGTTGCCGGCGGCTGGGGATGGGATCAACCTACCCAGGAGTTCATTGATTCATACGAACCAGGCGATTTAAGGAAGGACGTTACCGTATTGTACGAAGGATGCCCCCAGTTTGATGGCAAAGACTATCAGAAAGCATATTCAAACACTAACTACAATCTCCGTAAATTTCTTGTATCTAAATCCGTGTCTGCTTCTTACGACAACAGCCCGATGAATTTCCCGGTGCTCAGATATTCGGATGTATTACTGATGAAGGCGGAAGCACTGAACGAACTTGGCAGAACTTCGGAAGCCCAAAGCCCGCTTAACGCTGTTCGTGCAAGGGCAGGATTGACGGAAGTTTCAGGCTTATCGAAAGATGCGTTCCGCGAAAAAGTGCTTCATGAAAGACGCATGGAACTGGCATTTGAAGGACAACGCTGGTTCGACTTAATCCGCGTTGACAACGGTCAATATGGCATCAATTTCCTGCATTCTATCGGGAAATCGAATATGAGTCAGAAGTTCCTGCTTTTCCCTATTCCACAAAAAGAACGTGATGCCAATCCTAATCTTACCCAGAACCCGGGGTATTGATCACCTGGACAGGTTTAACTTAATTTTCACAAGAAAAAAAATTGAACGAGATGAAAAAACAAAGCATATTCCCTATCCCTGCTCAAAGCTTTAAAATGCTGAAATCTGGTGCGGGCCGCATTTTCACCATCATACTCATAGGTGTGATGATATTCCTTTCATCGTGCCAGAAAGAGGAAGATAATAACATAAAACTGGCAGGTGATCTTTCGCTTTCCGCTTCTTCCGGCGACATAATTCTGTCTCAGAAAAATGGAAAGAACAGCGCTCTCACTCTTACATGGACCACCGGCACAAATAATGGAACCGGTGCTTCTATCACATATGTTCTTCAAATTGATAAGGCAGGGAATAATTTTGCCAATCCGCAAGTATTCGATATGGGAAAGGCTGTTTACGCCAAAGTCTTTTCCGTTGCTGAACTTAACCATAGCCTTCTTTCAAATTTCGGCGTTGATGGTGGTGCAATTTCCAGTCTGGAAGCCCGTCTAATAGCAACTATTCACACTTTACCGGTAACTCAGCAAACCTCCCAGGTAATAAGTATAAATGTAACTTCTTATAAGCCTGTCAGTACAACCTTGTATATCTTTGGTGACGCTTTCACAAATGGGTGGGATGCAAGCAAAGCAATTGCTTTAACTCCCGATGTTGACGATTCAACTATTTTCGTTTATAGAGGTGCACTTGGAACTGGTAGTTATAAATTCATTACCACATCAGGGCAGTTTCTTCCATCCTATAACCGCGGAGCAGACAACAACCATATTGTTTATCGTACCAGCGATAGCGAACCTGATAATAAATTTACAGTAACTGAGGCAGGAGTGTACAAGATAACAGTAAGTTTACTGGATCTCACAATTACCACAGTCAAACTTGAACTGCCTGCATACGATAATATATACATGGTTGGCGATGCAACACCTAATGGATGGGACATTGGTACTGCAACTGAACTTATCCAGGATCCGGATAATCCTTACATTTTCACTTATATGGGAGTAATGAAAGCCGGGGATTTCAAATTCCCTGTAAATCAAAATACTGACTGGGGACAGGATATGTATATGAAACTCAGCGATTCAACCATGTACCTGCATCACGGTGGTGATTCGGATGACAACAAATGGACTATTACTAAAAAAGGCCACTATTTCATCAAGTTGAACTTAATGGACAATACAATATCTATGGTCCGCACAAAACTCTACATGGTCGGCAGTGCAACTCCGATAGGCTGGAGCATTGATAAGGCAATTGAACTCACTGAAGATGGCACAGACGGATGTATCTTTACCTACAGTGGACCTATGGTTGCAGGTGAATTTAAATTCCCTGTAAACCGCAATACCGATTGGGGACAGGATATGTATGAGCGTTTAGACGATACACATATGTACAGGCATATAGGTGGCGCTGCCGACGACAACAAATGGAGTATCACAACTGCCGGTAATTATGTGATAACTGCTAATATTGAAACAATGAATATCAACATTGCAGGAAAGAAATAAGGTTTGGTTGGATTGATAATAAGGGCTGCCAAAATTCAGGCAGTCCTTTTTTCTCAAACTGCTGAACAGCAACTCAACTTAAAATCATGAAAACAATACTTGCGATTTTCATTAGTCTTTTCTATTCACTGGCTCTTCAATCGTGCAATAAAAGTGAACCGGAAACACCACCGGCTGCTAAAGTTTCTGTAGTTAAGATAACAACCGATAAAGCCTGTTACAGCCCTGGTAGTGTGGTTACTTTCACCATCGACAAAGCCATTGACGGAGTTGCAAAGGTACGATACCGGCATTTAGCTGACGTTGTTTCAGAATCCGAATTGACCGGAACAAAGTGGAGTTGGTCAGCACCATCATCCGATTTCACAGGTTACATGGTTGATATTTATAAAATGAATGAAGATGGAACAGAGCACTCATACGGAAGCATAGCTGTAGATGTTTCATCGGATTGGACTCATTTCCCAAGGTACGGGTTTCTTTCAAAATATCCGCAACTCCCAGAAACGTCCATCAATTTCGTGATCAGCGACCTTGCAAGGTATCATATAAACGGCCTGCAATTTTACGACTGGCATTATGAGCACCATAAACCCCTGGCCGGTACTGCGGCAAACCCTGATCCTGTTTGGAAAGATATTGCTAATCGTGACACATATTTCAGCACGGTTAAAGGATATATCGACATGGCACATAAATTTAATATAAAAGCTATGTTTTATAATCTTGCCTATGGTGCGCTAAGTAATGCTGCGGCCGATGGTGTTTCAGACCAATGGTATATGTATACCGATGCATCACACATAAATAAAGACCTTTTTGCTTTGCCAGCTCCAATGTTTAAAAGCAACATCTGGTTTCTGGACCCATCTAACACTAACTGGCAGCAATATATTGATAATCAAAACCGCGATGTTTACCAGGCCCTGCTTTTCGATGGTTATCATATCGACCAGGTAGGAAACCGGGATCATACACTTTATAATTATTCAGGCCAGGAAATCAACCTGCAATCTTCATTCGGAAGTTTTATAAATGCTATGAAATCCGATCAGCCCAACAAATACCACGTGTTTAATGCTGTAAATCAATACGGACAACAATATATTGCTCAAGCCCCTGTTGATTTTCTTTACACCGAAGTTTGGGGGCCAAATGACGGCTACAAGGACCTCGCAACTATTATTAATGATAATAATACTTTCAGTGGAAACACTAAAAATACAGTACTGGCAGCCTATATGAATTATGATCTTGCCAATTCAACCGGGTTTTTTAATACAGCCGGTGTATTACTGACGAATGCTGTAATTTTTTCCTTTGGCGGTTCGCATCTGGAACTTGGTGAGCATATGCTGGCCAAAGAGTATTTCCCTAACGATAACCTGCAAATGCGTGGTGAATTGCGCGATGCCATGATATCATATTATGATTTTCTGGTAGCTTATGAAAACCTTTTACGTGATGGCGGCACCAGCAATATACCCGATATAAGTTGTTCTGATTTTCAGTTCAGCATCAATGCATGGCCTCCCCAAACCGGAAAAGTTTCGGTTTCAGGCCGTGAAGCAGGAAACCGGCAGGTCATTAGTCTCATCAATTTTACTGGTGCTACCTCTTTGAACTGGCGCGATAATACAGGCACACAAGCTGTTCCCAAGACGTACCAGAAGGTTAGGCTGAAACTTAACACAACCAGGTCAGTTCAAAAAATTTGGATCGCATCACCCGACAGTAATAACGGAACTCCGGTTGCATTAAATTTCTCGCAAACGGCAGGTTCAGTTTCCTTTGAATTGCCATCCTTGAAGTATTGGGATATGATTGTTGTTGAATTCTAAAAAAACAACGTTCAGTTTTCCTGCAATTCACGCTCATTAATAGTTATCACATACATTCATGGTCTGATTATCAGATTGTTATCAATAATAAAATGAAAATATTTATTATTACCCTTTCCTTATTGATTCCTTCTTTATTTATAAAGGCTCAGGATAGACCACTTTATCAAACGACGAAATATTCTGTTTACAATAACCGGGTTGAGCAACTGCCATATACAGCAGTTGCAGTTTCACCAACCGAACTGCATTCCGATTATCAAAGCCCGGCAAATGCTTTTTACAGTCCAACCATACAGTTCAAGTTCAGTATCAATAGCCGTGATAATGAAATGGTCTCCGGTCATGATCACAGTGTAACTCTCCAGCCGGAAAATGGCAGTTGTACAACAACCGTTAAGTTTGGACACCAAATGGCACATACGGTTCCTCTGGCTAAAAGTGAAAATCTTGCTCCCAACACAAGATGGACCATTCGTTTGGATATGCGTGAAGTATTCAAATCATTCAGGGAGAAAGGATATTTTATTTTGTACAATGGCGAAAAATTAGATCAAGCCGATTTTAAAGGAGTTTATGTTGCCGGAAATTCAGCTCCGCTAATCTGGGATTTTAACAATCTTTATACCCGGCAAGAGTTACAGTTGAAGGATCCTGATGGTGATGGTTTTTACGAAACCACTCTGATCATGAACGCCAAAGGAAATGAGAAGCAGACTACAGCGCTATGGAAACAAGCAAATAATACTTCTTCTTTCCCTCAATATCAATCGGATTATTTGATTTCCGATGCCATCTATAATCTTGGCCTTGACGAAATGATCAAAGCAATCGAACCCGACAGTACTTTCAGAACTGGCAAAGAATGGGCTGGTGTATGGACAAGAGATATTAGTTACAGTATTATTCTTTCAATGGCCTACCTGCAACCTAAGGTGGCTATGTACAGTCTGATGCGAAAAGTAAAAAACGGGCGAATTATCCAGGACACCGGAACGGGTGGAGCCTGGCCTGTCAGTACCGACAGAATGATATGGGCAGTTGCAGCCTGGGAGGTCTATAAGGTAACCGGAAATAAGGACTGGCTGAAGAAGGCATACATCATCATCAAACAATCCATTGAAGATGATATGCATTGTGTTTACGATCCGGAAACAGGGATGGTGAAAGGAGAATCTTCTTTTCTTGACTGGCGCGAACAAACCTATCCTGAATGGATGCAGCCGGCTGATATTTTTGAAAGTGAATGCCTTGGCACAAATGCTGTTCATTACCAGGCAAATATCATTCTCTCAAAAATGGCAATAGCATTAAACCAGGCTGATGTTGCGGATAAACACAAACGGATTGCAGAAAATATAAAAACAGGAATTAACCGGTATCTCTGGCTACCCAAGAAAGGATACTATGCTCAGTTTTTATATGGCAGAAATTTCAAGATGGTTTCTCCAAGATCAGAAGCATTGGGTGAAGCATTGTGTGTTGTGTTTGGTATTGCTGATACCGAAAGAGCAAAGCAACTTGTTGCAAATACTCCGGTAACAGCTTTTGGTATCCCGTGTATTTATCCCGAGATACCCAATATTCCGCCGTATCACAACAATGCTGTCTGGCCATTTGTACAAACCTATTGGTTGTGGGCTGCAGCATCGGTTAACAACGAAAAATCGGTAATGGAAAGCATAGGTGCTATTTATCGTCCGGTAGCCTTGTTTCTCACCGACAAAGAGAACCTTGTTGCCGAAAGCGGTGATTTCGGCGGTACACAGATTAACTCAAGCATTATGCTCTGGAGTTTATCAGGTAATATCAGCATTATTCATAAAGTGTTGTTTGGTATCAGGTTTGAAGAGAACAAGCTGTCTTTCAAGCCTTTTGTACCGGAAGCCCTGCGAGGAAAACGAAAACTGACCAATTTCAAATACCGTAATGCTGACCTCGATATAGAACTCAACGGCTACGGAAGTAAAATTATTTCTTTTGAACTTGATGGAACAAAAATCTCATCGTTCGATATTCCGGAAACAATCTCCGGAAAACATACGATCAGAATTGAACTGGATAATCAAAGGGCCGTTGAATCTGCAACCAATCAGCAACCGGTTGCCTTTTCTTTACCCGCACCAGTAGTGAAATATGAAAACCGGCAACTCTCATGGCAGAATATTGAAAACTCAAAAGGCTATAAAATTATGGTTAATGGAAAGTTGTATAAAACTATAACCCATTCTTCTTTTTCAGTAAAGCCAGGTACTTATAAAGAGTACCAGGTGATTGCTTTCGATAAAAATAATGTCGAATCCTTTGCCTCAGAACCGGTTGCTGTTGTGAACGGAAAGTATGTACAAATTCTTCCTGCTGAAAATATTGCTGAGAAAGCAAATCAACCGCATAAAGGTTTCACGGGAGAAGGTTTTATCGAAATCAGTAAATCTGTAAACAAAATTGTCCGGTTTAAAACTGAAATAAAAGTGGATGGTTTGTATTCTGTTGATTTCCGGTATGCTAATGGAAATGGCCCGATCAATACCGAAAATAAATGTGCGATCCGTACATTATCCATCGATGGAAAACCAATAAATGCAGTTGTTTTTCCTCAGCGGGGAAAAGAGGAGTGGTCAAACTGGGGTTTCAGCAATTCTTTAAAGGTTCCGTTAACGAAAGGCGAACACGTTATTTCAATTTCTTTGGAAGATGTGAATGAAAATATGAATGGAGAAATTAATCAGGCAATGATTGACTTTGTAAGGATTCAAATTATAAAGTAAGTTTTCAGGTATTGATATTATCTCCCTGGTTGTCGCTTGATTCATAATGTTGTGTATCCTCTTCATCATCATACAAGAAACTCACTTCTTCAGCCAAACAAAGCCTTTCCTATAGAGTGATTGGAACTCAGCGAAGCTTCCATTAATGAAGCGGACTCATAGAGTTTGTCCCATGGTTAATCTCTAACTCCGCCTTAAGTTACGTATCATATTAATTTGACTCCCAGCTTATCGATCAGCTTCTGTGTATGCGCGGTAAATTCGTTCAGATACCAGGTGCCATTGATCCTGATTTTCTTAACATCCGTGAGTATTTGGATGTAGTCGATGACAGAAACCTTTTTGAGCAGTTTTTTTTCTTTGAGTTCAATATACAAGTGCTGATACCATTGAAGGGTGATGTGGTTTACAAACATCCATCCCTGAAGGGTTTGTTCGTTTTGCATATAGGTATGGTCTGCTTCCAGTACATTTTTCATGCTATCAAATATAACTTCTATGGACATTCTGCTTTTATACGTTTCATACGTTCCCTCTTCGTTTTCCTCCAATACAGTTAGCAAGGCAATAGTACCAAACCGATCTTTTCTGTTGTGATATTCCTGGATGGAATACCTTTCAGGATGTGTTTTTATTCTTCTCAGATAATCCGCTTCCTCCCTGATTCGGAGTTGTTCATCCAGATAAACAATGGCTTTCAGTGGCTTATTGGTGCTTATAGTAGGGCTGGCTATTTCAAATGTTTTGTACCAGATGGGCCTTTCTTCATGTGTAAAAAAGGCATCTCCCGACTTGAAGGTGTTTTCTTTGAGATCCTGGTAAGATATAAGCGTGTTGCTACGCCGAAGGGGAAGGATAAAAAGTAATTCTTCCTGTAGAAGCATCTCCAGGTTTGTCTGGCTGTAAAAACCTTTATCAGCAATAATAACAGCTTTCTCCAAACCGGCTTCCCTGAAGCAATTCTTAAATGATTTCACTTCACGGATGTTGCCGGGAAGGAGTCTGTAATATACCGGCATTCGGCTATCAGAAGAATAAATGTACATCAGGCTATACTGTGTATCATATTGCAGGCTGCTGTTATACCCTTTTTGTGCCAGGTTGATATGCTCGGATGCACTGAATCGGTGTAAACCGTGAATTGATCCTATTACCAATTTGGATACGCCAAACTCCTTGCATTGAATACCTGAAATGTCTGGCACTATTGCTTTCTCCTGATTCCTTTTGGCAGAGGGAACGAAGCCTTCTTTTTCAGTAATAGACTCCAAGATGTATCCAGAGATTTTTCGGGCCCTCTTTTTGGCTTTATATAAACGGTTTTGTATTCGTACAAATAGTAATTGCCCCGGATTAATCTGAGTTCTGTCCCCGGCCTTTTGTGAGCCAGAGCCCATGCTGGATGGTTAGATGATGGTTTTGTGTTAATATAATACGTGTTACGTACTACAAATATTCAAAAAAAACACCAATGTGAATATTGGTGGACTTTTTTGAAAAATAATACGTAATTTTAGGAAAAGTAAGAGTTTAATGTGGGTGCTCATTTCTAAGACCTCGTCCGCCTTCGGCACCTTCTCCTGCAAGGAGAAGGACATCGGAATTCTTAATTCCTGCCTCATCCGGCTTCGGCAACTTCTTAGGAGAGTTCAGCATTAAGTTTTTACTCAGAATAATAAACTACATTCATCCGGATTTTCCCCTTTAAATCCAAAACGGGAGCCAAGGCTCCCGTTTTCATATTTACACATGCTCAAGTTTACTTCATTGCACCCATTCGTTCATTCTGGAATTTCTCTATCCGTTGTGAGATGGCTTTCTGATTGTATTGATCAGCAATCTGCTTCATCGTATTAAAAAATCCAAATGCTTCGTTCAGGTCTTCATCATAATTACTCCTAAATTCAGGGCTGAGCGACAGGTAATAATCTGTATTCTGCTCATAAATCTGTATCAGCCGGTTTGCCAGTTTATTCCCTTTTTCAAAAGCGCCTGCTTTGAAATACACATCCACAAACTGGATCATATAATAATCGAAATGGATCTTATTGTCAGGGAATATCTTCTGTACATAATCACACACCCTAACAGCTGAATCATTCTTACCTTCTATAGTGAGTTTGCGGGCAAGCCGGGCAAAATTCTGTTTTGGGATCATGGTATTGCGATAACTTTCGCGATCCACATAAACGTCAGGCAAATTCAGGTTGCCCCATTTACATTTGTTCATCAGGATATCATACGAATCATTGGCATCCACACTTCCTACGCCTTTAATAAAGTCGCGATCATCAGGCTTTACAGGCATGAACCTGTAAACAAAACCATCCTGGTAACAATATTTGTCGATATCCACAGCATCGCTCACACTCGAAGGTTGTGCAAAATAAATGGGACGTTTAAATTTATTTTTAGCAAGGAAATCGAGCAACATCAGGTCATTCTTGTATAAATAGTTTGACTTGATATCCCATTCAACTGTTCCCACTACCCTATCTGCCATATATGCCGGGACAATCCCATCTTTAACCATCGAAGCCGAATCCACCGTTATCTTTACCTTTTTCGTTGGGTAAATGGCAATCGATCTTCCGCCGGATTGGAAACGGGATGAAGGATCATCGCTGGCAATGAGGTCAATCAGGTCCTGGAGTTCTACCCTCTCCTGCAATTGTCCGGAATATGCGCATACTTCGTTTATCCCTTTATTATACTGATCGTACGTAAGTGTAAAAGGCAAAGCATCGGAAGTATAAATTTTCCGCATCAGCTGATGTACATACCAGTCACCGGATGAAAGCATAAAATTCACTACTCTTACATCCGTGCGCACACCTTCTACTTCCTGGGCGTACCAAAGAGGGAAAGTATCGTTATCGCCATTGGTGATAAGTATTGCATTAGGAGCACAGGAATTCAGATAATCCTCGGCAAAATCGCGCGTTGCATACTTGTTAGCACGGCTATGGTCGTTCCAGCCTTCTTTAGCCATGATTGCAGGAACCAGCAACAAACAAACTGCTGTAATTGGAATGGCTATATATTTCTCATTTACCTTCTTCATCATATCCCATAATGCCAGCACACCCAAACCGATCCACATGGCAAACGCATAGAAGGATCCGGCAAAAGCGTAATCCCGTTCCCGTGGCTGATAGGGTGTAATATTCAGGTACATTACTATGGCGATACCCGTCATGAAGAAGAGCAGAAGCACAACCAGGAATCCGTCACTATGCTTACGCAGATGGTAATACAAGCCAATGAGCCCAAGAATCAGTGGCAGGAAATAGAATTTATTATGTGCTGCATTCGACATACTGTCCGGCAGATTCGACTGATCGCCCAACCTGGCATTGTCAATAAAAGGTATTCCGCTGATCCAGTTTCCATACCGGATGCCGCCCTGACCTTCGATGTCATTTTGCCTGCCGACAAAATTCCAGAAGAAATAGCGCATATACATATGCCCGACCTGGTAACTAAGGAAGAACCTGACATTCTCAACAAAAGTAGGTTTGTATAACGTTTCGGGTTTCCCTTCATCGTTGATTATATCAATGGGCGTGCCTTTAATTTTCCCCCATGATTTGTATGCCTGGATGTGACTGGGTTTTACATTACTCCACATGCGTGGAAAAATCGTACAAAACCTTTTATCATAATTTGCAATGGTATTTTTCCTGTCATCCGTCATGACATACTTGCCTTTTTTTGTATCCTTTACGTAAAAAGGGGTGGCATCAGAATACGGATTTTCTTTATCCTGAGGCGCATTGTAATACTGCCCGTAAACAATCGGCCATGTTCCATATTGCTCGCGGTTGAGATAGGATAAAAGACTTACCGCATCACTTGGGTCATTTTCGTTTATCGGGGTATTGGTGTTGGCACGAATTACCAAAAGGAAAAAGGAGGAATACCCAACAAGCAGAAAAGCTATTGAGAGGAATACCGTATTAGCTGCCGAACGCACCTGGCTACGGTTCAAACGTCCGGGGTTACTCTTATACCAATAATAAACGCCAACCACTACTAACAATCCAAGAAACGTGGTCCACGAAAATATCGATAACAAAAGTAACAATGCCCCGCCGACGATATAATTCAAGGTTGAATGTTTCTGCTGGTAAGTGAACCTAAGGCTCCAGACAAGTGCTCCGACCAGGATCAGGAAATAGAATAATGTTCCCGAGTTAAACGGCAGGCCAAAATCATTTACAAAAAGTATCTCATACTTCCCGGCAAGATTAACGGTATAAGGAATTACCAGGAACATGATAAAGGATAATATAAAAAAGGCTATGCCAAGGGTAAGCACAACCCCTTTCCAGGTGGTCTTATACTTCCTGAAATAAAATACCAGCGCAATGGCAGGGATAGCAAGCAGGTTAAGTAAATGCACACCGATTGAAAGCCCCATCAGGTATGCAATAAATATGATCCAGCGCTGCGAATGAGGTTGGTCCGCCACCTGGTCCCATTTGAGAATAGCCCAGAAAACGATGGCCGTGAAAAACGAAGACATGGCATAAACCTCACCCTCAACAGCCGAAAACCAGAATGAATCGGTAAAGGTGTAAGCCAGGGCTCCAACCAAACCACTTCCGAGTATTGCATACATGCGGCCAGTTGAAATCTCTTCGTCTTTGGTAAATTTAAGCCCGAGCATGGTAATGCTCCAGAAAAGGAACAGAATGGTTGCCGCACTGCTTAAAGCCGACATAATGTTTATCATCATGGCAACTTTACTCGTATCGCCAAAAGCAAATAGACTAAAGAAACGACCTAATAACTGAAAAAAAGGTGCTCCCGGCGGGTGGCCAACCTGTAGTTTAAATGCGGTTGATATGTATTCACCGCAATCCCACCAACTGGCGGTAGGTTCAATGGTTGAAAGGTAAACCCACGATGCGAAAGCAAATACGATCCAGCCCAGCAGGCTATTCAGTTTCCTGAATGTTTTCATGAAAGGTATAATTAAATGAATAATTAAAAAATTGAAGGGACGAAATTAACCAATAATTATGAAGTACACATTACTTTTAATAAATGTTAAGAAAATCTAAGGTTTTTAACCGGGCAACAAATAATCAGTGATTTAAAAACAGTGCTTCCATTCAAAACACATACAGATTACAGTTTAATGCAATATCAATTATCAGATGTTAACATACTGATGATTAATGTATTACAACCAATTATATAATCGGTGGAGATCAGCTTAAAACAATACAATATTATCAATAAGCCTGACCTTCCCGATAAAGACAGCCACGCAGACCACGGCATGCTCCACATCCTGCCAGTCTTCAAAGGGTTGAAGTGTTTCTGCATCAACAACATCCACATATTCAACCCTGAAATATGGACTTTCCTGTATTTCGCCCCGAACAAGTTGTTTAACGCCATCGGGAATAAACCATGAATAGTTTTCTTTGATGCCGGAAAGTGCTTTGTAAATTAACGAAGCTTCTGCCCGCTCCTCTGCAGTCAGCCTGGCGTTGCGTGAGCTTATTGCCAGCCCGTCGGGTTCGCGTACAATCGGGCAGGAAACTATCGCGACAGGCAATTGCTTCATATTCACCATCTTTTTAAGGATAGCCAGCTGTTGAAAGTCTTTTTCACCAAAATAGGCTTTATGTGGAGTTACAATTTCAAAAAGCCTCTTCACCGCAATGGCTACCCCTTTAAAATGACCCGGCCTGAATTTACCTTCCATTACTCTGTCGAGCAGCCCGAAATCAAACTCTGTTAAATCGGGCTCCGGATACATTTCTTCGACCGAAGGGGCGAATACGAGCTTACACCCGGTTCCTCCGAGTAATTGAAGGTCTGCCTGGAGGTCACGCGGATATTTATCCAGGTCTTCAGGATTGTTGAACTGGATTGGGTTAACAAAAATACTTACTACTACAAAGTCGTTTTCAAGTGCTGCTCGCTGTATAAGTGTGAGGTGTCCTTCATGAAGGGCGCCCATAGTAGGCACAAATCCAATAGTTTTTCCTTCGGAAATCTGCTGCTGAATGGTTTTATGGGTTTCGAAAATGGTATGTGTAAGGGTTATCATGTTTAAAGGTTTGAAGAGTTTGAAGAGTTTGAAGAGTTTCAAATTTTCTTTCGGTGAGCTCCCGTTAAAAATCGGAATCGGTTCAGGGATTCAAAGTTGCATGAGTGCTGAGCATTGATTGCATAGAAAAAGCCGAAACAAATTGAAATGCAGAGTTTTGTAGAAGCGAATTCCCTGTTTTAGTTTTGAGCTTCGGTTCCAGACTTATTTTGATACAATTTTAAGTATATCTTTCTCCAGCAAATCCGAAGGTACCTCAACAATCCTTCCTAGTTCCTCTGCGTTACGATAAAAGATAAAGGTGGGAACTAGCTCAATTTTCAGCGCATCCACATTGGTTCCGGGTGCTTTCTTTGATCGGTCCACGCAGATCAGCGTCAGGTTTTTATAATCAAAGTTGAGTTCGTCCATAATTTTGTAAAACCTTGGAACCCATTCTTTACTATCGCCACACCATGTTCCCATTACTAAAGTAACTTTAATGCCGTTCAGCTTTCCGGAAAGTAGTTTCATTGTTTCAGCATCAGCCCGGGAAATCGGGTACTCCGCTTTATATGCCGAATCAAAATTACTGTTGATGGTTGCGAAACCATCGCGGTTGCAATAGCCGATCAGCATTTCGTTGTTCTTCTTCGGGTCGGTTGTTTTCTGGTTCAGCTTCTGGGTAAATGCCATAGCGGGAAACAGTATTAGCAGAAAGAATGCAAGCTTTTTCATAATGTATGGTTTGAAATTAAACAAACAACTTGAAGTGATGATTGTCCATCCGGTGTTTGAAACGGAGTTTCCTGTTTATTTTATAGAAGAACAATATTATTCCTGATGGCAAATTTTACCAGATCTACCGTAGATTTGAGCTCGAGCCGTGCCATAATATGGTTTTTGTGCGACTCAACGGTGCGGATACTGATAAAAAGCTTATCGGCTATTTCCTGGTTTGTCATTCCTTCGGCAAATAACCTGAGCACTTCAATTTCGCGTTTCGAAAGCAGGCTTTCTTTGTTTTCGTCGTCCGGGAGATCCGATTTTGCTTTTTTAATGTAGCTTTTCAAAATCACATTCGATATACTTTCGGCAAAGAATTCTTCGCCCCGGTGGATGACGTAAATGGCCTCGATTAACTCTTTACGCGATGTATTTTTGGGTAAATAACCCCGTGCACCCGAATTGATTGCATTAAAAATAAATTCTTCAGAAGTATGCATCGAAAGTATAAGAATACGAATGCCCGGGAAATTGGAGTGCAGCCTTTTGGTTATTTCAATGCCCGACATTCCCGGCAAGGCAATATCAAGGACCGTAATATCGGGTTGCGAATGGCTGAGCAATTCGAAAAACTCTTTAGCATCAGCAGCTTCCCCGATGATTTCGAAACCTGGTTCTCCTGCCAGTATATTGGCAATTCCAGTACGTACAAGTTGATGGTCATCCACCAAAATCAGTCTGATCTTTTCCATTTCCAGTATTATAAGGTATTATAACCTTTATTGTTGTTCCATTACCCGGCTGACTGTTTATTGAAAATTCGCCTTGTAACAAATTGGTTCGCTCGCGCATATTCTGCAATCCATTACGCTGCGCAAAACTAACCGCGTCAAATATAAAACCTTTTCCGTTGTCAGATACTTCTAATGTAACTATATTATTTTCGCGTATAAGTTTCATATTTACCTGTGTAGCCCTGGCATGCTTGGTAATATTATGAAGCGCTTCCTGCGCAATACGGTATATATATATCTGCGATTTTTTTGACATCCGATCTAAGGAACCTTCATTTTCAAATACAGCCTTGAACCCGGCTAAGGATGCCAGTTCAGAGCAAAGTGCCCTGAGAGTGGAAACTATGCCAAACTCATTAAGCGCAGCAGGCAACAGTGCATTGCAAACCCGGCGCACATCTTCAATTGTAATGTCAATCATGTTTTTTGCTGAGTCAATACCGGCCCGCATCATTGAATAATTCTGTGTTTCGGCATTTTCGAGCTGCAGTTTCACTGCAATAAGCGATTGGCCAATACCATCGTGCAGTTCGCGCGCCAGTCGGTTACGCTCCTGGTCCTGCCCATCTATAACCGATCGAAGTCTGCGTAATTTTTCGCGTTGCAGTTCGTCTTCCTGCTTCCTGATCCGATCAAAGATGTTTCTTAATGTTATATTCAGTTGGGCAAAAATGCCCTTTCCTTCAATTTCAATATCTGACAAAGATCCATTTTCTATATTTATCAGGTTATTTCGAAGGTTATGGATATGATTGACTGTACGTATGCTGAAATAAATTAACCCAATAAACAGGAGTAATACCAGTATGTTGATTAAGTCAAAACCAGTTCTCCAAACCAGCAGACTCCAGATTAAACCAGAAATAACTACTATTGGTAAAACAAAATTAAGATAAAGCTGTTTCATAAATCGACTTTCCATTCTTACTATTTTAATAGAATGCTCAAAATTAGTCAGAAAATATATAGCTGCAAACAAACACTTAACTTTGATTTTCGTTAGATTTGCATATTGAATAAATAGTAACTCAGATAAACAATGGCTCAGATCGGAATTTTTTTTGGTGGTAAAGATAACGGAAGCACGGCAAAAGTGGCCCGAAAAATACAGGAATTGTTCGGAGATGCAAAAGCAACGGTTCACAATGTGAGCAATGCATCAAAGCTTGATGTCGAAAAATACGATTTCCTGGTATTAGGAACCGCGGCCTGGGGTATCGGCGAAATGCATTCGGATTGGGAACGGTTTATCGACAAACTGATCGAAGCTGACCTGGCCGAAAAAAAAATTGCATTATTTGGCCTGGGTGATCAGAAATTATATCCCGAAAGTTTTGTTGATGGAATGGGAACCATATTCTGCCGTTTGCCACATAAAGAAAATGTAGTTGGTTATACGTCAACTCGCGGATATAATTTTTATTACTCCACCGCTGAAAAAGACGGAAAGTTCGTTGGCCTTGCCATTGATGATGATACCCAAAAAGAATTTACTGACTTACGCATTAAAAATTGGGTAAAACAAATCAGGCAGGAAGCCAAACTATAAACGCCCCGACTTAGCGATCCCCTTATTTTTTTATTATTTTATTTCAAGTTTCCATTGGAATTTAATCCATGATTCTATTATTATCCTAACTAAATTTTTCCTCAGTTATTCCTCTGAAATCAAAACTGAATCCAGATTTATAGTTATGTAAAGCCTATCAGCTATTTACAAAATTCTGATGTTTGCTTTTTTCTCCAAAGAAATCCTTTTTCTTCTTGATGAAATTATAAATCAGTCTTATCAATGTTATATAGTTGCTATTAAAATGATATATATCATTAGCCGGGTTTTTTCTTACTTTTTTATAGAAAAATGTTGACCAAATGTTTTTTTGTTCCAAAAAATATACAACTTTGCACCTAAGTTTTGAACCAGATTATGGGTTACCTTCGAAAAATCACTTCTATACTCCGTAAAGCGATCCTTATTGGATGGGCTGTGGCAGTGGTATGGATTTACCTTGGTAACCTGGTTAATTTCCATATGAACCATATCTGGGGAAAACAATTGATCCCTGTTGAATGGTCTTCAACACATGGCAAACAAAAAAAATCTGTTCAGCTGGTTAAAAATGACCGAAACTCAAAAGCCATTGACTCGGGTCTTCATTTTGATTTTACAGCACCCCATCCTCAGGTTCTTGAAATTTCTTATTTTGAAATAAACTTATCTGTTCTCATTCCTACCGATGCCCCTCTTCTGCATCAAGGGATCCAGGCCTTTTCTTTAAGAGGCCCTCCTACAGCTTAATTTCTGATCATCCTGTAAATTAATACACAAATCGTATTTTGTGTGTTAAAATGCTGTTTCGCATTTCTGTCTGTCATTGCAATGCAACAGAAATAGCTGGCAAACAGTCTCAAAGCGAACTTAACCAAATTAATTTTATAACCAATGAATAAAAAAGTTTACACTTTTGTTGCAATCCTAGCAACCACTTTTGCCGGCATTGTTCCCGCTATGGGCCAATATGCCTCATCTGTAACTGATACCATATATATGGGTGCAAGTTACAGCAATGAAATATATTACAGCATGCCATCCGGCGACAAGGGAACTGTTAACCGTTCCCAATGGGATATTGCATTCCGTGCTAACAGGATGAGTGCAAGCATTCTTACCAATGACGGAGCAAATGTCGGGCTATACTCTTACCCAAAGTCAGACACCAGCGGATGGGCTACAGTTGATACCAGCGGACTGAGTAACTGGACGGTGATGGTAAATTCAACCACCGACTGGGAAGATGGCGCTTTTTGCCGGAATCAGAAAGGGCATCCGGATTATGGTTGGGGAAAATACAATTCTGTTTCCCATAATGTAGTTGGTGATTCGCTGTTTATTATCAAACTACGGGATGGAAGTTTTCGGAAACTATGGATTATGGAAAAATTTTCGAGCGCTAATGTATTCGAATTCCGCTTTGCCAACATCGATGGCACGAATGACACTACTGTAATGGTAGATTGCAGCCCTTATGCAACAAAAAACTTCATCGGATACTCCATCAGTACACGAAAGGTGGTTGATTTCGAGCCGGTTGTTTCCGCACAATGGGATTTGCTGATTACAAAATATATGTACACCTATCCGGATGGCACGCTATACCCTGTTACCGGTGTCCTCAGTAATTATACAACCAAGGTGAAAAAATTCAAACCTGTGGCTCCGGATTTTCTGATGTCTGTTCCACAAACAATGGATTCAACCCGTTCGCCTATCGGATGGGATTGGAAATCTTTCAACATGTCAACTTTTGCTTATGAAGTAGGGGATTCACTGGCATATTTCGTTCAGAACAGCAATGGAGTAATTTACAAACTTGTTTTTAAAGAGTTTGTTGGAAGTTCTACAGGACGCATTGTACTGGAAAAAGAGCAAATCTCATTAACGGGTGTCAGGGAAAGTGAAAAATCAGGTTTTAATGCTGCCGTTTACCCAAATCCGGTAAATGATGTATTGAATCTTGTGATCAACCCCGGGAAAACGAGACTGGCACAGGTAACATTGCTGGATATGTCGGGACGCACTGTTTTAAATAAACGTTACGAACTGGCGCCAGAAGAACTTTCTACATTAAAAATACCTGTTTCAGGGCTTCGTTCGGGTGTGTATATGATTAGAATTCAGTCTGGAACAAATATTATTGCGCGTAAAATAATTGTTAATAATTAATGTTGTGGGTTTTGTTTATCACGTTTATAGGGTTTGAGGGTAATACTACCGGCCGGAGGAAAAAGATCCGTCTGGTGGTTTGCCTTCAAAATTAACAGCCATGATAATTCCGGATCTGCTCATTTGAAGATATGTAAATACTTAATGTTGGTTGTTTTGTTTAATAAATTAGTAGGGCTAATGGTAATGCTGCCGGCCAAAAGAACTTTCTTCGACCGGCAACTTACCACATTAATATTTCAAACAACTTAAGTGTTTACAAATGCATACTAATATAAAGATAATACGCTTGAAAAGATTGTTTATCAGATTAATAGGGTTGATGGTGTTGCTGCTGGCCGGAAGTGAGATGTTCGGTCAGCATGCCTCCATCATTATTCTTGATGCAAAAACCAAAGAACCTGTTCCATATGCTACTGTTTGTTTCCAGGGAATCGCATCGGTGTCAATGAAACAATGCATTTCCGATAAAAACGGGAAAGTGCCTAATGATATAAAAGAGAAAAGCAAAATCCTGGTAACATTTATAGGGTACGAAACCTTGATAGATACGATAGAACCTGGCATTACACAAACATTGTCGCTGGTACCGGCTGTTTTAAATATGAGTGAATTTGTTGTAACTGCCCAGTTCAAACCCGAGAAAGCCGATAAATCCATTTATAAAATCAATGTGATCAATAGCCGGCAAATCGAACGAAAAGCTGCCACAAATCTGACTGATTTGCTTAGTACCGAAAGCAATATGCGGATATCGCAGGGTGGGGTTTTAGGTACAAGCCTGAGTCTGCAGGGCCTCTCAGGCGAAAATGTTAAGTTCCTGGTGGATGGCGTGCCTGTGGTGGGTCGGTTAAACGGCAATATCGATCTCAACCAGTTAAATCTTTACAATGTTGATCATGTTGAGATTATCGAAGGCCCGATGTCGGTGATTTATGGCAGCAATGCAATAGCAGGGGTAGTTAATATCATTACCAAAGAGAACAAAAATTCATCATTCACTGCTTTTGCAAATGCATACGTAGAATCTGTCGGGGTATATAATTTTAATGCCGGTAGTTCCCTGCGAAAGAAAAATAACCAATTCTCACTCGATCTTTCGCGTAATTTTTTTACTGGCTATTCGACAAACGATACTGCCAGGTCCAAGCAATGGTTACCACGGCTGCAATATAATGCTGATGCCTATTACCTGTATTCGGGCACTAAAACAAGACTCAAGTTATCCGTTCAGTATTTCGACGAAATGATTCAAGGTAAAGGGGATTTGATTTCGCCCTATTTCGAAACCGCGATTGATAATTACTTTCATACGGTTCGTCAGACCTCAAAAGTTGAAACTTCATATACAATTTCGCCGAACCGGCAGATCAGCATGGTTGGAGCTTATTCAACCTATCTCCGTAAGCTTAATGTTTATTATAATGACCTTACCATTCCTGAGAGAAAAAATGCGGGTGGCGATACTACATCTGTCGGAAGCTATTTGTTAAGAGCCTGGTACAATCGTAATTACCCGGAACAAAAGATAAACTACCAGGTAGGTTTTGATGGTAACCTTGAAAGGAACGGAGGTGAGCGCATCGCAGGCGGATCGCAGCAAATAGGCGATTATGCCGGCTTTATCAGCGTGAAATACGATCCTACAAAAAAAATAACATTACAGCCAGGAGCCAGGTTTACCTATAATACCAAGTATAAAGCCCCGGTTGTTTATTCCTTAAATGTTAAGTATGGGATTACCCCCAACACCTCAATACGTGCAACCTATGCACGTGGGTTCAGGGCTCCGTCGCTTAAAGAACTTTACCTTGATTTTGTAGATATTAACCACAACCTTCATGGCAATCCTGACCTGCAGGCCGAATCTTCGCACAATGTTAACCTGAATTTCACCTACAATCGTGAAACATCAAATGCCTATTGGAATACTGAATTAGGCCTGTTTTATAATTATGTTGACAACATGATATGGCTTTTCCAGGTGGGCAATAATATAACAACATACTCTTACGGAAATATTTCAAAGTTCATTTCCCAGGGCATTCAGGCAAATACCACTATCAGCTTTTATCCGAAACTGACATTAAAAGCCGGGATTTCGGAGGTTGGACGTAAATTCCCTGATAATACTGCAGATTTGACGGATAAAAAATTCCATTACAGCACTGATTACAACGCAATGCTTACCTATAACCTCGAAAAGTATAATGCTTCGGTAACGGTTGATTATAAATATACAGGCCGTTTCCCGCAACTCACGCCCGATGGTACTTTCGCAAATGATTATATCAATGGATATTCAAACCTGGATATCAGCATTATGAAAAGTTTTATGCGCAACAGGTTTTCGATAACTACCGGAGGGAAAAATCTGCTTGATGTAAAAGATGTTAAATCAGGAATTGTTAACAGCGGGGCCCATTCCGGTGGGGGTGATGGGACATCGCGTATTGCCTGGGGGCGCACTGCTTTTGTTAAATTTACCTATAATTTTAAGAAATTCTAATGCTACGAATACTATTCAATCTGATGTTTATGTTGTTGGCAGTGCTGGTTTCATCGTGCTTTAAAGAGGATGAAATAATAACCCCGCATGTACCAGGCAATTATATAACTGATACAATACCACTTACTGAAAACTATGAATACCAGATATATTACGCCCTGCATGATAGCTCAATCGTAAAATCAAATGTCAGGACTTCTTGGGATCTTGGATTTGAAAATTCTCCGTCGGGTTGGCGCGTGATATTAAACAGCAGTTGTTTTATGAAATCGGCCTTTCTGAGCGGACAGGTTTTTGGTGCTCCGGCAGATACAACAGGCGCTGAATGGTTGTTTAATCCATCCGACGGAAGTGCCGATTCGCTGGCTATTGGCAATTGGTTCTCTATTAAAGATAATGATACTATTGGAACAAACCGCTTACTATTGATCGACCGGGGGATGGATGCAATCGGTAATCCACGGGGATTCAGCCAGTTGGTTATTGACAGTCTCAGCCACGGTACATATTATTTCCGTATGGCTGCCTTCAACGGGTCAAACCCCAGATCGTTCTCAGTTTCTAAAAAGGGTGATGTTAATTATTTGCTATATTCAATCAGTAATCCTACTTCAGCTGTTTCAGAACCTTTAGCCTTATCATGGGATTTACTTTTTAGTCAATATACTACACTGCTATATACTGATGCCGGTGATGAATATCCATATCTGGTTACTGGTGTTTTACTGAATTCTAAATTTACTGAAGTTGCAGTGGATTCAATAACTCCATTTCAAAATATAGATTATGAACTGGCTCAATCAATGAGTTTTACGAAACAGGCTGACAGAATTGGATACGATTGGAAAAAATATGATTTTGGCTCAGGTATTTACACGGTAAACACAAACCTCAGTTATATCATTCGCGATACCAAAGGTTATCTCTATAAATTCAGGTTTGTCGGTTTTTATAAATTTCTTAATAAAAAATTGCAAAAAGGATATCCTTCGTTTGAATACCAGAAGTTGTAGGCAAATGATGCCGGGCTTCCTATTTATATTACGGTTATATTTTTTAGTAATTAACTGTTAAACAATACTATAAGTTATAATATTTACAAAAATGAGTTAACTGTGCAAACAGGAATTCCTTCCTTAAAATCATTTAGAATTCAATTCACCCAAATTACACAACAGGAGACGAAATCGAACTATTTAAGTTAGTTAGGCTAACCCCTAAGGACCAAATCTTTGTTTGTCATATTTAAATTTGATAAACCATAGATCGGGTTTACCAATTGCACGATTTAGGTTAAAACCAGGAAAAATTGCATACGTTGAAATTGTGAGGGATGGGAAAAAACAAATCTTGATTGTTCAGTTCTGACGATAGAGTTGAACAATCCGGGTTGTCGGCAAATTTCCACAGTGAAAATATTTTTCTTTATCTTTGCTGCCTATGTTGCAGTATTTTACCCAGGATGTTTTAGTTAAATTCATGAAGTTCGGAGCAGTAGGTGCTACGGGAGTAGTGGTTGATTTTGGATGTACCTGGATAAGTAAGGAAAAAGCCAGAATTCAGAAATATGCTGCTAATGCTGTCGGGTTTACCCTTGCAGCCAGCAGCAACTATTTTTTAAACCGATGGTGGACGTTTCACAGCCACAACCCTGAACTGGCAATCGAATATTCACGTTTTCTTTTCTTCTCCGTTATTGGCCTGGGGATGAACACTATGGTAATCTGGTTCCTGGTAAGCAGGCACAACCGGAATTTCTATATCTCAAAATTGTTTGCCATTGGCATAGTTACCTTTTGGAATTTCTTTGTCAACCTGATGTTTACATTCGTTTAATCCGGCGAACCAGTCCTTACTGTGATTTCGACATGGTTTCGGGCACCACAATTATAAAATCAGCCAATCCTTCCGATTCTTTTTTCAATGCGTCCAACTCCTTTTGTTCAACGGATGAAATAGTAACGATTTTAAGCGTTGGATCAGCCTGCTTTAAGTACCAGACAATACTTTGGAACCTGTCGCTGTGATAACTCCCGTTAAAATGCAGGAAAGTCTTTCCCTTGGCAAAATTCTTCAGGATGAAATAGGCCATGGTAGCATCCTTGCTGGCCTGTGCCATTGATAAATTCCGGGTAGCATGCGTAGGCGAATCGCCCATCATTTTATACATATCGGCATAACAGGAAAGTGTTGAATCATATTTTATCGGTAAAGGGGCAATAAACTGGTATGCATCTTTATCCAGCGTGTTCAATGCTTCAAAACCACTCTTATTTATCATGGCAGCATAGCGGCGCGGAATATCCGTAGCAATAAACGAGAGGCTGCTGTCGCGTGCAAAATTCAGTAAACGTTTATAATCGGTTTTGTAATTGGGCCAGAGACGGGCTTCCGTTTCAAAGTTTTTCTCCTTTATAAGCCCGGCAAGATATTCGTTCACTATAAGCTGGTTATCCGATTCGAACATTTCGGCTCCAAGGATCAGGTTTTTACCTCTTTCAGCATACAAATCTGATGTAATTTCATACTCAAGCCAATGGCAGATCGGATTATCATGAAGCTCGCCAAAAAAAACAATATCAGCTTCCGAAGCTTCCTTGATAAGGTCTTTGTAAGAAGCCTTTCTGCCGTTTTGATCAAACAGACGGTATGCAGGTTTGTCATTTTTCATAGAAAGTAACGTGATTACAGCCAGGCTGAGAAGAAGAATTTTTTTCATAAGAGATAATTAAAATAATGTAAGGTTTACGAAGTACGATTTACGAAGTACGATTTACGAAATAAGATTTAAGTAGTACAACAAATAACTTTAGACTTTTATCCCAAATCTGTGACACGTTATTTCTTAAGCGCCACACCACGGAACATTAGTGGCAGCAGGTTTGTTATCCCTTCAATGATCCATACTTTCCTGGAATTTCCCTGGAGTATGATCCTGATAGGTTGCCCCGACAACATTTCATATTCCGATATAACCTGTCGGCAAGCTCCGCAAGGTGTAACAGGATCTTCAAGTTGGAATACATCTGTTTTAGCAACTACCGCAATGCTTTTAATTGTCACTCCCGGATACATGGCAGAAGCTGAAAAAATGGCTACCCTTTCGGCACAGATTCCCGAAGGATATGCAGCATTCTCCTGGTTATTACCCTTGACAGTCAGATTATTAGCCAGTCTGAGTGCAGCCCCTACACGAAAATTCGAATAAGGAGCATAGGCTGAGTCGCTTGCCTCCCAGGCATCCTGCAATAATTTTTGATCCTCTTCTGAAAGTTGCGATATTTCTGAAACTTCAGTGTATGCGAGTGTTAATGTATGTTTGATCATGTGATTATTAAAATTTGGCATAAATGTACACGAAAATTGTCAGGGGGTGGTTCAAATCAGTAAAAAAAATAAGCCTTCGAACCAAGGAAACAGATTCTTGTACTAAAAAAAAGGATAATTTTATAGTATAACTCTGTATGTTAATTTAATAATGATTCCGATGATTCGTTTTTTTCACGGCCTAAAATCATCAGTGCGGTAAGCAAAACATAAAAAGTAACACCTTCCTGGCTTTCAATGGTATCTTCAGTAAGCATGGATAGCATGAAAATAATCCAGAAAATAACATAGAAATAATTGTTGAAGCTACGGGTCTTCACCCCTGGGTAGAACATAACAAACAGGAACCATGCCAGCCCGGTTATTCCAAAAGCAACGGTAATAGAAAGGTATTGATCATGCGATCGAAGCCTGTTTTGTATGGCCAGGTTGGTTTTCATTTTGATGTATTGATCGTTAAAGGCTTGAGGGAGATCGCCAGTGCCTACACCGAAAACAGGATGTTGCTTTATGAGCATCAGCGAAGTACGCCAATATTCAAAACGTTGAACCATTGAATTTGAATTTGGGTCATGCTGATCGGCATACCGTCGATAAGCCTCAATAAAATCTTCAACCTGTGACTGTAATCCAGGCAATTTTTTGTAATCAAATGTGTTTATCCCATTCTCAATATTCCTGATATCATTATTCGACAACTGGCCAATCCCCTGGGCATCCTTTCTTAAATCTTTCGATGCCAGGTAAGTGATCAGTGTGGAACGGGTAAGTTGTTTCTTTTTATCAAGGCTGTCGGGCGAAAGACTGCTGCGCTTAGCCCATGCCTGCCGCAACTCTTTATCGCAGATATATAAGCCGACCCATTTACCGTTCCTGGTTTTGAAATTAGTTGTATCGTGATAATAGGAATTGCCGCTGGCTGTATATTTTTCCAGCTTTGAAAATTCAACCTTAGGCGTATTCAGGAAATTGTATCCTATTGATAGTATGTATATTAGCGGCAGCATGATAAAAATGCCGATAGCTATAAGTGCTGTAACTTTTTGTCCAAGGTTTTTGATCTTTAAAGTATAAAATACCAGGAGGAGGATGCTAATAAAAGCAAATATCACAATTCCGGTAGTGTAATTCATGTAAGCCATAAATGCGACTAACCAAATAGCCGTTATCACAAAAACTATTTTGAGGCTGGTTTTCACAGTTTCTTTTGACTTGATAAAGAAAATCAATATAAAAACAGCATATACCGCATTGAGGCTATAACGGATATGAGAAGTGTGTGCTGACAAAGCACGGCTGTCGGCAGCTGGGAGGTTCATAAAAAGTATTAACCTGAATATACTTCCACCAACCACGGCAGCTATAAAAAAAGTGAGTATCCAATAAAACGTCCGTATGCTGATTCGTGGCCCGGTAGCTATGAAGAGTGGAAGTATAAACAGGGGCAGTTTTGTACGCAGGTCTTTAAGCGCATAGTTGAAATCGGTGGTATAAATAAGGCCTAATATATGTAACAGAAAAATGGAAGCAACTGCCATTGCCGGTTTATTCCTGAAAAATTCACTGAATTTCCGAATCAGGGCAATAAAGACTCTTTTAAATACATCACCCAGAAACCTGAACAAAATGACAGGATTCCATAAACTGGGTGAAGGATATTTTTGAAGAAACTCTGCATCTACGCCATGCCACAACCAGAAAAACAAAGTGCTAAACTGGAAAAGGCTCATGGTATATTTTGACAAGGGCAACGAAACCACCAATAATGTCAGCGATACGAAGTACATTGTATCGTATCGCGGTGGCCATTGCCCTTTTAAAAATTGCATATGAGCTGCGGTTAATTCTGAGTTTTCAGCGGTTTCGACTGTTTGTCAGCTTTAATAAGGGTTCCATCAAGTATGGATGTGTATGTGGCAGAATCTTTCAATACGTTAATTGCACTTTTCAGTTCGGTATCATCTCTTAATGTTGATTCAATCCGACCTTTCTGGTAATAATACCGGCTCGCAATCTCCTGTTGTAAGAAATCTTCAATCTCAGGTTTGTTTTCCACAAGGTCTTGTTTCTTATGCTGTACAATAGTTTCCTGCATAGCATCATACTGTGATTTTATATCATTCCAGCATTTTTCGTAGATGGCGGCTTTTTTAACTGTTTCGAGGTCCCTTTCAGCAGCCGTTTTGAATTCAAATCCATTCTTTTCGGTAAAGGCAATAAAATCATTGTAATCAGCATCACTCAGTTTAAAAGTGCGGGCTGGTTCAATGGTAGCATGAGCTGCTGCAAATCTGGTAGCATAATCAAAGAGTATATATTTGGTTATCAGGTTGTACGAAACAGTACTGAGCCGCATGGTATCGGTAGTTACATCCGGGGCAATTCCCTTCCCATCGTAAACGGTGCGGCCATGCATGGTTTTATAAGCGGTTATCAGTGAATCAGGTACGTTACCTGTATTACCTGCAGCATTTCGATGAGCATAATCAATTTCCTGGATACAACGCCCGCTTGGAATATAATATTTGGCCACTGTAATCTTTACCTCGGTATTATAACTCAATGGGAAAACGTTTTGAACCAGCCCTTTGCCGTAAGTCCTGCGGCCAACAATGACAGCACGATCAAGATCCTGCAGAGAACCAGCAACAATTTCGGAAGCAGAAGCACTGTTGCCATTTACCAGTACCACCAATGGGATGTTGGTATCCACTGGATCCATGGTGGTCTTATAATTCCGGTTTTTATCTGCTTGCTTTCCTTTTGTTGAAACTACCAGTTCATTTTTCTTCACAAATAGGTTAACAATATTAACAGCTTCACTTAACAAGCCGCCTCCATTATCGCGTAAATCAAGTACAAGACCGGTAACAACATTCTTTTCTTTCAGATCCAGCAGCGCTTTTTTTACTTCATCGGAAGCTGTTTGTGTGAAACTGGTAAGTCTGATATAGCCAAGCCCTCCATCGAGCATTCCATAATAAGGAACGGGGTCAATGGTGATCTTTTCGCGTACAATGTTAAATATAAGCGGTTTGGGTTCGCCTGGCCGTTCCACTTCAATTTTAAAATTGGTTCCAGGTTGACCTTTCAGGATGGCACTTACATCTTCTACAGATTTTCCCGAAGCATCTTTATCATTAATTTTAAGAATTTTATCCCCTGCCTTGAGGCCCGATTTTTGAGCCGGTGAATTTTCGTATGGCTCCGAAATAATGACGTAATTCCCTTGTTTGTGAATCAGTGAACCTATTCCGCCATACTCACCTGTTGTCATAAACCTGAAATCTTCAATTTCCGATTCCGGAATAAAAACCGTGTACGGATCCAGTTTATCGAGCATGGCATCAATCCCGGTTTTCATCAGATCCGAAGGGTTTATACCATCAACATAATTAACATTCAGCTCCTTATATAAAGATGTTAGAATTTCAAGGTTTTTCGAAATTTCAAAATCGGGCGAAGTTTGCGCTTTAAGGGTTGAAGTTGGTGTAAATGTCAGAAATACTGATATAATCATTATTGCTTTCAGCGCGGGGATGATTCTATTTTTCATCTTATTGTTTTTTATTTTGATTTTGGTAAGATGGAATTACTCACATCTTGTTTATTTTTATAGGTGTTTGTGAACTAAAGGTTCGCCATGATTCAATAAAATAAATATTTCATTGGGCGATTACTCAATCATGGCTATTTCATTCTTGTGCTTTTTTTACTTTTAAATTTAGTCTTAACTGACTTTTCGAGTTGAGGTTATCAATAAAAACAAACAATTATGCTTGTTTGTTTTTGAATCGAACAATCCAGCCAGCTAAAGAGAGCTATTTGCTATTAACTATTAACTAATTTCAATATCTATTATCCATGTAATTTTCACTCAAGGAACGGGATCGTATCCACTCCCACCCCAGGGATTGCATGAAACTACTCTTTTAATCGTTAACCATCCACCTTTAAAAGGGCCGTGTTTTTTCAGCGCTTCAATTCCATATGCTGAGCAAGTAGGTGTATAGCGGCACGATGGAGGCAGATACGGCGAAATGGCATACTGGTAAAACCGTATGATACCAATCAGAATACTACTCAGGATTTTCTTCATGTATATTAATTAAACGATCCAATAATACATTTATTGCAGCTACTGTTTCTGCCTGTGAAACAGGCTGTTTACCTAAAAAAATAAACGCAATATCTAGGTGTTTATAAGCTATGGCGTATTTATCCAGGATTTTATGTTTGTTCAATCGGTATGCTTCACGAATAAGGCGTTTCATCCGGTTACGATCAACAGCATGCCTCAGGTTCTTTTTGGGAACTGCTATGAGCACTTGCACAGGCGATTTTCCCTTTTCGTCATTTTCAACAACTAGTAATCGAAACAATCCTGATTTGAGTGACTTCCCTTCTTTAAAAAGCGTGTCTATCTGGTTTTGATTACAGATTTTTTCTGGTTTCCGGAAAGTGTTTCTTTTAACTAAGCTAAGCATCGGATGTTTTAACAATGCAAAATTAATAATTTCCGGAGGTAGCTGTTAGCATTACAGGTTCAATATAGTTAAATATCATTAAAAACCCCGCTTATAAGTTCATAAACGGGGTTTCAAATAGGTTTGATTAACTCTTTATGACTTTTTCAGGCATTTCGATAGGTATGCATCAATTGCCATTGTCATTGAAGGCGTTGCCGGGCTGGGAGCCGAAAGGCCTACTTCTAATCCGGCTTCGGTTGCGGCTTTGGCAGTAGTTGTGCCAAAAGTCCCAATTACCATCTCTCCTTGTTTAAAATCAGGCCAGTTATAGAAAAGCGACCTTATTCCCTGTGGGCTGAATAAAACAATCATGTCGAATTTGGAAATATCAACCAACTCTTTAATTTCAGCAGGAACAGTACGGTATAAAACAGCTTCGCTATAATTGATTTTCGCTGCATCCAACAAATCGGGCAGTTCTTTGCTCCTGTTATCAGAACATGGAAGAAGAAAGCGTTCGGTTTTATGTTTCTTTATTAAATCCATTAACTGGGAAACATCATTCTCCGAAAAAAAGATTTTACGCTTACGAAACTGAACATATTTCTGCAAGTAGAAAGCTACTGACTCTGACATACAAAAATACTTCATAGTTTCAGGGATTTCAACCCTAACATCTTTGGCAATGCTAAAAAAATGGTCAACAGCGTGTTTGCTGTTAAATATTATGGCAGTATGTTCGTTGATATAAACTTTCTCATCACGAAATTCACGTACCGTAACACCCTCAATCTTAAAGAATTTTGTAAACTCAATATTGACACCATGTTTCTTAATAATATCACCATAAGGCGATTTTTCCAAATCTGCCGGAAAAGGTTGTGAAACTAGTATGCTCTTAATTTTCGACACGTTACAGATATTTATTTTAACTGTTTTGAAAAAAAGATCTGACTCTACATTTTACTTATTACCTTATAAAAGAGTAATAAGGGTAAAATTTCGAGGGTGCAAAGGTATAAAAATAAATAGAACAAATTATAGTTCTTATTTTCCAACCCTGTCAAAAATCCCCTTATGAGCCTGTAAGCTGACAGTAATAATACAATTATGATACCAGAAGTCAATAAAACTAAGCTACTCCAATAAAATGCAATAAGCACAAAAGGCAACAAAACTACTCCAATAGCAAAATTGAATATCAGTATATTAAGTTGATATTGCCTCGAAGTTTCTCTGGTATCAAATATAATCCCTGAAACATAAACCAAGGATGATTTAGATAGCTCATATGCTAAAAGTCCGGCAAAAATAATCCCCGTGAAGACCAGGTTGCTCAATCCTGTAGGAACAGCGTTAAATTCCTGAACTATCAGAAATATGAATACCGAACTTATCATAAAATAAATAATTCCCAGTCCAAGGCTGATACGCTCCTTAAACAAATTTCCTTCACGCTCCAACTGATTGACGTGATGGGGCTGGGCAACAGCACGGAATATTTGTATTAGTCGTTTCGAATACGATGTTTGTATCCAGGCAAGTATAAAAAGACAGGTCAGAAAAACCACGGTAATAAAATCTGTCGCTTGCCGGTTAATTTCCAGTGGCTCTTTATGTATAAGCGGCAGGTTATGTGGCCTGAAAATGGATGTTGTTTGTAAAAATTGCTTTGGGGCAGGAAATGGCGTTATATAATTGTAAATAGTATAATCATAATATTTCAACAATGAATCAGCTGTAGGATGAACACTTTCATTGGTCAAAGGAATACAATAATCGAAAAAACCGATTGTATCAGTAAGTGTTGGATTAAATTGATATCTGACAATGGAGTCGTTCATAACAGCAGAGCGCAAAATTACATAATTTGAATGGGCTGCAAAGTCATTTTTTGAGCTAATCATTTATTATTATTAACAAATCAATGATTAGGGATTAAGGATCAGGATTTAACGGGAATAATTTTCAAGGTACGATTTACGAATGAAGATTTACGAATTGCGATTTACGAGACGGTTTACCAAAAACCATAAACACAATAACCATATACTAAATCCCATATTATCTGTTAAAATATTAACAGTTTCATTCCACAACCACCAAATAAATTCTACCTTTGCACCGCAATTCATGAGCATGGCACGTAATATACTGATTGCCAGATTCATGAACTTTATTCAATAAAAAAAACAAACATTCAATTATAGTTTACAAAAATGTCAGAAATTATTGGAAAACTGGAAGATTTCAGTCTCAGTAAAAGCCCAAAACAGTATGGTTCCATTCATAAGATCGGGATCATAGGCATTGGGTCGATGGGACAGGAAATTGCTAAAACAATCAGTCAGCATGGCTTCGATGTTGTGTGTCTCGATTTGAATGAGAAGCGCGTATCAGCCGGCCTCGAAGGGATTGCAGCCATGATTGATATTGAAATCCGTCGCTGGGGAATGACCAGCAGCGAAAAACGCCTGATTATGTCACGTATCAAAGGCACACTTGAATATAGTGATCTGGCTGACTGTGATATCGTTATTGAAGCGATTAATTCGCGCAAACCCGGCACCAGTCGCGAAATCCGGAAAGAAATTCTTCAGAAGGCCGAAAAATTTGTTCGCCGCAACGCAATTTTGGCGTCGAATACAGCAACTCTTATGGTTTCCGATATTTC
The DNA here is from genome assembly GCA_041660125.1 of Lentimicrobiaceae bacterium. GTDB lineage: Bacteria > Bacteroidota > Bacteroidia > Bacteroidales > UBA4417 > UBA4417. Next base: position 43,489 of record JBAZWY010000006.1, read on the forward strand.
AGCCGAACTGGAATTTCCTGATCGCGCCGTGGGACTCCATTTTATGTCGCCTACTGATGATGTGAAGGTGCTTGAAGTAGTGCGTAGTTCACGCACGTCAGAAGAGGCATTCGAACTTGCCAGCCGTTTTGTCCGGATGATCGAAAAGAAGCCTGTTACCTTGATGGAATCTCCGGGCAACGTAACTACCCGCATGTTATGTGTGGTAATAAACCAGGCATGCGAAATCCTGATGGAAGGAATTGCCTCAGCCCAGGATATAGATGAGTTAATGAGAACCAGCCTTGGTCATCAGTTTGGTCCTTTTGAACGTGCTGACAAAATCGGGTTGGATAAATTACAAAAATGGATGGATAACCTGTACAACGAATTCGGGGAACATGTTTACAAAACGTCACCTGTACTCAAACGGCTGGTTCGTGCCAATTATTTGGGAAAAATTACCGGACAGGGATTTTATAAATACGACGCTAAAGGCAAAATAGTTGGAAGTACTATTACTTGCCCCGAGTACAGGTAGTTAATCAATTCTGTTTAAAAAAAACAACAAATGAAGATTATAGTTTTGAACTGCGGAAGTTCATCCATTAAATATCAGCTCTTCGAAATGCCTTCAGCTGAAGTAGTTGCAAAAGGCCTGGTTGACAAAATCGGGCTAAAAGGCGCATCCATCAAACATTATCTGGCAAATGGAGATGTCCTCAAACTCGAAGGCGAAATACTTGACCATCAGGCAGGTATAGAGTTTGTACTTGGAATACTTACAAATAAGGAATACGGATGCGTTAAAGACCTGAACGAAATTGGCGCCGTTGGGCATAGAGTTGTTCATGCCGGTGAAAAATACAGCAGGAGCGTTGCTATTACACCGGAAGTTATTGACGCACTTGTGGAATGTATTGACCTGGCCCCGCTGCATAATCCGCCGAACCTTGAAGGTATTTATGCCATCACCAAACTATTGCCCGAAGTTCCGCAGGTGGCCGTTTTCGATACGGCTTTTCATCAAACCATGTCTGAACAAGCATATCTTTATGGTATTCCTTATTCGTTATACGAGAAATACAAAGTCCGCCGTTATGGTTTCCATGGATCGAGCCATCGTTTTGTTTCAAAGCGTGCTGCCGAGATATTGGGTAAAAATATTGAAGACCTGAAAATAGTTAGTTGCCACCTTGGAAACGGGGCTTCAATGTGTGCCATCCAAAACGGGAAATCTACCGACACTTCCATGGGAATGACTCCTGTTGAAGGATTGGTAATGGGAACCCGTAGTGGCGATTTAGATGCAGGTGCGCTTTTATACATTGCAGATAAAGAAGAGATCAGCATCCCTTATACAAGCACACTTATAAATAAACACAGCGGTATTCTCGGCTTGTCAGGAGTATCGAGCGATATGCGTGATGTTGAAACTGCTGCATCCGAGGGCAACCACAGGGCAAAAATTTCGCTTGATATTTATCACTACAGGATTAAAAAATACCTGGGATCGTATGCTGCTGCCATGGGTGGCATTGATGTAGTTATATTTACGGGTGGTGTAGGCGAAAACGGCTGGGAAACACGCCAGGAAGTTTGTGAAAGCCTCGAATTTATGGGCCTCGAATTTGATGTGGCGAAGAATACCCGCCTCCGCGGAAAGGAAGCTATTATTAGTAAACCAAATTCAAAAGTAACGGTAATGGTAGTTCCAACCAATGAAGAGCTTGTTATTGCAAATGATACTTATGAAATTGTGACTGCTTAATATACTGATAAATGGCATAATTAAAAGGCAGCCAATGGCTGCCTTTATTGTTTTTAAGGATATATGATTCCAAACTAAAAACATGCTTCTGATAAATCTCAGATTTTGTAATTATTCAAGATCCTGTTCCACGCCACGTATATAGGTCACTTTTTTTATCTTGTGCCTGTGTGAATCATAAAATACAAACTTCCCATCCCAGCAGAACCGAAGCTCATCTTTATTCCTGAGCATGAGTGCAGATCCTTTGTAGTCGAGATTCCCATTCATGGTATAGCGTTTCATTCGTATCAGACTATCGTTCACATAACGGAACTTTGTCCACCTGACTCCTTAGGTTTGCGTGTAGCTTGCAGTTGCCGATTTCAAGGCACTTTCCTGTCAGGTTACACATAAGTTTATTAAATGCAAAAACGTTGAAACTCGCACTATCTCGGCAATTGAAGCTACACGCTGTTAGCAACTGGCGGTTCTTGTCTTTCATGTCACAAAGATATTACTATTTCCAGTTTCGCTGTCAAACTGTCAGAGAGCTTTTGTCTGGGGTGGAATGTGTGTCGGCGTTTAAATTTTTACAGAAGGGTGGATTTTTTTAGTCTTAATCACTCTCGTAAGTGTGCAGAATATGGCAAGCTCTTGCTGCAAACTTTGGTTTTGGTTGGCTTGTGCGGTTTGCAGCATGTGCTTGACATTGTGCAGTGGGTAATACTAAAAACTATATTTTAACTTAAACATAAACATATTGTAGTCTTTCAAATTAGCAAACAAATTATCTCCTTTGCCGTTGAAAATTGCTGCTGACAGGGTAATTTCAACATCTTCAGTGGCTTTGTATGTAATTTGTGGGATATAAGCAATAGCAAAATTATCTTTGATTTTATCCCAATCAGTTACAATGAAAGCGCCGCCAATGGGGGCGATTTTAAGTTTTTCATTAAAAAACTTTTTCTCATACTGTAAAAAGAAATAATTATTCAAGTTTTCGCTTCCTTTTTCATGAAAAAATCCATGCATGTATTGCAAATTAATATAAGAACCATCACTGAAATTATAATCACCCCCAATGATATATTTTATATATGGTTCTGTTTTTTTGATAAGTATTGAGTCCTGTGTTATCGGAACTGATGACATAGGATAAAACGCTGATAAATCATTTGTCATAATAATATCATTTTCGGGTATAAATGCTGCTGCTTCTGCCCAAAATCCCATACCGGCAATACTTGTTGACAAGTCAGCACCTATGATATGATTTCTTGTAAACGAAAGCTGTGAATTTATATTAATTCCTCCAAGTGTATCAACTGGAATGAAAGTATTTCTCGTAGATAAAGGAAGTCCATCCCGACCCCATATATAACTTAATGAGAAATCCACTCCTTTAACCATTCCTTTAAATTTAAATCCCGCTGTAGAACTTTCGCCCAAATTATATCTTGGCATTAGTAAAGTATCTGATACCCCTTTTAATACCATTCCTTGTGGTAGATCCATACCAGGATTTAAAGCCTTTGAAAAAATACCAACAGGCATATTAGCAGGCTGAAAAAACGGAATAAACACACCTTGCAAAGAATAATTATTATTAAGATAATAGTTCATGTTAATAGCATCTGATGCACGATGCCGACCAAAATCCAAAATGTCTTCCATATCATAGGGATTAAGGTTGCTAGTTGGATTTAACTTATCGGCCGTTCCCCATGTAATATACTGACGCCCGATTTTTAAATCAAGATTTTTAGTAAGAAAAGAGAATATTTGTAGGTAGGCTTCTTTTATATCCAAATTATATGGGTCAACTATTCCTTTGTTATATAATTCAGATGAAGTGGTTAATTTTGGAAGTCCAATATTTCTCAACCATATTTCGCAGTAGAACTTTGAATTACCGGTAATTTTTTTGTCAAATTTCAAAGTTAAACGGTTTTCGTTCCATGCCCAGTCATTTTTATCTTTAAGTAGAAAACGGTCATCAGTTAATAGTTCTCCTGATATTTTTAATTTGTTTTCATCAGGGTTTTGCACATCTTGCACCTCTTGTACAATAACTGTAGTATCCGAAGGATTTACAATTGTATCCTGACCTTTGGCTATAAAAGAAAATGATAAAAGTATAAATGAAAACAGATTTATTTTTTTCATAACATTATATTTTTACATGTATCTTATTTTAATATTAATTTTCTGAATTTGATCTTTATCTAAAACGAATTTGAACAAATCAAAAGTTGGTTTTGTTAATCCTGAAAGATAATAGTTCGAAAATCCAAAACCTTCTTCTGGTATTCCTATAAAGCTATAATTCATCTCATTGTCTTTGTTTTCGTCATCAAGAAGAGCAAGACCATAAGTTCCGGGTTCCAAAGTAAAACTGACAGACATTTCACCTTTTGAAATTCCGCTCTTTACAAATTTCTTTGTAACAAATGGTTTGTCTTTATCAAAACTTGCATTGTCTTTATAAACCTTTATGATTAACTGCCTCTGCGTTGAGCGAATACCGTTTACTGAAACCTTAATGTTTTGTGACTTTACCGTTATCGAACAAACAATAATTAAAATCAAAAGGCAGATACTTTTAGATTTTTTAGGCAATAACATAGTATTATTCTTTTAATTTTCTTACAGTAAAATCATCATCTGTTAAACCTGTGTCATATTTCACATCAGACATTTGCATTTTGGTTTTGTGATTTGTTTTTAAATCGGTCATTTCAATTTCTGATGGGTTCCAATACTTGCCAACTTTTTTGAATGTGTATTTTGCTACTTTTACTTTATTTCCCCCCTTGTCATAGTAATCCATTGATTCTGGATAATAGTTTGTTTTGTTAATATTTACGATTATCTTAGAGTATTCGGATGTTGATTTGGGAGTTATTTCAACGACAAATACATTGGTTTCAGTTTTTAATAATTTAGGAGTGTATTTATCGGAATATGATTTTGACTCCATGTCATCATAAGAAAAATCGGTGCCTGCAAATTTTTGGTTTTTTGCGCTTGAAGCAATTCGTCTTTCCTTGCCAAAAGCAGGTAAATACAAATACATCTTATCGTCAGTTAGTGATAAAACTGCTATTCCTGCCTGTGAAGCAGGTGCAGTAAAACGCATCATTCGTTTATCGGTTCCTTTTTGTTGCATCTTTCCTTCACGGGTTTCTTGTTTACCAGCTTTATCGATCAGAATAACTTTCTGTTTTCCTGTCATATCTTTTGAGGAAAACATTAAATCATCCATTTTTTTCAAAATAGTAACGGCATCCTGTGCATTTGCAGAAAACATACTGCCTGCAACGATAAATGCGGTTAAAACTGCTGTTTGAATTTTTAGCTTTTTCATATTTGATTTTTTAAGGTGAACAATAGATTTAATTTTAATTTAAACATTCTGATGCTTTAGGCACTTCTTCCAACTGGCGATTAAGGTTAGATTTTATTTTAGATTTAGTGGTAGCTCTTATAATTACAGGAAGCAGTGTTATTGCAGCCAATCCAGAACTAATCATTGCAACAGCTATTATGATTCCAAAACGTTGAAGAGGGACAAGGCTGGAAAGTGATAACACTAAGAAACCAGCTGAAACAGATAATACATTAACGATAACTGCTCTGCCGCTGATTTGTACACTTTTCCCCAAAGAGGTGTTAACATCTGGCTCTAACTTATAATAAAAATTAAAACCTGATATTATATGAATGGCATAATCACCAACACCTACTGCAATACTGCTGACCAGAACAGTTGCAATGTCAAGCGGGATTCCTGACCAACCCATAAACCCGAATAAGACAAGTACAGAAATAGTCATGGGAATAATGGAATATAAACCTTTCTTCACGGATTTGAACATCAATGCAACCAATGTAAACGCAAGGATTATTGCTAATATTAAGCTTTGCCGTTGAGTTTTTACAATACTTTGGTCAAGACGATTGTAAATAGCAGGCATCCCGGATACTTCAATATTATTAGATTTAAATTGTTTAATATAGCTATTCAAATCTTCAGAAAATTGAGATTGAACATTAAAGTCACTGTTTGACATATTTGCTTGTATTATGCCTTCTGTCAGGGAATCATTTACGAGTTGTTTCATAATTTCCTGCCCGTCTAATAAAAACCACAGTTGTTCTATTTTGGCTTGCTCTTTAGGTATTTTCTTACCTTCACCCATTGCATTGTTCATTTCTTCAATAAGGTCGGCAACAGACTGCGTTTGTTTGATGCACTGATTTTTTTTCATGTGCTCCTGAATTTCCCTCATAACATTTAGTACTTCGGGTGACTGCACATTGCCTTTTACAGCGACATAAACAGGCATAGTTCCTGAAAATTTACTATTCATTAACTTTTCAGTTTTTTGAACATCGCTTTCCTTTTTGAAAAAATCAATCATACTAGCCTTATGTTGGATTCTAGTAGTTCCGATAATTGAAATAATTATAACAAAGACCCAAAGGATAATAATGTAAGCAGGGTGCTTCTGTATAAAGCCCATATTTGTTTTTAATAAATTATCAAGAAATGATTTTTTAATACTTTTTTCTTTAAGCTCTTTTGTATTGTTTTTAGATTTTATTGAGGCAACAAGTGCAGGGACAAATGACAGGGAAAGAAGCAGAGCAATGAAAATACCCAATGCGGAAAAAATTCCGAATTGCTGTATCATGGTCAGATAAGAACCAAAAACAAAAGTTAAAAAACCTATCATTGCTGCGATAGCAGCAAGTGATACGGGTAATGCCACATACAAAAGAGCTTTCACTAATGCACTTTTTCGGTCAGCATCAGTCTCTTTGTTTATTCTATTAATAATATGAATAGGCCATCCGCTACCAACTGCCAACAAAATAACAGGGATAATACTTGTAATTAATGTTAATTCATAATGTAGCAAAGAAATAATGCCCAATGTCCATATAATAGCTATGGTAACAGTTAAAAGGGGCAAGATAAGACCTCTTGCCGACCTGAAATTTAAAAGAATTATAAGAGCAATTATAAGGAATGCAATGGGACCAAGCAATGCCATATCGTGAAAAATTATTCTTGCGAGTTCGTTCATTAAAAAAGGCTGCCCACCATAATATAATGTAACTGTTTTAGGTAATTGAATGTTTTGAATTTTTGACTTAATTAAATTAGTAACCTTCTCTTTGTCCGAACCTTCAATAATTTTAGCTACAACAAGTGTAGCGGTGGCATCCTCAGATATGAGATTGCCTTTATACATATCTTTTGAAAAGATATATTTTTTTAAGCTGTCAAGTTGCCCGGGTGTTTTTGGCAAATTATTCGGATCAACTAATTTTCCAATTTCAATTCCTTCTTCACTGGATTTAATGTCAATAACATCTGTTAAGCTAGTTACGGAACCTATTCCTTGTAAAGTTTTAATTGAATCTGTAATTTGCCTGATTTGTTCAAGGGTTTCTTTTTTGAATATATTATCCGTTTCAATAGCTATCATTGCTATTGAGTTTCCACCATATTGCGTACCAATACGGTTAAATAATATGGCTGTTTTATCGTTCTTTGGCAGAGAACTCAAAATATCAGAATTAACTTTAATATCCTTAATAAAGTAGCCAAAGAAAACTGTCAGAACCAATGTTATTGCTATTACTGCCTTTCTGTACCTGATAATTAACTGTGCAAATGTTTTCATATTTCTTTTATCAAATATTTGAATAATATTGTTTTTAAGTCAGTGCAAAAGTAAATATTATATTTGACCAATTATGTTTTTTAGTCAAATATTTTAACAAAAAATAACTATTTATTTTTTTTGAATTTTTAAATTATTCACCAGCATGGATATAAGTTCTTCCATTGTATTTTCATATTCAGCATATTTGTTTTGTAAAAATAAAGGGAATTCAATGCTGCTTATTATCATTATAGCAATGTTTACAGTGGAATTTATATTTTTAACATTCAAATAACCTTCCTTTTTCCCTTTTTTCAAAATGTTGGTAATTTGAGTACGTTCAAACTCAGTAAAATCATCTCTGACATCTTTAACGAAGTAATATTTTTCAAAGAAATCGGCTCTGAGAGTTTCATGGTAGTTAACAGCTTTGTGTAGTAATTTTAAACGAGTAAGCATATATTCTTTTAGTATAATCAGAGTATCATCATCACTATCTACAATTTTTTTTAATTCTTTCTTTACTTTACTTAATTCTTGTTTTAAAACTTCGTTAAAAAGTTCTTCTTTGCTTTTAAAATAATAATATAAAACTCCTTTTGCTTTATGAATATTCTTGGCAATCTCATCCATCGTGGTTTTAGAAAAACCGTATTTAGAAAAATACTTGGTTGCAGATTCAACAATTAAATTCCTTACTTCAATATCTGGCATAATAATTGACTGTTATTGTTTACAGGTCAAAATTAGAAACTAATAGTTGAAACACAAAGTTTTCCTATATTATTTCCAAAGAATTTACCAGGGCAAATATAATATTAACTGTTGAGAAGGGGATTGCAGCTCTTTTGCATGCCTTTTGGTTTGAGCATTGGCTTGTGTGTGCTTGCAAATGTGCTGCAATATGTGATAGCCAAAACGCCTTTGGCGAAAAGTGCGATGGGGTAAAAATTTAAACTTTGGGGTTGGCTTGAGTGTCGGCTTTTATATTTCCTGTCTTTAATTTGTCAAGTTGCAGTGAACAGTCAAAAGTCAAATTCTGCTTTCTTGTCTGTTTTTTACCGCTTGTTGCTAACAATGTAATAAGTACACCTTATAGTTTCGTTTCCGTGATCGTACCAACCTTTGAAAACCTTTTGATCAGGATTTAATTTTGAAACTTCTACCCAATAGCCTTGCTTTTTACGATTGGAGTCATACTGGTTCTTCTTGGGTATGCAAATCTGAGAAAATAGTTCTAAGGATGCATTTGCAAGCATAATAAGCAGGAAGATCCGGAGCTGTTTGGACATTTTATTTTAGCTGAGTTTAAACTTTATTGGCATATTAAACTGAACTCTGACAAGGTTCCCATTGTGTTTGCCAGGTGTCCATTTTGGCATTCCCTTTACTACCCTTATAGCTTCTTCGTCGCATCCGCCTCCAATGCCTCTTAAAGTATTTACAGAACTTACCAAACCATCTTTTTCAATCACAAAAGACACATAAACAGTCCCTTGAATATTTTTTTTCTTAGCTGTTTCCGGATATTTAATGTTTTCAGCTATATACGTATTACGGGCGGCATCTCCTCCAGGGAATTGAGGCATATTTTCAACAATTGTATAAACTCTATCTGCTTTTTTTGCATCTGCAGGTGGTGGTGGCGGTGGTGGTGGCGGTGGCGGTGGCACTGAACCATCCGGTTGAACTGCCGGAGTCACCTGTGCCGGAGCCTCGGTGGCAACGGTTGTTTCGGAAGATTTAGTTGCTGATTGTTTGCAGCCTATTGCATAAATCATTACTATGCAAATAGCCAGTGGTAATACTGCAACAGCCTTCAGCCTGGCAAATCGCGTATTCTTTTTGTAAAACATGGTTAACCTCCTTTTTATGAGTGAGTAATTGAAATTATTTCCCAGCACAATAGCCAGGGCTGTTTTATCCTGTGAAAATAAAATTTTGGTATAGGCTACCGGATCGGTACCGGCGGTTATAACTTCTTTATCTGCCACATATTCATGAATTTCGCGCAAAGACTTTTCTATCAATGGAATGAAAGGGTTGAACCAGCAAATAATTTGCATTACCTGGGTGAATACAATGTCGAAACTATGCCATGATTTAATATGCACTTGTTCGTGCCTGATTACTTCGTTTAAATGTACGGTATCTTTCAGGTTAGCAGGCAAATACATGGTGCGGAAGAATGAAAATGGTGGAATGTTCGACTGGCTCCAAAGAATTGAACTATCATCTTTATCAGACCTGACCCCGTTTTTGCCTAGTTTATAAATACTTATAAGCCTGATTATTAACCTAACAGCAAAGAATAGCACTCCCAGAAGATAGATGTATCCAAGTATTTCAGGAAGTGATGGTATTTTACTAGCTGTTGCATTAATCACTACCGGAGACAATATGATTGAGTGCATAAAGCCGGTGTCGGGTGCATTTGTCTTTATAAATAAAAAGGAATCGGGCAGCAATGTGATAAGCGGAATCAGATAGGAAAGAAGTAAGGCTGAAAGCAGGTAAATCCTGTTAAACCGGAACAGTGGTTCTATCCGCAAGAAAACTATATATGCTGTGTAGAAAACTCCCAGCGATACGATCGCGGCAAAAATATAGGTGATTAGCACGTTCATTGTTTTACTTTTTTATGGTTACTGATCTGTTCTTCAACCAGCAGTTTTATTTCTTCAAGTTCTTTAATACTCAAATCTTCACTTTGCGCGAAAAATGAGGCCAGCGCTTTATACGAATTGCTGAAATAATTCTTCGTGAAATTATCCAGGTATTCGCGGGAATAATCTTCTTTTTGAACCAGCGGATAATACTCGTGGGTTCGGCCATATGCTTTATGGGCAATAAACCCTTTCTGCTCCAAAATACGTACAATGGTGGATATAGTATTATAAGCAGGTTTTGGTTCCGGAAATTGGCTTACAATATCGTTTACAAATCCTTTCTCCAGTTCCCACAGCACCTGCATGATCTGTTCTTCTGCTTTGGTTAGCTTCTTCATGATTTTCAGATTATGGAACAAAGATACAACTAAAAACATAGTTATACAACTATAAGTTTAATTTAGATGCAAAATATTTTATATGGGCTTGTAAATGAGCTGTTTAAAAAACCTCTTTTGCTAATTCGTTCTTTTAAAGCATTGACAAACTTATATGTCATAGAGCAATGGATATGGGGCGATAGTCGAAACAAGCCAAACCATTAAGCAGATTTCGCAGATCAACATTCATTAAATATGACTACTTAACGACAAAATGAGTTAAAGGCTTGAAATCCGAGTAATACCTCACACCAAACCCTCTATCCTCATCCGCCTTTGGCACCTTCTCTTTTAACATAAGACCTCATCCCCTCCCTTCTCCTTGAGAGGGCAGGGTGAGGTGTTTTTGTGAATGAATATTAAAGGCTTAATTGTACGCAGCCCTTTTATTTCCAAACCAAATAAATATCTTTATAACGGTAAGATGATTCAGTATGAGATGTGATTGGGATGATTGGATGACGGGGCGAGGTTTTATGATCTGGTTATAGCTGGATGGCATTCGCCGGAACATTTGAAACTGGAACAACAATACATACCCGTTTTGGAGATGAACAAAATCCAATAAAAAACCCGAAAGCTTCCATCAACTTTCGGGTTAGTCTTTTATGTTATTTGCAGTTTTATAACGAATCCATCAGTTCATCCGTCATCTCAAGATTGTGATAAACGGCTTGAATGTCGTCGTCTTCTTCGAACATTTCGACCAGGCGCATCACTTTTTTAGCGGTTTCCAGGTCAACTTTGGATGTGTCCTTCGGAATGCGTTGCAGTTGAGCATTTTCCGGTTCAATTTTCAAAGCTTCAAGCTTTTTCATCATAGCGCCAAAGTTTTCCATGGCAGTAGTAACTGTAAAATAACCCTCTTCGAGTTGCATATCTTCAGCGCCCGCTTCAATCATTTCCATTTCAAAATCATCGGGATTGAGATCGCCTTGTGGAATGGTAAAAATGCCTTTTCGGTCGAAAATAAAGCTCAACGATCCGTTCGTGCCAAGGTTGCCGCCAAACTTATTAAAGTACATCCTTACATTCGCTATAGTACGTTGCTGGTTATCGGTGGTAGCTTCAAGGAAAATAGCGGTTCCGCCATTGGCATATCCTTCGAATGTACACTCGATAAAATTAGCTCCGTCCTTATCAGATCCTTTACTGATGGCACGTACAATGTTGTCTTTCGGCATACTGGCGCCTTTGGCATTGGCTATGGCAAGCCTCAGTCGTGGATTGGAATCAGGATCAGGTCCGCTTTCCTTTACAGCGACAGTAATTTCTTTATTGATTTTGGAGAAAATTTTCGACCTTTTGGCATCTATTGCGCCCTTTTTACGTTTAATGGTCGACCATTTATTATGTCCCGACATAGGATTTTGTTTTTCAGATTATGTATTAAAAATATGTTTTCGATGATGGTATTTGTGGCAAAGTTAATGCTTTGCTCGTAAAAAAAAAACTGCCCCCGGCTGGAGGCAGTCAATCAACTAACCAAATCAATATTAAGTAGAGCTATTTCAAAAAATGTTTTTGTTTTAGAGTTCGGTTTTACCGAATAAGTTTGCTAGAATGAAGCCAGTGTGATACCAATCTCGAAAGGATAAACCTCAGGCCCTTTATTGCTGCGGAACATTTCGGTAAGCGAGTATGTCCCATAAAGGTTGATCACGCCCCAGCCAATTTTCGCAATAGCATCAACTTTAAAAGGATTAATATAGAAATCGCTTCTGTCTTTCGATTTATTGTCATCAACAATTATTTTCGAGTGTGATCCTATCCTTAAAGCTCCAACAACACCTCCCGACAAATGAAAACTATTGGCTTTCATTTTGCTGTTAGTCTGGTATTCGAGCATTAAAGGAACTCGCAGGTAAGTGACAACGAGTTTGCTTTTTTCGTAGCTTTTAGTTGCGTCCGTGTCGAAATATCCATTAAACTCTCCGTCATGGGTCAGCACAACGTTTTTGTCAAAACGGTAGTTATTCCAGCTAATCCCCATACCAGTAACAAGTCCCAGGTGCTGACGGATCAGGTTTATATTTTGCTCGAAAAAATTGATATTTACTGCGATGGATTTGGCATAGTTCAGATCCATAAAGTTATAACCTTCAGGAGAACCGATTACCATATCCTTATTCAGCAACCCGTTGACACCCAGTTCAAATCCAGCCCAATGTCCTTTGAATTTTGGCTCTTTGTCATGTTTACTGATCTTTACTCCGTTGTCGCTGATCACATAGTCGCGTTGGCCTAAATTTACTCTTACTGTATCATCAGTAACAACCACCACTCTTTTATCATTAACAATCACTGTAACGGAGTCATTATCATCCGAAAGCTTCCACGACTCCTTAGCCGTTTCATTTGGATCCGCATCCTCATTTTCATCTTCTATTATTACACTTTTAATATTATCCATTCCATCAAAAGTGATCTGATACTGACCTGATTTGCCAATTTTCTTAATGTTATCTTTATCGAAGTAGGTAATATTACCGGCTCCTGAGAGGTCTGCCTTTAATTGTTTACGTGCCATTATTTTAGCATTCCCTGCCCCTGAAACATTGGCATCGGTATTATCGGTAATAAATTCGAGAGCTTTAAGGCTTCCCGCTCCTGAAACCTGTGTTTTATGCATTTCTGCGGATCCTTTAAGTGCAAGAAAGCCTGCTCCGCTCACTTCGGTATTGGCGGTTTTTGCCGCCAGGCTAATCGTATTACTGGCTGCTCCGCTGGTTTCGTTGTTAAATGTACCTGTTTCAATATTCAGGGTTGTTTTGGCTGCGCCTGAAGTATATAGTCCAAAAGCGTCGCTTTTCAGCAGTGTTTCACCTGTAACTTTCGATGCTCCGCTAGCATCAATTTTTGAAAGATTGACGGCAGTTACATAAACATTCATTTTCGTTGCATCCTTAATGTTGTCGCAACTCAGGCTCAGTGTACCATTAGCAACTTTTGTAATGATGCGGTCCTGCAGGTTTTCGTCGGTAACAACTTTTACCATTTGCTTGTCACCTTGCGAAATATACAGATTGATTGCGCAACCCACTTTAATGGCATCAAATGCGGGCACTTCGCGTTCCTGCGTAGTTATGCTGCCGGTTCCTTTTGTTTGAGCTTTAACACTGGTAAAGATGAGTGTAAGGAGCATCATTCCTGTGAGTGTAAGTTTCAGAGTTTTCATTGGATTGAGATTATGCTGTTTGTTGTTTATTAGTTTCCGGTTGCTAGACGGAGAAAGCCGGTATAATGTTACAGGAAACTAATAAAAAGTTAAAAATCTGCAAATAATTCGGGTTTCCTTGTATTTTGAATACAATATTGCCGGAATTTTAAAAGCAGAAAAGTTGAGTTGGGGCAATAAGGATGCCTGTTTATACCATCCAAAAAGCAAAAAAATCCGGGGAAGTCCCGGATTTATTAAATACTTTTTACAAATTTTCTTAATTCTGTTCAATATCACTTTCCCCGTATACCTGACTGACTCCTGCAAATGTAATTTGCACATCAAAAAATATGCAGTTGTTATCATTTTAAACAGGTTTATTGCAATGCTATTAAAAGGTAATCACATTTTCATCTTTTTGTTTTATACTTTTTGTTTCACCCTTATCGATGTAAGAAATGCTGCCAGCTCCCGATTTGTCAGTTTTAAGTTGCTTGCGGGCCATAACAATAGCATTACCTGCCCCTGAAACATTAGCATTGGTATATTCTGTAATTAAATCTGCGGCTTCCAACTTTCCTGCACCCGATACTTTAGCATTATGCTTTTCAACAGTTCCTTTCAGCATCATGATGCCGGCTCCGCTGATTTCGGTATTTGCAGTTTTTGCTTTAATATTTATAGTACTTTTCGAGGCTCCACTGGTTTCGTTGTCAAACGTACCGGTTTCGATATCTAATATAATGTGTGTTGCTCCCGAAGTGTTAAGACTAAAAGCATCACTTTTGAAAACCGTTTCACCTGTTACCTTGACTGCACCACTGGCAGCAATTTTGGTAAGTTTCACAGCAGTTACATAAACATTTGTTTTTGTTGGATTCTGCATGTTTTTGCAACTCAGGTTCAGGGTTTCATCTATAACTGTAGCAATTATGTGGCTTTGTAGGTTCTCGTCAGTTTGAACTTTTACCGATTGCTGATTCCCCTGCGAAATTATCAGGTTAATAGCGCCACTAACTTTAACTGCATCAAAAGCAGGAACCTGGCGTTCCTCTGTAGTTACATTGCCATTTCCTTTTGTCTGTGCTTTTACACTGCTGTATGGAAGTGTAAGAAGCATCATTGCTGCGAGCAAGAATTTTAGGTTTTTCATTGGATTGAGATTATTTTGTTTGTATAATTAGATTTTAAAATACAAGACGGAAATACCAGGTATAATGTTACAACTGGATAAGAAAACAAATATCTAACATAGGATTCAGTGCAATTTGGAATAAGTATTTTAGGAAAACGATTCCCTTTATAAGATTATTTCGTTTGAGCATGTTGACTCTACTATTACTCCAGGTCAGTTATAAAATTTCAGGTTTGCTAATTTATCCTGGGTTAACGCAAAGCATGAATTATTTTTTTCGGGCCAAATAAAAGAATTTTACTGAAAATCATTTTCAGAAAACAACAAACCCGGATTTGAAATTTACAGGCAAAAAAAAATCCGGACTAAGCCCGGAAAGCTATTGTCAATTTTTATGTATTTACTTATTAAAATCTTTTTTGATGTCCACCAGCCCGCTTTCCAGGTCATACCCAACTACTTTTCCTTCATCATCTTTGCTAAGATTAAGTTCAACTTCACTCGATGTAACTGTATTGTAAGCAGTAACACCAAGTTCAGCAAAAGTCCAGATTGTTAGTTCCTTTTTTTCTTCAGGAGGAGATGGTTTCCGGTTCATGGCAAATAATTCGCCTACTTTTCCTACAGTAGCATCAAAAATGGTTTTGGCTGGGTTTTTATCTTTCGAATTCAACTGTGCATATTGAATTTCCTGAGCGAGTTTGAGGTTATAATAGAACTCAAGGTTTCGGTTCATATCCATCTGGCTTGTACGAATAAATGTAAATTCCGGATCGACGTATGAACGTATTGTAACTTTTCTTGCAGATCTGGATTGTAAAGGCTCAACAATTTGGCGGTCAACGAATGCAAACTGCTCCGGCTCCCGATTTTTAACCACAAAAGTATTAGCTGTTTCATTATTTGTAGCAGTTTTTTCCCCTTTGTAGGTTGAAGTATGATCAGCAGGAGATTTGATGTTTGAAGCAACCTGTTTATCCGGTATTGCAGTGGCAGGCTGGGTTATTACCTTGTTGACCGTATTCTTTACTTTACCTTGTTCAGATAGTTTGCGGGGAATATCGTTGCGATCAATCAAAAAGTAAACACTAAAAATCAATGCCAGCGAAGCTGCTGCCGATAGCGCATAGTAAACAATGCGACGGACAGGGATTACAGATTGTTTCAGGATGCGTTTATTTTCAAATACAATATTTTCTTCAGCGGACAGAATAGTGTGCTTGTAAAGTTCACGGTCCCGTTCCAGATGGGGATTGTATTGCATGAATTCAGCTAGCTGAAGTTTTTCATCCGGGCTCAGATCATCTTCGATTTCGCGGGCTAGGTATGTTTCAAAAGTATCGGCATTAATTGTGCCAACAGGAATTGCCTTTTGTTTAAGCGATTCTTTGGCTTCAAAAACAACTTCATCTTCAATAGAAAGATGTGCAAGTGCATATAACCTGCGATCTTTTTCAAACTGCGGGTTGATGCTGATAAATTCTTCAATGGAGGCAAGTTGTTCTGCATTTAATAATCCTTCGGTTTCGGCTACCAGGTATTCTTCATAATTCAGTTCGTTAACCTGAGATGTGGCGAATACCTGATTTTTTTTTAAGGCTGACTTTTTCTCAAAAACTATGTCCTGGTCAGCAACAAGTGTAACTGCTTCAAACTCCTCAAGTACATTTTTAAGGTCGGGATTTTGATCAACGAACAACTTTACTTCTTCGACCATTTCCGGGCTTAACAGTCCTTCGTGATAGTCGAGGAAATATGCTTCGTAATTATCCCTGTTGATTTTCATTTTGTTTGATCTTTTGTAAGCTGTGATTACTAGAGTACCAGATCGAGGCTGCCTATATATTGTTTCAGAAAAGTACGTGCCCTGAAAATATAAACTTTCACCTGGGATTCACTGAGTTTCAGGATATCACCGATTTCTTCGTATGAGTATCCTTCGTAGTCGCGGAGCATGATCACCGATCGTTGTATTTCAGGAAGTTTTGCAACGGCTTCGTTAATTACTTCTTTCAGGTCGTTGTAATTTCCTGGTGTTTCATCATGTATTTCTGAGTAGTCGTCGTCCAAAGAACTAATGCGCTGGTTTTTACGGATATGGTCAATCATGGTATGATAAGCCGTTGTAAAAAGGTAAGCGCGTGCTTTATCGTATGATACTTCTTTCACTCTCTCCCACATCCTCACATACGATTCCTGTACAATATCCTGGGCTGTATCCCTATCCTTGATATTCTTCAGGATGAAGCGATACACTCCGTCGGAGTATAAGTCGGCACATGAATTGTACTCGGCTGTAGTCATCTTTTTGGTTTTCAGTTGTTAGTTTTCGAAGGTAGAACGTTTAACAATGGTATAAAGTTACAACAGAATTGAAAAAACTTCTCTTTCCCGGATAATTTTTTAGAAAATATTTGTTTATTCTCCTTCTCCATTTGAAGTTCGTTATCAAATAACAGAACATGGAAAAGTCAACAGGATAAAAGAATATCCCTAAATAAGAGAACAGATTTACATTTGGGTTTAGCTCACTGTAAATCAATAAAATTTAAACTGTATTTTTTTATTATTCCCACAATCCCTCAACCGATAAGTAGCGCTCACCTGTGTCGTAATTGAAAGTTAAGATTCGTGAACCTTCAGGCATTTCTGCAAGCTTTTTATTTACAGCGGCCAAGGAAGCGCCAGTGGAAATACCTGCAAAAATAGCCTCTTCACGGGCCAGTCTGCGAGTAAATTCATAAGCGCTTTCTTTCGATACAGCAATAACTCCGTCGAGCAGATTTGTATCAAGATTTTTAGGAACAAAGCCGGCGCCAATACCTTGTAATGGATGCGGGCCCGGTGTTCCGCCGCTGATTACCGGCGACAGTTCCGGTTCAACAGCAAACACTTTCAGATTGGGCCAAAGCGCTTTCAGGTACTTGCTTACACCCGAAATATGGCCACCGGTACCAACACCGGTAATAATATAATCAAGCCCATCAGGGAAATCAGCAGCTATCTCATGAGCTGTTGTTTCGAAATGAATGGACGGATTGGCAGGATTCTCAAATTGCCCGGGTATCCAGGACCCTGGAGTTGTACCGGCTAATTCTGTGGCTTTCTCAATTGCCCCTTTCATACCTTTTTCACGGGGAGTAAGCACAAATTCAGCACCATAAACCAACATCAGTTTACGCCGCTCAACGCTCATGGATTCGGGCATAACAAGTATCAACTTGTAACCTTTAACAGCGCTGACCATCGCGAGTCCAATTCCTGTATTTCCGGAGGTAGGTTCAATAATTACAGAACCTGGCTTAAGAACGCCACGTTTTTCGGCATCTTCAACCATGGCCAGAGCAATACGGTCTTTAATACTCCCTCCGGGATTATTCTTTTCCAGTTTTATCCAGACTTCGAATTTTGAAGGGAAAAGCTTGTTAATACGAACATGAGGCGTATTTCCTATGGTTTGTAATATTGAATTTACTTTCATCAGATGAAAAAATTTATGGGTTCAACGAAATCTTTTTTATCACGGATCACGATCTGTGGTTGATGATAAACAAGCGAAAATGACTCAACGCTCTCCGTAAGCCAAACATTACCACCGATTACAGAACCCCGGCCTATTACTGTTTTCCCACCCAAAATGGTGCTCCCGGCGTAAATAATTACATCATCCTGGATTGTCGGGTGGCGTTTTTGGTCGCGAAGTGCCCGTTCTACATAAAGTGCTCCGAGTGTAACTCCCTGGTAAATTTTCACATTATCTCCGATCTCTGTGGTTTCTCCAATTACCACGCCGGTTCCGTGGTCAATAAAGAAATTTTTTCCTATTCTGGCTCCGGGATGAATGTCAATCCCGGTTTTGCTGTGAAGGTATTCACTCATAATCCTGGGCAGAAGTGGTACATTAAGCAAATGAAGTTCATGTGCAATACGATAAACTGATATAGCATAAAAACCAGGGAATGACATAATTATCTCTTCAATCCCTTTTGCCGATGGATCACTGTTAAGAAACACATCTGCGTCATTCAGCATCATTTCATAAATGTCGGGCAGGCGATTAAAAAAGGATTCAACCACTTGAGTTACCTCTTCTTCTGCATCACCATGCAGAGGATAAAGGAGTTCGCTGAGCCGAAAACGCAACCTGCGTAATTCTACTTGTAATGATTTTAAGGAAACCGTACGATTACCTTTTAGCGGAAATAAAAACATTACAAGCTCATCCACAAACTGCTGTGTGCTTTCAACCGGGGGAAGACTGGAATGGGCGCAAATATAACTACGGAAGATTTTTCTGGGTAATTCTGATAATGAGTACATTGGTGGATTATATTGAATATTAATTTTATATCCTTGTTTATTAACAGCCGGTTTTGGCCTTTGTTCAGCAACGACAAAATTTGCCTCGGAGTTTAAGATAGACATTGAGTGCCTAAAGGGCAGGAATTTTGCCGGTAATTTTATACAAAAGTAGTTGTTTAGCCAACAAGTTACCTTAAATAGCTGGCTTCCACATCAAATTGATAATACGGATCGGCCCGGATAAATACTTTAAATGCCTGAAATGTGACCATTTTCATCCTGATGGTGGTAAAAAATTCGCCTCAAAATTCGGGTTCATTCTTTCCGCCATCCTAACACTATCAGTTTCCCTCCAATTAGAAGTTGTCGTAATGGTTCTGGGCGGAGTTCTCGTCCTGTTTGCAATATTGGAGTCAGCTTTAGCCAATTAGTGTAGGATGCAAAATATATACATTGTATAACAGGCTCTTACTGGTTTAGACGAAAATTTCCAGGTAACGCTGGTTGCCCGGAAATCTCTTTTTTATCATGAATCTTTTCTATGGGAAAAGATAAGGTTGTCTCACTTTTTAATCGAGTTTCAACACTGCCAGGAAGGCACTTTGCGGCACCTCAATATTACCGATCTGGCGCATTCGTTTCTTGCCTTTTTTCTGTTTTTCGAGCAACTTGCGTTTACGCGAAATATCACCGCCATAGCATTTGGCAATAACGTCTTTACGAAGCGGCTTAATGGTTTCACGCGATATAATTTTTGCACCGATTGCTGCCTGTATTGCAACTTCGTATTGTTGCCTTGGGATCAATTCTTTAAGCTTTTCGCAGATACGTTTACCGAAACTATATGCATTGTCGCGGTGAATAAGTGTACTGAGCGCGTCGACAGGATCACCATTAAGAAGAATATCAAGTTTTACCAGGTCAGCTTTGCGATAATCGGAAATATGATAATCGAACGAAGCATACCCTTTCGAAATGCTTTTCAACTTATCGTAAAAATCAATCACGATTTCGCCTAAAGGAAGATCGAAGCTGAGTTCAACACGGTTTTGGGTGAGGTAAACCTGGTTTCTGAGTGTTCCACGTTTTTCGAGGCATAATTTCATTATAGCACCCTGGTAATCCGATTTTGAAATTACCTGGGCCGAGATAAAAGGTTCGTAAATATCATCAACCCAAGTAGTATCAGGCATTCCCGAAGGATTATGTACTTCAAGTTCTTCGCCTTTGGTGGTAATAACCTTATACATTACGTTAGGCACCGTTGAGATTACATCCATATTGAATTCGCGGTCGAGGCGTTCCTGCACAATTTCCATATGCAGAAGTCCAAGAAATCCGCAGCGGAATCCAAATCCGAGAGCTAAGGATGATTCAGGTTCAAAACTGAGTGAAGCATCGTTGAGTTGTAGTTTTTCAATGGCAACGCGAAGTTCTTCATAATCATCAGCATCTATGGGATAAAGCCCGGCAAAAACCATAGGTTTTACGTTGGCAAATCCTTCAATGGCAGCAGCACATGGGCGTTCCACATGGGTGATTGTATCGCCGACTTTTATCTCTTTAGCCGTTTTAATTCCTGATATAATATAACCAACATCGCCGGTAGTAAGCATATCCATTGGTTTTTGCTGCAATTTGAGCAAGCCGATCTCTTCTGCTTTATACTCTTTTCCGGTATTCACAAATTTCACGAGGTCACCTTTACGTATCTTGCCGTTGAAAATACGGAAATAAGCTACAATTCCTCTGAATGGGTTAAACAAAGAATCAAAAATAAGAGCTTGCAACGGTGCTTCCGGATCACCTTTCGGTGCCGGAATACGGCTTATTATGGCATCAAGAATTTCCTGGATACCCATTCCGGTGCGGGCACTGGCGCGGATAATATCCTCAGGTTTACAACCTATCAGTTCAATAATCTGGTCTTCGACTTCTTCGGGCATAGCGGAATCCATGTCCATTTTATTCATTACCGGGATAATTTCCAGATCATGTTCCAAAGCCAGGTACAAATTGGAAATGGTTTGCGCCTGTATGCCCTGCGTAGCATCAACTATGAGCAATGCACCTTCACAGGCCGCAATGGCGCGCGATACTTCGTACGAAAAATCAACATGCCCGGGAGTGTCAATAAGATTCAACTCGTATTTAATCCCATCTCTTAAATAATCCATGCGGATTGCATGGCTTTTTATCGTGATACCGCGTTCGCGTTCTATATCCATATCATCGAGCACCTGGTTCTGAAGCTGACGTTCGGTAAGGGTTCCGGTGGTCTCAAGTAACCTGTCGGCCAGTGTGCTTTTACCGTGGTCGATATGTGCAATGATGCAAAAATTCCTGATGTTTTCCATTGCCGCAAAGGTATAAAAAACGGAACGATTTTTTAACATCTGTTCAACAACGGTTTTTAGAGGTTCAAATAAATTTAAAGTTCGAAAGGTTCAGATGTTCAAGGTTCAAAAGTTCAAGGTTCAAAGGTCAATAAGCATTGAATGACCATCTAATGACCACTTGTCCTTCTCGTAATACTCAACAGCCCATCCATCAACCATCGAATGACAACCAAATTCTCTCAAACTCTAAAAAGCTCAATCTTCAACCATTGTATAACAACTCATCCCACTCACAACCGCCCTTTCTTCCTGTCCAATTCGAAATCTTTCCGTATTTCTTGCATAAATCATTAAAGTATTATGATTACTTTTGCAGCGGATTTCAAAATAAGGAACACATCTTTAAAAATTAATATATTATGACAAAAATTAAAGTAGGTATCAATGGTTTTGGCCGGATTGGCCGCCTTGTTTTCCGCGCATCAATTCTTCGCGACGATATGGATGTTGTTGCTATCAATGATCTGATCGACGTAAATTATATGGCTTATATGTTAAAGTACGATTCTGTTCACGGACAGTTCAAAGGTACTGTTGACGTAAAAGACGGGCAACTTATCGTTAATGGTCAGGCGATCCGTGTTACTGCCTGTAAAAATCCTGCCGAAATCAAATGGTCGGAAGTAGGTGCTGATTACGTTGCTGAATGTACCGGTTTATTTCTAACCATGGACACATGTCAGGCTCATATTGACGGTGGAGCAAAACGCGTTATTATGTCGGCTCCTTCAAAGGACGAAACTCCAATGTTCGTTTATGGAGTAAATCACAAAGAATATGCAGGACAGCAAATAATAAGTAACGCTTCATGTACAACTAACTGCCTCGCCCCGCTGGTAAAAGTTATTAATGATAATTTTGGCATAGTTGAAGGTCTTATGACAACTGTTCATGCTACAACAGCTACACAAAAAACCGTTGACGGTCCTTCACATAAAGACTGGCGCGGTGGACGTGCTGCCGGCGGTAATATTATTCCATCCTCAACAGGCGCTGCCAAAGCTGCTGCAAAGGTTATCCCAGCCATGAAAGGCAAACTTACAGGAATGTCGTTCCGCGTTCCTACCCTGGATGTTTCGGTGGTTGACCTTACCTGCCGTCTCGAGAAATCGACAACGTACGACGAAATCAAAGCTGTTATGAAAGCTGCTGCCGATGGCGAAATGAAGGGCATAATCGGATATACAGAAGATTCTGTTGTTTCAAGCGATTTTGTTGGCGATTCACGTACATCAATCTTTGATGCCGGAGCCGGTATTATGCTGAATCCTAACTTTGTAAAACTTGTATCGTGGTACGATAACGAATGGGGTTATTCGAGCAAAGTGCTTGATATGATTGCACATATGGCCACTGTTAAGTAGAAGTAATATATTCAAAATTAAAAGAGCTGCTTTCGGGCGGCTCTTTTTGCAATATATAAAGATGGTTTTGTAAAAGTCTTGAGGGATAGAAAAGAATCCTGTTGTATTTCCTGTTCTTTACCTGATTACTGTAATGCTTCCTTTCAGGGTCCTTTTCACAGTACCATGCAGAGTAAGTTCATATACATCACAAACATAATAGTACACTCCATCACTAACCGGTTGATTCGTACCCTGTATATTTCCATCCCATTTTATGGCCGGGTCCTGCGTGGAGAAAACCAGGTTTCCCCAACGGTTAAATATCTGCATGTCAATTTTTTCAACCGATGAATATGGGAAAGGAACAAAATAATCATTCCTTTCATCTCTATTCGGAGTAAATATATTGGGTAAACGATAGGTCCCGCAAGCATCGCTATCGATACATAACGTATCATTCATTACACTTCGGTTCCCTACTGAATCCACCGCGACTACAGTATAGCATCCGGCAATGGCAGTAATGTTTGTATGAGTATAGGTTAATGACTGGGTTGAGTCGAGCAGTACCATATTCTCAGCCTGAAGGGGTTGATAATATATCAGGTATTTAATGATATCAATCGAACAATCAGGGCCGGTGATTTCCCAGGTAAGAATATTTTGAAAGCTTTCGCAATCAGCCTGCACATTTAACAGAGGCGCACAAGGCTTTTCGTTATCAATCGGTATCGCACAGGCTTCCTGTGAGAGATTTATAAGTGGATCGGTAATTCCGGCAGTTCCGTAAGTTCCAATAGCTTTTACCCGGTAACAATAGGATATGCCATTTACACAATTATAATCAATATAATAAGGAAGTATTGAAGTTCCAATAGAATCGAACAGCAGTGTAGTTTCATTTTTTCGGAAAACCACATACTGTTCGTTGGTCCAGGGAACAAGGGTACTGATACTGATCCGGACTTTTTTATCACCTGGTGTAAACTCAATAAACACTGAAGATGCTTTTTGCGAAGGGCCGATCAGGAAACGAAGTCCGGGAGTATCATTATACAAATCTATCCTGTAATTCAATCCATGATCATTTGTATTTAAAGGCTCATCAATATAAGTTGTATCATTGATCGATGCCAGTGAATCTATGAGGTGAAAAGCAGTTCCATTCAGGTCATCCGATCTGTAGATTAGATATTTAAATGGGCCAGGTGCCTGAACCGGGTCCAACTCTGTTGGTTTTGACCATGCCAGAAATACACTCCCGTCAGTAATTCCGGTTTTCTGAATACTTACATTTGTAATGACAGGAACATCCTTTTTCAGTTGTGCACAAGCTTCATTCGAAGCATAGCTTTCGGCTCCGTCAGGATAGGTGGCTACCACCATATAGCAATAATCAATTCCCCTCGAAAGTTCATTATCAATAAATGTAGTATCAGTTGTATTAAATGTGGCTATCAACTGATAACCGGTGTATAAAGGGACACCTGTTTCGCAATGACCTGGTATATATCCATAAGGACCGTTGCGCCTGAATATCTTATAACCACTTATATTGGAGCAAGTGTTTTTATTCCAAATTAAATGAATAGAATTTCCTAACGGTGTAGCTATCAGATTTTCAGGGGCCGGGCCGACTACTGTAATGTTCATGGTTTTCAGATCGAAAAGATCGACCGGTAATGCATTATCAACTGCTTTAAAGTAAACCTGGTATGGATTTTTTCTGACATGAGTGCATGTAGTTTCCCATTTGAAAATACCTGTATTGTGACCAGCTGAATCGACTGCTGCAGTAAATACAGCAGGGTTTTCAATCACGAATGGCGCACCGGCAGCTGTAAGATTTATGTTGTTATTATCGGCATCGGTAGCTATAACCCTGAATTGGAGTGTATCGCCCGCTTCAACACATGTATCATTTAGTGGAATAATCTCAGGGGCATTGTTATCACATGTTACAATAGTGATTTGTATATCGCGCGTAACGTATCCGATCTTTAAACCGTTACGCCATTCTTCAATGAGGAAAGCAATATTATATTCTCCCTGCATCTGGGGGCTTTGCCAGAGAATTTCGCCGGTGAGAGGATTCATAGTGAAGGTACCTCCTATATTAGTGCCAACCTGGTTTGGAAGTTGATACCCCGGAATGTTCAGGCCGCCAGCACCCCTGCAAGTTGTTAAACGAAATGATAAACTGTCGCCATCCGGATCATACGCTCCTGGATTGTGTATAAACGGTTGACCAACACAACCTTTGTCGATAGGTGGCAAAAGCAGCATCGGGGAAGAATTTGCCCCTATAAATGGATTTATGATCAGTTCCGTTTCAATGTACAAAGGGACTTCAACAGAGTTAGGGATATTTTGAATACCATAATTCCGGTTTGGATCTTCAAGCGAGATTTTGTAGGTGGCTGCTCCCGGAAAAGTATGAATTCCTACATATAGGTTCCGTTTAATATCAGGCCCGACAATTTCGCCAAGGTGTCCTAATTGGCTCATTGGGCCATTGCTTCGTGGAAGAATTGTGCTTGTATTGTCACCCCATTTGATTTCGAGCTCAAACCTGTCGGCCGGGCTGGGTGCATATGAGTAAGTTACAATGGTAATTTCGTAGGTTAACGCGGAAATATATCTGAAAGTAATCTCACCCGCACGTTGATGCGTAGCCTTTAACGGACCTGCAAACCAGATAATTACAAATAGCAGGATAAGATATTTCTTCATAAGCATGAGTAAGCAGGTAGTTTATTCCCTGGCGAAATCGACCAGGTTAAGCATCTGAACTTCAAAAGTACAAATTAAGCTAGTATTTAAATGACATTAAATACTAAGTTTTCAATTTTTAAAACAAAGTACCTACGATTTTTTTAGTTTTTTTATTGGTCCGTTTGATTCGTAATTTTTTCTTTACTTTATAATTCCTGAAATAGAATTATTAAATTAACTGGTATTTAGCGAAATGGAAAATATAAATGAATAATCACAAGCGAAATGAATATTGTTTAACAATTAATTTTTGCTATCTTTCCTGATAGCTTAGAACTAATGAATCGGCAAGTTGTGTGAGTCCAAAATAAACAGGGCCTAAGGTAAAATAAACAATTCTCATCCACCATGGGGCGTGAATGCAATTACAAAACGGGAGCCCGATAGAGTTACCTGACATAGTATCACGTATTTCGATTACATGAAATGCATAGGTTTCGATCAGGATAAGCAGTATCCAGAATACTGGAATGAAGAGGATAAAATTCAGGAGTTTCCGCTTGGTAATGAAATGGTTAAATATCTCTGAAACCCCTATTAATCCAAGTGCCCAGGCTAAGAGTGGGAGTATATTCATACCGGCAATGGTAATGTACTCATGATTATACCCATAATTTGCCTGGGCAAAATACACCCAGGCAATTGCAATAAACGTAGATATCACCAGATGAATAGCACTTAGATACCTTTTAATTATTAAAGTATATGAAACAATAATTATCCAGGATGCAAGCAATACCAAATCGGCATGACCGGCAAATAATGATAATCCTGCTATTATACCTGAAAGTATCACAAAGTCACCTATTACTAAAATAGTTCTGGATTTTTGAAAAGTCATGGTAAACATCTGTTTTATTGCTAATTTATCTGTATTGGTTTGATATAAGTCGGTTAAATTTTTTAAAAGCCATATCCTGCTCCAAATTTTCTATAAATATATAAAAAATCCGGGAGACAAAGGTTCAGCGTAAGATAGCCTTAAGTAAAACCAGATTCGATTAAAGTTTTTAGTATTTTTGAGGTGTTATAGCAGGAAGGTTAAAAGACGTATGTACACTATTGATCTGCAGAAGGAAAAAAAAGAAATTGTAAAACGATACCGTGCTTTAATGCGGGCATGGAATGCGAACAAGGGAGTTCAGAAGAATAACCAGGTTCGCAAAGCTTTTATTATGGCATCGCAGGCACACTTTACAATGCGACGACGTACCGGCGAACCATACATTTATCATCCCCTTGAAGTTGCACGTATAGTCGCCGATGAAATCGGGTTAGGCGAAACTGCCATAATCAGCTCCTTACTACACGATGTGGTAGAGGATAACCCTGATTACACGCTTGATATGATCAGGCAGAAATTTGGAGACAAAGTTGCATATATTGTTGACGGGCTTACCAAGATCAAGGATGGTTACGAAAGGCTTGAATCCACTGCCCAGGTCGAAAGCATTAAAAAAATGCTTCTCACTTTGAGCGACGATGTAAGGGTGATTCTGATTAAACTGGCCGATCGTTTGCATAACATGCGTACTCTCGATTCGATGCCAGCCTCGAAACAACAGAACATAGCTGCTGAAACCCTTTATCTTTATGCCCCTTTGGCTCACAGGCTTGGTTTATATGTGATAAAAAGCGAACTCGAAGATCTCGCGCTTAAATACAATGAACCGGAAATTTACAGGACAATCTCAATGAAATTACAGGAAACAGAGGTTGAACGAAAGAACTTTGTCCAAAAATTTATCTTCCCGATAAAAAAAGCTATGGCCTCGCAAGGCATAGAATTCGAGATTGACGCCCGGACTAAATCTGTATATTCGATTTATAAAAAGATGCAGTCGAAGGAAATACCTTTTGAAGAGGTGTACGACTTGTTTGCGATCCGGGTCATAATTGAATCACCTCCTGACGATGAGAAAATTGACTGCTGGCGCGTTTATACCCTGATAACTGAATACTATAATCCAAAACAAAATCGCCTGCGCGACTGGATATCAACACCAAAAGCGAATGGATATGAATCGTTGCACACCACGGTAATGAGTCCATCCGGGCAATGGGTTGAAGTACAGATACGTACCAGAAGGATGCATGAAATAGCTGAAAGAGGGTATGCCGCTCACTGGAAATACAAACAACATATCGATAAGGATAAAGCCCAGGAATCAGGGCTTGATGACTGGCTGGCTGAAATACGCAAGATTCTTAAATCGCCCGACACAAACGCACTGGATTTCCTCGACGATATCAAACTCACCCTCTTCAGCGATGAAGTCTTCGTCTGGACGCCTAAAGGACATCTTAAATCGTTACCCTCGGGCAGTACTGTTCTTGATTTTGCGTACCTGGTACATACTGAACTGGGTAACCATTGCATTGGAGTAAAAGTAAACAGGAACCTTGTCCCATTGGATCATAAGTTGCGGAGTGGCGACCAGGTTGAAATAATAGCCTCAAAAAAGAGCTTTCCAAAGGAGGCATGGCTCGAATATGTAATTACGCCCCGTGCCCGTTACAGCATTAAGGAATCACTTAAGGAACAGCATAAATTGCAGTCCGCTGAAGGAAGAGTAAAACTTGAGGAAATTTTCAGAAATAACGATTTTAAATTCAGCAGGAATAGTTTAATCCGCTTCAGCGAGTTTATGGGCTTTAAAAGCCCTGCCGACTTATATTACAAAGTGTATCAGGATGAAATTTCGATTGATCAAATATTGAAATTCATACACCATGAGAATTCCGAAGAACGTTTGCGCGCAAATCAGAGCAATAAAAAGTCAGGCAGTAAATCTCCGGCCTTGCCCGACAAACTGAAAACGAAGCAAAGCATTGTTTATGACGTTGATGACCTGAACTATGGGATTGCAACCTGTTGCCATCCTCTTCCGGGGGACGAAATAATAGCTTATACTCCCGATGGGGCCAGATGGATTGTACACCGTACCAATTGCCCGGAAGCAATTGAACTAATGACACGGTTTGCCAACAAGATTATTCATTCCAGCTGGAGTAACAAGAATATGAATACCTTCCTTGGTGGGATCAAAATCAGTGGTTTTGATCGCAAAAGTATGATCTCTGATATTATAAGAGTTATCAGCGACGAGATGCATTTCAATGTCAGGTCATTTCACATTGATACAGCAGGCGAATTATTCGAAGCATATTTAAGTTTTTTTATTCATGACACACTTGATTTAAACCGCATTGTTGAGCAGATAAAACAAATTGAAGGTGTATCGGCCGCTTCACGCATGCTCAAATTCATAAAAACATAGTGCTTTAGATTTCCCGATCATCCGGTTTTTTAATCATATTTCTTTGGTTAGCCCTGTATTCATTTGTCATTTCAAAATTGCGACTATAAATTTTTTATCTATTTTTATTAATTCTAAATAGCAATTATAAAATTTCATAATTTTACATCAAATTCGATAGTATGATATCTGATTCAAAGAAATTTAATTACGAAACTGTCAAGAAGTTATTCACTGACTATCTTGAGAAACAGGGGCACCGAAAGACTCCCGAAAGGTTCACTATACTTAAGGAGATTTATTCTACCGAAGGCCACTTCGATATTGAATCTCTTTATGTACAGATGAAGAATAATAAATACAGGGTAAGCCGTGCAACTTTGTACAATACAATTGAACTGTTGCTAAACTGTCGTCTAGTCACGAAACACCAATTTGGCAATAATTATTCCCAATTCGAAAAGTCGTTTAAATTCAAGCAGCACGATCATTTTATAGATATCGATAACGGTGAAGTACTCGAATTTTGTGATCCCCGGATACAGGAAATTATTCAATCAGCCGAAAAAGCACTCGGCATAAAAGTCACCCATCATGCACTCACCCTGTATGGTACCCGGGTAAAACCAGAAAATGGTAAATAATACTGTTTGCCCCTAATGTCAGTTCTTTTTTGAAAAGCTGTCAATAATTAATTTTATCTTTGCAAAACTGTAAACAGCAACCTCTGCAGGGTTGCTTAATTTGTGTTTAGATGAAAATAGATGTATTGTTAGGCCTTCAATGGGGCGATGAAGGGAAAGGTAAAATTGTGGATGTACTTACACCCCAATATGATATTATAGCACGGTTTCAAGGTGGGCCAAATGCAGGTCATACTTTGCAGATAGAAGGCGATAAGCATGTCTTACATACTATTCCTTCAGGCATCTTCCATCCTGAAAAGATTAATATAATTGGCAATGGTGTTATTGCCGATCCGTATATTCTATCGCAGGAACTGGCAAAACTTGTAGCTAAAGGAGTGAACCCAAAAGTGAACCTGCGGATTTCAAAACGTGCTCACCTGATTTTACCAACTCACCGGATGCTTGATGCTGCTTACGAGCAAGCCATGGGTGCCGGTAAAATTGGCTCTACTCTTAAAGGTATTGGCCCTTGTTACACAGATAAAACAGCGCGTTACGGATTACGTTTCGGCGATATACTGGCTTCTGATTTTACAGAGAAATACAACAACCTCAGGCAGCGTCACCTTAATATTCTGGCATCCTATAATTTTGATCACCAGGTTCAGCTTATTGATAAGGTTCCTTTTGATGAATACGAGAGAAACTGGTTTGCTGCCGTTGAGGAACTTCGCTCTTTCCCACTGATTGACAGTGAATTATTTATAAATAAAGCGCTGGCCGAAGGAAAATCCATCCTTGCCGAAGGTGCCCAGGGGAGTATGCTGGATGTCGATTTTGGATCCTATCCTTTTGTAACATCATCCAATACCATCACGGCCGGCGTTTGTTCAGGACTTGGTGTGCCGCCATCGGCAATTGGAAAAGTTTTTGGCGTATTCAAAGCATATTGTACCCGTGTAGGCAGTGGTCCATTCCCAACAGAATTGAATGATACCACGGGCGAAAGTCTGCGCAACAACGGCAAAGAGTTTGGTTCAACAACCGGGCGCCCACGTCGTTGTGGCTGGCTAGATCTTCCTGCTTTGCGATATGCTATTATGCTCAATGGAGTTACAGACCTGGTAATGATGAAAGCCGATGTTTTGAATAACTTCGATTCAATTAAAATTTGTACCGGTTATGAAGTAAACGGACAGGTTTCACAGGATCTTACTTACGAAACTTTAAGCAACCCGGTGAAGCCTTTGTACAATAGCTTGCCAGGATGGAAACAATCCCTCCAGGGTATGAGCGATTACAACCTTTTGCCAGCGAAATTAAAAGAATATACCGGATTTATCGAAGAAACTGTTGGTCTGTCTGTGAAAATACTTTCTACAGGTCCGGGAAGAGAAGAAACCATTCTGAAATAAACAGACCTGCTTTTCAACGGATAATAATTTATTTACCTGTTGAAAGGATATCAGTTAAAAAAAATGGATAAAAAAACACCGGGTTTTTAACCAGTGTATTTTTTATTATGGAATAGTAACCACAATTCCAATGTTGACTCCAATGCCAGTATACTTATCACTCGTATCTTCAACTAATGTACTCTTGGCTGGACTGGTTTGTGATTTCAGCTTATACTTTGAAGAGTGATAATCGATGAGCAGATCGAAAGCAACATGGTCGGTTACAAAATAGCTGGCTCCCGCCCCAATACTGAATTCAAAAATTCCATATTTCGATTCTGAGGTATAACTTGAATAGGTAGATTTATCTTTCGAACTTCCAAATCCTGCAGATATTTCAGCCATTGGCTTTAGTTTATCCTGGGGTAAGAAATAGTACCGTGCAAATGGACCGATTGTAAAATTGCTACTGCTAGATTCATTGGAACTACCAATTGATTTGGTTTTATTAGTGTTTACATTTATTGCCAGTCCTACAGGTAGATTATCTATGACAAAATATCCAACTTTTGGCCCGAAGCCAAAATGTGTTGATTTTGAAGATTCGGTTGTTGTACCGGCATGAGTGTAGCTGTATTTTTCAGAACTGAATCCAATGGAGCTTGATCCCTGGATGAAAATATTTCCTTTCTCCAATTGTCCAAACACTATTGTGGAGGACAAAAATAGCACCATGGCTAAAACTGATCCTGGTTTCATAATAATTGGTTTTTGGGGTTTGTGATGTAAATATACGATCATATCGCGATGAAATCAATGTGTGTGATAAAAATATTTTATTTTGACCCTTTGGGTTTGAAAGTTATCCTTAATGAATTTATGTTGTTATCCGGATTAATCCGGTAAATTCACCCTAAAAGGATAAAAAAAAACAATAAAAAAAACGGCCACCCAGAGGAAGCCGTTATAGAGTATTTTAATCGGGGCGCTACTTTGAATCGCACCCCGACTATATATCTGAGTTACAATTTACGTTTTACTTCCACTTCCTCATACCCTTCAACAATATCGCCGATTTTTATATCGTTAAAGTTGTCGATATTCAATCCGCATTCGTAACCGGTAAGCACTTCTTTCACATCATCCTTGAAACGTTTCAGCGACCCAAGAGAGCCTGCATGTACAACAATACCATCACGTATAACGCGAATCCGTGTGTTACGGGTTATTTTACCATCCAGAACCATACAACCTGCAATCGCACCTACTTTCGAATTACGGAATACTTCGCGTATCTCAACATTACAAACAATCTTTTCCTCTATTTCAGGTGCAAGCATACCTTCGATAGCCAGCTTGATTTCGTTAATTGCAGTATAAATAATCGAATAGAAACGGATATCGATTTCTTCACGCTCGGCTAATTTGCGGGCACTCATACTTGGACGTACCTGGAAACCGGCAATAATGGCATTGGATGCAGATGCCAGAAGCACATCGCTTTCGGTAATCGCACCTACGCTTTTGTGAATCACATTCACCTGGACCTGCTGTGTCGAAAGTTTGAGCAATGAATCTGACAATGCTTCCACTGAACCGTCAACATCGGCTTTTACAATTATATTCAACTCCTTGAAGTCGCCTATTGCAATACGGCGTCCGATTTCATCGAGTGTAATATGTTTCTGTGTACGGATACCTTGTTCGCGTTGCAGCTGCTGACGTTTAGTCGCGATCTGTTTGGCTTCGCGCTCATCAACCATTACCTTGAACTTATCGCCGGCCTGGGGAGCACCTGTCAACCCAAGTAAAAGAACCGGAGCTGAAGGACCTGCTTCTTTAACAGGCAGGTTACGTTCGTTGTACATGGCTTTTACTTTTCCATACACTGACCCTGCAAGTATAAAGTCGCCTAACCGAAGAGTTCCATTCTGAACAAGCAGTTTAGCAACATATCCTCGTCCTTTATCAAGGGATGATTCAATTACAGTTCCTGAAGCTCTTGCTTCGGGATTAGCATGAAGGTCGAGCAATTCGGCTTCAAGCAGTACTTTATCGAGAAGTTCGGTAACATTAATACCTTTTTTTGCTGATATTTCCTGGCTCTGGTATTTACCGCCCCAGTCCTCAACAAGGATATTGAGTTTCGAAAGTTCTTCTTTTATTTTTTCAGGATTAGCCCCGTTTTTATCAATTTTATTGATGGCAAATACCATCGGAACTCCGGCTGCCTGGGCATGGTTGATAGCTTCCTTAGTCTGCGGCATAACAGTATCGTCAGCCGCCACAACAATGATTACAATATCGGTAACCTGTGCACCACGGGCACGCATAGCTGTAAAGGCTTCATGGCCGGGAGTATCGAGGAACGTGATCTTGCGGCCATCTTCCAACTGTACTTCATAAGCCCCGATATGCTGAGTAATTCCTCCGGCTTCACCAGCGATAACATTGGCGCTTCGGATATGGTCGAGCAGTGATGTTTTTCCATGATCCACGTGACCCATAACTGTAACGA
The DNA here is from genome assembly GCA_041660125.1 of Lentimicrobiaceae bacterium. GTDB lineage: Bacteria > Bacteroidota > Bacteroidia > Bacteroidales > UBA4417 > UBA4417. The sequence goes on from JBAZWY010000006.1 coordinate 76,869, forward strand.
TTGGATTACGTGGTTTAAGTAGAGCAGGATCATCTGATTCATCTGAATTATCTATGGCCTCCTGTACTTCAACACTTACAAATTCAACCTGATATCCAAATTCATCGGCAAGTACAGAGATAGTTTCGGCATCCAGGCGTTGATTTATTGAAACAAACATCCCTACAGCCATACAGGTTGCAATGATCTTTGTAACAGGAACATCCATCATGACCGATAAGTCATTGGCTGTAACAAATTCTGTTACCTTAAGCACCTTCTTGTCCTCTTCAAGTCTTGCCACTTCTTCCTGCAGGTGCTGGCTGGCTACATTACGTTTTTCGCGGCGGTATTTCGATGCTTTCGATTTCCCGGTACCGCTTAGACGCTGTAATGTTTCCTTGATTTGTTTCTGGATATCTTCCTCAGTAAGCTCAGCCTTAGGAAGCGAGGGTCGTGAGTGCGGTTTGGCTCCGGGTTTTGCTTTAGTCCTGTCGTGAAGTTTGGCAGGAGTAACAATTCTAGGTGTTGTTGTTCCCGGTGTTGTGCCTGCTGTAGCATCACCGGTACCTGTTTTACCTTTATTCAGACGTTTACGCTTACGCTTCTTCGACTTACTGTCTTCATCACTCGATGAGGCTACCGGTTTGCGGGGTTCAGGACGTGAGGGCTGAGGCAATTCAATTTTACTGAGAATTTTCGGACCTTCAAGTTTTGTGAATTTCGTTTTAAGATAGTTGGAGTCAGTTTTGTTATACTTCCCATCAAACGATGGCTGATCACTCTGACGAGCCACTACTTCTTCAACATTAGCACGAGGTGAAGCAACCTGTGCAACAGGGACTTCAGGGGTTACCGGGGTTGAAGGTGTTACAACTTGCGCTGCATCTTGTTGAGCACTAATTGCAGGGCTTTCACTTTTAGGGAGTGCAGTTTCAACTTCTTTCTTATGTTCTTTACCGGCGCCTTTTTCAGGTTTTCCGGTTTTCTCCTTTTTCTTTGGTTTTTTATCGAACTGTTTCAGATCAATTTTACCCAGCACTTTTGGCCCGGTTTGTATCAATTCATCACTTTCAATTGCAGGAGCCTGTTCCGGTTCAACTGCAATGGTTGCATCTTTAGCTTGTACTTCGTCACTTTCAGCAACAACAGGTTTAATAACCTCATCAGGTTCTGCTTGTGTATGTGGAGCTACCAGCTTCACAGTTTCAGCAACCGCAGGAGTTTTTTCATGGGTTGAAGGCTTTTCAGCACTCACTTCCACTTCAGCTTTTTCAACCTCTGCAACCGATGCAATAGCTTTAGTTGGAGCAGCTATGGGCTCAGTTGGAGGAGGAACCTCTTTTTCGGGAGCTTTTTCAGCAACAGGAGCCTGAACTACCGGAGGTTTCGGTGCAGCAGGCATTACAACAGGAGCTTTTTCCGGTACCGGGGGAATAATTTTATTCTCCTCAACAGATTTAATATCCTCAACTTCGGTGAGCAGAGTTTTTCTTTCTTCTGCTTTAGCCACTTTCTGAGCCAGGTATTCAAGTTCTATGTGTTTGGCAATATCTTTTGCTGCCTTATCAGGCTGGTATTCCTTAACCAAAAGAGAATGCATTTCCGGACTTAACTTCGTGTTCGGATTACTATCAATTTTAAACCCTCTCTTATGAAGAAAGTCAACGATAGTGGTTACACCGACATTAAATTCGGTTGCGGCTTTTCCAAGCCTGATTGATATGGGACCGTCTGACATGCTTTTTTCGAAATTTCGCCTGAAGCTCGGAATAAGTGAGTAAAAGTACGATTTAATTTTCAAATTTAAGTTTATTGATTACAGATATCGACTTGCACACATAATGATGCAAAGCCCTGAAGAAAGTTAATTAGATGAACATTTTCCCTTCCTCATCTGTGATTATGGGTTATTCGAATTCAGCTTTAAGAATCCGGTGTACCTCACGGATGGTTTCTTCTTCCAACTGTGAACGTCGTACCAATTCATCAGCACTTAGTTCAAGAACACTTTTAGCTGTATCACAACCTATACTTTTTAATTCATCAATTATCCATTGATCAATTTCATCATTAAATTCCTGCAAATCAACATCTTCATAATCAGAATCGGTATCACGATAGACATCAATTTCGTAACCGGTAAGTTTACCGGCAAGCTTAATGTTATGACCGCCTTTCCCGATAGCTAATGATACCTGGTCGGGTTTCATAAAAACTTCAGCTCTTTTTGTCTCCTCGTCTAATGTGATAGAGGTGATTTTTGCAGGACTCAGCGAACGCTGAATGTAAAGGCTTGAATTTGAAGTGAAATTGATCACATCAATATTCTCATTGCGTAATTCACGAACAATACCATGAATTCTTGAACCTTTCATACCTACGCAGGCACCAACAGGGTCGATGCGGTCATCGTACGATTCAACGGCAATCTTTGCTCTTTCGCCAGGAACGCGCACTATATTTTTGATAGTGATCAGCCCGTCGAAAATTTCGGGGACTTCAGCTTCCAACAAACGCTCAAGAAACAGCGGTGACGTTCGCGAAAGAATAATAACCGGTGAGTTTTTCTTCATATCAACACGAGCCACGACAGCACGAATGGTATCGCCTTTACGGTAAAAATCACCAGGTATCTGTTCGGTTCTAGGCATGATGAGTTCCAGGTCTTCGTCATCGAGGATCAGGATTTCATTTTTCCAAACCTGGTAAACTTCGCCTGTTACAATGTCGCCTATCCGGTCTTTATATTTACGGAAGATATTGTCCTTTTCATATTCCTGAACCTTCGAGATCAGGTTTTGCCTGACAGTAAGAATTTCCCGACGGCCGATATCAGCAAGTTTGATTGGTTCAACCACTTCTTCCCCAACTTCGAAGTCGGGTTCAATTTTAATGGCGTCAGAATATGATATCTGGAGATTCTCATCTTCCAATGCATCATCTTCAACAATTGTGCGTTTCCGCCAGATTTCGAGGTCACCTTTGTCAACATTCACAATGATATCGATATTTTCGTCGGTACCATTCTTTTTAATCAACATATGCCTGAATACGTCTTCAAGAATACGCATCAGGGTTTCACGATCAATGTTTTTGAATTCCTTGAATTCAGAAAATGTCTCGATTAGGTTGATGTGCTCCATTTCGCCCATGGCAATTCAATATTTTAGTTTCAGATTTTAATGATTTCTTTTGTTTCCTTAATATCGCTATACAGGAAAGTATGCGTAGTTTCAGTAATGATTTTTTTTACTTTAGTAATTTCCTTCACTGTGAATCCGTTTTCGTCAGCAGCAATAAGAGTGCCTTCAATTTTATTATTATCCTTCAGCAAAACAGCCACATCGCGGCCAATATTTTTTATATACTGACGAGAAAGCTTGTATGGCTGATCCAGCCCGGAAGATGATACATTCAATTCAAAATCTTCGATTTCTCGATTCAATTGCGATTCGATAAACTTGCTTAGCTGAATACAATGTTCAATCTGTACATGTGTATCACTATCAATAAATATCCGTATCCTATTATCGGATCTGACTGCAACGCTTACTGCAAAACGATCGGTACCCTCAAGATGTTGAGTAGTAAGATCTTTAATGAGTTGTTCGCTGATCATGGATATGGTTATGTTCGGTTTGTAAAAAATTCATTTTAATAAAAGAGGGGACAAAAGTCCCCTCCACTTGTCGTAACGAGCCTGCATACGATAATTTGTATGCGAACTGTTGAATTCTGTTGCCTGACCAAAATTACTATTATTTGGCGAGGGAAACTTCTTACCGGGAAATGATAAAAAGTGTTTTCAGTCAGTTGTTTGAGTCAATGTTGTCCGACCAGGATTTCCCGCTTTTAGCGGGATAAACTTCTCATCCTGTCCGGACAAGAAATTCTCCAATTCTTTCAACACAATTTTTTTATGTTGTCCGACCAGGATTCGAACCTAGACCGAATGGACCAAAACCATTCGTGCTGCCTTTACACCATCGGACAAACTAATTTCTTTTCTGAAAAGGACTGCAAAAGTAGTATTTTTATTTTACATATATAAATCAAAGTTAAAAAAACTGAAAAATCCGGTTAAAAGGAATATTTCGTAATTTTGCAGCGTTATGATAATTGAAGTCTTAAAATCAAAATTACACAGGGCCACCATTACACAGGCTAACCTGAATTATATTGGCTCCATTTCCATTGACGAAGACCTGATGGACGCTGCAAACCTCATCGAATTTGAAAAAGTTCAGGTTGTCAATATTAATAATGGCGAAAGGCTCGAAACGTATGTGATTCGCGGCGAACGGGGTACCGGCGTTATTTCTCTAAACGGCGCTGCCGCCCGAAAAGCACAGATAGGAGATCTTGTTATTATTGTTTCATTTGCACAGATGGATTTTGAAGAGGCAAAAAAGCACAAGCCATCCATCGTATTTCCTACTTTACAAAATAAATTAAGCTAAAAACCTTGAATCTAAAACTCAAGAATACTATCCGTTTCACACTATTTCTGGGGATCGGGATCTTTTTTATCTGGATTTTTCTTCACAATCTCACTGCTGATCAAAAGAAGGAGATAATCAACTCCATGGGCAACGCCAATTACTGGTGGATTGGACTGGCAATTCCCCTCGGAGTTTTGAGTCATTTTGTACGTGCTATGCGTTGGAAAATGCTTATTGAAACCATGGAGTACAAACCGAGAAACAGCAATATGTTTTTTGCCGTAATGATCGGTTATATTGCAAATCTGGCACTGCCTCGCCTCGGTGAAGTAAGTCGTTGTACAATTTTAACAAAATACGAAAACGTACCTTTCCAAAAGTCGTTTGGTACGGTGATAACCGAACGTGCACTGGATATGATTGTTTTTTTTCTTTTATTTTTCATTAACCTGGCACTGCAGGCGGGAAGACTTTCCGGATACATTAATGAAAAAATTTATATCCCTCTGCAAAATAAACTTCATCTGAGCTACAATTTGTCAGGAGCATTCTCCATCATAATGATCTCTTTTATAGTATTAGCTGGAATTATTTTCCTTGTTTTTAGAAAAAAAATTATAACAAATAGATTTTACATAAAAATAAAATATCTGGTACTCGGCTTTGCTGAAGGGATGAAATCGCTTATCAGAGTGCGGAACCTTTGGCTATTCTTATTCTACACATTTTCTATCTGGGCTCTCTATCTGCTCATGGCATACATCGTTTTCTTCAGCATCCCGGCTAGCAGCGGGGTAGGTCTTGGTGCCGGGCTGGCTGTGCTAGTTTTCGGTTCAGTCGGTTTTATGGTTGTTCAGGGCGGAATCGGTATTTACCCGGCCATTGTTGCCGAAACGCTTGTACTCTATGGAGTTGCGAGTGTACAGGGATATGCATTAGGTTGGCTGATCTGGACTTCACAAAATCTGACTATTGTTGTTGTTGGAATTATTTCATTACTTTTATTACCGATTCTAAACAACCGTAAAAATGAAAAGGCTTGAAATAATCCGGAAAAAAATTTTCACTTACAACGATGCTGATTTCAATCGCATGCTTGCCATATGGCAGTTTCAAGGTAAAAAAATTGTGTTTACCAACGGCTGTTTCGATATTCTTCACCTGGGGCATATTGACTACCTGTCTGCAGCATCCGAATTGGGCGACTTGCTGATTATCGGGCTAAATACCGATCAGTCGGTAAGTAAGATTAAAGGTAACAACCGGCCCCTCCAGGACGAAATATCTCGTGCATTTGTGCTTGCATCGCTTGGTTTTGTTGATGCAGTGGTGTTTTTTGGCGAAGACACTCCCTATAACCTGATTAAATCCATTCAACCGGATATTCTTGTGAAAGGCGCTGACTATAAGCCCGAAGATATTATTGGCTATGATATTGTTAAGAATAAAGGTGGAGAAATTGTTACTATTGAATTTCTGGAAGGATATTCTACGACGGCGATTGAAAAGAAGATTTTGGAGGAAAGGGGTTAGGGGTTGGGGGTTAGGGATTAGGGAGTTCAATATTCAAATGCTTTGCATACAAAAGTTCAAGATTTTTAAGTCTCAATTTTCACAGTCAATAACCTGTAAAAACAACTGGTTAAGGTTGATTTCATCCACTCTTTTCTTTTACGACCATACTGGTAATAATCTTTCAGGTTTTGATTTTTAGTATTTTATAACCTTTATTGGTTTTGATTTTTTCAAATGGCCGTTTTTTGAGGAGAAAAAGAGCGGATGGAATCAATTCAGTTTCACTCTTAACTTTTAACTATTCACTCTTAATCTCTCCATTTTTCCTACCTTTACCAAATGGCAAAAACCAAAACCGTATTTTTCTGTCAGAACTGCGGCGCACAATCCGCTAAATGGATGGGCCGGTGCACATCGTGTGGCGAATGGAACACTTTCGTGGAAGAAGTCGTGCAACGCGATGAATCTTCAGCTAAAACTACAGGCAACTTTAAAACTACCGAATCGCGTCCTGTAAAACTCAAAGAAATAGCACAGGGCAATGAACAACGGGTAACGACAAGCAATGGCGAACTCGATAGGGTACTTGGCGGAGGTTTGGTGGAAGGTTCGCTCATATTGGTTGGAGGCGAGCCCGGCATCGGGAAATCTACGCTTATGCTCCAGATTGCATTAAATATGCAAGGTGTGAAAATTCTGTATGTTTCGGGTGAGGAAAGTGAACAACAACTACGAATGCGTGCCGACCGACTTGGGTACAAAGATCCTGATCTGTATATACTTACCGAAACCAATACTCAAAGCATTTTTCAGCATGTTCTGACTGTTCAGCCTGGCCTGGTCATTGTCGATTCTATTCAAACCCTGCAAACAAACCTGATCGAATCATCAGCCGGCAGTATCTCGCAAATACGCGAAACCGCAGCCGAAATGCAGCGTTTTGCCAAAACCACAGGCGTTCCGGTGATCCTGATTGGTCATATAACAAAAGATGGCGCGCTTGCCGGTCCGAAAATACTGGAGCACATGGTTGATGCTGTGCTTCAGTTCGAAGGCGACCGCAATCACGGGTACCGCATCCTGCGTGCAGTTAAAAACCGTTTCGGTTCAGCATCGGAACTTGGAATTTTCGAAATGCGCGATACCGGCTTACGCGAAGTAACCAACCCTTCCGAAATATTAATCTCACAACGCGAAGAACCAACCAGCGGAGTTGCCATTGCCAGTACCATCGAAGGTATGCGACCGATGCTGATTGAAGTCCAGGCATTGGTGAGTTCGGCCGCTTATGGTACGCCACAACGATCGAGCACCGGGTTCGACAGCCGCCGGTTAAATATGTTGTTAGCCGTTTTGGAAAAGCGCTGCGGTTTCCGGCTGGGAATAAAAGATGTATTTTTAAATATTGCCGGTGGCATCAGTGTTGATGATCCGGCTATTGATATGGCGGTGGTAAGTGCGATACTTTCATCGAACGAAGATATTCCGGCAGATCAGCAGATTTGCTTTGCCGGCGAAGTAGGACTTTCGGGTGAAATACGACCTGTTAACCGCATTGAACAGCGCATTGCCGAAGCTGAAAAGCTGGGTTTCAGACAAATACTTGTTTCACGTCATAACCTGAAAGGATTGAAAACGGATAAATGGGCAATTAAAGTTACCGGCGTAGGGAAAGTAGAAGAGGTTTTCGGGATATTGTTTGGGTAGAGAATTCCCTTTTTTGGATTTATAATCGAACGGGATTTGAAGGCATTGAGGAAAAGAAAGTTTATTCGAATAATTCTAATTACTCAACTCAAACTTGTTAAGAATTTCTCGAATAACAGAAAGTAAATTTTCAAAATCTTTTTGAATAGATTCTTTGCCTTCCATTATAATTACGTTTCCCGAATTAAATATAAGAAACTTAGATAGCGACAACGCCAGATATGAAGCATTTAAGAGGTCTTTAATGTGAAGTATATAGTACTTTGGCATGAAATGCTCATATTCATTTCTAATCTTATTATGCATCCATTCAAGCATTTTCATATCTGCATCCGAAATTTGTTGGGTTTTACTGAAAGTAAATCTTTGCATGAAACAATCAGTTTGAATCATTGCTAGAGCATCCAGAAAATCTATCAAATCATCGTTATCTTTTTGATCGGTCAGATTATGCGTATGATCAATTTCTTTTAATGGTGCTTCCTTAGGCCTAGAAAATCGCCAGGCTTTTGTACATCCTTCAATTTTTTCTTTATGGATTTCATAAGACGGTAGATATCCTAACCTATAGATACAGCTTATTTCTTTCTTACTATTTAATCTTTTAATTGTCAGATTAGCAGTTCCTCGTAGAGCTTCAATTGCTGAACGATACAAAACAAGGTGGCATTCTCGAGCGATTCTGAAATAATTTATTTCATTTGAGGCAAATTCAAATTTACAATGCTTAATCCCATCCCAAATAAGAATCTGATTATTAATTTTTTGAATTTCTTTCATTTCTAGAAGTCTCAAAACAACAAGAGTAACAATCAAAAAATTACAAACCTAATAAAGTCAATACTCATCCCAACTCAGTATTGCAATATCTTCAGGCTGTAGTTTGCAGATAGCATAAATGAATGCACTGGCTAAACGCGCATTGGTTATTAACGGGATATTGAAATCAACCGCGGCGCGGCGAATTTCATAATCGTTGTAAAGTTCTGTTTTTGAAAGGTTTTTCGGGATATTAATAACCAAATCGATTTTCCGGCTTTTCAGGTATTCGAGTGTATTAGGCGATTCATTTTCGTCGGGCCAGTATAAAGCGGTAACCGGAACATCATTATCAGCCAGGAATTTTGCTGAACCATGGGTTGCAAAAAGATTGTATCCCCGTTCGACAAGCATACGCGCACTTGTAAGCAGTTCAATTTTGGAACGGGTATCGCCTGATGAAAACAGTATATTTTTCTCAGGAATCCGGTAGCCAACTGATAACATTGCCTTTAAAAGCGCTTCGTAATAATTTTCTCCAATGCAACCCACTTCGCCGGTACTTGCCATTTCAACACCGAGTACAGGATCAGCCTTTTGAAGCCTTGAAAAGGAAAATTGTGAAGCTTTAATTCCAACATAATCCATTTCAAAGGCTGATTTATTTGGTTTTTCTACTTTAATGCCCAGCATAATCTTAGTAGCAAGTTCAATTAAATTGATTTTGAGCACCTTGCTTACAAAAGGAAAACTCCTGGATGCCCGCAAATTGCATTCAATAACCTTTATATCGTTGTCGCGTGCCAGGAACTGCATATTGAAAGGCCCGCTTATATTGAGTGCACGGGCTATATCGCGCGATATCTTTTTAATACGGCGAGAAGTTTCGAAATACATCTTTTGTGCAGGAAACACGATGGTAGCATCGCCCGAATGCACTCCAGCAAACTCAATGTGCTCGGAAATGGCATAAGCCATCATCTCCCCTTTGTCGGCAACGGCATCAATCTCAATCTCCTTTGCATTTTGAATAAACTCCGAAACTACAACCGGGTATTGTTTCGAAACCCTGGCAGCCAATGTAAGGAAAAAATCAAGTTCCTCGCGGTTGGATACCACGTTCATGGCTGCTCCGGAAAGCACATACGAAGGACGAATCAAAACAGGAAAACCAACCTCATCCACAAAATCATAGATATGTTCCACTTCAACAAGTTCCTTCCAGCGCGGTTGATCAATTTTAAGCGTATCGAGAAGCGTAGAGAATTTATGACGGTTTTCAGCACTGTCGATACTCTCGGGTGCAGTGCCTAAAATCGGAACACCCTGTCCGTGCAAACGCATAACCAGGTTGTTGGCAATCTGTCCGCCGGTACTCACAATTACACCCTTAGGTTGCTCCAGTTCAATAATATCCATGGTTCGTTCGAACGAAAGTTCATCAAAAAACAACCTGTCGCATGTATCGTAGTCGGTACTTACCGTTTCGGGATTAAAGTTGATCATCACACCACGATATCCTTCATTCCTGGCAGTAGTAAGCGCATTTACCGAGCACCAGTCGAACTCAACCGAACTGCCAATGCGATAGGCGCCAGAGCCGAGAACAATAACTGATTTACCATCTTTTTCAGGTTCAATGTCGTGCGCCGAACCGTTATAAGTCATGTACAGGTAATTAGTCTGGGCGGGATATTCTGCAGCAAGCGTATCTATTTGTTTGATATAAGGAACAATGCCCAAAGATTTACGATAGCTTCGGACTTTGAGCATTTCCTCGTGCATAATACCAGGATTTTTATTCACAAAGCGGGCAATCTGGAAATCCGAAAACCCTTTCTGTTTCGTGGCCTTCATCATTTCGGATGAAATATCTTCAATTTTATTAATTGCTTTCAATAAGACCATATGGTCGTAAATAGACTTCAGTTTAACCAGGAACCAGTTGTCAATCTTTGTGAGTTCGTGGATCCTTTCCACCGTATAACCTGCTTTGAATGCACTGGCAATGGAATAAATACGCATATCGGTAGGTGCGGAAAGCGCCTGGTCGATATCATCAAATTCAATATCATAGTTCCCGACAAACCCGTGAGTCCCCTGCCCTACCATGCGCAGGCCTTTCTGAATGGCTTCCTCGAAAGTACGGCCGATAGCCATTATTTCGCCTACACTCTTCATGCTTGAACCAATTTCTTTGGATACGCCAATAAACTTATTAAGGTCCCAGCGGGGGATCTTAACCACAATGTAATCCAGTGCAGGTTCAAAAAAAGCAGTTGTAGTCTTTGTTACCGAGTTTTTTAGTTCATGAAGTCCATACCCTAAAGCGAGTTTTGCAGCTACGAATGCCAGTGGATAACCGGTGGCCTTGGATGCCAGCGCCGACGAACGCGAAAGACGTGCATTGACTTCAATAACCCGGTAATCCTCCGAATTGGGATCGAGAGCATATTGTACATTACATTCCCCAACGACTCCAACATTTCTCACAATTTCGATAGAAAGGCTTCGGAGTTTGTGGTATTCACGATTGGTAAGCGTTTGCGAAGGAGCTACAACAATACTTTCGCCCGTGTGAATACCGAGAGGATCGAAATTCTCCATATTACAAACGGTGATGCAATTGTCGTAACAGTCGCGTACCACTTCATATTCCACTTCTTTCCAGCCTTTCAGCGATTCTTCGACCAATATCTGCGATGAATAGGAGAAGGCAGTACCTGCCAGTTTCAGTAGTTCGTCACGGTTATAGCAAAACCCGGAACCCTGGCCTCCCAGGGTAAAAGCGGCTCTTACTATAATCGGGAAACCGAGTGTTTCTGATGCTTTCAGCGCATCATCTATACTTGTTACAGCAATACTGCGTGGAGTTAAAATGTTGATTTTCCGAAGGTTATCCGCAAATATCTGGCGATCTTCAGTATCTATTATAGATTGAACAGGAGTCCCTAATACTTTTACATTGTATTTCTCAAGAACCCCTGATTTAAAAAGCTCGATCCCGCAGTTCAGGGCTGTCTGTCCTCCGAATGAAAGCAGGATTCCTTCAGGCTTTTCCTTTTCGATAACTTTTTCGATAAAAAAAGGCGTAACAGGAAGGAAGTAAATTTTATCGGCAACGCCCTCTGATGTTTGAACGGTCGCAATATTGGGATTGATAAGAATGGTAAAAATGCCTTCTTCCCGCAAGGCTTTCAACGCTTGAGATCCGCTGTAATCAAATTCACCGGCTTCGCCGATTTTGAGGGCTCCCGAACCAAGTACCAAAATTTTCTTCATTCTGTTTTTTCTGTATTTATGATAATTCCTTAATTTGGATGATCTGTCCTTTTACTACACTCTTAATTTTTAACCAGTTGCATGCTTATTTTACTTATTTCCATAACGCTACTCAGCTCTTTTTAGAAAAAACATTTGCCCTTCATATACCGGTCCGTCAGGTTCGGTCAGATTACCAAAACGATCGTAAACACGGAGTTTTCCATGCTGAAGCATTTTATGGCTGCGAACTGAATAGGCCAATACCAAATCGCTGACGGTGGCTCCTTTAAAAATAATTATTTCGCTTTTATTTAATGTTACTTTCATAGTTTGCCGCGATTATTAAGCGTGAGGTGCTTTCAGGTTTCAGTTTCAAGGCAGGCAAATCTATATTTTCGATAAGAACCACACCTGGGCTCTTCCCTTGTTCAAAACTTCCAAGTTTGTTACCGAGACCCAGGAATTCAGCTCCGTTAAGCGATCCCCAATTTAGTAACTCAGCAAGAGGGATATGAGGGAAATGCTGCTGAATGGTTTTTATTTCTTCAAAGATGCTCAATTGATGATTCGAAGCCAGGCTGTCAGTTCCAAGAGTTATTTTGCAATTTTTACTACGAAAAATATCAATATCGGGAAGCCGTTTTTCGATGTATAAATTTGCATTCGGGCATAAACACCAGTATGCATCAATGAAATATTGCTGTACAAAATCTATATCCTGTTCTTCCGATACTGTATTGTGAACTAAAAGCAGATTCTGATCCGGTCTAAAATAACCTGCAATGGTTTCCATTGGGCGTTTCCCGCTTCCTTCATAGTGCGGAAGATCAGGATTAAATGCTTTTCTCCGGGCTGCTATCGGTCCACTACCATTTTTAAAAAATAGATTTTCATCCGTATTTTCCTGGTGATGAAAGCTTAGCCGGTTGTCTTTCTCTAATTCAGCAACTAATCTGAAGAGTTCGTCTGACACCGAATATGTTGAGTGCGGTACAACAGAAACAGCATTGCTGTCTGATTTTTCCCCGAATTGAGCCTTCAAAATCAACGCCTTTTCGAAGACTACAGCCGCGTGGGAAGGATTCGATCCAAAAACTTCCACGAAAGTCTGAAAATAATGCTTGCTATTATTTTTAAAATTTAAAGTTGAAGCCCCGTTTGCAATATCAGCCGTGGCTACAATCCCTGATTTTCCCATTTCGAGGGCGGCTTCTTCAATAGCTTTTTGGATGGTTACCTCAGAAACAGATTTTTTTAAATTCTCAAGTTGCCGCAAAAATAAATCCAGTCCCCCTCCTACAGAAAGCATTCCTTTGGCCCAGGAAAGTTCCAGGTGACAGTGTGTATTTACAAAACCCGGGCAAAGAATACCTTTATAATGTATGATTTCATTAAACGGAGTTTTCAGCTCATTTTTATCATATATTCCTTCAATAGTGCCGTCATCCTCAACTGCAAGCACGCTGTTATAGCGAAGCTTGCCTCTTACAGGAATGATACAGTTGGCAGAAAGATAGTGCATGGATACGGTGAATGGGAGCGCTTACAAAGTTATTGGTTTTTTAGGAGTGCTGCAATTAAAAGAATCAACTCAGCTTGAAAAATCCATTTCTTCCCAATAACAGTAAGGAATAGGATACTATGTCTAAATAAAATGCAGATAATTTAAACAAACGTATTCTGCATCTGTTAATTGATTTAATAAAAAAATTAATCATTACTACGAATGACTAACTTTGCGTCTCAAAATGAAATAATGATAAATAATAAAATCACAACCGGGTTTTCGCGCCTGGATAAGGGTCAGAAGATCGACGTGGTTTCGTCGCATGTACCTGATCCGGAGTTCTTCAGTAATACGTTACATGCTTCCCTTCATCGCGATCCGGTGGTTCAGAAATTGTATGATGAATTTAGCGAAAATACCCTTGGCAATTATTTCTTTCCCTATGGTGTAGCCCCTAATTTCCTGATTAACGGTAAGATGCACATGGTTCCTTTAGTTACAGAAGAAAGTTCAGTGGTAGCAGCTGCCTCGGGTGCCGCCAAATTCTGGGCCGAAAGGGGTGGCTTTCACAGCGAAATAAAAGGTATCAAAAAAATCGGCCAGGTTCACTTCACATGGAATGGCGGTTATGAACTATTAAATCGCCATTTCCCCGAAATCCGTAATCTGATGATTGCAAATACTGCTCGAATCACATCAAATATGATGAAACGTGGTGGCGGGATTATTGATATAAAACTGGTGGATATGACGGATAAAATACCGGATTATTACCAGGTAACAGCAACTTTCGATACCCGTGACTCCATGGGCGCCAATTTTATCAACTCATGTCTCGAGGAGTTTGCCGAAATATTACGCGATTTTGCTGCCGGTTGCGATACGTTTTCCCCATACAGCTTAAACGTAATCATGTCAATACTTTCGAATTATACGCCTGATTGCCGGGTGCATACATGGGTAGAAGGAGAAATAGCCGAGGGCGGACATCATTACGACGATTTTTATACCGACAGGGAATTTGTAACCCGTTTCGAAACCGGTGTTCAGATTGCCCAGGTTGATAAGTACCGTGCAACTACCCATAACAAAGGTATTTATAATGGAATTGATGCAGTCGTGCTGGCAACAGGTAACGATTTCAGGGCTGTGGAAGCCTGTGGTCATGCCTATGCTTCGCGTAACGGGGAGTACAGTAGTCTTTCAAAAGTAGAAATCTCGGGCCATACTTTCCGTTTTTCTCTTGAAGTTCCGATGGCGCTAGGCACTGTTGGCGGACTTACACACCTGCATCCCCTGGCTAAATTATCCCTTCAGTTGCTTGGTAATCCCGATGCCTCAGAACTCATGATGATTGCTTCCGCAGCGGGATTAGCCAATAATTATTCAGCCGTAAAATCATTGGTAACAAAAGGAATTCAAAAAGGACATATGAAAATGCACCTGCTTAATATTCTTAATGTTTACCTGGCTACTGACGACGAAAAAAAACATGCAGTTGAATATTTCAAACACGAAAAAGTTTCTCACAGCGCGGTAAATAGTTTCCTGGAATCTATTCGGGTTTAATTAATCGAAAGGCGAGGAACAACATGGTGAGGGGCGATAAGACGTTCATACCAATAACACCTGTTAGTGGCAATTCATTCAGAAGTTAGATATATATATCCCGAATAATTCATAAACTTCAATTAAGACAAAAGATAAAAGGCTAAAGATAAAAGGATCAAAACATTATGAAAAGCAATCACAAAATCGTCTTTACAAAATAAATTATAAAAATGGCTTACAAGTACCTGACTTTTATCTCTTTACTTTTGTCTTTTATCTTCTGCATGAATACTGCAGGTTATAAAAAACAATAAAAATTAATAAGACTATGGTTTCAAGTATTCAAAAAGAAAAAGCTGAAATGTTCCTGAAATTTCATCAGGACAAAGAAATTTTAGTTCTATTAAACTCATGGAACATCGGAAGTTCTAAATTGATAGAAGCATGTGGCTATAAAGCAATCGCAACAACAAGTATGGGAATAGCTGCTTCTTTAGGTTATCCTGACTGCCAGGTAATAACATTATCAGAAATGATTGCAGCTATTACGGGAATCGTAAATGCAGTACAAGTTCCGGTTACTGTGGATATAGAAGCCGGATATGGAAATAATTTAAATGAAATAATTGATTCGGTTAAAAGGATAATTGCAACTGGAATTGTTGGAATAAACATTGAAGACAGTATTGATTTAAGTCCGGAATTAATTGACGAGATGGAATTTTGTGAAAGAATTTCAGCTATTCGTGCATTATCAGATTCGCTTGGCTTTCATTTAGTAATTAATGCAAGAACGGATTCATTTTATACTTCGTCAGGTTCGCTAAGAGAAAAATTAGCTGAATCAATAAAGCGCGGCAATAGATACCGGGAAGCCGGAGCAGACTGCATATTTGTTCAGCCTGTATGGGAAAAAGAAACGATTTCAACACTGGTTAAGGAAATTAATGCCCCAATTAATATTCTTTCAAACCCTGGAATTGGGGCAGGATTACCTCCATCTGTTCGTGAATTGCAGGATTTAGGTGTTGCCCGTTTAAGCTTAGGTTCAAGTTTGATGAAAGCTACTTTAGCTTTAATTAAAAAAGTTGCTGACGAACTATCGCAAAAAGGAACTTACAATATTTTATTAGATTCTCTAACACCGCTTCCCGACGCTGCATTGGCCTATAAAATGGCAATAGGGATAAACAAATGAAGAACAGCCACTAACACACAATATAGCAAATGGCGGATAAAGCAGTAAATTCAGACATTGTAGCCGCTTCGGGCTTTTGTCACAGGAGATAAAAAACGCGCTCTGCAAACCTCCACTTGCCATATTGCGGAACCGTTGATTACTGTTGAATAATTGAAAACCGGCACTTCAACTGCGCACTTTGCCCGGCTAATTTGAAAATCTAAACCGATCCCGATTTTTATCGGGAGAACTCACCGAAGGTAAACTCTGAAACTAAAATATCTTGCAGTTCAACTCCTATTATAACGCCAAATTATTGCTTACTGCTGAATACCTTGTACTTAAAGGTGCACAGGCTCTTGCCGTTCCTTTGAGGTTCGGGCAAAGATTGAGTGTTGAAGACAATCAGCAGGGTTTTATTTCATGGTTATCCATAGCGTATGATGGTTCATCCTGGTTCACAGGCAAATATGCTTTAAAGGATTTCAGTATTATCGACAGCAGCAATCCGGATATGGCAAAACATCCGCAGCGCCTGATGCTGGCTGCACGAAAGCTCAATCCTGAATTCTGCAGGTTCTCGTCAGGGTGTCACATTGTTTCCACATTAAATTATCCTTTATTATGGGGATTGGGAAGCAGTTCGACCCTTATTGCCGCCATAGCCGGTTGGGCCGGAATCGATCCGTTCAGGCTGCACTTTGAAGTTTCGAAAGGCTCAGGCTATGATATTGCTTGCGCCATTTCAAATAGCCCGTTATTATATACCCTTAGGGAAAATGTTCCCGAATTCAGGCCCGTTCGGTTTTCACCTTCATTTACTGATAAAATTTATTTCGTGTACCAGGGCAGGAAACAGGACTCAGCCGAAGGAATTTCAGAATTCCAAAACCGGAATTCATTTCCAGATGATACAACAATCAATACAGTTAATTTACTGACCGACAGGATGCTTAATGCTGCGAATCTCCCTGAATTCGAACAGGTAATGCGCGAACACGAGATGCTTATCAGCAGTGTATTAATGGCGCCAGGCATCAGGCAGACCATGTTCTCGGATTTACCTGGTGAAGTTAAATCACTGGGAGCATGGGGTGGTGATTTTTGTATGCTTACCTGGCGCGATGATCCTGAATGGCTTCCTGCCTACCTGAAAAGTAAAAACCTCGAAACGTGGTTTAATTTCAACGATATTGTACTTTAGCCACAAAATTCAGCTTTCGGATGACTCTTTCGGATTATTCAGGTTTTAAATTAACATCAGCTTTAACAAACTCTCTTTCCGTTTCCTGGCAATCGCCCAGTAATATTGCTTTGGTAAAATACTGGGGCAAAACCGGGCGACAGATTCCGTTAAACCCTTCGTTGAGCCTGACTTTGTCAAAAGCGCTCACTGAAACCAGGGCGACAGCCTACCCTCGCGAAACAGAAGGATCGGTAGAACCCGATTTCTGGTTTGAAGGAAAACAGAATGTGGCTTTTGGAGAGCGAATAAGAAGTTTTTTAGAATCCATAACGGATATTTTTCCATGGCTTGTCCAGGTTAACTTAAAAATTGAAACCCATAATACTTTTCCCCATTCAGCCGGAATTGCTTCGTCGGCTTCCGCTTTCAGTGCATTGGCGCTTTGCCTGTGCTCCCTCGATGCTGAACTGAATGGTATTATACTGAATGAAATTGAATTCAGACAAAAAGCATCCTATATTGCAAGGCTTGGCTCGGGAAGCGCCTGCAGATCCGTGTTTCCGGGATTTACGATATGGGGGTCGGCCAGGGCACTTCCTGGTTCGTCCAACTTTATAGCAATCCCGGCAAATGAAGTTCATCCGGTTTTTAAAACCTTAAGGGATACAATTTTAATAGTAAACAAGAAAGAAAAACCTGTTACGAGTTCCGAAGGGCATAACCGTATGACTGGTCACCCATATGCAGAAGCACGCATAAAGCAAGCAGGTAAAAATATTGCTGAATTACTCGATGCATTGAAAAATGGCGACAAGCAAACTTTTATTCGGATTGTTGAAAATGAAGCCTTTACTTTGCATGCGTTGATGATGACATCGGATGATGGTTTTATGCTTATGAACCCTGAAACTGTAATGATTATCAATCGTATTCAGGAAATAAGAAAAGAAACAGGCCTCGATATCTGCTTTACCCTGGATGCAGGCCCTAATGTTCATTTGCTCTATTTTGAAGATCAGATTGAACAAGTGAATAAATTAATTATTGAAGATTTATTAAAAAACAATAAACAAAATTTGCGGATTGATGACTTATATGGAAATGGGCCGTTAAAGATTGGTTAATATCCTTGATAATTTCTTCGCAGCAGGTTTTTGTAAAAACAATGGAATGAGTAATAAAGCAGATATTTTTTACGGCAAAGTATTGTTATTCGGAGAGTATAGTATTCTTTTCAACTCTAAAGGACTTACCATCCCTTACACACATTTCACCGGCCAGCTAAGTTTTATCAACGACGACAAATACACGGATTACGAATTCGCGCTGCAGTCGAACCTACAAATGAAAGGTTTTCTGACTTTTATGCTTGAGCTCGAAGCAAAAGCTGAAATGCCGTGTAATATTGATTTTAAAAGGTTCGCGGCTGAAACAGAAATGGGTTTGTATTTTGAATCCAACATTCCACAAGGCTATGGGATTGGTAGTTCGGGCGCATTGGTTGCAGCCACCTACGACAGGTATTGCACTAATAGAATTGAAGCAGATGAATCTATTTCGGGTGAGGATATCAGCAAACTGAGAGAAATATTTTCCAAACTTGAATCACTTTTTCATGGTAAAAGCAGTGGTATCGATCCCTTGAATTGCTACCTGCAGCACCCGCTAATCATTCATTCTCAGGAGGATATTGCCATCACCGGAGTTCCCAGAAGCAAGTTTGAAAGCGAAGGGGTTATTTTCCTTGTAGATACAGGGAAAACGGGGAAAACGGGCCCGCTGGTTAACCATTTCCTCGAACAAATGCGCTTTAAGGAATATGAAAATCTGTTCAGATCCTATTATATTCCCTGGGTAAATCAATGTATTTCGGATATACTGAGTGGTAATATGCGCTCTTTTTTTGAATCATTGTTCAAAGTTTCTACTTTTCAGCTCAAACATTTTACCCATATGATCCCCGAAAATTTTATGCCGGCATGGCAGTGGGGACTTGATAGCGGTAAATTCCAGCTTAAACTTTGCGGTTCAGGAGGCGGTGGATTTTTATTAGGTTTTACAACAGATTACCCTGCAGCAAAAAAATATTTCTCCGACGAGCAACGTGATCTGATTCCGGTTTACAAATCGCAATAAATCATTAATATTAAATACGCGATAAATCATTATATTCTTCAAAGATCCCTGCTTGCATCAGGTAAGCAAGTCTCAAATTCCAGGTTCCAGGGGAAAAATTAAAGAAATCAATCTCTTAAAAAGCCATCTGAAGCATAGCTTTGGGTTTTGTCCCACCACGGCGGGATGGAATTTGGCGACTTGGAATTTAACTTGAGTAATAGTATAAACTTCAAAAAAGACAAAAGATAAAAGGATAAAGACAAAAGGATCAAAACATTATGAAGGCAATCATAAAAATCATCTTTACTAAATAAATTATAAAGATGGTTTACAACTGCCAGACTTTTATCTTTTTACTTTTTTCTTTTATCTTCTGCACGAATAATACAGGTTAAAGACCTGGAATTTCTCAATTTATCACATTTACTCTACAAGAAGTATAATCCACATTTATTATTTTTAAACCAATAGGTAATCCGTTACTTTTGTACTGGGTAACTCCCTTCAAAATTTAGTATTATGCAAAATTCTTTTGTCATCACAGGCCAGGTTGTAGATGTTGTAGCTGGTAAAATATTCCCGGGTAAGGTTGAAGTTACTGATGGAAAAATTGCTTCAATAACTCCATGCAATGTGGTTGAAAAACAATTTATATTGCCTGGATTAATCGATGCCCATGTGCATATCGAAAGCTCCATGCTGGTTCCTGCCGAATTTGCCCGCCTGGCTGTTGTGCATGGCACAACTGCAACTGTTTCCGATCCACACGAGATAGCCAATGTTCTTGGGTTGGAAGGGGTTGATTTTATGATCAATAACGGCAAATTATCTCCTTTTAAATTTCATTTTGGAGCGCCTTCATGTGTTCCGGCAACCGGTTTCGAATCTTCGGGCGCAATTATTGATTCAGCGCAAATCGACCAATTACTTCAACGGGATGATATCTTCTACCTTTCGGAAATGATGAACTTCCCGGGAGTGATTTATGGAGATGAAGAAGTTCATCAGAAACTTGCGTTTGCCAAAAAGTATCATAAACCTATAGATGGTCATGCCCCCGGGCTGGATAGCGAAAACATAAGGAAATATGCTGCTGCAGGAATTACCACCGATCACGAATGCACCAACATAGCAGAGGCTATTGATAAGATTAACTCCGGTATGCATATACTTATCCGCGAAGGTAGTGCCGCCCGTAATTTCGATGCATTGGTTTCGTTGTTAGGCACCCATCCTGAAAAAGTAATGTTTTGCAGCGACGACAAGCATCCCGACGACCTGGTTGCCGGACACATCAACCTGTTGATCAAACGTGCTATCAGGGCTGGGTTTGACCCTATGGTTGTTATCAGGGCATGCACGCTTAACCCGGTTCTGCATTATAAATTAAATAGCGGACTGCTTCAACCTGGCGATGCAGCCGATATTGTTATTGTTGATGATTTAACCGGTTTTACTATTAAACAGACTTTCATTGATGGAATTTTAGTAGCTGCTGAAGGAAAAACTTTATTGCATTCGCATGAATATGAAACACCAAACCGGTTCTTAGTATCAGATATAACCACTTCTCATCTTGAAATTAAAGGAAGCTCAGGAATGCTAAAAGTGATTCAGGCCTTTGATGGCGAACTTGTTACTGAAAAACTTCTTACACATCCCGTTATAATAGACGGAAAAGTTGTTGCTGATGTTAAAAATGATATTCTGAAAATCACAGTTATTAACCGCTACGAACCATCAAAACCTGCAGTGGCTTTTATCAGGGGATTTGGCATGCAGCACGGGGCAATGGCTTCAACTGTGGCACATGATAGCCATAATCTAATATGTATTGGCACTGACGATGCGGATATGGTTACAGTAATCAACAGCCTGATTGCCAACAAAGGAGGAATAGCCGTAACCGATGGACAAAACCTGGATGTGCTGCCTTTACCTGTTGCCGGTTTAATGGGCGACACCGATGGATATAAAGTAGCGGAAAGCTATGAATACATCAACAAAAAAGCATTGGAATTGGGAGGCACACTACAGGCTCCTTTTATGACATTATCCTTTATGGCTTTGCTTGTAATTCCTGAATTGAAATTAAGTGATAAAGGACTCTTCGATGGAATTACGTTCTCATTTACTGAATTGTTCGAAGATGTTTCAGCCTGAAAATGGTTTTCACTTTATCATTTAAGAAATTTTTTGAGATACTAAACCTTTTTTATTTTTGCCATTTACTCTAACATAAATAAGGCGTTTTATGAAAACCGGATTAAACGAATGAATAAATTTACATATTTACGATTCGGTAATGTATTTATTTATACTTTTGCAAAAAAAATACTGAAATGACCGAACAATTGAAACTCGATATTGTAAAACTTGAATCAGCAGCAAGTAAACTGCGTGCCATGGCTCATCCGATGCGTATTGCCATTATTGAACTGCTGAATAACAATAAGAAACTGAATGTGACCCAGATCTACGAAGCATTGCGTATTGAGCAAGCTGCTGCGTCACATCATCTTAATATTCTGAAAAGCAAAGGAATACTTGCTTCGAAGCGCGACGGGAAACAGATTCATTATTCGCTGAAAAACAGCACTCTTCTCGACATTATTACCTGCATCAATAAATGCAACGAAGCTCAGTAATGCGGCGAAAGTAGTCAACGCGTTTTATAGTTCTTTCCGGCTATAAATCCCATGTTTCTTCCAGTTCCCAATTGGCTCGCACCTCAAATATTTTAGGGTGAACGAGTACTCTTTCGGGCTGGATTTTCTTTAAAAACACCCCGGTATCCCATCTCCCGTTGGCATTGGCATCCATAATGGCTTTGAGTCCATATTTGGCGGGTGAAAGCAATCCGAAATCAACACGCTTTTCGGTGGTTATAATCTGTTGGTTAACAACAAGGCCTTTTTCAGTTAAAAGCTGTATAATAACCGGGTAACTTTTATCCGTACGGTTAATAGTTACAGCAAAATTCCCATACTCTTCAACAGGTTTCATCTGGAATAAAACATGTGTCGAATCACAGGCATCGTTGTAAATATCTGTGAATGAGCCTTTGGGAATGTACAGGTCGTAATTATCCGTTGTATTCCAATTGGTTGATACCAGTAAATGACGGTGAATACTATCCGTAAACTGGTACATCGGTTTGATCACAATAGTATCTTGCTTAGTCCTTCCAGTAAGCATCAGAGAATCAAAATTATACTCTTTCACAGGATTGGCAAATGCGAGAATGAGAGGCTTGTTGTAACCGAGCATTCTGCCGCTCACTGAAGTGGAATATCCTAAAGGAGTATTCTTTTCCACGCTCTTGCTCTTGGATCTGCCGATCATTTTCAAGGCAGTAGCAATTTTTACCGTATCAAAAGCCATTCCATGGTCCGATACTTCGAGCTTCAGTGTATCGGGCTCGTTCAGCAACCAGGCATTCAATGTATCGTTGGTACGGTTCCATTCCTGCACAGCCCATGGCAACGAATCCGGAATATTTAAAGCTCGAAATGCGGGAGATTTCATCGAATAACGGAAAGCTATTAAAAGTCTGTTCCGGGCTGCTATTGTACTTTTCAGTATCCGTTGTGTAGAATCCGGTTCCGGGAAAATATTGATGGAAACCAATTTTTGTTTTGTTAAGTCGGTATTTTTTACAGCTATGCTATCATTCAGGTTAACAGCATTATAGTAGGGCTCAACAGAATCGGAACTGAAACCGATCATTTCTGTAGGCAAGTCATACATATAATCACTATTCCCATCAATTAGTGCAATTGCACGGTATTTTCCCGAAGCCAGGCTGTTAAAATGAAAATTACCGTTATCCGCTGTGCGCGAAACATAGGTCGGTATCTGTTTCATGGGCAATGAGTCGGTAAAGTCGTTATACAATTCCACCAAGGCTCCTTTTGCAGGCATACGCGTAAAAGCATCGGTAACATTGCCCGACAAACTTAACGAATCTATTTCAGGCCCGGTTGAAAATGCAAAGTTAAAGTTGCTTGCCGGGTTGTTTTCTGCCAGATCAACAATAGCATCGCCAAAGTAAAAATTATAGGTGGTGTTACTCCGTAGTGAATCTTCAATCTTAACAACAACTGCGTGACCTTTTATTTTAATATCCGGAACTTTTTTTAACGGAGGCGAGATAAGCAGGAATTTTTCCGGTGTTTTCAACTGAACATATTCGTCAAAAGTCAGGACCAGTTTGTTCCCTCTAAAGTTGGTGGACAGATCTTTAGGTTGTGAACTAACCATTTTTGGTGGCGTAACGTCTTTCGGGCCTCCAGTAGGAGAAACAATGGTAGCACACGACAGTATATATGAAGCCATAGCAACCGGAATCAGTAATTTCAGTATCTGAAGTGCATAATTTTGGAGGCCGGACGGCATAAGTTCGATGAATTTGCTTTTGCAAAGATGAGAAAAATTCGGTGAGGAATCCTAATATTGTTTAAATAGCAGATTCCATGATTCAAATCAAATTGTCAAATAACAATATTGGCGGAGTGGATTTAACATCCTAACACAAGAGGCTTTGAAGTTCATTTTACAACTGATGAAATATGTTTTTTTACTCTCTATTTAAAATACATCCCATTTTGTGATTATCTTAGCTTGCTATTTTGCAGGATCAGTCACATTTTTCGAGGAGAAAGAGTATGAAGCAAACATCAGCAAAGCATAACACGCAATTTCACATAGGCCTTGATTTAGGCTCCATTTCGCTAAATACGGTGGTGATGAATGAGGAGCGCAAGATCCTTGATAACCATTACACATATTGCGAAGGCCGTCCTTTCAATGTACTTAAAACCACAATTTCAGAAATTATTGATAAATATGGCGCTGAAAATATCGATTGTATTGCACTCACAGGAAGCGGCGGTAAAAAAGCTGCTGAATTAATAGGTGGCGCATTTATTAACGAAATAATTGCACAATCTACCTCAGCCTCAGTGCTTTATCCACAGGCACGCACGATTATCGAAATGGGCGGCGAAGACTCCAAACTGATCCTAATGGATAATGGCAGGGAAAACGGATTTTCGCGTTTGTCGGACTTTGCAATGAATAGTCTGTGTGCAGCAGGAACAGGTTCTTTCCTCGATCAGCAGGCAAAACGCATCGGCGTTCCTATCGAAACTGAATTTGGCAAGCTTGCTCTTTTATCTGTAAATCCCCCACGAATAGCCGGACGATGCAGCGTATTTGCCAAAAGCGATATGATACATCTTCAGCAGATAGCAACACCATTGCATGATATTGTTGCTGGTTTATGCTTTGCTGTTGCACGTAATTTCAGAAGCAATCTTGGTCGCGGTAAAAAATTCAAGGCCCCTTTCCTTTTCCAGGGCGGTGTTGCGGCCAATGCCGGTATGGTAAGGGCTTTCAGGGAAGTTTTCGAACTGAACGACGGCGAACTTATCATCCCCGAATATCATGCTTCCATGGGCGCTATCGGGGCTTTATTCAATGTATTGGCGAACGGCAGAGATACAGTTACCAAATTCAAAGGACTGGATGATCTTGATTTTTATCTGCTGAATAAAGAATATGAAAATATTTCACATGATAAGCTTATACAATCTGTTGCTACATATAATAAAGATGTAGTCGTCAGGAAAATACCTGGTCAAAAAATCAAGGTCTCATTGGGCGTTGATATTGGTTCGTTAAGCACCAATGTTGTTCTGATTGATGACGAACATAATGTGGTGGCACGAAGGTATTTGCCAACGGCAAGTAAACCGTTGAATGCGGTTCAGCGTGGATTGAAGGAGAT
Source organism: Lentimicrobiaceae bacterium (assembly GCA_041660125.1). Classification (GTDB taxonomy): domain Bacteria; phylum Bacteroidota; class Bacteroidia; order Bacteroidales; family UBA4417; genus UBA4417. The sequence goes on from JBAZWY010000006.1 coordinate 101,871, forward strand.
TTTTGAAGAAATTGGAAGTGAGGTAGAAGTTGTTGCAGCCGGTTCAACTGGATCGGGCAGGTACCTGATAGGAGACTTTATTGGCGCTGATGATATCCGTAACGAAATTACAGCCCAGGCAACAGCAGCAATTGATTATGACCCTACCGTCGATACCATTTTCGAAATTGGCGGGCAGGATTCAAAATATATCTCGATACAGGATGGCGTAATTGTTGATTTCGAGATGAATAAAGTATGCGCCGCCGGTACCGGTTCCTTCCTCGAAGAGCAGGCGGAGAAACTGAATATTAATATTATCAAGGATTTTGAAGAACTGGCTCTTTCAGCCTGTAACCCGGTTCGCCTCGGTGACCGCTGCACCGTTTTTATGGAATCGGACCTCAATTCACATCAGCAACGAGGCGCCGATAAAGATAACCTGGTTGGCGGACTAGCTTATTCAATCGTTCAGAATTATATTCAAAAAGTAGTTGGTGATAAACCCATCGGGAATAAAATATTTTTCCAGGGTGGTGTAACCAATAATAAATCGGTAGTTGCTGCTTTCGAAAAAATAACGGGTAAGCCGATCATAATTCCGCCCCATTTTGATGTAACCGGAGCAATCGGAGTAGCCATTCTCGCCCGTAAATCTATGGCCGAAGGCCAGAAATCACGTTTCAAAGGATTCGATATCAGTAATTTGCCTTTTACCATCGATAGTTTTACCTGTAAATCATGTACCAATAATTGCGAAATACAAAAGGTAAAAGTTGCAGGCGAAAAGAAACCTCTTTTCTATGGTGGCCGCTGCGAATTGTATGAAGTGGACGACCGCAAGGGAAAAGGAAAAGATATTCCGAACTATTTCGAGGAAAGGCTTAAATACCTGATGGGTGATTACGAGGAAGAGCCTGCCGATGACCGCATTACGGTGGGTATTCCCCGTGCATTGATGGTTTTCTGGCAACAATTTCCATTCTGGCGCAATTATTTCAAAGAACTTAATTTCCGGGTGGTACTTTCCGATCCTACTGATTACCAGCTTACCAAAAAGTCGCTTGAAATAATGGTGGCCGAAACCTGTTTCCCGGTAGAACTCATACATGGGCATGTCGATAACCTCTTGGAGAAGAATGTCGATTTTATTTTTCTGCCCTTTATAGTGAACGCAAAAGGCACGAAAACCAATCCCACCAACAACCCTAACTGCCCGTGGATTCAGTCGTATCCCTTTATGTTGCGCAGTGCTTTTGCGGATCCAAAGATCAAAGATAAATTCCTTACTCCTACTTTGCATTTCAGGTATTTCGGCAGGGTGCTCAACCAGGAAATGGCATCGTTTATGAAAGAGAAATTCGGCATTGCAAAAGCTAAAACCATTAGAGCCATAAATGCAGCCGATCTTCAGCAAACAGCTTTCGAATCTGTTTTACAATCCCGCGGGCGGGTTATTCTCGAAAATCTTCCGGCTGATAAAAAAGCAATGATAATTCTTGGCCGCCCTTATAATACGGGTGATCCGGCTTTGAACCTTCGCCTGGTAGAGAAACTGATCAACCTTGATACTATTCCTATTCCAGTAGATTTTCTGCCATTAAACCAGGAAAATATCTTCGGTGATTACAAAATGATGTATTGGCCTAATGGGCAGAAAATTCTCTCGGCGACCCGTATAATCCGGAAGGACGACAGGATGTTTGGCGTATTTATGGGGAATTTCCGCTGCGGTCCTGATTCATTCCTGACGCATTATGTACGCGATGAAATGAAGGGCAAGCCCTACCTTCATATTGAAGTTGATGAGCATAGCGCCGATGCCGGATTGGTTACACGCCTCGAAGCTTTTCTCGATAGCCTCGATGGATATTTGAAAGTCACTGGCTCAAAGGCCATCGAACCTAAATACATTCATAATACCGAAGATAAAGTTACCGGGCGAACCTTGTATATCCCTTATGCCCGCGATACGGTTCATGCCATTGCGGCTTCGTCGAGGTTATGCGGTATTAAGGCAGAGGTGCTTCCCATGCCCGGAGCTTACGAAATTGAAATTGCGCGCAAGCAAACCAATGGACAGGAATGCTTCCCATTTATTGCTACTTTGGGCAGCTTTTTAAGAAAACTTCAGGAACCAGGCGCTGATCCTTCAAAGATGACATTTTTCATGCCTGATCACAACGGGCCATGCCGCTTTGGTGATTATAACAAGCTACACCGTATTATTTTCGACCGCCTCGGATTCTTTGAAGCTGAAATCCTCACCCCTACCAATGATAACGCGTATGCTGAAATAGCGCCGGGAAAGTCAGGTAAATTCAGGCTAAATGCCTGGAAAGGGATTGTGGCTACCGACCTTCTTAAGAAAATGGTTCAGGAAAAGCGGCCTTACGAGAAAGTCCCGGGCTCTGCTAATGTTCTCTATCAGTTTTGGTTAAATAAGGTAATTGAATCTATAGAACATGGTTCCAAAACATTGCCAAAAACACTCGAAAGTGCAGGAATGGCTTTCAGTAAACTCGAAGTGGTTGATGGTAAGCGTAAACCTGTAATTGCGATTGTAGGTGAAACTTTTATGCGCGATAATCCTTACTGCAGTTCATTCCTGGTCGAAAAGCTTGAAGCATTAGGCGCCGAAACTATTATGGCTCCGTTTGGCGAATGGCTGATTTATTCCTCGTATCGCTATTTTCGCGACAGTTTATGGAAAGGTGATATAAAAGGCCTGTTTAAATCAAAAATCCAGCAATGGGGGCAACATTATACCGGGAATAAACTGAAAAATGCAGTCAAGGATTTCGTGGAAATGGAAACTGAGATTGAGCTAGAGGAAATGATCAAACGCAGCGCTCCTTATATTCATAAAGATTACGACGGCGATCCGGTTGCGGCTTTAGGTACCGCCGGCGGACTGGTGCAAGCCAATATTTCGGGCGTTGTTTATATTATGCCTTTTACCTGTATGCCTGGCACTTTAGTGGCCTCACTAAGTAACGAATTCCGGAAGGATCATAACAATATTCCCTGGGAAAACATTGCCTACGACGGGCAGGAAGCAACCAATATCGATTCGCGTTTGCAGGCTTTTATGCATCAGTGTAAATCCTATGCAAAAACTAATAAGTTTGATAAGGAGAGAGCGGTGACTGTTTGATCTTATAATTTCGAAATCAGCTTGTTTTCTTTCTTTCAATCCCTTCAAGGGTTTTAAACCCTTGAAGGGATTTATAAATTGTTAAAACTGATAAAAGTTTGGAGTTCAATTCAAGTTATATTGTCAATATTTCTGCTCTGGCTCAAATAAACTTGCCTGGCCTACAGTTAATTCATATTCCGAAATCCGTTGTGGTGTAATAAGCCTGTTTATTTCAGCTATATTATGATTCTCATACGCATGAATTAATCTAAAGGCTGTGTCACCTGGTATTGAATCAATTACCGGCACTTGCAGTTTTTTCAGATTCTGACTTTGCCACCTGGCATAACCTCCATTCATTTTATTGCCAAATTCGAGTAACTGATCTTTTACAAAATCCGACATTAAGAGTGCAGCCAGAAGCGTTAACTGTTTTTTATTTTTACCTGTTATATAATAAAGATTATGATGCGGATAGAATTCTCCTTTATCAATAAAGATGGAAGTATTGCCCGACATATCAGGGAGAATAATTTTATCCCTGAATGTTAAATCCTTCTGAATCTTATCTATAGTTTTATACCAGTTCTTTTGATTTTGCCTGGTAACATGCCGTCTATTTAAAATATCCTGATGCGACAGAAGATATAATTTTGCCTTTGGAAACTTATCCAGATCTATGAGTTCACCGTTTGCACCAAAAGGATTAAGGATAAAATTTCCACTCCATTCTAATTTATCTCCTCTTAAATCTTTCGACAGAAGTATAGGAAGCAGTAGCTCTTTCTCAACCAGTTCCGGGAAATCTTTCCGTATAAAAATCCTGTCGCAACCGGTTGCCACCCCTATACCAATTTTAAATCCCTGGTTTAGTATGGTATCTAAATTCCGCTCATGATTTTCTCCCCTGTTTGCGTTTGCGAACCAATTCGATGCCCCTACATTTAATTTACGTGATGGCTCTTTACTTCTGGAAAAATGTTCTAATTCTTCCAAGTCGTTGATCTGATAATACCCCGGCATTTCGCCGCCATAGCCTTTCGTTATGGTAGTGATGGCAGGATAAGCCAATACTTCTTCTTCAAAAGGGTTCGTGCCTTCCAGGTCTATCACTTCCTCTATCCTGTAATTACTTCTGATTAAATTCCTTAGGTTCTTGCCATATTGGTTTTTCAACCACCTATTGGAAGTAATAAATGAGAGCTTCCCGTTTGAGTTCAGTTGTTTCAGCCCTTTTTCAAAAAAAGCGATATACAGATCACTTCGGTGGGTAAATGTTCTGAATAGTTTGCGGTAAACAATCTTCTTATCGTCGGGTATATTCTCATGCCTTACATAAGGAGGATTGCCAATAACAATATTACAGGGAACTGAATTGCTAAGCAGGTAATCCTCACAGAGTATCATTTTCTCCGGCCTGGAAGCGGATAATTGTTTTAATGCTCTATCAATTCGCTCAGTCAGCATATTCACCATTTCAGGGTCTATTTCGTAAAGTATAATATTCGAAAGCGCCTCCTGGAAATTAAAACCATAAGTTACGGAAGAAGAATAAAGATGATTAATTATAAGCACCGCGAACGCTCCGTCACCAGCCGATGGTTCAATGATTCTAAGTTTGCTTAAATCACTTGTAGCAACGTAACCGGCTAGATCGAGCATTTTCTCAACCACCAAGGGCTTTGTAAGCACCAGGCCGTGATTATTTCCGTTCGATCGGGTTCCGTAAATCATGCTTTCAGGTCGTTTAACTTACCTTGCAGAAATCCCATAAAGGAGAGCAGAAAAGTTTCAATTGAAATATCTTTATCCAAAGAGCCAAATTCCATTTCCGGATTGGTCCATATTAGTGATGTGGCTGAATAATGGCGTTCGAGCATTAATTTCTGACAGAAAACTGCGTACCGGTCCAGGTAACTGGTATTATGGAATTCGGGACGGACCACAAAGTATGGCTCTTTGATTTTTACAGCAGTGGTTGATCCCTTCGTTTTTTCAACCAACAGCATATAACCAACCCAGGGTGGCTGGTTTTGTGGAAACCCGTTTTCTCTGAACGCTGTCCATAAGTCAACGGCACTTCCCAAAGCTTCTTCGGTACGGTTATTAAAGTTATTGCCGAATGATCCTACCTGTGACTTAAACTCAATAACAGCAATTAATTGGTTTGTGGGAGAAATAATCAGAAAATCCCAGTCTTTTGTAGGCCTGAAAAATCCGGGTAAATGATTTGCTTTAACATAAATGCAACTTTCAGGCACGCCCATATCTTTAGCAACTTTTACCAGCAGATTGATAAACCCATCAAGTTGTTTCCCGCCGGTAACCGCGCTTCTGTTGCCCTGATCAGCTTTGCTTCTGCCAGTTAGTTGCGAATTACGGGTATTCCAAAAATGGCGAACTGCTTCGGCGAGGTCATTTATGTAATCATCAATGGATATTGCTTTCATTAATTTTGGTTCTCTAATATTCCTTGTAAAAATAAGCACAAATTAAACAGGTACAAGATAAGTTTTTTCATAAAGGCACCCTATCTGTGCCAATTTACTAAGCAAACAATTCATATGCTAATGCTGTATGTATTACCCGCATGCATCAGAAAATAAGATGCGCGAACCGGGGGACTTATCCCACTACACGAAAGGATTCGTGCAGTAGCGCGAACCGGGGGACTTAACCCACCACATGAAAGGATTCGTGCGGTAGCGGGGTTTTTGGGGGGGATAATGCTGATTCAAAAATACCATTTTTTTAAGAGGAAAACGAATGCTGTTCCGGTAAAAGAAAGAAATTATGAAAGTATTCCGCAACAGCTACAGATGCTTCCTGGTTATTCAATCCAGGAGCCGGCCGCTCCGGGTAAAACGCCGGGAAAAGGAATTCTCCCAGTTGGCAACGCGCCGGGTATCGCATAAACAGGATAGTAATTGATCAAAACAGGGGATGAGGAAGGCGGGGAAGATGTTAGGAGATGGTTTCGGGGCTGGCATTTGCGTGGCAAGGCGACACGGAGAGAGGGGCAAAGCGAAAAAAAATCCCGGGTCTTGAGGCCCAGGATTGATCGTACTACTTTTTTAGTTTTTCCTTTTCCGGCTTTAAATATTTTGCCAGGAACTTTTCCATGGCTCCATAAAAGTCGTACTGGTTATTCTGATTATGGAAACCATGTCCTTCATTATCTTTAACCATATACTCAACTGCAACCCCCCGCTTTTTCAAAGCAGCAACCATCTGGTCGCTTTCTGCTTTATTCACCCTGGGGTCGTTTGCTCCCTGCGCAATAAACAAGGGTGCTTTTATTTTATCTGCATGAAGCACCGGCGAGGCTTCGGCCAGTAACAGGCTGTCTTTTTTGGGGTCGCCAACCATTTCACTGAACTGATCCAGGTACGGCTTCCAATACGGTGGAATTGTTTTCATAAATGTGAACAGGTTTGCCACACCCACATAATCGACGGCACACGCGTATAAATCAGGAGTAAAGGCAACACCTGCCAAGGTAGCATACCCGCCATAACTTCCTCCATAAATGGCAATGCGCCTGGGATCGGCAATGCCTGCTTTTATCAGGTATTCGACTCCATCGGTAACATCATCCTGCATTTTTTTGCCCCACTCTTTAAATGAAGCTTCCCAGAATTTTTTACCGTACCCTGTGCTTCCCCTGAAATTCATCTGCAGCACGGCATACCCCCTGTTGGCCAGAAACTGTACTTCGGGATTAAAACCCCATCCATCCCTGGCCCATGGACCTCCATGAGGATTTATCACTACAGGTAAGTTTTTTGCCTCGATCCCTTTGGGCAAAGTAAGATACCCGTGAATGGTTAACCCGTCTCTCGAAGTGTACGTAATGGGCTTCATGGCTGCCATATCATTTTCATTGATCCAGGGGAACGGATTAGCGACTTCGGTGGCTACTTTCGTCGTGAAATCGTACACATAATATTTAACACGGAGCTTGTCGCTGTAAACGGCAACTATCCCTTTCTTCATCGCATCGTCCCAACCGGCAGAGTTCACCTCGTATCCTTTAAATTGTTGTTTTAACGCCATATATATGGATTCCCACTCTTTATCAAAAAAATGTTCTTCCTGCTTTTCACCTGTCCACCAAACGCTTGCCAGCACTTTGTGCTTCTTATCATAAAAAGCCCATGATAAATCATAATCAGGATTGGCATATAATTCTTTCACTTCTTTTTTAGCTTCCGGATCGTACAATACCAGGGCAATTTTATCTCTTCCTGAATTAGACATAACATACACTTGCTTGTTGGATGAATCGAACGATACCGGAATGAACTGATCTTTGAACGAGGTTGTAAGCAGCAAATTGAAAGTATCCTTGTCGGTATTTCGGTACAGGTACGAAATGTTAACGCCATCCGTCCTGGTTGCCATCCGTATTACACCATCATTATCCGTATACCAGCTGTCATAATTTTGTTTATTCTCATATATCAGCGTTAATTGTCCGGTTTCAATATTGATGAGATAAGGATCAAAATATTGCTTATCTCTTTTATTAATTGTTATCAGCATTTCCTTTTCTTTGCCGGGAATATACCGCAGGTCGTCTAAGGTTTGCGAGCGATAACCGGGAAATGGTGTTAATGCTTTCATATCCTTGCCGGTAACATTAACTGAAAACAACTGGAAGTTCTCATCTCCGCCTATATCTTGTGCGAATATGATTCGGTTTCCCTTCCAGAAGTAATAAGGAATACTTCGGATCGTATCGTTTGTTACACGAACCGCAGTGCTTTCACCGACTTTCTGGACAAATACATTCCTGATGTCTTTATAACTGGCAAAAAAGGAATAATAATTGCCATCTGAGGAAATCTGGAAATTGTCTTTATCTCCATTTTTAAAGAACAATTTCATGTCGATTAAAGGGGCAGGCACTTCCTTTTCTTTGAATGAGGATGTGCACACAGCAATAAGCAATAATGCTGTACACGATAACAGAAATAAATGGTTTTTTTTCATAAAAATTAGATTTAATGGTTTATAAAACGATCACTAATCTGACGCGGAAGTATATAGATACTATAAAGTTACAATATAATATCAAATAGAAACATATTATATATAACATTAGCATAATATCATAAAAAATGTTGTTACGAAGAATATTGAAATACAGATAAAGGCGTTTGAAATCAATAGTTGTGCCTAGAGTAACGTAATACCAAGAGCCCGGGGTACCGGGCGGTAGCGGTGCGAACCGGGGGACTTATCCCACCACACGAAAGGATTTGTGCGGTAGCGGGGAACCATGGAATCAACGAGAGAAGAAGTCAATGAAATCCTGTTCAGTTTTGTTCAGTGCCCGTAAACACTGCCTGACTATAAATTCAGGAACAGGAGTCTTATGTGATTGAAGAACAATGGGCCGTTTAAGACTTTTGCCCGCCCATATTTCATGACAGCCTTTGTTTCTGATTATTTTTAACCCATTATCCTCCAGAAACTCCCTGAATATTCTCAGGGGTATATTGCTCAGCCGGCTCATTTATGCTGGCAAAGCAATAGGGCTATCAATCTTCCGGAATGGAAAATTATTAAATATCCTGCTAAAATTTGCATTGTTCCGGAGCAAATCGCTCATATCGGGTGGAACCATCGGCTTATGGCTGCTTTTTTTAATCTTCCATCCCAGGCGTTGTAGTTCATTGTGGAAAGTCTTTTTATGAACTGTGTATAAAAGGAATTCACCCAAACAAATCTCAAATGATTCTTTAGCCTGCTCCTCACTATCACCATATCCGGAAACGTCCAGTGCAGGGCAATACATAATCTGTGAACCATCTTCCTCGAAAATTATCAGGGGAAGGTTGAACTTGATTAATTTATCCTCACTTTTCCAGGTGCCGGATATCAGACCATCAGGTGTCATAGGTATATTTTGATATGGAATGGAACACTACTTTATCAGAAATGTTCACAAAAGTAATGGTAAATACTGCTTGAGAAACCGAATTCAAAAATAAAAAAGAATTGAATACATGTAATCCAAACACCTTAATGGGTAGTAACAAAGATTTACCAATCGCAACCAATTTAATAAGCAAACAATTCAGATGTGGGGCAGTCAGGGTTTCACTTTGAGTGAAGCCCTGACTAGGTTGATGCTTCCCGTTTAATAAGCAAACAATTCAGATGTAAATGATTTAGATTTTACCCGCACGCATCAGAAAATAAGATGCGCGAATCGGGGGACTTAACCCACCACACGAAAGGATATGTCGGTAGCGGGGAGGGGTCGATTCCTAGTTGACATTTCACTATTTTTGATTTATTCATCAATGTTTTCCTATAGTATTTTTCCCAATCAATAGTTTCAATTGTCTAAATGTTTCCGCATCATTTATACTTTGCCAATGTTTTTCAAAAATCGGATTGAATCTATCAAAATAATTATTTTTTTCTTTGTAAATTATCAATCTATCTTTATCGCAAATTCCGAAAACAGACGATTTCATAAGTCTTGCATATGACAATGCCTGATTATACGATTTTGTTTTTTCGATATTCGAACTCATATTGAATTTTGCTTCAATAACCATTGGGGCATTTTGAAAATGAATTTCTCCCTTGGGCAGAAACACAAAATCGGGTATTGCTTTCTCCTTTCGACCAGCCTTTTGCGATAATTGTCTAGTCCAGTCTGCTTCTGAATATCCTAATTTCCCTAATAATGGGATTAACAGTTTTTCTTCAACATCCTTTTCACTTTTCAATTGTGCTTCAAATTCAAAATTTGGATTATATAATTGAGGTAATATAGAGATATCAAACCCTTTTTCTAATAATAAACGTTGAAGTTCTATATAGTCCTTTGCTGAAAATTGAACTCCATTTACTCCTTGAAAATTTTTTCGCGTTATTGGCAGTTGTGAGAAATATTTGTCTGATTTTAATTCCTGTAATGTTATGTGTGGAATAACAATACCATTTGTTACTCTTGCCCTGCTATTATAATAATTAAAAGGTGTATAAACTCCATCAATATCTGCTCGCCAAATAGATTGGATGCAACTGTATGGATGAAGTACATACATTATGATAATATCGCCTCGTTTTGTGTTTTCATTGCATGTCCAGCTAGATTTTGCTCCTTCTATAGGGTTTACTAAAAAAGTTTTATAATCCTCCTTGCTTCCACCTGTTAACCAGATGTTGGTTGGTTCGGGCATTTCTATTTGTGATTTGTCCTCCTCTAGTAACATAGAAGCAAAATCGTAAATGCAGGCACAAGTTTCTTCTGGTGTTAGGTTATTATTTTTGGCAAATTCTATAATATTGTTGCTCAAATCAATATATAGCAATAGTCTTCCCCTTTTATCTGTTTTAGCTGGTAAGTTGGGTATTGGAATATCCAAAACATCAAGTATTTTCATGAAGACATCAAACTGTTCTCGAAATAGAATCGGGAAAAAGAATGAATCTCCATAGAAATATAAAACGAGTGAGATTTCAGAGAGAATTGCGCAAAAAGTTTTATAATCTTTTTGGGATATAATTGGAAGTTCATTTTCCGCTCGAAACAACTCACCCTCTGAATTTTCTTCTACAAAGCAGATTTCAAGATTATCTACTAATCTTGTAAAATATTGAGTCGCATCTTCATTATCTTCAACAAACAACTTTTTAACAATAATGCTATCAATGATCAAATAGCAATTTTCTAAAAAATTATCTTCATCTGTTTTGCGACCATAATACTCTTTATACTTTTGGAATATTTCTTTTGCTTTTGTTTCGAGATCGTCTTTGTTGTTGTCGAATTTGAACAAAGCAATTGCCTCCTTACCTCTATCAGAGTTTTGGTATAATTTCCAAATATTTTTATTCATATTCTTTACTTAGCTTTCAAATATGGTTTAATTCAAGTTCAAGAGTATTTTTGTGTGCGTTCGTTTTGGTTCGCATGCACCTAACGTCTCGCAAATACACGCAGTGCGGGAGTTAACCGATGAACTTCCTACGAAGTACTGCTTTTCAAATACTAATTTCCTGTCAACGAAGCAGAAACCCCCGACTTGCCGGGTATTTTGCTGTTATAGAGCGTTTTTATTTTTTTCAATAATTCTGATAATATTAATTAGTGAAATGGTACTAACCACACAGGATTCCGCAATAAATGAATCTGCATTTAAGGAATGAGTAAGTCCATTCGCTATATTGACCGCCTTTTCAGCAGAATCTATAATTGAGAGTGAAAATGCCCTAATCCTTTCATTATCGTGCCCACCAAGTTCAGTTTTGATATATGTGTGAAGCCTATTTTTGAATTCACCTTCAGAAACGCTTTTCCCTCCTGTATTAGTATGCTTTTGTGGATTAAATACAATATTAGATACTTTCTGCATTATTGTCCTACAGGTATTTCCAATATTTTGATAATCTATAGATTCTGATGCCTCTCTAAACTGCTCAAGCATTATATTTTGAGCTTTATTAATTTCCTCCCATGGTGTTAAAACAGGTACATATCTATTATCAAGTATCCTAAACTTCTTAAGATTTGGCTCTATTCTTACAGAAGAGATTACTGTTCTATTTACGTCAAAGAGCTTATCTTTAATTACTTTCCCAATTTCGTCTAATCTACTATAGTATTTTTTATAAATATCTGGATCCGAAACAATTTTGAGTATCCTTGTTCCATTAAATTGAAATGTAATTGTGTAATACATCTCTGAATGGATAAGAAATTCGTGAAATATTTCTGTACCATCGCTGTCCAATAGAAAAATGAGGTATTGAAATACATCATCTTCATATTCTTTGAACTCTAACGAACTATCTAAATCAAACATAAAATTAAATCATTTGTAATTAGCTGTAACTACAGTTTATTAATGACGATTACTATAACCCTATGTCCCAAGGTTGGTAAGGCCAGATGTCAAAAACGAAATTGAGAGCATTATTATACTTATAACCAGCCAGATTCTCAGGTAATCTAATAGAAATTCCATTCCAATCATCAACCTTTTTCCCCTTATCAAGATTCCCCGCTACCGCGCGAATCCCTTCGCGTGGCTCTTTAAGCAAACTTACAAATTCCACTTCAATTCTTTAATTATTAGTCGTATGTATTTTTTTGAATTCACGCAATCTATCAATGACCAAAGCAGCACATCATATCTAAATTATTCGTGATTGATGTGATTTACATCGCAGTCGATGTTTTTTACATCGCGCTCGATGTGATTTACTTCGCACTCGATGTTTTTTACCTCGCGTTCAATATGATTTACATCGCAATCGATGCTTTTTATATCGCGTTCAATATGATTTACATCGCAATCGATGCTTTTTATATCGCACTCGATGTGATTTACATCGCGATCGATGTTTTTTGCATCGCGCCCGATATGTTTTATATCGTGGTTGATCTAATTAAGATTCCCGGCCAGGTAAATTGAATAGCCGGTGATGTAAAAGACTGCATACTGAATTCCCAAAATGTGAAAGAACTAAAAAACCTCCCGCTTACCCGGCCTGGGAGGCTGGTATACTTTTAAATATTTTGTACGTTTCTTGAGGCCTGTATTTTTTCTGGCGCTTGCCTGTAACATACCTATTAATTACTGAGGGTCCTCAAAGTGCCTTTTATGAGCAGTACTGAATCGTTTCCATCCACCCTTCCCGTTTCATCCGCGTTCTGATTTATCTTCTTTTCCGCCTAACCGTCAATCTCCGCAATTCTGTTCTTTCATTTGTCATTTTTCACCCTTTGATCAGTATCTTTACAATCCCAAATCCTCATATTCCTGCTAATGAAAACTTTTTACATCCGGATTCTATTTCTTCTTCTTTTACTAACACCGGTAGCCCATTTGTATGCACAGCAAGAACCCTTGCTCAAAAACCTGGAAATGATTTCCGAAAGTGAAAAGTCTGCCCATCTGAAACTTATCCAACCTCATCAGCAACTCATAGTTAATAATTACGATCTGAAATACCATCGTTTTTTCCTGTTTGCTGATCCTGCGCAGTCGTATATAAGTGGTTCTGTTACGTCATATTTTGTAGCTACCCAACCTGGCATGAGCAGCATTCAGTTTGAGTTATATTCAACCATGTTGGCCGACTCAGCTTTCCATCGCGGAATAAAGTATAGTATTAATCATACCGATAATGTTATTACAGTTCCTTTAGGATCGATTCTTCCTGAAGGCACGCTCGATTCGGTTACAGTTTATTACCATGGCAATCCAACTACCAGTGGTTTCGGCTCTTTTGGAAATGAAATTCACGGCGGGGCTCCAGGAATGTGGACTTTATCGGAGCCTTATGGCGCATCCGACTGGTGGCCTTCGAAAAATGATCTTACTGACAAGATTGATTCGATCGATATGTTTGTGGTTACACCAAAAGGAAATCATGTGGCCAGTAATGGCTTATTGATCAGCGAAACACCCTATGGTACAAATTCAGTACTGGCACACTGGAAACACCGTTACCCAATCGCATCATACCTTATCGCGATTGCGTCAACCAACTATGCCCGTTTTTCGGATTATCTGAAAACAGGAACAGATTCGCTGCTGGTGCTCAATTATGTTTATCCTGAAGATTCAGCATCGGTACGCAATAATGCATACTCAGTACTAGAGAGCATTGCGTTATACGAAAATCTTTTTGCCCCTTACCCTTTTCGTGCTGAGAAATATGGACACGCCGAGTTTGGTTGGGGCGGAGGTATGGAACACCAAACCATGACTTTTCTCGGCAAAGGTGCTTTTAATGGTGAAATTATAGCTCATGAATTGGCGCACCAATGGTTTGGCGATATGATAACCTGCGGCTCTTGGCACGACATCTGGCTTAATGAGGGATTTGCAACGTATTGTGCAGGGCTCAGGTATGAGTCTTTGAATCCGCATTACTGGTATCTCTGGAGGTTCAATAATATTTCAAATGTCTGTCGTTTCCCGGGTGGTTCAGTATATTGCGATGATACAACCAATGTGAACAGGATTTTTGACAGCCGTCTTTCGTATAGCAAAGGGGCCTTGCTCCTTCATATGCTCCGCTGGGTTGTAGGCGATGAAAAGTTCTTTACAGGGATGAAAAGTTATGCGAATGATCCTGTGCTAAGGTTTAATTTTGCCCGTACGTCTGATTTCAAAAAACATATAGAAGACGCATCGGGTCAGGACCTGACAGGTTTTTTCGCCGATTGGTTTTATGGACAGGGCTTCCCTTCGTACACAATAAATGTGGATCAAACACCTGATCATGCTACTACGGTTGAAATCTTTCAGAGCCAGTCGGATGTTTCTGTAAATTTCTTTGAAATGCCTGTTCCTATACAGTTTTTTGGCGAAGGGAAAGATACCCTGATGGTATTTAACCATACCTTTTCAGGGAAGACGTTTGTTACAAATCCCGGTTTTGAAATTGACTCAGTGAAATTTGATCCTGAACTTTGGCTGGTATCTGCCAACAATACAATTTCCTTTACGCGTCTTCCTGCCGACAAACTTACCTTGATGCCTAATCCTGCCGGTGATTTTCTTTACGTGCAACATAATTTTGGGCAAATCAATTCACTGGAAATCATATCAATGACTGGAATATCCGAAAAAGCAAAGCTAGTGAAAGAGGAGGAATATTTGCTAACAATTGATACTCAGGAATTGAAATCAGGCGGCTATTTACTCAGGATTGGTACCAGCGATGGATTTGTAACGAGGAAGTTTATTATAAAAAAGTAAATAAGAAGTTCAAAGGTTCAATTGCTTCGCATTCAAGGTTCAATTGCTTCGCGTTCATGATTCAAAGTTCCAACATCCGACTTCCATCTTTTGACTTCCGACTTCCGACATTCAACATCCGACATTATTCCAATTACTTTAATCTACCGAAAGAATATCCTTTTTCCAGGCAATATTCAATATATAATGGCAGCGCATATTCCATCCGTTCACGAGCTTTCAGGCTGTCGTGGAATACAATGATAGAACCGGGAGCTGTATTTCCTATCGCATTCGCCAGGCATTGATCTCCGCTGAGTTTCTTATTATAATCCCCTGTTAAGGCGCTCCACATAATTATCCGGTAATCTTTCCGGAGTTGCCTTGCTATTTTTCGGTTGATCTGTCCGTGTGGCGGTCTGAACAACCGGCTTTTTACCAGTCGGCTGCATTGCTCAACTTCTGAAAGATACATGTTATTATCCGTCTTCCAGGCTTTTATATGATGATAGGTATGATTGCCGATAGCATGTCCATCTTTCAGAAGCAGATCGAAAATTTCAGGGTATTTCTGCACATTTTCGCCGACACAGAAGAAAGTAGCTCTAATGTTGTATTTTTTCAGTATTCGAAGAACCAGCGGTGTAACTTCAGGCACCGGGCCGTCATCAAAAGTGAGAAATACTTCCTGTTTTCTGGTTTGCGCACGCCAAATAAGCCCTTTGGGGTAAATAGCTCTGATCCAGAAAGGTGCGGAATAAAAATTCATTAATGAAGTTTGGAAGGCTAAATTACGGACTTTTTTTGATGTCGGATAAAGGATGTCGGATTTCGGATGTTGGATGTTAGATGTCGGGCTTTGATTTTGTAATTTGGATTTTGTAACTTGGTACCAGGAATTAAAGCCTGGAGTATTAAGTCTGAAGCAAAGTTACAAATCACAATTTCCGAAATCTGATATTTTTCCTGTTTAACATACTTTAAAGAAACCCTGTAAAAAGTATTTGCTCAAATTATCAGATAATTGTACCTTTGCACAACAAAATAAAAGACCAAATTTTATTGACATTCAGATAATTGTATATATAAAAATTACAAAGCGATGAAAAAATTAGTGCTTCTCCGCCATGGCGAGAGCGAATGGAACAAAGAAAACCGTTTTACAGGATGGACAGATGTAGATCTTTCGGAACGTGGCATTAAAGAAGCCACTGAAGCCGGAAAAGTATTAAAAGAAAACGGATTCGATTTCCGCCTGGCTTATACTTCTTACTTAAAAAGAGCAATTAAAACGTTGAACCTGGTACTGGAAGAAATGGACCTGATGTGGATACAGGTTGAAAAAAGCTGGCGCCTCAACGAAAAACATTATGGGAACCTGCAAGGTTTGAATAAAGCCGAAACCGCCCAGAAATATGGCGATGCTCAGGTTCTGGTATGGCGCCGCAGTTACGACATTCCTCCTGCTGAACTTGCAGCCGACGATCCGCGTAATCCACGCCTCGACGCGAAATATGCCGCTATCGGTAACGAAGCGCCAGTAACCGAATCACTCAAAGATACCGTTGAACGCATGGTTCCATACTGGGAAAAGGAAATACGCGAATCATTGAAAAAATACGATCAGATTTTAGTAGCAGCTCATGGCAACAGCCTGCGTGCAGTTATTAAACATGTGAAGGGTATCAGTGATGAAGATATCGTAAGTCTCAACCTGCCAACCGGTATCCCTTATGTTTTTGAATTCGATGATAACCTTAATTTTGTTAAAGATTATTTCCTGGGCGATCCCGAAGTTATTAAAAAATTAATGGATGAAGTTGCCAACCAGGGCAAATCAAAGAAATAGTATAACAATAATATTCCCTTCCCCTTAACCAAAGGGAACAAGCATATATATTCATTATGAGAACCTGGGTAATACCTGACATACACGGTTGCTTGATTACGCTTCGTTCACTTGTTGAAGATCTGATCGGGTTACGTGAAGATGATGCCTTAATTTTTCTGGGTGATGTGATCGACCGTGGACCTGACAGCAAGGGAGTGATTGATTATATCATAAAACTTGGTAAAAGTGGTATTAACACCACCGTTATCAAAGGCAATCATGAAGAATATATGGCCAAGGTATTTCGTGATGAACAATCAAAATCATGGATCCGAAAGATGCTCGGCATGAAATCCGTTTCGTTTAAAGATTGGATGATGTATGGTGGCGACACCACTTTACAAAGCTTTAATGCATATACAGTAAGTGCAATACCTGAGATGTATATTCAGTGGATCGAATCACTGCAGTTTTATCTTGAATGGAAAAACTTCCTTATTGTACATGCAGGATTCAATTTTGAGAATGATGATATTTTCAGCGATACACAGTCGATGATGTGGATAAGGGACTATAAGATTGATCCGGTAAAACTTGGCAACAGGAAAATAATACATGGGCATGTACCTGTTTCACTTGATTTTATCAATCAATCAATACATTCAAATTCATTTAATTTTATAGATCTGGATAACGGTGTGTACCTTACCGACAAGCCGGGTTATGGGAATTTGCTTGCACTCGAACTCAATACCATGGAATTACTTGTACAGCCAAATCTTGATTTTTAATCCGAATTATTAATCCGATATTCATATAAAAAGCCCCGTAATGTTCTCATTCCGGGGCTTTTTAGTATCCTGGTTGCGATGTCTAAAACAAGTTTCCGATATTGATATACAATCCTTTAAGTCCATCTTGCTTATTCATAGCAAACCCATAGTCTATTGCAAGAATAAAGTTTTCGTTCAACGCGATTCTTAATCCTGCTCCAAGGCTGGGATGTAGTTTGTCTTTTTCGAAAGAGAAATCAAAATATTTCGCCTGATCTGCTGATGTGAAGTTTACATTGGTTCTATCAATCTGTATTTGTTGCACTACCATGCCAAAATCGGAGAACCCATTCAGGGCAAAATACAGGTTTTGTTTCCCAACATGGGTTTTAAGGAATTTCCAACGTAATTCGAGGTTTCCATATACAATTCCATCTCCCACTACCCTATCACGCATAATTCCCCGCAAGGTTTTAGCTCCCCCCAAGCCATCCGTTTTGGTGATTGACGAATACGAACTTAGCATATAAGGTTGCATAAAGAACGGTGCTGTACCTCCGATAGTCCCCTGATATCCAACCCGGTAAACAAATGAGAGCCGGTCTTTTAATATAGTAAAATACTGCCTGTGTATCAAGACCAGTTTAGCATATGAAAACTCCGGATTGAACAGGAACTTGGGGGCATAAGTAATCAAAGCTTCGCTCCACATTCCTTTCATAGGGTTGGCTTCGTTGTCGCGGGTATCGTACACAATGCCGGCTTTCACGAAATTGGCGCTTCCGCCGTCTTTTTCTGCATCACTGATAATACCCCATGCAACGTAGTCATCAAAAAGGGTATTGGTAGTATCTGGCAAAATATCTGATCCGCTTTTACCTTTATTTATTGCGCCGAAGTCAACGCGTCCGGTTTTTATATTCATAATACCAATACCACCAATCCAGCGAAGATGTTCGCCTGATATTTGCCCTTGCAGATCCACTGTGAAGCGGAACATTTTGCGTAGATCGCGATAAAATACACGGCTGATATAATCTGCTGATTCTTTATCTGTAAAATCAGGGTTATAGCGGCTCTGATAGCCATTAAACCCATAAAAATCAAGCGATTTCTCGGTAAGATAACTCAAATCGGCAGTTAAACGCAGATGATGTGGTAACAGGTTTTTAGCATCGTAAAACAACTGATTAGTACCTGAACCCTTGGTATAACGCGAAATTTCGATCTTCATCATTTGTTTGTACGAAGGATAAATGGTACCATCACCGTAGTCGTACACGCTTACCAGACCACCATATTGAAACCCCATATCCGCATCAAATGAGATAGTAGGCAATCCTCCGAATGAAAATCCGGTAGGCGTTTTAGCAACTTTTTTTTCTTTTCCTTCTTGCGCATTTGCAGCAAAATGCAGAAATATGGATCCGGATAAAATAAAAATCCAAGGTAGGGTTCTTTTCATAGAATTAGCTATTAATGGTGGCTTTTATTAGGTCAATAATCTGATTCCTTTCATTCTGAATGGCATTGTATTTCTCCGTTTTCAAATGCCTTAGGCTGAAAATCCGGATCTGGTCCCATAGTTTTTCCATGTGTTTGTAATTATAAAAAGCAAATAAGCCTGAAACAGGCAGCGTTATTCCGAAAATCACTTTTAGCAAATGCTCATCGGTAAGCATGCTAAAAACCAGTATAATAATCAGATAGTAAATTGGAAAGAGAAAAATTCCGATGCCAAATTGGATGGAACTCTTAAAATGTTGGTCGTTTATTTTGGCTGCTAATAATACGGGTATTTTAAAAGGAAGATAGTTCAGTACCATTCCATAGATTTGAAAAGGAAGTAGTAAAATGCTGAGTAGTGTTTTAATAAGCAGCGATATAAGTTTAGGCGGTTTTTGTAAGAGGAGGCCATCTGCCAATCCGATATTACCCAGATTGGTGTTATAAGTCCTCAGAGCTTCATTGATTTCAATTGCTTTTCCGGGAAACTGTGAAAGTGCCTCTGTAATTTTATGGACCAGATATTGCCTTATGGCTAATTTGTTGTAGGGATGACGTTTGGCATTAAAAGTATTCCAGACATTAGGTTCATACATTTCACTGATCTGGTAAGTCAGCATGTAGTGCTCTTCCGGAATATGGATCATAACACTTCGCATATTTTCTTCCAGAATATTCTTTAAAGTGTTTATAGTTCTTTGTTCATTTTCATGGTATTGCCCTGCATAGTCAGCAATTTTGATCGGTGTTCCGAATACAACCATCAAGTCAGAGCCAGCATTAAAATAATTGGAATAGTCGATACCAACAGGAATTATATGCAGGTTAAGATTGAACTCCGTACTTTCTTCGGCTTGGAAAGCAATCCGAAAGATGCCTTTTTTTATGGGGCGCAACCGCTTTTGCCCTTCATGATTGCCTTCGGGTAAAATACAGATTGGAATATTCGATTTTAATACACCAATGGTGTTATCAAATGATTCCTGGTTGCGGCTAAGCTCTCCATAACCGTCTCTAATCCTGTAGATAGGCAGGATTCTCAACATATTCAGAACTTTAGCTATGAAAGGTTTTTTAAAAATGTCGGCCCGTGCCATAAAAACCACTGACCTGCGGGATGCAAAATCTACTGCAAGGGCATCCATCAGCGCATTCTGATGGTTGGGTGCAAAAATAACAGGTGTATTGGGTGGAATTTTCTCAAATCCGACTATCGTAAACCGTCTATAATAAAGCCTGTGTAATAGACGTACATATGAGTAAAGAATCTTATAAATAAAAGGTCCTCTGAATTTTGCTTTTTCCGCCATTTTGTTTTTCTAACCCCTTTAAACGGCAGGAAATACCACCGTTTCAATGTATTAAGTCTATTTGAAACGAAATGCTTTTTTATATCTTCGTATGTTACAAAAACCCCGATAAGGACTGATAATACTCAATCAGGTTAATCTGGTTTGACTCAGGGTGAACCTGTCCTACTTTTACTGATTGAATGTGTAAATCTATGAAAAAAAATAATTAAAGAATACAAAACATTCCATATTTCTTATTATGCGGTAGATTACAAGCAGTTTTTCTTTAATTTTCATTGCTTTTTGGCAAATGAGAATGTTTTCATAATTTTGATGAAAATCGTTCAGATGAAAATCAGATCTTCCGCTCGCACTTTGCTGATACCATTCCTTATTGCAACCGGAGCTGCATTGTTTTTTATTCCATTCGCGGGTGGTGTTCACCTTTTCGACTGGGACGAAATCAACTTTGCCGAATGTGCCCGCGAAATGATAGTTAGCCATAATTATCTCAACGTCCAGATCGACTTTTCGCCATTCTGGGAGAAACCTCCGCTCTTTATCTGGATGCAGGTATTGAGTATGAAAGCATTCGGCATTAATGAGTTTGCGGCACGTTTCCCCAATGCCATCTGTGGAATTGCATCACTCCTGCTTATCTTTAATATTGGTAAAAAACTCTTTAACGAACACTTTGGAATGTGGTGGGTAATTATTTATGCAGGAAGTATTTTGCCTCATTTCTATTTCCGTTCAGGCATAATCGATCCATGGTTTAATCTTTTGATGTTTGTTGCAATCTGGTTTTTTATCAGGCTTCATGCTACTGACGAAATTATTTCGGGGAAACGCAGGTTCCTGTTTTCAGCTTTGTGGGGTGTTTTTACCGGGTTAGCCATACTTACTAAGGGACCAACGGCTTTATTAATAATCGGGTTGGTTGTTTCAATTGCTTATCTGCCTGATTTACTGCACCTTTTAAATATAAAATCCCGGTTTTTAAAATCACTTCCTGTTTATAAAATCAGGTTGAGTGATATTTCTGTATTCCTTTTATTTACCATTCTCATTGGTGGCTCGTGGTTCCTGGTACAGATGCTGAGCGGGCATTCCGATATGGTCTGGAAATTTATTCTTTACCAGGTAAGGCTGTTTACAATTCCCGATGCCGGTCATGGAGGGCACTGGAGCTATCACTTTATTGTATTACTGGTTGGTGTATTTCCGGCCTCCTTATTTGCATTGATGCGTTTCAGGCTTAAAAAAGATCAGCAAATAGCACAGCGCCAGTTTCAGGGTATTATGCTCATCCTTTTCTGGGTGGTACTCATCCTGTTTACAATCGTAAAAACGAAAATCGTACACTACAGTTCTTTGGCTTATTTCCCACTAACTTTCCTGGCAGCGCTTGCTATCCGCGACCTGTTGAATGGATCGTTACGCTGGCGCAAATGGCTGAGTGTACTACTTATCGTGTTTGCATCCATTTTTGCAATACTTGTTTCAATTTTGCCAATGATTGATAGGTTTAAAGAGAAAATTATAAATTCAGGTATAATTAAAGATGAATTTGCGGTTGCCAATCTTCAGGCCGATGTGAAATGGACCGGTTTCGAATGGCTGATAGGATTGGTTTTACTCTCTTCTGTAGTATTTGCAGTGATATTGGCTCACAGGCAATCCATCAGCAAAGCCTTGAAGGTGCTTTTTGCCGGCTCAACACTTTTTATAGCATTAGTTATCTTAATATTCCCTTACCGTATTGAGCAATATTCACAACGTGCTGTTATTGACTTTTATAAATCGAAAGCCACCGAGAAGTGTTATGTTTTGAATTCAGGATATTTCAGTTACGCACCTCTTTTTTACACCAATAAAATGCCTGATTCCTGTGTTCGGCCTATGTGGTTACTGACAGGGAATATTGATCACCCGTTTTACCTTGTTTTGAAAGAACCCCATTACAACGAATGGAAACATTTAATCCCTACAATGAAGGTGTTGTATAAGAAGAATGGATTTGTATTTCTGGCGAGATATCCTAAAACGAAACCCTATACAGATATTAAAAAAAAATGAAATGATTAAATCAAATGCATTTTAAGACGCTGAGCATAAAGTAAGCTGACGAGTAATAATTTTAGAGACAAGCATTACCAAAACAAAGTATCCTGAACACTTCAACAATTTTCAAAAACCAAAATATGAAGATTCTTTCTTTTTTAATCTCATTACTATTAGTT
This sequence comes from Lentimicrobiaceae bacterium, assembly GCA_041660125.1. Lineage (GTDB taxonomy): Bacteria > Bacteroidota > Bacteroidia > Bacteroidales > UBA4417 > UBA4417. Next base: position 124,354 of record JBAZWY010000006.1, read on the forward strand.
GCATTCGTTTTATCGGGTTGTAATGGCAATTCTAAAAAACAGGGAAGCCTTTCGGGCGACACACTGAAAGCAGGGGAAAAGCCGGTTTATTCCGAAAACGGCAAGTTGCATTACATCGTTGAATACAAAGATGGGAAAGCCAACGGGAGGGTAAGGGAATACTATCCCGACGGAAATCTATATATGGATGCTATGTTTAAAGATGATCAAAGGAATGGGAAGTGCATATTTTATTTTAAGAATGGAAAGCCTTTCGCTGTATCCTTTTATAAGAATGGTGCTAAGGATAGTATAGAAAGCAAGTATGGCCAGAATGGAAGGCTTTTGGCAATGGTTCCCTATAAAAATAATAAAGTCCAACCGGGGCTGAAAGAATTTAACAGGGACGGCACTGAACTCATTGACAACACAAGCCTGAAGATTAAAACAGTAAATCAACTGGCGCAACATGGTAAATATTACCTGAAAGTTAGCCTTACAGAACCCCAAAATGACGTTAAATTCTATGCTTCTCCCCAGGATTCCCCGGATTCGAGGGAAATGCTTAAAATGTCCGGGAATGAAGGAATACTCGAAGTTCCGGTATCGGCATCTGGTTTTATAATCAAGGATATATTTTTAGATGCCGAGTATAAAACTTCAATGGGAAACACGAGACGTTTACAGAAACTCCATAAATTTACTACTGGCAGGTAATGTTATAATAGGCGCTAAACGATTAAAAGTTCTACGAAGTTTATCAGCTTTATTAAACGAAAAATCCTTTCTGGTTAATGGAAAGGATTTTTAATTGGAATAAAACTGATTTTGAATTATTTCCTGCTACTGATTAAAATCTCAAGCATTTGAATAGCAGCAGCCGGGATTTTAGTTCCCGGACCAAATATTGCTACAGCACCTGCTTTATATAAGTAATCGTAATCCTGTGATGGAATTACTCCTCCTACAATAACCATAATATCTTCACGGCCGAGTTTTTTTAACTCCTCAATTACCTGTGGAACCAAGGTTTTGTGCCCTGCGGCAAGACTCGAAACGCCGAGAACATGAACATCATTTTCTACAGCCTGTCGTGCCGCTTCAGCAGGAGTCTGGAATAACGGGCCCATATCCACATCGAAGCCTATATCGGCATAACCTGTGGCTACAACTTTTGCACCACGGTCGTGACCATCCTGTCCCATTTTAGCAATCATAATTCGTGGACGACGACCATCAAGTGCAGCAAATTCGTCGGCCATTTTGCAGGCTTTCAAATATGATTCGTCGCCCTGGCTTTCTGAAGAGTAAACTCCTGATATGGATCTGATCACGGCTTTGTACCTCCCATAAATTTTTTCCAATGCACTTGATATTTCTCCTAACGAAGCACGTTTGCGTGCCGCATCAATCGCTAATGCCAGCAGGTTACCGTCACCGGTTTCTGCACATTTGGTAAGCGCATCCAAAGATAACTGAACTTCTTCATTATTGCGTTCGGCACGCAGTTTCTTAAGTCGTTCAATCTGCGACAATCGAACTGCCGTATTGTCAACTTCCAGGGTATCAATCGGATCTTCCTTTGCCAAACGATATTTATTAATTCCGACAATAGTATCTCTTCCGGCGTCAATTTTTGCCTGGCGACGGGCCGAAGCTTCTTCTATCCGCATTTTTGGAATGCCAGTTTCGATGGCTTTTGACATTCCGCCTAGTTCCTCTACCTCCTGTATGAGTTTCCATGCGCTGTGTGCAATTTCATGGGTAAGTGTTTCAACGTAGTATGAACCGGCCCATGGATCGACAGCTTTGCATACGTTGGTTTCTTCCTGAAGATAAATTTGTGTGTTACGGGCTATACGCGCCGAGAAATCGGTAGGCAGCGCAATGGCTTCATCTAACGCATTTGTGTGAAGCGACTGGGTGTGTCCTAAAACAGCCGCAAGCGCTTCAACACAAGTACGCGTAACGTTATTATATGGATCTTGTTCAGTAAGACTCCATCCCGAAGTTTGGGAATGAGTGCGCAATGCCATTGACTTTGGATCCTTTGGATTAAACTGCTGAACAATTTTTGCCCAAAGCATTCGAGCTGCACGCATCTTGGCAATTTCCATAAAATGGTTCATACCCACTCCCCAGAAAAATGATAACCTTGGTGCAAATGCATCAATATCAATACCGGCAGCAATACCCTTTCGGATGTATTCCAATCCGTCAGCCAGTGTGTAGGCAAGTTCAATATCGGCAGTTCCACCGGCTTCCTGTATGTGGTAGCCGCTGATACTGATAGAATTGAATTTCTTCATGTTTTTTGAAGTAAACTCAAAAATATCGGCAATAATCCGCATACTTGGTGCCGGAGGATAGATATAGGTGTTACGGACCATAAACTCTTTGAGAATATCATTCTGAATAGTTCCACTTAGTTTCTCCATGGGAACGCCTTGTTCTTCGGCCGCCACTATATAAAACGCCAGTACCGGAAGCACCGCGCCGTTCATGGTCATTGAAACAGACATTTTGTCCAGAGGAATCTGGTCGAACAGAATTTTCATGTCTAAAATTGAGTCGATAGCCACGCCTGCTTTACCAACATCGCCTTCTACTCGTTCGTGATCGCTGTCGTAACCACGGTGTGTGGCAAGGTCGAATGCAACGGAAAGTCCCATTTGCCCCGCAGCGAGGTTACGGCGGTAAAATGCGTTTGATTCTTCGGCTGTTGAAAACCCTGCATATTGGCGGATGGTCCATGGCTTCATTACATACATGGTGCTGTATGGGCCACGCAGGAAAGGAGGTAAACCGGCAGCATAGTTCAGATGTTCCATGCCGGCAAGGTCGGCACGGGTGTACACAGGCTTCACAGCAATCTGTTCGTTTGTCATCCATTCAGTTTGTGCTGAAGGCTGGCTGGCGGCAGATTTTGTCTGTACACCTTTAATATCTATATTTTTAAAATCGGGTCGCATCGTAGGATGAGGGATTTTGTGAATTCTAAATGAGTTGTACGTGACTACTGTTACTAAAAAACGCCAAGTTTTTCCTGGAATGATTCCAGTGTCTGGAGAAGATTGCTGCGAACATGAATAAATTCATTAACACCGGCTTGTTTAAGTGAATCCATAATTTCTTTCGGGTAACCGGCTACAACAAGATTTAACTCCTTGTTAGCAGTTTTGAGTTTTTTAGCTATTTCCGGAACCAGCGTTGCATATTCATCATCGGAACTGCATATTACGACGATTTCAGCTTTGGAAGCTTTAGCGGCTTTCACACCTTCTTCAATTGATTCGAAACCCGAATTATCAATGATTTCGTAACCTGCGCAACCAAAGAAATTAGTTGAAAACATAGCTCGTGCTTTGCGCAGGGCCAGGTTCCCGATATTGAAAAGGAACACAGCCGGTTTTTTATTTCCATCGGCTACAAACTGTTCTGTAGCAAGTCTTAACTGATCGAAAGCATCGGAGCCGCCGAAAAGGACAAGTTTTTTGTAGGTTGTAGGTTCATCGTCCTCGTCATCCTCATCAACTTCCATTTCTTCATCAGCATATATTTCTTCTTCGAGCATTTCATCCTCTTCAGCAAAATGGATTTTTTCGAGCATTTGCTCTTCCGGATTCGGATGCTGGTTGGTACCAAGCTGAATCAGGCGGCGGTTAGCAATATCATCGAGACGAAGCCCAGCTGATTTTTTAACCAGATCCTGAACAAAACCCGATTTAACGGCTTCGACCATTCCCCCTTTTTCTTCAATCTGCAGGAATACTTTCCATGCAGCTTCGGCAATAAGTTGGGTAAGGTTTTCAATATAATAGGAACCTGCCGCGGGATCAATAACCTTATCAAGATATACTTCTTCCTTTAGTATGATCTGCTGGTTTCGTGCCAGGCGGTTTGAGAATTCATCAGGATCTTTATAGAATGTATCGAAAGGTAAAATATTCAGAGATTGTGTGCCGCCAATTATGGCCGACATGGCTTCGGTTGTGGATCGCAACAGGTTCACATATGGATCGAATAATGTTTTATTCCATGCCGAAGTATTGCTATGAATATGCATTTGCATAGAAGATGAGTCGATAGGCTGATATTGCTCAACAATTTTAGCCCAAAGCAAGCGTGCTGCCCTCAGTCGTGCAATTTCCATAAAGTAATTGGAACCAATGCCAAACGAGAACATCATCCGCAGTGCTGCATCATCAACAGGAATACCTGCGGCTGTTGCCAAAACCAGGTATTCGTTGCCGGATGCCAGGCTAAAACCCAGTTCCTGCACCATAGTAGCTCCTGCACTGTTAAAATAATGGCCGTTCACATTGATCACTTTCATTGCAGGCATGAGTTCTTTACCAAGTTTTACCATGCTTGCGACCTGGGCCAAATCATACTTTTCCGACTTCCAGAAATCACCGTTGAGCAACAGGTAACTGATCGGGTCAAAATCAAATGATCCCCTTAGTTTCGCAATCGGTAGCTTCTGTGATTTTGCGTGAGATGCTACAATCTTTATCAATGCCAGGTAAGAAGGGGCAGCGCCGAAATGAATTGCTACTTCCGTTGGATTGATCCCTTTCAGAAGTTGCTGAACATCGTTTTCAGATTCGAGTTCTGAGGCCACCATTCCTATACCTGTGGCTCCCCGTTTGATGGCATCAATGGCTAAAAGGTTAGCTTCCGATTCGTCGTCGGTTTCAATATCCTGGCGGATTTCCCAGTTATTGGATAAGGCTTGATTGCCACGAATAAAAGGATATTCCCCGGGAGCGGAATTGATATTTCCCAATCCCCGTATATCTTCATCCCGGTAATAGGGTTTCACATCGAAGCCTTCAGACGTCTTCCATATTAGCTTTTTCTGGTAACCAGCGCCTTTCAGATCTTGCATAATATGCGCTTCCCAATCGGAAGTGCTTACCGGTGGAAATGTGCCGAAAAGTTTATCAGTGTTCTGATCCATAGTAAATTTTAAATTGGATAGTATGTTGTCCGTACAAGGCTGAAAAGGTTAATTGCGAGGCAAAGGTATAAATATTATAGAATTAAGCATTTATTTGTTAATTGAATAACAGTGGGGCCTGAATTAATCTGATTAACTTTACTCCTTAATCTATAACATACATAACATTCATTTGTTTATTTTTAAAACCGGATAATAATGATAATAGCGATAAGCGGTGCAGGAGGTTTTATAGGAACCCAACTTACTTCTTTTTTTCAAAATAAAGGCAATGAATTGCGACGCATTTCGCGAATTAATGCCGGGACTTCGATAATTGAAATAGCCAGGTTACTTACCGGCGTTGATGTTATTATAAATCTTGCCGGAGCGCCAATCGTTGGCAGATGGAATAAAAATTATAAGAAAATATTGTTCGATAGCCGTGTTGTTACTACACGAAAAATTGTGGAAGCGGTGAAACTGCTTGATATAAAGCCCAAAATACTTATTTCAGCATCAGCTGTTGGGATTTATTCACAGGAAGGAGTACAAACAGAGTACAAATTTCAGCTAGCTGACGACTACCTTGGAGAAATATGCAGTGCATGGGAAAAGGAAGCAAAAAAAGCAGCAGCGTTCACAAGAGTGGCTATCATCAGACTGGGAATGGTATTGGGCAAAAATGGCGGGGCACTAAGCCGGATGCTTCCCTTGTTCAGACTCGGCCTTGGGGGTAAAATTGCCTCCGGGAAACAAGGATTTTCATGGATTCATATCAACGATATGATAAAGGCTGTGCAATTCTTAACTGAAAATGAACAATTATCTGGCGAATTTAACCTTACGGCGCCCGAAGTGGTTAACAATAGCAAATTTACAAAAGTGCTTGCGAAAGTATTGAAAAGACCAGCATTTTTCAATGTTCCATCTTTTGCATTGAAAATAGTATTTGGCGAAGGAGCCATTGCTGTTACCGGCGGACAGTTTGCCCCACCAAAGCATCTGCTCGACGAAGGTTTCCAGTTCAGCTTTCCCGACCTGGAAGGTGCGTTGAGTGATATTGCTTACTGATTACTGAACTATTGACATTTCATCCACCAACCTTTTGGCACCGGCCATTTTATCGATAATAAACAAGCAATAGCGGATATCAAGTGAGATATTGCGGCATTGATCCGGATCGTAAATCAGGTCGCTCATGGTACCTTCCCAGCACCGGTCAAAATTGATACCAATCAACTGTCCGTCTGCATTCAGAACCGGGCTGCCGCTATTACCGCCGGTAGTATGATTGCTGGCAATAAAACCAACGTGCATGGTCTTGTCAGCATCGGCATACCGTCCATAATCGTGGAGGTTGTATAGTTGTTTCAGTTTGGGTTCCTCAACGTAATCGTAAATATCAGGATTTTCTTTCTGCATAATGCCATCCAGGGTTGTAAACCACTTATATTCAACTGCATCGGCCGGAGAATATCCTTTTACATTTCCATAAGAAACACGTAAGGTTGAATTTGCATCAGGATAAAATCGTTTGCCGGATTCCATTTCCATCTGAGCTGCCATATATAGCCGCTGAAGGCTGTCATTTGTAGCATAAAAGGTATTAAGTAACGGTGTAAAAGTATTTTGCAAATACGTATAAATTCCTGTTGCTAAAATGTATGCAGGATCCTTTTCGATTTTTCGTATATCTTTCCGTTTGAATCCATCAAGGAAGGCATTTAGTTTTAGTGAATCGGCGAAAATGGTTTCATTATAAAAATTCCTATCCCATTTACTGATATCACCTTTGTATTTCGCCAACATTTCTTTCACAACAGGCACCTGGTAACTGTTTTCACAAGAGTTGGAATACGAAGTTACAAGTGATTCGAAGAGCTGCCTATCTACCAGCGTGTTATAATTTTTATGAAATGCTGCCGCCGAACTTCTCAATTGCTCAATCGTTTTCAGAATGTCGGCATCTGTTTTTGATTTGTCGTTGCATTGCTTCACCAAGTTATTATAGCTGTATGCAAAACGCATAAGTTCAATTCCAAGTAATCCTTCGGTGAGGTAGGTATATGCATTGTTAACCGGCACAAAATCGCCATATGCCTTGCCGAAAGCAGGCAGAAGTTGTCCGTATTTCGCATTGGTTTCAGGTTTTGACAATGCCCACTTTTCAAAATCTTTTTCAAAAGCCTGTTTTTTCTCAATAGCATCGAGACGCTTGATGCCACGGCTCTCGCCGATCATTTTCTTCCAGTAATTGGCAATGCCTGCGGCCTTTGCCGAATATTGTATGCGTATAAATCTATCTGATTCCATAGCCCTGTCGATGATATCAAGTCGTTGCTGCCTTAACCCGATAGCAATTGGATTGTGTTGCAAAGCTATCATATCCACGGCATTAGAGGGGATGTATTCCTGCGTGGTTCCCGGGAAACCATACACGAAGGTAAAATCGCCTTCCTTAATGCCTTTAAGGGAAATAGTCAGGTGTTTAGCCGGGTGGTAAGGTACATTGTCTTTCGAATATTCGGCAGGATTATTATCTTTATCGGCATAGATGCGGAACATTGAAAAATCGCCGGTATGGCGCGGCCACATCCAGTTGTCGGTATCACCACCGAATTTCCCGATATTTGATGGCGGCGCTCCAACCAGGCGCACATCGGTAAAAGTTTCGGTAACAAATAAATAGTATTGGTTGCCCCCAAAGAATGGTTTTATCTGGGCAGAATAATGCGTTCCTTTAACAGCTTCCTTAATAAGTATCCTGTTATTTGCCTGGATAACAGAATCACGCACTTTCTGGCTCATTTTATTATTCACTCCATTAAGCGTTTGATCCGTAACCTCTTCCATTCTCACCAGGAAAGTCACCTTGAGCCCTGGATTTGGAAGTTCTTCCTGCAATTGCTGTGCCCAGAATCCATTTGTCAGATAATCGTGATCGAGGGTACTGTGAGCCTGAATACTGCCATAGCCGCAATGATGGTTGGTTAGCAATAATCCCTGTTCCGAAACGAGTTCACCGGTACAACCTCCGCCAAACAGGACGATAGCATCTTTTAAGCTTGAATGGTTAACAGAATAGATATCTTCGGCTGTTATGTGCATGCCCATATCACGCATTTCTTTTTCATTGAGCTGCGAAAGCAGCAGAGGCAACCACATTCCTTCGCCGGCGCGGCTTAAGTTCGTAAATAGTGTCAGGAGAGTTGCAAAGAGGATGATCTTGAATTTCATTAATTTACGATTTACGATTTACGATTTAGATTTGGGATTTAGAATACGGGATTTAGTCATTCAGCGGTCATTCAATTATAGGTAAACGAGAGGGTGGAGAGAGTCAGATGTTTGGGTTGTCATTCGATAGTCATTCAATTGTTGCAAACAAGAATTCTGAGATTTTTTGAGGTTATTTAGTTATTGACTTAATGCATTTTACTATTAATTTTTGATTTTGGAACGTGGAGCTTGAAAATTATCCCGTTCATCTTTCACCATTTTCCATTCGCTATTCACTCTTCTCTATTCACTGTTCACTCTTCACTATTCACTCTTCAATCAACTACTTTGCTGCAATTGTCTCAATTTCAATCAATGCTCCAAGCGGAAGTTTAACTACTGCATAAGCTGCACGAGCCGGGCTGTTTTCGGGATAATATTTTCCATATATTTCATTCATGGCAGCAAAATTATCTATATCGCTGAGCAGGCATGTTGATTTAATCACATCAGCAAAAGTATAACCGGCCTCTGCCAGAATAGCGCCAATGTTTTTCATTACTTGCTCGGTTTGTTCCTTGATTCCGCCTTCCACAATTCTAGAAGTCGCAGGATCAATGGGGATTTGTCCGGAAATATAAAGCATTCCGTTTATTTCGATGGCCTGGCTATATGGGCCGATAGCTTTTGGGGCTTTGTCGGTAAAGATGATTGTTTTCATGGTTTTATCATTGTTTTGAGAAAGGCCAAAAGTATAACTTTTTAAAAATATTACCCGATAAAAATGATTTTAAAAGCAGTATTTTTTATTTTTGTTGTAACTTTACGTTTAGATTTTCATATTATTTTATTTTTCATATCCCGTCAGGCATTGATTATAGCTATTTCTGACAGGATATTGACCTGGTCATTGGTTCTTGCAATCTCTGATAATTTGAATATACTGTATCTTATTATCCGTTTTACTCACTTATATAAATGGATTAAATGAGTAAAGTGTTTGATGACATAAAACCAGATCAGGGAGCTGATGCAAATCAGGCACTTACGATATTGGGTTACGGGAAACCCTGTTTATATTTTAATAACAATATTCAGATTATCGATTGTGATGATGCGTTTGTAAAACTTGTCAATATCAGCAAAAAAGACTTGATTGCAAGCAGGCTTGTGAACTATAAGCAGAACAAGCCGTTTACCGAAGCTATTCAAAAAGCAGGAGTCGAAGGTATTGCTATCTTTCGGGGCAACGTGTTTTTAGGCACTGATCTATCGGGATTTTACCTGGAAAGCATTTTATATAGACAGGAAGCTATAAATTTTCAGGATCAGAAAATAATCTGCTTAATTCTCGAAAGCAAACCTATTGAACCGGTTATTGATCCTGCACTTGATACTAAAAGTTCTCTGTCCGGAACAACCGATTATCCGAATGCTGCTGTTTCGCTGCATACAATTGATGGCAATGCTTTATACATTTCGCCGTCAACGGAAGAACTTCTCGGATATACCTGTGCCGAGCTAAAGGATATGAATCCATTAGATGTTGTATATCCTAAGGATGTGCACATAGTAACGGATGTGCTTGGAAAACTTATCCAAGGATATAATTATCTCAACTCGCGGTACAGGATGGTTCGCAAAAATGGATCTGTTATACACGTCGAAAGTGTGAGTTATGTAATATCAGATGTAACCGGCACCGGAAAAAATATTGTAAATATTACCTGCGATTTGAGTTTGAAGTTAAAGATGGAGCGCGCCTTGCAGCGCAGTGAGCAAAAATATTACAGGCTGGCGATGAATCTGCCAACAGGTATTACGATGATAAGCACCAATGGGCAATTAATGGAAGTAAATGATGCGATGAGAAATATCATGGGTTTACCGGCCGATTTTCCTATACAGGAAGTGAATTTCTTCAGCAATAATGTGATAAAACACTTCAATATCAGTATACAACTTAATGACTGTATTAAGCGTAAAGAAATTGTAAATGGCGATATAACATTTAAATCCAGCCGCAAAAAGCCCAGAAAATTTCTAACTTATAGTTTTGTTCCGGTTTTCAATAGCAATGAAGAAGTAGATATTGTAATCGGGTATGTGAGTGATCTCACCAAACAGATGAAAGCAGAAGTCGAAAGCCGCGAGCGCGCTGAATTTCTGAACCTTGTAATTAATGCTATAAAAACTCCCTTTTTCTTAAAAGACGAAAAACACAAATGGGTAATGCTAAATGAGGCTGCGGTCAAAATGATGGGTCAACCCCGTGATACTTTGATAGGGAAATCAGATTATGATTTGTATTCGAAAGAGCAGGCTGATGTATTCTGGAAATATGACGAACTGGTTTTCAAAACTGGTAGCAGTAGTAATGAAGAGCAAATTACATGGTCCGACGGAACATTACACACTATTGTAACGTATAAACAATTATATATCGAGAAACCTACGGGAAAGAAATTCATTGTTGGAACAATTCATGACATTTCGAATTATAAAAAAATTGAGGATGAGCTTCGATCCAGCGAACAAAAATACCACGAACTTTTCGACAATGCCAATGATTTCATTCTAACCACAGATTTAGATGGCCATATCACCAATGCTAACCGTACATTGCTTACTTTCATGCAAACCGACCTGGAAAATCTGATTCAGCAGAGTGTTTTCGATTACATCAGCGAAGAGAACTTAGCTGCAGCAATAGAAATTAAAGACAAAATACTTGCCGGGCTGCTTGACAGTTCATTCGAAATAAATGCAGTAACCCCGGATGGACAGCCTGTTGTATATGAAATAAAAGCCAATTTGATCAGGCGAAACAATGTTCTGACAGTTGTGCAATGTGTATTCAGTGATGTTACTGAACGCAGGGAAACCAGCCTGAAACTTGAAAAATACAATAGAGACCTTCTTGAGCTTAATACCACCAAAGATAAATTTTTCAGTATCATAGCGCATGATCTTCGTAATCCATTCAGCAGCATGATTGGCTTCTCGGAAATGTTACTTGAAGACCTGGATGAATTGTCGAAAGACGATATCAGAGACTCAATCAAAATCATTTACAGTTCAGCAAAGCATTCGTTTAACCTGCTCGACAATTTACTTACCTGGTCGAGGCTTGAAACCGGGCATATGCCTTTTGTCCCGACCCGGATAGATTTAGCTGAAACAGTCGAAGAAGTAGTTGAGGTTCTTTTTAGCCTGGCATACCGTAAAAAGATCGGAATCAACAATATGGTTGAACCCGGTATAATACTTTTTGCAGATCGGGTCATGTTAAACATCATCATTAATAACCTGGTAATGAATGCTATAAAATTTACTCCTGTTGGTGGAAAAATCAATATATATGCGCGAGCCTTAATTACGGAAATAGAATCAGGCAAGGAATTTATTAAAATTTCAGTTGCTGATACAGGTATTGGAATTGACCCCGAAACCTGCGAAAAGTTGTTTGCTGCGAATATACTGATATCCAGCCCGGGAACAGAAAAGGAACAAGGAACAGGGCTAGGGCTTATACTTGTCCGTGAAATGGTTGAAATGCATGGTGGCAAAATCACGGTAGATAGTACACCCGGCAAGGGTTCGGTATTTTCATTTCTTATTCCTGCCTTTAGACCTAACAATATTACCTGATAAACAGGAAATGAATTACGTATTGCTTTATTAACTTGATTAATTCATATACTTCAAAAAAGACAAAAGATAAAAGGATAAAGATAAAAGGATCAAAACATTATGAAGGCAATCATAAAAATCATCTTTATAAAATAAATTATGAAAATGGTTTGCAACTGCCTGACTTTTATCTTTTTACTTTTATCTTTTTACTTTTATCTTTTATCTTTTATCTTCTGCACGAATAATACAGGTTAGGTAATCTAAAAGAGATAATGAACCATTTTAATTTCCCGATTTCTCTTTTTTGATCCCTCGTTCTCCGCAAAGGGGAGACTTTAGATTCGTGGTCTGATTAACATCAGAGCCCTACTCCGTCATAGGAGGAGTTGGGAGAGCTTAAAATGGGGAGGTTTAAAGTATGACAGTATATTGTTCCAATTACTGATATCTATTCCGGATAATAATCCCTGTCGTGAATTTTATCAGTTGTTTTAGTAGCTGTATTAAATGTGAGTTCACTCAGTAAAGCCTTTGTTTGTTGATTTTTTTGCTCATTTCGGAATTGATTGAAAATCAATTCATGCGGCATTCAGCCTTATAATCCAGGTAAGGGTGAATAGTTATAATTATTTCCTAACAGATGTAATTTCATATTAAGTATTACGTAAATTTGGTTTCATAATTTAGTTTAAATTATGCCATTGATGTAATTTATTTGAGCTGTAAACCAACATCGTGGCATTTGGGGAGACTATCAGGCAGATTTGTGTATTCTGTGTACAAGCCAGGGATCAGCATGAAGATTATAAAAATAATTTACACTGATTCCAACTAGTTATGCTGATTATGAATACCAAATTGCAGGGTAGTCAATTCGGGTGTGATTGCATATTGCTATAATGGATTTGCCCAGTACAAAGTTGTTGGATTTTCTGATAGCAATGATGCTTATTGTCAATTCATTACCAGGAAAGGTACGTTATTACCAGGAAGATCAGGAGCGAGAAAAACGTAAAGTCCTGTTAATGACAGCAGGTTTTGGATTTGGTTATTTATCTGCCTGTCAGTAGCAAGGCTGAGATTATGAGACAAAAAAATAAATTTTCACTATTACATTTATGAAAACGAAAGAAACCGATTCGAAACTCCATTTATCAGAAATCACTTACCGGGGTATAATCGACAGCCTGAATGATGCCATTTACATTCTGGATATAAATGGATGTTTCCTTGATGTGAATTCAGCCGCTGAAAAATTGTACGGCTATGAAAAGGAATATTTCATCGGGAAGAATCCCGGTTTTCTTTCGGCACCAGGTATGAATAACATGGATGAGGTAGCCGGTTTTATAGAGGAAGCCTTTAACGGGAAGTCCGTGAGGTTCGATTTTTGGGGGCTACGAAAAGATGGTTCTAAATTCCCGAAAGAAGTAAGCCTTACGCCAGGCATGTGGTTCGGCGAAAAAGCTGTAATTGCTATTGGCCGGGAAATGAGTGAACGCAAACAGGTTGAGGAATCATTGAGAATAAGCGAAGAAAAATACCGCTTGCTTGTTCAGTATTCGAGCGATCCTATTTTCAGTTTCAACAGCGATGAAACATACAGGTTTGTAAATGATGCATTCGCTTCCGCCTTTGGCAAAAAATCTGAGGAAATCATCGGGAAAACGCCTTTTGATATATTCGCGGCAGATGAAGCCGAAAAAAGACTCCGGCTTGTACGGCAGGTTTTCAGCACAGGCGAAAAGGGTGAAATTGAAGTAAAAGTCACAACTATCTATGGCGAGGAAAAATATTATCTAACCATGGCCGACCCCATTAAAGACTCTTCAGGAAATATTCTATGGGTCACATGTATTTCCAAAGATATTACCCAACGGAGAAAAGCCGAAGTAGAGCTCAGGCTAAAAAACGAACAGCTTAATGCCAGTAATGCCGAGAAGGATAAATTCTTTTCCATAGTGGCACACGACCTCAGGGGCCCGATGAATGGATTCCTCGGTCTTACAGCCATTATGGCCGATGATATCGAAAGTCTGTCTGCATTTGAACTGAAAGAAATAGCAACCACCATGCGGACTTCAGCGATTAATATTTACCGGTTGATCGAAAACCTGCTCGAGTGGTCAAAAATGCAGCGTGGTTTAATTGACTTTAAACCACAGCCCCTGTTCCTGAAATCATCATTGTCAAAAAGCATTGAACTGATGAAGGACGCTGCCAATAAAAAAGAAATCGAACTGCACATCAATATTCCGGAACACCATGTTGTATCTGCTGATATTCATATGCTCGAAACGGTAGTCAGGAACCTGCTTTCGAATGCCCTTAAATTCTCGTTTAAAAGAGGAGTTATTGAAATATCAACCGTAAAAATTGACGACAGCCTTATCCGAATTGAAGTAAAAGACTATGGGATAGGAATGAACCCTGAACTGTTAAGCAAACTATTTATTCTTACCGAAAATACGAACCGGAAAGGAACGGAAGGAGAGCCATCCACAGGTCTTGGGCTGATTCTCTGCAAAGAATTTGCCGAAAAACTAGGCGGCACATTATGGGCTGAAAGTAAGGAAGGCGAAGGAAGTTCGTTTATTTTTACCTTGCCACAACCGGAATAAGATAACCGGGCTTTGACAAGTCTGAAAAGCATATTTGATCCTACAGCACTTCCTCTTTTTTACCTGAAAACGAATTTACCATCGCCAATAATTTATCCCTGTCAATAGGCTTTGAAATATATTCGTTGCATCCTGCCTCTATTGCTTTATCTCTTTCATCCGAAAAAGCATAGGCTGTTTGCGCAATAATAACGACATCTTTGTTAAACTGCCGTATCTGCCTTGTGGCTTCATATCCATCCATTTCCGGCATTTGAAAGTCCATCAGAATTAAATCGATATCCGGATTATTGCGGCACATTTCAACAGCTTCAACCCCCGTTTTGGCTTGTATAACTTTTTGGATAACATCTTTCAGTGCAAGGATGATAAAGTAAACGGATGTTTCGTCGTCTTCTGCAATTAATATTTTCAGATTCCCGGTTCGGTTCTTTTCCACGTCGTGCGAATCCGTATTGTTAGTGGTTATATTTTCTTCTTTTTCAGTCTGATAAGGGATGGTAAAATAAAATGTTGAGCCTCCTGCCTTACCAGCAGGCAAGTTTCTTTCCTCACTTTCGACCCACATTTTGCCTCCAAGCATTTCAACATAGGCTTTCGAAATGGTTAACCCCAGCCCTGCTCCCTGAAAAGCTCTTTTATCGGAAATATCAGCCTGTACAAATCGGTTGAAAACGGCTTGCAAACGTTCTTTAGGAATTCCAATACCTGTGTCGTTCACATAAAACTCCAGTTCGGCGGTTCGAGGCTGCTCCCCTTCATCCTTTGCCTCTTTTAAACTGTACCCAAATTCAATAGCGCCGTTATCGGTGTATTTAATGGCATTTTTAACCAGGTTTGTAAGTATAGCATACACTTTTTCCTTATCTGATTTAACAATAGATTCTTCCTCCCGTAAACCATTTACAAGGCTTAACCGGATCCCTTTGCTTTCAGCTTCCTGTTTAAAAAATTTATAGATGAATTCAGTTTGCTCATTTATATTTGTTTTCGAGACTGAAATTTTCATCTGCCCTGATTCAATTTTCGAAATATCAACTATATCGTTGATGATATTGAGCATTCTCTCACCGCTTTTCTTAATAATGCGAATATACTCTTGTTGCTGATTGCCAGAAAGATCCGGCATTTTAAGCAATTCGGCAAAACCCAGTATGCCATTCATTGGTGTCCGGATTTCGTGGCTCATATTGGCAAGGAAAGCTGATTTGAGGCGGTCGCTTTCTTCGGCCTGTTCTTTGGCAATAATTAATTCCTGTTCAATTTGTTTTAGCTTAGTAATATCGGCTATTGAAATTAATCCGGCAGGCTTGCCTTTATATTCAATGAGGCTGCCATTCAACAATACCCATTTCTCTATACCTTCTTTAGTAATTATCTTAAACTCATAGCCTGTCGGGACCGATTGGCCGGTTTGCCTTTTGAAGCCTCTCTCCTGAATAAGTGAGCGAAATTCAGGAGAGACTATATCCCAATAATGCATTTGATACATTTCCTGGGCAGTAAAGCCACAAAATGTTTCGCTGGCAGGATTTACATAAACCCAATAGCTATCCTGGTATATCATTATTCCAAAAGAAGTAAGCTCTGCAAGGTGCCTGAATTTTTCTTCGCTTTCCCGTAATAAGGCTTCCTGGACTTTCCGCTCGGTAATGTCGATTAACAGAACTACTGTCGATAGCTCACCGAAAAATTGGGTTTCGGTAGCTCGAATGATAGCATTCCTATAATGGCCGTTTTTTGTTTGTACAGTAATTTCATACTCTTTAGTGGGCCTGTCTTTAGTTCGCTTTTGCATCATTTTATCCAATAACTTCCGGTCTTTTTCTACAACATAGTTAAAAATCTCAGTTCCAAAAAACTCCTCTTCCGAATACCCAATAATATCCAAGGCAGCTTTATTAGCATATACAATGCGGCCTGCTTGATGAATCAGAACACTGTTGGGCAACTGATTTATAATATCTTTGAATTGTCTTTCTTTATTACGAAGTTCCTTTTCCGTCTGCTTGCGTTCTGTAATATCGCGCCATGTGGTAAATAAGGCTGATTTCCCGTCAAGCATTATTACAGCAATCGATACCTCAACAAAAAATTCTGACCCATCCAACCGACGGTGTACCCATTCGAATGTGTTACTACCTGTCCGAAAGGTATCTGATATTTTTTTTTCAGCCGATACTACTGATGTTTTCCCGTCAGGCTGAAAATCGGGTGAGAGTGCGGCCGGAGTCTGCCCAATAATCTGTGTACGGTCACCGCCCATCATTTTTTCGGTAGCCCGGTTACAATCGACAAAGATCCCATCTGAAATTATCAGATATGCATCTGGCGAATCCCTGAACAAAATACGGTATTTCTCCTCGCTCTCCCTTACTGCATTTTCAGTATGTTTGCGAAGGGTGATATCACTAACAATCAACTGTACGGCTGGTTTGTTATCCAGAGTAATTGGCATTGCCTTTACTTCAACATCAACAGCCGAACCATCGAGGCGAACAAATTTTTCTTCAGTGAGTGGCAAAACACCGCCTCCGGTTGCAGCTTCGCTCATCCGCATGCTGACTAATGCACGCGATTCCGGATGAACAAACTGCATCACCGGTTTCCCGACCAATTCACCGGCATTGGATGCCGCCATCAGGCGCAGGCATTCCTTATTTGTAGCCATAATTTTCCCATCCGCATAAATAGCAATGGCATCCGGCGAGTTTTCGAATAACTCACGGTATTTTTTTTCGCTTTCTTCTGATCTGACACTTTCCTTTGTATATTGTTTATGTACAAATTTGATAATCAGGAAAATAAAATAAGAAGTGTATATCAGTGTAAATAAAGAATCAATCCAACGCTTGGTATCTGATTCACGACCATATATCAAATCAGGCCTGAATAATTGAATTAGATAAACTATAAGATTCAGTACTAAAAAGAGAATAAGTGCATACTTCTTGCTTTTATCGGGAAATACGATCAGCCCAAGAATCAATATTAAAAAGGCGGGCAGAATATCCGAACTATTAATCCCGCCATCGAAAACCCAGGTTACCGTAATCCCAACAAGGCCTATGGTTACTATCGGGAAAATGAAGGGATTGATGATCTTTTTAATCCTTGCGAAATAATAAGTGATCATCAGTAAAACCATTAAAACGAGAGGAATAATGACTGCCGGTAAGGAAGAAATAAGTATTAAATTGGTTATGGTACCCAATAAACTTGTTAATATTCCAATAATAATAGCAGATAAAAACAGGCGATGCTCCAACGAGAAATCCTCCTCATCTGCAAAAATGAATTTAATTGCTTTCCCTATTTTCATTATAAATAAGTTGAAATTGTATTTAACTTGATTAATTTATAAACTTCAAAAAAGGCAAAAGATAAAAGGATAAAGACAAAAGGATCAAAACATTATGAAGGCAATCATAAAAATCATCTTTACAAAATAAATTATGAAAATGGTTTGCAACTGCCTGACTTTTATCTTTTTACTTTTATCTTTTATCTTCTGCCCGAATAATACAGGTTAAATTCCTGTTGTTTTCACTAATTTACTTCTGCCCATCAGTCACTGCAAGCTTCCAATGCAGAGTTTTGAACAGGGTATTGTGATTAAGTGTTTAAAAAAATTTAATTACTGTATGTAAATCAGGATGCCTGATATCCCAATTAATAGCAGGCTATAAAGTTATGCGATTCCGTTCCTTGTTATTCATGTTTCTGAGTAAACGGCTAAATTTTAAATTTATTCCGGATCAGGTTCCTCAACGATGCAATATCCAGGGGCTTCGAAATATATTCATCACACCCGGCTTCTATTGCTTTTTCTTTTTCTTCCACCAGGCCAAAGGCTGTTTGCGCAAGGATGAAAACTTTATTGTTAAACCGGCGGATTTGCCTTGTAGCTTCGTATCCATCCATTACGGGCATTTTAACATCCATTAATATCAAATCGATATCAGGGTTGTTGCGACAAGCTTCCACAGCATCAACACCGGTTCTCACGTTTAAAATTTCCTTGCCAAACATCCGGATTGCCATCGAAATAAGTATTTCCGATGTTTCATCGTCTTCGGCAATTAAAATTTTAAGTTTCTTAATCTGATCTTTTTCATTTTTCGGAACAGGATTTACAGAAGGAACCTGTTTTGATTCAACATTGTAAGGAAGCGTGAAATAAAATGAAGACCCTTTACCTTCATGGCTTTCGACCCAAATGGTGCCGCCCAACATTTCAACAAAAGCTTTCGAAATGGATAACCCAAGTCCTGCACCCTGGAAAGCCATTGAATCCGCGATATCGGCCTGTACAAACCGGTCAAATATTGCTTGTTGCCTGTTGGCCGGGATTCCAAAACCTGTGTCTTTCACATAAAACTTGAGTAGCGGGGCAGCATGCTGCCCCGCTATCAGGGTGTATCCGAATTCAATTGAACCCTTGCTGGTGAACTTGATGGCATTTTTAACAAGGTTGGTTAGAATAGCATATACTTTTTCTTTATCGGTTTTAATGATGGATTCCTTTTCGGACAGTCCGTTTTTCATAGTTAGCTTTATTCCTTTTTTATCAACCTCCGGTTTAAAAAAGGTATAGAGGAATTCCGTTTGCCCGTTGATTTTGGTTTCAGACAGAT
Source organism: Lentimicrobiaceae bacterium (assembly GCA_041660125.1). Classification (GTDB taxonomy): domain Bacteria; phylum Bacteroidota; class Bacteroidia; order Bacteroidales; family UBA4417; genus UBA4417. The sequence continues at coordinate 143,391 of JBAZWY010000006.1, forward strand.
TAACTTTCATTTGTCCCGATTCAATTTTAGAGATATCAACAATATCATTGATTATATTGAGCATCCGTTCGCCACTTTTCTTAATAATGCGTATGTACTCCTGTTGCTCTTCACCTGAAAGGTCGGGTGTTTTGAGCAGGTCGGCAAAACCCAGTATCCCATTCATAGGAGTACGGATTTCGTGGCTCATATTGGCAAGAAAGGCTGATTTCAGCCGGTCACTTTCTTCGGCTTTTTCTTTGGCTTTTATTAACTCCTGTTCTTTCAACTTACGGTTGGTGATATCGTGCAAAAAAACCATAAGTTGACCGCCCCTGGCAGGCTGGTATTTAACGCTAACTTCAATATCAAAAGAGCTCCCGTCCTTGCGTAGATGCCTGGATTCAAAACGGGTTTCGCCCTGTTCGATAATTTTCTGAATGTGATCACGAGTTTCATCGCCTGATTCGATAGCCTCGAGGTCCGAAATGCGCATGGAAAGCAGTTTCGGTGCGCTATACCCACTCATCTGGCAATAGGCTTCATTCACTTCCAGCAATTGTCCTTGCCTGTTTACCAGCCAGAAACCATCCATGGCAGTCTGAAGTATGGTCCGGTTCTGCTCTTCGCTTTCTTTCAGTGCATCCGCAGCAAGCTTGCGTTCGGTGATATCGCGCATGATTCCTTCATGAAAAAGGATTTTTCCGTTTTCATCCGTGTTATACCATCCATGATCTTCGACCCATATCTCGGAACCGTCCTTCTTTTTAAGGCGATAAATACCCATTTCTTCCAATTTTTCCTGCAATACCAGGCTTTCGCGGTCGGATGGCTTAAAATATAACTGGGTTTTAATATCAATGGCCATCAGCTCATCTTTGCTTTCATATCCCAGCATTTTGACCATAGCTGGGTTAACATCGACAAATTTCCCTTCGTGTGTACTCTTATACACGCCATCGGGTAACCTTTCCACCAAATTACGGTATAGCGATTCACTTTCCTGCAAGGCCAGTTCAGCCAGTTTGCGTTCGGTAATATCCCACATGATCCCTTCATGATAAAGGATATTTACGTCTTCATCACGGCTAAACCATCCATGATCTTCGACCCAAATTTCGGAACCATCCTTTTTTTTCATGCGATAAACTCCAATCGTCTCCAGATCTTCATTCACTACATCGCTTTGGCGTTCGGTTGACTCAAAATACAATTGCGTCTTTATATTGATGCCCATCAATTCTTCTTTACTCTCATAACCCAGTATCTTAACCATAGCAGGGTTAATATCGACAAATTTCCCTTCGTGGGTGCTTTTGTAAACGCCATCGGGTAACCTTTCCACCAAATTACGGTATAGTGATTCACTTTCCTGCAAAGCCAGTTCAGCCAGTTTGCGTTCGGTAATATCGCGTATAATTCCCTCGTGGAAAAGAATTTCCCCTTTTTCATTGAGACTATACCTGACTTTATCTTCAACCCAAAACTCGGAACCATCCTTTTTTTTCAGACGATACACACCAATATTTTCATCCTTTTCATTCAATACCTGGTTTTCGCGGTCGGATGGCTCAAAATATAGCTGCGTCTTTATATCAATGTCCATCAGTTCCTCTTTACTATCATAACCCAGCATCGTAATCATTGCCGGGTTAACATCAACAAATTTCCCTTCTCTTGTACTCTTGTATATGCCATCGGGCAATCTCTCCATTAAATTACGGTAGAGCGATTCACTTTCCTGCAAGGCCAATTCCGCCTGTTTGCGTTCGGTAACATCACGGATGATCCCTTCATAAAATATACTATCTGGATTTTCATTTTCATTTTGCCATACGTGATCTTCGACCCAAATAACGGAACCATCCTTTTTTTTGAGGCGAAACACATTCATCATTACCTGCTTCCCCTGCAATACTATATTATCGCGGTCAACCGGATCATAATATAGCTGAGTCCTGATATTAACAGGCATCAGTTCCTCTTTGCTATCATAGCCAAGTATTTTGACCATAGCCGGATTAAGATCAACAAATTTCCCCGCGTAGGTACTTGTATATACCCCATCGGGCAGTTTTTCAACTAAATTTCGGTAAAGCGTTTCGCTTTCCTGCAATGCCAATTGCGCCTTTTTATAATCAGTAATATCATGACCAATACCCACCAGACCAATTATCTGATTATTCCTGTCGCGCAGTGGGAGTTTAGAAGAGAGCAACCAACGTTTCTGATTGTTCGCATCAAAAATATAATCTTCCCTGTCAATTACAGGGGTGCCATTTGTTAATATCAGTTTATCGTCAACAGAAAAATATTCAGCAAGTTCTTTCGGATAAAACTCAAAGTCAGACTTACCTATAACATCCGCCTCTGATGTTGCTCCCAGGTATCTGACTTCTGTAAAATTAGCCAGCGTTTTACAGCCATTTATGTCTTTGGTATAAATTGCATCCGGTATATTATCGATAATTGTACGGAGAAGTAATCGTTCGTTGTGGATTGTTTCTTCTGCTTGTTTGCGTTTGGTGATATCCACTGAGATGCCGAATGTTCCAATTATTTTTTCGTCTTTGTCGCGCAGAGGCAGCTTGGTTGTCGAAACCCATGTATCACGGAGATCGGGCCATGTTTGCTTTTCTTCCTTGCTGATTGGTTGCCCTGTCCGGATAATTTCCTGTTCATCAGTGTATGCTTGTTGCGCATGTTCATCCGTGAAAAAGTCAAAGTCGGTTTTGCCAACCGCCTCTCCGGGATCACTCATTCCGAATGATCGGGCATGAGCATTGTTGATTCTGATAAACCGGCTTTCAAAATCTTTAAAGTATATATGATCAGGAACATTTTCCATAAGGGAATGCATCAGGTACTGTTCATGTTCCAGCTCCTCTTCAGCCTGTTTGCGCCCTGTAATGTCGAGGATCAATCCCTCTAATGCTTCTACTTCTCCTGCCTCATTATAGATGGGAGTCCCTTGCTCCCATACCCATTTTACCTTTTTATCAGCGGTTAGAATCTGGTACTCTTCACATATTATTCCATGTACCTGCACGGCCTTTTCCCAAACTTGCCATAAGTGTTCACGATACTCAGGAAGGATGAGATCATTAAAGGAAAGTGTCCGGTTTTGCAGGATATCCTCTCCCTTGTAGCCTGTGAGAGTATAGCATCCTTCGGAGACAAATTCCATGGTCCATTCAGGGTCGAAACGGCACCGATAGGCCATACCCGGAAGATTCGAAAGGAGAACCGACTTACTACGTTCACTCTCCCGCAACGCTTTCTCAGTTTTGTATTTTTCGGTGACATCCGAAAAAACCAACACCACTCCGTTTATATCTCCATCTTTATTTTTAATGGGAGCCGCGCTGTTGGCGATCTGGTATTCGGTTCCTTTTTTCGAAATCAACAAGGTATGATTTGCCAGGTCTATTATTTGTCCGCTTTCGAGTACTTTTTTAACCGGATCGGCAACGACTTCCCTGGTGTCCGAATTTATAATTGTAAAAACCTCATTTAACGACTTACCCCTGGCATCAGCCTTGGTCCATCCGCAAAGGATTTCAGCTTTCGGATTAATATTTACAATCAATCCGTTCCTATCGGTTGATAATACGGCATCTCCAATGGAATGGAGCGTCGTGGAAAAATTCTCCTCGCTTTCCTGTAATAACCGTACTGCATTCTCACGTTCAGCAATTTGTAATTTCAACTGCAAATTGCTGTGAGCTTTTTCGGAAAGTTCGTTTGCATAGGCAAACAGCATTTCCGACACTTTGTTAAACTGCTTAACCGACATAACCGGAACCTCACTCAGCGCCTCCATAAAATCTTCCTTATCGGCCCCAATTTCGCCAGCATACTCTAACATCCGCTGTTCATCAGTTTCTTCGTTCCGTACCTGCCCGATTAACCAGTTAGCTATGTGTTTGCCGCCAACGGTTATGCTTGCACAGGCATCCCATAACCCTCCGCATTGGCACATTTGTACAACCGGACCCGAAGGATTAAAGCGACCAATCGCTTCACCGGATTTAATACAGTGTGCATTTCCTTTTTCCGTTTTACGGATGATATTGCTACACAAGTGGCAAAAGTTACTTGACCTGGTAATAGGCTTGCCGTCAGGGTGTGATATAATAGAAGAAACACCTGTAGCATCCGAAAACAAATCCTGCAGGCGTTGAATCTCTTCAATATTAAAAATGTCACTAAACTGAATGCCGTTTATAGTATCATGGATTGAACTTTCTAAGTATGTCATAGTATTAATTCCCCTTTTTATTAAAATGCTTTTGTATTAATTCCATTAATGAGGTACTATCAATGGGTTTTGAAATATAATCATTACATCCCGCCTCTATTGCCTTCTCCTTTTCACCCGTAAATGCAAATGCTGTTTGTGCGAAGATCACAATATCTTTGTTAAAAAGCCTGATCTGCCTGGTAGCTTCATATCCATCCATCTCCGGCATTTCAATATCCATCAGTAATAGATCAATATCAGGGTTGTTGCGACAAATATCAATTGCTTCAACGCCTGTTTTTGCGTGTAACAAATCGCGACTGATATTACTAAGCGCAATTGTGAAAAGCATATCTGATGTTTCATCGTCTTCGGCAATTAATATTTTCAGTTTTTTATTTTGATCTGCTTCTCTATCCGTCGAAACAACATTATCAACAACAATATTTTCTTTCGCTGCTTGAAGGAATGGAAGGGTAAAATAAAACACTGAACCTCCTGCCTTACCAGCAGGCAAGTTTCCTACTTCGCTTTCGACCCACAAAATCCCTCCATGTTTTTCAACAAATTCTTTGCACAGCAATAGCCCAATCCCTGTACTTGGCTCTCCATCGGTGCCTTTACGCCCGGTATTTACATCGAGCCTAAAAAGATTGTCAAGCATTTCCTTACTCATTCCAATGCCGGTATCTTTCACTGAAATTATTGCAGTACTTTCTTCTCCAACTTTGCCTGTAATGGTTACAATACCTCCTTTGGGGGTGAATTTTATTGCATTCGAAGCCAGATTGCGGATGATGGTTTGAAGCATATTGGTATCAACAAAAACTTTTTGCTCATTTGAGATGTTAACAACAATCTCAATATGTTTCTTCCGTGCTAATTCTGCAATTGTTTTCATGCAAAGGTTTACCACTTCCTTTAAAATATGTAATTGAGGATTGAATTCGATATTTCCTTTCTGCATTTGCGACCATTCGAGAAGATTTTCAAGCAAATTGAAGATATTTCTTGCTGAACGGCTTAACGTTAAGGTCATATTCTTTTTTTGATCAGAAGTAAACTGATCAGATTCATCCGCGATCATTTCTGTCAGGCCCATGATTCCTCCCAGAGGGCCTCGCAGGTCGTGGGCGATGATGGAGAAAAACTTATCCTTTTCGGTTATGAGTTTTTGAAGTTCTTCATTTTTAAGTTTGATTTCTTCTTCAACCAGTTTGCGATCGGTAATGTCACGCACCATTGTCGTCACTTCGACTGCTCCACTTACTATCATTCGTGCTTCATAATCACGCACACCCAAACCTGGCATGGACAATTTATATTCAAATGTTTGAAGTGTTTTGGTATCCAGGGCAGTGCAGATCTGGTGATCAATCATATCAGCAAATTCAGAAGGAAAAATATCCCGGATACGACTACCAATTATGTTTTGATCGGATTGGGTATAAAGGTCTTTACTTTCAGCTTTATAATCGAGGAATTCACCCTGACGATTCAAACGAAACAGCATATCCGGGACAGCCTGGTACATTGCCTTCGCACGGGATTCGCTTTCACGTAGCTCCATTTCCATCTGCTTACGCTCGGTGATGTCTCTTAAAACTCCAACAACAGAATTCAATTCACCTTTATCATTTAATAATGGTGCAAGTGAAAGTTGAACCGTAAAATCATTTCCGTCTTTTCTTTTGTAAAGAATTTCACCAGCCCATCTTTTCTTCTTCGCAAGAGTAGAAAACAGGTTGTTGATTACTTCTGGCAAATTATTCTGCGAATTTATTACTGCTATCGGTTGCCCAATAATTTCTTCTTCTTTGTAGCCACACATTTCACAAAAGGAATCATTGATATAAATAATTTTGTAATCCTTATCTGTAATAGCTATCGACTCGCCGGAATTTTTAACCGCTGAGGCCAGCAGTTTTATTTTTTCTTCGGATCTCTTTCGTTCGGTGATGTCATACGATAATCCTAACACTCCGGTAACTTGATCTTTCTCATTAAAAACCGGTGTTAACCTTGCATCTACCCATCGGTTTCCCGTAGGGAGGATCATTTCAACTTCGTTTTGGAAGTTGCTTTTTGTTGCAATTACATTCTGGATATTCTCGAGATTCTGTTGAGCCAAATCAGGTGGGAAAATATCTTTAAGGTGTTTTCCAACGAGTTCTTGTGCCGGGGCACGAAATTGTGCGGCAGCAATTTTATTCATATAGGTTATATATCCCTTCTTATCAATAAGGTAAATCATTTCAGGTGAGGACTCAGCTAAAATGCGATAGTTTTCTTCACTTTCTTTTAATTTTTCTTCTGCTTTTTTCCTTTCGCTTATGTCCCTTACTATGGCTTGTAGATAAATATTGCCTTCAAGCTCTATTCTGTTGAGACTCACTTCGGCATAGAATAGTGAACCGTCTAAACGACAATGAGTCCACTCAAAAAACTGTTGCTCACCTTTTAATGCAGCGCCGACATTTTCCATTATTTTATCAGCAGATAAACGCCCGTCGGGTTGTTGTTCCGGCGAGAATTTTATGGGAGAATGACCAATAATATCCTTTCTTGAACATCCAAAGATTTGTTCGGTTTTGAAATTGCAATCAATAAAGTTTTGCTCATTCATTATAAATATGGCATCGTTGGCCGATTCAAACAGCGTTTTAAACTTGGTTTCGCTTCTTTTGACTTTTGCCTCTGCCTGCTTGCGTTCGGTGATATCATACGATAATCCCAAAACTCCGGTAACTTGATCTTTCTCATCAAAAACCGGTGTTAACCTTGCATCTACCCATCGGTTTCCCGTAGGGAAGACCATTTCAACTTCGTTTTGGAAGCTCTTCTTTGTTGAAATTACATTCTGGATGCCGGCGAGATTCTGTTGAGCCAAATCGGGTGGAAAAATATCTTTAAGGTGTTTCCCAACTAGCTCTTGTGCCGGGGCACGAAATTGTGCGGCAGCAACTTTATTTACATAGGTAACATATCCCTTCGTATCAATAAGGTAAATCATTTCAGGTGAGGACTCAGCTAAAATGCGATAGTTTTCTTCACTTGCTTTTAATTTTTCTTCGGTGTTCTTTCTTTCGGTAATATCCATCACAGAACCAATCCAGCGTATAGGATTTTTATCTTTATCATAGATAACAATTGCTCTGTCGAATACATAAGCAAAGGACCCATCGGCGCGTTTGAAACGGTATTCGCCACTATAGTTTTCCAATTGTTCATCAAACACTTTTTGGGCATCCTGCATCAAAGAATCGTAATCGTCAGGATGAATTCTTTCTTCCCACCATTGGGCGTCAGTGGTAATTATTTCAGGTGAATAGCCGAAAAGCCGGCTAAGCGCCGGGTTCCACCAAACCTCGCCGGTCAACATGTCCCAATCGTAAACACAGTCGTTTGTTGCCCTGGCTATTAAGCTGAAGCGTTCATTGAGTTCTCTGATCAACTGTTCTGAATTTTTTCTTTCAGTGATATCAATGTGAGATCCAAACAAACGCCAGGGTTTTCCATATTGGTCACGTTGAAGCGTGGTGCGCGACAGCATCCATAAGTATGAACCGTTTTTATGACGGAAACGGTATTCTAGCTCAAGTGGATCAATAGTGCCATCCAATAGCTGTGATGTCAATTCATTTACGGTTTTTGCATCTTCCGGATGAAGATGGGAAAAGTAGAATTCTGCGCTGCTTTGTAATTCATCGTCGTTGTAACCAACTTGTTTTTTGAATTCGGGAGATTGATACGTCTCGTTGGTTTGCATATTCCATTCCCATAAGCCAATGCTGCTTGCTTTGATTGATTCCTGAAGCTGCTCCTGAGTCTTTTCAATTTGTTTTTTGGATTCAAACAGTGCGCTTTCTGATTCTTTCCGTGCCTGAATCTGAAGTTCCAGTTCCTTATTTTGCTGAAGCATTTGCGACCGGCTTTTCCGCAAGTAGCGTTCAATAAGCAGCCAAACGATTGTAAGCAATAGAATAGCAAGACCAAAAAACCATTTACTCTGGTTTGCCTTGTTGTTCAGCAGCGTTTGTAGTTGATCGGTTTCCCCATCGTGCAGTTTGATAAATGTAGAAAGCACTTCCGAATAGATTTTTTTCTGTCTGGTGTATTCACTGCCAGTAATCATTTCGTAGGCTTCGCTTCGTCTTTCGAGGTGGACCAATTCAAAAACGCGTTGTTCCATAGCTTTAAGGCGAACATTCGTGCTATCAAGCATGTTCTGCGAAAGTTGGGTTACATGGTGAGAATTGATTCGTATTAATTCATTAATAGCGCTGTCAAGTTTTATCTCAAATTGGCGATATCGCTTTTCCCACTGAGCATTACCAGTACTTGCTGCGAGCATGGTAGAACTGGTAAGTACTTCGTCCAAAAAACGGATGTTTTCAACATGGCTTCTGACTTTTTGTGAATGCTCGGAATTTTCGAGTACATCTTCCATCACATTGTATGTATGAATACCAACTAACATCAGCACAAAGGCCGAAGAAACAATAGCAAGGAACAAAAAGAGTTTTGGACCCTTCAGTTTGTCCTTAATGTATTTAGTCATAGTATCAACTCCTTTTAATTAGTTAGTGCGCCTGCACCGGTATTCCATAAACCTCCACTCCAACAACGCTGAATAACCATGTCCGAAGTACACTTGCCTCCATTTGCTTCATCAGATATATGACAGTTTACAAATCCTTTTTCGGTTTTGCGGATGATACTATCACACAAACGGCAGAAGTTACCAAGCTTTGTAATATGGCTGTTATCAGGATGTGTTATTATGGAAGCTTCACCTGTAGCATCCGGAAACAAATCCAGAAGGTGTCGTATGTCTTCGGTAATGAAAATGTCATTAAACTTAAGGTCGTTTATGGGATCACAAGTTGTATTTTTAACGTATTCCATGTTGCTTATTTTCTTCTTTTTAAATGCTCTTGATTTAACGCCAATAATAAGGCTTTTTTAACTTAATTATCTTAAATCATTTACAAGTTAGTTTTCCTCTACTATTGAATAACTCTTAGTACCTATAAGTAATATCCCGGGATAAACATCTATAAGTGTCCCTATATATCCCTGTTAAAGCAAATATACCTGTATAATAACCACAGTATCAAGCTATTATTGTTCCTGTTTTATTAAAAAGCAGGACTGCTCTCTTTTGTTCCATTTTAAATGTGTCATTTCTCAAAACAAGTTTGCCAAAAGGCTTTAAACCCCCACGGATTGGGCAAAATAGGTTTTATTTCACTTTTACCTGACAAGTGGCTCATTCAGGTTGATTACAGCAACGTATATTGCAGCAAACACCTATTTCTTTACATTTTGTGAATCAGCACCAGGTAAATCAGGGAAAAATAAAATTGATATACCGGATATTTTGAATGTTTTGATAACAATTTCCCAACTTGTAAAATAAGTTTACTAAAAGATAGTAAACAAATCAATGCACACTATCGATTCGCCCTTTGACTTTCATATGGACGAAAAAGAATATAAATCAGAAATTTAGTGTTTCATACTAAAAAAGACACTATTTTTACAATTACGTTCAACCCTTTCCAGAAATGCGCAAAAGCAAAATTCTTATTGTAGAGGAAGAGAAAAAAACAGCCGGAGATTTAAAAAACACCCTTCAAAAACTGGGATACGAAGTAAGTGGTAATGCATCATCTGCTGAGACCTTATACAGTTGCCTTCAATCTGGCTTGCCTGACCTGGTGCTCATGGATATCTATCTGAAAGGCAAAAAAGACGGCATTGATCTGGCTAGTGAAATTAAAGATAAGTATCATTTGCCCGTAATCTACCTGGCTGATGATGCAGGCACCAGCATCCTCGACCGGGCAATAGAGACCGAATCCTTCAGTTTTATCCTGAAACCATTTCAGGAACATGAGCTCCATTTTAACATCGAAATGGCCTTGCACAAAAACAGGATGGAAAACCGGATTAACCACCTGAATTCAATTTTGAAAGCCATTCGCGATGTTAATCAACTCATTGTCAGGGTAAGCAATACAAAAGAGTTATTACAAAAAACATGCGAAACACTTATATCCACGCGGGCTTATACCAGTTCATGGTTTCTGAACCTTGACTATGAAGGAGCCTTTCTTGATGCAGCATCAGCCGGTCTGTCAGGCTCCTTTGAACCTTTAATCCACAACATAAAAAACAAGGTCATACCTCCGTGCATTAAATTGCTGAATGAAACAAACCAGGTTATCTATTCGATGAATAATAACCTGGATTGTGAAAAATGCCCGGTTGCAGATTTGTATCCCGACAACGGAACCATTATCGCCAAAGTTCAATACCAGCAAAGGCTTTATGGTTACCTGGCTGTTACTATGCCTCACCAACTGGTGAACGATGAAGAAGAGCTGGCTCTTTTTATCGAAATTTCAGGAGACCTCGGGCTTGCACTTAGTAACCTTGAACAGCATAAAAACAAGAATGAAGCAGTAGAAGCCTTACTTGAAAGCGAAACCCGTTTCCGCCATGCTTTTGATTATGCTGCTACGGGGATGTGTATTGTAGATATTGACGGAAAAATCCAGAAAACAAATGCTGCTTTTTCGAGGCTTACCGAATATACAGAAGATGAACTGACACAACTGCACTTTAATGATATTACACATCCTGATGATTTTAATGTTGGCACTGAGATCATAGAAAAGCTGGTTGCCGGCGACATCCCAACCGCTGCATTTGAAAAACGATATTTAACAAAGAACAAACACATCATACATGCTTACGTATCAGCTTCATTGGTACGTGATGAACTGGCAAAGCCCCAATACTTTATAACCCATATTGTTGATTTAACCGAACATAAAAGATCGGACCAGGAGCTTCTAAAACTATCGCAGGTAGTCAGGCAAAGCCCTGAATCAATTATTCTTACCGATGTGAATGGGAAAATTGAATATGTAAACCCAGCCATGTGTTCAATCTCAGGCTATACTGCAGAAGAACTCATAGGGAATAATTCGAATATACTCAGTTCGGGCGAAAGTCCAAAAGCCAAATACAAAGCTATGTGGGATACCATAAAGACGGGCAACGAGTGGAAAGGAGAATTCCATAACCGAAAGAAGAATGGCGAACTTTACTGGGAAAGAGCCACCATTGCACCCATAAAAAACCCGAAAGGCGAAATACAGCAATTTCTTGGTATAAAAGAAGATATTACTGAACGTAAATATGATGAAAGCATTCAAAAAGTCCTTTTCAACATTTCGAAGCAGGTGCATGAAACAAATGATGTAAAGAATTTGCTTGAGCTCATTAAAAATGAACTGAGTTCACTTATCGATACAACCAATTTTTATGTTGCTTTTTATGATGAAAAAACAGGCTTGTTACATACCGAATTTGCAAGCGACGAAAAAGATGTATTTGAAACATGGCCTGCCGAAAAATCAATGACAGGGTATATATTGAAGCACAACAAATCAATACTGGCAAGACGTAAGGATATTCAAAAGCTTATTAACTCCGGTGATATTGAAATTATTGGTACTACTTCGGAAATATGGATAGGCGTACCTTTGATGATTGAGGGTAAACCCTATGCCGCCTTTGTAGTTCAGGATTATCACAATCCGGATGCATTTGGCGAAAAAGAGCTGAAAATGCTTCAGTTCATTGCCAGCCAGGTTAGCTTCTCCATACAAAGACAGAAATCATTTGATGATCTGCAGCATGCTCTCGTGAAGGCCGAGTCGGGCGACAAACTTAAAACTGCATTTATCAACAACATTTCGCACGAAATCCGTACCCCGCTCAATGGGATACTTGGATTTACAGAAATGACGCTGAGCCAGGGCAACACCCCCGAAGACAACGAACTTTTCTTTTCCATAATTAAAAGAAGCAGCAAACGTTTACTTGAAACGGTTACCAGTTATATGGATATTTCGCTGCTTGTATCAGGAACAATCGAAATAAGCAGGCATTCATCAAACCTGGATAAGCTAATAGAAGAAATATATAAAGATTTTGCTGAGACATGTTCACTTAAAGGCATTCAACTCAAAGTATTGAAACCCGATTTGCCCGATGCCCTGATCGTGAATACCGATAATGAAAAACTTCGTAAAATTTTAAGCCACCTGCTCAACAATGCCGTAAAATTCACGCAGAAAGGATCAATAAGCTTTGGATATAAAATAAACGAAAAGGACATTGCGTTTTCTGTTACCGATACCGGAACAGGCATAAATAAGGATGCCCTGAATGTTATTTTTAATCCTTTTATGCAGGCAGATGTATCTCCAACCCGGGGTTACGAAGGCAGCGGACTAGGCCTTACTATTGCCAATGGACTGATCAGGTTACTTGGCGGTAAGTTGGAAGTGGATACTGAAAAAGGAAGAGGCTCAACTTTCAACTTTACGCTGCCGCTTTCGGAAAACCCGATACTCATTCCGCAAAAAACCGTCGAAAAGCCCAAAACAAACCTAACAGTTAGACCGTTGATCCTGGTCGCCGAAGATGACGACTCCAACTACAAATACATCGAAATTGTGTTGCAATATGCTTCATACGAAGTTATAAGAGCCGAAAACGGCGTCGAAGCTCTTGAATGTTGCCGCTCTCACCCGGAATTACAGTTAGTGCTGATGGATATTAAAATGCCGTTGATGGATGGATTTGAAGCTACCCGGCAAATCAAAGCTTTCATGCCCGACCTGCCGGTAATTGCACTTACGGCACACGTAACTGCAGATGATGAAAATGAGGCTATGGTGTCAGGTTGCAACGCGTATATCACAAAACCTGTGAGTAAAACCAGGTTACTCGAAATAATTGAAAACTCATTAGCAATCCGAAACCAATAGGATTTACTATAAATCATGGTCGTGATTTAAAACATGGCAGGTACAGGCCTTTTTAACTATACTGAAAACGGGATAAATTTCCGCATCCATTAAGTCCCATCCGCCGCAATAAATAGAAGCAAACCTTCGATGGCTGCTGATAGATTTTCCGTTTGAAAAATCATTTGCCTTTCAGCATAACTTCAAACGTAATCATAAAATTTGAAAGGTTACAAATAATCGGGTTATAGAAGGTGAAGTTTCAACTTGTCCGCAAATATTCATATTTTTGTGTCCTATGCCAGGCCGCAAATTTTACCAGACTATTCATTCGTGGAGATTAAAACATATTTCCCCGCGGAATTTTATATTGATACTCAGCTTTATTGCTGGCAACCTTGGCGGACTGGCAGCCGTTTTACTTAAAAATGCGGTTCACCTCAGCCATTCGCTCCTGATTCGCATTATTTCAATTTATCACGCAAATTTCTTATACCTTGTTCTACCTTTATTCGGTATTTTTATCACTTATCTGTACGTTAAGTTCTTTGTAAAAGATGATATAGGGCATGGCATAAGCCGGATACTGCAAGCCATTTCGAAAAGAAACAGTATTATCAAATTTCACAATATGTACACCTCGTTTATAGCGAGCACGCTTACAGTGAGTTTTGGTGGTAGCGTAGGACTGGAAGCGCCGATCGTACTTACCGGGTCAGCCATAGGGTCCAACCTTGGGCGCTACCTGCGACTCGATTATAAAACTATTACTATGTTGGTTGGTTGCGGTGCAACGGGTGCCATTGCAGGTATTTTTAAAGCGCCGATTGCTGCTGTAATTTTTGCATTGGAAGTATTAATGCTCGACCTCACCATGGCAAGCCTGATTCCACTCCTGATTTCATCAGCATCGGGTACCATTTTAGCTTATTTCTTTATGGGAAATGGTGTACTGTTTTCATTTAAAGTAAACGAACACCCATTCACCCTCGAAAATCTGCCATTTTATGCCATATTAGGTTTACTCACCGGATTGGTTTCACTCTATTTCACTAAAGCCAATATGTCCATTGAGAAGCAGTTTCAACGTATTCCCAAAAGGATATATCGTATGTTGGCGGGAGGTTTAATTACCAGTCTTTTGGTGTTCCTGTTCCCGCCTTTATTTGGTGAAGGATACCTGACCCTTAGTAATCTCCTGGATGGAAATGGCATGAAAATACTCGAAGGAAGTATTTTTTCATCTATGGGGAATAACTATATCTTGTTGCTGCTTTTCCTTATTCTGATATTGATATTTAAAGTTGTCGCTATGTCGGCTACCACCGGCGGAGGTGGAGTAGGCGGCGTATTTGCCCCGGCACTTTTCATGGGCGGAATTACAGGTTTTTTCATGAGTAAAGCCTTAAATTTCTTTATGAACGGGCGATTGCCCGAAAGCAACTTTGCCCTGGCGGGAATGGCCGGCGTAATGGCCGGCGTAATGCATGCCCCTCTTACAGCTATATTCCTTATTGCCGAGATCACAGGAGGTTACCAGTTCTTCGTTCCGCTTATGATTACTTCGGTGGTTGCATATCTCACTATTATTCCATTTGAACCACATTCCATATACACCAAACGCTTAGCCGAAACTGGTGAATTGATTACACATCACAAAGATAGAGCTGCACTTTCTCACCTTTCGATTAAGAATCTGATTGAAAAAGACTTTATTACTACCAGGCCCGATGCAACATTGGGTGAATTTGTGAAATTGGTTGCCAAATCGAAAAGAAATGTATTCCCGGTTACTGACGAAGAAAATAACTTTCTGGGCATTATATTTATTAATGATATCAGGCATATTATTTTCGAACAAGATCAATACGATTCAGTTTATATGAGCAACCTGATGTATATGCCTGATATACTGGTTGAACAGGATGCCACCATGGAAGATGTAGCTCAGAAATTCTCCGAATCACCAAACTACAACCTGGCGGTATTAAAAGGAGGGAAATACGTCGGGTTTGTTTCGCGCGCGAATGTTTTTTCAGCTTACCGGAAGTTGGTTAAAGATTTCTCGAACGATTGATCTTTTTATCTTATTCTTTTATTTAACTTTCGCAAGTTCTATTTACCCTGCTTGCAATAGGGTTGTGTAATTTGTTAGTTTTATAATTCTTTGATTATCAGAGATTAGTTTTTCCATTAACACTTCAGTGTCAATTTCGAGCAG
>JBAZWY010000007.1:0-147886 GCA_041660125.1 Lentimicrobiaceae bacterium
TGACATCATCAAATAAAGTAATCCTCGCACAAATTATAGCACACTGTAAATATGAAAATCGTCAAGACCGCGAAAATGCAAGGCTTTCATACTCAAAATTCGCTGCTTAGCTTGACGCATATGCGCCGTGGCGGGATGGAATTTTTTAATTTGCGCGGCTACTTGCTTGAAACGATTTTATACACTTTGTCGCCTCTCCGGACTGGACGCATCACCGGAAACGTAGGATTCTCTCCTTTAACAGCTATTTCGCAGGCTAGTTCATTTTTTACAAGACCTGAAATTATTGCTTCATACACACCGGTGGTAGGGCCAATAATTTCTATCTGATCGCCATTTGAAATAGCGTGCGAATCCATTCGAATATGAACAATCCCTAATTTGCCAAAATAATTGGCCACTAGTCCAACATATATTTTCTTTGTTGTTGCCAGTGAACCATGTACCGGTGACCATTCGCCCAGTTTGCCACCCATATAATAGCCTTCCCAGAAACCACGGTTATAAACTGTTGCAAGTTCCCTGTCCCAGCGTTCCACATTTTCGGGTGTAAATTCGTCGTTGAAGTATGCGCTTACGGCTTCGCTATAACAACGGGTAACCGTTTTCACGTATTCAGGTGAGCGGCCACGGCCTTCAATTTTAAGAACAGTTACCCCTGCCTCCAGTACCTGGTCGAGCAACTGTATTGTTTTCAGATCCTTAGGCGACATGATGTATTCGTTGTCAATTTCAAGTTCCACCTCACTATCCTTGTCCTTTACCGTATAGGCCCTGCGGCAGTCCTGTAAACAGGCACCACGGTTAGCCGAAGTATTGTGGTTATGCAGGCTCAGGTAACATTTGCCGCTAACGGCCATGCACAAAGCTCCGTGAACAAAAATTTCGATCTTAACCAGTTCGCCTTTCGGTCCACAGATATTCTGTTCACTGATCTGCCGGGTAATAGCTGCAACCTGTTCCAGCGTAAGTTCGCGGGCGGTAACCATCACATCGGCATAGCGCGAATAGAATTTCACAGCCGAGATATTGGTAATATTACATTGCGTTGAAATATGGATTTCAACGCCCTTCTCCCTGGCATATTCGAGAACGGCAAGGTCGGAGGCAATGATTGCAGTGACTCTGTTGGTCTTGGCGGCATCAATGGTACGCTGAACTTCTTCAATTTCATTATCGAAAATAACCGTGTTCATGGTGAGGTAACTTTTCACATTGAACTGACGGCAGATACGGGTAATTTTTGCTAGATCGTCGAGGGTAAAATTCACACTGGAACGCGCGCGCATATTGAGCTTTCCCACCCCGAAATAAACCGATCCTGCTCCACCCTGTATGGCAGCCATCAGCGACTCGTACGAGCCAAAGGGAGACATGATTTCTATTTCAGGTAAAGGCATTTTGAAAATTTGTGCAAAGGTATGGCTTTTAGCTAAAATAGTCAGTGCTTCACTTCATGTGAAACCCTGACCATTATAGCAATTTCGGGTTGCGCTCCTAATATCAAAAAATTATATCGAAACCTTCAGGCTCAGTTCTTTCAACTGATCGTCCGAAATACGCGCAGGCGAATCGATCATTACATCGCGTGCAGCGTTATTCTTAGGGAAAGCAATATAATCGCGAATGGATTCGCTGCCACCAAACAAGGAGCATAAGCGGTCAAAACCAAAAGCAATACCTCCGTGAGGTGGTGCGCCGAATTCGAATGCATTCATCAGGAATCCAAATTGAGCCTGGGCATCTTCTTCACTGAAACCAAGCAACTGCAACATTTTATGCTGCATGGTTTTATCATGGATTCGGATTGAACCTCCGCCAACTTCGACTCCATTAATAACCATATCATACGCGTTGGCACGAACGGCTCCCGGATCGGTATCCAGCAGTGGAATATCTTCAGGCTTAGGAGAAGTGAACGGGTGATGCATGGCGTAAAAACGCTTGCTATCTTCGTCCCATTCAAGTAATGGAAAATCGTACACCCAAAGCGGTGAAAAGGTTTCGGGATTACGAAGACCAAGACGGTTTCCCATTTCGAGGCGAAGTTCATTCAGCGCTTTGCGGGTTTTATTAGCTTTTCCGGCTAATACCAGCATTAAGTCACCGGGTTTAGCATCAAAAGCTTCAGCCCATTTTTTCAGGTGTTCCGGTGTGTAAAATTTGTCAACTGATGATTTCAGTGTTCCGTCAGCTGCATATCGCAGATAAATCAATCCACCGGCACCTATCTGAGGTTTCTTCACAAAATCGGTAAGTTCGTCGAGCTGTTTGCGCGTGTATTCAGCACAGCCTTCGGCATTAATACCAACAACCAGTTCAGCGTCATCAAATACTTTAAAATCCTTGCCTTTCACAAGATCATTAAGTTCTATGAATTCCATTCCGAAGCGGATATCGGGTTTGTCGCTTCCGTAATATTTCATAGCATCGGCCCAGGTCATGCGCGGCAGTTTTACCACATCGATGCCTTTAACCGTTTTAAATAAATGTTTCGTGAGACCCTCGAAAGTATCAAATATGTCTTCCTGTTCCACGAACGACATTTCGCAATCGATCTGGGTAAATTCGGGCTGGCGGTCGGCACGAAGGTCTTCGTCGCGGAAGCATTTCACAATCTGAAAATATCGGTCGAAGCCGGCAACCATTAAAAGTTGCTTAAAAGTTTGCGGCGATTGCGGCAAAGCATAAAACTCACCCGGATTTACGCGTGAAGGAACCACATAGTCGCGGGCGCCTTCGGGAGTGCTTTTAATCAGAACAGGAGTCTCCACTTCAATAAAGTTCAGGCTGTCCATATAATTACGTGTCTGGAAAGCCAGCCGGTGGCGAAGTTCCATATTGCGTTTCACAACATTGCGGCGAAGGTCGAGGTAGCGGTATTTCATACGTAATTCGTCACCGCCGTCGGTATTATCTTCAATGGTAAACGGAGGTGTTTTCGACTCGTTCAGGATATCAAGTTTTTCAACCGTAATTTCAATATCTCCGGTTGGCATCTTCGCGTTTTTGTTGCTGCGTTCAGAAACTTTCCCTGAAACAAGAATCACATATTCACGTCCAAGTTTTCGGGCTTGCACACACAAAGCGGCATGGGTTTCCATATTGAAAACCAGTTGGGTTAGTCCATATCGATCGCGAAGGTCAACAAATGTCATTCCTCCCAGGTCACGCGAACGTTGAACCCATCCGGTTAATATTACATTCTGGCTCACATGAGCCATATTCAGTTCTCCACAGGTATGTGTACGAAGCATAATACTTTGATTTAATAAAGGCTGCAAAAGTATGAATTTTTTGAACGAGAAAATTGTGGAAGTTCTGTGGTTGTGGTCTCGGCTCCGCTCGACCACCTTGGATTTTGGTGACCGAGCGGAGCCAAGGGCACACCTTAAAATTCCGGTGACCGAGCCGAGCCGAGGACACACCTTAAAATCCCGGTAACCGAGCGGAGCCGAGGGCACTCTTACCCAAGCCAAGCCGAGGGCACACAATTATAATTTATCCTTATTTTCTGCTTTTGAAATATTTGTACACTTCGCCAGCTCATGCAACAACCGTTCATCTCCTGCCATCAATGCTTCCTTTTTAGCACGACTCCAATTTTGCACTTGCTTTTCCCGATAAAAGGCAGTGTCAATCCGATCATATTCTTCATAGTAGATAAGCTTAACCGGCAGACGCTTTTTCGTATGATTGGCACCTTCTCCGTTCTGATGCTGCGATATTCTTAACTCCAGATTATTGGTACTTCCGGTGTAATAACTACCATCCGAACATTCGAGTATGTACATAAAGCCTTTCATTATAACGGGAAAATTTATTATTGATATAAGGCAAAGATAGGGATAAAGGTTTATCGCTACTGGTCCCGGCTCCGCTCGACCAGCGAGAATCCGGTGATCAAGCGGGGTCTCGGCTCCGCTCGACCACCTTGGATTTTGGTGACCGAGCGGAGCCAAGGGCACCCTCACTCTAAAATTTGTTACTGAAAAGCCAATTTGATGTAATAAATTGAAAAATAATTTAACATCGTTTTCACAAAAAGCGTTAAAGCCAATAGTTGCGTGCGACAAATCACTTGATTTTTCCTCTCAAATTCATTACCTTTGCACACTTTTTCCGAAACAAACAGAAATCTCTAAATATGAAACTCTCACAATTCAGGTATCATTTGCCCAATGAACTGATTGCCCTTCATCCGGTAGAAAACCGTGATGAATCACGATTGATGGTACTTAACCGTAAAACACAAACCATTGAACATAAGACCTTCAAGGATATACTTAATTATTTTGGCGACGGAGACGTATTTATTTTAAATAACACAAAAGTTTTTCCAGCCTTATTATTAGGCGAAAAAGAAAAAACCGGTGCTAAAATTACCGTTTTCCTTCTTCGCGAACTAAATAGCGAAGCCCGTTTGTGGGATGTGCTTGTTGATCCAGCCCGAAAAATACGTATCGGTAACAAGTTGTATTTTGGCGATGATGATTCATTGGTTGCCGAAGTAATTGATAACACCACATCCCGTGGCCGAACACTGCGTTTCCTTTTCGATGGCCCTTACAGTGAATTTAAGCGCACCATCGAATCCCTGGGGCGCACTCCGCTTCCTGAAGAACTGCAACGTCTTCGCGATATTGAACCTGACGACAAAGAGCGTTACCAGACCATTTATGCAAAAAACGAAGGCGCAGTAGCTGTACCCTCCGCCGGGCTTCATTTCAGCCGTGAACTGATGAAGCGCCTCGAATTGCAGGGCGTTAACTTTGCTGAAGTCACATTGCATGCCGGTCTTGGCAATTTCCGTGCTATTGATGTGGAGGACCTTACCAAATATAAAATGGACTCTGAAGAGTTGATTATTGAAGAAGAACAAGCTCAGATTGTAAACAGATCCATCGAATCACGCCGAAAAGTTTGTGTAGTTGGCACTACTACGATGAAAGCAGTTGAATCGTCGGTTACAATCTCGGGACAACTCAAACCTTACAGCGGATGGAGCAACAAATTTATTTTTCCTCCGTACGAATTCAGTATTGCATCAAGCATGATTACAAATCTGCATTTGCCACAATCACCTATGATGATGATGGTGGCAGCATATGCCGGTTACGATTTGCTGATGAAAGCCTATAAAGAAGCCGTTGCACAGAAATACCGTTTCTTTACTTACGGAGATGCCATGTTGATCCTTTAAAGCAATGCATTGATTTATTTTAATGAAATCCCTTCGTATGAAGGGATTTTTTTTGACCTTTGCCCATAAGAAACAAATAAAAAACACAGAATCAAGCATCAAAATCTTCCGTTACACTTTTTCATTCATCCTTATGGGGGAAAAATACTGCATTTAAAAATATAATTAGATGGTATTGGTAAAGTCGTAAGTGCTTTTTTGAGGTGCCTGGAACCGAATATAAAACCCTCAAAAAGAATGACATACAACCGGATTGTTTACAGCCTAAAACCTCTCTATGAAAAAATACGCAATTATAGTAGCCGGTGGAACAGGAACCCGCATGCAGGGAAAGGTTCCAAAGCAGTTTATGTTTCTCAGCGGGAAGCCAATAATTCATTATTCAATTGAAGCCTTTTATTCATACGACCCGTCCATCCAGGTTATCCTGGTTATTCATCCCAACTACATGGCACTTTGGGAGCAGCTATGTTCGGAATATAAAATAAATAGTCTTTACAAACTCACCCAAGGTGGCGAAACCCGTTTCGGTTCGGTAAAAAATGGTTTGAAACTTATTGATGAAGATGGATTTGTTGCCATTCATGATGCTGCCCGCCCGATAATAAGTGTTG
Source organism: Lentimicrobiaceae bacterium (assembly GCA_041660125.1). Classification (GTDB taxonomy): domain Bacteria; phylum Bacteroidota; class Bacteroidia; order Bacteroidales; family UBA4417; genus UBA4417. The sequence continues at coordinate 5,818 of JBAZWY010000007.1, forward strand.
ATTTCATCAGTCACCTGTTTTCAGAAGCTGAAATATATGGCTCCGCACTTCCAGGTTTAGCGTTAAATGATACCATACGAATGATTGATGGCGATACTTCGCACCAGCTCGACCGCGCTTTCTTGCGAGCCATGCAAACCCCGCAGGTGTTTAAGGTTTCAGAATTAAAACGGTCGTACACCCAGCCTTTTCAACCCTTGTTTACTGACGATGCTTCAGTCATGCAGGCGGCAGGATTCCCACTTCATTTAACCGATGGCATACCAGGGAATATTAAAATTACGCATATGCTTGATATTGCTTTAGCAGAAATTCTGTTAAACAATTTTAGTAAAGACGCAAGATAGGAATTGCAGAACATGCTTGCAAAAATTGGCCATACCTCTATTTCCCGAATTTTGTCAATTTCCTGCCAAATTCATTTCATCCTCATCAACGTCCCACTCTTTGGGTAAAAACGCGTCTGCCCTTCCATATATATCCCCCGAAATTTCCTGCAATACCTATTATGAGCGTATAAAAAGCATTCACTAACTCCATAAGCGGAAAAAGCCACAATAGGGATATTGTCTTTTGAAATTTAGTGTAGCTATGTATCAATGGCAAATCAATAAGCAGTTTTATGCCATATACTATTAGGAAGAATTTAAAATACCACGGGTTTAGCATTATGGCAAAGGCTGTTGCAGCCATCAATCCATTAGTAAGAAATACGATGATAGACGTCGCAATCAGCATTGTATCGGTATAACCCCGGCTCTTTGATACCCAACGCATTCGCTGCTGAAAGAAAGGTTTTAATCCGGGTGTTGCAGGTGTATTTACAATGGCATCATCCGATTTCAGAAACCTGATTGCCTTGGGTCCGAATTTCTTTTTAATACTCATCATCAGGAACATATCATCGCCCGATGGATATTGTGCATTACCATAAAAACCGCCGCAACTCTCGTAAGCTTTACGCGTAAAAGCAATATTTGCCCCATTGGCAAGCACCGGGAAACCGGCACTGCTTGAACCTGCAGCAGCCGAAAGAAGACTTGAAAACTCAAGCGACTGAAGTTTGCCGAAAAAGGATCCACCGTGTATCATCCGTACCGGTCCCAGGATCATCTGTGGCCTGTATTTGGTATAGAAAGAAGCTAGATTTGAAATCCACTTCCGGCCAGCAATACAATCTCCATCCGTAATAACTATCAACTCGCCTGTGGAAGCCTGGATTCCACGTGCGATGGCGGATTTCTTACCCGGAGTGTCATTCTCACCCAAAGTGATTAATTTCAGATTTTTGCCATCAATGTATTTAGCAATGAATTCTTCAACTAACCCGGCTGTTTGATCATCAGATTGATCATTGACTATTATTATTTCGCACAAAGCGGATGGATAATCCTGATTGCTCAGACTATTAAGCAATGTTATGATATTTCCGGCTTCGTTGCGGACAGCAACAATAATACTGACTTTAACTTCAGGCAACAAATCCGTTCGTGTAAACACCTTCAACTTCCACCAGCCCAAGCTTATAGCAGCGATCAGAAATAGGTAGCTAACCAAAATGAAACTTGAAAACGCAATAATTATCATTGCCTGAAAAATTTTAACCTGAATATTACCAGCACGCCTAACAACGATGGAGCAGCGATATTAATCATCCATATCAGCGTTGATGCCGAAACCACAGCCAGTGTCTGGCCCGAATCCAATCCATTCGTTCCTATAAGAAGCCCAAAGAGAAAAACCGATACTGAACCCCGAACACCAATTTCTGCAAGAGTCACCGTTGGGATTGCTGTCAGCATAAGGTAAATAACCGGTATTACCAACATACACTGCACTACTGTGAAATTTAATCCCATTAAGCGAATGGCCAGGTAAAACTGGACCGAAAAAACCAAATATCGCAACATACTAAGCAAAACCGTTTTTAAAAGCAGATGCCTTGGACAATCTGCCATAGCATTAATACCGCTCTTAATTCGTGCTGAATATTTAGCAGGTATCAGGATCGAAATGCGATGCAGTGCTGAAATATTAAAATATATAAATAGGATTAACAACGACAGAAGTATCAGTGTAAACGAAAATCCATTAACCAGCCAGGTGCTTTCAGAAATTAGTGATGACAGGTATTGTCGGGCAAAAAACACATAGGCAAATGTTCCCAAAACGATGGTAACCATCAGTTGACTGAAACTTCCGACTATAGTAAGCATAATTGCTTTGAGCGGATCCGTTTTCCGTAGTATAAAGACCCTGCCTATAAACTCCCCTACCCGGTTGGGCGTAAAAACACTCACTGCCAGTCCACCGAGTATAGCCTTGTAAGCCAGATAAAAGCTTACTTTTTCTGATTGGCTTAAAAGCAATTTCCATTTCAGCGATTCAATTCCCCAGTTTATCCCCATCAGTAATACCAACGAAATGGCAATAAGCATTGCATTTTTAGCATTCAATACTGATTCAAAAAACGTATTCACCTGGCCCGTTGGCAACTTGTAAATGCGGTAAAATATATATGAAAGCGACAAGGTCGCGATTAATAGCTTGGTGGCAATATCCAGTGTTTTTCGTATTTTTGGCGTTAGGATCAAAGGAGGGTTTGGGTTTTAGGGGTTAGGTTTTGGGGGTTTCGGAACAAGATTTTTTACCTGGATTTTGGAACTTGGTCCCGCCTTTGGCGGGAGGAACTTGGATTTTCTTAAACACAAAGGTCAAAACATTGAATAATATAACACTAAAAGAAAATTGGCAAGCGAACGTATCATATTAGGCATCGACCCAGGAACCAATATAATGGGATTCGGATTAATTGCGGATAAAGGTAAGAAAATTGAGCTGATTGCACTCGATGTCATAAAACTTGACCACCTTGATACTCATCCGCTGAAGTTAAAAAGCATTTTTGAAAAAGTACTTGGCCTTATCGACCAATATCATCCGGATGAAGTTGCCCTGGAAGCGCCTTTTTTTGGTAAAAATGTGCAAAGCATGCTTAAACTGGGCCGTGCGCAGGGCGTTGCCATGGCCGCAGCCTTGTACCGTGATATTCCTATCTTTGAATATTCTCCCCGGAAGGTAAAACAATCCATCACCGGGCATGGCAATGCCTCCAAAGAGCAGGTTTCAGCCATGATAAACCGTTTGGTAGTTATTGCCGAGCAACCCAAATACTTCGATGCCACCGATGCCGTTGCTGTAGCTTGTTGCCATTATTTCCAGCGAACAGCTGACGGACCGGCTACAAATTATACAGGATGGGGAGCGTTTATAAGTAATAATCCGGATAGGGTGAAGTAAAGTATGTTTGATTTTCGATGTCGGATGTCAGAATGATGAGCTAAATGAATATTGTGAAACACTCAATTATGACCAGTTAATATGAGCTAAATTTCAACCAACTATTCACTATTCTCTTTTCACTATTCACTACTAAATTTACATCAACTTCTGATATGCCTGCCACCAGCGGTCGGGAATTTCGTCAGCCAGGGCAGTCTGGTAATCGGCAGCGGAGCAAGGTACAATATAGTGGCGGCGATATTTTTCGCGAATATTATCTGAGCATTTAATTTCCATCCACCAGCGTTCGGTGGGTTTGCTTTTATAAAAAACTATGCCTTCGTTGAAATCGGTCACCTGCACGGTATATCGGATATAATTTTCGGCTCCGGTTGATGGATGGTCATCCTGACGGTTATAAAATCCATCAATAAAATACCAGATCATTTGTGCCAGCAAATGTGCCGTTTGACCGTTGCGATCCAACGCGGGATTCATTTCGAAAAACCCGGCCGAAGTAATTTTGTCGCTCATCCCGGCATAACGCACCATCTGGCATGCTTCTTCTCCATAAAAACCATTTGGCGTCGCATTTGCATTTCCGGGAGCATCGCTCTGCCTGATAGCCGACATATCGAACGAAAACAAATCTGCATTCCGCACCAGTGGTTCCACCTGAGTAATATCGCTTTGCAAAACTCCAAGCCTGTAAATATCAAAAAACAGGTTATGCATAAGGTCGATGGCGCCCTGATCAACAAAATAGGTTTGGTAACCAATATTTGTGTAATTAAATAAATAGTTGGGCTTATGAAGAATAATGTGGCTGAGATACGATCTTGAATTAAGCTGTTCTTCGCTTTCACCCAGGTCGAACATATTGTCAACAGCCGCGATATTGATAATGTTTTTGCGGTTTTTGTAAGCGCGATACATGGCGTACGTTAAATCCTGCCCGCCGCCAATAATTACGGGAACAATATTAAGCTCGAGCAAAGCCTCAACAACAGCAGTTACAGCAAAATAAGTGTCTTCCACGGTGTCGCCCCGCATAATATCACCCAGATCGGCAACTTTTGCTTTGTAATTTCCGGGTAAAAGTCTGTAGAGATACTCACGCACATTGAGTGATGACATAGCACTGCCCTGGTTTTCGACCGCACTGCGATCTTCATCAACACCAATAATAGCAAGATCAATCGCATCAAGGTCAGGAAAACCACTTTCGGTAGTATGTGTTTTAAAAATCTCGCCTAATCGTTTACCTGTATGCGCTGCAACAATCGGCAGTATAATATCCTTAACCGGTTTAAAGTAGCTGGAAATATGCATGGTTTTGAGGGTTGGGCTGTTGGTATTAAGCGTGAGAGGCAGGGCGAGGGAGTGACGAGGCGAGGAGGAGAAAGGAGAGAGGGAGAAAGGAGAGGGAGACAAGGGAATTGGGGCTGTCAGGCCCATTTACCATTAACTATTTCCCTATTTTCTATTAACTTTCAAACGCTAAGCTTTCTTTCCCCGTGATACAAATTTCTTTTTAGATGGTGCCGGTGCTGCATCGCCTAATTTAATACATTCTTCGAGGGTAAGTTGCGCAGGATCGGAACCTTTGGGTATTTTAATATTGTTCTTTCCAATAGCAATATACGGGCCATAACGACCATTGAGTACAAGTACATCGGGTCGTTCAGCAAACGCTTTAATAGTGCGGTTTGCCGCTTCGGAGCGTTTTGCTTCAATCAGTTCGATAGCACGTTCAATAGTAATGGCAGCCGGATCATCTGTACTTTTCAGTGAACAGAATTTGGATTGATGTAAGACGTATGGACCAAAACGGCCAATGGCTACGGTTACATCAGCATCTTCGAACTGTCCGAGCAAACGGGGGAAGTCAAATAATTTAATGGCTTCTTCCAGTGTAATGCTTTCAAGGGTCTGGCCTTTGCGAAGCCCGGCAAATTTAGGTTTATCCGGCGAATCGGTTTCCCCGATCTGAGCTATGGCTCCATAGCGGCCCAATTTCACATAAATATTCATTCCCGAATCTGGGTCTTTACCAAGAAGTTTTTCTCCTTTTGCTCTTTCACCGCTTTCGAGAGTCTCGAGCACTTTTTTATGAAATGGTGTGTAAAACTCGCCGATCATCAGGTTCCAGGCTTTCAATCCATCGGCTATTTCATCAAATTCCTTTTCGACACTGGCAGTAAAATTATAATCCATAATGTCGTCGAAATACTGCTGAAGGAATCGGGTTACCAGTTCGCCGGTATCGGTCGGGAATAATTTGGACTTTTCGTACCCGAACTTTTCATGCTTCACTGTTTCCTTGATTTTCCCGTCTTTAAGCATAAGTTGCTTGATATCGCGTGTGTTGCCTTCGCGATCTTCCTTTACAACATACTCGCGTTTCATGATAGTCGAAATTGTTGGTGCATAAGTCGAAGGTCGTCCAATACCCAGTTCCTCCAACTTTTTTACCAGGCTGGCTTCCGTATAACGGGGCTGGCTGGAAGTAAATTTCTGAACAGCTTCAATATGATGCATGCCAAGCTTTTCGCCTTTTTTAACCGGAGGCAGTAGTCCTTCGGTTTGTTCGGTATCATCATCCGTTGATTCCATATAAACTTTCAGGAATCCGTCGAATTTGATCACTTCGCCCAATGCAACAAATTGCTCATTGCTGTTTGAAAGGTCGATGTTAATGTTTGTCTTTTCAAGGATAGCATCAGCCATTTGCGATGCGATGGTACGTTTCCAGATAAGATCATAAAGCCGTTTCTGCGATGCATCACCATCAATGGCAATACTGCTCATATACGTGGGGCGTATCGCTTCGTGAGCTTCCTGAGCCCCTTTGCTTTTAGTGGCAAATTGTCGTGATTTGTGGTACTCGTTACCGAATTGCCTGGCGATTTCTTCTTTTGCCATTCCCAATGCCGTTTGCGACAGGTTGACGGAGTCAGTACGCATATAGGTAATTTTTCCGTTTTCGTAAAGTTGCTGGGCAACTGTCATGGTACGGCTTACCGAGAATCCGAGCTTGCGGCTGGCTTCCTGTTGCAGGGTCGAAGTGGTAAATGGAGGAGCAGGTGAACGTTTGCCCGGTTTCTTATCAACATCAGCCACTGAAAACGCTGCCATGCTGCATAAAGTGAGGAATTCGCGGGCTTTTTCCAGTGTTGAAAATCTTTTGGGAAGATCAGCTTTAAAACTGGCACTGCCTTTTTCGTTGTTCACCTCGAACAGGCCGGAAACTTTATATGCAAATGTTGATTCGAACTTACGGATATCCTCCTCACGCTCGACAATCAGTTTCACTGCAACACTTTGTACACGCCCTGCTGAAAGCGAGGGTTTAACTTTTTTCCAGAGTATAGGTGATAGCTCAAAACCAACAAGTCTGTCGAGAACACGACGTGCCTGTTGGGCATTTACCAGGTTCTGATCAATTCTTCTGGGAGTCTTTATGGCTTCGGTTATAGCCGTTTTTGTAATTTCATGAAATACAATCCGGTTTGTTTTTTCCGCATCAAGTTTAAGGACTTCGGCCAGGTGCCACGAAATAGCTTCTCCTTCACGGTCCTCGTCAGTTGCCAGCCAAACGGTTTCAGCACTGTCAGCCAGCTTTTTCAGTTCGGCGATAACCTTCTTTTTATCATGCATCACTTCATACACTGGTTTGAAGTGGTTATTCACTTCAATGCCAAGTTCCTTGGTTGAAAGATCGCGAACGTGGCCAAAACTGGATTTAACAATAAAATCCTTTCCCAGGTATCCTTCTATAGTTTTAGCCTTAGCAGGTGACTCAACAATTACAAGATTTTTACTCATACTTTTTTAATTATAACCAGAAATTCGGCTGCAAAGTAACGCAATATATTTAAAAGTGAGAGGACATATTGTGATGTACACCTTAATATTGTCCTAATATATAGAAAAAATACCGATCCGTTTTATATATTTTCGGTTTTTATATGTATCTGATTAACTGATATTTATTGGCTGTAAATCATGCCGGAATTTATTGTATTTTTGCAGCCTCAAAAAAATCAATCATTACATTCATTTTCGAAATCTTAGCGTGGAAATAAAAAAGAAAGCATATATTGAGACTTACGGATGCCAGATGAATTTTTCGGACAGTGAGATTGTAGCCTCCATTCTGGAAACGCAGAAATACGAATCAACCACCAACATTAAAGACGCAGACCTTATTTTATTGAATACCTGTTCAATACGCGACAATGCCGAACAAAGGGTACGTAACCGCCTCAACGAATTGCATGCCCTCAAGCGTAAACATCCCGGTCTGGTAATAGGGTTGCTGGGATGTATGGCCGAACGGCTGAAAGATAAATTACTTGAAGAGGAACGACATATTGACCTGATCGTTGGCCCTGACGGTTACCGGCATCTGCCACAATTGCTTGAACAGGTTGAGAGTGGGCAAAAAGCAATAGATGTTTTACTTTCGGCTGATGAAACCTATGCTGACATTAACCCGGTGCGAACAGGAGGAAGCGGTGTTACTGCGTTTATCAGTATTATGCGTGGATGTGAGAATTTCTGCGCATATTGTGTTGTGCCATACACGCGTGGAAAGGAGCGCAGCCGAAATCCACAAACTATTGTAAAAGAAGCACGCGAGCTTTTCGAAAAGGGATTTCGCGATGTAACCTTACTCGGACAAAATGTAAACTCATACCACTGGGAAGAAAATGGTATGCCGATTGAATTCCCGGCTTTGCTCGAAGAGGTGGCTTCGGTAAACCCGTTGTTACGCGTACGATTTGCTACTTCCCACCCGAAAGATATTTCGGATGACTTGCTGGAAGTGATCGCATCAAACGAAAATATCTGCAAATCCATACATCTTCCTATTCAGTCGGGGAGCACCCGCATGCTCTCGATGATGAAACGCAGCTATACCCGCGAGTGGTATATGGACCGGATATCTGCCATCAGGCGGATTGTTCCCGGATGCGCCATTACCACCGACATTATTGTCGGGTTCTGTTCGGAGACAGAAGAAGATCACCAGGAAACACTTTCGGCTATGCGCGAAGTGGGATTCGATTATGCTTATATGTTCAAATATTCTGAAAGGCCTAATACTCTTGCTGCCAAGAAATATCCCGACGATGTGCCGGAGGAAGTGAAAAGCCGTCGGCTTGATGATATTATTTCATTACAGCAGGAACTCTCACTGAAAAGCAATAAACGGGATGTTGGAAACATATTTGAGGTATTAGCCGAAGGAGTTTCAAAGCGTTCGGACGAACAACTTTTTGGCCGTACAAGTCAGAACAAAGTAGTTGTTTTCCCCCGTGATTCCTTTAATCCTGGAGACTATTTGAAAGTGAAGATCCTTTCGTGCACAGCGGCTACTCTAAGGGGTGAACTGATTAACTGATTACTTTTACAAAAAAATAAAGCGTTCATAAGGTATAAAAATATAGCTTAATTATTATATCTTTGCCGCTTTAGTATATATTCTTTTACTGTTAACCTTGTTTCTATGAATACAAAGCTTATCGCATTTAAGCTGCTTTTTTTATCCGTCATCGGCATAGCAATGATTTCTTGCGTACCACAGTCCAAGATGAAATATCTTCAGGATAAAGCAGGAGTGGCCCCTGTTCATGAATTTCAGAGTGTAAAACCTGAATATAAAGTACGTCCGGGAGATTATCTTTATATCCGCATTCTCACACTTGACCCGCAAAGCAACGAAATATTTGCCAATATTACAGGGTCAGGAGGTTCATCGGGGTATATGAATTATGCAGATCAAAGTCTTTATCTGACCAGTTATATGGTTAACGACTCAGGATATATTAAATTCCCACTTTTAGGAGATATTTACGTTAATGGGCATACCGTACCTGAAATAGAACAGAGCCTGAATAAGGCCGCGTCAGAAATCCTTAAGGAATCAAGTGTTGTAGTGAAACTTGTGCTTTTTAACATTTCGGTACTCGGAGAGGTTAAAAATCCAGGCAAATATTCCATTTACAACAACAGGGTTAATATATTCGAGGCTCTTGCAATGGCCAACGATCTTAACTCATTTGCCAACCGAAGTAAAGTTCAGGTAATCAGGAGCGAAGGGAATAAAAATACAATTGTTTCACTTGATTTGTTAAATAAGGATATTCTGGCATCGCCATATTATTATCTGCAACCCAATGATATCATATATGTAGAACCGCTCAAGAATAAAACCTACGCATTCGAAGCCTTCCCGTATGCCCTTATATTTTCAACCATAACAACAGCACTTCTTATCGCTCAATTTTTTAAATAATGGATAACAAATTCCCCGATTATAACGAATTACAACAGGAGCAGTCGGTCGACATCAAAGCCCTGTATTATAAATTTATAAGTTACTGGTACCTGTTTTTTATCACGATAGTGATAGTAATGCTTATTGCTTTTTTATTTAACAGGTATACCGAGCCTATATATAAAGTTAAATCAACCGTTCTGATCACAGAAGATAAAGGCGGACTGAATGATGCCCAGTCGTTGCTGGGGTTTGGCAATATTACCAATACACAAAAACTCCAGAACCAGATCGGAATTCTGAAATCGCGTTCACTTGTTTCGCGTACTCTTAAATCTTTGAATTTCAATGTTTCTTATTTTGCTGAAGGGAATTTTATCACTTCGGAAATTTATAAAGCATCACCTTTTGAAGTAATTATTGACACAACTCACCTGCAACCGGTTGGTAATATTGAATTTTTTATCTCTATACTATCCGATACCGAATACCAGCTTGAAGCAGAGGGACAGGAAATTGCAATGTATAACTTTCATACCTATACGGATAGTGAGAAGAAAATCGCACTTTTAAAATACAACAAAAAACATCGTTTTGGGGAACAGGTTACCAATGCAAATTTTAGTTTTCGTATTGAAAAGAATCCGAAATATCAGTTGGAAAACATAAAGAATCAACGCTATTATTTTACTTTTAATTCACTGAATGCTCTGATTAGACAATATTCGGGTTACGAAATTGAGCCAATTAATAAAGAAGCTTCCATTGTTGAAATTTCACTTAAAAGCAATAACTCACAAAAAGCTGTTGATTTTCTGAATCAGCTCACCAATGAATACATAAGGTCAGGCCTCGAAAAGAAAAATCAGATTGCTATCAATACCATTATTTTCATTGATAGCCAGTTAACTGAGATCCGCGATTCGTTAAATACAAACGAAACTGTGCTTCAAAACTTCCGCACGAGTAACCAGATCATGAATCTGGATGCCCAGTCGCAGCAGGTTTATACCAGCATTACCGAACTCGAAAACCAAAAAGCTGTTTTACTGGTGAAAGGCAAGTACTACAATAATCTGAAGGATTATATCCAGAAAAACAAAGATGATTTGAATGGCCTGGTAGTTCCTTCGTCTATGGGTATCGACGATCCGGTTCTGACTCAGATCCTTACCCAACTTTCAACCTTATATGCCGAAAAATCCGAAAGGCTTATCGTTACAAAACCTAATAATCCAATGGTATTGGCCATTAATCAGAAAATTGCGAATACCAAAAAGGCGCTTACAGAAAGTATTAATAATATTGTAAAAACTTCGGATATCAGCATTAAGGACATTGAGAGCCGTATTGATGAACTCTCCGGGTTTTTCCGCAACCTTCCTGCTACACAGAGGCAACTACTGGGCATCGAACGCAAGTACAAACTGAATGATGCTATTTATACTTATCTGCTTCAGAAACGGTCAGAAGCAGCCATTACAAAGGCGAGCAATACGCCCGATAACGAAATTCTGGATGCGGCCGATCCAGCTGTGGAAGAACAAGTTTTCCCAAAAACAAGCCTGAATTATACTATTGCTTTTTTGCTAGGGCTTATTATTCCGTTACTGTATATATTTGGGAAAGACTACCTGAATGACAAAGTGGTAAATAAAAATGATGTTGAGAAACATACTAACCTGCCGATACTAGGGCATGTTTTGCATAACAACCACGAGAGCAATATTGTAACTTTCACCTCTCCCAAGTCAGCTATATCTGAATCTTTCAGGTCAATACGGACCAATTTGCAATATATAACACAGGGGAAAGAAAAATTTACAATGCTTATCACAAGTACGGGTCCGGGAGAGGGAAAGTCATTTATATCCATGAACCTGGCCTGCATTTATGCACAGTTCGAACGGAAAACACTTCTTATCGGTTATGATTTGCGTAAACCAAAAATATATCAGGATTTTGGGCTGAAAAATACGGTAGGAATATCATCATATCTTATAGGAAAAAGCAAATTAGAGGAAATTATTCAAAAATCACCCGTTCCAAACCTGGATATCATTTCAGCAGGGCCAGTGCCGCCTAATCCCGCCGAATTAATTGCTTCCCCGCGAAATGCCGAATTACTTGCTTTGCTGAAAGAAAAGTACGACTTTATTATTCTTGACACACCTCCTATCGGCCTTGTCACTGATGCATTTCTGCTTATTCCATCTACCGATGTCAATATCCTGCTTGTGCGTCAGCACCTGACAAATAAAAACGTATTTGAATCAATTGCAGGGGATATTGAAAAACGTAATATTCCTCACACAACTATCCTGGTGAACGATGTTAAACCTGATAAGACGGGCTATGGATACGGTTATGGATACGGTTATGGATACGGTTATGGATATGGTTATGGATATGGTCAAGGAAAAGGGTATGGATACTATTCCGACGATGTTAAGACTAAAGATAATAAATCCTTTTTCGAGAAACTATTCAGCCGGTCAAAATCCTGAGCAGGGATTCTAAGTTAAACCGGTTTTAATACTTTCTATTCATGCAAAAAACAAAGAGAGGGATGGCCAATGGTCGTCCCTCTCTTTGTTTTTTGGAAGGTTAAACGCTATTTGAAAGCTTTCTCTAACAAGCCGTCGCCATCCAATTTGAGCCTTTCGAAATAGGAAGGAACTACTTTACCCATCATTTTATCAACATACATTTTAGCCAGGTATTGCCCGAGCATAAATCCCTGTCCACGCAGGCCAACAAACAGTCCAAGGTCAGGATCAAGAATCATTCGTGGTTCAACATAGTAGCCTGCCCAAACGGCCTGGAAACCTACCGATGAAAGTTGGGGTAACCAGTTGACAAAAACCTCGGACACAATTTCAAGAAATTCCTTTGAGTTAATCTTCAGGTTTTTATCTGTTTCCATATGTTCAACCTGTGGTGAAGCACAGCCAATAATCTGGCCGGTTTCGCCTAACTGCTGTCCATATACCGCAGTAAAACCTTTAAACTGGCGACGATCAATAAGCATGTCAAGCGGTTGCCCGTTCATTCCCATATTGGGCAACCGACGGGTAATAAACGCCTGGTGTTTAATAGGATACAGCCCTGTTTGGATGCCCAGTTGTTTCGAAAATTTTTCAGCCTCAGGACCCAAGGCATTTACAAAATGCGGGGTGTGGAATTCGATATACTGTTTATCATGATCTTTAACCAGAACAATATATTTATCGTTTTCTTTCCGCACATCAATCAACTGGCAATCCTCGTAAATCCGGCCACCTTTTTCAATCCCGATGCGCCGTATCAGGTCGATTACCCGGCCGGGAGTTGCTTGCCAGCAATCGCGTGTAATGAGTGCGGCCTGGTAGTGTTTACCCAGATTTGGATTAATATTCGGTGAAATCTCTTTTAAATAGTCTTTGGGATCAATCATGAAAGCATCCGACCATGAACGTGATTCTTCCAAAGCCCGATACGTTGCGTCATCATGAGCAAAATTCACATACCGTGTCGAAAGGAAATTGATATCACGAATCTTCTGCAATTCCTTGAAAATTTCGAGGTTCTGCCGGGCAATATCAGCTATTTCGGGTAAACTGAATGCCGGGCGACCACCGGCTATATTACGCCATGAAGCACCTCGCCCATAATTGATCATCGCAGGTTTCAACCCGGCTTCCGCCATATACCTGAACAATGCACTTCCACCAATTCCACCTCCTGCAACCAGGGCCTGAACCTCCACGATACGGGCTGCATTCTTATTATTATTGATGATGATATTTTCACGGACATTTTTTGGAAATAACTCTCCCATTGCCAGCTGATTGCTGAGCGGACCGCGGGGAGTAGCATCACCAACAACGCTGATTCCTTTGCTTCGCAACACCTGTTTAAGCCTGGGTATGCATCGCTTACCCCGGCATGCTCCCATTCCCAGCCGTGTGGTGTGTTTAATTTCATCCACTGAGATAAACTTTCGATCGCCTATGGTAGTTACAACTTCACCCAACGTAACATCATCGCAATGGCAAACATACATTTCATGCTCACTTTCGTATTCAGTTGGTTTCATTACAACTGGTTCGGGAAACTTTTCCTTAATAACAAAGCCGCGCACATCAAGCAATGCTTCCCCGTGAATATCCAATGATTTTACGCGGGCAATATTCGTTTTATTGGGTTTTTTAAGAATCTTTTCAATAATACCATTACCCAGTTTTTTGCCCTGGTTATCAACAAGATATACTTCCTGTTTTTCGTCAGCAAAATATTCGATGGGTAGGAAAAGCCAATCTTTTTTAGGAGCATAACCGAAAATTGCCAGTCCAGGACATTGATACACGCAGTCCATACAACCGACACATTTCTCAAAATCAATCTGGGGAACCGTACTGGTTGACGTTTTGGTTATTGCTCCATGCGGACAGGCAAATTCGCAGGGATTGCAGGCAAATCCATAAAGGCAGTCGATCTGCACAAAGGGTTTTTCGTTGAAGCGTTCTTTGGTTGGTTTATAGGGTTCAGCGATAACGCGGTGTGGGTGTTGTTGTGAATCAATATATTCTTTCGAAACATCCAAATACTTGTCGTAATCAACTTTTTCGCCCATATCCTGAAGTATCTCATAGGCTACCTGGTTGCCACGCAAAACAGCGCTGGTGCCTTCGCCTATGCGGATGGAATCTCCGGCACCATAACAGTTACGGCCAAATATTTCGTTTCCTTTTATTATAAGCTGATCATCGGCAACCAAACCTGTACAGATATTAATCACGTCGATGCCATCAATTATTTTTTCGGTTCCCTGAACAGGTTCAAAGTTTATACATTCGGCAACCACAGCGCCAATAATTCCGGTATTATCGTCGTTCGGCAGTGCCTTTAGCAGAATATGCGATGTCATTACAGGTATTCCCAAACGACGGACACGATTAGCCTGAACAGGAAATCCTCCTTCATGATCCTGTGCTTCGATAATGGCTTTTACTTCGGCACCAGCCTGCATCAGTTGGTACGAGGTCAGATATCCTATGTTTCCGGCTCCGACAGTCAATACTTTTTTGCCAAGTAAGGTAAGCTCGTTGTTCATCATTTTCTGCACGACGGCTGCGGTATAAACACCGGGCAGATCATCATTTTCGAAAGTGGGCATAAATGGAACTGCACCGGTTGCTACAACCAGGTATTCAGCATCCACGTAATAGATTTCATCGGTTAACACATTTTTTACAGCAATACGTTTACCTTCAAGCAAATCCCAAACAGTACTATTGAGAAAAATTCCTTCGTGGTTGTCGCCTGCCAGTGTTTTTGCAATATCAAATCCACGCATGCCACCGAATTTTTTTTCTTTTTCGAAGAAGAAAAACTGGTGCGTCTGCATCAAAAACTGACCACCTATTTTATCATTGTTATCGATAACAATGGTATCAATACCATTCTTCAGCAACTCTTCGCGGCAGGCTAATCCGGCAGGGCCGGCACCAATAACGGCAACTGTGGTTTTATAAACATCAATTGGCTTTTCGGTGTTAACGGCATGGGCTTCCGGCGAGTAATCATGCGGAATTTCGCTAACCTCTTTAACAGTATCAACCTTTGTAATGCATATCCGGCGGATTTGTCCATCGACCAACATTTCGCAGGCGCCGCATTTACCTATGCCACATTCGAGACTACGCTCACGGTTCGACAAGCTATGACTGTGAACCGGGAAACCAGCCTGGTGCAAAGCTGCTGCGATCGTGAAACCTTTTTCACCGGTAACTGTAGTACCCTCATATTTAAAGTTAATCTTTTCCGCTACAGGTACTTCGAGAATAGGATGTTCAGTAATTTTATTCATTTTCGTACAGAAAAATATTGTTTAATCAATCACTCTCCTAAGTGATTCACGGAGCAAAATTATATTTTTTTATCCACCTGTTATCCAATTAACAGGTAATTTAGAAAGAGTATTTATAGCCGATAGCCCGAAAATTAAAAAGAGGCTGAAATAAGGCTCAGAGTGTCTAAAGTTTCTTACTTTTGTGTTATGATCATGGTAAACAGTAAAATAGAAACAATTCGGAATTATTTCAAAACCCGTCCGGTATTGAAAGCCTATCTATTTGGTTCTTACGTTCGTGGTGAAGCTGATGAACAGAGCGATATTGATATTTTGGTTGACCTTGATTATTCCCAAAAGATTGGTTTGCAGTTTATACAGATGAAGATTGACCTCGAGAGACTATTAAATTCAAATGTGGATTTGGTCTCTTCAAATGGTTTATCAAAATATATCAAACCAATTGTTGATGACGAAAAACAATTGATATATGCGAGGTAGATTAGGTGATAAAGCCCGGCTCCAGCATATTCTTGATGCAATTCTTGAAATAGAAGGTTATTTGATTGAGACTGATTTTAAGAAATTCATGGAAAACTCTATGATGAGATTTGCATGTATCAAACAATTAGAAATTATTGGTGAAGCAGGAAATCATATATCGGAAGAAACAAAGACAAAATTTTCTGATATAGAATGGGCACAAATTGTTGGTATGAGAAATGTCTTTGTTCATGAGTATTTTGGTGTGGATATAAATTTGGTATGGGAGATCATAAAAAGTGAGTTGCCGGAATTAAAAGTGAGCATAATTAAAATATTAACTGCAATAGAATAAGCATCCTTAGAACTACCCAATAAAGTAATTCTGGATTGGAAGACCTACAGAAATTTCCCGCCAACATTATATTAGTCTGTCTTTTACCGGAGTAGTGCTAAAATATTATTCCCACTCATATTACATTACAACCAGATATTGCATAACTGCTTTCCATTTGCAGGAAAAGAAAAGGATTTGTTTGTCATGAACGCGATATACGACAACCTTCTGGTGATCTATTATTCGGGAACCGGCAACTCGAAACGGGTTTCGGAATGGATTGTGCAGGAAGCCGAGAGCCAGGGAATGAAAACTCATATTTGGTCCTATCACCAATTCAATCCCGAAGATATTAAAGATTTTACCGGCCGGACCTTGATAGGATTTTTCTCGGCTACGCATGGTTTTAATATGCCACATTCTATGCTTAAGTTTCTGTTCAGGTTTAGTTTATTGAGAGGATCGGATATTTTTATCGGTAATACGAGGGCCGGCATGAAACTTTCAAAATTATTTCTGCCGGGATTGAGCGGAATTGCCATGTATTTCCCTGCGCTGATCATGTTTTTTAAAGGTTACAAAGTTAAAGCCATGTACCCGGTTGATCTGCCATCTAACTGGATTTCGTTACATCCGGGAATTCGAAGAAAGGTTGTTGATTCCATGGTTAAACACTATGAAATACTAACAAAAAGGTTCGCCACTAAAGTTTTATCAGGGAAACGGGTTTTCATAAAATCATTCGTGCTGTTTCCATTAGATATGTTAGTTGCGCCAATTGCTTTAGGTTATTATTTTGTGGGTCGGTTTATTCTTGCAAAAACCTTTATAGCTAATTACAATTGCAACAATTGCGGAATCTGTGTAGAGCAATGCCCAACTCAATCAATTATACTTAAAGATAATCGTCCTTACTGGAAATTCACCTGCGAAAGCTGTATGAAATGCATGAATTATTGTCCCGAGCGAGCTATTGAAACAGCCCACTCCATGGTGTTCCTGCTCCTTTTTGCGCTTGTTGTTATTGTAAATCCTTACCTGTCGGCTAAAGTCACTGACCTGGTGGCATTATTATTTTATGGATCAAAAATTGCGTTCGAATCCTTTTACTTTGTGGTGCAGTGGTCGGTAGCTTTATTATTCTTTTTTGCCGGATACAAATTGCTACATTACCTGATGGGTTTTCCGCGGATCAATAAAATCATTACTTATACCACACTTACTACCTGGAAATTCTGGCGGAGGTATAAAATCCCAACGAATGTGTCTGCACACCCAAAGGGTGTCTGACACATTCGTTTCTTTTTAATTTAAACCTGACAGGTTCTGAGAATGCTGACAGGTTTAATTAAACGCGGTCGGTTTTATCTATTGAGTTTAAAACTAACAGGCATATTATAAAGTACGCGAACCGACCGGCCATTTTGCTTACCCGGATGCCACCGGGGCATCATTTTTATAACGCGCAACGCTTCTTCATCGCAACCGCCCCCGATGCCCCGTAGAATTTTTACATCGGTGATATTGCCTTTGGAATCGATAATAAACTGGAAATAAACAGTTCCCTGGATGCCATTTTCGGCAGCATTCTCAGGGTATTGAATGTGATCTTTAAGGAATTTCAGCCTTTCCGAATCACCTCCCGGGTAAGAAGGCATTTCTTCAACAATGATTACCGGGGGAGCTTTTTCCGGATCTTCAAGCACAACAACCTGTTTTTCAATAGGCTTTTCGATGGATACATCAATAGCAATATTGGTCGATGCCTTGTTGATATCATCCATACTCAAAAGACCCAAATCATCAGGAACTTCTTCGTTAACTACTTTCGGTGGTACAAACCGAACTTGTTTCTGAATCTCTGTGATTGAAGGAGGGGCGGGCGGAAGAACAGGGGGTTCGGCAGGCGGAGTTACATCCGACATATATGTTATTCCGCCGTCATTTGCGACAGGCCTGCCGTGATTGGTCGTCCTGTAACTTGTTGCCAGCGGATATGCCAAACCGGCAATCAGTATTGCAATGGCAATAAGTAAAGCCTTGTTAACTTGTTTGTTGTACATCTTACGCAAAATGTAGGCTCCGTACATTTTGTTCCTTTTTTCGAAGATGATTTCGTCCATCTTGGGTGTGCTGGTTTCTTGCTTTTTCATGGTTTTGGCTTTTAAAGTTGAATATGAATTTGTAAACAGGAAATGAATTACTGTTTGAAGAAGAATTCAATACAGATACTCAATAAATCATTCGTTGAATGGAAATAATAAGTATCAGACACCCTGTGGGTGTGCAGACACTTATCATTTCAAGGAAAAAGTGATCGGCATATTCATCAGAACTTTCACTGCTTTCCCGTTTTGTTTGCCTGCCTTCCATTTGCCATTGGTGAGTTTAATAAGCCTTACCGCTTCTTCATCACATCCGCCGCCAATACCACGAAGCACTTTTACATCCGAAACATTTCCTTTTTCATCGACTTTGAAGCTTACATAAACAATTCCACTGATTCCATTCTCTTCCGCTTTTTTAGGATAGTTAAGGTTTGAAACAAAGAATGCATCTTTTGCTTTCTGACCTCCAACAAATTCAGGCATTTCTTCAACGATTGTGAGAACCTGCTTAGCATTCTCTGTTCTTTTATCCTCAGGAACTGCCATTTCTGCATCACCTGAATAATTTCCCGACTTTTTCTCAAGCATAGGGGCCACACAATTCAACGTCATGCTATTTCCAACAGCATAATCACTTACGTCTTCAGGCAAGGGCAAAGGTTGATTAACCGTAGTTGAATTGCCATCCTTATTCCTGATATCATTATCGATTGCAATAAATGAAGTATAGGCGGTTAAGAGGTTGTATTTCAGTCCCAATTCAATAATTTCCGGTTTATATTCGTCATCACCACCATACCCGACCGATGCGTAATCACTTATGGTACGAATCCGCTCACGTGCCCATAAGTAGCGGAGTGCTGAATTCGATTCCGAAACCTTTGCCGTACTTGCAAGCAGTCGGCTTTCGTATTCGCCTTCGCCGTTCATGCCTTTTATCGTGATTTTCCCGGCAGGCGTACCACGGTATTTCCCGAAAATGAGTACCGGCCTTTCTGAGAATACATCAGGAATACTAATAGGTTCAACATCATAGACTTCGAATTTATTATAACTTACAGAAATATGAGTTAATACAGGATTCTGAACATATTGCCTGAAATTCAGTGCGGTTGCCGTGGCTTCCTCCTGTTTGGTTATCACAAACGGCATTCCCATCCCCACATGAGCCAATCCTTCAATGATCAGGCGGTTGACGGAAGTTCCAATTCCAAATGCGAAAAAATTAGCCTTATCCATGCTGTTTCGGATGAGGTCGAAGGCTTCTTTTTCAACTGAAACATACCCATCAGTAGCTATTACGAAACTGCGGGCATAACCTTCGGTGCCTTTCAGACTGAGCGCTCTTTTGAGTGCAGGCAAAAGTTCGGTGCCACCTCCACCCTGCTCCCGATCGATAAAACGGATGGCTTTTTCAATATTGGCATTATTAGCTTCGACTGCTGTTTCGCTCAGCAGGTTTGAAGCTCCGGCGAAAAGCAATACATTAAACCTGTCGGTTGGCTTGAGGTTGCCGATAAGGTCCCTGAGCAGTTTTTTGGATATATCCAACGGATATCCGTGCATTGACCCCGAAACATCAACAATAAAAACATATTCCCGGGGAGGTATTACGGAAAGCCTGACCTGTTTAGGCGGTTGAATCATGGCAAGGAAAAAATTCTCATCTTTCCCGGGATAAAGAAGCAAACCCGATTGCACAATATTGCCTGCCAGCCTGTAATGGAGAATGAAATCGCGGTTTCCGCCCTGTTTTTCTTCCGGCATCAGAGTAATTGAGGCATCCGACGGGCTATCAAATTTTATATCGGTTTTATGCGTTGAGCATTTTACATCACTCACCGGCAAACCCGTGGAAAGATTACATTTGATATTAAACGAATACGATGGTTTTTCTCCTTCATGGGTGTAAGGATTACTAACCCATTGTTCGCGTGGTGGCGCTGTAACAGCAGGTTGATTGCTATACCGCGGGCCTACAGCAGTTGGGAAAACGAATTCATATACTCCGTCTTCGGGAATCAGCAGTTCTGTATATCGGAGTTCAACCCTGATGTGATTGCCTGGCATAATATTGGCCACATTCATCTGGAAAACATTTGGTCGTTCCTGCTCCAGCAATGACGCACTCTTCCCTTGCTGTTTGGCTTCCTCGTAATCCTTACGGGATTTTTCACGTTCGGAGATTTTAGCAACAATTGTGCGTTCGCCGATTATCATTTTCATGCTATAAACAGCAGCCCGGGTTGATGCCGGAAATACATAAATGGCTTCGATAGGATTTTTACCTTCGTTGGCATATTCCTGCACCACACTCACATCAGCGATCACTCCGGCGATATTCACTTCGGCTGAAGTAGCTTTCAATGGTAGCTGGTCAAGGTCGGGATTTGTTGATTTCACAAAGAAATACGGAGAAAGCGTTTTATCGGGATCGGTTTCCTGCTTAGACGAATTTTTTAACTGAGCTTTGACAGGAATTAGTGCTTGAGGTGAAGAAAATTGCTTTGAGGAATTCATCATCGTTACTGCTGAAACCAGGATTATGGGCAGAGTACCGAATAAGTTGTAGAAAATAAGTTTTGTGTTCATCGCTGGGATTATTAGAGGATTAGTTATAGTCATTTATAACCAGAAGATGCACGAGTTTGAAAAATTCCATAAAAAGTAATTTATTTAGAATTGATTGCGGTACAGATCGTCTTTTCCCCGTTCACCTTGTCTTTCATTCCCAAAACCCTATCTTTGTAAAAACATACATTGCATGACCCTGCGTTTTTTCAGGAAAGATGAAAAAAAGGAACTGCTTTCATTATCGGATGAGCAGCTTGTGGTCCGCTATGCTCAATCGAACGACATCGAAATAATCGGTATTCTTTACGAACGATACACTCACCTTCTTTTTACGGTATGCTATAAATACCTGGGCAACGACGCCGATGCTGAAGATACCGTGATGCTGGTTTTTGAAAAGCTTTTTGGGTTGCTTAAAAAGTCAGAGATCAATAATTTTAAGAGCTGGATTTACACGATTACAAAAAACGAATGCCTTATGCATCTCAGGCGCAAGAAGTCGGGTGAAAGGATTATAGAGGACAACCTGAAAAAACTGGAAGTCGAGATTATGGAATCTGTTGAGATGAATCATCTTTTAAGTGATGACGACGGAGAACATCGGATACGCTATCTCGAAACGGCTATTACCGGCCTGAGCCCGGAACAAAAACAATGCATTGAGTTGTTTTACCTGAACGAAAAGTCGTATCGCGAAGTGGAACAGATCACAGGATATACCTACAACGAAGTTAAAAGCCATATACAAAACGGCAAACGTAATCTGAAGCAAAAGATGGAAAGGATGGATCATTATGAATGACAGGAATAAGAAGTTGTCGGTCTTCTTTATGCCATCCGGTTGCCTGACAGGTGATGCGCTGATGCTTTTTGTATCCGGATCACTGAAAGGTGCCGCTTTTACAAAAGCACAGAAGCATATTGCAGAATGCCCCTTGTGCGCCGATGCGGCTGAAGGTCTCAGAATGTGGTTAAAAGAAAACAAACCGGATGAAAGCCCGGCAGGTTTGACTGATTCATTAAAACCAGAAACATCCCGATTATCAGAGAATCCGCCTTATGCAGGTGCTCATTCAAATGAAATATCACTCAATCCGGTAAATAAATTTCATACCCGGACTGATATTTTAAATGACCGGATAAAACAGCGTCTGCATGCGCATGCAATTAATGAAGCGAAAGAAAAAGGGCGACTTTCATATAAACCTTTTGTATGGCTGGCTGCGGCGGCTTCAATTGTACTTTTAATTGGCAGTTTTTACGTGGTTTGGATCCAAAACCATTTTGATAGCCAGAAATTGGTTAAACAGCGTGCGTCTGAGATGGCCATACTCGAAAGCCAGGTCAGTTCCGATACTCTGATTGTTTCACTGCCAGAGAACAAGGCCGTTCTCGCTATAAAGATGAATGCTGAAAAAGAAACACAAAAACCAAACCAAGCTACCCAACCAGCAGTAATTGGGGATGCGGAGGTGTTCAACCAGGTTGGGCTCAACGTTGTATCAGAAGAGGCAGCATTGCCGGAAACACTGTCAGCTCAAGAAGTAACTGTGATGAAGGATGAGTTAAAAACAATTACTGCCGACAAAGCTAATGCTGCACCGGCAAGTAAAAATACAAGAACGGCAACAATGAAAAAAGCGGAAATTGAAGATCAGAGCATAGCCGTTTTTACGGTGGTCGAAGAAATGCCTTCGTTCCCGGGTGGTGAAGCTGAACGCAATAAATTCCTTGCCGAAAATATCGTTTATCCTCAACAGGCAGTAGAAAACGGGATACAAGGCACAGTTTATGTCAGTTTTATAGTAAACTCCGACGGCAAAATAGAAGATGTAAAAATCCTGCGTGGAATTGGGAGTGGCTGTGATGAAGAAGCGTTGCGGGTTTTAAAAATGATGCCTCCATGGCATCCGGGTAAACAAAATGGCAGAACGGTTCGTGTACGTTATACTATGCCTGTTAGTTTTAAACTCAATTGATAAAACTAACCGTATTCACTGAACCTGCCAGATTTTTAAAATAATAACGAATGTGCATGCACACGCAAAGGGTGTCTGACACATTCGTTACTTCTAACTCCTCTTGCAGCGGCAAAACGGCTTATTTATGGTACGAAAAGTCCAGTTATCAATTTCATAAAAAAAGGGAACTTGATGTTCCCTTTCCGATTTAACTTTTAATTTTCAACTTTACCAACTCTCCGATTTTTTCGATAGGAATGCGTTCCTGCATCATTGTATCGCGATCGCGAATAGTGACTGTGTTATCTTCAAGCGTTTGATGATCGACTGTAATGCAATATGGTGTGCCAATAGCATCGTGACGGCGATAGCGTTTCCCGATTGAATCCTTCTCTTCGTATTGGCACATGAAGTCGTACTTGACCGTATCCATGATCTCGCGGGCTTTTTCCGGAAGTCCGTCTTTTGCAACCAATGGCAAAATAGCACATTTAATGGGAGCCAGCATCGAAGGCAAGCGAAGCACAACGCGATCCGATCCGTCTTCGAGTTTTTCTTCGGTATATGCATAGCTCAGAACTGCCAGGAAAGTACGGTCGAGGCCGATGGATGTTTCGATTACGAAAGGCACATAATTTTCGTTGAGCTCAGGATCGAAATACTGGATTTTCTTACCTGAGAATTCCTGGTGTGCTTTTAAGTCGAAATCGGTACGGGAATGAATGCCTTCCAGTTCTTTAAAACCAATAGGGAATTCAAATTCAATATCAATAGCTGCGTTAGCATAATGAGCCAGTTTGTCGTGCGGATGCCAGCGGTATTTTGCAGCAGGGATTCCAAGTGACTGATGCCATTTCATACGTTCGGTCTTCCAGTATTCGAACCATTCGAGTTCAGTGCCGGGGCGAACGAAGTATTGCATTTCCATTTGTTCGAATTCGCGCATGCGGAAAATAAACTGTCGGGCTACTATTTCGTTACGGAACGCTTTGCCGGTTTGAGCGATACCAAATGGGATTTTCATCCTGCCGGTTTTCTGCACATTCAGGTAGTTTACAAAAATACCCTGGGCTGTTTCCGGACGAAGGTAGATCACATTTGAATCTTCGCTAACCGAACCCATGGAAGTACTGAACATCAGGTTAAACTGGCGTACTTCCGTCCAGTTGCGACTCCCCGAAACGGGGCACACAATTTCCAGGTCTTCGATGAGTTTTTTTACATCAGCCAGGTCGTTGCGTTCCATGGCTCCGTAAAAACGAAGCGTAGTTGAAGCAATTTTCTCTTTATATTCAAGTACCCGGCCATTTGTAGCCAGAAACTGATCTTTATCAAAAGTATTACCAAAACGTTTTGCGGCTTTTTCAACTTCTTTATCGATTTTATCCTGCCATTTGGCCATCTGGTCCTCAACCAGTACATCGGCGCGATACCGTTTTTTTGAGTCGCGGTTATCAATCAGAGGGTCGCTGAATGCATCCACATGGCCTGATGCTTTCCAGGTGGTAGGGTGCATGAAAATAGCCGCATCCAGGCCAACAATATTTTCGTGATGTTGCACCATGGATTTCCACCAATACTGGCGGATGTTGTTTTTTAACTCAACACCATTCTGTCCGTAATCGTAAACAGCGCTAAGGCCATCGTATATTTCGCTTGACGGGAAAACAAACCCATATTCCTTTGAATGGGATATAATTTTTTTGAAAATTTCTTCATTTTGTGCCATGCGGCAAAGGTAGCAAAAAAACAACAAATAATGGGACCAGGAGATGGGAGAGTGGGAGAGTGGGAGAAAAGGAGAAAGGGGGGAAAACTATGTTTATCCGCTTTTTCCGCTTCATCCGCGTTCCATTGACATTATCTCAAATGATTTCCCTAAAAGCAGTACTTTTGCCGGATGATAGCAATTGATAACACATTAATATCCGAAGACCTTGGAAGCATTCGTTTCGCTTGTGACCTGTCGGCCTGCAAAGGGCAGTGTTGTGTGGATGGCGATGCCGGGGCACCACTGGATGAAGAAGAAATTAGTATTCTTGAAGATTATTTCGATGAGATAAAACCATATATGACCCTCGAAGGCATTGATCAGGTGGAACTTGCCGGTGTTTTCGATTATGATATGTTTGGGAATTATGTTACTCCACTTGTTAATGGTAAAGAATGCGCTTATGTTTATCATGAGAACGGGATTGCGTTCTGTGCTATCGAAAAGGCTTGTAAAGAAGGTAAAATTCCTTTCCTGAAACCTATTTCCTGCCATTTATACCCGGTTCGTCTGAGCAAATACAATGATTTTGAGGCTGTAAATTACCACGAATGGCATATTTGTAAACCAGCATTGCTCAATGGAAAGAAAAACGATATCCCGTTATACCTTTTTCTGAAGGATTCATTAATCAGGAAATACGGTGAAGACTGGTATAAAGAACTGCTTGATTCAATTCCTGTCAAAGATAAGTGAGAAACAGGCACATCCTGCATGCGATATATTGATGACTGAAAATGAAAAAAGCCGGAGGAATCCGGCTTTTGTTTTGAATAGCTAATCTGATGATCTTTTTATCTATAAATGATTCAGAACGTGATAGTATTACTCAACAAGTGAAATATCGAACTGAACAAGATCAACAAAGAGCCTGAGGCGCTTATAGATATCTTCTTTTGTAAGGTTCAGTAAACCTTCGGTGCCAAATTTTTCAACTGTAAAGGAGGCCATGGCTGAGCCATAGATTATGGCATTTTTCATGTTGCCAAAGGAAATATCACCGGTGCTTGCCAGGTGGCCGATAAAACCGCCTGCAAAGGTATCGCCTGCGCCTGTCGGGTCGAAAACTTCTTCGAGTGGAAGGGCAGGAGCAAAGAAAACACTGTCGCCGTGGAAAAGCAATGCGCCATGTTCCCCTTTTTTAATTACCAGATATTTAGGACCCATGGTCAGGATCTTCTGAGCTGATTTCACCAGTGAATATTCACCGGTAAGCTGCCGGGCTTCAGAATCGTTCACCATGAGTACGTCAACCCGGGCAATCACCTTCATCAGGTCGTCCCATGCCGAGTCCATCCAGTAGTTCATTGTATCCATCACGATAAGTTTTGGACGTTTAACGAGCTGATCGAGCACGTGCATCTGTACACTCGGTGTAAGGTTACCAAGCACTACAAACTCTGGCGCAAGACAACTTGCAGGAAGCTTAGGGTCGAAATCGGCAAGCACATTCAATTCAGTAACCAAGGTATCACGGGTATTCATGTCGGTATGATACCGGCCTGACCAATAGAATGATTTTCCTTCGGGTTTAACCTGAAGGCCATCGGTATTGATTCCTCGTTCAGTTAACAATTTAATATATTCATCAGGGAAATCGCCACCGACAACACTGATTATATGAACATCTTTAGCAAAGTGCGATGCAGTCAGGCTGATAAAAGTAGCCGCACCACCCAGAATTTTATCAGTTTTCCCAAAGGGAGTTTCAATTTTGTCAAATGCAACAGTTCCAACAATTACAGTACTCATAGTAAGATATTAAACAGGGTATTTAATGAATTTGAGTTTTTTTTGCAAAGATATTGTTATTTCCGATAGAATGTGTAATTTTGCCGTCCCTTTCGAGGGGAAACAACAATTAACCAAGTATTCCTCCTTAGCTCAGTTGGTTAGAGCATCTGACTGTTAATCAGAGGGTCTCAGGTTCAAGTCCTGAAGGGGGAGCCTCAAAATCAAAGAGTTACAAATTATTTGTAACTCTTTTTTCTTTTATGCGACCAAAAATGCGACCATAACTTCCAAGGTCAAAGGAAAACTGGCAACAATCAAAAGAAAATAAATAACAGATATAGAATAAGTTACACTTAATAAGGGTGTGATCTGAAAAAGAAAAAGCCTGCTCTCCGAAGATTGCAGGCTTTTTACTTTTTAGCGGGTGACTTGCTTATTTTACATTCTTAGCAAGCTCACATCCAGCTTTAAATCTGATCACTTTCTTTTTAGGGATAGATCCATCAGCTTTTGGGTTCGAGGTAGTGTAATCAGTTGTATTGAAGTAAGCGGCAACCATGTCGCCAACCCATTCAAATGGTGCAATTACACTGGCTGCACTTTCCGACCTCAAAGCAACTGCGGGATAATTGATTGCTTTGTTCTTGATGCAGTTAACCAGGATAATCGAAACTGGTTCATCAAGTTCAGCCTGATTGATGGTGTTGGGTTCCCAGATGAAACTAACAACCTGGTCATCTTCACAAGTCAATTCAACATTGCGGACATTGCTGCCTTCATTGTCGCAGAACTGAACTTTGGTGTAATCAATTTCATTCGTGCCTTCAGCAAAGATGTTCTTAACATTTAAGCTTACGATCTTGTTGAAAGGGGACATGTTTTTGAGCGTATTGGAATACGCATCATTAACCGCGGGGAGTACCTGTCGGATGAGGTCTACAGTTTGAGCAAATTTGCTACGCTGCATTACCTGTCCTTCGGTTCGTGGATTAGAAACCTGTATAGGGCGGCTTCTCATGGTGTTGTTCTCGTAATGTTTCGAGAAAACTGCAGTCCCGAATTTCTTACGGGTCCTGCCAGTGATTGGGTTTTGTACGATTGCCATTGGGCGAAAGTATTTAGATGAATTATTTAAGAAAAGCGGCCTTGATACGGACTTGGTATGGAATTGATACGGAATCAATATCTGCCTTACTTCTGTACAAAGATACGGTGGAATATAGCAAATATTACTATAACATACAGTGATACAATGTGTTATGAAGTCTTATTGCACTGATTGCATTGAATTGCATAACTACCCTTTAAAATAGGGGATAAGTTTGCAGGAATTGCAAAGTTTGCAAAGTTTGCAATCTTGCAAAGTCTGCAAAGTGCACAAAAAAGCCCGGGTAAACCGGGCAAAATGAAAGTGTTTAGGTAATTAACATGCAAAAGGATTACCGATTCCCAGGTAAACTTCTTCATCAGCTGTAGATGAGAGGAACTGACGGTATTCGGATTCTCCGCAGGATAGGCAATAGAGTTTTCCATCGGAAGGCCAGTAATAAGCGGAGGTGCCCTTTTTGAGGGTCGTTCCACATTCTGCACATTTGCCGGTATACCTGACGGTAAGAGGGCGGGGATCGTTAAAATACTTTTTCATAGGATTGGGGTTTTAGGGGGTTAATTGTGATGTTGCATCCAGGTGGAAGCATAAGAGCAGAATTTCTCGGTGTTGGATTCATCTAGAGAAGCGAAGAATTTGAGGATAGCATTTGCTGAGGCATAGCCTTCAGATTTGCAAAAGCCGATAAACTTAGCTTTCAGATGATCTGCCAGGAGTGGGCTGTCGGACCAAATCTCTTCAATGAAGTTTGAAGGGATGTTGTAGATAAAACAGAAAGTACGGTTAATAATCTCGGGGTTTGTCATGGTTGAAAGGATTAAGGAACCCAGGCCATGTAGCCCGGGCACCTGGTTAATTAAAGTGAAATCGCTAGATCAAAAAGCCTGGAACATTCAGCGCACCCGACTTCCTGAACTCCATTGATGCGTACCCAGTTTGTACTGAGCATCGGCCGTCCGCACAAAGTTGTTGGCCTGTCGCTATGAGACAAATGAGCGGTGTTTGACCAAACATCACCTTTGCCTCCGAATAAATAATAGCCGTGCTTTTCGGCTGTTGCTTTTGAAATTGTTGAAATTTTTTGTGTCATGATTTATAAGGGTTTAAGGGGTTACCGGTAGAAGGATGGAACTGAGCGGTAATTGGCAAAAATTGCCTTTTTGGCTTCTGAGATTAACAGGAGATTGCGGTGGTACTGCTTCTCATGCTGATCCAGGATTTTGAGGGCTTCGACGGTTTTGAGAAAATTGGCCGGGGCTGCCAGGGCTTTTTCGGATGCCTGGTTAATAACCTGGTTCAGGTCCCGAAGATGGATGAAGGGAATAACAGAACCATTGAGGTATGGGTGTAATGATTTGGACTGCCACAGGCCAAAACAGAGCCAGTAAAAGTGGTCTTTTTCAGCCTGATCGGTGGCATTGAAGGTGAAGCAATTGGGGCAGGGATGCTCCAGGGGTTTGCCGCTGTTCATTCCTTTGTTGAGGATGAAGAATGCGAACGGGCTTCGCTTCTGATCGGGGCTGTAAGTGGTGATTTTCTGCATATTGAAAAGCTTTTTGGCGGTTAGTCCAATCTTTCCTTTAGCACCCCTTCCACAATTTTTTTAGCAAAAAATAGAAAAAGGGAAAAAAGAAAAAAAGGAAACCATCAGGCAATGAAGCATGGAAGCAAAATCAAGTATGCAGGTCATTATTTTATTGCATGAAAAAACACGCAATGAAACTCAAAGTGTGTTATGCATAAAATAATGAATGCACCCGAAGGGCAGTCCTTGCAGCGCCATATTAAACTTCAAATGAAAAATCGTGATGCTGCAAGGCTGTACTTGAATTTGCTAGAATGCTACTTTATATTCGTTTCTTTTTTTTCTTTTCCCTTTTTCTTTTGCTGAAAAAATCCACCTCTTTAGCCTTAAATCAAAAATAATTTGAACGGAGGCAATAGATATTCAAGCTCCAGATAATATTTGGGGATAAGTTTTTGATATGAAGGTCAAATATGACGGAACAGGGTAGCGTGGGGCAGTATAAATGAGGCGGCAATACTTTTAAAAATAAGAAATTCATTACCGGTGAATAAATACTGCTTGGGAAGCAGTGAGGGAATAATTATGATAAAAGTGGATAGATGGTAAAACTGACCGATACCGCACGCCTGTGGCTTGCGCTTATGACCGACTGGAAGGAGATGCGCACACAAATACCTTACGCCTGTGGCTAATAGGAAGAGGGGAGGTTTTAGCAGTTTGCCTGGATGGTCGGACGGGTTACGTTGTGAGGGGTTTTCGAGCTTGACGGCGCTGTGGCTTGGTATGTGTGAGAGGAAGCGACCGGCGAGCCGAAAAAAGGTGCGAGGGCAGTAACCTGGCTGACATACAGGTATGCTGCTGTGGGGTTGCGAAAGTGATTGGATGGCGGATGACTAAGGGAGGACGACTTTGCAGGACATCCTTGAAAGGCTGGCTGGTGAAGCCGCTACTTTGCGCGGTTTCTACCAACGGCGCAAAGTAAAAGCTGAGCCGAGGAACGAGGCTTTGCTTTAGGCGTGTACTTTGCGGTCACCGTTACGATGGAATGTGTGAAAGCAGGTGTCCGGGAAGTACGAACCTGCCAGACTTGCAAGGTGGCCAGCAAACAAAGGACGGAATATGGCATACGACAGCCAATTGCTTGCAGCAACATGGAAAGTGTGTTGGATTCTCAGATTGCTACTCGTCACTTGTAGAACTGACTTGTAAACAAAAAACTCACCGGCTTGTATACTTGTCTAACCGGAAAGTGCGGTAGGTCTTAGCAGCTGATATGACGAGGCACGAGGAAATATTTGCTGCTGTGGGTGCAGTGAAAGGCATGAAATTACGAGGGACGAGTAATGAATGGCTTGCAACTGCATAGGAAGTGGGCGGAGTGGGAAGGTAAGCAGGCTGTGGCTGCTTTGCATAATGTGCTTATGGGCTTTCTACCAAGACCATAAGAGCACATTATGTAAATGCAAGCTTCCGGTGGTGTAGTGCGCTTTTTTCCTGGAGTGCCTCGGTGTATTTGCTTTTTTCTGCAAATACCATGACAGGAAAAAGCGCATGTAGCCATCCGGCACTGCCTGCGTGTGAGGGTGAAAAGAAAATATAATCGTCAATAGAAATTTCGAAGATTATTTCAAAGAAAAATAAATATAGGAGTATAAGTAGCCTTTCCAAAACATATGAAAAACCTAACGATTACATATGAAAACCTTACTATTTCACTGTATGTTTTTCGAATAATATAAGCTATTGAGATTCAAGGTGTCGAAGTCTGTCGAAGAAATATTTCAATTAATGTATTTAGATATAAAGAGTTTAAGACAAAAAGTCCTTTGACATTTAAAAAACACATTACAAAAACCAGCTGAAACTGCCTTAGCTGAAAACTTTTTAAGTTGGCGGTAAAACAATAAAATAGCAAATTACATGGAGAAACAGTCATTAACACCCATTACCGATGCTGCTGAAAAACAGCTTGAACTGAGAAAACAGTTCTTCAGTGATTACAGTAAAGAACTTACTGCATTTTTCACAGATAAAATAAAATCAGCATTTGATAGTGCTACACAGGAGCTTGAAATTAAACACAAGGAACTAATGCAGCAATCAGCAGAAATGCTTCAATTACAAACAGCAATTATCATTAATCCGGACGAGCCAACCGGCAAATAAATGGGCACAGGAAAAAATGGAAAATAATAATACTTACACAATGGTTGAAACTCAGAACGTCAATGAAGCAAAGTCGGAATTAGAAACACTCGGTTCCGGCTTGCAAGAGCAAACCGGTATTGAAGAACATCGCAAAAGTCAATTAATGCAACACATGAAGGATCTGAAAGAAAATAATCAGGGATGGCTTAACCGACTAACATTACCAAAAGAAGATAAGGCTATGTTAAAAGCCTACGGTGAGAAACAGATAGAAGCTGCAGTTATAGTTTTGGGTAACCAAAACAAAGCATTAGCAGCAATCTGTGAGGGCCAAGTTTCCTTTATTCGTGAAGTGGTTAATACATTACTGCAAACGGGGCGTTCAGGGCTGAAAAGTGCAGCTGCTGCTATTTATAAAGAGAACGCTCTAGCGATGCAAGCTACGCTTGACAGGATATCACGTGAGTTCTACTCCTTAGTAGAAAACAAGTACCGGGATGCTGAAAAACGATTACCCTTTGTACAAAAGCAAATAATACAGGAAATAGAATTGATGATGCGTAAATGGACAGAAGATACTGTCTCAATTCAAAATGATTTCAGCACCATATTACAAGAGAAAGTCTAAATCAATTGCACCCCGCACCTTTGTGGAGTGGGGAGATTTTTCAAACATTTAAATCTTAAAGAAATGATACGACATGAATTACATCCGAAATCATTGCCTCTTGTGGCAAATATACTTAGCCCTGTCTCAAAATATTACTACCAGAGTACAGAAGAAACTCAAAGAGCTATTAAAAACTTATCAATGGTGCTTCTTTTTACCTTAACTGTTTGCGGTGCTATTTTTGCTGCAAGTATTTGTAAGTTTTGCTTAGGGGGTAATTATCACTTGTTCATACCAGTGTTTATGATAACTGCTTTGTTTTATTACCTTGTTGATAAGCCTATAATCTTTAGTGATCTTAAACCCCACTATAAAACTATACGTTGGATAAGGATTTTCATAGCCTTAATACTTGGTCTATTTAATAGCTTTTTGATTGATTCATTTTACTTTAAAGATGATATTGACGCAGCAAGGAATATTGAAATGAAACAAAAAGAAATAGCTATTAGAAATGATTTTGCAAGAAAAGATTCTTTATTAAATGTGCAAAAGTTGATATTTCTACAACAGATAGATAATGTAAATACCAGGCTATCCTCCAAAAGAGATTCATTAAATGCTGAAGCCGATGGGCGAGGAGGTAGTGGCAGGGCTGGAATGAAAGCAATCTGGGAAAGCAAGTATATAATGTATCAGGCAGATAGTCTAGATGCAGTTCAACAAAAAAGCATTAAGCAAAGTGAACTTAGCAAATTGGATACAGCACTTGCATCAAATAAAAGGATACAAGAAACACGAATTGCAGATCTACCAAATGAAACCAGTCAAGGCATTAATAATAGCATGAAATTGTTACATAAAGTAATCTTGTTGGAAGGGAACTTTACCAATATACTTATGAGCATTTTAATACTTATTATCAGTATGATATTTGAACTAGCTCCTCTTATTAGTAAAAATTTTTACGATGTATCTGAATACTTTGAAAAGTGCTCGCATCAAAGAGATATTAAGGATAAAGAGGCAATTATGGTTAAAAACAAAGAATTAAATATTGTTGGAAGGAGAGTAGTATTAGAAATGAAACGAGAGGAAACGCAAATGACCCGTGATAATGCTGAAAGTAGTTTAGTCGAAATGGTTCAATATAACACAGATATTCTAGCACATATAATTTCTGAACTTAACCGGTTAGAAGCAATGGATGCTAAATTGAAAAGGCGCTTTCCTCAATATTATGAATCCCATGTACTGCCAGTCTTGGAAAGGTCATACTTAAATCTACATAATGCATCTAAAGCAACAATTTCACAAAACTAAATTGAATAAGTCATGAAAAGCAAATACATAAATTTAGTTCAAACTGTGTTTTTTTTGTTGATACTCCCTTCCTGTAATAGTGGGCCAGTTTTTACAAAGTTGCAATATCTGAGCAAGTTTGAAGAATTTATAACTACTACCGAAAGAAATTATATGACATTTGAAGACGAAGCTTGGAAGAAAGCAAATGAAAAATTCAAGGAACTCAGCGAGACAGATTACAGCCGGTTTGAAAAAGAAATGACAGATGAAGAAAAGCTAAAGATTGACAAGTTAATTGGCAGCTATTATTCCTTTGTAGCCAAGTATCAAGCTGCACAGGTAAAGGAAAAACTGAAAAGGATTTACAATCAGGCGGAAGGTTTTATTGATAATCTTTCAAAATAAACCTGGGCATTATGGAAACTGTGATAGCTAAAAATACAACTTATAATCCGGTGAAAGGATGGCTATTCTTTCTGCCAATTTATGCATTTCTTATTGTGATTGCATACTATGTTACTGATACATTTTTTATGAAAACAGTTGATGCGGATAAATACTTTGGTATTAGTTTTAGCAAAGAACAGATATTTAATAGGTTACTTTTCACGCATCTGAGCATAGCCGTTGCGGCTATTGCGTTAATTCATTTTATAAGTGTTTTTACTGGAACCCGTTTTACAATTGGCAGGTACTTGCTTGCCGGAATGCTGATAATAGCCCTCTTACTTTTTATCTTGGGCATCAATATACCATTAATAAAGACAACAAAGTTTTACTTCATTAAAGAGAATTACTCCCTTATAGATGTATTGGACAACTTGAAAAACAAAAATGAAATATTATTATATTGGGTTATGCTGGCTTTTACTTTTGTAGTACCCTTACTAAAGATGGCCGGTTTGTCTTTTCAGATATACTTTACGCTAGGAGGGTCAGCTAAAAACAGAATTTTAAGTTTGCTTTCAAAATGGGCGATGGTTGATGTGCTTGTATTGGCAGTTCTGATTTCATCTATGAAATCCGGTAGTGGTTTGGTTGAAATGTCTTCATCTAGTGGGCTATCCTATTTTGTTGCATCAGTGGTTTTATCACTTATAATTACAACAATATTGCCTTATATGAACACAAAATAGATTTTATAAAGGCTTGTTTATTAATATAATACCATCATTTAGCAGATTTAGTTTTCATGAAGTTTCATAAATGAATTCACCACACATTATCTTTTTTACCTTTGAGTTGAATTTAATTTTTTAAAATTGTATGAGCCAGTCAAAAAAGCACACAGACCTTTACAAAATTGAACCTATTGTTACATTTAATGATGTCAGACAAGGGATGGAGGAGTTTTGGATTACTCCTAAAAACGGAAATAAATTTAGGTTGGGAATTTGGGATTACGATACTATGTATAAAAACCCGTTTTTATATGATATAATTTACAATGACATTGTGAAACTTGATGCTCCCAAAGGATTAACAGGTTATTTTTTAGAATTAATGCATCAACATGATCCAAAAACTAAGTTACGCATTTTAGATTTAGCCGCTGGTAGTGGACTATCCGCAATACAGTTAAAGAATTCCGGAAAAATTGAGCTAATTATCGGAGTGGATATTTTGGAAAGTGCAAGAGAAGCTGCTTTCAGAGACCATCCAGGGGTATATGATGATTATTACGTTCTAAATTTTGAAACCCTTTCAATAAAGCAAATTAACAATTTTAAGGAGTATAAATTTAATTGTTTCTTTGTAACATCTGGTACAGGGGGGGGGGATGATGATTCGGATTATAATGATGTTATGTTAAAAGCCTACATACAAGCAATTGAATTAATGGAACCTAACTCCTACATTGTTTTCAATATTCGCGAAAAACATACTAGTGGACAAGAATTAATTTTAAATTACCTGGATTCATGTTGCAATTGTGTAGGGAAAAAAATTACTGTTTTTCGACAATTGATTAATGGAGTTAAATTTAATGCTGAATATGTTGTAATGCAATTAAAAAAATAAAAGGTATGGAAAATAAACAAAGTTATCGTTTTGAGGACATTAGCAATATCCTCAATTTAGACGTGATTTATACTGGTCAAGAATTAAATTTTCCAGTTTCAAGTGTGACTAATAATTCAGCTAAAGTTAACTCTGATACTGTTTTCTTTGCTATAAAAGGTTACAAAAGCGATGGGCATGAATATATCAAATCTGCTTTTGAAGCAGGCGCTTCTGTTTGTTTTGTTGAAGACATTTCCTTCGTAAAAGACATATATATTAACAAAGTAATAATTGTTAAAGATTCACGCCTTGCATATTCAAGATTCTGCCGAGTATTCTATCAATATCCGGACCGTGATTTGACAATTATCGGTGTAACAGGAACAAATGGAAAGACTACAACTACTTATATGATCCGTTCAATCCTAATGGAGGCTAAGAAAAAAGTAGGGTTAATTGGTACAATTCAAAATATTATCAATACAGAACTTGTAAAAACAAATCTCACAACTCCTGATTCTGAGGAATTTTACCGTTTACTTGCTGAAATGAAAGCGCAAGGGGTTAATGTTGTAGTTTGTGAATTATCTTCCCACGCATTAGCACTTGATAGAGTTGACGGGCTTGCTTTAGATATTGCCATATATACCAATATAACGAGAGATCATTTTGATTTTCATAAAAGCTTAGAAGAATATTTCAATGCAAAGATGAAAATATTTGACTTATTGGATAAAAGCGAAAAAATACACAAATGCGCTGTAATCAATAAAGATGACCAACTATTTAACTTGGTCCTTCCAAGAACAGCAAATAGAAGTTTTGAATGTTTTACTACTGGTTTAACTAAAGAATCAGATTATCATGCCCCAAATACACAAGCTGAAGCTAAAATACTTAGTCTTAATTCGTTTACTTGCAATCTACCCATCGGCAGACAAATTGCAATAACAACACAAATGCTAGGGTCTTTCAATGTATATAATTGTCTAGCTGCAATTGCTTCAACTGATTTTTTAGGTGCATCAGAGAATAATATAAGAGACGGGCTTTCTAAAGTAACCGTAAAAGGACGGTTTGAGGTTATCCCTGTTTTAAACGGAGGAATTGCAATTGTTGATTATGCACATACGGATGATGCACTTACTAATGTACTTAAAGCTATATGTGAATTTAAAATTAACAGACTGATAACCGTATTCGGTTGCGGAGGAAATAGGGATAAAGAAAAAAGACCTTTAATGGGTGAGGCTGTTGCGCGATTAAGTGATGTAATAATTGTAACCTCAGATAATCCAAGAAATGAGAATCCTGTTAAAATAATTGAAGATATTATACCGGGAATACTCAAATATAAATCTGAATATATTTCGTTAACAGATCGCAAAGAAGCAATATATTTTGCTCTTAAAACTATGGAGCAGAATGACATAATCCTTATTGCTGGAAAAGGACACGAGGATTATCAGATCATTGGATCAAATACCAATTATTTCAGTGATCAGGCTGTAGTATTAGAATATTTAAAAAAAGTAAAAGTGGAATAGTATCCCTGATCATATTTTGAATGGCAAAAAAAGATCATCCAAGACTTCTCTTTTTCTTATTAGAATATCTTCCCCCGCTGATGTAATAAGTACTTCTGCCGGGCGTAAACGACAATTATAGTTCGAACTCATAGCCAACCCGTAAGCACCTGAATCTAAAATCCCTAAAATATCATCTTCAATAATGATAGGGAGATCTCGGTCTTTAGCAATAATATCTCCTGATTCACAAATATTGCCTACGATAGTAACCAGCTCGGTTTCTGAAGATTCCCTATTAGTCACGCTATAGATTTCAATATCATGATGTGAATTATACAAAACCGGACGAAGCAATACGTTAAAACCAACATCTGTTCCAATATATTTTTTCTGGACCTTTGCTTTTTTTAAATTGTCGTTTTTACAATTGACTTTTATAGAATGAACTTTCCCAAGCAACACACCACATTCAGCCACAATAAACCTTCCCGGCTCAATTTTTATTGTTATGTTTCTATCATTCTTGACTATCCAATCCTTAACAATTTTCTCTAATCGAATTCCGAGATACTTCAAATTCAATGGCAACTCCCCATCCCCTTTTCGATATGGAATCCCAAAACCTCCTCCAAAGTCAACGAATTCAATTTCAGGAAAATTGGCAGCATACGATAGAAGAAATTCAGCAGCATCGATGTAATGAGATGCGTTATCATTCATAAATAATGAACCTATATGCTGACTTAATCCAATCAGATGAAGATTATATTTGGCTAAAATTAATTTAATATCGTCAATGAATGCGGGATCAATTCCAAATTTTGTATTCCAACCTCCAGTGGTTACTTTTTCGTTGTGACCAACTCCTATACCGGGATTGATCCTGATTACAACCTTACCCCCTGGGTCCAATTTACCATACTGATCAAGTTGGGACATGGAGTCAACGCTTGTAAGAATCCCTTTATTTATAGCATAAAGCATCTCTTCACTTGAAACATTATTCCCTATGAACAGAATTTCACCTGTTTTAAAACCTGCTTCTAATTCAAGAAAAATTTCTCCCGGAGACATTGCATCTATTAATAGTCCTTCGTCACGGACAATTTTAAGAAGGGATAAATTTGTATTTGCTTTTGCAGAGTAGTTGATTTTATAATCAGGATATTGAATCATTTCTTTAACCTGATTACAACGTTTTCTGAGTATTGATTCGCTATAGACATATAGCGGTGAACCATATTTTTCGACTAATTGTATCGGATTGGTTTTGCCATAAAACCCAACGCTGTCAGTCCATATATTATGAATGGATTTACTATCACTGTAATTTATTTCCTTTTTCATTATTTTTTTATTTAAGCCTGTTGTGCAAAACAGATTGATTACAAGTACTACAAGCTGTCCCAGTCTTCATCTGAAAAAAAATCGCTAATCATTTGAACGATTGTTCTGATTTACATAATAATACAATTGATTTAAATTTGACAAGGTAATTGCTTAATTATTAATGTAGTTCATTTATTAATTCATCATTAAGCACCCCTTCACATATTTGCTTTACCTCTCCGGTCATTGATATTCTCCCATCTTTATCAATTGCTATTTTTAATTCACCGCCTTTCATTCGAATATTCACGTTTTCA
This sequence comes from Lentimicrobiaceae bacterium, assembly GCA_041660125.1. Lineage (GTDB taxonomy): Bacteria > Bacteroidota > Bacteroidia > Bacteroidales > UBA4417 > UBA4417. Next base: position 44,065 of record JBAZWY010000007.1, read on the forward strand.
TTTATTCTATCTAACTTCCTTAGGATACTTGCAACTGCACAAGATGAACTACCTGAAGCTAACGTGAATCCGGCACCTCTTTCCCAAATTAATATTTCAACTTCTTCACGGTTAACAACTCTTGCATATTGAATGTTAATTTTGTCGGGGAATTTATTTTTGCTTTTTTCTATTATGGGACCATACTTTTTTATTTCTCTGACTATATTTGGCCTATTAAATAATTCTCGTTTCCCTTCTATTTCTTTTATTATAGTGCAATGAGGGTTTCCGATAGAGACGCAATTTATTTCAACAGGCTTGCGCTTCCCTTTAATATAAAAAATTTCATTTTGAGAAATTTCATATTCTGATATTACAGGTATTGCATCACATCTAAATTCCGGGAATCCCATATCTACAGTCATTAAACTTGCTTTACCATTTTCCAATTCATCAATTTTGCATTGCCTTAAAAGTGGTTTGCGCTTAAATTTTCGGGGCCATATTTTAACTATAAAATCTCTCTTGGTTATAATTCCATAATCGAAGGCATACTTGCAAAAAATTCTTAATCCGTTACCGCTTACTTCGGCTTTCGATCCATCGGGATTAAATATTTTTAACCCAATGTCAGCATTTTCAGTGGTTCGATCTAAAAGACCCATATTTATCAATATGCCATCCGAACCAATACCGAAATTGACATTACAAATTCTCGTTATTGCCTTCTTATTTAACTCAAAAGTAATATTATCCCTGTCAAAGACCAGGTACTCATTACCTAATCCATGTGATTTTACAAATCTATTCTTATCCATTATCTTACTTCTTACCGGGTGGAATATATATATTATATTTCGCGAAAGGCATGCGAATCGTTTTTCTGTAAAAAAGCTGAATTAATTTCAGTAATTTCCTCAATCAAATCCGGATGAAAAAACTTTACATCGATACCTTCATTAATTCTATAGACCAACTTTTCAAGCGTTTGTTCAATAATTTCATATCTCATTTTATTTTCAAATCGATCCTTCAAAGCTTTTTGCGCCTCTATTGATTTACTGGCTTGCTCTTTTATCGTAGATTTATGTTGAAATTCAGTTAATTCATTTTCCGATATCAGTTTGCCTCTTTCAGGGTCAAAATAGCAAAATTCGCCATTTTTCAACTTAAAGGTATAGCAGCCACTTTTGAGTAAACAGATGCCTTCGTCCCGTTCTGTATGAGCGGTGTTATAATTCCCAATAAATATTTTTGAAATACCAGATTCAAGGCATTGTACTGCACTAGGTATATTGCGGTTAAATACTTCACTTTCAGGTATTTTTGAGCCAATGGTGTTATAATAAATAGCTGGCATATTGGTACATGGCTCCAATGTAATAAACAGTGTGCCACCCTTCAATCTATCTTCATCCTTATTTAAGTCAGAAACAATTTCTTTAAACAAAGTGTATTCGCAATGCTTTTGGAATCGCATACTATCACCTGTATTATCCCCAGATGCAATCTCGCCTGTATGACAGGATGCAATAAAATGTCCATCCTTATCAAGTGCCAAAGCACTTAACATAGGTATATTATCCCATTTTTTTTCTATTCTGTCAATTTCACTCCGTTTTTCGCCTTTGTCCAAAGCATTATTCGACTCCTTTTCCCCAATTTGCTCTTCTCTGAATTTATCAATCAATTTTTTACCTTCTTTTAGTTTAAGAATACATGTCTCCATCCACTTTCTGTTAGTGAATTCTTTAAGGATTTTATGCCTTGTAGTAAAATATGTATCAGGAGAGATGGGCTGTGGTAAATAGCCTTTTTCAAAGTAGTGCTTAATGAAGTTTGAATTAGGTTTATAGATGTTTTTGAATTGGGGAATACCATCTTTGCCGGGGTTGAATGCATTTTTCAAATAAATGTATTTGGAAATAATAATTGCACCACTATTTTCTGTTGAAATTATTTTATTGTTTGAGTGTTTTTTATCATACTCGATGGTAAATTTGATTAAAGCTCTAAAGGGGGATTGAGAAATATTTTCTCTAACCCTAATTTGAAACTCAATAGAATCTTCATTTTCCAAATTTGATGTTTCTGAGTAAAATCGAGCAAGATCATCAAGAGATTTTTTTTGATCAGACAAATGCTTATAAAAATATTTATTTAACCATATTTTTAAATAATTCCAGTGTGGTTCAGTGTTTATAATTATATTGACCTTAGAAAAATCAAATCTTTTTATAAATTGCTCATATGCATCACCGACTATATTCGAGATAGCATCTTCATCGCACTCGGGGCATTTTGATTTTATATAGGCTATAGCCCTCTTCCAAAGATCTTCATTAAATTTATCTTTCATATTATGACAGATGGATTAGATTTTGATTTGTTGAAACGATTTTCATGGTTGCATCAAATATTTCATTACACATAATTCCGTATTTGAAAGTTATTTTAACCATGAAGGAAAGAATTTAGCATCTTCTTCAGAATAAAACGATTTCAGAATAAATTTTTCACCATCGCTAATCCAATCCGCAAAGGCAAAAAACTCACTGCTTTTAGGAATAGGTAAGCCTATTGGGTTATCCCATTTTTTGTTGAATACAGGATTTAGGAACCTGGTTATTTGAAGTGTAAATGTGCTTGTTAATATTTCTGAAATCTCCGCATATTTTGCCTTATGCATAGGTAAAATTATATCTCCAGATTGCCCTGAATTTACAATAGGGTTTAAAAAGTAATATATTTCTTGATCATTAGGTTCCTGATAGATTTTCTTTTTGTTTTTACTAAGAAGCTGATTAAATTGAATTGTATATTGGGCTACGAGATGAAATATTGCCAAACGAACTACTTCTGGCTTATCGTCTTTATAATTTAGAATGGAAGAAACTAATCCCTGCTCATTTTCTTTGAGTCTCTGTCGATCGACAATTTTGCCATCAGTTACATTAAAGTATTCCTTAAGATATTTATAATTTTCTAAGTCAATTTCTTGTTCTATTGTGTTGGTCTTTTGGAATGACCGTGTTCCGTACAAAATATGTAAACGCGATAATTCCATTCTGTCGCCAAAATCGTTCAGATAACTTTTGTAAAGTATTTCAGAAATATCTTTCGCTCTCGATATATATTTATACCCTATCCCAATATTACTTACCTTAATTATTTCTTTAGTAATTATATTAAGAAATTCATAAATGGAACTATCACGCTGTGTAAAAGTATTTTTATCAACTGTTTTCGCTAATTCTTCCGGTATATTAGAAGAAAGATCTATACTCACATCTAAAAACAGTATATCAATATTGTAATTACGATTACCATAGATTGTTTTTATTTTAAAACTGTCATAGCCATCTTTTTGTGCTTTATTAAAACGAGGACTTTGCAGTAAAGAATTCAGGCTATTTAAATCAATGATTGCTTTTCCTTGGCTCACGAGTTCAACCATTCTATTTCTAAGGTCTTTTAGAGCTTTAGGAATGATTTTCTCCCAAGTCTTTTGATCCCGATTTTCTTTTTTCATCATTTCACCTAATTCATCTTCATGCAACCACTCATAAAACTTAGAATGCGGTTTTAGTTTTTCTTTGGAATCTTTATGGTATGTCGCTGGAATACAGATTGTGAAATGACTCCTAAATAATTGCCACACTGTTAAGCCACAGTATAAGCCTAATTCATCTTTATTTTGATCGAATTCATTTTTATCTTGTTTGATAATGTCATTGCTTAAAGGAGAATTCTCTTCAAAACCATTAATACTTTGAAGAAAATCATTTTCAGAAAAATTCTCAACACTTTCTAAATGCAAAGTTCTGACAGATTTTGGATCAAGTTTGTTCAATAAAATAAAATTAGGGTTTACAAACTGTCTTATGGCTAAGGAATTTTTATTGTAAAGAATATTATGTGTTGGACGATGTTCTTCATCAATAGTTCTATCTATTTGAACATTTTGCCACATAGAATAATCAAATACTATAATATCCGGGACTACACCGGTCCATGTTCCAATCTCCTGTGATTCGAATCTATTTAATGCTTCATGAATCAATAGAATATATTCTTTAACTTCAACCGGGTGTTGCAATACTTTCAAACAAAAATTTCGGGAAGTACTAATATCTTCTTTAAAATTTACGGCAGGGATTACTTGATCTCCCAAACCATTGGAAATAAATACTGTCCTATCTTTTTCTTCAAAAAACGAACTTTGGCCTAATTGCCCCGCAATTGATCTTGGATTATCTTCAATATGAAGAATAGTAATTTTATCAAATTTCTCTTTCATATATTTTGTAATTTGATTTGTAAATGATAAAAATCATCTTTCAAGTAATAGGAAATTGTTAGTACTGAAAGAGTTTTTTCAAAAATAAGTTTAAAAGTTCCTAAAACTCCCTTTAATTCGGGAGGTAAAGGATCTTTGCTATTTCTTTGATTCTTAAAGGTTAAAGTATTATTCTGGTTATCTATTATAACAATAAATTCTTTCTGATAATCTTCTTTAATTCCTACATGAGTATAGAAATTTTCAAATGCAGTTACACAAAGAAGGGTCCAGCATTTTTCACTTAAGATGTATTCATCGATTTTAAATAAAGAATTGGAGATATTAATTTCATTTGATAATTCGTTAACTTTAGATCGAGTTGCATCTCTGTTACTTAATCCTATAATGTAGTTGATGGTATTGGTTAGATTAAAATACTCAGATATACTGTTTTCAGAAGATTCAACAATTAAACCTGTTTTCTTAAGAATGGCAAGAATTTCTTTTCTGGAAGCTCCTGAAAATATTTTAGATGAGGCATTGATGATCTCAGTTATTTGAATTAAATCATCAATATCTTTCATATATGCTAAATTTTTAATTGTGGTAGAAAATTCTGGATTTGCCAGAGAAATCAAAACTGATGCTTTGGTACGTAAAAAACCCAACAAGGTTTTTAATACATGAGTCGCATTTTGTGTTGCATTTTGTATATTATTAAGCGATTTCAACTTTTCCGCTTCTTTAATTTTTTCAATTGCTGTTTGACTGACTAGCCTGTAGAGGATAAAGTTAATGTCAGCAAACTCTTGTCTCGATAAAGGTTCGCTTGTAGCAATGGATAGAAGTAGATTGTACTGAAATTCTGATATTCCCCCCGGGCTTACCAAATGCAATATGAAATTATCGTTTTGATATTTGTTCTTGTACTCTTGTCCTAAAGAGTAGTAGTTATAAAGATATTCTGCGGTTCTGTCAAAGTCGAATTCAGGTGGGGTCTTAAAAGTCCTAATAAATTTTTTAATCTTAGTCCTATTTTTAATTTTAAACTTATTGAGATCCTCAGTAAAAGTGAAATCATCAAAACTTAGCCATTTATCAGTGTGTTTTTGCCAAATGATGTTATTATCCTCAACTTTATCTTTATAACTATAATCTGGTATAGATTTATTGAAAAGAAAATAGAAATCAAAGGTAATCTTCTCACTTAAAAGTACGTTTGTTAGGTTGATCGTTTTATTAGCTTTTGCATCTCTAGAAATTTTTTTGACTATTTTCCGAATTGGCACTGGCAGATTTGAGATGAAATTATAACCATCTCCACTATTTTTCGAATCTACCAGATCAAAACTATCTCTGTTTTTTTTATGAGATAATGCAGAGTACAAATATTTTTCACTTAAACTGGAACTAAAGTATTTATGTAAAATCTTACTGCATTTCTTCAGGTATCCAATATGATCAGGGGGTGTATTATCTCCTGGAGGATAAAATTTTTCAGAGGCTTTTCGAGTTAGCCTTAAAACGGATAAACTATCAGTAATTTTTTTCATAAAGGGTTACTGTTTTTGAAAACGATACTTTTTGCGTTAATTCAGGGAAGGGTTAAAAACAAGAACAAAAGGACCTTTCCTGAAAACAATGAGCTTTCATATTATATATTACAAGGTTGTTGGAAATGTTTCGACAAGTTTCGACAAAGCAATATAAAATAATATTACTAACAGATTTACAGTTGGTTACAAAAACCACAAATTCTCTTTTCCGAAATCCGGTAACTTATCGTGGTGGAAGTATGGGTAGATGGAAGCAACCATTTCGGGGTATTTGATTGTTACAGGCAAGCTCTGCTGGTCGGTGCTTTTCCAGTACATGCGGGAGAATTGATATACCTGGTCGATTAGTTGTTCAACCAAGTCCATATCATCCAACATGCCTTTAACAGTGCATGACAAAGCAATCTTCACAGGGAAATGATACTCTTTTTGCGCAGGCTTTGAGGTGGGTTCGTACCGGGTATTATTGAATAAAAGATATTCTGATTTACCTACCTTCAGAATAGTTCCGCTATAAGGCATAAGGTTATCGGGATCTTTCATGTCAAACCCCAGGAGTTCTTTGCTTTCCGTTTTATTGATCGTAACCACAATTACTGGGATAGGCAAACCCAATGCATGAAGGGTTTTAATAATAGGTTCCAATTCTTTTTTTGAGATATCCTTATAGAAATGAATAACCAACCTCTTTGCCGTATGATTAGTCACAATAAACTTTCCTACCGCTTCTCTGATTGATCCGGCAAGACTGTATGTGTCGTTACTCTTAAAACAATCAAAGCCCTTAAACATGCCTTCGTTGTTAAAACAAAAGGCTGATCCAACAAACCGTGTTTTTTGAGTTACAGAATAAAACGCACCTACTCCGACTATTAATTCGTTAACTGGTGGTCTGTTAAGCTTCCATGGAATACCGCCCAATTTAGCTAACATGGCAATTTCAATATGAGGAAGAAAAGTATTGAAGTATTTGTTGGGTTGGCCATTCTTCAATAGGTGTTCACTCTTGATTACCTGTGAGAGAACATCTTCATACAATAGTATTTCTTTAATTTTATAATAAATGCTGGTTCGGGCCTCGTCTTTCTCCAACTTAGGAACCGGATTTACAAATAAAGCCATGTATTGCGTATCGGGCAACCAATCCGCGTTTTTTACCGCGTTGCGAACTGTTGTTACTGCATTTTTGACTTCATCAAATTCGATGTTCTTTGTTATGTCTAACTCGAAAGGAATTTTGATGTAATCCTGCATACGTGGAAACGGGAATTTTTCATCTTTATAGCCACTGTGCAAGTACCGGTATAGTTCAGTGACAGCACCTTTCTTGTCAGAAGCCTGATAAATGAAAAAGAATTTGAAGTTGCTGGGTTTCTTCGGAAGCTGGTAGGGCCCTTTATATTTAAAATCTTTTTTGGGTTCTTTACCGGTATTCGGATGCGAATACAGCAAGTCGTTTGACGCAGGGCTGATAATCCGAGTCTGTTCTTTTACTGAACTATAAAACCCATCAACAGATAGAGGGATTATATTTCTGAAAGTATCCGTATCCAGATGCTTTGTGTAGAAGTCCTGTAATATTTTATAGTATTTGGGGTAACGATTTTTGAGTACCGGCACATCAAAAGCAATTTCAAAATGAGGCTTCAGTGTGTTGCTAACTACCGGGAAGCATTTTTCGGGTTGATTTATAACTTCCTGAGGCCGATATTTCCATTTGTATAAAATGCCATTGAAGGCAATCCAGTTAAATAGTTCGGTCTTGAAATTGTATATCTGGGACACGGGCTTTTTCAGGACTTTAGTTGTGCCGTCGTATGATACAACGAGTTCATGCTTATCAGTAACCCTGCCATGTTGCACTTTCAACATGAACTGGTTATATACGCTGAACTTATCATTTATTATTTCAGAATCAAGAAACCAGACTTCCGTTTCGCTTGTAAAATTCTGGTGCATAATATCAGCAACCCCTGTAAAATATTGCCTTATGAGATACCTGAAATAGTGATTGGCGAAGCGAGGGTTCTCAGTTAAGTTAATATTCAATACCAAAGCGCCTTCTTTGGGTGGTTGAAAATCAGTATACAGCCTCTCCAGCTTCTCTATTTCAGCATCGGAAAAATGAAAGGTTAATAATCCGTTTAAATCGTTTTTAAATACCGGATAACTGTCAGGAATCCTTTCCTGATAAAAAGAAAATTCAGCTTCCTTGATAGGGGCAGTGAATGGAATAATGTTCAAACGCAGTTCTTGTTGCATAAGCGTAAGTTTTTAAGTTAGATATTATCAATATACTGGTTTATAAAATGTATTAGAAATTGTATTCCGGTAGTGATGTAATATTAAGCGTTCAAAAAACTTATGTAGTCAGATTTATCGTTTGTTCTCCTCAATCATTCACTTGTAATATTATTTCATTTCATTTTCATTCCAAAAATCAGCAAATAACTTGGCCTGTTCCAAAACTGTTTCAGTAGCTATCGCTTGTTTATCGGGCGGATATCCATACTGTCGAAGAAGACGCTTAACAAGAACTTTCATGCGTGCATGGACACTTTCTTTAATGTTCCAGTCGATTGTAGTATTCTTACGGATACGATCAACAAGAACTATGGCAAGTTCTTTCAATTTGTCATCACCCATAAGATCCTTGGCACTCTCATTTTGTGCGAGAGCATCATAGAATGCCAATTCGTCGAATGACAACTTCATGGATTCGCCCCGCAAATCTGCATTCCTGATCTCTTTGGAAAGATTTATCAATTCGCTGATTACCTCCGCTGCTGAAAGGATATTATTCTGATACTTTCGGATGGCATTTTCGAGCATTTCATAGAGCTTACGACTCTGCACCATATTCCGCTTACTACGTGATTTTATTTCCTCATTCAATAATTTCTTTAATAATTCGAGCGCTACATTCTTATGTTTCATGTGCCGGATTTCTTCCATGAATTCATCAGAAAGAATAGAAATATCTGGTTTTTTAATTCCGGCAGCATCGAATATATCAATGATTTTATCCGAAACTATTGCCTGATCAATGACCTGTTTAATAGCTGATTCTATTTCTTCATCACTTTTTCCACTTCCAGTAAATTCAAATTTCTGAAGCCGGGCTTTAATAGCCTGGAAGAATGCAACTTTTTCTTTTACCAGCATTGCTTCATCGTGCGGAATAGCAAGTGCAAAGGCTTTTGAAAGTGCAGTAATTTCTTTCAGGAAACGATCTTTTCCATTTTCAAGATTAAGAATATGCTCCTCAGCTTCAAGAATGATGGTTAGTTTTGTTGAGGTGGCGGAATGAAAATATCTCTCATAGCCAAACCCTTTGAAAAGTTGTTCAATGACTTCAAGTTTTGATAGCATTAGGTTTACGGCTCCTTCCTGCTGTTCGGTAGGATCGCCCTTACCTCCACTATCGGAATAGAAAGCAAGGGCTTTCTTCAGATCGGCAGCTATGCCCAGATAATCAACAATCAATCCACCGGGCTTATCAAGATAAACCCTGTTTACGCGAGCTATTGCCTGCATAAGATTATGCCCTTTCATGGGTTTATCCATATAAAGGGTATTCAAGCAAGGAGCATCAAAACCGGTGAGCCACATATCGCAAACAATTGCAATTTTTAACGGGTCGTTTGGATCTTTGAACCTGTCGGAAAGGACACGCCGCTGTGTCTTTGTAGTATGGTGCTTTTCCAGTTCAGGACCATCAGCGGATGAAGAGGTAATTATAACCTTAATACTTCCTTTATCCAATTCATTACATTTCCATTCCGGACGTATTTTGATGATTTCATCGAAAAGGTCAACAGCAATTTTACGACTCATTGTAACGATCATTGCTTTGCCTTCAAATACTTCCTGCCTGAGTTCGAAATGTAAAACAATATCCCGGGCGATGTTTTCGAGGCGATGTTGCGAGCCAACAATAGCCTCAAGCCTTGTGCGTTTTGCCTTGGCAGCTTGAGTTAAAGTCATGTCTTCGGCTTCGAGATCTGTATCGAGCTCATCAATTAATTTCTTGCCTTCATCATCAAGATTGATTTTCGCTAAACGACTTTCATAATAGATTTTTACTGTGGCTCCATCTTCGACAGCTTGTGAAATATCATATATATCAATATAGTCGCCAAATACTGCAGGTGTGTTTTTGTCGGTCAGCTCAACCGGTGTGCCTGTGAAGCCAACAAAAGTGGCATTAGGTAGCGCATCACGGATATATTTTGCAAATCCATAGGCGGTTTTTTTGCCTTTTGGAATGCCGTTTTCATCTAATATATCAACTTCACGCGCTTTAAATCCGTATTGGCTTCGGTGTGCTTCATCTGCAATAACTACGATGTTTTTCCGGTCGGAAAGCAAGGGATAAATCAAATCGCCATTTTCAGGGGAAAACTTCTGAACTGTAGTAAAAACTATTCCTCCAGAAGCTACTTTCAATAAATCTTTTAATTCATCTCTATTGTCAGCTTGTTTGGGTTCATGCCTTAAAAGTTGACGGGATGAAGCAAATGTGTCGAACAATTGATCATCAAGGTCGTTGCGATCAGTAAGAACAACAATTGTAGGATTATTTAGCTTTAATACCAGCTTACCCGCAAAGAATACCATTGACAATGATTTGCCGCTTCCCTGAGTATGCCATATTACACCTCCTTTACGATCACCAACAGGTTGATTTATAACTGAGGGCAAACCGTAATGCAATGGGTCCTCATTTGCATACATTGGTTGTGAAAATAGGCCAGTAGCCCTCATTGTAGACTCAACGGCTTTATTAACTGCAAAATACTGATGGTATGCAGCTATCTTTTTTATAGTCTGAATTGAAGTAATCAGCGTTTTAGGATCTTCCTTCTTCGATTTCTCGAAAACGATGAAATGCCTGATAAGGTCAAGTAAGACAGTTTTATTTAACATGCCCGAAATGAGTACTTCTAACTGATTGACAAGTTTTGATGCCTCTGTTTTTCCATCTTTTGTTTTCCAGGCATGAAAGCGGGAATATCCAGATGACAATGAACCAGTACGTGCATCAAAACCATCGGACACAATTAAAATAGAATTGTAGGTAAAAATGGATGGAATTACAGATTTATAGGTTTGTAACTGATCAAATGCTTTACGAATAGTGGCGTTTTCGTCGGCAGGATTTTTCAGTTCAAGTAAAACCAGAGGAATTCCATTAGCAAAAAGAATAATATCGGGGCGTTTATTGACATTATTTTCAATGATTGTAAATTGATTAACTACCAAGAACTCATTGTTGACAGGGTTTTCATAATCAATCAACCATACTTTACCACCCCAGGTTTCACCATCAGAGTGGTATTCAACATCCACACCATTGGTGAGAAAAACATGAAACTTTTCATTGTTGTTGAGCTGGTCAGGGGAAGAAATATGCATGACTTCCCTTACAGCCTGTTCGCGTGCTGCTTCCGGAATGGAAGGATTCAGACGATGAATAGCTAAGCGCAAGCGTTTTATCAGAACAACATCAGAATAGGATTGTCTTTCGGGATGTTCTCCATCAGGAGCGATTACCGGACCAAAGATGTATTCATAACCCTGCTTTTGAAGTTCTTCAATGGCAAAGGTTTCTATATTGCTTTCAGCCAATGGTTTCATTGAGTTTATTTATTGCTAAGTAAATATCAGAATAAGATGCTTCGCGATGGTTGTACTTTTCAGCACGTTCCATTGCCTGAAGTAAGCTACCATTGGTTATTGACATGTCTCTAACCCACTTTTCTTTTTCTAGGAAATCTTCATTTTTAGCAAAAGCAGGAATGTGTCTCTTCAAGTCTCTTACAACTACTGCTGAATTTGGATAATTGGGGCAAGTATCTCTATAATGAAGAAGGAACCAGTATTCGATGGTTGGCAAGCTATCACAGAAAATAACATTTTTATTTCTCTCATACTTATTCCTTAGAGCTGTAAGTTTTCTGTTTTCCGGCTCATTTCGACTTGCAACATCGGCATCAAAAACACAGATTACGGTAACATCGCCTTGTAAGGCTTCGATTATTCGGTTCTGCATTTCATCTATACATGTATTACAGAAGAAGCGCGGGCGGATAATACATGTATACCCCTTAATATTCTTTAAGTGTTCAAAATAATATTTTTCAGTAATACCTTCGCCAAGTATTACAACACCAGAGATTAAATGTCTAAAATTTTGCCTTCGTTTCGCCATAATTAATATTTAAATATTTGGGATAGCTCCGAATTTACCAAACTTATATGCCTTTTGCAAAGAGCTAATCCTGCTTAATCCTGTGAAATCAGATAAGGAATATAGCTCCGTAGAACCGTCTTTCTTTTTCCTGGTAAACCAAATGTTATCATTACGCAGCATGTCTTCTTCCTCCAACAAACCATCATAGTGCGTAGTTACAAGTAATTGTGCAGTTTTGGATTGTTTAAGGAAGCTTTCAATAAGAAATTCAACTAATTTAGGATGTAAAGATGCTTCAATTTCATCGATTGCAATAAAGGCGTTGCGTTCGATGGTCCTATTGATAACACTGGCTAGACCCATTGTACGGAGAGTGCCATTTGACTGAAGAGAGCTGGGGAGTTTAAATAAAGCCTCAATTCCATCCTTATTTACTATCTTATGAGAGAAAGTTGTTTCAGAAACCTTTATTGTACGATTTTTTTCAATTTGATTTTTTTCTTTTATAGAAATTTTTCCATTTTGCACAAACTCAATGATCAAATCTTCATTAGCTGGTTCTTCTTTAAACTGAACATCAATATCACTAATATTATAATCTGCCTGATTCAAAAGATTTAAAACATAAGCTTTGGCTTTTTCATCAGAAGCAATTAGATTCTTAGCATATTCTGTCAGACGAGTGCTTGGCTCAATTGGCTGCATAATTTTAGATTTCATCCAATCAATTATTGAATCCATTTCATCAAGGTGAACATTTACCTGATTATATGCAGCAAAAACAGACATGTTAGAAAGGCACTTAACCGATATTTCGTCCAAAGCTACTGTACTAAGTTTTAGCTTTGGATTAAACCGTATCTCTGAAATGTTTTGCTTAAATTCTCGTTGGAATATCTCAGTAGGTCTTACAGATGAGTAATAATTTAAGCTTTCATAGAACACAGTTAGATTAGAAACATACAGAGTATAAACGAACTTCTTTGCTTCAATGTAAAATGTTAATGTAAACTCGGAAGGATTTTGCTCAGATGTTTCATCTAGTAAAAATGGTGTAACACCTGTATTGGTGTCTTTACTCTTAGGAGTCTTTAGCCAGAATTTCTGTAGTGTCTCAAAAGCACTTATTAAATTACTTTTACCAGAAGCGTTGGCCCCATATACAATAGCCAGCTTGGTTATTCTTACGCCGGGAGCGACTTCTACAACCTGGTATTCTTCCAGGTGTTTGTCCTTGGTAGCTTCGAAACTGAAAGTAACTTCCTCTTTGAACGAAAGGAAGTTTTTGATTTTTAATGAGAGTATCATAATTCTGATTATTACGATTATTATGCAATATTACAACATAGAAACGCATAAATGCAAATTATGTTTCAATTATTTACATAAAAAATGTAAAATCATAAAATAAAGAATGTTTTATTGATTATACAAAAGACTAAATTGTGGTAAAAGTTATACGGTATAGCTTACAGAATCTCGGAAATTCATCAGATCGGTCCAATTCTTATGCATATATTTTGCAATACCCAAACCAGGTTGAAACAAAGGATATAATTTCTTGAAATTAACGCAAGCAGATTCAAATGTGGAGTTTGCTATGAACCCGAAACAGGCCAGATAAATCAAAGCTAATGACGCGGATCTTGATTGTCCCTGATTACAATGTATCAGGATGTTCTGGGAGCCGATGTTTTTATGTATAAAGGATAAAGCCGTTCTTACTATTGGATGTGTATATTGAGGTAAAAGTTCTTGTTCCATATCCACCATATTCAGGAATAGGTTATTGCCATTTTCTAAAATCAAATAATTGGGATGTGCTGGTGGAAGGGAGTTTTTGTAACCAACAGCAGCTCTATGGCATGGGAATTTACAGGCATGGATTACAGCCATTCCATTGAATCTGGCTAGAGAGCAATCGGCCTCATTTCCTACATACAGATTTTTAAAGACTTCAACCATTACGATTATTCTTTAATTCGAAGTTGCCCACTCATGAGTTTAGGAAGTAAGATTGCATTAAAAATTTTTAGCTTTTGAATGGTTTTAATATTGGATTCGATTTTCATCAGCAAAGGCATTGAAGCCTTTGTAAATGTATTAATTATTTCATCTGTTGGTATGAATAATCCGATATTCCTGAAATTTGTTTTACTTATCTCCGGGAATGTACTCCCTGACGCAAGACTTTTAATTATTGGAAGGTTATACTTCACATAACCCAGCAAGAAAGGCAAAGTAAAACGGCTATTTGGAATTATAGTAATAAATCCTTGATTAGTCGAAGCTTCACTACTATTAATGCTTATTTCCCCTACTGTTGCTCTACTTGTCAGCATGATTGAATGTGATGGAAAAAGCTTTGCAGAACTTTTCTGCAGACCCAAACGAGAAATTTTATTTCCTGAGCTAAGTGAAAATAGTTGATTTGATTTGGTTAAATCAGTTGGCGAATACCATTGAATATCTCCATATTGCCAATATGATTCCTCATTGGTTGAAGGTGTTCCTCCTCCGACAGTTTCAGCAATACTGCCAAATGAGCCGTCCTTCCATCCTTTTGGGATTTGACCCATTTCTGAATCAATCATTTTACCGCCGGAACTTTTATATGGTTTTCCATTAGTATCTGGAAATTCAAAATCGATAAACCAGTGATTAAACAGCGTTTGAGCAATGTTTTCAAGCAACTGGTTTTGCTGCTTGAGGTTTTCAATTTTCTTGTCAAGACAATTTAATGTCGATGCAATCTGATTCTGTTCTAAAATATCTTTTGGTATTAGGACTTCAATATCTTTAAAAGTATTTTGTGTAATTGTTTGAAAAACTGAACCATGAGTGTTCTTTTTGAGTTTATCAATAGAATGCTTTAATAAAAAATACAAGAAATCAACATTAACGATAGATTGTTTAGCTTTAATTCCATAACAGGATTGGTTAAATGCCATAGGTGTTTTCAATTGGGCTATTTCCCCTACAGTGCCTCTTGCGGAAATTATAATATCATTTTCATTTAATAATTTCGTGGAACTGTTCTCTAATCCTTCTTTTGTTATTGATTTATCTGTGTGTATTATCCATCGTAGGTCATTACCAAAATCAACAACTGAAATCCATGGAATACTGCCATTCCAAAAGGTTTTTACATCAGTTTTTGGAGTTCCACCACCAACTATTGTAATAATTTCGTCCAAGCTTGTCTTTATCCAATCGCTCATATTGCAAACCCAATTTTTGACAGTTCATTTTTGACTTCCTGATCCAAAAGATCAGCTTCATTTAGCAGTTCTTGATATTGAGTTGTAAGACTTTTCATTTTTTCATCAAAAGTAATACTGTCATGAATTGCATCTGGTATTCCAACATACCTCCCAGGGGTAAGGACATAATTATATTTGCGAATCTCTTCAAGCGTTGCTGATTTACAAAAACCTTTAATATCCTGGTATTTGGTTTCCTGTTTTTTCCATTCATGATAAATGTCGGCAATTGCCTTAATATCATTCTGATCGTCAAAAACCCTGCTTTTACGGTCGGTCATGTATCCTTTTTCGGAAGCATCAATAAATAATACTTCACCACGGCGATTGCGTTTCTTATTTCCATTTTTGTACCTGCTTACGAACCATAAACATGCCGGAATACCAGTATTGTAAAATAGCTGAGTAGGAAGCATTACAATACAATCAACCA
Organism: Lentimicrobiaceae bacterium; assembly: GCA_041660125.1. Taxonomy (GTDB): domain Bacteria; phylum Bacteroidota; class Bacteroidia; order Bacteroidales; family UBA4417; genus UBA4417. The sequence continues at coordinate 59,777 of JBAZWY010000007.1, forward strand.
AATCTTCATCAACCAGTTTCTTGCGTATTTCACCTTCGTTTGAAGTATTGGAAGATAACGAACCATTTGAAAGGACAAACCCTGCAATACCTGTGGGAGCCAGGTGATAAATGAAGTGTTGAACCCATGCAAAGTTTGCATTACCAAGCGGAGGTGTACCGTATTTCCAACGACCATCTTCGCGCAGTAAATCACCGCTCCAATCACTGTCGTTAAAAGGGGGGTTGGCAATAATAAAATCTGCTTTCAGATCAGGATGAGCATCTTTGAGAAATGATCCCTCGTTATTCCATTGAATATTTGAAGCATCGAGCCCACGGATAGCCAGGTTCATTTTACACAAACGCCAGGTTGTCTGGTTACTCTCCTGCCCATAAATGGAAATATCATCAAGACGTCCCTGGTGGTTTTTTACAAACTTCTCACTCTGAACAAACATACCTCCGGAACCACAACATGGGTCGTATACTCTTCCCGAATAGGGTTCGAGCATTTCGACCAATAGTTTTACAATACTTTCGGGGGTGTAAAACTGACCGCCTTTTCGTCCTTCTGCTAATGCAAACTGCCCAAGAAAGTACTCATATACCCGGCCTAAAACATCTTTGGCCTTGCTTTCAGCATCACCAAGAGTAATGCCACTAAAAATATCAATCAACCCGCCTAAGTTTTGCTTATCAAGGTTGGGACGGGCAAACACTTTGGGCAATACCCCTTTAAGAGATGGGTTTTCCTTTTCAATTGCAACCATTGCTTCATCAAGGTACTTGCCTATTTCTGGTTGCTTGGCCATGGTTTGGAGGAATGTCCACCGTGCTTTTTCCGGAACGAAAAAAACGTTCTCCGCCTGATATTCTTCCGGATCTTCCGGATCAGCATTTTCATATTCTCCTTTGCCTTCCAATAGCTTTTTGTAAAGATCTTCGAAAGAATCGGAGATGTATTTGAGAAAAATCAGACCCAGGACAATGTTTTTATATTCACTGGCATCAATATTCTTTCGCAACTTATCAGCTGATTGCCAAAGCGTTTTTTCAAATGCCTGTTCCCCGTTTGTATTTTTAGCCATAATTATTTTTTTATCTTCTTTATAACCCGGTTTAATGCCTGCTTCAAGTACGGTTGACCATGATAGTCTGTAGTAATATTCTCAGTAATGAATTTTACCTGAAGTTTTTTGTAGTCAAGCTCCAGTATTTCCGAAAGCTTTTTAATCATGTTTAAATTCAATTGCCGTTGACCGAGCTCAATTTTTGAAAGCGTACTGGTATCAATATCAAGATGATGAGCAACTTTCCGCTGCGGAATGCTTTTCGACATCCTAGCCTCTTTGATATATGCCCCAAATGTTAAGCTTTTCATTTATGACAAAGTTGTATAGACAAAGTTGTCAAAGTTAACTTATTATTTAATCAAATGAAAGCATAAGAAAGGAACTGCTAATTAATGTTAGAAGAAACGCCGTGATTTTGGATGTAATGAAATAGATCTATGCCTTTGAATAGCAACCGAATTGAGGTTGCACAAGGTAACGGCCATTCAACTCTTTTAATAAAGCATCCACTGATCGTGTTGAAAGGCTGAACTTTTTGCCAAGTTCAATAGCTTCGGCACGTTTGAAATCTTGAGGGAGTGCTTCAAAGAATTTGCGTTTGTTATCTCCAGACTTAAATACTGCAGAATCACCCTGTTTTGGTAAGTTGTGAAACATAAGCAGGCTATGTTGGAGGTACAGCTCTGCCAACATAAGTGCAGAATCAAAGTCGGTATCGGTGCATTCGACACATTGGGATGTGTCGCCGTTTTCCACTTTTCGCAGGGCTGTAAATATCATGGCAATTCGATAAAGAATCAATCCAAGTCTTTTTACAATGCTGCCTGCATCATCGCTGGCAAAAGTAACTACTTCGTATAACCAATGACTGCATGTAGCATTTAGCCGGTCCCACTGGCTGCGTGAAAGTTCCACAATTGTTGGATACTGTTCGAGCAAATTAATCATATCAAAGGTTTCCTGAGATAATTGGGTAAAATGGTCAGTGAGGTTTATGCTATTAGCATAGGGAGATACATCGAGCCATTGCTGCTCAACCTTGAAGGCATAAAATATGAACCTGCTGAAGAGTCCGTCTTCGGCTGAAGCAATTAGCCCTGTAACCTGGTTTGGAGTGCCGGAGATAGCAACTGATAATCGAGGTTCGTTCACCTCGATATACTCGTTGTTGGTTTTCTTTGAGCTGGAAATACGCTCATGCTGGAAAGCTTTACGGAGCATGTCGGAGTATCCGCCCCATTCCTGTTTCAATACATTACCCATTGTGTCGGCTTCGGTTTCACAAATGATTCCTTCTCCTTCGTTTTGCTGAAGATGTGTCAGAATCTTTGCATAGCTTGAATTAGCCGGGATAAAAACTACTTTAAAAGGTGGTTGCTCGGGTGGTTCCTCAGAAGGATCAGTTTTCTTCTTCGAGCGTTCGCGGGTTTTGAATTGATTCATCTCCGTTTCAAATTGCTGCTGTTGTTCACGGCTACGCCGGATAAGCAGATCGTGCCGTTTGTCGGCCAGCATCTTTGAGAATTTCAAAGCACCTTTGCCACTGGCGGCGGGTGCAATAATAAAGGCAAAGAGGTTGGGATAGACTTTTTGTTGTTTGTAAATGCCTCTTACATTCGGCATACATCCGCTAAGGATGGCCAGTGCGCCGGTGAAGAATACATCCCTTTCGCGCCGATCTGTAAAAGCACCTGCACCCGATTGAAGCAATAAAGGGAGATTCGTAAAGAACTCGTCGGGGAGCATAGGGGTGTTTTTCAGATAATCTTCAGCGATTTCATCTGTTACACCTTGCGCGTAGGTTTGCAACTTTGCAGAGTTTGCAGAGTTTGCAAACTTCGCAAACTTCGCAAATTCACCCGAATGGTTAGTATAGGCACTTCGGACCGACGCTCTTATTTCCTTTTCAGGAAGGTCGAAATGCTGTGAACACAAATGAAGAGTATCGTTTTCTGGGAGTCCTGCCCGATTACAATTAGAGGCCAGGAGATAAATATGATTATTACGGTTTCCATCGGAATATTCTGATTTCTGATTGGTGAATTGAATTTGCTGATTGAAGATGAAAAGAGAATCCAAGTCTTCAGGATTATCGGGAGCGATAATAAGTGAAGCCGGTTGAGGAGTAGTTGGCGAAACAGAAACAGGGATAGCAGCTTCGGAAAGTTGTACTATAAACTTTTCGTTGTTGAGGTTTTTATATGCATCAGGATCATCACTCACAAAGCAAAGCCTTGTAATATCCTTGCATTTCGGGTCGCACAGGATCCCGAGTGCTTTTTCGTAATATTCCTGCACCTGATGGTAAGCTATATCGTGGTGGACAGCGGTAGTGTTTACCTCAATGAAAACTTTCAAGCCTTTATCGCTCGGACTGTGAAAGCAGCCGAAAGTGAATGGGATTTGTTTGATTTTGAGAAAGGCTTCGTTCAACTGTTCGGGAGTCAGCTTATCAAAATCGAGGTGAACAAATCCACTGTATTGTTTCAGTAGGTGAGCTTTGCGCCCACCCTCATACGTGCCTGAAGGAGTGAAAGCCGGAAGCTGCTTTTTGAGCTGGTCGGCTTTTTCTGTATCGCCGGAGGCAATACAGGAGCGGATGCGTTCTACTTCCGCCCTGTATTTGCCGATTTTAATATCATTAAGAATTAAAATCAAGGATCTGTTCTCAACCGGTTGTTTGAATCCTGTGAAGATGGTGGATGTTGCCATATCAATCAGGATTTAGCCGGTTTGTGGTGCTTTTCGAGCAAAGAAAGGATGTCGGTGAGACGGTAATACATTTTGCATCCAACCTGAGAGTAAGCAATAATACCTGTGTCGCGCCATGCCTGAGCAGTGCGCTTGCTGATATTCATTACCTGGATAAACTCCTGGTTGTCGAAGAAGACCTGGTCAGGGCAAGCATGTTGTTTTTGAGCCAGGATTGTTTCGAGACGTTTGAGCCGTTCCATCACGTTGTCGAGAGGTTCACGGCAGGTTTTGCATTTTTCCATGCTTAGCTTCTCCGTGATTTAAACAGTTTCTCATTTACTTCCTGTTCGATTTCCTCGTTAGTGGATTGGCGGTTACGTTGTAACCAGACATCAAGCTCGGTGCGGTTGAAATACAATTTCTTACCCTGTGGGCAGAAATGTGGTATTTGCCGCGTGCTAGTCAGTTTGTAGAGGTGGGATTGGCTTACATCGAGATAGGAGCAAGCCTCGTTAAAGTTTAATACTGTTTTTTGCAACAGGTTCTGCTCATCCAGCTTGTTAGCTATCTCGGAGAGCTTGTCTAAAATCAATTCTTCTTGTGACATTGTTTCGTATTTTTAAAAACGAAACAAATGTCATAAGTGGCTGAAAGACAAAGTTTAAGATGTTATTCCCTTATTCAGATATATGAATGATCTTAATGTTTATTGTTGCATTTGTTTGAATATTTTGTCAATAGTTGACTTTTCTTTGGGTTCTAATCTATTCCTGGAACCGCTTGCAGAAAGATTGTTTGCAGTAATTAATATATCCTGCTTAGAGTAAAATATGTTCGACTTTTCAATATTGGATAATGTCAGGTTATGGAAATAAGGTTTGAATTTGTCGAGGCAATATCTAAAGTGTTTTGTTTCACAACCTAATTGGATTTTAGTGCAACCGGGAGTAAGGTTTTCTGAAGTAAAAGCTTTTAATAGATCTTCAGGACTTGACACATCTTCATTAAGCAGTTCAATTTGATAACACAGCTGCTTTACCACAGTTGCCAGCTTAGTAAAATCATCCCTAAAGCCGAACCAAATTCTATCCTGATCCGGAATTTCTACACCAGCTCCACTTTCTGTTGATTTTGCTGCCGGTTTTAGTTCAATCATATTCAGGATTGATTCTTCCAGATCGAGCAGGTAGAAGTCCTCCAGGCTGATGGTGCTTTCCAGACTGTTTTTGAAGTGTTCCTGAAGTGAGAAGTAAAGCTGAATGAGAGAATTTTTCAAGTAATATAGGGCAAAGTGAGTGACTTCGCTTTGTGAATCAGGGGCGGTTAAGTATCCTTGCTCTATTAATTCAATTCCTGTCTGTTTGGCTAATACTCTGACATTAGTCAGGGTTTTGCCAACCTGGTACCGGATATCTATTAAATCGGTCCAACTCGCAGATTGATTCAAGAATGTATTATAACTCCGGAGTGTTTCTCTGGTGATAACCAGGTAATAAAAGTTTGTAATTGCGTCCTTATACCTGGGTAATACAATATCAAACAGAAGTGGTTGGAGGGTAGATGGATTTTTAGGTTCATCGATAAGCAGCTTTTTTACGGCTGGGAAATCAGACAATAATTCCATGAGTTGCTTTACCAATTCTGCATTGGTCGTTGGTGTGGTTGCTTTTGCAGCTTTCACCAAGCCGATAAACCGCCTTGAGTTGGTGGTGTCAATTTTCCACGGTTTTAATGAACCATGCAGAATACTATCCAATATCTTGACTTCCATATAAAACCTATTTCAATTGAGTGAGCAAGTTAGCATATTCCAGCTTAACATCATCAGTGAAGCTGTCTAAATATCCTTCGGTGGTTAATTCAGAGCTGTGGCCAAGGGATTCTTTAATAAATGAGGTAGAGGCTCCTTTACGCTTTAAGACTGTTGAGAATGAATGCCGGGCAGCATAGGTTCCGATCTTCATCGCGATTTCCTTTTCTATCCTAATATCCTCCATGTGTTTGTTAACCCATTTGATAAAACGCTGACACCTGTGTTTAACGGTTACTGGATTTAACCCAGCTTCCAGTATCGGAAACAAATAGGGGTTTTCCGGATCGGTATTCTTTTGCCGGTTTATAATCTCCAGGACTCTTGGATTAAGCCCAACCTTGATGGGGCGCAAATCCTTCTTTTTGGTCCTCTTGGTTTTTTCGCGATAGAAATTGATATAATTGCCATCTATATTTTCGGGTTTCAGGTGGGCAATGTCTGTAAAGTTTATTCCATTACACAGGTAAGAAAAAATCCAGAAATCAATTGCCTTCTGTTTTGCTACTTCCTTGGTTGTGTAATCTAAAAGCTTTTGAAGGTCATCGGATGGGAGTGCTTTTTTGATATTCCGGCCGGCAGGGATCTGATATTTTTTAAAAGGGTATTTGTCAGCTGACAGCATGTTATTATCAATAGCCTGGTTAATGATGGCCCTAAGCTGCCGCATATAAATGCCTATCGAGCTAGTTGACTTCCCGGCTTTTGTCATATGGTTCTCATAGGACTGCAGGAACTCGGGAGTAATATCATAAATAGTCAGGTTCTTTTTGAACTCAGTGATTGAGTTAATAGTTGTCTGGTAGGAAATGGCTGTACCAATCTGGCCGTTTTCCTTCAGGGTTTTAATGTACCTGTCAAACCAATAAGAAAGTTTTGAAAGGTGCTGTTCACCTGAGTGCGGGGTCCTTTGATAGAACGCCTCCTCAAAAGCCACAATAGAGAAAGGGTGGAGGTTATCAAGGATTTTCTGAGCCTTGGATTCTATCACTTTAAGACGTGCCTTGAGCTTCTTTATTTCAGCATCGCGGAGGTTGGGAGAGAAAACCTTCTCCCATTCGTCCTTGGTAACGGCCTCTTTGATGCCGTACTTTTTTTTGCCTTCTCCAAAATAAATATTTAATTTTACGGGGTACTTACCGTCCTTGTTTGCCTTGGTTCCTTCTATTACAAAGCCCACTGTTGCTGTGTTTTCTATCATAATATCAGTATTAAAAATGCGACCAAAAATGCGACCATATCGATACACAAAGATATGAAATAAAGGATAACAAAAACAAACAAAGGAAAAATAAATATTGATAATCAGTGTGTTAAGTAACATTCACAGACAAAGGAAATCATCGGAAAGTAAAAAATGTGACTGTTAATCAGAGGGTCTCAGGTTCAAGTCCTGAAGGGGGAGCCTCAAAATCAAAGAGTTACAAATTATTTGTAGCTCTTTTTTCTTTTATGCGAGCAAAAATGCGTCTTTAAGATGCAGCGCCTGATTCCGGAAAATTTTATTGAACAGGTAATTTGACGAACATTTTAACCCATATGAACCAACAATTGAACTGACCGGATTTTTAATGGGTCTGCTTTTCTGTGAGTTGAGTTATTAGAAAGGTATTTAATCTATCTTAAAAACCGCTTTCAACTTACTCCCGGCATGACCAATTTTTAATCTTCCCATATCACACTCACCACCTGGTTCAATGCCAGCTGCGTAATGCACATTTCATTAAAAAATCGTTGTGTATCGTTATGATCGCGGGGATGAAACCACGTATTTACGGGTAGTCTTACCGTGGTTTTCGAAACATCGGTTCCCTCAAAGTGAGTGCTCGCCAATGATCCTTTTGGGACTAATTCACCGTCTTCCAGATTCAATGAGTAAAAAGGGAATAACTTACTGGTTCGGTGCCAAAGGTATTTCCTGTTATGACTCATAACCAAAGAGATAGGCGTGGTGCCTAGCAATTGATAACGTAAAAGGACTGCTGTAAAGCTAACATTGTATTTTCTGCTGAGGTGTAGCATTAAATCAAAATTGAATTCAGATCCTTCCAGGTCATTTAGCAGCAGCTCGCGGGGCATTAACAGGCAGGATGCAAAAAATTCTGCTTCTTTTTCGAACTGATCGCTTAAATCCAGTTTTCGTTGAGGATTTCGTTCGAACATACCTTGTGTCATAAGAGCTGAACGGTGTTCGTTGATAAGGAAATGACCTAGTTCGTGAGCAAATGAGTAACGTACTCCGTGTGAACGAAGATTTTTACCCTGTGCTTTGTCGAGGTAGATATGAAAACTGTTTTCGCTGAATTCAATCAATCCTTTGAAATCAGAATTATAATCATTTAATGAATATTTTATTCCATAGTTTTGGGCAATCATTTCCAGATTTATATATCCGGAATCTGCGTAATCACAAGCAATCATTTCTGCCAGTTCTTCGAGTTCTGCTTTTCGTTTTGCACTTACTTTTGGGGATGACATATTGGCAAATTGAATAGGGATTAGGTTAGAAAATGGAAATATCAGTAAAGCAAAAAGCTTTCCGGACTTTTTAGTTTCCGGAAAGCTGGGATCGGTGTTCAGATTTGTGGATGTACCTTAATGCCTGTCGCTATAAGATAGATGGATTTGCAGGTACTCCGGTGTTTCATGTCTTTCATAAAGGTTTTTTTAGGTGGTTAAGTGGTTTTAGCTGCAGGAACAGCATCGCATCATTCCTTTTCAGCATTGTGATTGCGGGCATTGAGCCTGTCTTCCGCCATTCTACGGAGTGTTTCATCCGACAGGTTCATGCCTTTCCGGGCTGCCATATTCGTGGTTAATTCCGGTTCGCTTACCGTGTTTACGGTATTCCTGACTGGGTGCATGTAACCCCGTTCGAGCATTTCGGCAGGGTTTTTCAGGAATTCGGGCAGTTTTACATTTCCCGTGTGGCGACGCTCAAAAGCATCAACCTGTGCCGGTGTCTCCGGGAATAATCGCCCTGTGGAACGTAAGAAGCTTTTTAGTTTCTTCTCGAACTTTGCTACTTCTTCTGGTGAGGGTTTCGGTTCCATTCTTGTCTTGAATTTGTAGTAATAATTGATTAGATTTAAGTATTAATTTTTCTATTGCTCTGGTTTTAATTTTTCGGGGATAGTCGGGCAGTAAATTCCATTTTTTACACATACCATCGAGGTATTCATTTGGAATTTTACCCTGGGCATCCTCATAAGTAAGGTATGTTTCAATAATGTCTCTTTCTTTTTCTGACAATGAACTGTATGCTTCTTCAAACGCCTGTCTCTCAAAGGTGGGCGGAGGTATATCGCCCTGTTCTTCATCGGGTATTTCCTCGAAGAAGGTATAATCTCCTGTATAAACAATCGGATTTGTTGCGCGGGATTCGTTTTCCTCCTTCGCATATTTCATAGTTGAAAAGCGGGTTATGGATGCAAGCCATGATTTAATCTTTTTCTCCTTCAGCTCTTCCGGGTCATCGGGGGGTAGCTTGAAACCTACTGATTTCATATAGGCCGTCAGTAAACTGTTGTTGGTAATTTTTCCAAGGGCTTCATCGCTGGAGATGCCCCTTACTGATCCGGTATTGATACACACCTTATACACATATTTCACATAGCGATCGTGAAATATAAAAAATGCCTTGTTTGCCTGTGTTTCATCCTGCTCTTTCAGGGCCATAAAATCCAATAATACTTCTGAAGGAACTTTTTTAGTAAGGCTAGGTTGAAATAAATCTTTCATTGCAAAATTGTTTATATTTAAAGAATACCCTGAGCGGGACAATTTTTGGGGTTTTTAGCCGTATTTGCCGAATATTTTCAGAATTGTTTTGTAGAATTAATTATAACGTGTGTGTATATGACTGAATAATAACATGTTGCACTATAAAAGAAATCGGTAATTATTTTTAATTATTTTATGGTCAGCAAATAAAACAGGATGATCCATTTATCCTCATCAGTTCCCGCTTAAAGCAAGGTAATAATACTTTTTAATCTTGTTAAACCTATGTTCCTTAATTAACAGCCCTGAACTTTACCGGACTGAAGTCAATTCGCAATGGTGTATGGGTTATTTCACTACAGGTAAAGGGAATTTCAATTTATTGATGGTGAAATTTACTATAAGGGTATTCGGTTTTAATAGATAGACTCTCAATTTTAAAATATTGATGATACAAATATAATTAATTGTACTCAATTCAATCCCAGGGTTACTCTTTTTTAACTTACTGTAAGTGAATTTCGTTTTAACAGAATGTAATTGCACATTTAACGTTCGGAAATTTTAAATACTGGAAGGGTATTTTAAAATAAGTATGTGGGATTTAGACTTATATGTTGTCATTTTAAAAATAGTGACAGGTAAATGCAATTTATTGTTTTACCATTTCGGAATCAATGTCGTTTAGTTAGTGTTATTAGGGGAAAGAACAACCTTATTTTGTACCCTCCCCAGCCCTCCCTAGAAAATAGGGAGGGAGTAGTTCACAGCAAAACGCCAGATATTTGAGAAAGATAAAGCTTTGTTAACAAGTCCTCCCCCTTTTTCAAGGGGGAGACAGAGGGGGTACTAAGGGAATAAAAGAATACTTTAATGTGAACTTTAAAGATGAATCCTTAACTAAACGACATTGATCCCGGAATACATAAATAAGCTCGATTTATCAGCATCATAAGCATTTTCAGCAACCCTGGTCACACGGCAATTTCAACCTTTTACAAAGTATTACCCCGGCGCTTTGAAACCCTTATAAATATAAGGATTGCATAAATATTGTCCCGCAGAAGGGATTGTTGTAGTATAGGCAGAATGAATTTATTGCAAACTACTCATCCGATTGATAAAAATTATAATACACCCTGAAATGAAAAATACGGCTTCCTCCTTTATTGCTTCTAAAACCGGGAAATTGTCATCACCTCTGCCTGGTATAGGAAACATCCTTTTATCATTTGAATTAATACATATTTGCCTGCTTACACCCGGGAAGCCAGTTTTACTTTGGAGCCATCCTGTTCAACAAACGGATACAACAAGTTACCTACCCGACAAACGCGTACAAACGCACAAACAAATCGGCAAGCCGGCATCCGGGCTTTCTCCTCCTTCACCAGGATATTTTTCAAAAAAAATTGCAACCCAATTTCTTTCCTTAAGTCTCAAAACAAAAAATAAAACCAAAACAAAATGAAACAGATTATATTTAAACACCAGAAATACAAAGCCATAGGCAGGGTACTGAACAATTATCCGCTGGCTTTTGCCGAAAAAACCAAAGCGCTTGCCATGCTTGCATTATTTATACAGTATTGCGACGATCTGAGCGAATTGATTTCGAAGCTGCTTCGGCCTTTATCCACCATACACAGGCCCAAACAGGAAAGCCAGCAGAAATTTACCGAAGCCTTGTCCGAATTTATAGGCATGGGTATTCTGCTTGCCACTGATCTTAAGCTGGAGGCGCTGCTCGATATACTAAAAGTGTATAAAGGTATGTTACTCAAAAGTTCGGCGTACAGGCGCTACGAAATTGCCGTGCATGTAGTGCAGGAAATAGAGGCTCATGCCGAAACCGCTGCAGGTTACGGAATTACAGCCGAAAAACTGACTGCCTTTTCGGCCATGGTCGAAAGCTTTGGCGAAACACTCGAAAACACCAGCGGATCGCTTACTGTCCGCCGTTCGGGCCGTAAGGAACTCGAAAGGCTTATGCTGGCCTGCTCGAAAATGATCCGTATGCAGATTGATCCATTTATAATCTTTAACGAAAAGGAGTTTCCCGAGCTTTACAGGGAGTATTTCCTGGTGCGTGGCCAGCGTAAAAAGTACAAACGTACCGTTAAAGAAGAAACTTTAATGGAACTCTCCGGAACCGTAACAGATAAAGCCCTCGGTACCCCGATAGCAGGCGCTGTGCTTACCCTGGCAGCACAGGATTTATTGATGGTTACGGATGCTGATGGCTACTTTGTTTTTGAAGAGCTCCCGGCAGGTACATACACACTCAGCTGCCAGGCCGAAGGGTATAAGCTCCCTGAAAACGCAACCGTAACTCTGGCCGGTGCTGTGGATATTGTTTGCGATTTTGAACTGGAGGCGGATGCAAAGACTGATAGCGGACAGGCGGCATAATAATTAATGTATGCTGTAAATACAAGGAAGGCAGCCCGGGAAACCGGGCTGTTTTGGGGTTTTAGCTATATTGTTATCCGGTAAATTACAACAAAGGCCTTAACTTCCAATATTGCCTGAGCAAATGATTGGTTAAGAACGAAAAATGAAAATCCCTGCGGCTGAAAGTTGGCGGGGATTAATTATTTACAGGAGTAGCTATGGTTTTTGTAAATTTGTGGAATGGCAGATGTACACGACCAGAAGACGAGATGTTATAATATGAGCCGCATTAAAGGAAAGGATACCAAGTTGGATATGAAAGTTCGTAAATTTCTATTTTCGGGCTTCCGTCTATGGCTACTACTTTCAATGATCGGGGTTTTTAACTTATTCAGATTAAGGGGAGTTAAAAAGCCAAAATTATTGCTTTTGTTCGAGAATGCAGGAGTTGGAAAAGGATATATTCGGTGAGGGATTGCGAGCTGGACTTAAGATACAATCCGGCAAAAAAAAGAAATATTGATATGCAATTTATATATGTAATATATTTGAATTATTATTGCGCTTTATTATAGGTATAAAATCAAATTCTTAACTCATATATAATGTAACTAAGTATAAAAACAATGAAAGTTTTATTAGATACAAATATTGTAATTCATAGGGAGGCAAGCCGTATTTTAAATAAGGATATTGGAGTACTATTTAGATGGCTCGATAAGGGAAGATATATAAAATGTGTTCATCCGGTTACTGTTCAAGAGATAGAAAAAAACAGCAACAGAGAAACAGCAAATACTCTTGGAGTTAAACTAGAGAGTTATGAAGTCTTAAAAACAACAACTCCGTTAAGACAAGCAGTTATAGATGTGTCTGTGCGAAATGATGTAAATCAGAATGACAAGAATGACACGATTCTTTTAAATGAAATTTATTGTGAAAGAATAGACTTCCTAATTACGGAAGATAGAAAAATCCACAAGAAAGCTGAAATACTTGGCATTGCTGATAGGGTTTTTAAAATTGATTCCTTTCTAGAAAAGGTAGTATCCGAAAATCCAGATTTAGTAGATTACAAAGTTCTATCGGTTGCTAAACAATTGTTCGGCACAATAAACCTAGCAGATTCATTTTTTGACAGTTTTAAAGAGGATTATAAAGGATTTGATAAATGGTACCTGAAAAAATCAGATGAAACAGCTTATGTGACAATCAATAAAGGAAATATCCTGTCATTTCTCTTTTTAAAAGTTGAAAATAAAGATGAAAATTATTCAGATATTGAGCCTGCATTTATTCCTAAAAAAAGACTAAAAATAGGGACATTTAAAGTTATAAGTAACGGTGTTCGATTGGGCGAACGATTTATGAAAATCATCTTTGATAATGCAATTCAAAACAAAGTTGATGAAATATATGTTACTATATTTGATAAACGAGAGGAGCAAAAAAGATTAATTGGATTGTTTGAGGATTGGGGATTTGTTTTATATGGCTCAAAATCAACATCAAATGGGAATGAGTTAGTGTATGTACGCGATTTTACGCCGAGATTTAATGCGGAAAACCCCAAATTAACATTTCCATATCTAACCAGAAATTCCAACATCTTTATGATTCCTATTTATCCAGACTATCATACCGAACTCCTGCCTGACTCTATATTAACAACTGAATCCCCATATGATTTTATAGAAAGTCAACCACATCGAAATGCAATTAGTAAAGTTTATATTTCCCGCTCTATTGAACGAAACATCAACAAGGGAGATATAATTGTATTTTATAGGACAGCTGCACAAGATCGGTCCGCTTATTACAGTAGTGTAATCACTACAATTGCTATTGCCGAGGGAAAAATAGTCAATATAAGAGATGAAAATGATTTTATCTTAAAATGCAGAAAGAGAAGTATATTTACCGATGAAGAATTGAAAAAATATTGGAATTGGAATCCAAGATTCAGACCATTTATAATCAACTTTTTATATACCCATTCATTTCCAACCGGGAAGCGGGTAAATAGACAAAGGCTGCTTGAATTAGGAGTTATTACTGGTGGACAAGATGAACTTAGGGGATTAAAAAGGATTTCAAAAGAGCAATTTGAATTAATTTTGAAAGAAACAGGTACAAATGAGAGTCTTATTATCGATTAAACCGGAATACGCCGAAAAAATATTTGATGGCACAAAGAAATATGAATTCAGGCGTTCTGTATTTAAAAACCATGATGTAAAGACTGTTGTAGTATATGCATCTTCCCCCGTTCAGCAGGTTATTGGTGAATTTGAAATAGAGAAAATCCTAAATTATGATCTCCATAAACTATGGGAGAAAACAAAAGAATTCTCAGGCATTTCGGAAAGGTTTTTCTTCGAGTACTTTATTAATAAGGAAAAAGGATTTGCAATTAAAATAAAATGCACAAAAAGGTATGACAAAGCATTGTCGCTAAAAGAAGATTTCAATGTTACTCCACCTCAATCATTTATGTATTTAGAAAGAATTGCAGGCTGATTTGCAATACTGATACTTGTGCTGGCCACGTTTATAACGTGTCTGGCGAGAATTCCTCTGCTGGAGCTGATTTGTAATCAGTGCAGTTACAGCAAATATTAATTGTGAATATGTTAGACAATCAAATCCGATTAGCCGCTTTTGAACATTTAAAAGATTTAGTTTCTATTTATGGTGATGTATTGCCTTATAAAGAACTGATTAAAGGGTTTTTGTTTAAAGGGGAAAGAATTACATTGCTAGGGGCAAGCGGGATATGGAAACCTAAACAGCTTGATCTGCCAATTTCCATTACTACTTCTTCAAGTGGACCCTATTCTGATTCACTTACAAACGATGGCTTTCTTAAATATAAATACCGTGGTACTGATCCGAATCATCGCGATAACAAAGGGCTGCGCGAATTGATTAATCTGCAGAAACCATTGATTTATTTCCATAGCGTACTCGAAGGTAAATACATGGCAACCTGGCCTGTATATATAATGAACGATAACATTAATGCTTTAGAATTTACAGTTGCGGTTGATGACGCATATCATATTAGTGATGCAATTGGTAAAGCAGAAGATCCTGAAGAACATTACAGGAGGAAATATCTGACAAGCAGCGTACTGGTAAGATTGCATCAAAAGAGTTTCAGGGAGAGAGTATTAGCAGCTTATCAAAATCATTGTACCTTGTGTAATTTGCGTCATGTTGAGTTATTAGATGCGGCTCATATTATCGGAGATAATGAAGACACAGGAGAGCCGATTATTCAAAATGGATTAGCATTATGTAAAATTCATCATGCTGCATTTGATCAGAATATACTTGGAATTAGTCCAGATTATACAATCAAAATCAGGCATGATATATTACAGGAAACAGATGGTCCGATGTTAAAATATGGTATACAACTTCTTGACAATAACAGCCTGATATTGCCAAAGGATATACGAAACTATCCGGATAAGGATAGACTTTCTACAAGGTTTGAGCAGTTTTTAAAGGCTGGGTAAAAAGTACTGGATTATATAATTTTTAAGAGGCCATTTTAAGGTCGGTTACAATAATTTAAATTTCACATGCAGGATCATCTTTTAAAATACATGCTTGCATTCCGGAAGCTGCACATTGATCGATCACATGGCATTGCGCCTCATAAACCTATATTATTGCTATCAGTTTTACAAGCTTATCAAAACAACCTGATTACCAGCCAACGAATATACATCACACCTGAGATAGTCGCACTGTTTAAGACCAATTGGAGTTTATTGGTTACCACTCAGCACGATTGCAGGATTTCATACCCTTTCTATTATTTAAAAAGTGAAAAGTTCTGGAAACTAATACCAAAACCGGGGTTTGAAAATATTGATCAGATGGGTTCAATAATGAAAAGCTTTTCAAACTTAAATGCAGCTGTTGATTTCGCCGTCATAAATGATGATCTGTGTTTCCTGATGCAGGATAAAAGCTGTAACAGCATTCTACAGCAATTTTTACTGGATGAATATTTCCCTTTAACAAAAGCTGATTTTTCAAATTCAATAGCAGGTCAGCTACGACTTTTTAATGAAATTGAAGATAAAATCATAAGTGAGAAACCGTATGAATATCAGAGGGAAATCAAAAACTTGATGCTTCAACAAAACGAAGAGGAAATATTTCTACGAGGCAGCATTTTCAAAAGGGAAATCCCGAAAATATACAATTACACCTGCTGTATATCCGGAATGAAAATAGCAGCAACCATTTCGGTTTCTATGATTGATGCTTGTCATATTGTACCTTTCAGCGAATGCTATGACGACACAATTTCAAACGGTATTTCACTTTGCCCTAACCTTCACCGTGCTTTTGACAGAGGATTGATATCAATTGATGATAATTATAAAGTCCTGGTAAAATCAAACTGGAGTGAAGATCAATCGAATTATTCCATCAAACAGTTTGAAGGCAAACAGATTTTATTGCCTTCAAATTCGAACCAGTTTCCTTCACTTGAGAATTTTAATTTGCATAGAGTACGATTTAGTTTCTAGTTATGTATACGGGGGAATTTTACTGCAAATGTATACGTCTTATTTTCAGTAAAGGATACAATAGCAAGATATTAGAACACTATCATATACCATAAATTAAGTAAGATTTGAAATGTTAATTTATTTTCACTTTTTGTTTTGTTAATTTCATACAGACTTTGTACGTTTGCCAATATTTCTTTTGAAAAACTCGTATAACCATTAATAATACTAAACATTAATGTCAAAATTCCTCACTGGCAAAGAACTTGAAAATACAGTTTATGATATTATCTGGAAAGCATCAAATACTTTATTGATTATAAGTCCTTATATAAATCTTGACACCTATTTCCGGAAATTATTTGAGAATCATCTGAACAATCCTAGGTTACACATTATAATTGTTTTTGGCAAAAATGAAAATAACGTTAAGAAAAGCTTGAGTAGTTCTGATTTTGATTTCTTTAAGAAATTCATGAACATCAGCATTTTATATATACCAAATCTACACGGAAAGTATTATGCAAATGATACCCAAAGTGTAATCACTTCCATAAACTTATACGACTATTCATTCAAGAATAACATCGAATTTGGTGTTTTTCAGGAAACTAATATCCTTGGATCTTTAGCTACTTCGGTGGATAGACAGGCTTGGGATAAATGTTGGGAAATAACTTATGAAGCTGAAGCTGTTTTTATCAAGCGTCCTGTTTTTGAAAAAAAACTCCTCGCTATGTTTGGTAAAAACTATATCAAATCTGATGTCCTATTAGACAAAACCGAAAGCTATTACACAAGAAAAGTATTCAATAACAGGTCAAATAATATAAAACATAAACTTTCAGATTTTTTGGAAGAAATCGAACTTGGCTCTTCACCAACTAACCGACCTGAACGCCATGAAATTGAACAAAAAAATACACCATCAGTAAAGCCAAAACCTCAATCTCAAGTACAAACAGGCTATTGCATACGCACGGGTAAGCCAATTCCATTCAATCCATCGCAACCATTTTGTTATGAAGCTTACCAGCAATGGGCACAATGGGGCAACCCTGATTACAGAGAAAGTTACTGTCATAGAACTGGTCAACCTTCAAATGGCAAAACATCGAAGAATAACCCGATATTAAATAATTCTTATAGTAGAATATAGTCCTTTGGCGTTTTTATTTGTAGACTAAATACTTCTTAGTGGATTAAAAATTAGACATTACCTTATTTAAAGCATTCATCCAGTTAATGAAATAACAGTTTAGAACTAAATAATTATCCAAAACCATTTAAAACAATTATTATGAAAAAACTAATGCTCCTATTTGTAGCTATTATCTTATCAATCAATGTATTCAGCCAGGATTATCAAAAAGAATTACTGGAAGACATCGCAGTAATATCCGAAGGTAAATATACCGCAACTGATTATACTCTGCTCACACTTGCAGATGGCTCAACTTTACAGGTTAAATCCTATGCCGAAGCACCTGCAGCAAATGTAATTAGCAGGGATAATTTTGTAACCTTTTTCGCATACATTACCATAGAAGTGCTTAATGGCATGACTGAAGGGCAGGAAACTACATCAACTGATCTGGAAGAAATCATTGGTAATCCGGATGTTGAGATTAATTGTTTTATGAATAAGACAGGAGTCCAGATTGAGATTAAAGGTCCTGAAGGCACCAATCGGATCACACAGAAATGGTCGGAATTAATGAAGTAGGTTTTTACCCAATTCGCCCCGCTGTCCGTAGTCTTCCATAAAATAAAAAATAAAAAATTGCTATCCGTAGTCGCAGACTACGGATACCGAATAAAGTACATTGTCTGCCTGTTTATTATCGACTTAATAAGTAAATTTGTTTGATTTCAAGTCAATTTAAAAATGCCGGTTGGAGGTTATAAAATCCGCAATCCCGAAGCAATCCATTTTATAACTTTTGCGGTTCCTCGACCAAATGTTCCAATGTCCAACGCTTACGCTGATTGGCAACTGACTGCCAGCACAATAATCAAAATAAATTTCTACATCAGGTAGCGCAGATTTGTAATTTGTGCCGGCATAATTAAAGCAGATAAAATAATAACTATATTTGAATACAAATCAGAATTGAATGTATAACCTGTTGCAGTATTTTGTTCCTTTACACTATGGATCAACCAGATAACTATACTGATAATACACGTTGCCGCACGAACTATCTCCCCGAAGGTATTCCCTTTCGCTGGCGCACGTCCACTGACGCGTGACAGTATAAAATTTGTACTATTGTAAACCAATCTCTGCTAAACCTGAAAATAGCCACACCACCCATTATGCTGAACAGATTTAATACAATACCTATGAGAAAGCTTTTGATGATATCCGCTTTTTGTATACTTGTCCTTACCACCACGTCGGGCCAGGTAATAGTTGATACAGCCTATTTTATAAATACGTATAGCAATGAAGAAGTAGAACCTGGAAAGGCTAAAGTAATTCAGTTAACCATAAAAATGCCTGATGGTTCGGTATGTTATAAAATGTTGGACAAGCGTCGTAATAAAGTGTTACGCCAAAATTGTTACAATGGCGATATTCCTTGCGGGTTATGGATTTCAGATGGTGGAGAAGAGGTCGATTATTCCGGCAAATATTCGTATTCTGATACCACCTATACGGATATTCCCAATTATACCCTGAAATTCGATAAAGCTGAATGCACCACTCCGGGTAATTACGAACCTCCGGTGTTCCCTCAGAATGATCATAATTTCCTGAAGTTTATAACGCACCGGTTGATTTATCCTCAACAGGCAACAGAGAACGGATTACAAGGAAAAGTTGTATTACAATTCGTAATTGATGAAACCGGGCATGTAACTGATCTCAGGATTAAAAAGGGAACTCCTAAAATACTGGACGCCGAAGCTGCCAGGATTATACTTCAATCACCCGTTTGGATTCCGGCCAAACTGAACGGCAAACCCATTAAGTCGTGCTTAACTATGAATCTTTATTTTGCCTTACAAGGTTAAACGGTGTAAGGCCCTTCTCTGCCGGCGCAGATTTTTAACCTGTGTTGCCATAATTAAACCAAATGATATAACAACTAAATTTGAATACAAATTAGATTTTAATGTATAATCTGTAGCCGTACGGAATAAAAAACTATTAAGCTGAAAATTATATCAAGCCTTTATTTTAAATTTGAACATCATTAAAACACGTATTAAACTGAGTTAATAAAGCCTTTCAATACAACATTCGCTAAAATTTAAGCAGCAATTTATATACTATTAAATTCACAGTATGGCTAAGCACCATAAGAAACCAAACCCTTTACAGGCATCAAAACTACTTACTGCTCAAAACCGGAAACTGTTTTTCGAACGATTCAGGAACCTATTGAAATTGCTTACAGGTAATGATGATTTATACCTTTCGATACCGGAACCTATTCTTGAATACCTGTATAACAGAAGAATGCTTGCCTTGCAGGTAGAAGCAGCCGCCGGAAGTATCATTGATAAGCAAACGTTGAAATTTATTAAGGAATTAATTCAGCAATTTTTTCATGATAGTACATGTGAAGTTGGCAAAAACGGAGAGACAATAACAATTTCCGAATACGCTTCAGTGGGGACAACTTTTTTGAAATGCGACATTCTACTCAAAGACAAAGCCTTTGAAAATGCAGATAAATTAATAGCTCTGTCAAAATTGTTTGAAGAAAAACAGGACTCGCCGAATTCGGGCTGGATAAAAATGAACAACAGCATCAGATCGGCGGTACTGATTGTGAGCAAAATGAACGACAGTCTGTATTGGGCCACCGTGGACTCAGAAGTAGTTATGAGCAATGGCGAATATCACGTATGTTATAAAGCACTAATTAACAGATATATACAGAATAAAATAGCAATAACTATTGATGGGAATACCCGCCCGGCAGTTCGTGTCGGATGGGCTGATTTTGATGGAGTAACCTGGTGCGAACGCGAAGCTTCTTTATTCGGCTTACCTGAAAGCCATGCAAATCTGCCTGTTTATATACAGATGCATGCAATAAATCGTATGGAAGAGCGTCTCGATGGCACGAATACTAATTTTTTGCATTGGCTTTTAAGTTATTCTGCAAAAAATGGAGCTATACTTAAGGGCGCAAATAATCAATACCTGATTGAATACAAATATCTTAACTGGAAAGCAGGTTATCTGTCAGTTGTTGTACATAATGGGATGTTGGTTATCCGCACCTTCCTATTCCTTACCAACAACGGAACTCCCGAAGGTAAAAAGCTACAGGAACTGGCAGGGCTGCAAAAGCGGGATAAAGAATACCTGGCGCTCGATAAGCTCAGCACATTTATAAATTCAGATTTGCGAAATAATGAAGCCATGCGACGTTTGTTCATTGAAGCCGGCTGCGGTGATTTGCTCGAATTAGCTCAGGAACAAATATATGGGAAAGAGGAAGAAATTAACAGGGTAAATGTAAAAACGATGATGGATTACTTAATGTTAAAATCTCAGGATGCCGACGCAATACCAGATTTTTCAGATGCGCTGGGTAATACGCGGTACAGCTGATGTTGCAGCACGAAAGGAATACTCCATTGGCACGTCTCCCGGCTCGTGGTGTTAACATTTACCTTGTTAATCCTATTACATAATCTTGCATCTCTATGTCTGTAAATACAAGTTACCTGATGGTAGTGAAGTGCATTTTAAAACCTTTATAATTGTTGATTGGATTAAAGTGGAATTGTTGAGTATGTGGTAACAGGGTACACTGTCACACGTCGGGAGACGCGCGCCCGCAAAGTATCCTTCACAGCACATCCTCATCAAACTGATTATTTAAATGAATGAATTAACTTGAAATCTAAAGTATTACCAGAGCCACATTCTGCTGCAAGAAACTCAGAAATCAGAATATCTAAAATAACTATATTTACCCTCGATTTCACCTGAAATGTAGTGCTACCATTGGAAAAATTTAAATTATATGACTTTGGAATCTATTAAAACTAATTTAAGCTCATTAAACGATAAACAAACAGAGGCGGTTATCAGTGATGAAAAACGCCTGCTGGTATTGGCTGGTGCAGGATCAGGTAAGACAAAAACCCTTCTGCAGAAAATAGTTTACCTGATAGAGGAAAAAGGGGTTAGCCCGTCAAGTATCCTGGCCATAACTTTTACAAAAAATGCAACAAATGAGATGATAGACCGGTTGATCATTTCGGCGGATGACACAAATCAATATGAGAATATACTGGCAGATAAGCATAAAACTAAAAAAGAAATCGACCAGGAAAGGGCAGTATATCAGAAAAAAATCAAATGGATTGATGGATTAACGATTAAAACTTTTCACAGTTTTTGTTATACAGTTCTGCGTAATTATGGCGTAAACCAATTCGATAATAAATTCAGGATTATTGGCGATGAAAAACGGTCGGAAGATGATGAATTATCAAAATATGTAGCCCCTGAAACTGCATTTGAAGTTTTTCATAAGTTACTCATCGACGAATGCACTGATACCAGGTTTTTACTCGACTTAAAAAGATATATCCTCGATTACGTAATTGATAAGATCCATCTCGATAACAGCCAGAAAAAAAACTTACCCAAGGATGGGAAGTATTTTACTACACTTGATGGTACAAAAGTCCGATCCAAGTCGGAGCAGTTTATTGCAGATTGGTTTTACCGGCATAGCATTAAGTACGAATACGAGCCTTTGCTTAACATAAAAGATTTTTCGTTTCGTCCGGATTTCTTTATTCCCGATGCCAATCTTTATATCGAACATGTAAGTGATAAAAGTTATTCAACTGTAAACAAAGAGGAACAATTCGAAAAGGGTAACTTACTCCTGGTGAAAACCTATGAAAGTATGACAGCTGATTCAGCCCTTTTCAATCATACTTTGGACAGTATTGTCCGAAACCGCTTGCCATCCGA
The DNA here is from genome assembly GCA_041660125.1 of Lentimicrobiaceae bacterium. Classification (GTDB taxonomy): domain Bacteria; phylum Bacteroidota; class Bacteroidia; order Bacteroidales; family UBA4417; genus UBA4417. Next base: position 81,946 of record JBAZWY010000007.1, read on the forward strand.
TTATCAAACTACTGTATCCTTGTCATATAGGGAAGAATTTGATGGGTATCACGAAGATGTTAAAGACTTCGTGAGGCAAATCATGCGCATAACGGATATGATTAAGGTCGAAAATAATAACCCTCAGGAGGTATTAAATAATGCAAGAAAAGACCAGCATGAAAGGGTTCGCAACTTTTATGAGATTGCTATTCCGATAGTTGAAAGATACAAACACTATTGCACCAACAAATCATACCTCGATTTTAACGATATGATTTCCGAAAGTGCTTTATTATTTCAGAATCATCCGGATATATCTAACAAATACAAGAATCAATATCAATATATTTTAGTCGACGAATTCCAGGATGTTAACAACCTTCAGGTTGATATGATAAAACTGCTTCTCACGGAACATACCCAGCTATTCTGTGTCGGTGATGATTGGCAAAGCATATATGGTTTCAGAGGCTCAAATGTGAGCTATATCATAGAATTTGAAAAGCATTTCCCTGATTCAAAAGTCATAAAACTTAACCTCAATTATCGTAGCACTCAGAATATTGTTGGCGCAAGTAACGAAGTAATCAAGCATAACAAGTTTAAAGTCGAAAAAGAGATATTCGCCTCCAAAAAATCAGAGCATAAGATAGTTGTCTATTCAGGTAATTCGGAAAAGGAAAATATTCAGTTCTGCCTCGATAAAGTAAGGGAACTCCTTGATGATGGATTCACTAGTGATGATATACTATTCCTTTATAGAAGGAGCAAGATGTATAGCCCATATTTTTTTCGCTTTAAGGATGAAAATATTAGAGTTCAATACAAAACTATACATGCAGCCAAAGGATTGGAATCAAAAGTTGTTTTTATTTTGGGCTTATCCGAAGGTTCAGGTGGTTTTCCGGACATATGGCTTGAGGACAGGATATTTCAGGTGATAAAAAAAGCGAACCATGATCTTTTATTAGAAGAAGAAAGACGCTTATTTTATGTTGCCATAACCAGGGCCAAGGAAAAACTCTTTTTAATTACCGAAAAAGGCAATGAATCAAGCTTTTTAAAGGAAATCCCCGAGATTTATACTGTTAAAACCAGCATTCCGATAAAATCAGTTATTGAAAAGGTTGTTACTTGTAAGAAATGCTACAGCCAGTTAGATAACTTGTGGATTGTCTGCCCGTATTGTGGGGAGAAAACTGGTGAAAGCAATAAATAAATGAATCATATATTACTTCCACTGGCAAGCATTTGCAACATGTACCGGAATATTAAAACAAATAAATCGCCAATTTTGTAGCCCCCCTTTAGCGCCCGCACGCGTCTGAAATAAAGACGCGCGCGAACCTGGAGTTCATTTGCAAATTGAGCAGGATTGCCATGTATTGGAACATCATTAAATACCAGGTGCTCTTCGGATGAAGATGAACAGCTGTTTACTATAAAAATTAAGAGTAAAAGGAAAATATTCAGTGATTTCAATCTTGTGGGTTATGATTTGAAAATACACAAATTATGACTCCATGGGCACTATAAAAGTTTATTAGTAATGAACGTAGCAGGCACAAGCCAACAAGTATATTAATTTGCAACTGTTTATTCCCTGTCTGAAATAACAAAATACTTAATTTAGCCTAAAATCACAAAAATCACAAAAATGGAAACAAAACAATTTGGAAATACGGATATGGAAATCACCCGGACAGGATTCGGAGCCTGGGCCATTGGCGGTGGCAACTGGGAATTTGCATGGGGACCGCAGGACGACGGCGAAGCTATTGCAGCCATTCGTCGTGCCATTGATAACGGGATGAACTGGATTGATACTGCGGCAGTTTATGGTCTTGGCCATTCGGAAGAATTAGTTGGCAAAGCAATCAAAGGCCTGAGCAAAAAGCCTTATATTTTTACAAAATGCGGATTGGTATGGGACGACAAACGTAATGTAACCAGGAATCTAAAAGCAGCATCTATCCGCAGGGAATGCGAGGCAAGCCTTCGCCGGTTAAATATAGATGCGATAGACCTTTACCAGGTGCATTGGCCGGTTGATGCGGATCTGGAGGAAGCCTGGGAAATGATGGAAACCTTGCGGTCGGAAGGGAAAGTCCGTTATATCGGTGTTTCGAATTACAATATTGAACAAATGAGTAAAAGCATGAAAATTGCGCCGGTATCAACCTTACAGCCACCCTACTCACTGATAAACCGGGATTATGAAAAAGAAATTCTGCCATTTTGCAAAGAAAATGGAATGGGAGTGATTGTTTACTCACCCATGGGATCAGGATTGCTTACCGGGTCCATGACCCGGGAACGGATTGCAGCCATGCCATCCGACGATTGGCGAAAAAACAGCAGTCATTTCCAGGAGCCAGCCCTAACCCGGAACCTGGCACTTGTTGAGAAACTGAAATCTATTGGCAAAAAATACGGACATTCGGCCGGTGAAGTAGCCATTGCCTGGACTTTGCGAAATCCTGCGGTAACAGCGGCAATTGTCGGCGGCAGAAGCGCTGCACAGGTCGACGGGATAAGCCACGCCTGGGATCTTATTCTTACAAACGAAGACCTGGCTGAAATAGAAAGTTAATGTACAGATAGAAAGCTTTGCTTAGGGGCAAGACTTTCGGCTGCAAAAAAGTCTCGGAATCAATCACTTAAAACTGTTTTGCCTCAGTAATAACGCATACTAGATATACATAACGCTACCACGTATTTTCCATAAATCAGTTACCGTCACCGGCACTTTAACTCTTCTTTGCCGGTATCTTTTCTGACGCATGCTTGCTTTTTTGTGAAAGCTCCGTTCCAATATTGCAATGAATCATAACATTTGCAACCATCAGTTGTTGAATAACAACAATAAGTAGAGTATTAACAACCAGAAGTATTTGTTTTTTTTTGATTCGGGCAATACTTCAAAATACCTTTGCTGAATCAAATAATTTAAAAAATGGAACCAATGCTAAACACTAAAATGATTGGCAATAAACTTGCCGGAGCACGAAAGAAAATAAATATTTCGCAGGCCCAGCTTGCCGAGCACCTGTTCATCAGTTCACAGGCAGTCGGAAAGTGGGAGCGGGGAGAGTCAATGCCGGATATAATTACGTTAAACCGCCTGGCCGAAATCCTGGATGTTGACCTGAACTATTTTTCGGAAAACTTCCAATCTGCAGCCACTGAAATTACAGCTGTTGAGCCTTCGGTTCAGCAAGCGACTGAATTGCCATCCGGAAAGCAGGACCTGCCTGCAGGCAAAACTGGAGGAAAACTTAGCTGGAATATGTCACAGGGAAATTGGATTGACGCTGATTTTTCAGGGTTGAAAAACCTGCATGAAAAATTCAGTTCCTCCAATATGCAGCGCTGCAGGTTTAGTGGTTCCGATTTGTCGGGACTTCTTCTGAAAAGCAATAATGTTGACAACTGTGATTTTTCTGGTTCCGATATCAGCAACAGCCGTATTCAGGGTTCCAACTTAGGCAACAATATATTTAAGGATTGTTTACTGAAAGGAACAGAATTTTCAGGAAGCAATATAGACCGCTGCGATTTCTCAGGCGCCAATTTTACCGGAACTGAATTTTCAAAAAGCAATATCTACGACTGCAATTTCACTGGCGTAGATTTTACAGGAATGGTGATAAAATCAGGAGGCTTTTCCGGTGTAGTTGTCAAATCTGGCAACTTCGGGAAAAATATAATTGAAAAAGCTGTGTGGAACCGCGCTTCTTTTATTGATACTCAGATTGCCGATATCGTATTTACCGGTGCTTTGGAAGACTGCTATTTTGAAAACTGCACATTTACCAGGGTGTCTTTCCAAAATGCAACGCTTATTAACACTTTCTTTAAAAACAATAATAAATTGAAACGAATCCGGTTTATCGACTGTAAAACTGACCGGATAACTTACGAATTCCTGAAACAAGGAAAAGCAGATTTAAGCGGCATCACGTTGCTACCATCATAAAAAAGGAAATGCACCCGGCGGATAAACCACAATTATAATATCGTAACCCTTGTAAAGGAAATTTTAACCGGTACTGCAAGATGCAAAGAAGCAGAAAGGATGACATTAGCCAGATTGCGGCTTTGGACCATAATTAATAATTTTAACATTCGAAAAATTAAACATTTGGTCGGAAGTAACGTTACAGGTAATTGCTCAATGTAATTACCCGTAACGTTTGTTAGCGGTGATTGTAACGGACAACCCAACACACAACAACCCATTATATCACAAATAAACGACAATGGAACAAAACAAAAGTGAGAACAATTCTATCCCAAGCCCTTTTGCCCAGACATACTTCCACGGGACAAAGGCAAACTTAAGGCCTGGAGACATAATAGAAGTTGGTTTTAACTCAAACTTTGGTCAAAGAAAAAAAGCGAAATACATTTTCCTGACAGCGACATTAGATGCTGCAATCTGGGGTGCTGAACTCACCTTTGGCGAAGGACGTGGAAGAATTTATTTAGTAGAACCAACAGGAGCAATTGAGGATGATCCTGATCTGACAGACAGGAAATTCCCGGGTAACCCGACAAAATCGTTTCGTTCAATACATCCGTTTAAGGTTGTAGGAGAAGTTACGATCTGGCAAGTGCACACCCCGGAGCAGGTTAAGGCAATGAAAGATGGATTGACAAGAATTAAAGAACAGGGCATTAATTCATTAAACGACTAATCAAACAAAAGCATTCAGGATGAAAGAATTTGTACTGCTGTTCCGGATGGACATCACCAATGAAGCAGCACAACCACCCAGAAAGCAAATGGATGTTTATATGCAACAATGGATGGAATGGCTTAATGAAATCGGTAATGACCAACTTGCAGATGGTGGAAATCATTTTTCGCGACAAGGACGGGTATTAAAACCGAATAATGAAGTAATTGAAACGCCATACATTGCCGACCATAATTCGGTTGCCGGTTATGTTATTGTTTTAGCCGGTAATATGGATGAAGCGACAGAAATCGCAAAGAAATGCCCGATATTAAACGGACAAAATACAAGTGTTGAAATCAGGGAAACAGCAACACCAGGACAATAAACAACAAACCACTAAAATCCATCCTGGTTTATTGGGACAAGTAGTGGCCCCTTAAAATTTAAAAATAAACAGATGAAACAAGTTGAGCAATTATCGGGAAACACAAACTTTACTGCCATAAACCTGGGAAATTTAAATGATTTGATGGACTATTCACTGGTTCATCCGGTAAACAAAAGGCTTATTGAAGGCAAAGTTTTTTTAAAGGAAGCGACAAAAGCTACCGGTACCGAAATATCGTTTAATTCGCTTCCGCCTAAAACAGAGCAACCTTATTTTCACAGGCACCGGAAAAACGAAGAAACATATATAATTATAAAAGGTTCCGGCTTTTTCCAGGTCGACGAAGACTGTTTCAGCATAAAAGAAGGCAGCGTAATACGAGTAGCACCACAAGGAAAACGCGGTATATTCAATTCGTCGGAAGAAACAATGATCTATATAGTTATACAGTCAAAAGAAAATTCGTTGGAAGAATATACAACGGCTGATGGTGAGAGACTTCCCTTTGAACCTAAATGGAGATAAACAAATAACGCGCACTGCTTAGTACGGACGAGAAATTAAGCAACATTTCTTTTTCGAAAAAGCAAACAACGCGAACCGCGAATATATTATGTACTGGATAAAACAGATTAAACTGAATTTTAGAAATCAATTATGTCTGATTACTGCAGATTTAGCGTAAAATGCTGTCAATTACTCGGAACCAATACAGGCAATCAACGAAAGTAATCAGACTTTGGATTTTATACTTATCCTCCAGGGCACGATTTAAAAAACAGCAAAAACAAAAGCAATCCCTACCTGCGAACGTTTGGAATGCCTGACAGTAAAGCACAAAAAACAATAAATTAAATCAGTCCGTAAGTCAAAAAATGTATTTTTACCTGTTCGCATCATGCAAACAGCATCAGCTGTAAATAATATTACACTGATTGAACTGGTGCTCAGGATAGCGGAGGCGGCCTAAATTATTTAATCAATACAACTTAACATTACTTGAATGAACTGGACGAATTGCTTTTCGGATGAGAGATATGGAATAACAAACTATGAAAAGGGAATCCGCTCCGATTTTGAAAGAGATTGGGATCGCATTGTGTTTTCGAGCCCGTTCCGCAGGCTTCAGAATAAAACACAGGTTTTCCCGCTTCCCGAGGAGGTTTTTGTGCATAACAGGCTCACCCATTCGCTGGAAGTGGCCAGTGTGGGCCGTACGCTGGGTGCTTTGGTAGGTGAGTCAATAGTTGAAACTATTGAGGAGGTAAAACAAAATAAGGAAGCGGAACATTTCTATTTATACGATCTGAAACATGTTGTCGCTGCGGCATGCCTGGCCCACGATATGGGAAATCCTGCCTTTGGCCATGCCGGCGAAGAAGCCATTTCGAAGTATTTTATCGACCGTGAAACGGAAAAGGAGGAAGACCTGAAGTTCAAAAGCCTGTTTACAAAAGAACAATGGAACGATCTTACGCATTTCGAGGGAAATGCCAATACGCTGCGGATACTGACAAAACAATATAAAGGTCGTCAGTTTGGTGGTTCCAGGCTGACATACAGCACCTTGGGCTCCATCCTGAAATACCCGTGCGAATCGTTGGCTACACAGAAAAAAGGCGCGATTCACCGGAAGAAATATGGATTTTTTGATGATGATAAGGAGGTATTCCTTGCCGTGGTTTCAAAGTTGAAAATGATTGCTGACACGGTTGAAGGAAGAATAGTGTACAAGCGGCATCCATTTGTGTACCTGGTGGAGGCGGCTGATGATATCTGCTATAATATTATTGATTATGAAGACGCGCACCGGCTTGGAATCCTTTCGTATGCCGAAGTGAAAGAGCATCTGATACAGATCATAGCGAAGCATGATAACGAGGATATGGTTCGTTTCGAAAAAAGGCTGAAGGAAATTGAGAACGACAAAAACGAAGCTGTAACCTACCTCAGGGCAAAATCAATTAACTGTTTAACGCATAAATGTGCCAGGGTTTTTATCGAAAACCAGGCAAGCATTATCGCCGGGACTTTTAATGTTTCGCTGCTGGATAGAATTGATGAACTGTCGGATGTTCTGAAAGCGATCTCAAAAAAATCCGTTGAAAAAATCTATAACTACGAAGGAGTGGTGAGGATTGAGCTTGCAGGATTCCGCATTATGTCGGGGCTTATTGAAGATTTTATTGAAGCCGCTTTTATCGATGACCGTAAACGGACCAAACGGCATGATAATACATTGAACCTGCTTTCGGCCCAGTTCAAAATTGACGCATCGTCAGATGCCTATACCAGGGTGATGAATATCATCGATTATATTTCGGGCATGACTGATCTGTTTGCCCTGAAGCTTTACCGGAACCTGAGAGGGATTGAGATGCCGCATATCTGATGTTCAGATAAACAGAGAATTATCCGTTGGTACCTGGATAAATCCGGTTGAAACCAAAAGTTAGATTGATTCCTCTTACATTTTGAAGTTGATCTGCACATATTAAACATTTCAGGGATGAATAGTAATCAGCCAAAATAGTAGGTGTAAAATATTTTGAACTACTTTTCGAACAACTATATGGGTAATTTGATTAATGTTGTATAAAAAACTGCATAACCATGAAATTCAATTCTTCTGTCAGCCTGATTTTAGTCTTTCTTTTGTTATCAACGCTCTGTATTGCCCAACAACAGGAGCCCAAGCCGGTGAAACTGAATAAAATTTCAGATAATATGTACGAAGTATTAGATGGAAAAGGAGCAAGGAGTGGTTTGTTTATCGGAGATAATGGAGTAACTGTTATTGATGCAAAGCAGGATGAAATCTCGGTTAAACAAACTCTTGCTGAAATAGCAAAAATTACGGATAAACCGGTAAAATACCTTATTGATACGCATAGCGACGGAGATCATGTTACCGGGAACCAGTTTTTCCCGAATTCAGTTACAATTATAGCCCACGAAAACTGCCGGAAAGAATTCTTTCACACCAAACGGGATGGTAGTTTGTCGGAGTGGAATAACCTGGAACTGCTTCCATTTATCCCATCCGTAACCTTTAATGATCGGATGGATATCTACCTCGGATCGCAGAAGGTTGAACTCTTTTATTTTGGAGTTGGACATACAACCGGTGATTTGGTGGTCTATTTTCGTGATCAAAAGATTGCATTTATCGGCGACCAGGTTTTCACCGGAAGGCCCCAGCTTATTCATTCCTATAAAGGCGGCAACTCGTTTGAGCATGTTAAGACCCTCACAAAAATGCTTGCAAAACTGGATGCGGAAAAATTCTTCAGCGGCCATAGCGAAATGCTGGACCGGGCCGGCATTCAAAAACATATTGATGAGATGAAAAGCCTGCAGGCAAAAATAAAATCGTTGATAGCTGATAATAAATCACTGGACGAAATTAAAAACGAGTTTGTTCAGAATCAGCAGACTTTGGCTGAAACGATATTCAATGAAATTAAAAACAATATAAATTAATTTTCTTCACACGAAGCAAAAGGGCATCATAACAGATGATTACTCCCTGGTTTGCAAGAGTATACAAAAATCCATTATAGCAAAGTGGGGATGGCATATAGATACCCCCCCTTTTTTTCTCCACTGAATGAACGGGCCAGAATTGAGACTGTCGGGGATGGAAATATCCCCATTCCCTCCCGGCTTGATAGCGTAAACAGGATAAACTGGCGGATATCCTGCCGTTACATAAATCAAGCTGTCGCTGAACACAGGGGTACCAACAGTGACTTCCGAGTTGGGAGACAAACGCCAAAGTTCCTGACCTGTCATCGGGTTATAGCCCCTGATAAACCGGGACGAATTGGGTACCAGTTCATCCCGGTTTTTTCCATGATAAACGGTAGGAGTACCACAGGATGATATCTCATCCCGATGAGTTTTCCAAACTTCTTTTCCGGTTTTCAGATCATAAGCAGCGATATACGAATCTTTAGAACGGTCGCATTGGGCAATGACTGTTTGCCCATATATAATCGGCGAGCCGACATGGCCCCATTGGATATCTTCATTGAAAAACCAGCCAGCATCCAAAACACCAAGGTCTCTTCTCCATTGTTCATTTCCCTACAGCGTTTTAGCAGTAAGTGGTTTTTTGTTTGCACAACGCCGGAGGTTTTTTGTTTTTCGCCAGACGCTTCCACCCTTTTTATTTTTCGACATTCCCAAAACCTTGCTGGCATTGATTAAAACCTGAATAGGAATTGTAAAAGGAGTGCTTGCCATTTTCCCTTATTCCAGAATAATTTTTTATTTAAGGATGAAAACAAGAATCTTCATTATTACATTGCTGTTTGCACTCCTGTAAAATAATACAAGATTTGACAATCCGTCTCCTACATAATATCAGAACATAAATACTAAAAAATTGCAATGCCAGATATATATACATGCATTAAATGAATGCATGCTGGAATTTTTTTTTGACAGATATTATTCAATTCAGTAAAACTGTTCGTAACTTTCACCCCGACTATTTTCCAAATCATCAGGTATTCAGGTAAAATCGGTGAAGGTTGTATCCTGAGCGTTTTAACATCTCAAACTTTAAATCAATTTATACTCAAATCCAACAGTATGAAAAAAATGTTTCTGGCAGCTGGTTTATCCCTGCTGATGCTATGTTCATTAGGCCAGGGAAATGCACGCTGGCTGCGCTATTCCGCTATTTCACCCGATGGAACCAGTATCCTTTTTTCCTATAAGGGTGACATTTATTTGGTGTCATCAACCGGCGGGGCGGCCATCCCTCTCACGCTAAGCGAATCGTATGAGTTTGCTCCTGTCTGGAGCCATGATGGGAAATCGATTGCCTTTGCATCTGACCGCTATGGAAATTTTGATGTTTTTGTTATGCCTGCCAAAGGGGGAGAAGGTAAAAGGCTGACAACACATTCTTCTCCGGAGGTGCCAAGCAGTTTTTCGAAGGATGATCAATTGGTTTATTTTTCAGCCAGCCGCCAGGACCTTGCTTCGAATGCACAGTTTCCCATGGGACTTATGTCAGAGTTATACAGCGCACCGGTAACAGGCGGAAGGATCGCACAGGTACTAACCAGCCCGGCTATTGATGCTACCATAAGTCCTGATGGCTCCAAACTGATCTTCCATGACCGGAAAGGCTATGAAGACAACTGGAGGAAGCATCATACTTCATCTGTTACACGTGATATCTGGACATATGAATTCAGTTCAGGGAAATTCACCCGGCTTACAACATTTAATGGTGAAGACCGTAATCCTGTTTTCGATTCGAACGGTAATGATTTTTATTTCCTGAGTGAGCAGCCAAACTCCTTCAATGTTTATAAAAGCTCCCTTTCCGACCCGGCAAAGATTATTGCGCTGACACATTTAGATAAGCATCCGGTACGCTTTCTGACCCGGGCAAATACCAACACCTTATGTTTTAGTTTCGATGGAGATATTTATACCTTACAGCCGGGAGGAGAACCTCATAAAGTTGACGTTACCATTAATGCCGATGGCCGTGGAGGTATTGATAAAATTGTCCCGGTAAATTCGGACTTCACCGGGTTGAAACTCTCGCCAAACGGCAAGGAATATGCCTATGTTTTCAGGGGCGAAATATTTGTTTCCAGTGTTGAAGGGGGAATTACCAAACGCATAACCAATACACCCTGGCAGGAACGATCGGTGGATTTCAGTTCCGATGGCCGTTCACTGGTATTTGCTGCAGAAAAAAACCAAAACTGGAATATTTACACGGTTTCAATCAGCAGGAAAGAAGAACCCTATTTTTATGTATCCACTGTCCTGAAAGAAGCAGAAGTAATTGCTACGCCGGCAGAAGAATTTCAACCCAGGTTTTCGCCCGATGCAAAAGAGGTCGCCTACCTTGAAAACCGCGTTACACTTAAAGTAATTAACCTGGGAAACAAACAAACACGAACCATCCTGCCTGCCGACAAAAATTATTCTTATGCTGATGGAGACCAGTATTATCAATGGTCGCCTGATGGGAAATGGTTCCTGGTGCAGTTTGGCTATCCTGCCAGGATGTTTGATCCTGAAGTTGGGCTGGTTTCGGCTGATGGCAAAGGAGACGTTACGAACCTTACACTCAGCGGTTACGACGATGCAATGCCCACATGGTCGCCCGACGGTAAAATGATGATCTGGTATTCCAACCGCCTGGGAACCTTACAACAGGGTGGTGGAATTTCGAGTGGAGATATTTATGGAATGTTTTTTTCAAAAGAGGCATTCAATCGTTTTCAACTTACTAAGGAAGAATTCGCACTGCTGAAGGATCAGGAGGATAAAAAGAAGAAGGACGCTGAAAAGGAGAAAAAAGAAACGGCTCAATCTAAAAAAGCTTCTGCTTCCAAAAAGAAAGAAGGAGTAAAAGGAGTTAAAGCCGAAGAGGATTCTACAAAGAAAGAGGTGATTATCGATTGGGATAACCTGACGGAACGTAAAATTCGACTTACTACTCAAACTTCGATGTTAAGTGATGCAGTGCTATCGAAAGATGGGGAAAAATTGTATTTCCTTACTTCTTTCGATAAAGGCGTTGACCTTTGGGTTACCGAAACCCGCACAAAGGAAACCAAACAGTTAAAAAAATTAGGAGTTAAAAACACTGATAATCTTCAACTTTCAAGTGATGGTAAGTTCCTTATGTTCCTGGCTGATGGGAAACCACGAAAGGTTAGTATTGACAAAGGAAAATCAGATGATGAAGGGAAATCAGATGAGCTTAAAACAAGCGGGGAGATAATTCTTAAAGCTGCCAATGAAAGGACTTATATCTTTGACCATGCATGGCGCGAGTTCAAGGAAAAGTTTTATAAAGAAGAATTGCATGGTATTGATTGGGATTTTTATTACAAAGAGTATTATAAATTTTTGCCTTATATCAACAATAATTATGATTTTGCTGAGATGCTGAGCGAGATGCTGGGTGAAGTAAATGCATCACACACCGGTTGCCGTTACAGGGCTACAATGCCTAATTCCGATAACACGGCATCGTTGGGATTACTATACAGCTATTCCCATAAAGGAAACGGTTTGCAGGTTGCAGAACGGATCGAAGGCGGACCGCTCGATAAAGCATCTTCAAAGATCAAGGCTGGTAATATTATCGAACAACTCGACGGACAACCTATCTCCGACAGTATCGACTTTTACCAGTTACTTAATCATAAAGAGGGGCAACTTACCCTTGTATCGGTATATGATCCTGGTACCCAAAAACGCTGGGAAGAAACAGTGAAACCCATCAGCCTGGGTGAAGAAAACGAATTACTTTATAAACGATGGGTTAAAAACCGGCGGGAGGAAACTGAAAGATTATCTGGCGGTAAAGTGGGTTACATTCATGTACGATCCATGAATGATGCCAGCATGCGTGTTGTTGTCGAAGAAGCATTAGGCCGCAATCTTAATAGAGAAGCGATTATTATCGATACACGCTTTAACGGTGGCGGTAATATTCATGAACAATTGTCGGATTTCCTTAACGGGAAAAAATATATTGACATCATCCCTCATGGACAGTATATTGGTTCAGAGCCCTATGATAAATGGGTGAAACCGTCAATTGTGATCATGGGTGAATCCAATTATTCGGATGCTCACCTTTTCCCTGTGGCGTACAAGCTAAAGCAAACCGGAAAAACACTAGGCATGCCGGTGCCGGGAACAGGCACTTTTGTGTGGTGGGAAACGCAGATAGATCCTACACTTGTTTTTGGTATCCCGATGGGAGGCTGGCGAATGCCTGATGGTAATTTTTGTGAAAATACGCAGTTAGAACCCGACATTAAAGTTGCGGTTGAACCGGATGTATTGGCTTCCGGACATGATCAGCAGATTGAAGCAGCTGTGAAAGAGTTGATGAAGAAGTGAGGTATAGTTTCGATTGAAGTTTTGACGTTTGGATGCGAGATGGAGATGACGATTGTTGCCTAAGGACTTTGTGCACAAGTGACAGATATAGAATAAGTTACACTTAAAAAGGATGTGATCTGAAAAAGAAAAAGCCTGCTCTCCGAGGATTGCAGGCTTTTTACTTGTAAGCGGGTGAACTTGGTATTTGGTTCCCAGATAAAGCTAACTACCTGGTAATCTTCATAAGTTAATTCAACATTGCGTACATTGCTGCCGGCATTGTCGCAGAACTGAACTTTGGTGTAATCAATCACTCGTGCGTGGGGGTGGAAAGACTAAAAATATATGCTTGTAGGGCCAAATAGACAATAAAGTACGAAAGGATTTATCTGCCTGAATAAATTATTCGCCAATCAATCAGGATGGGTCTTATTATCAGTTTCAACGAGTATCAAACGAAGGGAAGTATCTTTGGTAATAAATTTCCAGGCCCAGTCGAAAAATATAACTATCTTATTTCGTACAGAGAGGATTAGCATCAAATGCAGAAACATCCAGATAAACCAAGCGAAGTGACCTGTAAATTTTAAAAACGGCAAATCTACCACTGCCTTATTATTGCCAATCGTTGCCATTGAGCCTAGATCCCTGTATTCATATTCTCTTAACGGTTTTTTGTATTCAATTGATTTTAAATTTTTAGCGAGAAGATTTGCTTGTGTAATTGCTACATTAGCGAGTTGAGGATGCCCCGTTTTATATTTTGGAGTTTCCATCAGGGCAATATCACCAACTGCGAAAATATTCTGACTTCCTTCAATTGTATTATAGCGATCTGCTTTTATACGCCTTCCCTTAGTAATTAAAGTTTCAGGAAGCCCGGTAATACTATTGCCTATAACTCCTGCAGTCCATATCACAGATTTTGTTTGTATTACTTCCTTATTACTTAGAATTACCTTTTCTCCGTCAAAGCTGGTTACAAAAGTTTCAGTAATGATATTCACTCCCATTTCACCCAGGTATTTCATGGAGGCAATACTTGCTGTAGGACTCATAGAATTTAAAGTACTCTTACTTCCTTCAACAAGAATTATTTTAAATTTGGAGAAATCTATACCAGGATAATCTTTGGGAAGTATGTTTTTCTTTATTTCAGCAAAGGCTCCGGCTAATTCAACACCAGTGGGACCAGCTCCTACAATTACAAGGTTTAGGAATCGCTCTTTCTCGCTGAGGCTAACAAGATGTTCGAAGGTAGATAAAATGTGATTGCGAATTTTAATCGCATCGTATGTTGATTTCAAAGTCATAGAATGTTCTTCAATTTCAGCGTTACCGAAGAAATTGGTACTGCATCCGATTGCTATAACAAGGTAATCGTATTTAAATTCTCCTATATCCGTGGAAATTTTATTGTTTTTTTGATCGACGGCTGTCATTTCAGCCATGCGGACCTGAACATTTTTTTCTGACTTAAGTATATGCCGTAAAGGAAAAGCTATGCTGGCAGGTTCAATCTGTGAAGTTGCAACCTGGTAAAACAATGGCTGGAATTGGTGGTGATTCAATTTATCAATTAAAAGAATGTCAAATAAATTTTTATCTAATCTTTTTACAAGTTGAATGCCAGCAAACCCACCACCTACGATGATTACTTTTTTCTTTGTCATACTAATAAAACAATTTAAAAGATAGCAAGTTACTCGTAAGCCCAAATAAAATGAAAATATTTAACCTTATTGCGCTTCGATAAAAGCTTTAATGTTTTTACGTACACAGTAAATTGAATATTTTAATTTAGAAGCAAAGTAAATTAGGCGGAAGGACATAGAGGAGAAATCATTTTCAACGTGAAACTTAGTAGATAATAAGGCGAAGCATGAGGCTTATGCGATATATGGGTGCAGTTATGGGTATCAAATTGCAAAAGAATAGTTTAAATAGCTTGCAGTTGTAGGATTTAAACTTATTGTATCGGTGGTGGAGTGCGCTTTTTTCCTGGCGTGCCTCGGTGTATTTGCTTTTTTCTGCAAATACTCCCGGAAATCGCGGGACAGGCATGACAAGAAAAAGCGTATGCAGCCATCCGGCACAGCCTGCGTGTGTGGATGGAATTGGTTAAAGTATAGGATTGATGGATTTTATTTCTGAATCGTTGCAAGGTAAACCGCTTCATTGCTGTTTTTAACATCCAGTTTGCGGAAAATATTTTTCTTGTGGAATTTTACGGTGTTTTCGGTAATGGATAGGAGCTTTGCAATTTGCTGGGTCGAATTGCCCAAGGACAAATGCTGTATTACCAACTTTTCGGTTTGCGATAGTGGATGGCTTTTTGCCGGCAGGAACTTCTTTGTTTTAAAACTGTAATTGTATTTTACTCCTTCATCCTGCATTAAAATATACATATTACCTGGTTTGCGGGCAGTGGATAAGGTAATAAGGCAGAGAGAAATCCAAAGGTTACCTTCTTCATTTAATATTACGGGTGTGAGTTTGTGATTGATAAGGATGATGCTGCTGTTTTTGTGCGTGATCCTGAAATCGTATGAGATATATCCTTTTGGGCGTCGTGCAGGTGGGAGATTGTAGTAAAACTCAAACCCTTTTTCGTTTATTTCAAGAAGCATATTCAGATCTTCAGGAGGCACAACCAACCCAAAGAAATCATATCCCAACTGCCGGACCTGTTCACGTTCGTAACCGGCAAGGAATAAGGGATGGCCGGAAACATAAATAAATTCACGTTTCTTATAATCAATAATGTAATAGCTGAGATCGATCATTCGGGCAGTGGCTTCGAGGGTAACTACATAATGCCTGAGCGATTCATAATCCGCATCACTTATTCCTTCGATTGAGGGAACCGGCTTAAAGAAATCGGTGACCAGGCTCATGATGATGCTTGTTTTTGGAATAAACGGTAAATATAGGCTAAAATACTACCCTTTCGGGTAGTTGTTTGGTCTATGAAACGAATGTAAGTTTACAGCCTTAATCAAAACCCGAAAAGCGAATATTTATTTGTTTCAACTGTTAATAATTTAAACGATGAACTGCATTTTATATCAGCGAATACAACTGCCGTGGGAGAAATTAAGTGCCTATATTCTTTGTCATATAAACCATTGCTACATTTAATTTTGATTATAATTATACCATTCACATTTAGGAGCCGATTCCGTTGCAGGGAGTTGGCTCCTATTTTTAAGTTCTGCATACTAAAAGGAATAAACTTTTAATTTGGGCTAAAACACTACCCTTTTGGGTAGTTGTTTGGAGAATGAAACAAATGTACATTTACAGCTTCAAATGAAAAACGATAAGTGAGTAATTAATGCAAAGGTTTATTTCATGATGCTAACAATGAATGCTAAAAAGATACTTTGTGTTAAGGATTTATTACTATACATTTGACAGATGATTTGCAAAAAAGGAAACAGCGAGAATTATTTAAGGCAAGCTCTATTTGCGTTGCTTTTTTTCCTTTTAATCTTTGCATATTCTGAAAATACCAGAGAAACGCATTGTACTGGATCCCCATATAAATTTGCAGCTGAATTACATTCAAACGATATCGCAACTATTGATGTTCAACAGTTTTCTTTACTGAAAAGCCTGTTGCCAATAAATAACAAATTTCAGTCTAAACAATGCAACGAAAGCCTTCAATTAAAATCTTATAACTTCGCTATTCATCATAGAATTATATTTCTCCAAAGAGTAGGATTTTTTATAAAACCCATTGTGCTTCGAGGGATTTATTCCTGTTTCCATTATATTGATACTGACGACTTGCCTGTTTTAAGTTAGGTTCCAATCAACCTGGTAATTTTTTTTATGCCCTTTCTCCAGAAGGTGGCATCAACTTAACTTAAAATTAATTGTAATGAAAATCAGGCAGTATTTTATTATTTGTTTCTTATGTGTTGTAAACTTTTCTTACGCGCAACTAATTCAAATCCAAGGCGAATTAAGTGATAGCTCTTTAAAAATACCAATACCATATGCAGGAATAATGCTAAAGAATCAAAATGATTCAATTATTTCAGGTGTCTTAACAAATGAAAACGGACAATTTATTTTTAAGAATATAAATTATAAAAAGGGGATGTATCTTCAGACTAAGTATATCGGCTATACTGATAGAAAGGTTAATTTTTTATGTAGTTCAGATATCAACGTTAATGTTGGTGTTGTTTTTATCCAACAGTTTGCAAATCAACTGAAAGAGGTAATTGTTGAAAATAAAATAAATTATATCGAAGCAAAATTTGACAGAAAAGTATTTAGTATAAATGAAAGCAAAAAAGCTGCAGCACGAACCATCTTAGACTTGTTAAGAACGCTACCCGGAGTTATTGTAGATGATGAAGGAAATGTTCGTTTTAAAGGTGCTGAAGCAACAATTTATGTTGACGACCAACTTGCAAAGTATATATACCCTAAAATAGAAATGATACCTGTTGATAAAGTCAATAAAATAGAATTAATAGATGCAGCAATGAGGACAGGAGGTGATGGACGGGGTGGAATAATAAATATCAGACTAAAAGCTGTAAATCCTGATGGACTAAGTGGAATGGTATCTGCAAATATTAGTACAATTACTTTTGAAAATATTGACAAATCGAATGAGTTCATTAACCTTAACTATAAAAAGAGAAAAATCACCTATTTCATTAATTCCTCATTTGAAAGTACCATTAGAAGCACCAACACTTTGAGTAAAAACGATATATCTACTTTTGAAATACCCAGTATTCAAAATACTGATTCTTATGATAAGCTTAATAGAAAAGTAAACTATAATTATATAGGTGCAATTTATAATCCCTCTCAGAATACCAGATTTTATTTGAGTTATGGATATTTTACGTCTATAAATAAGTCGCTATTTACAAGCATATTTTCTGAATACAATAAAGCAAATCAAGAAACATTAAATGCATTTAATAATAATATTCTTTCAAAGGATAGTCAAGCTTACAATGGAATAACGCTATCCTTTTGGCATAAATTGGATACACTTGACTCCTATGTCAAAATGTACTGCCATTTTAATATGTTTAATGGTATGTCAGAACCTAATTCATTTTACAATTATAGCATACTAAGATCAAATAGTGCAGACAGTATTGATAATTACAGCAATAAGAGAAACTTTTACAGCAAATCAATCTATTTCAATTTATTTTACAACCATTCAATTTCAGCTAGAACACGGTGGAATTTAGCTTATAATTTATCTCTGGGGATTCAAGATTCATTGGCTAATAAACATTATATCTTTGATGAATTATATTTATCTCAAAGTCAATTTTCCAATGATGTTAATCAGCAACATGATTTATCCTTTCGCATCGGAACTCAATTAAAAAAATGGAAGATAGACGGTGGAATTAATTTGTCAGATTTGTATATTAATGGAAGTTATCTGCGCTATGATTTATATGAAAAAGATACGGTGATTTTTCTGAACAAGAATTATTTTAAAATATTGCCATCAGCAACAATAGCATATTCAATAAATGATAAGTCAGAAATCAAACTCTCTCTTTCTAAAACTACCAGTCTGCCTTATTTTCTTCAATTATCAGATTATATTGATAAAAGAAACTTATACTCCTGGACTTCCGGAAATTCAGATTTAAAACCAGTTGATTTCTATTCAATCTATTTAGGTTATACTTATAACAAAGAAAATCTGAACGTATCCGCAGAGTGTTTCTTTAATTACACAAGTAATGAAGTTGCTGACATATCAATACCTTTAACTTCTTTATTGGTATTAATACAACCTGAGAACATATCCAAGACCAGTAATACAGGTATTGATATATCTGTTTGGTATAAGATTAATAGCAATTTTAATTTTTCACTATCATCAAGTATTTTTCATTCTTATTACAATACCCAATCTCTTGAAAATACAGCAGGAAATTATAACTTGCCAGTAGCCGATTTTATTAAAAGACAACTAGGCTATAATGTTAAATATAGCTTGGAATATAAACTGAGAAGAATCTTTGCTATGTTTTATGTAAATTATTATGCTAAAGACTTGACATTTGATGGGTATAATAAAGCATTTGTAAACTCATCATTTAATCTAAGCCGGAAGTTTAACAATAATAAATTAAGAATTACACTAGGTTTAAATAACATCTTTGACAATATAGTTGAACATGGTTCATATTCGGACAATTTTGGGGTTATTAATAACACTAAAATATCCGGGTCTAAATATCAGCGCAGCTTTTCCGTTTCAATTCAATATAATTTCCGGCAAGGTGATAGAGGTACAAAAGACTTTAAATAAAAATAGCTGCTATATAGCTAAAAGCCTTGGGTTAAACGGTATAAACGGAACAAATAACAAAGCTCAAGGTGATGCTTTTTATGGGATAATGGTAAATATAGGTTAAAATACTACCCTTTCGGGTAGTTGTTTGGGCTTTGAATTGAATGTACATTTACATCCGCTAACAAAAGCCGAAATGACATTAACGAAGAAACAATAGAGGATAAAAGAATTAGAAAATGGATTTGAATCTAAGATAGAAAAACCATACTTGGCCAGCCTTATTGGATGGATTTGTATGGAAAATCACACATGTATGCTTGTTAGGGCACATTTTTTAAAAAACGACAATATTAATTTTAATAATAAATTTGAAAATTATGAGACGATATTTTTTAGTTTTGATAATGATTATGTTAGGCTCTCAATTACATGCTGGGATTCTTGATTCACTTTCAATTGGATTAGGTGGTGGATATGACAGTTATAATACTTTAAGAGGAGAGATTTATTTAAAATCTGACATTAAATTATTTAATAGAAAATCTGAAATAAAGGCAGGATTAAATAATCGTTCATATCAATTAGAATTTGATGGTGTTAAAAACTTAAATTCTCAATCAGTTGGGTTTTTTGGTGATATTGCAATTTATCCTTTTAACAAGGGGTTGTTTACTGGTCTAAGATGGGAGTTTATTAATTTCAACTGGCTGACTTCTGATTCGAAAACAAAAGTTGAAAATGAGAAAAATTATTCACCAACATCGCTTTATACTGGAACTTGTATGTTTATTCAGATAGGATATAATTTACAGCTTTCTGATAAAATTGGACTTAAATTATACGGCCAACCTGGATTTCAACAATTTAAAATAACAAATGGGTCATCTTCTTCTGGTAGTTATGCTCAAGGTTCATCAACTACCGATTTGATTAGTGAAGACCACTATGAGTTCATTTATAACATTAATATAAGTTTCGAATTTAGAATAAAATAAAAACGTGCCCTAATAAACGATATAACAAATGCGGGTTAGGAAACATAATTGAAGCATCGTTGTCCGCACAATCATTCATATTGGGTGACTAAAAACATCTATATATGCACGCGAAATGATTCTTCCGGTAACTGGGGGACCTTTGATATCAGTTGCCATTCATGCCTAAAAAGATAAAAACTACTAATCCGGATAAAAATGAAAAAAGCACTTTTCTTCTTAATATTGGTTGTTGCTTTATCGGCAATAAATAGCAACTGTAAGCGTGAAAGTGAAGATTGTCATTATTTTATTAAAATGCAGAATAACTCTAATAAGGCAATTTATATTAGAGATTATGGTTCGTATCCCGATACAATATCTTTTAAATATGATCCCAATCCGGCATTAGATCCTAGTTCATATAAGCTTGTTGCATCGGGAGTAAAAGAATATGGAAGTAAAAATGATTGTATAGAAAATAAGTTCAAATATTATATTCTATCCGATACACTGATGATATTCATATTTGATGCTCAAACTTTAGAAACAACACCTTGGGATACAGTGTGTAAAAAATATATGGTATTAAAGCGGTATGATTTGAGTTTAGCAGATTTGCAAAGAATGAATTGGACAATAACTTACCCATAAGGTTATGCTATAACTGATCCTATATTGTTACTGGGCATTTTGCACATCCACCATTGCTTTTTACTTGGTGGTTATTTTTCTAATCAATTAAAATTAAACTTATGAAAATAATCATCTTAATTGCATTATCAATCATACTTTGTAGTTCCGGTTGCGAAAGCCTGGTTGACCATGTTTATAGTATTAAAATTCAAAATAACTCCAAATACAATGTTCAATTTTACGAGAGTTATAATTTTCCAGACACTACAATTGATGTAACAAAGCCAAGACTAAAAATGGTATACGCATCGAAATACAGTTATTTGGATAGTAAAAAAGATTGGGATGAAGTCTTGGTCTCGCCAAAAGACACTATCAGTATATTTATTTTAAGCAAGGATACGCTTGATAAGTATGATTGGGCTAAAATCAGGAGTGATTATAACATTTTAAAGCGGTATGATTTGAGTATAGCAGATTTGCAAAGAATGAATTGGACACTAACTTACCCATAAGAACCAATACGATATTTTGAACTAATTACCCTGACCAGAAAAATTAAATGAATTATATAGTTTAACTTAAATTTAAAAATATGAAAACTTTACTTGCTTTGTTTTTTTCAACCTGTTTACTTCTATTTGTATCATGTGGTAATGATGAACCTGGCGATACAATAATTAAGAAAGATAAAATATCCGGATTTATTCAAAAAGGGCCATTTGTAAATGGCACTTCAATTCAGATTTCGGAGATGGATGCCAGCCTGAATCCAACAGGAAAAGTATTTAATACCCAGATTACAGATAATAAAGGCTCGTTTGAGATAACAAACCTGGAATTGAATTCGAAGTATGTCGAATTAATTGCAAATGGCTACTATTTCAATGAAGTTACAGGGAAAGTTTCGCTGTCGCAGTTAACGCTACATGCATTAAGCGATTTATCCGATTCGTCAACTGTAAATGTTAATATCTTAACCGAATTGGAAAAAAACAGGGTTAAGTACCTTGTTTCGAACGGACGATCTTTTAAGGATGCAAAAATACAGGCTCAGAAAGAATTGTTGAAAATATTTGAAATTGAAAAGAATAATATAAAACCGTCCGAATATCTTGATATTTCGAGAAGTGGAGACGATAATACCATTCTGCTTGCAGTATCAGTAATCATGCAAGGACTCAGAAATGAGGCGGAATTATCGGAACTGATAGCAGATATAAGTTCAGATATGAAGGAAGATGGCATATTGAGTAATGTCGTATTGGGTCAGAAACTGATTAACGATATCCGGCTTATTAACCTGGGTGATGTAAGAACAAAAATAGAAAACAGGTATTCGGAATTAGGAGTTGAATTAGCAGTTCCCGATTTTGAAAAATATGTACGTCAATTTATTGACAATACGGAGTTTCAGGCCAGCAATACTATTGAATACATAGTCAACGGCACTACCGGCCCCAATGTATTAACAACCAGCAGGTTTAATTATCCAAGTCGTACGTACAGTGATTCCATTTGTGCTATTACTGCCAAATTGCCACGAGGCACTTCTTTAAAAGTAATCATTTATCCGGATTATATACCAGAAATCACATTCCCAGGCGACACCTCAGTTACTACAATCCCTGGTCATTATTGTGAATATTCTCTTGCATTTAAAGAAAATTCAGGTTGGGCATTTAATACAGATTCATATCCAAATAATCGTTCCATGAAATTTACAAGTACTGCGAATGACAGGACAATTGATGCAGAAATATTTTTTGTCCGGCATGGGGGCGCAAAGTTTGAAATTTATGAAAACAATCAATCCACACCTACCCGGATTAAAAAGATTAAATGGTAGTTTAAGCAGATGCTAATAGTATGATATAACAAATGCGGGTATGCATGTTCGTTGAAACATTTAAAATCTTTACTTACATTTCACGATAAATTGGGAGAGCTCGTGCTGGTTGACAATTCGCAACAATTTATTCCCGCACCTGTATTAACCTCAAACGTTGTCAGATATTTATAAACACAAATTCTAAAAACTCCTAAAATGAAAAAATTATTTATCCTAATCCTTTTATTTTCTTTTAAGAATTCATTTTCACAAGAAGGGAAAGTCTATCAGAAAAATACTGAATTAAAGAGCGGTGTTGAAAATGTGTACGTTTACGAACCGCCAAAAGGACTATTAATACCCGACAAAGCTCGTGTCATGTATTTTTATGAACCTTCACATCACCAAACCATTCCAATGGTTAAAACCGAAAACCACTATGAATTTTCGTTACAAACACCTGATACTACAACTTTTATAATGTTTACAATAGTTGATTCAAAAAACACATCCGTTGACAATAACAAGGATAAGGGATTTGTTGTTTACCTTAAAAATGACACTAAAGCACAGCTTGCAGCAGCAAAACTTGATAATTTAAAATTATCGGATTATGAAAACTATCTGTTAGGCTTAAACATAACACTGGATGAAATTATTACAGAAATGGAGAACGTTTACAAAGAATTTCCATTCCTGGAAAAGAATGAAACTTGCTACGCCTATTATTTACAAGTAAAATATAAAAGAAATAGCAATGCGGCTAAACCTGAATTAATTAAGTATGCTCAGTTTTTGGAAAAAGAGAATAATGAAAAATCATTAGAATTGGCAGTAGATATCTATTATGCTATGGAAATGAAAAATAAAGCTGAAGAAATTACAAGCATTGTTCTGAAAAAATATCCACAGGGTAGATATGCAAAATTTTATTTTATAAATGATATGTACGGCAATCAAAATATGAATGAACAGTATATTTTAGAAAGACTTTCAGCTTACGAAAACAAATTTAACGACACTTCAGCCCTGATTAAAGACAGGTTTTACGGAATTCTAATAAACTACTTTTTAACTGAAAAAGACCTGGCCAATATTAGTAAATACCAAAACTTAATAACCGATAAAATTAATTTAGCGGGTATGTTTAATAATAAAGCCTGGAATTTATGTGGAGAATCAATAACAAGCCCGGGAACCGATCTGGAATTTGCAAAACAAATATCGAAAAAATCAATGGACATTGTTAAGGACAGAATGAACAATCCTATTGGTAATGAAAACCCTTTTGAATTTAAATTATCTTATATAGGCTATGCCGACACCTATGCATTGATTTTGTTCAAGCAACAAAAATATGATTCCGCATTTACAATACAAGACGAGATATATCATTTAGATACTATGGGTATGGGTACTGATGGAAGGGAAAGGTATGCGCTTTATATGGAAAAATCAAAAGGCTTAGAGCAAACAAAAAACTTTATTGAACAACAATTATCTGAAGGACAAAATTCCGCTCTAATGTTAAGCCAATTGCATGAAATTTATAAAAAATTAAATATTCCGGATAGTGAGTTTGAAAAAATAATGCAGACATCATCGACTTTAATAAATAAAAAAATGAAAGAAGAGGTAATTGCTAAATTTGGAGATACTAAGGAAATAAATTTTGTTTTAACCAACCTTGAAGGGAAAAACATAAAATTAGCCGATTACAAAGGCAAAGTTGTTGTGCTTGATTTTTGGGCCACCTGGTGTGGTCCTTGCCGTGCTTCATTTCCACATATGCAGGAGTTGGTAAATGAATATAAAAACAAGGATGTTGAATTTTTCTTTATAGCTACCTGGCAGGATGGTAAGCCAGATGCGATAAAAGCAGAAGTCTCAAAATTTATAAATGACAATAATTATACTTTTAATGTTCTGTTTGATTACAATAATGATATAGTTGCTAAATACAAAATCAAGGGAATACCTACGAAAATTGTAATTGATAAAAGCGGAGAATTCTTATCCATAAATTGTTCCGCTGATAATTTAAAGGCATTAATTGATGAGTCTATAAACTAAACTTCTGCCTGACAAAGGAGGCTATAACAAATGTCGGGTTTTGAAGCATAATTGAAGCTTCGTCACATGCAGATACATTTGTCTTAGTTGACAGGAAAGTGCCAAACACTTGTAATAGTCTCAATCGTTGGAAGGATTTTACACCCATAAAAAATCGAATGAATAGCGCATTCTTTAAATTTTACTTTGATTCAACACGTTATAATCTTGCATTTTCAATGTTGGTGTTTTTGATAGTAAACCCGTTGGCAGGAATAATATCATTACCAACCTTTGGACTTGCTATTGGACTGCTTTGCTACAAGCAAATTCATGGGCACCAATACTACTTTTATTATAATCTTGGGTTTTCAAAGCAAAAGCTGATACTTAATTCTATGATTATCAATTTAATTATTGCATCTCTTTTACTAGTAATAATTTTTTAAATGAGTGAACTTATAATAAATACAGTATCCAAGAAGTTCAAAAAGAGAATAGTGCTGTCAAATATTTCACTCCGGATAAAAACCGGTGAGATTTTAGGAATATTTGGACGTAATGGATGTGGGAAATCGACATTATTAAAAATTCTGTTTGGTGTTCTGCCTTCTGATGATCAGGAAATACTACTGGATAATGAATGTTTTAATCCTGCAAACAATATTAAACTGATGAACATTTCATATTTGCCACAAGATAGTTTCTTGCCAGATAACTTAACGGTGAGGGATGTGATTCCCCTATATTACAAGGATGGAGATGCTCAGAACAAAATATTTTATGATCCAAGGATTGCTAAAATTGAGCGGCAAAGAATCGGGACATTGTCATTGGGAGAAAGAAGGTACTTTGAAATACTCTTGGTTTCGAGATTGCCACATAAATTTTTAATGCTCGATGAACCTTTTTCTATGGTAGAACCCTTATATCAGGATTCAATAAAAGAACTTTTAACTGAGATGAAAAAGGAAAAGGGTATAATAATCACTGACCATTATTATCGTAATGTTCTTGAGGTCTCAGATCGAAAAATGATAATAAAGAATGGCAAAGCTATTGAAATTGAGAATGAAACTGACTTAATTGAGAATGGATATTTACGGGAAGCAGGAATGAGAAAAAACTCTGCTTAACAAAGGAGGCTATAACAAATGGCGGGTATGGAAACATAATTGAAGCTTTGTCAGTCTGTTCTATGGTTTTTGGAATTGTATGTGATCTGCGCTAATGAAAATCATCAGTAGCTGTAAACCATTATAAACAAAGAAATAACAACTTATGAGAAAGATCATTTTACTGCTTCCAGTCTTATTTACGAATTACTTATTTGGACAAACGGCTGATATTATTGCAAAAGCTAACCAACTTGGGAGTGACTGGAAGTTTGGAGAGGCCATCAATTTATTAGAAAACAGAATTAAGACAGATCCGGATAACGCAGAATTGTATTACTGGATTGGCAGGTACTCGCATTACCTGGTATATGATACCAGGCCATTTGACAAGAAAAGTGATAGCTGGTCAAAAGATCGAGTTCTAACCAATCTAAAAAAGGCTGTTGAACTAAAACCGGATTATGGAGATGCGAAATATTTCCTGGCAGTTGAATTTGGAGCAAGGGCTTTGGAAGCTCTAAAATCTGGTGACACTGTGGCATATAAAAGAGAATTATCGGGGGCGAAAAGCCTTGGAGGATTTCCCCTTCATATAGTGGAGCAGGGTAGAAATATTTTAAAGTCGTGTGATGCAAATGCCATATTATTGGTTGATGGTGATGCTCATTTAAACGTAATTCAATATATACAGGCTGTTGAAGGGTTCAGGAAAGATGTTTCGCTGGTATGTATAAGTTTGCTTGAAAGGCCATATTACGTGAAATTGGTACGCGATGGTGTCGGGAATGTTATGAAGTCTGCTCCTTTAAGCTGCACCGACAACCTGATTATGGAAATGCATGATTATAAATGGTTGGAAAACGAAATTTCAATACCGGTATCGGATAAAGCCAGAAGGCTACATTCTATAAATGATACAATCGTTGATTATAAGTGGAATGTAAAACCTGATGATGGTGAAAGCAGACTTATTACGGGTACTGCTATGCTGGTTGATATATTTGAAACCAATAAATGGGAAAGGCCTATCCATTATGTATATTACGGATTGACGGATATAACAGGATTAGAAGATAATATGCAGATTGTTGGTTTAACAGCCAGGTTCATGCCTTATAAAGTTAAGGGCACAAGCCTTGAATACGATAAAGAAAGATTTGAATCAGTGATGCTTAATCCGGAAAACTACAAAAATTATAGTGATATATCTGCAAATCAACAACCTCGTGTGGCTGGTCTTTTTGGGAATTTAAACCGTTACCGATTAGTTGAATATGCCAATTTTTGTATCAACACCGGTGATAAAGAAAAAGCAGAAATGGTGTTTGAAAAAATGAATGAGTTAATGCCGGTGGAAATTTTTCCTTATGATGCCAAATTAAAGGAGGATGTTGGGAAGCTTGAGGGGAGGCTTAATAATAAATAGTTGAGATTAAATGAAGTACTCTAATAAAAAAAATGGAGGGTTTTGGAGTTTATTTGAAGCATGTCGCCTGGACAAACATTCGTGTTGGTTGGCAGAAAAAACTAATAGGACTAATTTAATTGTTATGAATGGTTTTATATGAAATATTGAGAATCAAGCGATATGTTTTGTACCTTTACCATAGTAATTTAGAAAATGTCAAAGAAATTACCCAAAAGCTGAACTTATTACTCATCTAAAATATTTATGCCATGAAAACATCTATAAAAATTTGGGCCATTATCCTTCTTTTGGGTTTTCTTTCGTGTGAAAAAAAAGAAAGTCCTAAAACGTATAAATCCTCCAGTGATTATCTGTCTGATAAAGCAATACTTTCAATTCAATTGTATGATAGTACTATTTGGGTTTCATCTGCAAAAGTATGCAATACTTGTTATGTCGCACCTCAAAATAGTAGAATCCCTATGATTTCTCAATTAACATTGATTAATAGTACAGGCTTTGAATACGAAGAACCATCTTTAGTTTCGACACCAACCATGGATCATCAGGGCAATTTATATACTTCTTCCCGAAACAAGATGTATAAACTTATTGACATTAAGAACTATGAATTAGTATTTGAAACCAAAGACTTTAATTTCTTCGATTTTGCCTTTGATAAAAATGATAATATTTGGCTTTCAGGTGATAACGGAATTGCATTCTGGAATGGTAAAGAATTACAAATATTTAACACGAGTAATTCGGAGTTACCATCAAATATTACACATGGATTAGACATTGATACTTCAGATAATGTTTGGGTAGCATTAGATTTTGCAGGACTATTGAAAATTAACGGAGATAAATGGGAAATTATACCAAATACTGAAATTCCCGGTCTAAGTGCATATTCATATCTAAGTAAACCAATTGTGGATAAAGAAAACAATATTTGGTTTGATGTTTTTATGCCAAATACAGCCTCAGGTTTTCTGAAATTTAATGGGAAAGACTGGCAATATGAAAAACCTAATGAATTAAGTTATGGAGTTTTAAATATTGATTCAAAGGGTACAATCTGGGCTATTAATTCTGAATATGACATTAACGTGTTCAAAAAATCCACATTAACATATTTGCAAAATAATGAGTGGGTTAATTTCGACGTAAGTAATATAAAAACTAAAATTTTAACAGTAAATGCTGACGATAAAAAAGTTTATGTTGGTACTACTGAAGGATTAATAGTAGTTGAAAAATAGAGGCCGAAATTGCGCTAGAAGAATAGCTCAGGATATAAACTCCGGATAACATCATCGCAGTCGTAATCCTGATCCGGAATGTCTTGATAAAATTGTTCCAGTTTCTTTTGAAAAGTCTTTTTCTTATCCAGATTGATCAATTTCTCGAACAGACCGGATTTTTTAAATGCTAATTCAATATAATCCCAATGTTTGGCATGGAAATGTATAGCATTATTGGCAAATGCTTTCCAGTCATTAACTTTTGATCCTATTATTTTATCTGCAAAAGCACTTTCAATAATTAATAAAACAATTGTGATCCTGTTTGCCTGGTGAACAAGTGTTTTAGGGGAAAGTGTGTTAAATAGCTCAAATAATTTTATAGTTGTTTCTCTTTCATGCGGATCAACGAAGTAAACCTCTAAAAATTCTTTATCTGATTCCTGAAAATTGTAACCGCGAAAAAATAAATTCAAAATAAAACTGTACTTTGTGCTATCTATAAAACAGGTCTTTAGATAGATTGCCTTTAATAACGATCTACCTTCTGAGTCAATCACATGAACGTCAAAATTGATTTTGTAGCAACTTAACAGGAATCGAATAAATGATGAGTCCTCGTATTTAGCTGTATTAATATATTTGTGAATGGCATGACTTTTCGAGGTAGAGAATTGGAGTTTTTCATTGAGAATTGAAATTTGTAATTCATCGAGTTCATAAATTCGTTTTAATGGGATATAGAAGTCATATTGCTTTGCATGGTAAGTTTTTATGAGATTAATTATTGTGTTAGCCTTTTCAACTGCCTCCAGTCTTTTTTCTTCTTTTTCTATTTCGAGATTTCGGACAATAATTCTTTTCAGTTCTTCAGTTGTCTGATGTAAAACATAAGGGTAATTGAAATAGTATACCTGTAAGTTGTCAGCATCAAATTTAAGATCATGAAATTTGACCGAAACTTTCTTCCAGTTTGTGTGAATTTCACTATCATCTTTAATGAAAGGAAATTTATATTCACAAATGAGATTTAGCTCACGAGTGGTTTCATCAAGACTAAAAAAGTTTTGATATTCTGTAAGGTATTTTATGTCTCTTTCGAAGGTTGATTGATCGCGAACATTAAAATTATCCAGAATCCATATAAGGTATATGCCATTTTGGGTGTAAAAATCATGACGATCAAGTAAATAACGCTGAGATAGTTTGGATAACTGGATTTCAAATACGATTTTTTTACCCTGATATTCGCAGTACACATCTGGCTTGCGTTTTTCATCTCCAATGATAATGAATTTATCATCAATTGAAAGAGTTTCACAGTTAAAGCCTTCCGTTTTTTGAATTAAACTACCGATTGCATTTTTCAATTCTTTATGACGTGGACGTTCCTTCGATTTTAAAACATTATTAAACTCTTCAATTTCTTTTGCAGAAAATCCACCATCTTTTAATATACAGAATTTTGAACCAGGTTCATGCTTAAAATGTAATCTGTCATATTTGCTTGTCGAAATATTTAATCTTTGGTTACATTGGAGGCACACCAGATTGATTTCATCATGATTAGACTGCCTTCTTATTTCGAAGCCATTTTTAGCTTTTTGAAATTCAGTATCAGCATCCAGAGTAGTTTGGGATACCAAATCGAATGCAAGCTTAATAGATCTTTCGTAACTCATTTTAGCAACCTAGTGAAAGTATTCAAGACGAAAAGATGAGGAATAAAATTTAAGATTGTTACAAGAACCACAAATTATCCTTACCAAATTGTGGGATTTCGAGGCCATCGAAGTGGGGAGCAATCTGAGCAACCATTTCGGGGTATTTGATGGTGACAGGAAGGTTTTGTTGTCGGACGGATTTCCAGTACATGCGGCTGAACTGATACACCTGGTCGATGAGTTCATTGAAAAGTTTTTGGTTGTCGAGTAGCTGTGGATGGGTGGAAGTGATACTAAGCTTTATCGGGAATGGGTATCCTTCGGTAGGCTTGGGTAGTGAGGTTTCGTACCTGGTGTTGTTGCACAAAAGGTATTGAATGAAGCCGGTTTTAATAAAAGTGCCACTTACCGGAATTAATTCCGGACAATTGAAGTCGAACAGGACAAGATCCTTGCTTTCGGTTTTATTTATCGTTACAATGACGACCGGAATATCCAATCCCATCTCTTTCATTTCATTTGTACTGTGACCTTAAAAGATCAAACTAAACACAGTTTCCTTTCCCGGAACCGACCGTACCTGAAGGCTTCCACCATGAAGCCGCATAATTTGCCTGGAAAGGCTCAAACCAATTCCTGAGCCGTTTTCTCTGGTGGTAAAGAATGGAACAAAAATCTGTTCCAGAATTTCATCCGGAATTCCAGGGCCATTGTCGGTTACCCGGATCTCGGGGCGATGTTCTGAATTAAACCCGGCCATTACATGGATTTTGCCTTCAGGGTTCTTTTCGTTGGCTTGCAAAGCATTTTTTGTCAAATTGATAAGCACCTGTGAAATCAGGTTTTCATCAGCGAAAAGTTCCATTTCCGGAGGGTTGACGGTTACAGCCAGTTTTATCATTTCACTGTTTTCGAGCGAAGTATATAAAACTTTAATCCTTGAGATAAGTTCTTCTACCCGGAAAATTTTCTTGTCAGGTTTCGGAAGCCGGGTTAGTTTCCTGTATGACTCAACGAATAACATCAGGCCATTTCCTTGTTCTTTAATCACACTCAAGCCGCGCAGTGTAGTCTGGATGGTTGTTTCGGTTACTTCTTCCGGATGAGCAGGTCGCCCATCGATCATGAAAAACTGGCATAGACTTTCAGATAGTGACGAAATTGGGGCAATAGAATTCATAATCTCGTGCATCAGTACCCGGATTAGTTTCATCCACGAATCGAGTTCCTTTTCATCCAGCTCATTCCGAATATCCTGTATCGACAGTAAAATCAACTCGTTTTCCTTAGCTTTGAATGAGGTCGATTTAAGCGAAAGCTGATTAATTCCCCGCTCTGTAGTGACGGAAACTAATTTTCGCTGAAATGGCTGAATATTTCTGATGGCTTGAAACAAGTTGCGGTTAACTCTTTCCAATTGATTGAGATGAGTAAGAATATCCACCCCCAACATTTTCTTTGCAGCGGTGTTGGCATGAAGTACAAATCCTTTTGTGTCGAAAGTCACGATTCCTGTACCCACATGTTCGAGCAGGGTTTGAAAATATTGTTCCTGTTGACTGTTTTCAATCTTTAACTGCTGAATTTGTTTATTGACTTTGTTTAAGCCCAGATAGATGTTACGGATCGGTTTATCGGTAATATTAGTTGCAAACGTAAGCATCGAGTCCTCATTTTGAACCGATTCCAGGAAATAGCTTATTTTACGGTTGGTCGAATTCAGATAAATGACCAGGTTGAAAATCACAATTATGACCAGAACAGAGCACAACAAAATCAGCGAGTCCGATTGGCCGGAAGCCAGCAAAAAACCGACGATCAGGCTAAGTAAAACAATCAGTACGATCCTGAAAATGATTTGAAAATAGAAGTTTCGCCCGATCATTGTCCCGATTTTTTTATCTTGTTATAAAGTGTCTGCCTTGTAATCCCAAGCTGGTCGGCGGCTGCGCTAAGGTTTCCATTATTTTTTTCAATGGCAAGGTCGATCATCCGTTTTTCCATTTCCTCAAGGGTTAGTTCTGTTTCGTTTGTTCTACCCGAAAAAACCGGCTTCATGAAAAAATCATCGGCTTTCAAAACATTTCCTTCACTCAGGATGACAGCTTTCTCGATGGTGTGCTGCAGTTCACGGATATTTCCAGGCCACGAATATTTGAGCAGTTTATCCTGAGCCTGCTGGTTGATTTTCAGGCTGGGTTTGTTGTATTTTGAGGAATACTTTTTCAGGAAAAAATCGGTCAGAACCAGTATGTCGTTTCCGCGTTCGCGCAATGGCGGAACCTCAATCTGGATAGTGTTGATCCGGTAAAGCAGGTCCTCGCGGAATAATCCTTCGTGCACCATGCTTTCCAGTTTTTTATTGGTGGCGCAAATCAGCCTGATGTCAATCGGGATGGTTTGATTGGAACCGATTCGTGAAATCTGCCTGTTCTGGATGGCTGCCAGCAATTTTGCCTGAAGATGAAACGAAAGATTGCCAATCTCATCCAAAAAAAGACTGCCTTTATCGGCAACTTCAAATTTTCCGGGTCGGTTTTCGCGGGCATCGGTAAATGCACCCTTCACGTGGCCAAACAGTTCGCTTTCAAACAAGGTTTCGGTAATGGCGCCCATGTCAACACTTACTAATACTTCATGCGAACGTTCCGACAACCGGTGAATCTCGTGGGCAATCAATTCTTTCCCGGTTCCGTTCTCCCCGGTAATCAGTATATTGGCATCGGTTTTAGCCACTTTCCGCACCAGATTCAGCATCTGCATCAGTTGAGGTGACGTGCCAACAATAAATTTTTGTTCGCGGTTTATTTCCGTTTTCAGTCCTTTCTCTTTTTCCTTCAGCTGGCTCACTTCCTTCTTCGACCAGTTGAGCTGAAGGGCTGATTTCAGGGTTGCCAGTAATTTGTTGTTGTCCCAGGGTTTCAGGAAAAAATCTGTTGCACCCATCTTCAATGCTTTCACGGTCAACTCAATATCGCCAAAAGCGGTAATCATCACAACCGAAATCTCGGGATTTGACTCTTTGATTCGTCCAAGCCAATAAATGCCTTCGTTGCCGGTATTTAGTCCTGCGTTAAAATTCATGTCGAGAATAACCAGGTTATATTCTCTCTTCCGCAATTCTGTCGGAATCCGATTGGGATCGGAAAGCGTGGTGACGGTTTGAAATTCAGGAGTCAGTAAAATCTCCAATGCGCTTAAAATACTCTTGTTGTCGTCAACAATCAGAATGTTTCCTTTTGCCATTTTTTTCGATTTAAAGGCTCAACGATACGAAAAGTCGGATATCTAACAGGCGGTTATATGTTTTTTTTGACTTTTTAGAGTAATCAAAGGTAATTAGCTTTCTCTCCAAAATCAATAGAGTGTCAAATATTTATACAAACCACTGTCAATTATTTTAACTAAGGCAAAGCCGCCTGTGTTCTAAGTTGTTTATTGGTAATAATTTACGACTTTGGCACTATTCTGGCACTATCTTTCCCAAAATGCAGAAGAATGAACCGAACAAATTGTGATAGTGATTTTCAGCATGGCAACTTAATAAGAAGGGAAAGTGAGATTTTCAGTGAATATCTTTTTCTAAGATCCATGAAAAACTACTCATTTACTTTTTATTTAGTGAATCGTCAGGCCAAATCTTTGGTATTCCTGATTTTATTGATGTTGGGGTTACAGGTAAACGCCCAGGAAAGATGGTCGCTGAAAGAATGTATTACCTATGCCATAAAAAATAACCTGCAATTACACCAGGCAGATTTAAGTGAGCAGATTGCCAGCCAAGGCTACCAAAAATCGAAATGGAACCTATTGCCAGGAATTGGGGCCGGAGCCGATGTCGGGAGAAATTACGGCAGATCGGTCGATCCAAACACCAACGGTATTATCAATACATCGTTCTTTAATAATTCATATTACATAGGAGCTTCGGTGGATGTCTTCCGGGGTTTTATGCTGCAAAACCAGATAAGGTACCAGAAATTCAGAAAGGAATCAACTAAAAATTATCGGGAGAATGCCACTGACGACCTGGCTTTTGAAGTAATGAATGCCTTTTTTAATGTCATCTATCAGGAAGAAATGCAAAAAATTGCCGAGGAGCAAAAAGCGATCTCGAAACTGAACGTAAAAAAAATGGAGAGGCTGGTCACCACAGGCCTGAAAGCCCAGACTGAATTGCTGGAAGTAAAAGCCAACTTTGAAAAGGACGAACTCTTTTGCATTCAGAGCGTCAACAATATCGCATCGGCCTGGATCAGATTGAAGAAAGCAATGAATCTGCCTCCTGATCAGCAAATTACGCTGGCTATTGTGGATGAAAATATAATTACTGTAGATGAAATTACAACTGATATCGCCGAACTTTTCAAAGAACACAGTCAACGATCACCTTACATCCGGATGTTTGAAAACGATTGGAAGGCCAGCCAGAAAGATGTGAATGTTCAAAAGGCCGGATTTTTTCCTTCTCTCAGTCTTCAGGCATCCTATAATACAGGTTTTTATGAAACCAACAAAGATGCCAGTCAGCGAACCATTTCGTTCAACAGCCAGATAAAAAATAACCAAAGTCAGTTTGTCGGAGCAAGCCTGAGTATTCCAATTTTCAGCAAAAGAGCAGTCTGGTTCGATGTCAGGCAATCGAAACTTTTATCCGAACAGGCCGAAACAAAGCTCAACCAATCGAAGCAGAATCTTTTGTATGATATGGAACAGAATTACAACGATCTGACCGCAGCCTGGAAAGAACTTCAACAATCCAGGAATCAACTGGAAGCCGATAAGCTGTCATTTCAAGCGGCACAAAAGAAATTTGATCAGGGAATGATCAATGCTATAGAATTTTATACGGTTAAAAACCGACTGGCCAGCACCACCAGCCAGGTTTTTCACTCAAAGCTGACCCTCGAAATTAAGAAACGAACGCTTGATTTTTACAAGGGAACGCGGTTTTGGGAATAAAGGCAGAGGGCATGAAGCAGAGAACCAGGCCCCACGCCCCACGCTCCATGCCCCACGCTCCATGCTCCAAGCTCCACGCTCCATGCTCCAAGCTCCACGCTCCATGCTCCATGCAAAAATATCCAACATCGAACAAAAAATAAGAAATAAGAAACAAGAAAATATTTAAAAACCCGGTTTTTGCGACCGTAACATTGAGATTTGAATTAGAAACCTGAAACAATATTATCATGGGAATGGATAAAATCATAGAAAAGCAAAAAGGCCTGAGGCCAAAACACCTGCTCTGGATAGCCGGAGGTTTGGCGTTTGCCTTTTTGTTGTATAAAGTACTTTTTGCTGAAACAGGCCCAACTTTCAGGGCCGAAAAAGGTAAACTGACCGTCAGTACAGTGGAAGAAGGCCTGTTTAACGATTACATCACAGTAATTGGCCAGGTTGAACCAATCACCACCATTTATCTGGATGCCATCGAAAGTGGGCAAATTCAGGAACGGTTCATCGAAGAAGGAGCTATGGTTCAGAAAGGCGACGTGATTCTTCGCCTCGAAAACCGCCAGTTGTATCAAACCATCCTGAACAGTGAAGCTGCTCTGGCCGAGAAAGAAAACTACCTGCGCAATACGCGCATCAGTTTCGAAACAGAGTTGATTCAGTCGCGCAAAAATATACTCGACAGCCGGTACCGACTGAACCGTAAAAAACGCTCGTTCGAGCAGAACAAAGCTCTTTACGACGATCAGCTGATCTCGAAAGAAGATTATCTACAGGCCAAAGAAGATTACGAATATGAAGATAATATGCTAGAAATCAATAAAGTGAAAGCCAAAAACGATTCTCTGATCCGGTTGACATCGATGCAATCGCTGGAAACCGACCTGGTAAAAATGCGACAGATGTTGGTGCTGGTGCGCGAACGACTCGACAACCTGAACGTGAAGGCGCCGGTTAATGGTCAGCTCGGAATGCTCGATGCCGAAATCGGACAGCGGGTCAATGAAGGCCAGCGTATTGGACAAATTAACGTACTCGATAATTTTAAAATCAATGCCCTGATTGATGAACATTACATTGACCGGGTGGTCCGGGACCTTCCGGCTACTCTAGACCGCAATGGGACCAATTTCAAGCTGAAAGTCAGGAAAGTATATCCTGAAGTGCGCAATGGCCAATTTAAAATCGATGTAGTATTTGAT
Organism: Lentimicrobiaceae bacterium; assembly: GCA_041660125.1. Classification (GTDB taxonomy): domain Bacteria; phylum Bacteroidota; class Bacteroidia; order Bacteroidales; family UBA4417; genus UBA4417. The sequence continues at coordinate 118,277 of JBAZWY010000007.1, forward strand.
GGCACAACACCCGATAATATTCGCACGGGCCAAAGCTACCACATCAAGCTTGAACTTGGCGAATCGGGCAAAGCGGTATTACTGCCACGAGGCGGATTCTTCCAAAGTACAGGCGGTCAATGGGTATTTGTTTTGAACGGAGACGGAACTGAGGCAACCAAACGCAATATCAGGATCGGCAAACAGAATCCACAGTATTACGAAGTACTTGAAGGCCTCAAAGCCGGCGAACAAGTCATCACTTCAGGGTACGAAATGTTTGGAACGAACGACAGGATTGTGTTGAAGTAAGGAAGGGCAGAGAGCATGGAGCTGGGGAAGGAGATATTTTCATAACTTAGTGCATGTAAAACATAAAACTTATTATCATGGCACAATTTAGATTTATGGATTTAGACATTTGGAAGGAATCGATCACCCTGAATGATCAACTTTTTGATTTGGCAGATGCATTATCATATGCAAGAAGTTTTCGTGTTGCCAAACAGTTACGGGCTGCTTCATTGAGTATTTCAAACAATATTGCCGAAGGTTCCGGTTCATTATCATCAAAAGACTTTGCCAACTTCCTGAATTTCGCAAGAAGATCGGTTTTTGAAACTGCAAACATCTCCTTTGTTGCTTACAGGAGAAAATTTATTGATAAAGCACACTTAGATCAGCTATTAAACGATCTGGAATTATTAAGCAGAAGAATAACAAGTTTCAGAAAATCAATTTTAACAGAGAAGAAATGAAAGCAGAGAGCAAGGAGCAGAGAGCATGGGGCAGAGAGCTGGGAGCAGGGTGCAGGGAGGACAATGGCTTTTATTTCCAAATTCTGTATGATATAGGAAACAACCAGTTTGATTTAACTTTATGCTCCATGCTCCATGCTCCATGCTCTCTGCTCTCTGATAATCAACATAAACTAATAACGGCTAATGCAGATAGCCCACCATGCTCTCTGCTCCATGCCCCTAGCAATTGAATTAACATAAACTAATAACGGCTAATGCAGATAGCCTACCATGCTCTCTGCCCCATGCCCCAAGCAACTTTACATTATGATCAGAACAGTAAATTTAAACAAAGTATTCCGCACCGAAGAGGTTGAAACCAGTGCGTTGAACGAGGTGAACCTTCACATTCAGAAAGGCGAATTTGTAGCCATCATGGGACCTTCGGGTTGCGGCAAATCAACTTTACTGAATATTATCGGACTGTTGGACAATCCAACCTCAGGTGAGTATTTTTTCGACAGTCAGGAAGCAGGCACTTTTAAAGAACGCAACCGCACTATGCTCCGAAAAGGCAATATTGGCTTCGTGTTCCAGAGCTTTAACCTGATCGACGAGCGTAACGTGTATGAAAATGTGGAACTTCCGCTCATCTACCTGAAGTTGAGTGCTAAAGAGCGCAAAGAAATGGTAGAAAAAGTGCTGGAGAGAATGAAGATCAGTCACCGGAAGAAACACTTCCCGCAACAATTATCCGGAGGACAGCAGCAGCGTGTAGCCATTGCGCGTGCAGTGGTTGCTAATCCAAAACTGATTCTGGCCGATGAGCCAACTGGAAACCTGGATTCGAAAAACGGTCTGGAAGTGATGAAACTGCTCACAGAACTCAACCGCGAAGGAGCCACCATCGTGATGGTGACACACTCCATGCACGATTCAGAATTTGCACACCGGGTGGTGAACCTGTTCGACGGGCAAATAATTACTGAGGAAGTGAAAAAGCAGATGGGAGAAATGTTGATATAGGAAATAGTCTTGGACTTTGATTCTGGTGATTGACTGATTGATATGATTTTGAATAATGAAATAATCACATTCAATCATATCAGTCAGTTGAATCAAGGTTCTGACAACTGGAAAGCAGCTACAAGCAACCCTGTAAAATCCTTGAGATATGAATGGTTGACAAATGAATTATTAATCAGTTAATAATCAGCAATTATGGTCAAGAATAAGTTTCAATTAATCTTCAGAACCCTGACTAATAATAAAGTTATAAGTCTTATTAATTTATCAGGTTTAGTCATTGGTATCTCATCATTTATCCTGATCATTTTGTATGTTCAACAGGAATTGACATTTGATCGGTTCAATGAAAATTATAATCAGATATTTAAAGTCTCTGTTGCGGGAGGTTTTAATTATATTGCACCCTATGCAGTGATTATTAAAGACAAAGTGCCTGAAATTGAAAAAATTGTAAGGATTGATAATTTTATGGGTGGAGGTAAATCACCCATTATTAAGGTTGTAAAAGATAATGAAATAAGGAAAATTCAGGTCAACGATATCATTTATGCCGACAGCACATTTTTCGATGTTTTTAGTTACAAAGTAATAGCTGGTAATGCAAAAGAAGCTTTGACCAGGCAAAACTCAATAGTTCTTACCGAGAGTACTGCTCATAAAATATTTGGAGAAGAAAATCCTGTCGGGAAAACTGTTGAATACATTGGCTCAAATGAACATCCTAAATTAAATTATACCGTAACGGCTGTCATTAAAGATATACCTGATAATTCGAGCATTAAATTTAATGGAATAGTATCGTTTAATACCCTGAAATCAATTAAACCTGGTGGTGTAGATGTTGATGAAGACTTTGGTAATTATACTTTTGAGACTTATGTCCTGATGAAGAAGTCTTGTTCAGAAACCGATCTTGCCCGAAATTCAAATAAAGTCTGGTTTGATGATCTTTCGAAACGATATAATCTAGATATTAACAGCAAAGACGTTCAGGAATCCGCTGTAAGTTTTATCCCGTTAAAAGATGTCAATTTTTATAAAAATAATAAATTGAGTTTTATCTATCTGATTCTATTGGTTGGCCTAATCATTATAATCATTGCAGTAATAAATTTTGTGAATGTTTCAATTGCAAAAGCATCATCGCGTTCAAGAGAAATAGGCGTAAAAAAGATATTCGGTTCTAGCCGGTATAAGCTTATAAAGCAATTTATCGGCGAAACTGTTGCAGTTACTTTTATAGCAACTGTGATTTCTATGGCAATTGTTTATTTCTTATTGCCCGTATTTAATGATATAACAGGTAAAGCGATTACATTTAGCTTTTTCGGTAATCCCAAAATCATCCTGCTGTTAATTTCCGGATCAATACTTGTCGGTATCATTGCGGGCATTTATCCTGCTTTTTATCTTTCAGCATTTAAACCAATAACCATTCTGAAAAATGATAAAATAACCGGGCGAAAAAACAGTACCATAACACAATTTCTGATAGTATTCCAGTTTATTATTTCAATTGCGCTGATAGCGAGTACCATTTTGGTTACAAGGCAAGTGAGGCAGATGCGAACGGGAAATATTGGATTTGATAATAGAAATATTATTACCTGCCAGTTGACAAAAAGCGTTAAGGACAAATATGATGTATTTAAACATGGTTTACTGCAAAATCCTGATATAAAAAGTGTTGCCGCATCAAGCGGGGAAGGACTTACCGAACAATTTCACATGAGCTTTACACAGGAAATAAATGGAAGTGATAAAAAATATTTTGGGATGGTTGTTGATCCTGACTTTATTAAAACAATTGGCTTCAGAATAGTTGAAGGAAGAGACTTCTCATGGGACTTAGAATCCGACAAATACAAAGCTGTTATTTTAAACGAAACAGCAGTAAAAAACTTTGGATTAACTGATCCAATTGGTTTCGAATTGGAAATGTTATCTAATATCAAAGCCAGGGTGATAGGCGTAGTTAAGGATTTTCATAATGAATCTTTCCGTACTGATATCAATTCTCTTGCATTATGGTATGTACCGGGTTATAGTTATCATCTAAGTATAAGAATTGGGGGAAATGATATCCCGGGATCAATACAATACATAAAAGAAGAGTGGGAGAAACTTGCTCCTGACATCCCGTTTGTATATCAATTCCTGGACAAAAAATATGATGATTTATACAAAGATGAAGAAAAACTCAGCCTTGTAATTGGCTACTTTTCAATCATCGCCATTCTTATTGCATGTCTTGGATTATTTGGGTTGGTGACATTAATAGCAGAAAGCCGTACGAAAGAAATAGGCATCAGAAAAGTAAATGGAGCAAAAATTTCCGAAATATTGGTAATGCTCAATAAAGACTTTATAAAATGGGTAGCCATTGCCTTCGTAATTGCCACTCCCATTGCATACTACGCCATGAACAAATGGCTCGAAAACTTTGCCTATAAAACCGAACTAAGCTGGTGGATTTTTGCTTTGGCCGGATTTATGACCCTTGGAATTGCATTGCTCACGGTTAGCTGGCAGAGTTGGAAAGCAGCCATAAGAAACCCGGTTGATGCGTTGAGGTATGAATAAATGTCGGAACCATGATTTTTATGATTAACTGATTTTCCTGGTTTTGAAAACAGAAATAATCAAAGTCCATCAAATCAATCAGATGAATCAAGGTTCGAACAATGGCTGGCAATGCTGGGAAGAAGTAACGAGGAACCAAGTGGAGGCGTTGAGGTATGAGTAGTTAGGATTTGGGATATAGTACTTAGGTTTGCTACTATATTGAATAAATATTTTTAATTCTGTTTTTAAAACTGAAAACGTATGAAAGTAGTTAAATTGATACTAATCCTTTTACTCTTATCGGAAATGACTTACTCACAAAACGCTGATGATGTAGTCATTGCAAAAAGAATCAGTATAAACTCGACCGTACTTGGAGAGGAACGTACCATTTCCGTTTCCACTCCCTCCGGCTATACAGAATCGAAGGATTCTTATCCGGTTATGTATGTCTTGGATGGATCGACTGGGGTTATAGGAGTAGTAAATTATTTATCTGCCTATAGTGTATGTCCAGAAATGATCATTGTTGTTATTGAAGAAGTCAACCCTTCAAGAGATATGTTTCCATCAAAACCCAAGTATAGAAGAGGCCTGTCTCCGGCAGAATCCTGGTATAACAAAAAAGAGGACGATGAAATAAAAGTGTACCGGCCTGATGAAAAAGTGGGCGAGTCTGATAAATTCCTCTCTTTCATTGAAACGGAGCTTTTCCCCTTTGTCGAAAAAACTTACCGTACTCTTCCTTATCGAATCTGTTCAGGCCATTCAAAGGGTGGACTGTCTGTAACTCATGCTTTCCTGTCGCGCACCAATATGTTCAATGCCTATATTGCACTTTGTCCTTCTCTTTACTGGGATGACGGGTTGCTTATGAAAATGGCAGAGGAAAAACTCGCAGGCATAAACCTGAAATACAAACAGTTTTATTTCAGCGTTGGGGGAAATGAAGTTCCTTCCACTGTTGGAGACGCTCATACTTTTGCAGCGACTTTAAAGCTGAAATCGTCCGCAGAGCTTAGGTGGAAATTCGATTATCTGGAGAATGAAGACCATGGTAGCGGGGCAACTATTGGTATCATTAACGGGCTGAAATTTATATTCGATGGTTGGAAATATGATAGTGACAAAATGATGGCTGGTGGAATAAGAGCAATCGACGATTTTTATAATGATCAATCAGAAAGATATGGATACCGGATTTCTCCAGACGTAAGCACTTTCAATACTATTGGGTGGGGACTTTTGCGCACTGGCAAACAGGAAGAAGCTATGAATATTTTCAGGGAAAATACCCGCAGATTCCCGGATTCGCCTGATGCGTACAATTATCTTGCAGAGGGGTATTTAAGAGCCGGCAATATTGATCTCGCGATTAAATCGTATGAAAAAGCGGTGGAACTTGCTACAAACTTTAAAACCGGGAATTTAGAGTTTTTAAAACGCAGACTTGAAAGTATCAAAGCAGAAAGAAAGTAAAATCAATCATCATGATAAAAATAAACATCATTATCCGAGGCCTTTTCAGACAAAAGTTGAACACAGGCATCATCATTATTAGTTTGGCAATAGGGATGGCGTGCGTTAACCTAATTGCCATGTTCATAATCCGTGAATTGAATACTGATGCTTTTCACAAGCAGAAAGACCAGATATATGCCCTGAAATGTGACGACCTGATCAACAAAGGTCAACAAACGTATCTATGTCGTGAAGGTTCGGTTGAATATATCAAAGACAATTTTAATCAGGTTGAAGATTACTGCAGAGTGAATCCAGCTTCGGCACAAAAGGTGGTTGTAAATAATGAAGCCTACGTTGATCGTCCGGGAGTCATTGCCGCATCCAAAAATTTCTTCAGTTTTTTCAGTTATCAGCTTCTGACAAATAATCCAAAAACATCGTTGGAGGCCGAGAATAGTCTGGTTATTTCAGAAGATTTATCCAAAAAATACTTCGGAACGGGCAACGCTGTCGGGCAAATTATAACATTGGTGAATGGCGAAAAAGTGGAACCGATGATCGTAACCGGAGTTTTCAGGAAACCTGTTGAAAACACTCAAATTAGATTTGATATGGTTCGTCCAACAAAAGGAAAGAACAGCCGTTGCTTTGTGAGACTTGCCAGTGGCGCCAATCCGCAGGAACTTGAAAAGATTTTTGCAGCGAACAAAGCTGCCATTCCTTCGATTAACGACGGAACACCCGGTCAATATTCCCTGAAACCTTTTCAGGATACTTATTTCGACACATCACGGCATATAAGCTTCGAAGCCAGCCGGGATAAAACTAATTTGTGGATCGCCCTGATAATTGGTTTGGTGATTATCGGTATTGCATCGTTCAATTACCTTGGATTGGTTAATAATAACCTGATCGAAAAAAACAAGGCTTATGCTATACAGCGGGTGAATGGCGAATCAAAGTTTGGTTTTGTGTTAAATTTTATGGTTGAAAGTTTGATTGTGGTTGGCATTTCTTTTTTTATAAGCCTGTTTTTGATGCTTTGGATGGTTCCGTTTTTCAATCATTTGACGGGCACAAACATTACGTCGGGTTTTATGTATAGCCCGAGACAAATCCTTATTCTTTCTGACATTGTTGCGCTCTTGCTGATCATTACCTTATTGTTTGTTGTCTTTCGAATCCGAAAGAATCAATATCTTAATGCGTTAAAACCGGGAAGCAATCAAATTGGTAAACGAGTTCAAATGCCTGCTTTCAATATATTTCAGCTTGCAAGCTCCCTGGTACTCATTATTTTTTCAATCATCATTATCAAGCAAACAAACTATATCACCCAAAAGCCAATTGGTCTCGACAAGCAAGTTTTTGAGGTTAAAATTCCAGCTCAGTATGCCAGTAAAGTGTCTGTTTTTAAGGAAGAATTGAGAACTAATTCTTCGGTCGGACTGGTTTCCATTGCAAGCGCATCACCAGTTCTGGAACACTTCATGTTTTTATTGCACTATAATGAAAATGGTGTAGAAAAAGAGTATTCTCCTTCAGGATTTACCGGAGACGAAAATTACATAGCAACGCTTGGAATCCAGATTGTTGAAGGAAGTGGGTTTTCAGGAAATCCGGAATCGGATAAAAATAAATGCCTGGTTAACGAATCGTTTGCCCAACTGTTTTCAGATCAAAACCTGATCGGGAAAGAACTACCGGGAATGGAAAACAAGATTGTGACTGGCATTGTAAAGGATTTTCATTATTCCAGTTTAAAATCGCTGGTTCAACCTGCTTTAATCGCTTATGATCCAAGAGGACTACACCTGATAGTAAAAGCATCGGGAAATCAACATGCCCAGGCGCAAGATGCCATTGCTAAAACCTGGAAAAAGCTTATTCCCGATTATCCACTGAATATGGAAACCATTGGAGACCGCTATGAATTCCTGCATCAGGAAAATAAAAAATACCTCCAATTAATTGGAGCCTGTAGTGTTATCAGTGTCTTCCTATCGATGATCGGCTTATTTGCCATCTCATTTCAGAGTATCCGTTACAGAACCAAGGAAATTGGCATCCGCAAAGTAAATGGCGCCACAATCTTCGAAGTACTCACCATGCTGAATATAGATTTTGTGAAATGGGTAGCCGCTGCTTTTATAATAGCCACTCCTATTGCCTGGTATGTCATGCATAAATGGCTCGAAAACTTTGCCTATAAAACCGAATTAAGTTGGTGGATTTTCGCTTTAGCCGGATTGATGACCCTTGGAATTGTCCTATTCACAGTGAGTTGGCAAAGTTGGAAAGCAGCCACAAGGAATCCGGTAGAGGCGTTGCGGTATGAATAAAAATGTCTGAACTATGATTATCTTGATTAAATGATGACCATGATATTGAAACAAAGTTCATCACGGAAAAATATTTTCAGGCACCTGATCAACCCTTTAAGTGGGGTAAAATCACGCGTTCAAATTAATCCAAGAACCAAGTCCCATCCTGCCGCGGCGGGACAAGAAATACGACGTACTTTATCTCCGGATTTCGCTCCAACCATGAAATATGCCGAGCCAGACAACACCTGGACAAATTGTTTATGGAAATTTGATCTGAACAGTAAATAAACACACAAATCGAATAGTATATGAAACAAGTTGTACTGACCCCGATCCTTACTCTGTTGTTTGGAAGTATGGTCTCCTCACAACCAATCCCTCCCGATAATCTGTACCTGGGGCAAACACCACCTTGTAATACCCCGCTAATATTTAAACTGGACGTTAGTCCTGAACACTTTGCAGCCGAAAGAATTACAATTTCGGATGACGGCAGGGAAATCTATTATTCGGAAATAAAAAGTTATTACCCTATTAATTCAGCCAGAATTAAAAGTTATAGATACTCCGATGGCAAATGGACTGGTCCCTCCGTTTTATTTGAAAATTTTTGTTCTCCCGCATTATCGGTTACCGGTGATACCATGTATTTTGAAAATGATATTGCTGAGGCATATTTTTCTGTTAATAAGAATTTGAAATGGAGCACTCCGAAGAGAATTTTATCTAAACTCGACAGAGCGCATTATATGCAGGTTACAAACAGAGGGAATCAGTATATTTCGTCGAAACCCACTGAAACTATAGGAATATCCGATTGGTGTAAACTTAATTTTACCGCATCCGATACTATTGCTGTTGGGTTAGGAATGCCATTGAATACAGCCTGGGATAACTTAGACTTTTTTGTTTTCCGGGATGAATCATTTATGATAGTAACAACTCCTTTTGGGTTAAGTATCAGTTATCCAAATAAAGACGGCGGTTGGACAAACCCGAGAAATTTAGGCGCTAAGATTAACTTCGGGCTTGGAATGTGGGGACCTTACGTTACTACCGATAATAAATACCTGTTTTATACCACGGGTACCAAGCCAGATTACTCGGATGTTAATGTGTATTGGGTTCGTGTTGATGGTTTGATTGATAGTTTAAAGCATACCAATATTCCACCTTATTTTAAAACCAAAATAAAGAGTCAAAACGGATTTATAGGGGACTTATTCAATTTTACAATTCCCGACAATTCATTTTTTGATGAAGATGGCGACACTTTATTTGCTTATTCAGTATCTTTAATCAATGGAGACGCGTTGCCTTCCTGGTTGAATTTTAATGCTCAAACAAAAACTTTTTCGGGTACACCAACAGAAACTGTTGAACTTAAAATCATAATAACTGCTACAGATACAGAAAATGATACAGGCATAGGTGTATTTAAATTGTCAGTAACCTCCAAACTATAAAATCAATAGTCCTGATATCGAAAATGCAATTCAAATAAAAAATGAAAGCCATTATTTGTACCAAATACGGGCCACCTGAAGTCCTGCAAATCAGGGAAGTAGAAAAACCTGTTCCAAAAGATGACGAGGTACTTATTAAAATATATGCAACTTCTGTTACGGCAAGTGATTGTATTATCCGGGGTTTTAAATTGCCCGTTAAAATGTGGATTCCTGCTCGTCTGGCTTTGGGTTTAATAAAACCAAGAAAATCTATACTTGGACTTGTATTATCGGGTGAGGTTGAAAAAGCAGGAGAGAATGTAAAACAATTTAAAAAGGGAGATAAAGTGTTTGCTCATACATTATTTCAATTTGGCGCTTACGCAGAATATATATGTATTCCAGAGACTAGTGCAATCACCCTGATGCCATTTAATACATCCTTTGAAGAAGCAGCAGCAATTCCTTATGGCGGAACTTTAGCCTTATATTATCTGAAAAAAGCAAATATCCAAAAAGGACAAAAAGTTCTGATTTATGGAGCTTCGGGAGCAATAGGTACTTCGGCAATACAACTTGCCAGGCATTTTGACGCAGAAGTCACCGGCGTCTGCAGCACAGCCAATATGGAATTAGTCTGGTCATTAGGTGCTGATACAGTAATTGACTACACAAAGGAGGATTTTACTAACACTGGAAAGCAATATGATTTAATATTTGATGCTGTCGGAAAGAAAAAGAGTTCGCATCTTCTTTACAAAAAAGCCTTAAATCCCAATGGGAAATTCATATCAGTCGATGATGATAGTCCCGGAAAACAGGCGGTTTGTAAGGCCAATCTGATTATCCTCAAAGAACTTACCGAAAAGGGTATATTAAAACCTGTTGTTGACAGAATTTATCCATTGGATCAAACAAAAGAGGCTCATAGGTATGTTGACAAAGGTCATAAGAAAGGGAATGTAATTATTACTATATAGCTTAAAAAGTATGAAATCAACAAAAAAAATTGCAATAATTGTCGGCCTACTATTTTTAGTTTCGACATTAACGTTTATGATAGGAAGTAACCTGATACAATCTTTTTTAATTGATAAAACTCAAAATAAATCCCCATTAATTACGGGTGTTATTCTTGAAATCATTTGTGGAGTTGCTATTGTTGGCATTGGAGTTTTGATGTTTCCGATATTAAAACTGTTTAACAAAAGATTAGCTCTTGGATATGTTGTTTTCAGGGTTATTGAGTGCACAATTATAATTGTTGGGGGCATTTACTTATTATCTCTGTTAAAATTAATGTGGAAATACGAAATGATAATTTTTGTTTTCACCGCATTAGGCGGGCTTATGTTTTCATATTTACTATTTCAGTCAAAACTTATTCCACGATATTTTTCTGGACTTGGAATAATAGGGTATGTAATATTATTGCTCGGAGTTGTGTTGGATATGTTTAACATTTTTAATATTAACGATGGTGCAGGTATGCTTATATATCTTCCAGGTGGATTATTTGAATTATTTCTTCCGATATGGCTTTTTATAAAAGGTTTTAATTCATCAGCAATCGTTTCAGTGTACGACAAAACATACAGACAATCAAACCTTAATATGAGATAATATGCAAAAGATGAAAGCCATTATCTGTTCCAAATACGGACCTCCGGAAGTCCTGCAAATCAAGGAAGTAGAGAAACCTACTCCAAAAGATAATGAAGTACTGATAAAAGTAAATGCTACAACAGTACATATAGGTGATACTAAGGTTCGGCGTTTAGAGCCTGGTATGGGACCCGTCAAAGATTTCTTTTTCAAGCCCATGATGCGGATCATGTTGGGTTTCAAAGGACCAAGAAATAAAATACTTGGAATGGAACTGGCGGGAGACGTGGAAGCAGTTGGCAAAAACGTTACGCTGTTTAAGCCAGGCGATCCCGTTTTTGCATCCACTGAATTCAGAATGGGGGCGTATGCAGAATATTGCCGTATTCCCGAAAACGGGATTCTGGCAATAAAACCCGGCAACATGACTTACGAGGAAGCCGCACCGGTTTCCAATGGCGGATTAACCGCCTTGATCAGTCTTCGGAAAGCAAATATTCAGAAGGGGCAAAAGGTATTGATCTACGGTGTTTCCGGTAGTGTTGGCACTTATGCGGTGCAGATTGCCAAACACTTTGGGGCAGAGGTTACAGCAGTATGCAGTACTGCGAATTTGGAAATGGTGAAATCTCTGGGAGCCTATAAGGTGATCGATTACACTCAGGAAGATTTTACACTAAGCAGTGATACTTATGATGTTATTTTTGATGCTGTAGGCAAGATTGCATCTTCAAAACGTAAAAAATCACTGAAGAAGTCAGGAATCTATCTAAGCGCTTTTGATTTGTCAGGTAATATAAAGTTAAAGGTTAAAGACCTGATCTATCTTAAAGAACTCTGCGAGGCTGGCAAGCTAAGAACAGTCATTGACAAAGTCTACCCAATGGAGCAGATAGTTGAGGCTCACAGGTATGTTGACAAAGGACACAAAAAGGGAAATGTTGTAATAACTGTGAAATGAAAAAACAAAAAAAGCATGCATAACATTAGCGGAAAGTAAAAAACTGGATGATGTTTTAACTTAATTGAAGGCAACTATGAAAAAGAAAGTAATAATAATCGGTGGTGGAGTAGCTGGCTTATCAGCCGGGATTTATTCCGCGATGAATGGTTTCGATACCGAAATCATTGAACTGCACAATGTAGCCGGCGGACAATGCACGGCCTGGGAACGAAAAAAATACCGTTTCGATTATTGTTTGCATTGGTTGGTAGGTACTTCGAAAGGCGCTTTTCATGAAATATGGAAAGAAACCAATGTTATTAACGATGAAACCGAAATAATTGACCACGAGGTTCATTCTCAACTATTTGATAAAGACAGAAACAAATTAATTATTTATACAAATATTGACCGTTGGGAAAAATATCTAATCGAAATGTCACCTGAAGATACAAAAGCCATCCGAAGAATGTGTAACGATATGCGTAAAAGTGGTTTATTAGAGCCTTTTGCGTTACCACCCGAACTTCGTAATCCGCTCGACTATATCAGGATAATTCCTACGATGCTACCCATTCTTATTCTGGTTAAAAAATTCGGAAGGTTAACCTGTACAGAATATTTTGATAAACTTGGCTTTAAAACCGAAAAAATAAAATCGTTTTTTCATGGATTGTATGGCGAAAGAAATTTTTCCGCATTGGGTTTTATTTTTATGCTTGCCTGGTTTAATCAAAAAAATGCAGGCTATATAAAAGGTGGTTCTTATCCATTGGCTCAACGAATGGTCGAAAAATTCGAAAGACTTGGCGGGAAAATTTTATACAACAAGAGAGTTGAAAAAATCATTGTTGAAAACAACATGGCAAAAGGTGTAATTCTAATAGATGGAACAACTATTTCATCCGATTATGTAATCAGCACGGCCGACGGTTATACTACCATCTATAAAATGCTGGAAGGGAAATACATTTCTAAAAAGATCGATTTTGCTTACAAAAACTGGGAATTATTTACTCCGACTGTCCAGGTTTCGTTTGGAATAAATAAAGTTATTGAATATGTTTCTCCCATTACTATAAATATTTCAAAAGATCTGAAAATAGGACGAACCAAACTGGAACACGGCTATTCGGTAATGAATTATTCGTACGACTCAACCATGGCACCCGAAGGAAAAACAACTGTGGTTATGCGCTACGACAGCCCCTGGAAACTATGGGAAAAATTAGAAGGAGATGATTATAAGAATGAAAAACTTCAGATAGAAAAAGATGCCACCGGCTTTCTGGAATTAGAATATCCGGGCATTACTCAATATATTGAAGTAATTGATGTGGCAACACCTAAAACCGATGTTCGTTTTACAGGAGTAAAAGATGGCGCTTACGAAGGGTTTATGCCTTCGAAGGAAAATATGATGAAATCGCTGGATATGCAGCTTCCGGGACTTAAAAATTTCCTGATGGCAGGACAATGGCTGTTCCCGGGTGGCGGGTTGCCGCCGTCAGCACAAACAGGTAAATGGACAATTCAGTTGATTTGTAAAAAAGAGAAACAAAAATTTATCTCTGACAAATAAGAAAAAATGAATAAATCATTCATTAAACATAATCGAAATGAAACGACAAATTATTCTGGCAACATTCCTGATTTCCATTTTCATTGGCGCAAAGGCTCAAACTGATGCCGTAATTGATAGTATACTGAATCAGTATGTTTTATCATCGGCAAATAAAAATGCCGGGATACTTGGAGGTGTTATTGATTGTAATACAGATGTTGTAAAAACATTTTCAAACGGAGCAATTAACAAGGGAAATGATTTACGCCTGGTATGTCCGGGTTCGAAACCTGCAATCAGCTACATGATTCTGAAAAACGGGTTAAATATTCAATCTACAATTGATAAATGGTTTCCGTTGGATCAAAGCTATAAAATGTCCGACAAAATCACAATTAAAATGCTACTGTCGAATACCAGCGGGATCAATGATTATGTTGGATTGCTTTTCAATTGCAAACAAGCCGGCAATGCCCAATTAACTATTGATACAGCGTATAAAAACAAAGAATTAGCATTCAATCCGGGAGATTCCGTTCTATATTCAAACACAGGATTTAATATGGCCGGGATTATTCTGGAAAAGGAAACCGGGAAAACTGTCGATGAATTATTATCAGAACAGTTTAAAGGAATTTCACCTTCAATACGAATGGATGATGGGAATGGTAATTATCCAAAAGGATACATGCCTTGGCCCTATCACTATAGCTTATCCTCTTATTCCGGGGGTATGATCGGGACAATTGAAGATTACTTAAGAATGATGGCTTATATAAGTGAACAGCCTGAATTTAGAATAATGAAAGATTGGGTTAAGGTTGTAAATGGATGGGGTCATGGTCTTGGGATTGAAGGTGAAGGGAATAAAGTTATTTATCCGGGTAATTCCGGCGCAAACTTGTCCTGGTTAATCATGGTTAATTCGAAGATTATCTATGTTCATACAGCAAATGACTTAGATAATGGAAAGTTCCAGGGGTTCCTCGACAATGTGATTCCATTACTGACTAAACTATAAAATGCACTTTGCCTGACAGCATATTCATTGTATTCAGGCTGATTGTGGATTCGACAGGTTCATTGCTTTTTGCTAAACTTTACTGACGGATGACGACACAATTGTTACAAACTCCCAAACACGACAAAGACGCAAACCGTTGAGTGCAAGACCAACTCACAGCCCATTGCCAGGTTAATTTTCTTTTCCATTAATTAACTGCAGAAATTTAAGTTGGCGGATAAAGGCAGGGTGTTAGATTGAACTGTTTAACCCCCATTATTCAGAAGGAAAGATGCACGGACTGGAGTTATCAGTAATAGGACAAATGGCCAATCTAATATGAGCATATACTCTTTTTAATATGGCAATTATGTAATATATAATAAGAATTATGTAATGCTTTAGGGCGCTATGCTTAGTAATTTTGTTCCATACACATTCAAAACGTACGCTCTATGACAAAGTATTCAAAAAAAGCCCAGGAAAAAATCGGGGAAGTGATGCATGAGTTTCAGGAAGGAACTTTGAAATCCGGAAAGAATGGTATTGGGGGTAAAGTTAAAAGCAGGAAACAGGCAATTGCCATCGGGATTAGTGAAGCCAGAGATGCCGGATTAAAAGTTCCTCCCGAGGAAGAATCAAAGTAATTGCTGGTTTCAATGCAACAAGTATTATTGGTTTTAATTTAGCCATCTACTAGTTCTATGTTTGTTTCAGAACTTTAAATAACGAGAAACGATAGAAACGAACCGGCTAATAATAATTCTGGTCATTATAGCTGTTCTCGCATCCTACAGAAAATAAGGTTTGTGGAAATGGTTTTTTAAATTTTTAGGTGCAATATTGAAACTGCGTCTTAGAATAAAATGTGGTAATCATGTAAATCGTTCACAGAATTATATAACACAGATTAGTTTAATGCGAGTGACCTTTGCATTTTAAAAAACCAATTTAATTCGAAAACCATGAAAATGAATAAAACATTGATTATTATGTTGCTTGTTATAGCCGGAAGCTTTGGGATAGCAAGTGCACAACAACCAGCAGTTATGATAAGTGATGCAGCAGGATGGCACAAAATCGGCGAAAGGACAGTTGCCTTTAAAACTGACCGCGATGAAATTGCCGTTATCGGATCCGATAGGTTCTCCACTATCAAATTTAAAGTTACCGAAGCAGCAATTGACCTGGTTTCCCTTGAAATAACCTATGAAAGTGGCGACAAACAAAATGTAAAAATAAACGAGGCTGTAAAAGCACCGGGTGAAAGCCGTACCATTGATTTGAAAGGTGGTTCAGAGCGTAGCATTAAGAAAATTATTTTTGTTTACAAAACACTTCCTAACAGTAAGGATGAAAAGGCCCGCGTAGAAATATGGGGATTAAAAATCAATACAGTAAAGAAGTAAACCCTTCTTTATTTTTTTAAAAGCCGTCTTGTCTCATAGCAAGGCGGTTTTTTTTGTGTTAGTAATTGTAAGGGTTTGAAAAAAATGCATGTGACGCCAGAATGTGTGAATCATGTAAATAATCCACGTAATTATGTAACACTTTACAGTTCAGGGATTATGACTTTTGTAATACATTAAGCCGGAATAAATCCGATTCAAACGGCAACGTATGCGAACTTTAATTCATGCATTTTATTAACCAAAACAAAAAAGAACTGTTATGAAAACCAAAATTACATTTTTTGCTTTCGTACTGGCAATGGCTTTAACATTGCCAACATTTGCACAGTTTACTCCCGCTCCCGACACAGTACCCAAGCCCGGAATGAAGCAGCATGATATGTTGAGCAATATGGGTAAGCCTACATTCGAAGCAACATCAGGCGATCTGCTTTTTAGCATTTGGATTACAACACAGGAGGAATATAAAAAGATGATGACGGAAATGAGCGAAAAAGGAATGGATAAGGATATGGGAAGCATGAAAGATAAAGACAAGGCAATGGATAAAGATATGGATATGAAAGGAATGAAAGATATGGGAATGAAGAAGGATGCCGGTGCTATGAAGGACAAAGGAATGGGGATGGACAACGCAACAAAAGAAGCTATGATGGCGGGGACGCATCATATGATGGTTGAAGTGAAAAATACTAAAAGTGGAAAAGAAACAAACGCTATTTCGGCTAAGGTTGAGATTGTTTCGCCAACGAATAAAAATTCTTCGGTGGACCTCAAAATGCCTATGACAGATCACTTCGGAAGCGGCCTTACACTCGACGAAAAAGGTGAATACCAGCTTACAGTTAGTGTCCTTGTAGGTAATGTTTCCAAACAAATTAAACTTAAATACACGGTCAAGTAGCTTAAATATCACTTTTATAGGGCAATTCAAAAGGAACGTATTGTATCATTCCGGATTTAAAGAATTGATAAATATAAACTGTCCTGCCTAACGGCAGGGTGGTTTTTTGTCGGTAATTTAAGAGTTTGAAGGAAGATGTATTGCGATAAAAATGTAATAATTATATAACTTATTCTCAGAAATGTGTAATGCACATCAACTCAAATACATTCAATTTTGTACTCTGATAAACCACTAACAGGTATAAAATTCAGATTAACAAAATCTTTTAAAAAACATTGATATGATAGCAGGAGAAAATCAACAGAACGAACAGGGAAATATTTCAGAAGGACACATAATGAATTCGTCCTTCGTAAACGGGGTCAATAACCAACATAAAAGTAAAGAGCAGCAAGAGACTAAATATCAATGCCCTATGAACTGTGAAGGCAATAAAACATATAATCAGCCCGGAGAATGCCCGGTTTGTAATATGCAACTGGTTATGGTGGGTCAGGATGAACCTAGGATTTGGAGTGAATAGTTTTCAGAAGGATGAATTAATAAATGACATCAGATAAGAGAGGTATATTATAATGAACAGATACATGCCACATATGCCGGATTTCGGAATGGGATGGGGATTGATTATCATCATCGCAATTCTGGTTATTCTTGTTGGGATTTATGCAAGGATTCGAAAAAATAGCAGAACCTGATTATGACTTCACTAAAAGCGGATATCAGGATAAGTTGGAGTGAAGGCTATGTGGTCTTTTCCCTGAGAGGGATTTGAACTGGTGAAACATGCAAAGAAGTTGAGCGAAAAATGAATCTGATTATCAAATTGGAAAACAATGAAAAGGTTTAATCAAAACAATGCAAAGCGAATAGGGAAGGATCTACATATCAACTGGAAAGATATCAATCTGGGCGAGTTTACAAGTGGACTAAATGTTGAACTTGAGCATGGATCAAAAGATCCGCAAACCAATGTCACCGACAATGACGGAAAATTGACCGGTGAAATAGCATGGGCTCATTTAAAGGAGTTCCCTGATTATTATACCAGGCTTGCTAAAATGGAAAAGATTGCCAAAGTTCATTTTAAAAAAGTTGAATAAAAAGTTTCTGATTTAGGAAATTGTGGAAAGGAATTCAATTAATAAACTCTAACAAGATGAAAGTTCCGGGTTCCAAGTGCCGAGTTCCAATGACAAATTAAAGATTATGTCTTGATAAAAAATGATAGAAGTACTTAAACATAAGATAATTGAAGTTAGCAGTTGGCACACGGAACCTGGCACTTGGAACTTTTTTGGGGAAATATTAAACATACAATGTTTTAAAACATAACCAATAAAAACAAAATGTATGAATAATTTATTCAGAGGGCTATTATCAGGATACGGAGCAATGAAATTAGGTGGCGGCTGTTTTGGCTCTATTGTTGTTTTTATAATTATCTGGCTTTTGCTTGGGCAATGCAGTTAACCTGATTAGTATAAACTTCAAAAAAGACAAAGGATAAAAGGCTAAAGACAAAAGGATCAAAACATTATGAAGACAATCACAATCATAAAAAATCATTTTTACAAAATAAATTATAAAAATTGATTGCAACTGCCTGACTTTTATCTTTTTACTTTTGTCTTTTATCTTCTGCCTGAACAATGCAGGTAATTTAATACTCAGAAAATCCGTAAAAAGTGAAAGATATGAAAACTCAGAGCACCGTAAAGAACTTTCCCATAGTTTGCGTGGGTGGGTCGGCTGGCGGTCTTGATGCCTATATCAGGTTACTCCGGAATCTGCCTGCTAACCTGGGAGTAGCCATTGTTATCGTTAATCACCTGAGGACAGTAGCTACCATGCTACACGAGATACTCCCGCGCTACACAAAGATGCCTGTGAAATTGATTACGGAAAAACTCGATATTGAACCCAACCATGTATTTATAATCCCTGAAAAGAGGGACTTGCACGTTCTAGATAAAGAATTTCGCCTGAAGCCGATTTCAAAACCCAGGGGATGGCCGGATGTGATCACGGTTTTTATGCGTTCTCTGACTGAGAACTGGGATGGCAAACTTATCGCTGTAATTGTTTCCGGCTATGATGGTGACGGTGCAGATGCGCTATGCGGAATAAAAGAGGTTGGCGGTATTACGATTGCTCAAAAACCTGAAACAGCCTCTCAGCCGGATATGCCTGAAAGCGCCATAGAAAGCGGGTGCATAGATTTTGTTCTTTCACCAGAGGATATTGCCCGGCAAATTAAACGAATTGCGCACGCTGATTCAAAAAAATAGGTGATGGGACAATTCACAAAAAGTCCTCCTGTGTTTTTTTGGATATATAATCAGGGTCTGCTGGGAAATGGTTAAATAGCTGTTAATCTATGCTTTGCCTGCTGCTAATACAATAACTAATGCAATGATAACTTGCCATTCGGTTCATAATCCTTGCACATTATCGAATTGATTTTCCCCGTCAGGGGATAAATATCAATAAAAAATTACAGCTAAAACCCTGATTCCCCGTTAGGGTAATGTCGTTTAGTTAAGGATATTTCTTTTGAATATCGAACAAGGAACATCGATTTTTGATTTTCGAAGTTTCGCTAAATCAACGATGTACATCTAAAATCTTAAATCGTTAATCCTTGTTCTTAAATCAGTTAATGCTTAACTAAATGACATTACCCGTTAGGGGACTAACATAATTCAATTAATATTAATGTCCTACGGACAATCCAGTGTTCAATTATCATTAATCTATTGGTTTTGATTCCCTACGGGAAAACATAGGGACATTCGATTTTTTGTTTTTCAGCAATCCCTAATTAGAAATGGAAGCACGACAGAATATTTATTGAAATTTAAAAGTAGAAAGGACAATGAAAGAAAAGGTTAATGAACACAATCAACATAAATCTTACTGGATACGCTTGTATAGCAGTATGGGTATATGGATATTCTTCTATTTGATGATAATTGCAGTAGGATTTTACTTATTTGCACGCTGATTGATTGACTGAGTAAAAAAGCAAAGCAGTGCGAGGGAAGTATATTTTGTTGGAAACATATAGATAGGAAGGTCACAGACAAGCGTTGCATTGCGCCAGACAAGCGTTGCAAGGCCACAGACAGGCGTTGCAAGACTACTTTCAATCGTTGCAAGGCCACAGACAAGCGGTGCAAGGCCACAGACAGGCATTGCAAGACCACAGACAAGCGTTGCATGGCCACAGACATGCATTGCAATGGCACAGACAAGTGTTGCAATGCCTCAGACAAGCGTTGCAAAGTCACAGACAAGCGTTGCAATGCCACAGACAAGTGCCGGTACGCAACAGACAGGCGATGTATTGCCATTGACAAGCGTTGCAATACCACAGACAAGTGAAGTAAAAGATTGCATATTTGAACCGAAAAGGGTGTTTAGCTCCGGGTGAAGGATGGCTTAGTTGGAAATTTTATACTAAAATTTTAAGATGCAAGAAGATGAATTGCGGGAAAATAATGCCATGCAAATGTTAGTTATATTGAGTGAACGGATGGCTTTAGTGAGTGAATGGCAAAGGTGGGTAATTGAACGGTAAATATTTGGCTTTAATCAGTGTATAACAGCACATTGTGTATAACAATAAATTAAATTTATATTTTCATTACAAGCGAAAATTGTAGTGTTTTTGTATTGTAGTTGATGAGATTTAAATATATTTGTTCTTTAATAATTAATTTTTCAAATACCAATTCAAATAATTATTCATTAATCTCTCTAAATTATGAACCAAAAACAGGAAAACAAGAACAGTTCTTTCCTAGGTTTAGAAGATCACCTTGAGAAAAATTCTTCGGTAATTGCAACATTGCTACCCTTAACCGGGATTGTTGCTGAAATTAAAGCGGAACGCATAAAGATTGATGCCCTGATCGCTAAACAGGGAACAGCCAAAGGGGGCGTTGCCGGTGACAAAGCGAAAAGCGCAGACAGTTTGATTGATGCAGTGGTTGATGTATCGAACAGGTTAGTTGCTTACGCCACTATTGCAGAAAAGCCACAGTTACTTTCGGAAGCCACTGTTACCCATTCGGGGTTGCAACGATTAGCCGACACCAAATTGAAAGGTGTTTCGCAAGGGATACTTGACCTTGCTATTGCTAATGCCACCGAAACAATTACGTTTGGTATGACTCCTGCTGTAACTGATAACCTGAGTGCAAAGCTTGCTGTTTACAGCGCTGCAATTACTCAACCTAAATTGAGTATTGATGAAATTAAGCAGATAACGAGCGATCTGGATAAGTCGTTTAAAAAACTTGAGGTCCTGTTTAAAAAGGTTGATAAACTTATTAAATTATTTAAGGACAGCCATACTGTATTTCACGATTCGTATTTTAACTTACGCAAGGTTATTAATCATGGAAAGGGCACACTTGCCATGCAAATATTGGTGAGAGATGCTGGAACCGGCGCTGGTTTGCCTAAGGTAAAGTTCCTGATTGAAAAAGTTGATGCTGACGGAAAGAAACTGACTAAAGACGCTGACCTGGTTAAAAATGTAAAAATCAGTTCAGAAAAAGGGGGATGTAAATTGAAAACATTATCCGATGGCAATTATTCGCTTACTGCCAGCAGACCCGATTATGTAACGCAGGTGATAAATTTTACTATTGTGGGCGGGATTATGACGAATGTAGTGATTGATATGGTGAAAGCATAGGCTTGCCTCGTTGTTATTGAAAAACCCTGCCGAGAGGCGGGGTTTTTGTCAGACCCCTCTATGCCAATGTTGTTTAGTTAAGGATTTAGAAAAAGGTAATAATTATGAGATTTTGTCTAATACCATATGTACCCCCCTCTGTCTCCCCCTGTGCTTCGACTTCGCTCAGCATGCAGGGGGAGAACTTACTAATCAGGTTATCTCTTTCCAGAAAAACTTCAAACAGAAGCAAGATTGTTCGTCCCCCTTTGCAAAAGGGGGATAAGAGGGGGATACACTTTGACTAATACAAATCCTTAACTAAATGACATTGCCCTCTATGCTTCGACTCCGCGCAGCATTCATTCGCCTTCGCTCAGCATACAGGGGAGACTTTATATTGTTGGTTAATTAAACAGAGGGGCAATGATATATACTTTTGGGTGGGGTGGATAGCTACTGAGAAGTGAAGGGGGTTTTTAATTTGATATCACCACGCGAAAGGATTCGCGCGGTAGCTGAGGTGTTGAGAATGGATTGTTCTGTTAAAAGTTGTTGAAAATTAAACCATAGATTAAAATGTTATATAAAAGAAAGGGGTATATATATATTGCTATGTACTAGTTAGCTGCGCAGCGTTAGAAACTCACACAGACGGACAAAATAGCGAAGATTTGACCGGGTCGCAAATTCAGTTTCGTTCCTTGAAATCCAAACTTTTCAGCGGTCATGACAACTTGGACAAAATCCGCAGAAGCATTCGGGAATGACAGTATTGTTCGCCGAAACAGACACCAACTAGCGAAGAGACGTGTTCGTATTGAATTCTTTTTCAGCGAGAAGTTAGAGCTGGTCAGACATTTGAGTTAACGCCGCGCACTAACAAACGCTATAGCAAATGCGGGTATGCATGTTCGTTGAAATATTTGAAATCTTTATATACATTTGTGCTGGCAGACAGTTGAGCAACAATTTATTCCCGCACTTGCTATAGCGTCATCCGTTGGCAACAAGCTTAAAAAAACAGACCATCACATAAAAATAAATGATTATGAGAAAGATACTCTTATTGACAGTTATGATTGTTGGATATTATCTGCCGACATTTTCGCAACTTGACAATCGACCGCAAAATAATCGACTTCTAATAGACACGACTTTTAGTAACCTATCATTAAAAAATAATTTAAAGACTCCTAATCTTGTTATTTCTTTTGACTCTAAATGGTTATTCAATAATTCCAGGAACAACAAAAAATTAATTTACCCTAAATTGACAGATAAAAATTCGAAATTAGTACAAGATCCAATTGCGATATTTCAAAAGGGGCAAATGTTTGACAACATGCCATGTGTTGTACCGCAGGGATATTTTCCAATGCCAATTGTCGAACCCGATACTACTGTAAGATATACCTTGTTGATTAAAAAATATTAAAAACCTCTGCGGCTAACAGCACCTGTACGCAAGCCGGGTTTAGGAGCAATGCATACTGCAAAGTAATAAATTGAAAAGCAATTCATCGCAGGAGGTTCTGTGGTTAACAACCCGCCCTGCGAGTAGCTGCTGAATGATAGCGGGGATTATTTATTGTTAATAATTGGTAAATAAAATCTGCCCAATTACAGTTACTCATAACTTTATACCATTCATTAAAGATTAACCTATACAAAAAACCTTTTTTTAAAATTTAAATATCCGTAAAATGAAAAATTATTTAATCCTGTTAACAGCCTTGATTCTTACATCATTAAATGCTTTAGGGCAAAACGACAAACAATTTAAATTTAAAATAGATGGTACAATAAACGCTGATACGGGAACCGTTACTCTTCATTTTTTTACTGATTATATACCAAAAAATGACAGCGATATAGTGGCGAAAGTGAACAATGGAAAATTTTCAATTGCAGGATACCTGCCCGAGCCTCAATCGGTAATAATTAGTTTTGGTGATAACTACCTGACATCGGATTTTATCATTGAAAAAGGCTTACAAACTATTTCAATAAACACTGATATTGAACGACAAGAGCCTGAAGTATCAAACAGCACAATGCAAAATGAATATCCTCGGTACACTGCCTTTTTTAAACAACACACTATCAAGAGGAATATATGTGACCAAAAGTATGATAGTATATTTAAGCTCAATAATTATACTTTGCCGGAAGAAATCAGATATGATATGTCAAAAGAACTTGGTATTCTATATAAAGAACATGATAAATTACTGTTAACCTATGCAGAAAAGAATCCAAACTCAGAAATCGCATTCTGGGCACTTGCCAGGCTAATGATTTTTGGGTACGAACCAATATTTGATTCAATCTTCAACTCCTTTTCTGATCAACTGAAAAATGGGTATGCAGGTAAAGTTCTTAATACGAAACTAATGGAAGGGAAGCTGCTTACTGTAGGAAAATATTTCCCATTAATGTCATGTGCCGATATAAATAGTAAGCCATTTACGTTAGATATATTTAAAGATAGCAGATTTACGTTAGTCGATTTTTGGTATAGTGGATGCGGACCATGCAGGGCACAATTCGTTACCTTGAAAAATTTATACAACCAATTTAAAAATAAAGGATTTGAAATAGTTGGCCTGTCTGTCGATAGAGAAACAGACAAAAAGAAATGGGAAGATATAATCATTAACGAAAAACTTATTTGGCAACAATATTGGGATATAAATGGAAAAGATTCGCACAGATTATCAATTAATGCGTTTCCTACAAATTTCCTTGTTGAAAATACCGGAAAAATTATTGCTAAGAATATTTCATTGGGCGAATTGGAGGAAGTCTTAAGCAAAAGTTTAAAATAAAATATTTATCATTCCATTATGATGAAATGACTATGAGTTATTTGAAAAAGGAAACTTATAAACGATAGCTAATATTAATTAGAGCATAGTGAATTTAGAAAACAATAAAGCCTGTTGCCAACAAACGCTATAGCAAATGCGGGTTTGCGTGTTCGTAGAAACATTTGAACTCTTTACTTACATTTGTGCTGGCAGACAGTTGAGCAACAATCTAATCCCGCACTTGCCATAGCGTCATCCGTGGGCAATGCTAAAATACAGCATAATTATGGAAAAACCTGATAACAAAACTATTATTCGCCAATATGTAGAGCGAATTGAAAATACTGGTGATGTATCTAATATCCGTGAATTCATATCAGAAGACTATACGGAAGTATATGAAGGTGAACGCTACCCGATTGGAATCCAAGGTGCTATAGATCATGTGCTTGGAGTAATAAGGGTTTTTCCCGATTTAAAAATATCAATAGAAAATCAAATATCCGAAGGTGAGTGGGTAGTGACTGCCTATTCTGTTACTGGCACATTTAAAGAAGAATGGTTTGGTATGAAACCAACTGGAAAACCCATAACCTTTACTGGAGTTAATGTTGATAGGATCCAGGATGGAAAAATAATTGAACATGGAGGAGCTGTAAACATGTTTGATCCATTACTGAAAGCAGGAGTAATTGACAAGAAATAATGAAGCACTGCCCACAACAAACGCTATAACAAATGCGGGTATGCATGTTCGTTGAAACATTTGAAATCTTTATATACAGTTCCCGAAAAATCGGGACAAGTAGTGCTGGCAGACAGTTGAGCAACAATTTATTCCCGGACTTGTCATATCGTAATCCGTTGGCGGTAATTTAAAGACAAACCCTAAAAAAACATATTATGAACATGAGAATTATAGTAATTTCAATGGCCTCTATAACGCTTTTCTTATTGACTTCATGCGAGAGGAATGCATCTGAACAGAAACAAAAGTATTCTAAATATTCATTTGAAAACGGCAAGACGAAATTATTTACAAAAGGTGGCGAGGTAACGGATACAATTAAAATGAGAGCCTTTTTAAAGAGTTTTGATCTGTTTTTATC
Source organism: Lentimicrobiaceae bacterium (assembly GCA_041660125.1). GTDB lineage: Bacteria > Bacteroidota > Bacteroidia > Bacteroidales > UBA4417 > UBA4417. The sequence goes on from JBAZWY010000007.1 coordinate 143,872, forward strand.
TCCAATTCCTGACTATGTTCCAATTTCATTTGATGATGATAAAAAAAGCTTTAACGAATATAACTTTGAAATAGAGATGCTCTCAGACACAAAAGCGAAATTTATTTATGGAACAGATAGTATTGTTGAGCTTTTTGTTAAAAAGAAAAATGGTATTATTTATTTCTCCTCAATTGACACTGTTCAAACTTATTATAACATAAAGAGGGAAATGCTGGAATTTGAACCACTTTTCATTAATACATTTCCAAATAAACCTGGAGAATCGTTCCCAATTACGAAATATACTCCCTGTAAATATGCATACGAAGTTAATGGAGAGATACATTTTCCAATAATTAGTTACAAGAATTTAAAAAATATAAAATCGACCTTTTATTCCGCTATGGCTGAACTTGGAATAAACAATTCAATAAACTCTCAATATTTATCAACCATTGGAAGTGACTGTATATGGGACACCATTGTTTTTAAACAAAGTGAAATAATTTTCAGATAAACTACCGCCAACAAACGCTATAGCAAATGCGGGGTTGCGTGTTCGTTGAAACATTTGGAATCTTTACATAATTTCCCGAAAAATCGAGACAGGTAGTGCTGGCAGACAGTTGAGCAACAATTTATTCCCGCACTAGCCAAAGCATAACCCGTTGGGCATAATTTTAAGAAAGACAAATTCACCATATAATTCAAATTATTTAACTATGAAGAACACTTTGCTATTAACTGGACTTCTTCTCCTTGCTGGCCTTGTGAACGGACAAGACAACGAAACATTAAAAAATTCCGCACGTTTTGGTATCAATAGAGCGTTTTTTGGCTCTGGTGACATTGTCGGTCCTAGTATTATTGCCGAGTATTCTTATTTATTTAACAAGTACTTTGCTCTGACACCTAGAATCATGAGTGGTTTTGCTAACAAAGTGACAGACAAGAATTTTGATCACGCATCATCCTTTGGGACAAGCCTTGCAGTAAGAATTACGCCTTTACCTAATACTTTTCGCAGACTAAAATTTGATGTTGGTGGATTATATCATCAGTTTATTAAAACAAGGGGAGAGATTGGAGAGAATAATCAGTCAGGTGCAATTGTTTCGTATAATACTGAATATTCGAAAGAAAATCTATTTGGTCTAATAGGTTCTGCAAGCATAAATATCATAGACAAAAAAAAGATAGAAAGTGGGCTAAGATTTGAAATGCTTACAAGTTTTACTGATGGTTACTTTAACTGTGATTCATGGCAGACAGGTGTATACATCGGTATGAAATTCTAAAGAAAAACTATACCCAATAAATAGGACTTCATATGGTCGGCACGACCCAGCCCCGCCGAAAAGGCGGGACAGGCTATGAAGTCCACGTTGAATTAAATCCCAAAACGGCTACCAAACAAATCAAATCAAATACTATTATTATGGGGACAAAAATTGTAATTATTCCAATTCTACTTTCTATTGGACTTTCCATTTGGACAATGCTAGACATTTTGAAATCAAAACAGATTGTAGGCAGTATGAAAATTGCCTGGCTATTTCTAATCTTTGGTTTCCCGTTTCTCGGTTCATATTTATACTTTCATCTACAGAGAAAACAAGCTGGCAGACAAAGAAAATTTAAGCCAATCATAAAACCAGTATAACTCTTACTTGACTTTCATGAATCCGGAATTTGGATAATTGATTAATTTTAAGAAAAATACTGCTGGTAATAAATAGGACTTCATGTGGTCGGCACGACCCAGCCCCGCCGAAAAGGCGGGACAGGCTATGAAGTCCACGTTGAACTAAATACCAATGGTGACAGTTGAGCAACAATTTATTCCCGCACTTGCCATAGCGTCGGCCGTTGTGGCTCATTTTAAAAAAAAGGAAAACACAATCATTAGATTAGAATTTGACTATTTACTTAATGATTGAATATTAACTTGATTATTTTGACTTATGAAAAAGATAACTTCAGAAATTGACAATCAGATTTCAGAATTAGGAAGCCTGAAAAATATTTTTGGAAATACAAAAACGAATAGATTTGAAGGTTTTGTATCTCTTGATAAAATTGATTCAAAAATTAAATCAAACCAGAGAGCATACTATTTCAATTTGGTATTAAGCGTTTTGTTAGGCGGACTTTTGTATGCGGCTGGATTTGCACAAGCCTTTGATTTTAATATTATTGATTTATCTAAGTCTGGAATATTAATTATGATGGCGGTTTTAGTTATTCTAACTACTGCTCGGACAAAAATGGACTTGATGAGGCTTAAAATGATTAAACACTTATTGGTATTAAAACACATGATCGGACAAGAATAAAAAACGAACGCATAACAAACGCTATAGCAAATGCGGGTTTGCGTGTTCGTTGAAACATTTGAAATCTTTATTTACATTTGTCCTGGCAGACAGTTGAGCAACAATTTAATCCCGCACTTGCCATAACTTATCCCGTGTAACGGGAGCGTCAGCCGTCAGACTAGACATGTTATCGCCATGAAAATTATATCTAAAACATGAAAAATAAAATTCTGGTTCTATTAATTGCATTCTCCATTACAAGTAATTTATTTAGTCAGACTTCGCTAAAAGCGGGTGACAAAGTACCGACAATAACTATAACTGACTATATTTCAAATATCCCAAAAGACAAGACTTTAGAAAATAAATACATTTTATTGGAGTTTTGGGCAACCTGGTGCGCACCATGTCTAGGTGCTGTTCCGCATCTGAATGAATTACGTTATAAATACAAAAACAGAAAAGATTTATCATTTATTTCACTGACATATGAAAGTCCTGAAAAAGTTCTGAAAACATTAAAGCGGATTGAGTTTACGACAATAGTTGTCAGCGATCAAACTGAAAAATCACATACTGATTTCGGAGCAAAACAAAATGGTATTATGACTTTACCTCGAACTGTTTTGATAGATAATAAAGGAATTGTAAAGTGGATCGGCGAACCTGATCAGATGTCAGATTCGCTATTCGATAGTTTTCTACAAGGAGATAAAATTACAACCGTAAGAGATTCTGTTTCGAAAAATATTGAAAATAAAACAAAGGCTGATTTGAAAGATGAGTATACGCTTGATATTGCAATGAAATTATTAAGAGACAAACAAACCAAATATTCTTTCTCACTCTTAGAATCAACTGAAAATCATGGTAGTAGTTCACGTAAAAATCCATCAAAAGGTCAATATTCAGTAATAAATTGTTCATTCAAGAAAATCCTTTCAGAATTATTAAATGTGACTGAAATGCAACTTGAAATTCCGGAACTGATAAATGACAAAAAGTACAGCTTGTTTTATAAGAATGTAAACATCGTTGACGAAAAAAATTGCATCGAAGACATAAAAACCAATTTATTGAAATCATTGGACCTTCGGGAAAAAATCGAAAGCAGAACGGTGGAAGTTTATCTTTTAAAGGTTATTGATAAAAATAAATTACAGCTTTCAACTGAGAAAGATAGTCAATCGCATTGGGGTGAAAATGACACACACTTAATATTCGCAAATATACCTATTGAGACATTAATAAAGGTTGTCGGTAAATTGCAGAAAATGAATATAATAGATGAAGCAAATCTTATGGGTAATTATGATTTTATCCTTAGAAAAGACTCTGAAGAATTTTTAATAAAGGATTTAGAAAGCTATGGCTTAACGCTGGAAAAAGCTAATAAAACTATTGATTATTATATTTACGAATGATTTTACCTATGAAGAAAACTTGTGAAAGAAAGAAACACAGCACATAACAAACGCTATAGCTAATGCGGGTTTGCGTGATCGTTGAAACATTTGAACTCTTTACTTACATTTGTGTTGGCAGACAGTTGAGCAACAATCTAATCCCGCACTTGCCATAGCGTCAACCGTCAATCTGTCTAAAAACCCTTTTCCGCTGTAGGTTTTCAACAGTTATTAACACTTATTTTTATTTGATAACAATTTCGTGATATTACCCAGATTTAATTTTCTATATCATTGATTATCTGTATA
>JBAZWY010000008.1:0-139765 GCA_041660125.1 Lentimicrobiaceae bacterium
AGTGTTAATAACTGTTGAAAACCTACAGCGGAAAAGGGTTTTTAGACAGATTGACGGCTGACGCTATGGCAAGTGCGGGATTAAATTGTTGCTCAACTGTCAGCCAGCACAAATGTATATAAAGATTTCAAATGTTTCAACGAACACGCAAACCCGCATTTGCTATAGCGTTTGTTATGCACCGTTTATTTTATTTCTAGTACGAATGTCCTTGCTTTTATTTTTTTGAAAGCTTCTTCAATTTTCACTTTACTGTCTAATACTAATGTGTCTTGAGAGTAAATGATTATACTTATAAATTCTGAGAAATCAGGCCGTCCTCCTAGACCTTCATCGACTATGTAAGATTCATTCGGCCGAATTTTTCTCTTCGAAATTTGATTAATAGTATCAAAACTTATCAAAATTCCACCTTGATTCATGAAGGTTTCAATATTATTTTTATAAGGTCTACCTTTCATAATCTGTTCCTTCATTATAGCTTTGTCAAACTTCATTTCTATGAGGATATCAGTTTTCGAATTGTTGATCACTTTCGCTGAATAACCATAGTCACATGATTGAATTGTAAGAGTCATCATGAAAACCAATAATTGTACAAAAATGATTGGTAATTTGGTCGATGTTTTCATGATATGTATTTCAGGTTCTGGTTCTTAAATGGTGCATAACGGATGACGCTATGGCAAGTGCGGGAATAAATTGTTGCTCAACTGTCTGCCAGCACAAATGTATATAAAGATTTCAAATGTTTCAACGAACACGCATACCCGCATTTGCTATAGCGTTTGTTACCAGCAGGTTTTCATCGTTCGATATTACAGGCTCATAATTGTTATAATTATTCCCTTCTAGTTTATATCTTTTTGTTTCTTATGGATATGTTATTATCCAGTTCAAACTATCCAAATCATGTAAAGTTAAATCATATCGCTTCAATATCATGTATTTTTTCACGACCGTATCCCACGGTGTCGTTTCTAAAGTCTCAGAATTATAAATGAAACACATAATTTTTGATGTGAAAACGAAATCATCTTCAATGCAATGTCTATAATGGACAGATTTGTCTGAATGGTTTTCAATTTTAAAATATAGTTTATCTAACGTTGGATTTGGATCTAAAGTTATAGTATCTGGATACCTAAAACTAAACCCAAAATACATGGCTTTACTAGAGTTGTTTTTTATTAAAATTGAGTCGTGACAATTTTCATCATTTCTACAAGAAATTGTAAATAGAATTACAATTCCGAATAGAATTAGGTTGATCATTCTAAGCTTTCTCATCTATGCTTTTTTTAATGAACAATACTTTAATTTCTATAGAATTCTTATTTATCATTGATTTCATTCATTTTTTCAGGCCTGTCTAAATGTTCAGATGTCATTTGTCGCGTCGTCTTTCAAACTTGCTGGTAACGGCTGACGCTATGGCAAGTGCGGGAATAGATTGTTGCTCAACTGTCTGCCAGCACAAATGTATGTAAAGATTTCAAATGTTTCAACGAACACGAATACCCGCATTTGCTATAGCGTTTGTTGGGCACAGTTTTTTATTTTTCTTTCTTTACGTAGAGTGTTTTTTCTCCATCCGTAATTAGTTCTAGACTATCATTTCTCAATTTAATAATCTTTGAGGATGAAACAAATCCATTAAAAAATATGAATAACGAATCTTGTTCAATCTGATACTTGAATTCTGATTGTTCTTCTTGGTCTGGATAATAAATAGTATTTTCGTTTATCTGAAAACTTGCAGTAGGAGCTTCTTTGTCACTTGCATTCCACCAGATTCCGATTAATTCTTTAGCAACCTGTTTATTTGTCAAACTTTTCTGCTGTTTTGATTCATTCTTTGAATTGGTGTTTTGTCCAGAACATGAGATTATTAAAATCAAACAGCCTGTCCAGAAGAAAATTAGTTTTATAAATCTGTTTATTTCAGTTCTCATGATTCAGCAATAATCTTACAATGCATTCATAATTAGCGGAATAATGCTTCCGTTTTGGTTTTCCAAAATTGTGCCCAACTAATAAATACAACTAAACTTCCCCCACTTTTACTTCGCATACATATCAATCACTTCCGATATTGCTTTGGTACATGCCGGGCAGAATTCCTGTTTGTCGCGGGTAAACATAATGCAATCCAATGCCGAGCGATAAATGCCGAATTGCATATAATTCCCACCTTCGAAAGCGCCTGTTGCATCCTTGTATTTGTTTTTACTGAACATGTCAAGCGTTGCTTTTTTCTCCCGCTCAAACAAGGCTTCCATTTCCGTTTCCGGAACATTGGCTGCACGCAGGGCACGACGTTCCTTTTGAATGCCAAAGCTGAAGTTGTCGTACTCGGTTTTGCTCCATGGAGTCGGAATAGGCGTTCCGGGCTCAACCAAGTCTTTCCATTTCAGGTTTGCCGGGTCCAGAAGTGCGGTAACATTGGGCTCCCAGGGCTCAACCGTGATTGCCGGTACCTGGTACGAAACATCGGAAGTATAATATTCATCTGCTAAAGAAGCAAAACAATGGCCGAATTCGTGAACGAAAATATACTTTGAGAATTTATTATCAGCAGCTACTGTAGAATAAAGGTTAAAAATACCTCCACCGCCATACGTGCGTTCGTTGATAAGTATAAACATATAATCGTATGGAACACTGGCGGCAACGTCGCGGATAGTACGATTATCATACGAAAGCGCGTACCTTTCCGAATCAAATGCACCGTACGACATTGAAAGCGGTGTGCGGTTGAAAACTCCCGGGTGCGGTTTATTTACACCACTTGTAGCCGAAGGCGTTTCGACAGCTCTGACATTAAAATCGGATTTCCGCGATTTATACGGCTCAACCGTGAACAATTCGTCCGTTAAGGTTGCCACATCTTTATGAAACTTATCCATTTCCGCGGCAGTATAACCATCGCCAAGTATCACTATATCAACATGGTTAGCAGTTTTGCCGTTCTCAATATAAGAGAACGTTTTATAAGGACTTTGCAAAACAGCTGGATTCACAATCCGGGATTTGGGGTCAATAACGGTACTCCAGATAGCTACAAAATTGTTTCTTGCATCCCGTTTTTCGATGATAAGTTTTACAGGAAGCTTTGGCCAGGGAAACCGCACCGACTCATGAAATGTACCCCAGGCAGGATCGCCTATGCTCTGCCATTCGCCAAAAACGCTGGCAAAGCCACGACTGTATAGCAACGTATTTGTTGATGTGTCGGTAACTTTAAAAAAGTATAATCCTCGGTTCAGCCCATCCAGTAATACAGTTTCACTGCCGGCCCAGGCACCATCGTTCAGAATGCGATCCAGGGAAAAATGTTCTTCTGTTGCAGTACCGGTGTGAAAGTAATCCACCCGCATGGTTTCGCCGGTGAAATAATGGTTATAATTTGTGTTCATGTTTTGCTGTGCAAATGACAGGAAACTAATCCCTAATGACAATAATAAAACGATAAGTTTTTTCATATTTTAATCTGTTTTGAATTATGTAAAGTTATAATTTTTCCCATTAATCCTACAGACAAACAGTTCTGAATGGAAAATTCTGAACAGTTGGACCGCTCTGTGCTAAACCTCCCGCCTAAATGCAGGATGAGGTTCCAATGTTCCTGCAGCAAGCAGGGTTCTGCCGATTCACAACATATCTGCTTTCAATAATTGTAAAAACAGCTAAATAAGAAGAATCGAAGTTCACAACTATGGCACCCGGCACATGGAACCTGGCACTTCAGATAAAGAGAATATTCCTGCAATGTTTTAAAACAAAACCTTTTTATTAAACTATATTACCGACAGTTAGCACTGTATCTCAACGAAAATCAACTACACCGGGTTTGCCTATTATAAAATCAGGGAAGCCAAAGTCGGTAGTTCTGAATGGGTTTGCTTTAAAAACATTTTCTCCATCACCTGGAATGGAGGGATAAAAAGCGAATGACAGCTGGATGTTATTTAATACCAGGAAATCGTTACGAATCAGAACACCCAACCCCAATTGCGGGTACATACGGCTGTGGCTGAAACCCGAAATATCATTGCCAAGCATTCCGAACGAAAAATTCAGATAAGGGCCAAACCTGAATCCAAGCAGGTTCAATGGAGCGTACGATTGGGTTTGTATGGTGAACAAGAAGCGCCTGGTACCGGATAAAACATTACTGTCAAAACCATTTAATCCATACCCGTCGTTAAGTGTCAGCCTTTCGTATGATGCTCTGCTAATGCCTATAGTTAGCTCAGGTTTGATAAATTGTCTGAATTTCCAGTTCCCGATTGTAAATAATCCCGAGAAATAGTTCATGCTTGCGGTAAACACGCCTTGCGTGGCCTTTGATGAATTAATGAATGTCCCATATTCAATATGGGTTCCGAAATACCCTCCTTTGAAAAACTTTCCCCAGGAATGATGTAACCCCCAATACCAGCGTTCATGATTTTTCAACTGGTAACCGCCTACAATCCCATATGTTATGCCAACAGGAACATCTTCGGGTGTTCCAAAACGGAAGATGTAGCTTTGTTTTACATATTTCCGGCTCGAAATCCCCAGCCCGGTCATGTAAAAGCGTTCACTGGTATAATATTCCATGAGATCGGGTTGTTCAACAGGTTTTTCGAGATACCTGATATTTAAAATTCGACCAGTGAAAATCAGTTTTGTAGTCCGGTCAGTGACCGATTCCCCTCTGAAAACCTGCCAGGCTGCTGCCGCCCAATAATCCTGGATGTTGTATTTTGATTTTAAAAACAGCCGTATCGTGTCATTTTTATAGATCCATCCCGGCTGCAATTGTTGTGAAACCAAAACTCCGCCTGCCCAACGGGCAACAGGCGAGAAAAAAGGTCTTTCGATGTTCAGGCTTTTGTTGTAATTTTTATTCTCATCTATCGCGTAATCTATACGGGTACTGATGTACGTATTTTTAATATTAGGCACATAATAGTAGGTTGAAAAAGCATTATCCCCATTCAGGTAATTCTGAATATAGGAAGCTGAAAAAGTGTGACCCTGGCCGCCAAGGTTTTTATCAGCAAGTTTAAGTGTTGCACGTTCGTTTGAGAATGCCCCGTCGGGAATGATACTCCACAAATCGCTTACACGCACAAAAACATCAACAGAATCGGAATTTTCACCTGCCAGGGAAGCAATTACTGCTACATCGTGAATGTAACTTTCGCTCCGGATCAACCGTTCTGATTCCTTTACCAGCAGGGAATCGAACTGATCGTTTGTATGGATAAGCATCCGGTTCCGGATAACGTAATTCTGTGTTTTTAAATGCAGTGAATTACCCCCCTTTTCGAGGAAACTCCGGGGTTTAGCACTTGTATCATCAATTGAAAAGCCAAAAGGATCAAGCGTGGTAATAGTGATGCTCCTGATAATTTTTCCTTCATAACGTGTATAGGGTTCATAAACCGGGATACCTGAAACTGCAGGGAGTGAACATGTTGATAAATTAACCGGTTTCAACAAGAGTCCTTGAATTAAATTCGCAAATTTTCGTTTTGACGAATATTCTGCGATTTTTTTGTAAACCCGGGGAACATCAGAACTATCAGGTTTCTCCTGTGCAACAGCCATTCCGCTTGCGTAGATAAGTACAATATGAAAGATGAAAATATTCCGGAGTAACATTTGTTAAAAATTATTTACCGGCTGAAAAGGAAAGATTTCTGGGTTGGGCTGGTTTAGAGATCACAAATATAATCATTTTAACAGCAAATCATTAAACAAGGCTGCCCCGGTAGGAACAGCCTTGGTGATAGAAAGCAGTTTTAATTAACTTCAGGGCAAAATCTGCAAATTTTGTAGGTTTTATTGAATCTTCTTTTCCCATACCTGTGTCCCGTCGCTGGAAGTGCGGTTCAAAAAGATAAAGCTTCCGCCTGAATTAGATAGTCCGGTAATGCAGAATCCGTTGTCGGGCATCTGTACCAGCCCATAACCCTGGTCATTATCAGTGCCGCCATACATCTTTTCCCAGGAACTTTCACCAGTTGAATTAGTCCTGACAAGGAAAACATCCTGGTTACCAAGGCCCGAGCTTTCCTGGGTTATTCCTGTAATGGCAAAACCGCCATCCGAAGTTTCAATTATAGAGGCACCATACTCATATCCCGTACCGCCGAATGTTTTTATTGCTGTCCACGCAGGAAACAGAATACCTGTACTTGTCGTATCCGTTTTTAAAAGGAAAACATCCTGGTTTGATCCTTCAATAATACATCCACTAATGGCTATACCTCCGTCTTCTATGCCACCATTATGGGTTGACGTTAACGAAAAACCAAATCCATAGCCAAAAGTCTTTGTCCATAAACTGTCGCCTGTTGATGATACTTTCATCAGGAAAATCTCGCCGCCATCGTTGTTGTACGCTGCATTAAGCGAGCCCGTGAGGAAATAACCACCGTCGGGCGCTGCAACAACTCCATAAGCCTCTTCATTGACTGAAGCGTAGGAATCAGCGCTTTTTGCGCCTATCCTTTTTTGCCATATTACCGCACCGACATCATTGATCCGAACAAGGAAAATGTCACGGTCATACGTACCAGATTTCTGGATATACCCTGCAACAAGGTATCCGCTATCGGCATCGGGCAGCACGCAGAAACCCTGCGAATAATCATTTCCACCGTATGTTAACGATTGTAACTGTTTACCTGTAGCATCTGTTATCACAACGAACATGGATGGCGAACCTGTACTTGACCTGTTAGTGAAACCAGTAGCGATATATCCTCCCTTATTCGATTTTCTGACATTGTAAAATGCATCAGAATATGAGCCCCCGTAAGTTTTTTCCCAAAGAGTATCGCCGTTCGATGCATTGGCCTTGATCAGTGCAGCATTAAATACATTGATGGATGAAGAGTTGTACCCAGCTATGATTAAGTTCCCATCATCAGCCAGGGCCAGGCTATTTCCAGCACGCATATATTGCTGCGGGACATCCGCAATTTTGTTACAGGATGTCAACATGGCTAACAAAGAAATTGAAAGCAAGGCTGTTTTAAAAGGTAATGTGCTCATTTATTTTATGCTGTGGTTTATGATAAATAAAAAAATGCTAATTGCGTATATCTAGTTCTTTGATCAGGTTGGTATCACCGGCATATTTATCAATTATAAAAAGCACGTATCGGATATCAACACATATAGTGCGTTGTAGTTTTGGCTCGAAAGCATAGTTTCCACTCATGGCTTCCCAGTTTCCATCAAATGCAAGTCCGATAAGCTGACCGTCACCATTCATCACAGGGCTGCCTGAGTTTCCACCGGTTATATCATTGTTGGTAAGAAATCCAACAATCATCTTCCCGTTTTGACCGTAACGGCCATAGTCTTTATCCTTGTAAAGCTGTTTTAGTTTTTTCGGCACCACGAATTCCGGATTCGTAGGATCTTCTTTTGCCATCACACCATCGAGGGTTGTAACAAAATTATAATCGACTGCATCGGCAGGGCTGTAATCAAGCACCTGGCCATAGGTTAAACGCATGGTGCTGTTGGCATCAGGGTAAAAAGTCCTGTCGCTTTGCATTTCGCGTAAGCCTGCTACAAATAACCTGCGACCTTTATCAAGCAAATCGTTAGATGGATTTACCAGGCTGTCGATAATTTCGGCATTTGCAGTAAAAGCTTTCTGTAAAACCAAAGCAGGATCTTTCTGTAAGGTTTTCGATTTTGGATCTGCCAGGAAAGCATCCACTTTTGCCTTAGAACTGAAAATGGTTTTGTCGAAAAGAGCTTTGGCATAGTTCCCGAAATTACCTTTGTATTTAGAATGCATTTTTTCGAGAAAAACAGGCTGCATCACTTTAGGAACATCGTCGTAGTATAGTTGCAACATGGCAGCCAGCACTTTTACGTCGGTTGACATATTGTAGTTTTTGAAATACTCTTCGGAACTTTCTTTTATCCTTTTCGAAAGCGTTTTAATTACCTGCTGATCAGGCTTAGGCTTGGCAAGTTCATCAGTAAGTTTATTAAAGGATCTTGTAAAAGAAATTATCTCGCCTCCACGCATTATAGCCTCCGAGTTATATCGCACGGCGGCCTCATATTTATTGATAGTTTCATAAGCTGTTGCAATATCGGTTAAAGCTTCTCCGTATTTTTCGCTTCGATTTTTATCCCCACTCAGCCATTTTACAAACTGTTCCTCGAGTTCCTTCTTACGGTCGTAAACGCCAAGTTGTTTTAATCCTTTATTCTGGCCAATATAAAATTTCCAGTAGTTTGCTGATGTTGCGAATTTGGCTGCATATTTTATGCGAACTGTAGCATCGGCAGCCATATCTTCACGAAGGATATCGAGTTTTTGGGTGCGGATCTTAACAATCATGGGATTGAATTTCTCTAACGCCCATTTGATGGTGTAAGAAGTTGCATAGCGGTCGGTCCGGCCAGGATAACCCATGATCATTGCGAAGTCGCCTTTCTTTTTCTCTTTTATCGAAACCGGTAAAAATTGTTTGGACTTCAAAGGCACATTATCAGCTGCATATTCGGCAGGTTTGTTATCCTTATTTGCGTAAACCCTGAAAACCGAGAAATCACCGGTATGTCTTGGCCACATCCAGTTATCGGTATCGGCGCCGAATTTCCCTATAGAGGATGGAGGAGCGCCTACAAGACGTACATCTTTATAAACTTCGTACAGGAAAAGGTAATACTCATTACCGTTAAAAAATGAAACCGTGCGGGCAACATAATCGGTCCCATTGGTATTGCCGGTTTCGAGCTTTTTGGTGTTTTCCTTTATTTTATCTGCTCTTTCGGTTTCAGTCATTTTAGCATCAACACCAGCAAGCACAGCAGCTGTAACATCCTGGATACTAACCAGGAAACGCGCTGCAAGTCCCGGATTTGGCAGTTCCTCTTCGTAGCGCGTTGCCCAGAAACCATCACTCAGGTAATCGTGATCAACTGTGCTGTGCGATTGGATTGAGCCATATCCGCAGTGGTGGTTGGTAAATATCAAACCATTTGGTGATACAATTTCGCCGGTACATCCGCCACCAAAAATGATAATGGCATCTTTAAGGCTTGAGTGATTGATACTGTATATTTCATCGGCAGTGAGATGCAGCCCTTCTTTTTGCATATCCACATAATTAAGCCGCGGGATAAACAAAGGCAGCCACATACCTTCGTCGGCACGGCTTTGAAATGTAAGTAAGGCTAAAAAGATTAGAAATGCTGGAGTGATTTTTTTCATGTGTGTTTATGTATGATTGTGAATTTTAGTGTTTAATTATTGTTTTGTTTGCAAATCAGGTCTTTGCCTTTCCTTCAAACTTATTATCCGGATAGCTATATGTATGCTTCCCCTTTTTCATTTCGCACAGCATCCACATAAATTCGAATGTTCTGTTCGTCGTTGCGTTTACATATAAGAAGTATGCCATTATCTTCGACCACAATGAGATCATCTATACCCTGAATTACAGCAATCCTGTCAGAAGGCAGGTTAATGATGCAATTATGGGTGTTGTAAGTAAGCGGTTTTGAACCTGTAATGGCGTTTCCATTGTCGTCTCTGGCAGAAGTATCGTATAAGGAACCCCATGTTCCTAAATCGCTCCAGCCAATATCAGCAGCAATCACAAAAACATTATCTGCTTTTTCCATCACACCATAATCGATCGAAATACTCTTACAAACCGTATAAGCACTCTCAATAAAAGAAGGTTCTGATTCGGTATAGTATATGTCGGCTCCTTCTTTAAACAGCCCGTTCATCTCAGGGAGGTGTTTTTCAAAAGCATTCAGAATACTTTTTATTGACCAGATAAAGATGCCGGCATTCCATAGGAAATCACCACTTTGCAGAAAGGATTCAGCCAGTTCATGATTCGGCTTTTCGGTAAATGTTTTAACTCTTCGCACGTCACAATCAGGCTGATAGGCATGTGATTCATCAAACTGTATATACCCATAACCAGTATCGGGCCTGCTGGGCGTAATGCCAAGTGTTAGCAGCCAGTCATTCTGGGAAACCGCCTGCAATGCGCAAAGCAATGTCTGGGTGAAGACATCTTCTTTCAATATAATATGATCGGAAGGTGCTACAACGATGCTTGCATTTGGGTTCAACTTGTTAATTTTATGAGCGGCATAAGCAATACATGGAGCTGTATTGCGACGCATAGGTTCGCAAAGCACATGATCGGGTATAATCGCAGGTAATTGTTCAATCACCTGGTCGAAATACTGCTGATGAGTGACCACAAAAATATTTTCAGGAGGGCAAATAGTAGTAAGCCTTCTAAATGTCTGTTGGATAAGGGTTTCACCAGTTCCCAGGATGTCGATAAACTGCTTTGGGCGCGAGTTACGGCTTAACGGCCAGAAACGGGCCCCTACTCCGCCGGCCATAATCACACAATAGTAATTTTCATTCATATGCTCAAATTTATTTATAACAATTTAAATTACAACCTTTTGAAAGGTGATTACTTTTTGACAAAGGTACTAATTCCATTTTCAGATTTACTATCGGTAATATTAAAATTCAAAGAGACAATCTGAGAAGTTGATGTTTGTTTCAGAGTTTCAAAGTTTCAGAGTTTCAAAGTTTCAGAGTTTCAGAGTTTCAGGGTTTCAGAGTTTCAGAGTTTCAGAGTTTCAGAGTTTCAGAGTTTCAGAGTTTCAGGGTTTCAAGTTCCGACATCCGACATCAAACATCCGACATCCGACATCCGACATCCAACATCCAACATGTTTTCACGCCTGCATCACCTGCGCCGACCGTGGGACTAGGTAATACTTTCGGGTAGCCGGGCAAAAGCATTTATACCTGGTCCGGAGTTTTTCAAGTTTAACAAACTGGCGGCCACTGATCAAAGTGAAAGTGCTGTTTAGAGGAACATCGTTAACAGTTACTATTGCCATCCCACCCTCTAATGAAGAAAGTGTATTTATAAGCCTTGTATCACGGTGAAAAGTGGCAGGTGTTTTACTGAAATACCTGTTCAGTTCAGAAGTTAGAACAGGAGGGAAAACCTGCCCGTTAAAGAATGGTTGCACCAGGTTACGGTATGCATTTTTCCATTCCGTTCCATGCGGTTTGGCTTTCCGTCCAAATTTTTTCATTACCACCAGGTGGGCCAGTTCATGCAGAAAAACAAGTAGAAAAGTGTATTGTCCAAGGTCGGAATTGATCTGAATTACCGGGCGAGCACCAAAACGAACTCCTTTAAAACTGCCGAGCCGGGTTTGGCGTGGCTTTGTTATCCGGAAGAGAAAATGATGTTCGTTGAATAATGCTGTTATCAGTTGTTGTGACTTTTCCGGAAAACGAGAAAGAACACTTTCAAGAGTTTCAGGCTTGTAGGGCATAATCGGAAAGCTGATAAAACTTAAAGTTGAGGTCGGTTGAAGGGCTTAGCATGCTGCATCCGCATTTACGGTGACCGGTTGAAGCCGGCTTGCGATGTCTGCTGCTTTGAGAACTCCGGCTGCTGACACAACTTGTGAAAATGGAAAATACAATGACAGATGACAAAATCAATAACCGATGTATTAAAAATTTGGAGGCTATATTTTTTAACATTCTTATGTAACTGATATTAGGGTTTTTGTAGATCATTTCACTTAAGATTCCAACAAATAGACATTTTGCTTGTTCAAAAAAAAATCAATACTGGATGCTGGTCCTGAAATTTACGCTAATTTAGCACTAATTATTGTATGAGATGAAATTTTTATTCCACTTTGGCCGCTACCTGGGTTTGTTGCGTATGGCATTTCAACGTCCTCAAAAGCAATCTATTTACTTCCGACAAATTATGGTTGAAATGGAAAATCTTGGATTGGCATCGGTAGGTATTGTCGCAATTATTTCGATATTTATGGGTGCCGTACTTGCCATTCAGATGGCCTTTAACATTGACACACCTTTAATTCCATCCTACACCATTGGTTATGTTACCAGGCAGAGTGTGGAACTTGAGTTTGCACCTACCATTATAAGCCTGATACTGGCAGGCAAGGTTGGGTCAAGGATAGCATCGGAAATAGGTACTATGCGGGTTACCGAACAAATAGATGCCCTCGAGATCATGGGTATAAATCCGGCTACTTACCTGATACTGCCAAAAATTGTCGCATCCATGATTATAAACCCTTTCCTGATCGCTATGAGCATGATACTTGCTGTGGGCGGAGGTTGGCTCGCAGGTATTTTCACAGGTCTTTTCCCTTCGGCCGAATATATTTATGGAATACAATCGTTTTTTCATATGTATGACCTCTTTTACGCAATGGTCAAAACAATCGTTTTTGCCTTTTTAATTGCTTCAATATCAGCTTACAGTGGTTTTTATACCAAGGGTGGAGCACTCGAAGTTGGCGAAGCTAGCACCAATGGGGTGGTTTACAGTAGCATAGCTATTATTTTTATGAATCTCATCCTGACTCAACTTTTGCTGGCATGATAGAAGGTAAAAATATCAGTAAAAGTTTTGGCGACCGCCTGGTAGTCGAAAATATCTCTGTTACCATGGAAAAAGGGATAACTAACCTTATCATCGGACAGAGCGGAATGGGTAAAACAGTACTTCTGAAATGCCTGGTTGGGTTACTGGAAGCCGATCACGGACAGGTTTTTTACGATGGCAGGGCATTTTCGAAAATGTCGTTTAACGAAATGAAGGAAATCAGGCAGGAAATAGGAATGCTTTTCCAGGGTGGCGCTTTATTCGACTCGCTAACCGTAGAACAGAATGTAATGTTTCCGATCACCATGTTCACAAAACAAACCCCTGAACAAAAGCTCGACCGTGCCAACTTTTGCCTATCGCGGGTGAACCTGGAAAATGTCAACAAAATGTATCCTTCGGAGCTTAGCGGAGGAATGAAAAAGCGTGTTGCCATTGCCCGTGCCATATCAATGAACCCTCGCTATCTCTTTTGCGATGAACCTAACTCAGGCCTCGACCCACAAACTGCCCACCTTATTGATGAACTGATCAAAGAAATCACTATCGAGTACAATATGACAACTGTTGTTGTAACGCATGATATGAATTCGGTTCTCGAAATAGGTGAGAAAATTTATTTTCTGTACCATGGGAAATTATGGTGGGAAGGTGACAAAAACAATATTTTACATACCAACAATCCGGAACTTCAGGCATTTGTTTTTACTTCGGAACTTACCAAGAGACTGAAGCCGGTAAAAGGAGTTAGGGGTTAGGGGTTGGGGATTGGGATTTGTAGGAAATTGGTCATTCGGTTGTCATTCAATTGTCATTCAATTGTTGTATGACGAGGATTTTGAGGGGTTGAGAGATCGTCCAGGCATAATTCTTTTTCATTTTAATTGAGACCTGGAATTTGGGCCCTGGTCCCGCCGCGGCGAGATGAGACCTGGGACTTTTTATAAATTTGGAAACTGACAATTTTTATTCAGAAAAATCGTATCAATTGTATCCATTAGCAATTAGATCCATTTTGAAATAAGCCATATGTCAACACTCGATATCATCCTGGCAATTTTCCTTTTTTACTTTGCATACAAAGGTTTTACCAGTGGATTTATAATCAGCATTGCAACCCTGATAGGACTGGTACTTGGCTTTTATGCGGCAGCACATTTCTCGGAGTTTACAGCCAGTTGGCTGCAACACGATATGGGTCTTAAAAGCGGTAATATCAAGCTTATAGCTTATATAGTCACATTCGTTATTGTAGTTGTTCTTATTTTTCTGCTGGGCCGTTTCCTTACGGGTGTTGTTAAAACGGTCGGGCTGGGTATTGTGAACCGATTGGCAGGGGCTTTATTCAGCATAGCTAAAGGACTGCTGATAGCAAGTTTTTTATTTCTATTGTTTGCACGTATCGACCCGCACGAAAGCATCTTCACTGCTTCACATAAAAAAGGTTCCGTTTTATATAAACCTGTCGCAGCCATAGCTCCGGCAGTAATTCCTGTTGTACAAAAATATACCGTTAAGGTAGAGGAAATGATTCATTAAAGAGTGCCTAAAGTACTTAAAGTTAAAAGTGCCTAAAGTCAGAACGAGCAAACTATAGACACTCTAAGTACTCCAGACACTCCAGGCACTTCTATACTAATCTTCCAAAATAGCTTTAACGCCCGGCAGCACCTTACCTTCGATAGATTCGAGCATTGCGCCGCCACCTGTGGAAACGTAGCTTACTTTATCTGCCAGATGGAATTTATTTACAGCAGCAACCGAATCGCCACCACCTACAAGTGAAAAGCCGCCTTTAGCAGTTGATTCAACAATAGCAAGAGCAATATCTTTGGTTCCTTTCTGGAAATTATCCATTTCGAAAACGCCCATAGGGCCGTTCCACAAAATAGTCTTTGAACCTACCAGTATTTCGCTGAAATGCCTGATGGTTTCAGGGCCGATATCCATTCCGAGCCAACCATCGGGGATCTCGTTCGATTTGCATACTTTGCGATCAGCATCGTTCGAAAATTTATCGGCAATCAACGCATCGGAAGGGATTAATATTTTAACACCTTGCTCTTCAGCCTTTGCCAAAATATCTTTTGCCATGTCGATGTAATCATTTTCAACCAGAGATCCACCGATTTTTCCGCCTTTTGCTTTGATAAAAGTGAACATCATTCCGCCACCGATAATCAGGTTGTCAACTTTATTTAAGAGGTTGTTGATGATTTCAATCTTGCTCGAAACCTTGGCTCCGCCCAGCACGGCTGTAAACGGGTGTTGCGCTTCGTATAATACTTTTTTTATGTTGCTCACTTCGCTATTCATCAGGTAGCCGAACATTTTATCATTCGGGAAATACGCTGCAACCAGTGTTGTGGATGCGTGCGCACGATGTGCCGTGCCATATGCATCGTTTACATAGCAATCAGCATAGCTGGCCAGTTTCTTTGTAAATTCTTTCTGTGCAGCTTTTACACGGATTTTGGCAGCCGCTTTTTCTTCGTCGGTTGCGGTTTCGGGTAAACGGGCTTTTCCTTCCTCTTCCTCGTAATAGCGGAGGTTTTCGAGCAGCAGTACCTCACCTGGTTTCAGCGTGGCTGATAGTTCAACCGCTGAAAGTCCCATACAATCGTTAGCAAACTTAACCTTTTTCCCCAGCACCTGCTCCAGGTAGGGAACCAGGTGGCGGAGTGAAAGTTTTGATTCGCCCATTTTCTTGGGTCTGCCAAGGTGCGAACAAAGGATAGTCGAACCACCACTGGCCAATATCTTACGGATTGTTGGTAAAGCAGCATCAATACGTGTGGTGTCGGTAATTTTCTGATTATCGTCTAATGGAACGTTAAAATCAACCCTGATCAGGGCACGTTTTCCGGTAAAGTCGTAAGTATCAATGTTTTTCATTTAATAAAGATTTGAGATTTCGTAAGTGCGAAGGTAAAGAATAAATTAAGAATTTGAAAATATGATAATATGCAATGAAAAGGGCAAGAAAAGAAAATTCGAAGCAATCCGGAATAAAGAACTGGAATTTTAAACACATATAATTATTTCCTTAAAAGATTGAATTACGTATATAAAGTATTTATATTTGTACGTAAGTAAATCCAGTTAATTCACATTACTATAAATTTAATTCTAAAACCACAATTATGGAAAATCTGTTAACTATTATCATTGTAATTGTGCTCCTGTTTTTCTTTGCAGGAATACGTATAATCAGGCCTACTAACCGCGCGTTGATTGAGAGGCTAGGTAAATACCATCATTTTGCGCCTCCGGGTTTTAACTGGATTATCCCCGGAATTGATAAGATGTATAAGATCAATATCACCGAAAAAATGATTAATGCCGAACCCCAGGAAATCATCACAAACGACAACCTGAATGCAAGTGTAGATGCCCAGGTTTATTTCAAGATCAAAGAGGATGAGGAAAGCGTTAAAAACTCTCAATACAATGTTAACAGTATTGAATACCAGATAGTGAACCTGGCCCGCACTACTTTGCGTAATATTATCGGCACCATGACACTTAAATCGGCTAACAGCGAACGGGGAAAAATCAATAAGGAATTACACAGCACACTGCTTGATGAAACCCATAATTGGGGCATTGAAATAGTCCGTACAGAACTGAAAGAGATTGATCCGCCTAAAGATGTGCAGGAAACAATGAATAAAATTGTGAAAGCTGAAAATGAAAAAATAGCAGCTATCGATTACGCCACTGCTACCGAAACCAAAGCTGATGGAGAAAAACGTGCCGAAATCCGTCGTGCCGAAGGCATCAAGCAAGCCGCAATTCTTCGTGCCGAAGGGGAAGCACAGGCCATTCAACTGGTGAATGAAGCTGCCGAGAAATATTTCGTCGGCAACGCACAAATGCTTCGCAGGATTCAGGCTATGGAAACTTCGTTAAAGGACAATTCGAAAATCGTTGTGCCAACCGGTTCCGACCTGGTAAATGTGATGGGTGAAATGGGTGGGATTATTCCTATCAAATCAAAGACAGATAAAGATGTGCCGCCGGCTTTGGTGAAACAGTAACCTGTAAGTTATAAGTTGAAGAAAAATCATTGAAAAAAGGTACGATTGACGAGGTACGAAGTACGATTGCCAGGCAAATTCGTAAATCGTAAATCGCAAATCGTACCTTCTTAAATTTGTATTGTCCTGACTTCTGACGCCTAACAAATTTAGTGCGGTTTCAATTTTTAAGTAATTGAATATGAATTATATAACTTTTCAAATTTTGAATTTTACCGCACTAATTGTCATTTTTCTAGATTGCTTCTTAATAACGCAAAATTTGATTTTGCGGCCCTGAGAATCGCTTAAAGATATTTTATTCGTTTTTTTAATTCATTTATTCAATTCTCAAGAACTTTATAACTCAAATACAAAAACACTTGCCTTGAAGCACCGCACTAAACGTCAGAAGTCAGGACGAGGTACGAAGTACGATTACCAGGCAAATTCGTAAATCGTAAATCGCAAATCGTACCTTCTTAAATTTGTATTATCAGATTTTCTTCAGTTTCACCGTAAAATGCCGGAGTATTGGCGATTCTTCAACTATAGCAAGTCCTGTGGTGATCTGAAGACGGCGTTCGTAAACATTGCCCATGGCAACCGCCACATAATTCATATGATCGTTGGTATAGGTTCGGCGTGGAATGGCAAGCCTGAGTAATTCAAGTTCAGGGTAGCGGTTTTCGCGGGTAACAGGATCACGGTCGGCCATAATGGCGCCGATTTCAACACCCCGGATTCCTGCTTCAATATACAATTCAACCGCCAGGGTCTGTGCCCTGAAATGTTCTTTTGGTAAATGCGAAAGTACTTTACTTGCATCCACAAATATGGCATGTCCGCCATAAGGCATCTGCACCGGAACACCAAAACCGGTCATTTTCTGACCAAGCATCCCGACTTGATTAATCCTGGATTTCAGATAATCGAATTCAGTGCCTTCATATAAACCTCGTGCGATAGCATTCAGGTCGCGGCCGGCAAGCCCGCCATAGGTTAAAAAGCCTTCGAACATAATATTGAACACCGAAGCCTGCCTGAAAAGCTCAGGATCACGAAGTGCAATAAAACCGCCTATATTCACAATTGCGTCTTTCTTACTGCTCATGGTCATGCCATCGGCATACGAAAACATTTCGGTAACTATTTCACGAATGCTGCGATCCTGCTGGCCCTCTTCCCTTGTTTTGATAAAATAAGCGTTCTCAGCAAAACGGGCTGAATCGAAAATTACAGGGATATTATATTTATCAGCCAGTTGTCTAACACCTTTTATGTTTGCCAGCGAAACCGGCTGACCACCCGACGAGTTACAGGTAATGGTAATAATAATCATTGAAACCTGCTCACGGGGATATTTTTTCAAAACATCTTCAAGCTTACCCAGATCAAGATTTCCTTTAAACGGATGATCAATGGTGGTATCGAAAGCTTCATCAATTGTACAGTCAATGGCTTCGGCCTTGCGGAATTCAATATGACCTTTTGTTGTATCGAAATGTGAGTTGCCCGGAACCACATTGCCTTCTTTTACCAGGACACTGAAAAGTACGTTTTCGGCAGCGCGACCCTGGTGCGTTGGCAGGAAATAATCAAAACCAAGTAAATCTTTTATTGCTGATTTAAGCTTATAATAGGACGATGCCCCGGCATAACTTTCGTCGCCCAGCATCATTTCGCTCCATTGCTTATCACTCATAGCCCCGGTACCCGAATCGGTAAGCAGGTCGATAAAAACCTGGTCGCTGCGGAGATTAAATAAATTGTAACCGGCAGCCTTTATCCATTGTTCGCGATCTTCGCGTGTACTACAGCGGATGGACTCCACCATTTTAATCCTGTAAGGTTCTGCAAAAGGTAATTCCATTGTTTTAAATCTTTAGAAAATAATAAGAATACGAACTTGTTAATGAGCAAAATATCTTAACTCACGAATTCATCGCGTCTTTTTATGTTTCTAAAAATCAATCTTTTAACCCTTAACATAATGCTAAAAGGAATGGTACCTTAAAATGTGAGATGCCAAATATACATTATTTTGTTACAAAACATTAAAAAGCGAACTTTGTACAGGGAAATTTATCTTTCTCTTTAAAAATACTTTCCATGACAAAATTATTTCATTTCAATATTTCATGTTTGCTTTTGCTATTGACAACTGTTTCCTGTGTTTCAGGACAGCAATCGAAAAGCCATGAATTTGAAAACTCAAAAGTATATTCTTCTGTACAATGCGCTGCAGATACAAACCTGACCTATGCCTTGTTTTTACCCCCTAAATACCAAAAAGGGAAGCCTTGTCCACTGCTTATTCTATTTGATCCACACGGAAGTGGATTATTACCGGTAAACCTGATGAATGCCGAAGCTGCAAAAAACGGCTTTATCATAGCCGGTTCGAATAATTCAAAAAATGGGATGACTATTGAGCAAACTACCGGGATTTATAATAAAATGATTGCTGACCTGACAAGCAGATTTACGATCGAGAAAAAGGCAATTTACCTGTGTGGATTTTCAGGTGGATCAAGAGTTGCAGGGGCTGTAGCTATTACCGAAGGCGGTGTGGCCGGTGTGGTAGGATGCGGTGCAGGCTTGCCAAATACTAATCAAAATCCTGTCAGCCCATTCAGTTATCTCGCAGTTGTAGGAAACCAGGATTTTAATTACACTGAAATCCGGCAACTTGACGAATCACTCGAAACGGCTGGCTATCAACATCATTTATTAGTGTTCAACGGAATCCACGAGTGGCCGCCGAAAGAAATTATTCCCGATATTTTCACATGGCTCCGGTTCGATGCCATGCGACAGCAAGCCATTCCTGCTGATCGGAATGAGATTAACCTGTTTATTGAGAAAAATGATAAAATCGCGAATGTTTACGCAACCGAAGGCAAACTACCTCTGCAGCAGGGAGTTTATATAAAAATGTTGCATTTTCTGCAAGGACTTACGGATGTGGCTCCTCTCCAGTCTGAAATTAAAAGACTATCAGTTGACAAGGAAGTTATTGCTTACAATGAACAACAAAAACAACTTCTCGTTAAGGAACAGGAACTGCAAAGCAAGTATTTACCGCAGATACCGGTAAAAAATATTGAATGGTGGACTAAAGAAGCCACCAGGCTGCGAACGTTAACCAAACAAAACGGAAAGCCTGAAATGAACCAGGTATATCAGCGCCTGCTGGGAGCGCTGAGTATGCAAAGTTATATGTATTCAACCAATGCTTTGAAACGGGCAAACCTTGTTGAAGCCGAAAAATATATCGAAATATACAGGCTTGTTGATCCTTCCAATGCTGAACACAGATATATGGCAGCACAGTTAGCGGCATTAAATCACAATCCGGATGGAATATATATAGCTTTGAAACAAGCTTTTGATCTTGGATTTAAGGATATCAGCCGTTTAAAATCGGATGCGGATTTTAAACCCTATCTGGAGGATGCCAGATTTAAGGCTCTCTTAAACAGGAATTAGCATTTTACATATTGAATCATCTCTGTGTTAGCTGGGATAGATACGAATAAGGAAATCCCAAGCCCTAAAACCCAAGTCTCAAATTCAAAGGGAAAAAGATAATCATTATTTTTAAGGCTACTAATTTAACCTTATTATTCGTGCAGAAAATAAAAGATAAAAGTAAAAAGATAAAAATCAGGCAGTTGCAATCCATTTTCATAATTTATTTTGTAAAGATGATTTTTATGATTGCCTTCATAATGTTTTGATCCTTTTATCTTTATCCTTTTATCTTTTGTCTTGATCCTTTTATCTTTTGTCTTTATCCTTTTATCTTTTGTCTTTATCCTTTTATCTTTTGTCTTTATCCTTTTATCTGCAGCATTACTATTCTTCCCTGAATAAAGCTGCGGAAATGCCATCTGTAAAAAGCCGTCCCCCAGGAGTTAATATAAGTTTGCCATGGCGGTATATCATTTGTTTTAGCTCAATAAAAGGCAAGGCGTCAAGTAAAAGTTTTTCGGCACTTTCATTACCAAACTTTCGCTTTACCTCCACTAAATCGCATCCCCACATCGTACGCAGCGAAGTCATTATATACTCATTCAACTGGGTTACAGGGCTTAAAATTTCATGTTCCGATTCCACCTTACCAGCTGCGGAAGTTTCAATATATTTAGCAAGGTTAGCAACATTCCAGCTTCGCGAAATGCCATTATAAGAATGGGCTGACGGGCCAACCCCAAGGTAAGATTTTCCTTGCCAGTAAGCCGTGTTATGGCGCGAATAGGCCCCGGGAAGACAAAAATTAGAGACTTCGTAATGCTCGTAACCATATTGTTGCATCAAACGGCTCAGGATATAATAATGAGAAAGTGAAAGGTTTTCATTTACAGGTTTCATTTTCCCTTTACGGATCATTACTTCCAGCGGGGTTTTTTCTTCAACAGTAAGTGAATAGGCGGAAATATGAGGAATTCCGAATGTGAAAGCTTTAACCAGGTTTTCTTCCCATGCTTTATCAGTCAATGTTGGAATACCATAAATAAGATCGATGCTGAGATTGAGAAACCCGGCTTGCTGCGCATCTGTAATACATTGCGTAACCTGCCCGGTCGAATGTGTGCGGCTTAAAAAATCCAGATCTTCCTGCCTGAAGGACTGAATGCCAATACTCAGCCGGTTGACACCTGCTTTTTTCAGGGCATTGAGTTTATCTGGAGTCAGGTCATCAGGATTGGCTTCTAAAGTGATTTCAGCCTCAGATCCTACACTATAATTTTCAAAAACAACATTTAGTATTCTTTCAATATTGGATGTTTCAATAAGGGATGGCGTTCCGCCGCCGAAATATATAGTTTCGACATTTTTGCCTTCGAGGTAATTTTTACGCTGAATCAATTCACTCATTATAGCTTCTGCTACCTGGTCAATATACCGTGTGCTGGCTAAGGAATAGAAATTGCAGTAATTGCATTTATGTTTGCAGAAAGGAATATGGATGTAAATTCCGGCCATTGTTTGGGGGTAAAATTAATGGAAAATACCTGCCTGACGGCAGACAGGGTTAATGGGAAATGGGTGGGGAAATAGTTAAATGAAAATAGAAAATAGTTAATTAGGATTCATATCAAAACCTGGACTTCTAACTAATGAAACGAGTTTCAACCTGCCACTTCCGAAACACTATTTTCCATTTTCTATTTCCCTATTTACTGCTTTTTCAAAACAATCCTGAACGTAGTCCCTTTCCCAACAGTAGAGCTTTTAACAAATATTTTCCCTTTGTGATATTCGTTAATGATCCGTTTCGAAAGCGACAAACCCAGTCCCCAGCCGCGTTGCTTGCTGGTGTAGCCGGGATTAAAAATGGTGCGGAACATATTGCGTGGAATCCCTTTCCCCGAATCGGCAATATCAATATTTACAACATGACTTTCTTCAATAATATCAATAGTAATTTTTCCTTCCCTTGTCATGGCATCCACGGCATTTTTTACCAGGTTTTCAATAACCCATTCAAACAACTGAAGGTTTAAAGGTAAAACAAGTGAATGTTCCGGCGGCACATTGATGGAGTATGTAATCTTCTGAGAAGTACGGGTTTTTAGGTATGAAACAGAGCTATAAATGACAGAAACCAGGTTTTCAGGAACAAGTGACGGGTTAGACCCGATTTTTGAAAAACGATCCGTGATCGTACTTAGGCGGTTTACATCTTTACGCAGTTCTTCAATGGTTTCGGAGTCAATATCCTTTGCTTCGAGGTAATCGACCCATGCCATCATCGACGAAAGCGGTGTGCCCAGCTGATGAGCTGTTTCCTTGGCTAAACCTGCCCAAACCTGGTTTTGTTCACTTCGCCTGGCTGTGCTGAATAGCAGGTATGCCACAAGTAAAAAGATGCCTATAATTACAAACTGGATGTATGGGAAATACCGTAGCTGAGTTAAAACAAAAGAATCTTTGTAAAAAATAAGTGTTTTGCCCTGGCCTGCAATATGAATCTCAATAGGCTCATTTTCAGCAGCCATATCACGAATAAGTTTGTGAAAATATGCCGAATCATGAATCTGCAAGGTGTCAATCTGTCCAAAAGCCAACGCCTCCGATTGGGTACTGTCAGTTACCAGCACCGGAACAGAAGCCGAATTATTTACTACTTCACTAAAAAATGATTCTACCAGGTTATTCATTACCATCTGCATTTCAGTAAACAACTTGGAATCCTGGTAATAGATGTAATTAACCTCGTTGTTATATAGAGGGATTTTGATAGGAGGATACTTGGAGAACTCGTTTTTCAGGTAACCCTCCATCCCGGGAATGGTATCAGAACTGAAAACTGTGTTCCGTTGTGAGATTATTTTGCCTTTGCCGTCGGTAAGAATTACAGGAATTGAAGTATTGTTCTCGATAATCTTCATGTAAAATCCCGCATCCTCGTTAGGTCCCGCTTTTACAAACCGTTGCTGAGCTTCAGCATACAACTCCACTTTGTTGCGCTCTTCTTCCTGAATCTGCGTGAAGAATTTCTGAGTCGAATTCACCAGCCGGGCCCGTGTTTGCAATGCATTGGCCCAGGTATGGATTTTCAGGCGTTCATCTTTGGCAATTTTCCTGACCAGTAAATTGGAATACCAGAGCGAAAACGCAATAATAACGATAGCAAAAAGGAATAACAGGATTTTCCAGTACCTCTTCCGGTTATAAATACTGTAACGGCTTAATAACGATTTGTTCATCTTTCCACATTTCTAAAAAAATTATATAAGCTCCGCCATTGCTAAAAACCAGTATTCTTGAATTGAGATACTCTTTTAACTTCGGAGATTCCTTCAGGCTTTAAATGTACAACAATACTTTTACCTGCCAGATAAGGAAAACCTTTAAAACAGAATGTAAAATGCATTTAACGCTTCTTCAAAAAAGTTAAACTACTAAAGCACTAAGATTACCACGGAGCCAAAGACAGCGCACCTTGTCGCCTCTCGCCCCTTCTCCCATTTACCATTTCTTCCACTCTCCCCTCGTCTGGTTAGCCCGTCACAACCCAACCTACTCAATCTTCTTATCGTCGTCCCACTCAATTACAAATTTTCCCTGCTCCTGTTTCTTAAGGATATTTTTATCTTTAAGTTGCTGGGCTTTTTTAATTGTGTCGCCCGACATCCATCGGAATTCCTTTTTCAGCGCCTGTTTAAGTTCAACCTTTTGTTCTTTCAGATCGGTAGATATTTTTTCACGCATGGCTTTTTTATCATATTTCACTATTGGATTTTCAACAGTGCCGGTAAGCGATACAAATACTTTGGTGCGGCCTCGTCCATCATCCTCCACCGGGCCGAATTCAGCCTGGTTATCGAAACCTTTGTTGCGTTTTTTAAATTTTGACGCAATCAGGTCTGCCAGTGCCAGCGTGAAATGGTAATCGAGCTCATTATTGAAAGTATGGGTTCCCATAAGTTGCAGGTCGAGGGCATTTGAATTTATTTCCATGGATGGAATATAGATTACCTCGCTGGCAATATCAATCTGGTTATGCAAGGTGGCAAATCGGATATCGGAAAGGTCGTCAACTTTTAAGAAAGTTGAAAGGCTTTGCATGGGACTGTAATTCACAAGCCTTCCATTTTCGATCCTGATTTCGGCATGGGTTTTAATAGAATTAAGGTCGATAGCAAGGTTGTTTTTCATTAAGCCGGTAAAAAAAACGTCAGCAGTTACCTGTCCTTCCAGGTTTTCGTCTTTCAGATCATCCTGTCCGAAATTACCAAACTCGGTGAACAGCATTTTAATATTCACTTTCTCAAGGTGTGCTTTGGCTTGCAACAACGAGTATTTTGCAGCCCGGGCATTAATATTGGCCTTACCCGTAACGGTTCCCTGGCATGTTATCATAGCAATATCGGCCACGGATAAAACTTTATTCCGAATTTGTGCCAACCCGGTCATGTTGTTAGCGCTGAACTTACCGAAAGTAAAATTCCGGCAATGTATCTGCAGGTTGTTAACATTGATATTACCGGGCAACCGGAACTGGTATTCGTCGGTTGTACCCTGCTGTGCGCCGGATAATTCATCCCAGTCGAACCGTTGCGAACTCAGGGAACCTGAGATCGACAGGCTTTCGTTTTTTACAAAAATCCAGGATAAAAGATTACCCATGGTGCCATGAAGGTTAAAATCACTACGCCCGGCCTGAAATGATAGCTTCTTCAACTCCAGATCGTTTCCATTAAAAGCAAATTCTGATTGTATGTTTTTTATAGGCAAATCATATGTTTTCAACCCAATGTTTGCCTGTTGTATGCTACCGTTACCGGTAAAATTACTGTTCAGGAAATCTGCTGATGCCGGATGATCAATATCAGCTATCCGGCCAGCAAAAGAGGCATTCAACTTTAACCAGCCGCCCATAGAAGTAAAATACTCGTATTTAAGGAATTGCTGGAGTTCACCGAGGTTTAGGCTGGCATTGAGGCTACATTGAAGTGTGGGCGAGGAAAACCCCAGCATAACCAGCGATCCGCCTACATAACCATCGCCTAGCTTTGCTTTCAGGTTGCTGATGGAGAGTGATTCGTTTTCCCCGTCCTGTTTTATATTATAAACAGCTGAAGCCGAAACGTCGCGAAGCCCAATACCTGATTTGCGTTCTATGATATCAGCGTTTTGCAGATCGAGACGAACTGTTACAGCCGGCAGATGGCTGCCGCTGAAAGCTCCGGCGATTTTTGATGTAATATTACCTTTACCCTGGAATTTATAACTATTGAAGCTTTTGGAATATTTTTCAGGCACCAACGACAGCATTTCCTGCAATGTTGATCCGGTAGCTGCTACATCGAGGTTAACCTGTTTTTGCTTATCATTGTATATTATGCTCCCTGAAGTTGTAAGCCTTAGTTTCCCGGTTTCAATCGCTCCTTTTTGTATATTATAGAGTCCGGTTGTGTTATCCGCATTCAGTAGCAGCCACAAATTAAAGTTTCGATTGGATATATAGCTGATTCCCTGCGATTTGAAATTCCGAATCAGGACGTTTCCAGCCAGGTCGAGGTCATATTTGCCACTGCCGAAATTGCCTTTGGCTACGAATGCGGGTATATGAACATCTACGAAAGTGATTGAACCATCGTTGGTAAACCGTATATGAAGGTTATGAGCAACAACACGCTGTAATTCAAAATTGAAACTTTCGTTGCTGCTGCTGCCGGTTTGTTTCCAGAAATGGAAATTATCGCTGCCATCGGCATAAATATGAGGGGCTATTTCCACATCTGTCAAGCTGATATTTTTTATGCGGTACCTTTTCCGTAATAAATCCCAGATATTGAATTGAAGTGATATCGTTCCTGCGGTGAGTAAATAGTTTTTCGACGGCAGTTTTGTGGCTTCCTTCATCCTCACACCTTTAAAGCGCACCGAAGCAAATGGGAAATCCTTAATCAGGCTGAGCTGAACCTCATCAAGTTGTACTTCGGATTTAAGAGATTTGTTTATTTCGTTGATAAACAGTTTTTTAACCTCGGGGCCTAGAAAGCGTTGCGCCAGGAAAAGCAACAAAACAACTGACGCTATAATGCTTATTGCCCATATAACTATAGCCTTGAGGGTTTTGTAACGCATAATCCGTAACAGTGATTTTTAAAACTAACGCAAAAGTACTATTGTTATTAGAACGAAGAAGAGAAAATATTTACGGCTGCGATTTAGTGTGAATGCTTAACGAGCGAATTTACTTCCTGGTAGAAAGCAATTTTCGGATTGATATTCAGATAGTTACAGTTTCTTATAGTTCAGCTTTAGCTTGAAATAATACATCAGCAAGGTTTGATACTACCTCGGGTTTAAGATCATTCATGCAACGAAAATGTTTTTTGGGACAGTGATGCAACCCTTTTTGTGTACAAGGTCTGCATGAAATATCAATTTCAGCTACACGACTGTTTTCAGGCAAGGGAAAGAAACCAAGTTCACGGGTTGTTGGCCCGTAAACCGCGACTACCGGCGCTTTCATGGCTTGCGCCATATGCAGCATTCCGGTATCGTTGGTAAATACCATGGCAGCTTTGCCAAGCAAAGATGCGGAACCCATCAGGTTCAATTTGCCGGCAAGGTTTAGTGAAGGGAGTTTCATGAGATTTTGTACACGGGTGCAGGTGTCAATATCACCGGGACCACCTATCAATACTGGATAAGCACCTGCTTTCATACAGAAAGTATTAGCTGCAGCAGCAAATCCTTCGGCAAGCCAGCGCTTATTTTCCCATTGTGCTCCGGGAGCAATAACCAGAATGGGCATTCCGGGCACAATATTGTTCTGTTTTAAGATTTCTATAACTTTTACTTCTTCGTTGGCAGCCGGAAAGACTTCGGTGCCTTTGCCATCATATTCAGCACCGAGCGCTGCGGCTGATTCGAAATAGCGTAAGTAAACAGGCTTAATCTCTTTGTAAATGTTTTTTCCAAACCGGATCAGAATATCCCGTGCAAGGAGTTTTTTCGAAAAACTTGTCACAATGGCTGTGGAACCGGTGGTTATCAGGATACTGCGAATATTTCGCTGTATATCAAGGATATGGGTATATTCGTTTTCCCTGATACGTTTTCGGATTCCTGCTAATTCCCCTTTTGCGGCTTTTGTATCGTAGGTGATAATATTGCTGAGATGGGGATTTTGCGAAAGCACGATTGAAAATTCCTTTTTCACCAGGAAATCGATCCGGGCGGCAGGATATTTTGCACGCAAACTCCTGACCAAAGGCGTTGTAAGAATAACATCGCCAATGGAACTGAACCGGATTATCAGGAATTTATAGTTTGGCTCCAACAGTTAATAAATTTGTAATTGTAGCATCTCAAATATTTAACTGCATTTGAGCTGTTTTATTTTCCAATGCTAAACAGTTTAACAAAACAATTCCTTTTAGTACAAAAAGCTATTGTACGGATAGCGTATCACATGCAGTTTTTTTACTTCGTCATACAGCAGTTTCCTGAAATCATCAATGTTAGTTTTCTGCTTAGCCGAAATAAAAATTGCCGGGGCATTTACTTTGGCCATCCAGGTATTTTTAAGTTCCTCGAGAGTGATATTCTCTCTCGTGGGAGCAGCCAGGTCGATAGGATCTTTTTCCACATGCGAATAGGCATCAATTTTATTGAAAACCACGATCGTTGGTTTATCGGCACAACCAATTTCGGCTAAAGTCTGGTTTGCAATTTCCACCTGTTCCTCAAATGAAGCGTGCGAAATATCTACCACATGCAACAGCATGTCGGCTTCCCGAACCTCATCGAGTGTAGATTTAAACGATTCAACCAGGTTGTGTGGAAGTTTGCGGATGAAACCGACGGTATCAGTCAGCAGGAACGGCAAATTTTCGATTACCACTTTGCGCACGGTTGTGTCGAGCGTGGCAAAAAGTTTGTTTTCGGCAAACACTTCGCTTTTACTCAGCAGGTTCATGATGGTACTTTTCCCTGCATTGGTATATCCTACCAGCGATACCCGGATCATTTCATCGCGGTTTTTCCGCTGGGTAACTTTCTGCCTGTCGATATCTTTCAGTTTCTCCTTCAGAAGGATTATTTTATCTCGGATAATACGGCGGTCAGTTTCAATTTCTTTTTCACCCGGACCACGCATTCCAATACCTCCGCGCTGTTTCTCAAGGTGAGTCCACATGTGGGTAAGATGTGGCAGCAGGTATTGGTATTGAGCCAGTTCAACCTGTGTGCGCGCTGTTGTAGTACGGGCTCGTTTGGCAAAAATATCAAGGATAAGCAAAGGCCGGTCCAAAACACGGCATCCTAATTCCTTCTCGATATTGCGGGTTTGGGAAGTACTGAGTTCGTCATCAAAAACCACGATGTCAACGCCGGCAGCTTTAACATATTCAGCAATTTCCTGCAATTTCCCGGCACCGACGAAAGTTCGCGGTTCGGGCTTGGGAAGTTTTTGCACAAACCGTTTATCAGGAATGGCGCCTGCCGTTTCGAGAAGGAATTCAAGTTCGTCGAGGTAATCGTGAACTTTATCTTCGGTTTGCTTGGAAGTAATCAGGCCTATAAGAACCGCTTTCTCAGGTTTAATATCGAATGGGAGCATTAAATGGTATTAAGACTGCAAAGGTACGAATCTTTAGATTGACCAAACCGGGATTCGCTTTTGTAAAATGTTTGACTCTGTTCAATTTAATAGTAGGTATGTGTCTTTGATGTTCATTTTTACAGCTCTCCGATATATTACTCTGTTTTTCGAAGCAGCAGCATCTCATTAAGGCTTCAAAAACCAGAGCATTACCTTTCTGGTGATATCCGCATGTTTATGGCTTCATCTGTCATTTGACTCTAAATCCATTATTGATAGCATAAGCAGGATTCATAAGACATACCAATATAACTTCGTACCATCGGAATCCGTTTTTGCTTAATTTCTGTGTTGCAACATGGCTTAATTCGCCAACCAGAATCCCGGCAACCGGAGTTGAAATTAAGTCCTGAATACTAGGTTGCTCCATGCCTGCTTCCCAACCATACTCCCAAAGCAGCGAATGTCCTATGCAAAACAGAGCTGAGTGCCAGGCGCTGGCATCCTGCGACCGTAGAGAATTATAATAGAAGCCCCCCTGATACGGGTGTCCGATGTAGTTAACCATCCATAGGTCCTTGTCAATTACAGGAGCCGTTGTGAATGATTTCCTGTATTGATTTACGATTGATTTGATCTGGAATTTTTCTTTTTTATTCCATTTGCTTACATATTCGGGAGCCACTAACAGGTATGTTCCCATGGTAATGTTGTAGCTTGAAACATATAGAGTTCCCCGAAGAATTTTATTGCCAATACTAGCTTCCCTGTGATTTATCTGCAACGAATGTATAGATGCCGGATGTTCCCGTGCTATAAATAGCTTTAACGTATCAGTGATTTTATATGTGATTTCGTTAGGCCGGATTTGTGCAAAGCTGAAAAAATGTACACACCCTGCCAATAGGACAAATAGAATTCTACTCATCGTGTCTGGGGAATTTAATTCAGGAATTTCTTCTGTAACAAATATAGGGTAAAAGTCAGAAAACCAAAGCCTTGATCTTTATTATCTGCTTTATAGTATAATCTTTGTGAAAAATATCTCTACAGTCTTTAAATATCAGTGAAATAGTAAAAGTTTTTTAACCCAAATAAATTTCAGAACTCTGTCGAGTCGTGCAGAAATTTGAATTCACCAAGGAAATCGTGAGCTTTATCTTTGGTCTGCCTGCCTGTAATAAGGCCTATCAGTACGGCTTTTTCGGGTTTAATATCGAAGCGTAGCATTTATGGGTATTGGAGCGGCACAGGTATGAATCTTTGGTTTAGGCATTTAGAGAATCGATCACGCAAAATGCGTAACGCATTTTGCATAATAGTACATTGTTTGCCAGTTTATTGCCTTTGCAGCCATCTCATGAGGAAAATATCTGTCAAAGAGTAACTGTTATTCTCAAATAAAATTAAATCCTTGGCCTCCAAGGCAGCAAGCGAGCGGTTTACAGAACTGGCTGCGCCTAATTTATATTTCGCGATAAAAGCTGATGCATTCGGCTTCTCCAACGTTTTTTCCATGGCAATCGCATTAAGAAGAGCATATTGAGAAACTGTCAATACATTTTGGTACACCTGGTATAGCGGTGTTCTTTCTTCAAGGATACGGAATGTAATTTGTTTTACTTCTCCGGTATCTATTTCGGCAATTTCGGAGGAATAAAGGCGGTTGCAGATTTCTTGTACAAAATAGGTATGACCCTGTGCCCAATCAAGTATGAACAAGAGTGCGTTCTCCGAGATTTTACGGCCTTCCTTTTCGAAATGGCTCACAATAAATTTTTTGTATTGTTGCGGATCAATTTTGTCGAGAAACAGGAAACTACTACTCTGATAAAAAGGACGGGCATACTCGTTGAAAAGTGATATCAGCATATGCCGGTTGCTGCCAGAATAAATCATGGTTACATTGTTACTGCTCTGAATATGCGTACGAAGCAATGCCTCTACATTCTTTTCGGGATAATTGGTAATCTGTTGGAACTCATCAATAGCAATTACAACCCTTTGTTTTTGTGTTGACAAATAATCAAAAATGGCTGAAAGGCTTTGTTCTTTTTCAGCATCAGTTTGAAGTGATAATTCCACAGATGGGGTGCCAGAGAGTTCATCGAACGAAAGTTTTGGCCTGAACTGTCCTAGCAATTTGATCATTTGGCCCAAAACTTTCTCGGGTTTCGATTCAAAATACCCAACAAGCGCCGTGGAAAGCATGTTGATAAATTCGTGCAAATTTCGTGTAGCATAAATATCAAAGTAATGTAGCGAAAGGTCTTTTCTTTTCTTCAAATGATAAAAACTTTGCCTGATAAGTGCAGTTTTCCCCAGCCTTCGCCTGGATATTATAGTTATATTTCTCTGATTATCTACTGATTCAATAATTTGTTGAAGTTCAGTTTCCCGATCGCAGAAATATTCAGGTGAAATATATTCGAACGTTGGAAAAGGATTTTGTGGTTTCATACTGAAGTTTTTTCATGCCTTACAAAGATAATACAAAATATGGTTATTGCGCAAAATGCGTTACGCATTTTGCGTAACGCATTTTGCGCAATAAAGTATAACAATAATCTGAAAATTTCTGTAAAAAGATATTGGGCTCTCTGTTAACGGACCAGATTTTAAGGGAATCAAGATTTATAACTTTGAGAAAAGCATTGTTAGTCTATTGTTGAAAAGCAATAATGATTGAATAAAGAATTAGCAATTCAGAATCTAAAAACTCTTAAACCCAATAATCTCCCTAACTTCCTTGATTGTTTTAGCGGCACTTTCATGTGCTTTTTCGTAGCCCATATTCACCACTTTACGCAGGTATTCGTCGTTCCCAAGCAGGTCGAGTATCCGCTCACGTAACGGTGCAGTAAAACGGATCACATCTTCAGCCAGTTGTTTTTTCATATCTCCATAACGGATAACACAGGCATTGTAAGAGTCTTCGTAAAACTGCAGTGTTTCCCGTTCCGATAAGGCTTTCATCAGGCTGAACAAATTCTCAATTGCCTGTGGCTTTGCCTGGTTTGGTTCAGTCGGGCCACTATCGGTAACTGCCTTCATTACTTTTTTCCGGATTGCTTCGGGTGTATCGAAAAGGAAAATGGCATTGCCTTCGCCTTCGCTCTTGCCCATTTTGGTACTTCCGTCCAATCCAGGAATTTTAGTGAGTGTTTCACCAAAGTTATATGCCACAGGTTCGGGAAAATAATCCACATTATACATGCGGTTAAAGCGGTTGGCAAACGTGCGGGTCATTTCGAGGTGTTGCTCCTGGTCCTTACCAACCGGCACTTTATGTGCTTTATGAAGAATGATATCGGCTGCCATCAGTGTGGGATAGGTGAGCAGACCGGCATTTACATTTTCAGGCTGGTTACGGGCTTTATCCTTGAAAGAAGTGCAACGTTCCAGTTCACCCATGTAGGCATTCATATTCAGGAACAGATACAATTCAGCTGTTTCCGGAAGATCACTCTGAAGATATAATGTAGATTTTTCAGGATCGAGACCGCAAGCCAGGTATTCGACCAGCACTTGCTTTACGTTGCCATGAAGGTC
The DNA here is from genome assembly GCA_041660125.1 of Lentimicrobiaceae bacterium. Lineage (GTDB taxonomy): Bacteria > Bacteroidota > Bacteroidia > Bacteroidales > UBA4417 > UBA4417. The sequence goes on from JBAZWY010000008.1 coordinate 32,115, forward strand.
GGCAGGTGTTGGATGCGTGGTAAGCGAATGATAATCGGCAATAAAAAAATAACAATTATCCGTTTCCTGCATTTTAACAAAGTTCTGCATGGCTCCGAAATAATTCCCGAGATGAAGATTGCCCGTAGGCCTGATTCCACTTACTACTGTTTGCATATTTATGTGTTGAAAATCCGGAGATTTTACCTTAATTTCATTAAAAATTTATAAGTTTCACCTGTTTAAGAGGTGTTTGAAACTGCAAAATTAGTGATTTATCGCGAATTGAGAAAGTTCAATAGGAACGGGAATCTCTGCCGGCCTATATAATCGTATTTGGTGCGCCTGCCTTTACTTTATTATCACTGCATCATAATCCTACATATCAATGAGGTTGTTCCTACGGACTTATTTCGGAATACCTCTGTCAATTATAAAAAGTTAGAGCTTATTATAATTAAACTTCTTTTTTTAGCCTGCTAAACACCGATTATTCCTTCATTCAGATCTTTTATTATGTTCAAAAATTTCAAAGTACCAATCAACATTGTAATTGTATTTTCAATAATCATTTTAGCGGCAATGCTCACCTGGATTTTCCCCGGGGGAAGATACAACAGGCAAACCATTAAGGTGAACGGAGTAGAAAGAACTGTGATCATTAATGATACCTATACAAGTTGATAGCCAACCGCAGACATGGCAGGTTTTCGAGGCATTTTACAAAGGCTTTATCAACATGTCGCACATCGTTGTTTTTATATTAATGATTGGCGGCGCTTTCTGGATCATGAACGAAACAAGATCCATAGATATCGGTATTCTCTCGTTCCTGAATCTCACCAAGCGGTTTGAGCGGTGGAAACTGACACGGATGCTTGGGTCAATAATATTATCATGACTTTTATTATGGTGATATTCAGCACGTTCTAGGCTATTTTCGGTATGGCCGAAGAAACCCTTGCATTTACTATGATCTTTGTTCAGCTTTCGATTCGCATGGGATACGATTCGCTTGTTGGGATCGGGTTGTGCTACTTTGCTGCACATGTAGGTTTTGCGGGAGCCATTCTTAACCCGTTTATCATTGGGATTGCACAAGGCCTTTCAAGCATCCCGCTTTTCAGTGGAATCGAATTCAGGGTAGTATGCTGGATCATTTTCACCGTCATCCTGGTTGCGTTCGTATTGTGGTATGCCCACCGAGTAAAGAAAAACCCGGCCAAATCGGTCATGCACAGCGAGGATGATTACTGGCGGAAACGTAGCGAATCGGATGTTGAAGCCATTAAATATTATACGCCTAAGCCCGCCTGGATAGTTGCAGGAGTCCTGCTTGTGATCATGTTGATTTATTCGTTCTATTTCCCATCGACCAATTTTAAAGTAGGTCTGCGCATAATGAAAGGTCCTTTCATACCCATCCTTACCGCTTTGTATGCCATAACCAGCTTTGTGGCGCTTCGCAAATCATTACATTTCTATATATTTAATATACTGGCATTTACCATTTTTTACCTGGTGTTGGGTGTTCTTGGTTATGACTCGTATATTATGGAAATTGCGGCATTATTCCTGGCAATGGGTGTTTTCACGGGATTTGCTGCCGGGAAAAAGAATTCGGGAATAACCAAGCTGTTTCAGGAAGGCGTTAAAGATATGGTTTCGGTGGCGCTGGTGGTTGGTTTTGCCGGTGGTATCATTGCTATTCTCAACGACGTGCAGATTATTGACACTGTGCTTTACTCTTTGTCGAATTCGCTGAAAGGCACAGGGCAAATAACAGCAATTACTATTATGTATGGTTTCATGTCGCTTCTTAACCTTATTATCACAAGCGGGTCGGCGAAAGCTGCTTTAACTATTCCAATAATGGCACAATTCTCCGATATTATAGGTCTTTCGAGACAAGCCACTATTATGGCCTTTCAATTCGGATCGGGTATTACCGATATGATCGCTCCCACCTCGGGTGTTCTGATTGGTGTTCTGGGCATAGCCAAAGTCCCGTATGCCAAGTGGGTAAAATTCGTGATTCCCTTCGTGCTGTTCCTGGCATTTGTTGCATAGCTTTTGCTCATACCAACGGTAACAATGAAACTGAATGGGTTCTAAAAAAACAGACCTATTACAGTTGCAGTCATTTGTAGCGGGTATAGCTTATTCGCTTTTGGAGGAATAGAATGCATGAAAAATCATCAGGCGAACATCTCCATGATCTCATCCTGTGTCATGCCGGCTATGGTTGAAGCAGAAGGAACAAACAAATCAGCCAGGTTCTTTTTCTTTTGTTGTAACTGAACAATTTTTTCTTCGACCGTTTCTTTGGTGATAAACCTGTAAACAAACACGCTTTTATCCTGCCCGATGCGGTGAGCCCGGTTAAGCGCCTGCATTTCAGCAGCAGGGTTCCACCAGGGATCGAGAATAAAAACATAACCTGCCTCGGTTAGGTTAAGCCCGACGCCCCCTGCTTTTAACGAAATCAGGAACACCTGGATACCATCATCCTGTTTGAAAGAACTTATCACTTTCTCGCGGTTAATAGTTGCACCGGTTAGCATGGCATATTTGTAGCCTGAGCTGATGCAGAATTCTTCGACCAGTTTCAGATGCCGTACAAACGATGAAAAAACCAGCACTTTATGGTTTTCGGCAAGCACTGTTTCAAGGCTTTCAGTAACTTCAGTGAATTTCCCGCTCCCGGTGTCCGCATTGCCATCAAGCATGCGCGGGTGATTAGCCAGTTGCCTGAGTATTGTCAAAGCCCGCAGTACCATAACTGATGAAGTCTTAATCCCTTCCAATTTTAAGTTTTCGATGATCAGGTTTCGGACTTTCGATTTTTCGGCTTCATACATGTTTTGCTGTCCTTCAGTCATCTCACAAAAAACAGAGGTTTCTGTTATTGGTGGAAGTTCCGGCGCCACTTCTTCCTTCGTCCTGCGCAGAATAAACGGGTGTATCAGGTTTCTAAGTTTTTCGCCCGCTTTATCTTCCTGGTTTTTCGCCAACGGATGTACATAATAATGCATAAAATGATGGTTTGTCCCCAGCATATCCGGGTGCAGAAAATTAAATTGTGGCCAAACATCAGACAGGGAGTTTTGAATAGGCGTTCCGGTTAGCACCATCCTGTGCATTCCCTGAAGGTTAAAAACCGCCTGTGCCGCTTTCGACGCGGGGTTTTTTATGGTTTGGCTTTCATCAAGAATAATGTACCCAAAAGTATAAGGTATGAGCATTTCAATATCATTACGCATGGTTCCATACGTGGTGAGAATGACATCGAATTGATTAAACGAGCTTGTGTCAATATGCCGGTTAACTCCGACATGAATATAAATCCGGATCCATGATGCAAACCGTGTAAATTCGTTTAACCAGTTGTGTATCAGCGAAGCCGGCATCACGATGAGGCTGCACGGAGGGCTGTTAACCGAAGGTGAAGCAATGGAAGGAGATTGCAATCCGGGAGTTGCATCTGCAACTTGGGCGAACAAATCAAGTTGCACAACGCCCGAACCTGATTGGGTGATAGAATTGACTTTTCCTGAATCGGTTTCCCATTTTATTTTCGGATAATAAGAGGCTAATAAGGCGATGGTTTGCAGGGTTTTGCCCAGGCCCATATCGTCGGCTAAAATTCCGCCTAAGCCATGTTGACGTAATGCGTGCATCCAGTAGAACCCCATGACCTGGTAAGGACGGAGCTTTACATTTTCCAGTTCCGGTAGTACAACAGGTTCAGGTGTGGATATGGAATCATAGAACTGCTGAATTTCAGGGAAAGGGATATCCAATAAAAGATTGATATGAAACTTGCTGATCCGAATGGCATGGCTGTGTCCTTTTGCATAGATCATTATTTCCCGGAATCGCGAAAACCATTCGTCGGGAAGGAGCACTATTTCACCCGTTGGCAGTTCGTATTCTTTTATATTATTAATAATGTGATTCCGGAGTTTGATAAAAGGGATCTCAAAATCCTTTAAAATTATGGTGCCAAATAAATCGAACCAATCAAGCCCTGTTTGCATGGTTAGGTTCAACACCGGCACTTCTAACAAGTACTTTATGTTATGGGGCTGTTTTATTTCAAATAAATGGAGTGCTAAGTCATTGCGGTTTGCCGATAACCATTCGATAAGCTTATATCCATTATCGCGGGATGGATTCTTTTCATTTAGCAAAAAAGTGGCTTCTACCTGTTTGAGGTTTCGCGATTTCAGAAAAGCTATCTGTGCGGCTTCCCAGGCCTGGTTGCGCTTGAAGCGGTTAAAGATAAACCCGTTTTCGTCGGCTATCAAAGTGGTAAAAGTTTTTTGCGGGTTGTTGACTAAAAGTACTTTATCTCCATATTGAAATGAAAGTATTAATACAAGGTGACCCTGCCAGCCAACCTCCAACGAAAGTATGGCCTCCGGTACAAGTTGCAGGTCATTCACCAGGAATCCTTCAGCTTCAATATCGCAACGGTTTGCAATTTTGCGGATAAATGTGCTGAAGTACTTGTATTCAATATGTTTTGGGATAGTTACGAACTCTTTGTTTTTAAAAGGAGTAAGGAGTTTCCCATTAATATTTTCGGGGAAACTGTATAATTTATTTTGGGTCAGATACCAGCAAGGTTCGTTTACAAGAATTTTATTCCCGGGCCTGTTCAGCGCAATTTCCTTATTGGCATGATACACCCTGAGACTGTAATTTGTGCCCTGGTGGGTACGCGTAAATTTAAGCCTTGCTTGCGGACTTTCGGTTTCTATGTTAATACAGTCTTCGGGATATAGGTGTGTACTCTCACTTTCATAGAGAGGAATATCATTCGATTGCAGTATTTCAATAATTTTCGCTAGTTTTCGCTCCACAAAAGGCCTGATCATTTCATCGAGCAGTTTTTTATCCAGGGTTGTAAAAAAATCCTTCGGGGTCTGAGCTTTCTTTGAGAATTGCCTGATAATGGCCTGGTTTGAAAAGCTTTCGGTAATACTGATAAATTCCGATTCGGCCAGGCTTAAATCGGGATGCTGTTTTATATTAAGTGATGATAGCCTTTCGTTTATGGTTATAAAATTATCATTATCCCTGAAACACGAATAAGGCAATATCACGTAACCAATTGGTTTGGTTAACGATAATATTGCAACTACGAATGTCTGCTTTTCCATTTCTTACTGTAAAACTACCATGCAAATTGAACCAATCTCCAATTAGTTTACAGCTACAAATGTATGAGGATATAAAATGCGATTTCGATAAAATGCAACATGAAATCCGAAAAAGTTGATGTTTAAATGAGATTCTATTTTCTGTCAACGCAATTACCCCACTAAGTTGATAATCGTAAAAACAGAGAAGCCGGCAAAAAACTGGCTTTTCCTTTTAATCTGAATTTAATAGTTTAGTACCCATCGTTTTGCTCTGCTGCAATCGTTGGATTTGCAGCTATTTCCCTGGCAGGAATAGGATAAACCAGCCTTGGGTCATTGTAAGGTATAGGCCCAACATTGAGCTTCAGGCATTTCATATCATGGAGTTTAAATCCTTCGTCCGCCAGTTCCAGTCTTCTTTCGAGTAGGATATCATCAAGTGTGACTGATTTTTTTGCAGTTCGCCTGGCCCTGGTATGTGTCTGATTGTAGTCATCAACAGGAGTTGCGCCAACCGTTGTACCCAATTGCTGATTACATTCGGCCCTGATAAGGCATATTTCAGCTAAGCGAAACAGGTTCGCTAAACCATATTGGGTATTCCATTTCCCAGACTTCCAGGCATCATTGCCAATCCAGAAAAGGGCTAACCGCTTGAATATTGATTCTTGATACTGATTTCAATATCATTCACCTGATGGCAAACGGGAAGAAGGTGAAGTAATTGGCAATCGATTTCCAAATCGAGATGACTTTGCGTTAAAAAAATCTAAACTCTACATTTTAAACAGCGAAATCAGCTCTTTATCTGCCTAATAAACTCCGGAATATCTTTCTTTAAATCATTGCTGTCAGAAATCATATTGATAAAAGCGCTCCCGATAATAGCCCCGTTACCCAGTTTACAGGCAGCGAAATAATCACTTTTGTTCTTGATTCCGAATCCGATAATCAGGGGATTCTTCAGTTTTAAGTTCTGAATTTTCTTTATCGCTTCAGTTTGAATCGTCGAATCGCTGCCTGTTGTAGTATTCCCTGAAACCAGGTAAATAAAGGCATTGCTGATTTTATCAATTTCTTTGATGCGTGCCGCTGAAGTGCCTGGAGTGATAAGGAATACAGGCGAAACATTATATTTATCAGCTAAGGGTTTATGCTCAGTCAAATATTCATTTACCGGCAGATCGGGAATAATAATGTGATGCACACCGCCTTCACCGCATTTCCGGTAAAATTTATCAATTCCGCAGGCCAGCAAACTGTTCAGATAACCCATCAGTAAATAAGGCTTGGTAATCTTGTTTTTAATATCTTTTAATTGTGAGAACAACAACTCAAGTGTCATTCCATTGTTTAGAGCTATGGTACTTGAATGCTGAATAACCGGACCGTCTGCCAAAGGATCTGAAAAAGGAATTCCAATCTCAACAAAGTCAACGGCTGTATCATTTAAAATACCCAGGATCTCTTTTGTGCTTTCGAATGTTGGGAATCCTGCCGTGAAAAATACGGAGAGATTATTGTTTTTGTTCCGGAGGATGGTTTGGTGTAATGTGGTCATGGGGTGTGAATTATAATGTTTTGTTGAATACTTCCAGGGAATTTTATTTTAAGTGAAAGTGCCGGGTGCCATGTGCCGGGTGCCAATGCTAACTAAAATTGTGCTTGTGTTCAAGGTTTATGATTAATTGGTTGAAGATTGGTCTCAGACAGCATGTTGAACCGGAACCCGGAACCTGGCACTTGGAATATTGAGCCCAGAACAAGCAACTCATTTTTTTCAATTTTCATCAAACGGGCTTAATCTCTTCAGGTATGTCTCCATATCCTTATCTCCTCTTCCGGAAAGATTAATCACGACTACATCGGTTTGCTTGAATTTTATCATTGGCAATAATGCAAAAGCATGAGCCGATTCGAGTGCAGGAATTATTCCATCCAGGTGGATTAATTCTTTAGCGGCATTGAGCGCTTCCTGGTCGGTAACCGCATAATATGTGGCCTGCTTTGTTTCGTGAAGATATGCATGCAAAGGGCCAATTCCCGGGTAGTCAAGCCCTGCTGAAATGCTATACGGTTCGGTTATTTGCCCGTCAGCATTCTGCATCAGGTAAGTTTTCGAACCGTGAATAATCCCAACTGAACCAACCATAAGGGTAGCAGCTGTTTCATGCGAGTCAATACCCATACCTGCAGCTTCGGCACCTATCAGTTTTGTTTTTTTTGAGCCCAAAAAATGATAAAATGCGCCCGCAGCATTACTTCCTCCACCCACACAGGCAATTACATAATCCGGTTCAGCCTCCCCTGTTTGTTTGAGCAGCTGAGTTCTGATTTCTTTGCTGATTACAGATTGAAATCTGGCAACCATATCGGGATAAGGATGCGGCCCTACAACTGATCCAATAATATAATGCGTATCGTCAGCATGATTTATCCAGTAACGAATGGCGTCGTTGGTTGCATCTTTCAATGTTTTGGTTCCGCTCAACGAAGGAATTACGGTAGCTCCCAGCATTTTCATACGCGCCACGTTTGGAGCCTGCCGCCTGATATCCGTTTCGCCCATAAATACAACGCAAGATAAACCCAGTAAAGTGCATGCCGTGGCGACTGCAACTCCGTGTTGCCCGGCACCGGTTTCGGCCACTATTTTTTGTTTGCCCATCATTTTGGCCAACAAAGCCTGGCCTAATGCATTATTGATCTTGTGCGCTCCTGTGTGATTCAAGTCTTCGCGTTTCAGGAAAATCCGTGCTTTGTATTTTGCTGATAACGCTTCCGAAAAATAAAGCGGCGTCGGCCGACCTACGTAGTCTTTCAGCAACGTTTTTAACTGTTTCTGAAATTCTTTAGTGCGGATGATTTTTTTGTAATTTTTCTGCAGTTCATCCACATTATTAAAGAGTAATTCAGGGATATAGGCACCGCCGAATTTCCCGTAGTATCCATTGCTTGTTTGGGTAATAGACTTCATTTCTTGTATCTGATTAGTATGAGTTTTTTCAGGTTTTCATTAAATTGATAAGCTGCTTTATCTTTACAATGTCTTTTATTCCCGGTCGGATTTCAAACTTTGAATTTATATCAATACCAATCAATTGGTTATGTTTGATATTTTTAATTTCTTCAACATTTTCCAAACTTATTCCGCCGCTGAGGTAGAAAGGCTTATTCAGAGAATATGCTTCAAGCCATTTCCATTCGAAAGTTTTGCCTGTTCCTCCATAGTTATCGCTGTATGTATCAAAAAGGAAGAGATCGCAGGCATCCAAATATAATTTTGCTGTTTCAAATGAATCTTCATCCTTAATTGAAATGGTTTTGATTACTTCAACCTTATTTTTAAAGTGTCTGCAAAATTCAGGCGATTCATCGCCGTGCAACTGAATACTGTCGAGCTGATATTGATCAATAATTTGTTCAACCTCTGCAATTTCCGCATTTACAAAAACACCGGTTTTTTTGATGTGCTTTGGAATCTCATTTAATCCATCTTCAATCAGCTTACCATACACATAGCGCTGCGACTTATGATAAAAGATAAACCCCAAACGATCTATTTCCAGTGAGATCAGGGCTATAATATCTTCCGTTGTGGTTATTCCGCAAACTTTAAATTGCATCGGTTTATTTTAAATTTCATTAACTGTTAATGATTTAATAATAAAGTTGATTTAAGAACAAGGATTAACGATTTAAGAATATTGAAGGGGGGATTTCTGAAATCAAAAATCGTTAATCATTATTCGTATTTCAACAATTCCAGAGGTCACTTAGGTGCAATTTTTATTTGTTGAATGAACTCCGCACATGCTTTCTCCGGTTCAGCGTGTTTCATGAAGTATGATCCAATCAAAAAGCCATTAAATCCGAGTTGCATTAGTTCAAGAACAATTTCGGGATCTTCAATACCACTTTCCGAAATTTTTATAAAGCCTTCAGGAATGAGGTTTGCCAAAGATTTCGATGTGGCAATATCGATTTTCATGGTTTCGAGGTTACGGTTGTTTACGCCGATAACATCAACTTTTTCATAGACTTTTTCCAATTCATGTTCAGCATGAACCTCAAGTATTGCTTCCATTCCAAGTTTGTGGGCAAGATCAGTAAACTGCTTTATTTCTGCTTTTGTCAGGATGGCTGCTATCAGTAAAATTGCATCGGCACCTATTGATTTTGCTTCCATCACCTGGTATTCATCAATAACAAAATCTTTCCGTAGGATGGGAATGGAAGTATTCTCCCTTGCAACAGTCAGATCTGAATTATTGCCTCCAAAAAATTTCGTATCAGTCAGAACGGACAAAGCACTTGCTCCTGCCTGAGAATAGCCTGCCGCAAGTTTCTCAACTTTAATTTCCAGGTTGATTGCACCTAAAGCAGGAGATTTCTTCTTGATTTCGGCAATAATTCCGCTTTTATCTTTCTTTGCAATGTATTCCTTTAACGATACACATTCCCTTTCAAAATAGATCGATCGCTCAATAATTTCCAAAGGGAATAGCCGTTTATCTTCTTCCACCTGTAAGCGCTTTTCCAGCACTATTTCCTGCAATTTATTCATACTTAATTCTGAATGATCTGGTTAAATAACTGAAATGCCTTTTTCGACTCGATGCTCTCCGCACAAATAGCAATACATTCGTCAATTGGTTTGCCGTTGTAACACTGCATTGCATAAGCACTGTTGATGATTACCACATTTTTCTGTGCTTCTAAGGCTTCATCTTTCAACACCGAACTGAATATTTTTGCCGCATCTTCAATGCTGTCACCTGCACTGATTTCTTCCGGTTTTATGGTTTTGAACGGAAGCTCATCCATTGGAATCACCTGTTCATTGTTGTTAGTTGTGATAAGTACATCCGATGTTAAACTAATCTCATCGTAACCGTCCAATGAATTTACAAGGTAATACTTTGTGGTTCCTGTTTGAAGATAGAAATTATAGAGCCGTGCCACTGAGCGGTTAAAAACGCCGACATATTTGAATTCGGTTTGCGCCGGGTTAACCAGTGGGCCCATCAGGTTAAAAAGCGTGTTGGTTTTCAGTCCTCTCCGCACAGGAGCAACGTTTTTCATGGCCGGATGAAAAAGAGGAGCATGAATAAAACATAGGTTGTTCTTTTCGAGATCGTCGTTAAGTTCCTGTTCATTGGTTTTAAATGTGTATCCAAAATGTTTCAGAATATCCGATGAACCCGAAATAGATGTAGAGGCAAAGTTCCCGTGCTTGGCTACCGGTACACCCGAGGCTGCTAACACAAATGCCGACAGCGTCGAAATATTAAACGTATTTTTATTGTCGCCGCCTGTGCCGCAAACATCTATGGTTGGTTTATGAAGTTTAACAGGAATGCATAATTTCATAAGTGCATTCTGAAACCCGGCGAGTTCGTTCAGGTCCATAATCCGGGTTTTGAACAGGCCTAAGATAAACGCAACCTGGTGATCGTTGTATTGCTGTTCGCATAAGCTTTTCATAAGTATTTCAGCTTCTAATACCGTTAAGTGATGCCCTGCGCTGAGTTTCAGATATATTTCGTTCATTGTTATTCTGCCTGGTTTGAATTATTTGTCTGAATTAAATTGAATACAGGAAATTTTTCCTCTTATTGAAACATTGGGCTAAAGCCCGCATCGTATTGGTTATCAATCTTCCCCGACCTGAAGGTCGGGGCTAATGATATACGGAAATTTATACAGTTCAGGGTATAACTATTTCCCTATTAACCATTTTCCATTTTTACACTGAACCTGCCGGAATGAACCATTTTTCTAATAACTATTTTCTATTAACCATTTATCCAATTCCTAATAATCTGCTCCCCATATTCAGTCAGGATCGATTCCGGATGAAACTGAACGCCTTTTACATCGTAAAGTTTATGTCGTATTGCCATTACACATTTTTCATCATCTATTGCTGTTACTATCAGATCGTCATTTACGCTTTTATAATCCAAAGCCCATGAATGATAGCGGCCTGCGATAAATCGTTTCGGGCAATGGTCAAATAGCGGATCTTCAGCTATGATTTCAATATCAGTTGCAACGCCATGGTAAACGGTATCAAGGTTTATCAATTTAGCGCCAAAAACTTCGCCTATGCCCTGGAGACCAAGGCAAACGCCCATTATAGATTTTTTTGATGCATACATTCGTACCAGGTCGTTCATAATACCTGCATTTATTGGTATCCCAGGTCCAGGAGAGAGAAGTATTTTATCAAATTCGTTCACTTGTTCCAAAGTGATTTTATCGTTTTTATGAACTTCATACTCTATATCACTTGTTTTTTCGATTAATTGAACAAGATTGTATGTGAAGCTGTCGTAATTATCAAATACCAGTAATTTCATTTCGCGGTTTGTTTTATTAGTTGTTCAAGACCTGATACCAGGTTACGCTTATTGTTTTACAACAATTTTCTGACGCTCTATATTGGTTTTAAAAAGCGTATTCGCTTCTTTCAGCGCATTTCTCAGTCCATTTATTTTATTGAATACTTCGTGCAGTTCATTTTCTTCTTTACTGCTTTCAACTATTCCGGCACCGGCCTGGTAACAAAGTTGGTTGTTCTTGCTTAAAAAGGAACGTATAATAATGGCCTGGTTGAGTTCACTCTTTTGACCTACAAACCCGATGGTTCCGCCATAAAATCCCCGTGCATCATTTTCAAGTTCATCAATTAGTTGAATAGCTCTGTGTTTGGGGGCTCCCGATAAGGTTCCGGCCGGAAAAGTCCCGCTCAGGGTTTCGAATGAATTGAACTCCTGCCGCAATTCGCCGCACACATTACTGACCATATGAATCACATGCGAATAGAACTGGATTTGTTTATATGATTTTACATGCACGTTTTTCGAGTATTTACTCAGGTCGTTTCGTGCCAGGTCAACCAGCATCACATGTTCCGCATTTTCTTTTGCATCATTCAGCAGTTCAGTTGATTTCGTGATGTCGTATGCATCGTCTCCCGTTCGTTTGTATGTGCCGGCAATCGGATGTATTTCAGTAATTCCTTTGGTGATTTTTAACTGTGCTTCGGGCGATGATCCGAAAATCCTGAAATTCCCGGTATCGAAATAAAATAAATAGGGTGAAGGATTTATCTTTTTCAACGCCCGGTAAACATTAAAGTCATCACCTTTAAAATTCTGATAAAACCTGCGTGAAACAACCAACTGAAATACGTCGCCCAGTTTACAGTATTTTTTTGCTTTGGTCACTTTCAGCATATAATCTTCATCCGTACAATTACTGGTTTCACCGCCTGTAAGTTCAAATGAATAATTATTGTGTTTATGCAGATCAATCCGTTCGATTAAAAGTTCAAGGTTTACGATGGCTTCGTTTTCGGAATACGCGTGCGAAAACAGGCTGAGTTCGTTGGTAGCATGATTAAACATCAAAACCAGTGAATACAAATGATACATCAGTTCAGGAATTTCATTGGTGTTGTTTCTCAATTTCAACTCATGGGTATATTCAACAATATTAAAGGAACAATATCCAAACAAGCCTTTGAGATTATCCTGAATATGATCTTCAAACTCAAATGTATTGATAAAATCGGTAAAAGTTTTATTTAACGACTGCGCATCGGCCGACAAAGTTGCTTTTACAATATCTCCATTAATCACTGTTTTAGCCACTTTATCCTGGATGGTAATACTTGCAATCGGCTCGAAACACAAAAACGAATAATGATTGCTTTTGCTGTTATAGTCCGAACTTTCGAGTAACATGGGCGCAGAGTATTCATCACGCAGAGCGAGGAATAAACTCACCGGAGTTTTGGTGTCCGACAGTTGCTGGTATGTTTCAGTATAAATTTTCATTGGTGTTTCTTTTGCTGTTGGAAAATAAAAAACCCGCTGTTAGTTGTAAACAGCGGGTTATCTTGGTATAAGTTAACGCAAATATATTAGCTGTCCACAACGTTTGTTGTAAAATGCCACCAATTGTTATTTGCTAAAAGAGTCTTCATTTGAACTGCAAAAATAATACAAAATTTAATTCTGCCAACATCCGGACGTTTTTCAGAGCTAAATATAATTTTGATGTAATGACAAAATCAAATAGGGAAAATTCCCGGGCAAGCAGTAATCTCACTACTTAAAAAGCTTGAGCATAAAAAAACATTTACTGCTTCTTGACTATTAAACCGGCAACTATTTGTTTAAACAAATAACTACAATGGAATATTCCCGTGCTTTTTGGGCGGATTGGTTTTGCGTTTATTCTGTGTCATCTCAAGCGCTTGTATTAGTTTGAAGCGGGTTTGGTGCGGGTAAATGATTTCATCAATATACCCTTGTTCGGCAGCTTTGTAGGGGTTGGCAAAAGTTTCACGGTAGTTGTCAACAGCCTGTTTGCGATCTTCGTCACTCATCTTATCGCGATGGATTATGCTAACGGCTCCGTCAGCACCCATGACCGCAATTTCGGCTGAAGGGTAAGCGAAATTCATGTCAGCACCGATATGTTTACTGCTCATCACGTCATAAGCACCGCCATAAGCTTTGCGGGTTATCAGCGTAATTTTGGGAACGGTTGCTTCGGCAAAAGCGTATAATAACTTTGCGCCATGCTTGATAATACCACCGAATTCCTGGTTGGTACCCGGCAGGAAACCCGGAACATCAACCAGTGTTATGAGAGGGATATTGAAAGCATCGCAGAAGCGTACAAACCGTGCAGCTTTTATGGATGAATTAATATCGAGCACCCCGGCAAGCGCCTGTGGCTGATTGGCTACAATACCTATACTGCGGCCACCCATGCGGGCAAAACCAACAATAATATTCTGAGCATACAAAGGCTGGACTTCGAAAAAGTTATGGTTGTCAACCATTTCTTTTATCAGCTCTTTCATATCGTAAGGTTTGTTGGGATCTTCAGGTATCAGCGAGTCGAGTTTTTTATCACTGCGGTTGATATCGTCGGTCGATGCTTTGAATGGCGCATCTTCCATGTTATTGGATGGCAAATAACTCATCAGTTCGCGGATCATCATCATGGCGTGCTCGTCGTCGTTAGCCGTAAAATGAGCCACGCCGCTTTTGCTGTTATGTGTGAGGGAGCCACCCAGTTCCTCCTTTGTTACCTCTTCATGGGTAACTGTTTTAATAACATCGGGTCCGGTTACAAACATATAGCTGCTGCCTTCAACCATAATAATAAAATCTGTAATTGCCGGGGAATAAACTGCACCACCAGCACATGGGCCTAAAATGGCTGATATCTGGGGGATAACTCCCGAACTCATTACATTACGGTAAAAAATATCGGCATACCCGGCAAGGCTTTCGACACCTTCCTGTATGCGGGCACCTCCCGAGTCGTTGAGGCCTATGAGCGGAGCGCCCATTTTTACTGCCAGATCCATTATTTTCACAATCTTGTCAGCATTGGCACGGCTCATTGTCCCTCCGAAAACGGTGAAATCCTGGGCAAAAACATACATCAGGCGGCCGTCAATCTTGCCATAACCTGTAACTACACCATCGCCGGGAATCAGGTTCTTTTCCATCCCAAAATCGCGTGAACGGTGAACCACGAATTTATCGAGTTCTACAAAAGTACCTGGGTCCAGCAAATCGTTTAGCCGCTCGCGCGCAGTTTTCCTGTTGGCCTGGTGCTGGCGATCAATACGGTCCTGTCCGCCACCCAGCTCGGCAATTCGGGTTTTTTCTTCCAGTTTGTTAAATTTTTCTATCTGACTCGACATCTTTATAATATTAACGGGTTCAAGGGAATCAAAGGATTTAGGTTCAACTACCTGCGGCATTCAAGGTTCAATTTAAACTTCTGAAATTCGGCGCCCCAGATCCCAACATTTTATCTATTCAACATCTTCAATCACAACCAATACCTGGTTTCCATCAACGGTATCGCCTTCGGCCACGGGGATTTCACTAACTATACCTGCTTTGGCGGCTTTAAATTCACTTTCCATTTTCATAGCTGAAACAATTATCACGGTTTGACCTACTTCAACAGTATCACCTTCGGCAACAAGAATTTTTACTATTTTGCCCGGCATTGGCGAGCGGATAATGTTGCTGATATGCCCGGCGGATACATTATCTCGGCTGCGTAAATATCGTGTTTCGGCATCCACAACTTCAATTTCGTGGGTAACATATAAGGTATTCACTGTATAATGCTTGGGTTCGCGACCAGGGACTACTTCGATATTGTATGACTGTCCTTTATATAGTACCGAATATTCTGCAGGGCCTACTTTTACAAGATCAACGTTATAGATTTCATCGTCAACAGCAATTGTAAGTTTATTGCCTTCGCGGCTGATTTCTTTCAGGATTGCCTTCCGGCCTTCGAGGTTTAGTTCAAGTTCCATGTTTTTTTTATATGATTAGCTTCTGGCAAGCCGGGGAAAGAGTGATGAGATAGTATTTGAAAGGAGTTGGGACATAGCGTTTAAAATAATGAGAGCAATTTACAAGAAATCCTTTACGATAATTTGATTTGCCTTGATGCCCAGTCTCTATTTTCCCTTGCCACCTTAGAGTCTCCAGGCAGCTTGCCTGCGCCCAAACTCTTTCCAGTCGCTTCCATGACGTGATGAGGCTGGCGAAATGGTCTGTTCTATTTCTTTTAGTCTTGTAGTGTATTCAACATAAGCTGCTATAAGTGCCAGATTCTCACATTCGTAAACACATTCTGTTTCAGCCATGAGAAACGCCAGGTTATCTTCTATAAAATGGGTGTTATAACCGCCTTTGCGAAAATCAGGGGCATCCATGATGCGCTCGAGAAATTTGATGGAGGTCTTTACCCCGCTGATTTTATATTCGTATAAGGCACGGCGCATACGTTCGATAGCTTCATCACGTGTTTTTCCCCATACTATCAGCTTACTGATCATTGGATCGTAATAAATAGGAATGGTATATCCTTCGTAAACATAGCCATCGCAACGTACTCCTAATCCGAGAGGTTCGGTGATATGAGTGATGGTTCCGGGATTTGGCATAAAGTTATTGTCAGTATCCTCGGCATAAATACGGCATTCAATAGCATGGCCATTCTGGTGCAGATCTTCCTGTGTGAAAGGCAAGGGGTGTCCTTCGGCAATGCGGATTTGTTCCTTCACAAGGTCAACACCAACTACCCGTTCAGTAATAGGATGTTCCACCTGAAGGCGAGTATTCATCTCGAGGAAATAGTAATTGAGCTTATCATCCACAATAAACTCAATGGTTCCGGCTCCTTCGTAATTAGCCGCTTTGGAAGCAGCCACGGCATGAGCCCCCATTTCAGCACGAACAGCCGGGGTCATAATTGGAGATGGAGTTTCTTCAACTACTTTCTGATGACGGCGCTGCACGGAACATTCACGTTCAAAAAGATGTATTGTATTTCCCTGGCTATCAGCGAGTATCTGGAATTCAATATGGTGCGGTGAATCGATGTATTTTTCAATATATACAGCGTCGTTGCCAAAGGCAGTTTTTGCCTCTGAACGGGCACCCCGCAATGAGCTCACGATCTGAGATTCTTCTTTAACCAGGCGCATTCCTTTTCCGCCTCCACCTGCTGAAGCTTTTATCATAACCGGGAGCCCGATCTGCCGGATGGTCTCGAGTGCTTCTTCTTCGCTGGTAACAGCTTCAGAAGTTCCCGGAACAACCGGCACGCCGGCTTTGATCATGGTGCGGCGGGCGGTAATTTTATCGCCCATACCCAGGATTGCTTCAGGAGATGGTCCAATAAAAATTATCCCTTCCTCCTGGCAACGGCGAGAAAATTCTGCATTCTCCGAAAGGAAACCATAACCGGGATGAATAGCGTCAACTCCAGCGGTTTTAGCGACTTCCAGTATTTTGTCGATTTTCAGGTAACTTTCGTTTGAAGGTGATGGCCCGATGTAATAAGCCTCTCCGGCATACCTTACATGCATAGAGGTGCGGTCAGCATCAGAAAATACGGCTACAGTATGAATGCCCATTTCGCGGCATGAACGGATGATACGTACTGCAATTTCACCACGGTTGGCAATGAGTACCTTTTTAATTGGTTTTCGCTCCATCTAAATTTTTTCGGTGATAAAATTATAATGACCTGATACAGAGAGCTATTATAGTGAACAGACTGTTTAAGAAGTTGTTCATTCAATGAGCTGATTTGCTGCAAATGTAAAATAAGTTTTGATATGTGATAGTATATATATATCAATACTCCGCTTAAAAATAAGATATATGTTTGAATATCAGCAAAATAAACAAATATAAATTAGATTAAACCATTGGAAATCGGTTTTTAAGATGATTATTCCACTAATAGTCTAAACATGACTTCCACGGTTAACCAAGATGTTAAAACAGCTTATTATTTGGGTATTACAAAATAAGACTTTTTCGGGCCTCAACAAAGCCGCAAAGATTTCATGCTCAGCGTTCTTTGGCATATTTTAAGCATCAAAGGTAAAATTAATTTTACGCAATTAGGTCACTTTAGTCCCTATTGTGAGCAAACCCACAGAATTCATTTCGAGCAGGAATTTATATTTTAAAAACAAACTCGATTTTCAATTTAATGCGTCACTAACGGAGGTAAATTTGGCTAAGTTTGATTGGTTGACAAATCAATCAATTGAACGAACACCCTTCTCAATGGACAATTATAAAACCTTCTTTAACAACGCTTTGATGCCCGAACGGTTTATTTGCAGGTTTGCCATCAACCCGAACTGCTAAAAATTAAAAAAATGACAAAAAACTCTTGGAGTGGTGTAGAATTGCTTTTTAAAATTAACGGAGTATTGGCCTTCATACAACCAATCTGTTTGTTTTTCACCCTTTGTTGTGTTTAGTTATGGTTTATGAAGAAAATACTGTCACTTATTGTCTTTTGTACTTTTATTCTTGCGGGGGCCATCTGTGCCCAATCGAAGGAAGATGTGGTTTACCTGAACAATGGAAGTATATTAAAAGGTAAGATCATCGAAATTGTTACGGGGGTGCACACCAGCATCGGGATAGTAGGAGGCAATGTAATTGTGGTTCCTGATTCAGCCATTAAAATGATCCTTGTGGACCAGGTTATCCCGGCCAAAAACCGTGTGAATAAAGCCTCGCCTGTTGAAATGGCAGCCACAGTCAGTTTTTACGGCGGTTCGCAGAACACAGGCGGTTTTACCTGTATTACTTCGTACCGTTTCCCTTTCAGGCTGGCAGTTGGTGCCGGAACAGGAATTGAATGGTTTGATCACCAGCAGATTCCTTTTTTGGCGGATGTAAAATACTATTTCCTGAAAAGTTCATGGTCACCCTATGTATATGCACAAGGTGGTTATGCGGTTCCGCTTTCGAAAAAGACCGAAGGCGACTTTTCCGAAGATCATGGCGGGTTATCCGCGGGTACCGGTGCAGGAATGCGGTTTAACTTTACAAATCGTAATGCACTGTTTTTCAGCCTGGGATACCGTTATCAGAAGACAAAAACAGTAAGTAACCCGTATCCCTGGTTATCCTCATACCCGAATTACGAAACCATACGCTATGATGAATTTAACCGCCTGACATTCTCTTTTGGATTTCAGTTTAATTAATAAATAACGTGGGAAGCAGTGCTTCCCAACAGGAAATATAAACCTATTTAATAACCGAAGTGATGAAAACAATAAAATTATTCCTCGCAGTACCCTTTACCGTACTCATGATACTGGGTATGGTTTCGTGCAAGGACAGTTCGATTGAATACCGCAAGTATATGGCTAATGTACCCCAATACATGTCGTACGAAGATTTGCGCAAGCCTGTGAAATCAACTGCTGCCACTGTAATACAAAGCGGAGGTAAAATATACATTAAGGACAACTACCTGTTTGTGAACGAAAAATACAAGGGAATCCATGTGTTCGACAATTCAAACCCGGCATCTCCTGTAAATCTTGCCTTTTTGGATATTCCGGGTAACGTTGACCTGGCCGTCAGGGGCAATTATCTGTATGCTGATACCTATGTTGACCTGGTGGTACTTGATATTTCAAACATTAATGAGCCCATTGAGGTTAGCCGGATCAAAGATATTTTTCCCTATACGATTCCGGAATCAGTGTCGGCTTATCCAATTTCTGCTATCGACAAGGAGAAAGGAGTAATTGTAGGCTGGCAACTGAAGGAAGTAACCGAAGAAGTGACTGACAACGGGATGGGTCCATACTATTATTATGATATGGGGAAAGACGTTTTCATGGTAAATGCAATCAGTGGTGCCCCGACTCAGACTATTGGTATTGGGGGATCCATGGCCCGGTTTATTATTAATGGCGACCAGTTTTATGGATTGAACCAGTCCAACATGCAGGTGATTGATATCAGTCAGCCAACTGCACCGGTTGTGGGCACCAAAATTGAAATGACACGTATGGTTGAAACTGTATTTATTGATAGTACTTATCTTTTTATCGGAACACAGACGGGAATGCTCATTTATGATATCTCGGTACCGGCCAGCCCCGTGTATAAATCGGAATATAACCATTTTCAAAGCTGTGATCCTGTAGTCGTAAAGGATGGGATGGCTTATGTAACACTTCGGGCAGGGAACCGTTGTGGAAACTGGCAGAATCTGCTGGAAGTGATTGATCTGAAAGATATCATGAGCCCGGTTCTGGTAAAAAGCTACGCCATGTCGGAGCCATATGGATTAGGTATCGATAATAAAACTCTTTTCGTTTGCGACGGGCAGGCAGGATTAAAAATTTATGATGCCAGCGATCCGTTGCGAATCGACATGCATATGCTGAAACAATATACAAACCTGAAAGCTTTCGATGTAATTCCGTATGGTAACGTGTTGATTATGATTGCAACAGATGGCATTTACCAGTACAATTATGCTGATTTGCAGAATATTCAGCAACTGAGTAAAATCCCGATAGGAGGGGTATGAGAATGTGGGATGTTTGATGTCGGATGTTTGATGTGGGATGTCGGATGTGGGATGTCGGATGTTTGATGTGAGATGCCGGATGTCAGATGTGGGATGTGGGATTCGTGCCTTTTCGTGTTAAATTCGTACAGATTGGTGAATGTTTATTGAATCAGAACAGAGCGTATTATGTAAAAGATAAATATGAAAGTTATTGCATTAGCCTTACTATTCTCGTTAGCATTATTTTCGTGCCAGAAAATAGAAACCTCTGTTGATGGCGGGAATCCTGACCTTGAAGGCAGCTGGGTAAACCCCCAATATTCGGATACACTGCTTACCTACACCAGGGCTGATAAACTTATTGAAAACGAATTCGGGATTACGTTTAAAACAGACAACAAGCTTATTTACCGTCAGAATAGCGGGTGGTGCGGTACGCCTCCCATAGTTACAGCTGATTACGAAGGCATATGGACCTGGAGCGATTCCATTGTAAATATTACGGTCGGCTATTGGGGAGGTACGGCAGATTTCACATGGAAAGTTTTATCGCTTACCCATGAGAAACTGGTTATTTCAGTATTAAAGTCGGAGTATCATGATGGGAAGTAAGAAATAGCAGGCTTTTAGCTCTTATGATAAATCCTGCTTTAAAGTATGGTTCGGTGTAATTATTAGTAAACCACTCCAATCGTGCAACGCAAATTGCGCCCCCACTAACTTTTTTCTATTAACCCTGTCTGCCGCCAGGCAGGTATTTTCTATTAACCATTTCTTTTTCAAGAAAAATCCTCCTGGCTATTTTCCTACGTCCTGATCTTCTCAAATCCCTGTCCATAAACACCCATCACATTATTGACCGACATAAACGCATCCCGGTCCACCTCTTTAATAATGCGGAACAATTGGCTGGCTTCGGGTTTTCGTACCATCACCAGCAATATCCTGGTTGATTCGCCTGAGTACCACCCTTTTCCATCTATTATAGTCACTCCGCGGCCTACTTCTTTCCCGATGCGATCCGCAATTTCATCGTATTTTTTCGAAAATATAAACATCTGCACCGATTGCTTTGATCCGGTAAACAGCAGATCGATAGTGTACGAGGTAATGCCCATGGCTACATAACCATAAACTATTTTTTCGAGCGATTGAAAAATCAGGTAGGACGAAGCAATGATAAAAACATCGCAATAAAGTATAATCCTGCCTGGGCTGATATTCCTGTATTTATTGATAATCATGGCAATGATATCGGTTCCGCCGGTACTGCCGCCCTGCGAAAAAACGATGCCCACACCGGCACCGCTTAAAATTCCACCCAGCACGGTTGACAGGAAGTCGTCGTTAATAATGGGTTTTGTAAAAACCTGTTGTAAAAACGAAAACAACAGCGACATCACAATTACGCTGAAGATGGTTTTCGCCCCAAAACTCCGCCCCAGTATTTTAATGGCAAACACAATAAGCACTGCATTTATTATTAAATAGCTAATACCTATTGGAAAGCGTGAGCTGTAATAAATCAGGGTTGACACACCTGTAATTCCCCCGCCTGTAATTTCTGCCGGTATCAGGAAGGCTGTCCAGCCTAACGCGGTAAGCAATAATCCGAAGGTGATAATCAAATGCGATCGTAAAGTCCGGGCTGAAATAAGTTTCATGATGTTTTTTCTTTTCATAAATAAATTTCAAGATTCTGCCGGTTTATACTATTGCGCAAATTTTCAAACGGAAGTGTTAATAAGGTCGCCGGCAGGCACAATAGGTTGTCGTTAAGTCGTAGTTTTAACGCATTTTCAAAGGTAGAAAATAGTTGATGAACTTTAATTTTATGAAATGATTAATTTTATGCTCAAATTTGACCTCGCTAAATCTCTGTCATTTATGAAGCCCTTGACGATAAGAACTATTACCATACTATCAGGACTTATGCTTATGCTTTCATTCTCTGTTAAGGCTGGCAAAGTAGAGCAGGTATATCATTTCGGGAATCCATCCGTGAAACAAACTGGCGAGTACCAGGTGCTTAATCTTGGAAATTCCATGCCGACAGCGTTGCCCGGTCAGCCTGTATTGCCTTACTGCCAGGTAAAGCTTATGCTTCCGCCAGGTGAATCAGCCATAAGTATTGAAATTATTTTTTCGGATGAAGTAACGCTTCCGGGTAAGTTTACTATTTACCCTCAGCAGGAAGCCAGGCCGGTGGGGGAAGAAAGTCAGGTTATCTTTATTAAAGATAAAGCTGTATATAGCCGCAATGCTTCTTTCCCGGATGATCCGAAAGGGAAATTGATCACCGCTTTCCTCAATGGCCGCTCGTTTGCCCTTACTACGTTCACGCCGGTACGTTACAACCCGGTTACCGGGGAACTCACTTATTATACCACCGCCCATGTTGTGGTTCACACAGCACCCGATGCTAAAGCGGCAACGGCATTGAAAAATCTGAAAATCCAAAGTGCTGAAGCCGTACAACTTTCAGATAATACGGATATAGACCAGGCATACACAAAAAGCCGGTTAGCTCCGGTATTGACTTATAAAATGTTGATTATATGTACTACAGAATTCAAAAATTCCTTTGTCAGCCTGCAGGCTGATTATCTCAAAGAAGGTATTACCTCGCGGGTAGTTACACTCGATAGTATTACATCAACCATCATAGGAACCGATGTTCCCGAAAAGATCAGGAATTTTATTATCCAGGAGTACCAGAACCATGGGATCGAATTTGTAATGCTTGCAGGTGACGATGAACTTATTCCGCACAGGGGATTGTATTGTTATGTGCAGTCGGGATCGGGATATTCTGATAACAACATTCCATCTGATCTGTATTATTCAGCACTTGATGGCAACTGGAATACAGATGGAGATTCATTGTGGGGCGAGCCCGGTGAGGACGATTTGCTGCCCGATGTTGCAGTGGGTCGTTTGCCTTTCAGCAATGCCAGCGAACTCGACAATATGCTGAATAAAAGCTACAAGTACCAGTTTACCCCTGTGGCCGGAGAATTTCGCAATATTTTAATGGCAGGTGAGAGCCTTTGGACCGTAGTACCATATGTTACCTGGGGAAGTGATTATCTCAACCTGCTTATGGGCACTCATTCCGATAACGGTTACACCACAACGGGCATACCCACCGGTTATCCGGTTGATAGCCTTTATGATGAAAATGCAAACTGGAGCGGTTCGGATCTGATAAACCATCTGAACCAGGGACGACCGATGCTAAACCATGTGGGTCACGCAAACAGGACCTATGTGATGAAATTAGGTAACAGCGATATTAGCGATGCAAATTTCTATGGGCTGAATGGGGTTGATCATAATTTTACAATTGTTTATACGCATGGCTGCGATTGTGGAGCCTTCGATTACACTGATTGTATTGCCGAAAAAATGGTAACCATCAGGAACTTTGCCGTAGCTTTCGTTGGCAACTCACGCTATGGGTGGTTCAACGAAGGACAAACCGAAGGCCCTTCTCCCCACCTGCATCGTGAGTTCATAAATGCTTTGTATAATGACAGCCTCAACCGTATCGGCAGGGCACATATGGAATCAAAAATCGCGTCTGCTGCCTGGGTTACAGCCCCCGGACAATGGGAACCTGGTGCATTGCGCTGGTGCTTTTACGATTGCAATGTGCTTGGCGATCCTGCATTAGCTGTATATACTGATAATCCGATCCTGATAAATACAGAGTTTCCGGCTACAGTTTCACTAGGATCTTTATCTATCACAGTGAAAGTTACTTCTGCTGGTTTACCAGCCACCGGGTTGACATGTGTGGTTATTAAAGATGGCGTTCTGATCGGGAAATCCGTAACTAACACATCAGGGCAGGCTGTTATAGATTTTAATACCTTTCTGCTGAACCCTGGTAGTGCCCAACTTTTTGTATCGGGCTATAATTGTACACCAAAAGCCTATGATTTCAATATTGTTGATTATACAGGAAACAACGAATTATCAGGTGATAACGTGAAAATGAAAATTTCACCTAACCCGGCGAATGAAATGATAACCATAAATGCCGAAATGAAAACGAAATGCGACTTCACAATAAAAGTATATAATAATGAAGGAAAAGTTATATTATCAAAAAACAATAATTCAACCGATAACAACGGCCGGATTTCTGAGGTCATGAATATTTCCACCTGTAAGAATGGATATTATACCTGCGAAATAAAGTCGGAAAAGGAAAGCATTTCAAGCCCGTTCATTGTTTATTAAAGCAGCTGAACGATTGGATTTTTAATCGACTTCAGCCGTTGACAAGATACTTACCCTGCTGCCACTTTTCTTCAAAAAATAATCGGATTAATGATATTAATCTCTTTGTTTTGGCATAAAACAAAAGGCTGCCCCTTTTTAAAAGAACAGCCTTTTATCAATAAGTGACTTTATTATTTAATTCCTGTTATGAACTTATTGGTAAGCATAGTGTAAATGAGTTTGGCAACAAGAAAATCGGGTGCCTTATTTTCTTTATTAGGAACCAGTTCAGTAACATCGAATCCTACTATATTCACCTGCTCACTGATCATTCTCAGCATATTGATTATATCGAACCAGTTCATCCCGCCGGGCTCAGGTGTACCGGTCGATGCCATAATAGATGGGTTAAGCACGTCGAGATCAATGGTAATATAAACATTCCGGCTGAGTTTGTTCAGCAGTTCATACATCCAGGTTGACTGGTCGTAGATCTGCATAGCATAAAATACGCATTCGGGTTTTATGTCTTCACGTTCGCCGGCACTCATGCTTCGAATTCCAACCTGCACGATAGGTGCCATTTCCGAAGCTCTTGCCATTACACAATGATGATCATACCTGGAACCATTGTATTCATTACGCATATCGGCATGAGCATCAAACTGTAATATAGTCAGATCAGTGAATTGCTCGCTTGCTGCTTTAAAAGCTCCAATGCTGACTGTATGTTCCCCGCCTAAAACTACCGGGAATTTTTTCTTTTTATAAAGAGCTTTGACCCTGGAGTAAACTTCGTTGACCAAAGCTTCGGGAGATGAGGCCTCTGTAACAGGTTCAGCGGTATGAATACCTAGTTTATGAACTTCGCTGTCCGAATCAATATCATACATCTCCAGGTTGGCCGATGCATCAATAATTGCTTTTGGCCCTTTGTCAGAACCTTTTATCCAGGTAGTGGTTCCATCATAAGGAACGGGAAGGATAACAATTTTTGAACTTTCAAACGAAGTAAATTCCTTTGGCAGATCACCATACTGTTTCATAAGAGATTTATTTTAAGCCCTAAACCATTATTTATCAAGAACATGAAATTAAAAACAACAACGTTTGTTTTTATAAAGCATACTGTATTTTGGCTTAAAGGCTGTAATACAGGTTAATGGTTAAGAGAAAGGTTAATATGCTTTTTTTACAGAGGTGCGAAATTACGATTTTTTTCATTCATCCAAAACAAATCTTACTTTGAATACTATGATGAAGGTCTATTATAATTCCCGGTTGATTTTCGTAAGAGAATTATTTCAGATATAGAATTTTCGGAAAGTAAAATCTGTAACTCTTATTTAAGTTGAAAAGGAAATATAAAACGAGTTGAAAAAAGGGAAGAAAACTATATTTTTAAGCCGTTAGCAAACTGCATCCCCGTATATCGCTGTTATCAAAACGTCCGAGTACTTCAAAGCTTTCGTCTTCGAATACCCGGCCCAGGTCCTGGGTCGAAATGAACGGGCAGGAATGAAAATTAGCCAGGTCAATGATATTTATGCCTCCTGTCCGCCCGGTTTCGAGGTAACTTAACGGATCGTTGGTATCGGCTATCATCACTTTCATCCAGGGTGGACAACGGAAAATACCATCGCCGGCTGACCATGCCTGTGATAAAAGTTCCGTCATTCCATACTCCGAATGGATTTTACCAACTCCAAAACTTTTACAAAGTTGTTCATGAAGCTCCATGCGTGTGAGTTCTTTGCGGCGACCTTTCATGCCACCGGTTTCAATAATAATAGCATCAGGAATAGTTACCGGGAAGTTTTCAGCCATATCGAGCAAGGCAAAAGTTACTCCAATAAGCATAATTTTCAGCCCGTTACGCTGGGCCTCTAGTAGCTGTTGTTTTAAGGCTTCAAGGTCATTCAGGAAGAAACCGCCCATCTGCCTGTTCGACTTCAGCAGCATCCTTTCGACCATATAAACAAGAGATGAGTTTTTACGCTCAAGGTATGAAGGCAACAGGGCAAAAACTGCGTATTGGGATAAGTCGCCATAAAAAAGTTCTAATCCGCGCGAAAAGCTCTCCTGGTAAACACTTGCATCAACCACGTAATGCCGGCTGGTTTCCATGCCGGTAGTGCCGCTGCTTTCGAAAACAACTTCTTCTGAAAAATCACCGCTTATTATTTTGTGTGTTTTAAAAAAGCTCACAGGCAGAAAAGGAATCTGCTCCGGATGAAAAACCTGGCTTTCGCTTATGCCCAACGCATCAACAAACCTGTTATAAATTTTATTGTTTTTATATTGATACCGAAATAAACTGAGGGCAATTTCGTTAAATTCGAAAGGACTTTGCAGATTAAATATGCTATCTTTAAATGCTGTGAAGTCCATAACAGAAATTTTGTAATTTTATGCCTTGTTAAAATTGGAAATGAAATTATATGCAAAGATAGGCTTAATCCTCCTGATTCCGTTATTTGCCGGACTTACAGGTTGTATTAAAGAAGTTCAATATCCACTCGAACCCAAAATTGAATTCGCGGGATTTGCTACAGCCAGGGATATTCTGGGAAAAGATTCAGTTGGTGCCATAACAATTTCGTACACGGATGGCGATGGCGATATTGGATTATATGACGGGGATACTATCGAACCTCTCAAATATAATTTTTATCTCAAATTCATGGAGTATGTCAATAATCAGCTTGTTGAGGTTAAGCCTGTTGATTCCAGCGTAACTTTTAATGCGCGTATTCCTATACTTACGCCCACCGGCAAGAATAAGAATATAAAAGGGGAAATCACCATGTACCTGGAACTTTATTTCGCGAGGCAATTGCTGAAGAGTGATACCATTGCATTCGAAATCTATATCAAGGACAGGGCTCTGAACATGAGTAATGTGGTTGAAACACCCTTATTAATTATAAAAAGGTAATTCCATCCTGGTTCCGGGTTTAATATTGATGTTCACTATCTGATGATCACAATGGCCGTTTGAATCCTTAAATTATTTTATGAGAAAGAAAACAAAAAGAATCTGGAAATTTCTTAAAATACTGCTGATTGCTACCGGATCTTTTTTCATAGCTCTTTGCATACTTGCTTTTACCACGCTTCCTTTCTGGGCATATTACTACTTAGGTACATCTAACTGCAAAATTACACAACCTCCTGGCAGTATCGTCCTGCTTGGCGGAGCCGGAATCCCGAGTGGCGATGGACTTATCCGCAGTTTTTATACTGCAAAATTTGCGACATTACATCCTGAAGCGAAAGTAATAATTGCCATGCCTGGCGATATTACGGACAGCCTTTCAGCTCCCCGCCGGGTTGAAAATGAACTTGAATTGCGTGGTGTAAATCCGCATTCGATAGCCTTTGAACATACCGGCCGTAATACACGCGAACAGGCATTGAAAATTGCTGCAGGAAAAACCTTTGCACAGTTAGGGCAACCTGTCACACTGGTAACTTCGCCGGATCATATGAAGCGGGCAGTGCTTGCTTTCCGCAAATGCGGATTTACACAGGTGAGTGGTGTGCCCACGTTTGAGTATGCCCTCGATGCCGACCTCACTTTTCGTGACAATGACCTGAAGGGTAATAAAATTGCACCTCCCATCGGCAACAACCTTCAGATTCGATACCAGTTCTGGAACCACCTGAAATACGAAATTGTGGTAATCAGGGAATATTTTGGACTGGCGTATTATAAGTTGAGGGGCTGGATTTAGGCGATCTTCCTATTTGGATTGATAACATTATATTTTCGTGGCGGAAGAGCGGAGGTTTGAATGGAATATTCATCAGAAGCCCAGCTGGCTTCAATAATAATAACCATGGGTGCAACCCATGATATAAAGTAATATCAAAAAATAACAACCCCGCGAGGGATTGAATAATTGAAAGACAAGTTTTGAGGATTAAGCTGGTAGCCTTTAAAATAAAATATCTGTCTATATCTGTTGGAATGATAGTATTGTTTCTATATTTGTTCAATTAATTTTTAACCATTTTAATATAAAAATATACTGCCATGGACTTTTCTTTCACCGAAGAACAATTGATGATCCGGGATGCTGCCCGCGATTTTGCCCAGCGCGAATTAATTACTGATGTAATTGAGCGTGATGCAGGCGCTATTTATCCTACAAAACATGTTCAACGAATGGCTGAACTCGGTTTCCTGGGCATGCTGGTCGATCCGAAATATGATGGTGGTGGTATGGACACCGTTTCGTATGTGCTGGCTATGGAAGAAATTTCGAAAATCGATTCCTCTGTAAGTGTGATCATGAGTGTGAACAACTCATTGGTATGTTATGGACTAGAGGAGTTTGGCACCGAGGAGCAAAAAGAAAAATACCTGAAACCCCTGGCCCGGGGCGAAAAAATTGGCGCTTTCCTGCTTTCGGAGCCCGATGCCGGATCGGATGCAACATCGCAGCGCACTACGGCTGTCGATATGGGTGATTATTATTTAGTTAACGGCACTAAAAACTGGATAACCAACGGTAACACAGCAGGAACCTATCTACTGATAGCGCAGACCCATCCCGAAAAAATGCATAAAGGCATCAATTGCCTGATAGTGGACCGTAATGCTGCCGGCATTAGTGTTGGACCTCACGAAGATAAAATGGGCATGCGTAGCAGCGATACGCATTCGGTAATGTTCAATGATGTAAAAGTGCCTAAAGAAAACCGCATAGGCGCTGACGGTTTTGGTTTTAAATTTGCCATGTTAACCCTCGAAGGAGGCCGTATCGGAATTGCAGCACAGGCGCTGGGAATTGCCAGCGGTGCTTTTGAACGGGCCGTGCAATACTCTAAGGAACGCAAAACTTTTGGTACTGAGATTGCCAATCACCAGGCAATAGCATTTAAACTGGCTGATATGGCCGTTAAAATTGAAAATGCACGTAATTTGTGCCTTAAGGCTGCCTGGCTCAAGGACCAGAAACAACCGTATGGTTATGCCAGTTCATTAGCCAAATACTATGCCGCTGAAATAGCCATGGAAGTTACCACCCAGGCTGTTCAGATCCACGGCGGGTATGGCTATGTGAAAGAATACCATGTAGAAAGGCTGATGCGCGAAGCTAAACTTACACAGATCTACGAAGGAACTTCTGAAATTCAGCAAATGATTATTTCGAGGGAAATCCTGAAATGAGTGAAAAGTGAAAAGTGAAAAGTGAAAAACGAACTTAGTGTT
Source organism: Lentimicrobiaceae bacterium (assembly GCA_041660125.1). Taxonomy (GTDB): domain Bacteria; phylum Bacteroidota; class Bacteroidia; order Bacteroidales; family UBA4417; genus UBA4417. The sequence continues at coordinate 61,608 of JBAZWY010000008.1, forward strand.
GCGATCTCACTGCTTGTCCCGTTTTTTTGCGGGAAACGTAGTGAGAATTAGTGAATAGACCTGCAAAAACATACCTTACATCTCACTTCAATTTAGAATATTTCTAAATCACAAAAACCTATATCACCTTTTCCTTTTTTTTGGATTATGTAGTATAGACTAATCAAATTACAGTTTGGGACAGCTTTACAATACGTTACATCAAGTAATTGTTAATAACTTTTTAAAACCCCCCCCCCATTTGCATTTGTACTTGGTTTTTATAGTACATATGCTTAAGCATAACGATAAGTAATTTAGCATTCTATTAAATTTAGTAATTCAAATTCGAATATAATACCATCAATTCAACAGCATATTTTAAAAAACAGTTTTACTGTCAACATTCCTGTAGTACTATTTTTAAATAAAATATCCCCATTCTAATAGCTTAACAAATAGTAAAATAAGTATATTTTTTTGAAGCAGGGAGTAGCCATCCCTTTCCTTCAACACTATAAACAAGAAAGCCTCCCTGTGAGGCTGACTGACAAATCGCAAAATTAATCGGGTACGAACCAAATCACAGAGAGGCGCAACAAAGGTAAACAACATTATGGGTAATTCATTAATGCGTAATTAAATAGTACCCACGCAGGTTCGCATATGCAATGTCTTATGCCTGTTTGACTGCGAAAGTGGAAGTCAATCAGTTTATTATTTATTGATTAAAAATGAAAAAAATGAAAAAGTTATTAATAGGCTTTGCCTTTTTCGGATTGATGGCTTATGCAAATCCAACACAAGCAAAACCACAAATTCATAGTGGTTGTAAGAATGTAAGAATTGCATGTTGTAATGGCGATCAATATATGGCGATAATTTGTGATTGGGAGAATGATCCTTTAGCATGGAGTCAAATTTTATGCTCATCTTGTTATTAGCATTAATTTGCTAAGTTATTCTTATAAAAGTAAAAGGTGGGTGGACACACCCACCTTTTATACGATTTTAATAAAATACTAATGTGAACCCAATAAATATAAATAATCATGCAAAAATACTTCTTAATAGTAGCCTTAACATTTTCGATTTCGGCATTTACTCAAAGTTTTGATCACGTTTATAAAAATTTAGATGCTATAAAAATGATAGCTACTTATACCATTCACTCACAGCAAGATTCAACAAATCCTTCCAATATAAGAAATGGAAAGATGTTATTGTTTTTGAGTGATTCCCTCAGCGAGTTTTTGAATATGGCTTTATATATGAATGATACTATAACGCGAAAATTCACAACATTTGAACAATTGCAGGAATATATGCTGGATACTAAAAGACCTATGCCGGCATCACTTTATCGAATTTATAAAAACTACCCAAAACAAAAGATTACTTATACAGAACACATTCCTTCCAGCACCTATAAATTTGAAGAAGAGCTGGATTTATTTCAATGGAAATTAACGAACGACACAATTACTGTTTGTGGCTTTAAAGCACAAATGGCTACCTGTGATTTTGGGGGTCGAAGTTGGATTGCCTGGTTTAGCCCTGATATTCCATATAGTGATGGCCCTTATAAATTCAATGGCTTACCTGGTTTGATAGTTAAAGTGTATGATACTCGAAACCATTATGTTTTTGAGCTTGTATCTATCAATAAACCTGCAAAAGGGTTGATGATTGATATTGAAGATAAAGAATACGTAGTAACAACAAAACAAGACTTTTTTTCTGCTCAGGATTCCTTTCGCGAGGATATTGTAAACAGGGCTAAAGAAGCCGGGGCTGATAACGCTATGCAGCAAATGGCTGCAAAAAATATGGCAGAACGCAATAATCCTATAGAGTTGATCCGGAAGTAGTAGTACTTTAGCTCTTTCGCGCAATTATACTTTTAACTTTATATTTCTGTAAATCATTAATTTATAATTCAGATTGAAATGCGAAACTACCTGTTAATTTTAGCTATTTTATTTACCAATTGCACCTTTGCACAATGGACAAACAAGAAATACACAAATATTGAGCCTGCAACTCTGGTAGCAACATACACGCTTCACTCCCAGCCAGACTCAACAAACCCTTCCTGGATAAGAACTTCCACATTGATACTTCTTATGGGGCCTAATGTAAGCGAGATTGTTGACAAGGTTGCTTATATTAATGACACCCTAACACGAAAATTTACAACTAAGGAACAGATAATAGATTATCTGACTAATCCAAAAGCAATTCGCCCAAATATTTTATACAGTATTTATAAAAACTATCCAAAAGGTAAACTTACTTTCAAGGATCATATTCCTTCGGATACATATAAGTTCGAGGAGGATCTGGATTTGTTTCATTGGGAATTAACAGGCGATACAAGTACAATCTGTGGTTACAAAACACAAAAAGCCACCTGCGATTTCGGGGGACGCAGCTGGGTTGCCTGGTTTGCGCCTGAATTGCCTTACAGTGATGGACCTTATAAATTTAATGGCTTACCCGGCCTGATAGTTAAAGTTTCTGATACGCGTAACCACTATGATTTTGAATTGATTTCAATCAATAAACTTGATCCATGTCTAATGATTGATATAGAGGATAAAGATTATATTGTAACAACGAAACAAGGCTTTTTTAAGGCGTTTGATTCATTCAGGGAAGATATTATAAACCGGGCAAAACAGTATGGAGCCGACAACGATTCACAACAGGTTCTTGCTAAAAATATGGCCCAGCGTAACAATCCAATTGAGTTGATCCGAAAATAAAATGAAAAGCCTGTCAGCAACTTGCCAGAAATACTTCAGAGCTATTTTGCTCCTGGCGGTGCTATGTATTTTCAGCCAGGCAATTTGGGGACAGACATATTTGCAGGGTCGTATTGTGGATAAGAAAGGGGAAGCTCTACCACGTATCAATGTTATGGTGTATCAGCCTGGAAACACATCACTGATTGCTTTCGCTGTAAGTGACGAACAGGGTAATTTTAAAACAACTGTAAAAGCAGTTTCTGACAGCCTTATTATAAAGATCAGCTCCATAAATTACCGTAACGAAAGCAGGAAAATAGCAAATGTTTCACAAACCCTTCAATTTCAATTGGTGGAGGATGTTAAACAACTGGAAGGTATAAGCGTAATTGCGTCGCCAATTAGCAAATATGGCGATACATTAAGTTACCTTGTAGGAGCTTTTGCCCGGTCGGAAGATAAAGATCTTGAGGATGTTTTGCGCCGTATGCCGGGTATTGAAGTTGAAGCCAGCGGGCAAATTCTATACCAGGGTACAGCAATAAATAAGTTTTACGTAGAAGGTCTCGACCTGATGGAAGGAAGATACAGTCTTGTTACTAAAAATTTACCCAAAGGTTCAGTTTCTACGGTTGAAATACTTGAAAACCATCAGCCTATGCGAATGCTCGCAGACAAAGTTGTATCGCAGCAGGCAGCGCTCAACGTAAAGATAAAAAAGGGTGTTACCACCACGGGTATAGCAAAGTTAGGTGCCGGAATGAGCCCTTTCCTCTGGGATGTGAATGTTACCCCGATGACTTTTACAAAGAAATTCCAGGTTGTTACATCGCTGCAAGGCAACAATACCGGGAATGATGTATCGCAGCAACTTCGGGTATTTACCTATGATGATTTAATAAATTCGGGTGAGCGGCCTTCGGATAATGTAAAAATGCTGAATGTTCTGGCTGCATCACCTCCTGAAATCAAAACCAACAGGTACCTCGACAACAACATCGTGCTGTTTAATTTTAACGGATTGCAACGCATTGGTTCTCAGATAAGTTTACGCTCCAACATCTATTATACCTATGATAAGCAGCAATCGAATGCCTCGTTGATACGCACCATTTATATGCCGGACGACACGCTTCAGTTTTCGGAGAAATTCGACAACCAGCTTACAAACAATAACCTGTACGCTAAATTTAATGTTAACCGGAATGTAAAAAAGAACTACCTGAATAACGATTTGAAAATACAATCAAGCTGGGACAAACAAGGTGGTACCGTTTATACGGAAGGGAACAAAATAGTTCAGGCGCTGCGGAATCCATTACGAAGTATTTCAAATGACCTGAAATCGCTTAATCCGATCGGGAAACATATTTGGGAATTCCGTTCATATATTTTGTTCGACCACAGCCCTCATAGCCTGGCAGTGCTTCCGGGTCAATTTGAAGATATGCTGAACGACAGTGTGCCTTATCAATTGGTTACCCAGCAAATAGACCTGAAACGGTTTTACACCGACAACTCTGCCGGGCTTGTGCTTGGGATCAAACGATTTACCATTTCTCCCCGAATGGGAATCACATATCAGCAGCAGTCGCTTTTAAGTAATATATATTTGAATATAAACAACAATGAAACTGAAATGACATCAGAATTTGCCAACGTTATAGATACCAGGCATTTGCAAGGATACCTGATGACTGATGTTGATTACAAACTCTCAAAATTAACTTTTAGTGGCAGCATATCGCTGAACAGTCATAAGCTGAATGTAACCGATATAAAACCTGCAAATAACCAGGACCTTACCAAATTGCTGGCTGATTACCGGATTTCTGCCGATTATAAGATTACCGGTTTCTGGCGTGTTTACAGTTCATGGGGATATACGGAAAGGATCAGCGACTTTGATGATATGTACAGCGGCTTTATCATGAAAAACTACCGAAACTTCAGCCAGAATATAGTGCCGGTTTCAACAACTTCAACACAAATGGTAACTGCCCGTGTCGAATACCGGAACCAGATTATCTCGTTCTTTAATACACTTAGCTATGTGTATTCTGTCAGCCAGTCGGCCAACACAAGCAGTAACTGGATCAACACCGATGGCTCGACGATTGTTATCAACGAGTACATGCCGCAAACATCAAATTCGCATTTCCTGCAGGCTTATACGAGTAAATTTTTCAGCGCAGCAAAAACCACTTTAAGTCTTCGGGTAAACTATATTCAGCAAAAAGGAACGTCGGTGGTAAATGCTGAGTCTTTCAACTCCCGAAATAATATGATCAGTCTAAAACCCGATCTCTCCATCCACCTTACACCATGGATGAACATTGACTATAACCTGGACGCCAATACAATCCAGACATTTATTGATCAGGAGCAAAAAAGCAGGATATCGCTGATCAAGCATAACATCAGCTTCTTTTTCTTCCCGGCTAAAAACCAGCTTTTTAATTTCTCAACCGAATATTACAGGCACAACGAAGTCAACAATTTATTTGTAGATATGATGTACAGGTACACTTTTACAAAGAAGAAAGTGGATGTTGAAGTGAAGTGCAGTAATATTTTTAATTCCGATACCTATACTTCATTTTTAGCAAACGCATACTCCGTTTGGGAAACCACCTATTTACTACGACCTTTCCAGGTGATTTTTTTAGTAAAGTTTAGCTTTTAGGCCTATTTACTTTTCATTAAAAATTAGACGAGAACCCTTAATGCAATATTGCGTGGTATAGGGTAATTGTGCTTTTTGTTTTGATGACTTACGGAATAATCCAATTGCAAACACCCTCATGGACAATCAGCTACGCCCTTTCACAAAATCCCAAGTGATTTTTAGTGCCCTAATGACTCAGTGGTTCTGTTTTTTACTGATCAAATGATTGTAAGCTCTGGCGAAAGCAGGCGTTTCAATACCAAATTCCTGTCCTGCATGAACCACATAACCAGTCAGAGATTCAAGCTCTGTATGCTGCTTCCCGTTTTTAAAATCCCTGTGCATGGACGAAGAAGTTTCATAAGGCAACACTTTCAGTTTATTCAATGTTTTGGTTTCGATTTCCGGGTCAACAACTATCTTTTTCGCCCTGGCTATTGAAGTTACCTCGCCAATGAGCCGGGACAGAGTATCTGAATTTTCTTCAAGAATCCTTCCTATGCTGCAATCAAAGTATGAAGTCACTGTTGCCACCGCCGCGATAAAAATAAACTTTTCCCATACAATGGTCGAAATCGTATCGGATAAAACCGTGTCGATGCCTGCATTCTGAAACAACTTTTCAAGAAATAAAAGTCTGTCATTACTCGTATTATCGAGCCCAAAGGAAAGAGTTTGGTTGTGACCGTCATTTTCGATTACACCTGGCTCTTTGAGAAATGAAACAATGTAAACGCAACCTTCCCAAACGATGGTTTCCGGCAAAATCTTCTTAATACGCTCAACACTTTCCACACCATTTAAAAGGGGCAATAAAATTGTGTTTTCGCCAATGCAAGGTTTTAACTGCGTGATTGTAGCATCCAAATCATAACCTTTGATACAAATCAGGATATAATCGGCAACACCGATTTCATTTGTGTTATCAGTAGCTAACGACGGTTTGGCAATAAATTCTGTTGCACCCTTGATAACTTTCAATCCGTTTTTCCTGATTTGCTCAAGATGCTCACCCCGAGCCAGGAAGTTGATTTCCACCTCATCGCTATTCTCGTATTTCCTGGCTAAGAGTCCGCCAAAATATCCGCCAACACCACCAATACCGACAATGACTATTTTTACTTTTTTTGACATGATAGCTGAATTGGAACTTAAATTACAATGTTAACGATCTTCTTCGGAACAATAATCACCTTTTTGGGAGCAACTCCTCCAAGCCATTTCTGTGCTTCAGGAGCATTCAAAACCGCCTTCTCAATTTCAGGAACCGTCATATCGATTGGCAATTCAAGTGTGAAACGTGTTTTCCCGTTAAATGATACCGGGTAGGCAAATGAGTTATCAGCGGTAAATGAAGCATTATATTCCGGGAACGTTGCATTGCAAACATTTCCTGTATTGCCAAGCAATTGCCAGAGTTCCTCTGCAATATGAGGCGCATAAGGTGAGACCAGTATTACCAATTCATTCAGGATTGCGCGCTTGTTGCTTTTCAATTCGGTGAGTTCGTTTACACAAATCATAAAACTGCTGACTGCCGTATTAAATGAGATCCTCTCGGTGTCGTCCTGAATTTTCTTAATGGTTTTGTGCAATATTTTTAATTCAGCAGCAGTCGGCGCTTCATCTGAAACCATAAAGTTGTTATCCGAATCATTGAACAACCTCCAGAACTTGCGGATAAACCGGAAAACGCCTTCAATACCGCTGGTATCCCAGGGTTTGGCTTGCTCCAAGGGTCCAAGGAACATCTCGTATAAACGCAATGTGTCGGCGCCGTAACGTTCGATGAGAATATCAGGATTTACAACGTTATGCATTGATTTCGACATTTTCTCCACTTCCCATCCGCAATGATATTTCCCGTCTTCGAGGATAAATTCGGCTTCTGCAAAATCAGGACGCCACTCGCGGAACTTATCGGTATCCAAAATGTCGTTCTCAACAATATTCACATCCACGTGCAATTGCTGTATATCGTAGTCTTTCCTGAGGTTAAATGAAACAAACGTATTTGTTCCTTTAATCCTATAAACAAAGCTCGAACGGCCCTGTATCATTCCCTGGTTTATCAGTTTTTTGAACGGCTCTTCAACAATCGAATAACCAAGATCGAAAAGGAATTTGTTCCAAAAACGCGAATACAACAAATGCCCGGTTGCATGTTCGGCACCGCCGATATATAAATCGACACTTTGCCAGTAGTTTACTGCTTTTTTCGAGAAATATTCCTTGTCGTTACGGGGATCCATATAACGCAGGTAATAACCGCTCGAACCGGCAAAGCCAGGCATGGTATTAGTTTCCAACGGATAACCATCTGAAGTTACCCAGTTTTTAGCCCGTGCCAAAGGTGGCTCACCACTTTCGGTTGGGAGGTAAGCATCTACATCGGGCAACAGGAGTGGCAGTTGATCTTCGGGTAAGGTATATGGCATACCGTCTTTGTAATACACCGGGAAAGGTTCACCCCAGTAACGCTGGCGGCTGAAAATGGCATCGCGCAGGCGGAAATTTATTTTTCCTGTCCCAATCCCAAGTTTTTCGGTTTCACGGATTATAGCGCTGATAGCTTGTTTCACATGCATACCATCAATAAATCCGGAATTGATCATAATGCCCTCCTTCGAATCGTATGATTCTTCCCATTTTGCGGGATCTGTTGCCTCATGACCAGGTTTATTTACTACCTGTACAATTGGCAGGCTGAAATGACGGGCAAAAGCAAAGTCGCGGCTGTCATGCGCCGGGACAGCCATAATGGCTCCGGTTCCGTAACCCATCAGCACATAATCCGCAATCCAGATAGGAATCGGCTGACTGGTAAATGGATTAACAGCATAAGCGCCGGTAAATTCACCGCTTACTTTTTTCACTTCGGTCATCCGCTCACGCTCTGTCCGGTTTTTAGCCCAGCTCACATAGGCTTCAATTTTTTCATGATATTCAGGAGTCGTGATTTTTGCAACCAGATCATGCTCAGGCGCTAGAACCATAAAGGTTGCGCCAAAAATGGTATCGGGGCGGGTGGTGAAAACTTCGATTTCGGGAGCTTCTATCTCAGTGTTTCCCCCTCCTACTGAGGGATCCATGGTGTAAACCGTTCCACCTCCCACGGAGTGGGCCAGGGGGAGGTTTTTACTTTCTCCGAAAGCTAAAACCCCACCTAAATCCTCCCCAGAGGAGGTCGAGGGGAGGTTATTACTTTCTCCTGTAATTAAAACCCCACCTAAATCCTCCCCAGAGGGGAGGACTTCACCGAAATTTTCTTCAGTTGGGACGACTTTACTATCGAGAAAGGCTGCAATTTCCTGTGCAACCTTGTCAGGATCAACAATAACTTCCTCATTTTCATACCTCAGAATTTCATACCCGACTGAATTTAAGTATTGAGTCCGCTTTTCATCGGCTTCTTTTTGAAAATCATGAATGGGCCCATCAATTTCGATAATTGTCTTTTTCGGCAGACAAACAAAATCTACTATATAGTTATCGATAATTTGCTGTCTGCGTATTTTATATTTGATCTGGTTTTTACGAAGTTTCTCCCAGATAATTTTTTCAGCCTCCGTCAGGTTCTTTCTCATTTCTTTTGCCCTTTCCTTCAAGCGACTGAAGGTATAAGGATCAGTAGTTATGTACCCTTTGGTAAATGTTATATTCTCCTCACTTCCAGGCAGATCAATCTCATCTTGAGTTCCCCCTCCCACGGAGGGGGTCAGGGGGAGGTTTTTACTTTTCCCGGCAGGTAAAACCCCTCCTAAATCCTCCCCGGAGGAGGTCAGGGGGTGGTTAATAACTCTAAATTTCATACTTCCACCCTCCGAACGACCAATCCAGTTCCGCTGAATCTCCTTGATCGATTCCGTCCAGTCAATGGTATTAAGCCCGGCAAGCAAACGATCGGCATAGGCGGTAATGCGTAACAACCACTGTTTCATTTTCTTTCGTTCAACCAGGTGTCCGCCCCGCACACTGTGGCCTTCACTTACTTCGTCATTTGCCAGTACTGTTCCAAGAGCCGGACACCAGTTAACAGCCGTTTCGGCCAGGTATGCGAGGCGATAATTCATCAGGATTTCCTGCTGCTTCTTTTCGCTCATAGCATTCCAGGTAGCAGAACTAAACACTTCAGTTTCATTGCAGGCCGCATCAACAGAAGCATTTCCAATGGTTTCAAAAACAGAAATTAATTCGCTTACAGATTCAGCTTTATTCGTTTTCTTATTATAAAATGAATTAAAAAGCTGTATAAATGTCCATTGCGTCCATTTGTAATAACCGGGATCGCTGGTGCGAACTTCGCGGTCCCAGTCGAACGAAAAGCCAATTTTATCCAATTGTTCACGGTAACGTGCCAGGTTTTTTTCGGTGGTAATTGCCGGATGTGTGCCGGTTTGAATGGCATATTGTTCAGCCGGAAGACCGTAAGCATCGTAACCCATCGGGTGCAATACGTTGAAGCCTTTCAACCGTTTGTAACGAGAAAAAATATCGGAAGCTATATACCCAAGCGGATGACCCACATGCAATCCTGCTCCCGAAGGATAAGGAAACATATCGAGCACATAATATTTTGGTTTCCCTTCAACTATCTCAGTTTTAAAAACCTTTTCCGCAGCCCATTGTTTCTGCCATTTTTTCTCTACTTCACCAAAATTATATTCCATGTATTTTGTAAATTGTTTCAGGTTAATCACTTATGTATCATCCGCCGTAAGGCTTTAAAGTGTGCAAAGGTAGTGTTTTTGGAGGATTTGAGAACAGTTGCCGTTATGGAAGGAAATCTTATCCTTTACCAGGGATAAATAGTGATGATCTTATAAACAATTCCAAGTCTCAAATTTCAAGTCCATGATATTCATAGCTTTTAAACGATGACCTTTTTTATTTTTTACTTGGGATTTTGGACTTGGAATTTGGATTTTGGGACTTACAAATGAGGAAATTTATTCCGTTTGCTATAAAGGTTTATGTAATCAATGGGAAATCAAATTATTTTAAATCAATAAGTATCCCTCAATTTGTTAATAAATGCAAAGCAGGAAAATGAAAGTTGTCAAGGCTGAAAAAAAATCCTTAATTTCGCTTCCTCATCTTGAAAAAATCTATGTCAGACAAACAGGTCGGTAGCGGCAGGCTCAGAGCTTCATATATAACCAGCATTATCAGTATTACGATGGTATTGTTTATGCTTGGGCTGTTGGGGATGATCATTCTGCACGGGAAAAAACTCTCAGATTATGTACGCGAGAACATCAGCATTTCTGTGATGCTGAAGGATAACCTGTCGGATGATTTAATTCAGGATTACATGAATCGCCTGCAAAGGACCCAATATGTTAAGCAAGCTGAATTTATCACCCGCGAGCAGGCTGCCAAAGAACTTTCGAACGAATTGGGCGAAGATTTTGTACAATTTCTCGGATATAACCCATTACCGGCTTCAATAGATTTACAACTGAAGGCAGGTTATGCAAATACCGATAGCATCACACGAATCGAAAAGCAGCTGCTTTCCAGCAACCTCGTTAAAGAGGTAGTATATCAGAAATCCCTCATCGACCAGGTGAATTCCAATATCAGCAAGATATCACTTGTTATTCTTAGTTTTAGCCTCATACTTCTCATCATTTCAGTCATTTTGATCAACAATACAATTAAACTTTCGATTTATGCGAGGCGTTTCCTGATCAGGAGTATGCAACTTGTAGGAGCTACCGAAAACTTTATCCGTCTCCCATTCTTAAAAAGGAGTATAGTTCATGGTGTAATTGCTGCAGTAATTGCTGATTTACTTCTTATCGGCACTATATATCTGGCAAGGCAGCGCATACCCGAAATCATAGCTTTGGAGGATGTTAAAGTGTTTGCAATTTTCTTCTTAGGAATTCTTGTACTGGGAGTTATACTATCCGCTTTTTCCACTTGGATTTCGTTAAATAAATTCCTGCGTATGAAAATAGATAACCTCTATTCAAATTAATGATTTTCAACACCTTACAAAAATTAATACTGATAATAATTAGATTGTTCATAAAGATATTATTTTAAATCACACCCGAAAAATGGCTAAAACTGCAAAATCAATGGCCCAGGAAGCTGCAAAAAAAACTGAAGACAACAGCCGTCCCGTGTTTGCATTCGCAAAAGAAAACTACATCCTGATGTTTGTCGGGGTTGGGCTTATCATAATAGGATTCATCCTGATGACGGGTGGAGGTTCAAAAAATCCCAACGTGTTTAATATGGAAATGTTCGATTTCAGGAGGTTAACACTGGCCCCGATCTTGGTATTGATAGGATTTGGATTCGGAATTGTAGCTATCATGAAAAAGCCCAGGGATTAGGATGACATATATCGAAGCTATTATTATTGGTATAGTTGAAGGTATCACGGAGTTCCTTCCTATCTCATCCACGGGGCATATGATTATTGCCGAGCATCTGCTTGGTACTGATATCAATGAATTTGTGAAAGCTTTTACGGTAAATATCCAGTTCGGAGCTATTCTGTCGGTTATCGTATTGTACTGGAAACGTTTCCTGCAATCGTTCACATTTTATTACAAACTCTTCGTTGCTTTTATCCCTGCAGCTATTTTAGGCTTGCTTTTCAGCAAGCAAATTGACGAAATGCTCGAAAGCGTCTTCGTGGTTGCTTTGATGCTTTTATTGGGTGGAATATTCTTCTTGTTCGTGGATAGATGGTTTATAAAAACCGATGAGAAAAGAGAACCTTCCTACCCCAATGCCTTCAAGATCGGGCTTTATCAATGCATTGCCATGATACCGGGTGTTTCGCGATCAGCAGCTACTATTATTGGTGGGATGCAGCAAAAACTCACGCGAACCAAAGCAGCCGAATTTTCTTTCTTCCTGGCGGTGCCAACTATGGCTGCCGCATCAGCTTATAAACTCCTGAAAGATTACAAACATTTCAATGCCAACAATATAGGTATATTGCTGGTTGGTAACCTGGTTGCTTTTGTGGTTGCCATGCTGGCAATAAAATTCTTTATAACGTATCTGCAAAAACATGGGTTTAAGGTTTTCGGTTATTACCGGATAATTGTTGGAGCCATATTGCTTATTCTATTGGCATTAGGTGTTGACTTGAAGGTGGTCTGAAATCGCAATTGCAATTCTGTAAAGAGACGCGATGCCTCGCGTCTCGATTCAATATACAATATATTTAAGACTATTTTCTCGTATGAGACGCGAGGCATCGCGTCTCTACAGAAAAATACAACCCAATAAAACCACATGTTAAATATCACCGAAGGTGAAATATTGCTTGTAAACAAGCCTTACCGTTGGACCTCCTTTGATGTAATTGGCTCACTGCGTGGATTAATGAAACATTTGCTGGGTGGGAAAAAGATTAAGGTCGGTCATGCAGGCACACTCGACCCGCTGGCGACCGGGCTGCTGATAATTTGTACCGGTAAGGCCACCAAACGAATCGAAGAATTTAAGGATTTCGACAAGGAATATACCGGCACATTTGTGCTTGGAGCAACTACGCCATCGTATGATATGGAGAAAGAGGTAAATGAAACTTTTCCTACCGGACATATTACGCCTGAGATGATTCACGAGGCAGCTCGTAACCTGAGTGGTGACATAATGCAGATTCCTCCCATGTTTTCAGCTATTAAAGTGGATGGGAAAAGAGCGTACGAATCAGCCCGTAAAGATAAAGATCTCGGATTGGCAGCCAGGCCGGTATGTGTCCCTGTATTTGAAATTACACGAATTGAAATGCCGGAAGTTGATTTTCGTATCGTTTGCTCCAAAGGAACTTATATCCGTGCTTTAGCCCGCGATTTTGGAGAAGCATTGCAAAGTGGCGCATATATGAGCGCCTTATGCCGTACCCGGGTTGGGCCACACCTGTTAAGCAATGCATATGAAGTAGAAGAATTAAAAACGCTTTTACGGGCTCAGTATGAGCCTGAGGTGTAAAAAACAATACCGGGCAATCACCCGGCATTATTTTTATGTTTTGTTTCTAAAGGTAACTTAAACTTGTTTCTCTTTTATAAACAGCGCTGCAATAGCTCCCAGGAACATACTCGCGCCTGCCATCACAATACAAAGTATTGGATTATCCGCAAAGAAATACTTCAGGATCAATCCGCTGAAAACACCGCTGACAATCTGCGGGATAGTAATCGACATATTAAACAATCCCATATAAACGCCCATTCGTTTAGGCGGAATTGAACTTGCCAGCATGGCATAAGGCATGGCAAGGATACTTCCCCAGGCGATTCCGATCCCGATCATGGGTATGATCAGGAAATGCGGGTCAGTAAAAAGAAGGAACGAAAGCAATGACACTCCCCCGATAGAAAGTGCTATAGAGTGTGTAACCTTTTTCGAGAGCCGTTTGGCTATCATCGGAAGTGACAAAGCTATCATGGCTGAAACTCCGTTGTAAACACCAAATAAGATTCCAACCCAGTTGCCTGCTTCCTGAAATGCCGGAGAATTAGCATCCGCAGTCCCATAAAATTTAAGTGCAACAGCCGGAGTGGTATAAACCCACATCGAAAATAAAGCAAACCAGGAAAAGAACTGAACAAGCAGCAGCTTGATCATAATTGGTGGAATAAAAAACTTCTTAGGTTTTTCTTCAACTTCGGCAGTAGCTACCAGTTCTTCAGGCGGGTATTCTGATGTGGTGAAAACAGTCCATAATATAGATGAGATAAGTACAAACGCCCCAAAATAAAATGAATAAACCACATTATCGGGCACAAGGCCTTTTCCGGAAGCTTCTTTTGAAATACCGAACCATTCGCCTAAAATATACGGTAACCACGACCCAACAACGGCACCAATGCCTATAAGTAAAGTTTGAACCGAAAAACCTAGTGTATGCTGCTCTTCAGGCAGTTTATCCGCCACCAGCGCCCTGAATGGTTCCATGGAAATATTGATTGACGCATCCATAATCATCAGCAATCCACCGCCAATAAACATAGGAGCGATAAAAGTGGCAAGGTGAGGTGCATTCGGCATCAGTATCAAAGCAATACTGGTAAGCAAAGCACCCGTAAGGAAATACGGCCGCCTGCGGCCTAGCCTGTTCCATGTTTTATCACTCATCAGGCCGATAATCGGCTGGACAATCATACCTGTAATGGGTGCAACCAACCAGAACCAACTCAGGTTGTGTACATCGGCACCAAAAGTCATAAGTATCCGGGAAGCATTCCCGTTTTGCAATGCAAAACCGAATTGAATACCTAAAAATCCGAAACTCATGTTCCAGATCTGTGCGAAAGTTAAGCGTGGTCGCTTGCCCATATTTTTGATTTTAAACTTTTATGGTACTAAAAAATATTCTTTCATTTCGAATATGGCTGTAAATATATAAAATTATTGAATCTGGATAAAAAACCAATAATCCTTAGTATTAGAAATAGAGAAAATCCAGGGTAAACGATTTATTAACTGGATTCTGAAAATAAATCAATGGCAATTTTAGTGTTTTCATTTGTCAGAATTGCTAAAATGCCTTAGCCTATTCCTGGCTAACTTTTTAAATGCTTCAAATTACTCTTACCTTTGTTTAAAATTGCTTTTAGATCTGATCTAAACTGGATTGAAATTCACTTCTATCTAAACGTTAATAAAATCCATATGAGAAAAATTGTTATATCTGTATTGTCAATTGTCCTTTGTATAAACTGTTCCCTTGCACAAAACAAACAAACTCCATTTAATGAACCTCCTTCCTGGGCAAAAAATGTAATCTGGTACCAGGTTTTTGTTGAGCGTTTCAACAACGGAGATAAATCCAACGACCCCAGGCCGGAAAATATGGATGTTCCGTTTATGAAAATTAAAACTCCGGAAGGCTGGTCGGTTACACCCTGGACGTGGGACTGGTACAAGCAGGAAGACTGGGCCGTGAAAACAGGTAAGCAATTCAACGATGCAGTACAATACCGCCGGTATGGCGGGGATTTGCAAGGTGTTTTAAATAAACTTGATTATCTGCAGGACCTGGGCGTTACCGCATTATTTATGAATCCGCTGAACGATGCACCATCCCTGCATAAATACGATGCCCGAAACTATCATCATGTTGACGTAAACTTCGGTCCTGATCCGGTTGGTGATAACAAACTTATTGCTTCTGAAAAGCCAAATGATCCTACAACATGGAAATGGACTTCGGCTGACAAAATGTTCCTGAAACTGGTTGCAGAAGCGCACAAACGAGGCATGAAAATCATTTTGGATTACTCATGGAATCACACGGGCACTTCATTCTGGGCTTTTGAAGATGTTGTAAAAAACCAGTCGAAGTCTGAATTTAAAGATTGGTACAATATTACCTCGTTCGATAATCCGGCAACATCCCAGTACGAATTTGCCTACCAGGGTTGGTTAGGAAACAAATATCTACCTGAGATTAAAAAAGTGGATATTACTACCGAACGCCGGATTGGCCACGCATATGAAGGCAATATTAATGAAGGCGCAAAACAACATATTTTTGCCGTATCCAAACGCTGGCTGGCTCCGGATGGAGATGTTACCAAAGGCATTGACGGCTTCCGGCTCGACGTGGCTGACCATATCGGGCTTGGTTTCTGGCGAGATTACCGCAAATTCGTACGTTCGGTTCAACCTGAAACATATTTAATTGGCGAAATCTGGTGGGAGCAATGGCCCGATCAGATGATGAACCCGGTTCCTTTTACAAGCGGCGATGTATTTGATGAAGTCATGTTTTACCAGGTCTATCGTCCGGCACGGTATTTTTTCGCAAAGACAGATTTTGAAATTAATGCAGCGCAGTTCAAAGACAGTCTTGAATTCCAATGGAACCGCCTGCTTCCTGCCAACCGGTATGCGATGATGAATACTTCATCCACCCACGATACCCCACGTTTATTAAGTGATTTTTACAACCCGAACAAATACAAATACCACGCTAATCCAAACGAGGATAAGGAATACAAAACCGGTAAGCCTGATGCTGAAACATACAAGCGTTTACAGTTGTACCTCGTTCATTTGTTTACAAGCATAGGTGCTCCTCAAATTTGGAATGGCGAAGAAATGGGTATGTGGGGCGCCGACGATCCAAACTGCCGGAAACCACTGATGTGGAAAGAATACAAGTTTGATCCTGAAACACGCAATAACTTTCAGCCTGGTCCGAAAACTTATGATAAAGTTATATTTAACCAATCGCAATTCGACTTTTACAAAAAGCTGATCAAGATCCGCAAAAATAATCCGGTTCTGGCAACAGGAGATTTAACATTCCTGGCAGCCGAAGGTAAAAGACTCGCCTACAAGCGGTCCGATATGAAGGATGAAATAATCGTTATTTTCAACCTGGAATCAACTACACAGAGCTTTTCACTGCCACAAAACACAAGCTGGATAGATTTGCTGACAAATAAAAAAATTACTACCCATTCAATAACTTTAAAAAAATTATCGGCTGCCATATTGAAAAAATCTGAATAAATCCGGCAAGGAAAATGGGTGAGGAAAGGCTTAATTCGTACAGGCTGTGGCAGGTATCAGAACTAAATAATCATCCTTTTCCTCACAGGGTTAATCAATTTTTTCTTTTACTTTGTTAATAGTGAAAATGATCACTTTAAACTTCCCGAAATGAAAAACATTCTGATTCTTTTGGTTTTACTCGTTGTATTACCTTATTTGCCTCTTGACGCATGTACTTCAATTATTATTTCAGGTAAAAATACGCCCGATGGCAGACCCATTATGTGGAAAAACCGTGATACAGATACGTTTCAGAATGCAATCCGGTATTTCAACGATGGGAAATACACTACTTTGGGATTAATTGATTCTGACGATCCAACAGGTAAATCCATTTGGATTGGGTATAATTCGGCAGGATTTGCTATTATGAATACGGCATCTTACAACCTTATAATGAAAGATACTGTCGAGGTGAAAGACAAGGAAGGAATTCTGATGCGCGAAGCATTGATGCAATGTGCGACGGTCAGCGAATTCGAAATTTTTCTGAATAAACACAAAAAACCATTAGGCGTGGAAACCAATTTTGGCGTTATAGATGCCTTGGGCGGGGCAGCCTATTTTGAAGTCAGTAATTTCACGTACAAAAAACTGGATGTGAATAATCCTGCCATCGCCCCAATGGGTTATATTATTCATACTAATTTTTCTTTCACAGGTGATCCCAATTCAGGAAGCGGTCAAATCCGTTATGAAACTGCTGAAGACCTGTTTTATCAGGCTGCCCAGCAAAATAACCTGACTGTTCGTTTTATCCTTCAGGATGTTAGCCGCTCGCTCCGGCATTCACTTACAAAAACAGATTTGAAAAAATCATATTCTGATAATCCTGCTGAACAGAAATTTGTGAATTTCACGGATTTTATTCCCCGTTACTTTTCATCCTCTGCTGTCGCCATCCAGGGTGTGAAACCCGGTGAAAATGTGGAATACACCACTATGTGGACTGTCCTTGGCTTTCCGCTTACTTCCGTAGTAACCCCGTTGTGGCTTTGTATGGGCAAAGATCAACCAACGCTTGTAACACTTGATAAAAATGGCGTAGCCCCGCTTTGCGATAAAGCAATTACATTGAAACAGCAACTTTTCCCGATTAGAAGAACTTACGGAGAGAATTATATCAATGTAAATGCTTTGTATAATGGCGAAGGAACAGGAATTATGCAGAAGCTGAAACCTGTTGACGATCTGATCTTCGATGAAGCGTTCAAAAGGCTTGACGCCTGGCGGACGGATAAGAATTTCAAACAGCAGATTCCGGAGTTTTATAAGTTTCTCGATCAGTTCATTTTAGCAAAATATATGAGTTTATTTGGAATTTAGCCTCCTAAAACATCTCTTGAGCCTGGAATTATGATTAATGCTATAAATCAAAAAGCCGCAAAACTAACTGTTCTTGCGGCTTTTTGTTTCAATATTTAAGTGGTTTTTACTTTTCTGCCGGTTTGTCGCCAACCATTAGGATTTCATTGGCAACAATCTCGGTGGTCGTATGCTTGGTACCATTTTTATCTTCCCAGTTGCGGTAGGTAATCCGGCCATCAATTGCAATTTCTTTGCCCTTTTTCAGGTATTTTTCACAAATGGTAGCCAGGTTGCCCCAGGCTACAATATTGTGCCATTCGGTGGAATCTTTCTTGTTGCCATCCTTATCAGTATAGCTGTCACCTGTGGCGAGTGAGAAAGTTGCTACTTTGTTGTCCTTTTCAAGATTACGGATTTCAGGATCCTGGCCAAGCCGGCCAATCAGTTTTACGTTGTTGCGAAGTGTGTTCATTTTTTAAGGATTTAGGATTAAGTAAAGTGAAAACTAGCTTTTAATGGAATTAATTTATTTCTGTTGTTCATGAGTATTGAATTAGCAGCGTTGTCTCAATTTCTGCGGAAATTTATTCATTACTTTGTGCAATTTTGTAGCCTATTCTTGGCCTTTCAGTTTTTTCAGGTTCACTACTCATTAAGGCTCTTAATGCCTGGAAAACTATCTTGAATTGTTTATCATACCTGGTTTCTAATTCTGTTATTTTCTTTGCCAATTCAGCATGTGTTAACAAAATCTCCCTTAATTTTACAAATGCTCTTACAATAAGGACGCTTGTTTCTATTGCCAAAGGGGAATTTAATACGCTTGCAAGCATTAAGCCTCCATGTTCGGTAAAAGCGTATGGATTAGATGGGGAAAATTTTAATCGGGTAAGGTGGTCGCATTTTGCGACCACCTCTTGTTTTTCGTCATCCGATAGCTGAAACATGAAATCCAACGGGAAACGGTTTATGTTTCTTTTAACCTGCTCATTCAATCTCTTTGTTTTTACACCATACATGTCAGCAAGGTCAATATCAAGCATCACTTTCTGTCCCCTGATATACAGGATTGCTCTTTCTATTTTGATGTCTAATATCGAGGACGTAGTTTCCATATTAAGAGGATTAGAATTTAGTCTTGCACAATGACTTTATTTTTTAGATTCATTATTTGAACCTACAAACAAAAGCTCATTGGCCACAATTTCACTGGTATAATGTTTGGTTCCATTTTTATCTTCCCAGTTGCGATAGGTAAGGCGGCCATCAATGGCGATTTCCTTGCCTTTTTTCAGGTACTTTTCGCATATGCCTGCCAGGTTGCCCCACACAACAATGTTATGCCATTGTGTTTGTTCCTGTTTGCTGCCGTCTTTGGCGGTGATGCTGTCGCTGGTAGCCAGCGAAAATTTTGCTACTTTGTTTCCTTTGTCCAAAAGTTTTACTTCCGGATCCTGGCCCAGGCGGCCAATTAATTTTACTGAGTTGCGTAATGTGTTCATGGTGTTGTGTGTGTTAATGGTTAATAAATAAGGATTTCTCAATGTGTTTTGTTTAGCCAACCGGATTGTTCCCGGTTTGATGAAACAAAGGTATGGTGGCATTTTCGGACGATTCGGTTAATAAATATTTGTATTCGGATATAAATATTTACAATCGTTTGTTGTCGTTTGTAATTGGATAATATATATCTTTACTGTTGTGTAACTGCTTAGAATAGTTATGATTAAATTATAGCAAAGGGAGTAGCGGGTTTTATCAATTTGCAGATCATATTTTTCAGACAATTTAAACTTTGAACTTATATATTATTTAAAAGCCCTGATATGGAAAAAGTTTGCCTCGATTGCGGAGAACCTATCACTGGAAGAATGGATAAGAAGTTCTGTTCGGATATGTGCCGTAACAATTATAACAACAGGCTGAACAGCGAAACCAATAATTATGTGAGAAACATTAATACGATCCTTCGCAAGAACCGAAGGATTTTATCCGAGCTCATTCCGCAGGAAGGGAAAATAAACCTCCATAAGGATAAACTGATAAATAAAGGATTCAGCTTCAATTACTTTACTCATTTATATACAACTCAAAAAGGCAGTTCGTACCGTTTTATTTACGAATACGGTTACCTGCCTTTAGATAATGATTTTTATATGCTGGTGATCAGGGAACAGAAAATCTAGGCATTCCACAATTATAAGCGATATTGCTTATTTTCAAGCAGATAAAAGAATACTATTTCTTCTGGTTGAGATATGGTATGCTTCCCTCCGAATATTGGAAATAATTCTTTAACAATAAAAGTCCTGTGTTGGTCTTATCTTTGCATCCTGAAAACGCAATTGCAATAGTTTGATTACTCAATACAGTTCATTTTAACAATCAACTATTCTCTAATTTTCTTTTAACTATTAATTAAACAAGAAATGTTAAAACCAAAAAATATTGCCCTCGTGGCACACGACAACTGCAAGAAAGATATGGTAGAATGGGTACAATGGAACTGGGAAATACTCAAGGACCATAAAATCGTATCTACTGGTACTACCGGCCGCATGGTTGCCGAAGCGCTGGCTTCACGCATGGATGAAGACAAACTTAAAACCATAAGTATTAAAAGATTGAAATCGGGACCATTCGGCGGCGATCAACAAATGGGAGCCCTGATTGCCGAAGGCAAAATTGATGTACTTATATTTTTCTGGGATCCTATGGAACCTCATCCTCATGAAGTGGATGTCAAAGCGCTGGAACGTATTTCGGTACTATACAATATCCCTGTTGCCTGCAATCGCTCAACGGCTGATTTTATTATTTCGTCAGAGCTTTTCAAAACCGATTATAAGATTATAGCCACCGATTATTCGTGGTACACGAACAGGAAAATTACACTCTGATCAGGGGTTAGGATTTGGGGATTTGGTGTTAGGGATAACATCCGATATTCAACATTGGAAATCCGCAATCCAACATCCGCAATCCGACATCCACAATCCGACATCATACATTACTTCTTCCTATCTTTACGCTTTCAAAACAACCACCGTGGAAAAATTATTTCTGTTAGATGGCATGGCATTAATTTACCGCGCTTTTTTTGCCATGCAGCGCACCCCGCGCTACAACTCCAAAGGGCTGAATACTTCTGCCATTATGGGATTTGCCAATACGTTGTACGAATTGCTGAAGAATGAAAAACCTTCGCATATTGGCGTTGCTTTCGATACACAAGCACCAACTGCACGGCATACCGACTTTGTTCAATATAAAGCCAACCGGCAAGCTATGCCCGAAGACCTGGCAGCTTCCATACCTTATATTAAAGAGCTCATTCGCGCATTTAATATACCTACACTTTACGTGGAAGGCTATGAGGCTGATGATGTTATTGGCACACTTGCCAAAGAAGCTGAACAGGCAGGTTACCAGGTTTTTATGGTAACACCGGATAAGGACTTCGGTCAACTGGTAAGCGAGAATATTTTCATGTATAAACCTGCTAAAGCAGGCGAAAGACCCGTAATTATGGGCGTTCCCGAAGTTTGTGAGAAATTCGGAATTAAAAACCCCCTCCAGGTAATCGATTTCCTGGGTCTGATGGGCGATGCTTCAGATAATATTCCGGGAATTCCGGGGGTTGGTGAGGTTACTGCCCGTAAACTGTTGGAAGAATATGGATCGGTTGAAAATCTGTTGGAAAATGCAAAGTATATTAAAAATGATACCCTACGGAATAAAGTGGAGAATGGCCGTGAGTCTGCCATTATTTCAAAACAACTTGCAACCATTATCCTTGATGTCCCGATTGAGTTTAATGAAGAGAAACTGCACCTCGATCCACCGGATGTTGAACGCCTGAAAACCCTGCTCGACGAACTGGAATTCCGCAACTTTGCTCAGCGTGTATTTACGGATTTATCATTAAATCCTGGTGGAATTCAAACGGCTTCACCCACTAAACCCTCTTCTTCAAAGCCTGTTGTTTCAACTGGTCAGGGCGACTTATTCAGCATTGCTGAAGTTCCGTTTGAACCTATTGAGAGTTCATTGAAGACTATTGAAAATACTCCCCACGAATACCGTGCAGCTGATTCAGAAAACTCTATTACAGAACTTTTATCTGAGCTTGAAAATTCAAAATCATTTTGCTTTGATACTGAGACTACGGGTCTTGATACCATTACGGCCGAGTTGGTTGGAATGTCGTTCGCCACGACTCCCGGTAAAGCATGGTATGTGCCGGTGCCCGAAAATCAAGGTGAAGCAAAAGCTTTGGTATCCAGGTTTAAAGCCGTTTTCAGTAATCCTGCTATTGGGAAAACCGCTCAGAATATGAAGTTCGATATCGCTGTGCTGGGAAATTACGGTATTGAAATAGCCGGGCCAACTTTTGACACTATGCTGGCGCATTACCTTATTGAGCCTGATATGCGGCATAATATGGATTTATTGGCTCAGACTTACCTGAATTATTCGCCTGTAAGTATTGAAACGTTGATTGGTAAAAAAGGGAAATTGCAGACTACGATGCGAAGTGCACCTTTGGATGAGATTAAAGAATACGCTGCTGAAGACGCTGATATTACATTGCAATTACGGAATATTCTTGAGCCTAGGTTAATAGAAACAGAAACTTTAAAAATATTCAACGAAATCGAAATGCCTCTTGTACCTGTTTTGGCGGGAATCGAAGCAGCCGGTGTGAAACTCGATTCACTGGCATTGAATGAATTCTCGAAAGAGCTTCATCATGAAATCATTAAAGTGCAGGAAGAAATCTGGCAGCATGCCGGTGTGGAATTCAATATTGCCTCACCCAAGCAATTGGGCGAAATTCTTTTCGACAGGTTAAAAATTGACGATAAACCTAAAAAGACCGCAACCAAACAATACCAGACCGGTGAAGATGTGCTGCAGAAATTGGTTCATAAGCATCCAATGGTTCAATTGATTCTCGATTTTCGTGGACTCACCAAATTGAAATCAACCTACGTGGATACTCTGCCTTTGCTGGTAAATCCTGTTACAGGACGCATTCATACCAGTTATAACCAGGCAGTGGCTGCCACCGGAAGACTTAGTTCTACCAATCCCAACCTGCAAAATATTCCCATCCGCACGGAACGTGGTCGCGAAATCCGCAAAGCTTTCGTTCCCCGAAACGAAGAATATACGTTGCTATCGGCCGACTATTCACAGATTGAACTCCGCATTATTGCTTCTATGAGTAACGATGAAGCTATGAAAGAAGCTTTCCGCCAGGGATTGGATATCCATACAGCTACCGCAGCCAACATCTATAAAGTTCCCCTCGAACAGGTGGACCGAGATATGCGCCGCAATGCCAAGTCAGTAAATTTTGGTATCGTTTACGGTATCTCAGCTTTCGGTTTAAGCGAAAATTTAGGCATTCCCCGCAAGGAAGCCGCCGAGATCATTGATACGTATTTTGCAACCTTTCCGGGAATTAAAAAATACATGGATAGCACAATGGTTTCGACCCGCGAAAAAGGATATGTGGAAACTCTGATGGGCCGCCGCCGCATTATCCGCGATATCAATTCAGCCAATGGTGTAATGCGCGGATTTGCCGAGCGAAATGCTATCAACGCTCCCATACAGGGTTCAGCTGCCGATATGATTAAAATTGCCATGATCAATATTTACAACGAATTCCAAAAAAGGAAACTCCAAAGTCGCATGACCATGCAGGTTCACGATGAACTTGTATTTGACGTGTATAAACCTGAGGTGGACCAGGTAAAGCAGATTGTCGGCGATTTGATGCGCACGGCTTTACCGCTTGATGTTCCGGTGGAGGTGGAGATGAATACGGGAGATAACTGGCTGGAGGCGCATTAAAAATAAAAGAACTATAATTGGAATAGGATATAGCCTCGACACTATATGAAAGAGGATTTCTCATTTTAGTCTAAGGCAGTAAAACGAAGTGGGGAAATCAGAAATTCAACGAAGTGGAAAGAGATTTTTTAAACGATGAAAATGCATTCTTAACAGAGGGTTTGACTACCGAAGTTAGATTTTCGGTAAAGATATTGTACAAAACCTGGGGAAGGTTTTCGGATGTAATGCTTTCCTTTGCAATATAGAGTATGGATTCTTTTTCGTGATTGAGATTAAAAATAAGTTGCGATTCCCCATCAGTTAATACAATGATCCTGATTTTCGGCCTTGATCGCCGAACATGTTTTATGATATCCACTCCATCAATGTAGCACTGGCTTTCATCAATAATTAAAACATCCGGGCTTTCGCTCCTGTTAATCTGGAGTACGCACTCCGTTCCGTTTTCCGCGTCTCCTATTACACTAAAACCTGCTTTAAGCAGCATTTGCTTTAACACTGAAACAAAAAACCTGTTATTATCGACTAATAGGATAAACATATAAACAATACTTTGATTTTATAGTTGCAAAAGTTATACCGTTTATTTATAGCTGTGTTAATCAATTAATTATGATTTGATTGAATGAAATGTGTGTATCATTATGAGATTTATGTATCAATTTGGCTAACTATCCCTATATTTGAAAGCAAATTTGAGGTATGAACAAATCATTGATTTTCATTGTTGAAGATGATGCCTGGTATGCTGATCTGCTTGAATATAACCTGAAATTAAACCCGGATTATGAAGTGGAGAAGTTTTCAAATGCTGAAGATTGCTTGAAAAATTTATACAAACAACCTTTGGCTGTTACCCTCGATTATTCATTGCCCGGGTGTACCGGCGGAGAAGCTTTGGCAAAGATCAAGAAAAATAATTCGTCCATTCCTGTGATCATGATCTCAGGACAGGAAGATATAACTACCGCCATTAATCTGCTCAAAGAAGGCGCTTATGATTATATTGTAAAAAATGATGATGCTCCAAAACGACTTTGGAGAGCGCTAACAAATATCCAGGAGAACTTTCAACTGAGGGAGGAAAACAAGAACCTGAAAGAGGCTGTAACCGAAAAATACTCTTTCTCTAACCTGATTATCGGGCAGTGCCCGCCATTAAAATCGGTTTTTGCGCTGATGCAAAAAGCGCTGAATAACAATATTAGTGTTTCAATTTATGGTGAAACCGGAACAGGTAAGGATTTGGTGGCCAAAGCATTGCATTATAATTCGGCCCGGAATAAATATCCCTTCATTGCTATCAATGTTAGTGCAATTCCATCCGATCTGATCGAAAGCGAGTTGTTCGGACATGAAAAGGGTTCGTTTACGGGAGCTGTAGCTCAACGGATCGGAAAGTTTGAAGAAGCCAATAAGGGAACCCTCTTCCTTGATGAAATATCGGAAATGGACCTGAACATGCAGAGTAAAATGTTGCGGGTTCTACAGGAAAGAGAAATTATCAGGGTGGGTTCAAACAAGGAGGTAAAAATTGATGTCCGTATCATCACGGCCTCTAACAAGGACCTTGCCCTATTGGTAAAAGAAGGTAAATTTCGTATCGATTTGTATTATAGGTTGATGGGATTGCCTATCAACTTGCCTCCTTTGCGCGAAAGGGGCAGCGATATTTTGCTGCTTGCCAATTATTTTGTAAAGTTGTTCTGCAAGGAAAACAACATGCCTTTGAAATCACTTTCAGCAGGGGCACAGAAAAAAATAATTGCTTACCAATTCCCCGGAAACATCCGGGAGTTGAAATCCATTATTGAATTATCAGTTATCCTTTCCGAGGGTGAAATCATAGAGCCTGATGATTTACAAATACAGACCACCCAGGAAGCTGAAAATATTTTTGATCAGGAACTCACCATGGAAGAGTATAATGTGAGGATACTGAAACATTTTTTAAAAGGGTATAATAAAAATGCTATTCAGGTAGCTAATAAGCTGGATATCAGCAGGGCGACTGTTTACCGTATGATCAGCAAATACAACCTTTAGGCCAATTTTATAAGTTATTTATCCAGGCAGGAAAAATCCCTTTCCTAAAATGTCTGCAATCCCGATATTTCTTTTAAAAGCTATATTACTTTTTAGAGTATTGACCATTAATGTATGTGGGAATTTCAGATCAATCACAACACTCATTGTACTATTCTAATTGATCAAGAATTCTTTTATTGATCATGAAGGGTATTTGCGATATTACTCAACCAGCACTAATATGGAATTAAATAGCAAAATAGACGGTCTCCTGCTTGAGTTTGCAGTGTCAATTGGTGTAAATACCGGTGCTGATCTGCATAAATTAACATTGCCTCTTTTTGTCGAAAAACTGGATTGCAGAGGAGCGATGGTTTTGATGTGCAATGAGCAGAATGTCACTGAAAATTCGGTATTGGGGTTTAGCGAAAGTGAACAGGAATTTATATCGGAGAAAGCTCCAGGCCTATTCGCCGCATTATCCGGAAACGAACCCTTCAGCATAATTTCCCGGGAATCCAATACATATCATTTATTTTTATTACCCGGTTATGGCTTACTGGCTTTATGCTTTCGCAAAAATATCCATCCCGAACTGGTTCAAAAATTACTTCCGGTAATAAGCCATTTTGCAAACGCTTGCAAGGTATCAGAAAAACTTCAGACCCTGGCTTCTGAAAAAGAGGGATATATCCAGGAACAAAGCTTGTTGCATGCCATTATTCAGAATATCCCGGATCCTGTATATGTTAAAGATTGCGAAGGCCGCAAAATTATTGCAAATAAAGCTGAAGCAGAATTGCTTGGGGCAACAGATATCTCTGAAGTGCTGGGGAAAAAAGATTCTGACCTTTATAATGAAAGTATAGCATTAAGAACCGAAGCTGAAGATCGGAGAATTATTGAAACCGGTGAGCCTGTTATCCACAGGGATGGAATACTTATAACACGAAGTGGGAAAGAAATATGGCTCCAGGGAACAAAAATTCCGCATTTTGATGAAAATGGAAAGGTATCGGGAATAATTGGAATAAGCCACGATATTTCAGCTTATAAAAATATTGAAAAGGAAGTAAGGATTGTAGCTGAAAAGTATCAGTCAATCTTTAACTCATTCGTTGATTTGTATTACCGTTCCGATTTGAATGGAACTATTATTGACCTTTCGCCTTCAGTTTACCAGTTAACGGGATATCAACCGGAAGAGTTGATAGGTCAATCAGTAACTCTTGTGTACGCTGATATCGACAGGCGCAACATGATGATCGACCTGCTTGTTGAAAAAGGTTTTCTCAACGATTTTGAAAACCTGCTGATCCATAAGAATGGGAATATTATCCCTGTTTCAATCACCAGTCGCCTGGTCAAGAACTCGAATGGGAAACCGGGTTATATTGAAGGCACTCTACGTGATATTTCGGAACGGAAGGAAGCGGATAAAAAACTAAATAAACTTTTATCACTTCAAAACCTGCTTACTCATCTGGCAACCGAATTTATCAATATCCCGGTCGAAAACAGCAACGAAGCTATTGACAGGTTACTTTCGGTAATTGGTAAAGGCAACGAAATTGACCGGACTTGCATTTTTGAGTATGATTTTGTAAAAAACACCCTTTCCAATACCTATGAGTGGTGTGCTGAAAATATTTCTCCGGAAATTGAAAACCTGCAACAAATACCAATTGAATTGTTACCATCGTGGGTTGACGCACATAAAAATGGCAACATGGTGGTTGTTCAGGATGTAAGCGAACTGGATATAAATGATTCACAATATAAATTTCTGGGGCCCAGGGGAATAAAAACCATTATTTCCATTCCTCTTATTTTACGTGGTGAATGCCTTGGATTTGTTGGTTTCAGTATGGTGAAACTGCACAAGAAATGGAGTACTGATGAGATTACATTCCTGCAGATACTTGCCGATCTTATTTGCAATATTACCGACAGGAAAAGGAAAGACGAAGCCCTGCGTAACAGGGAAGCCTCGCTGAAAGCAATTTTCAATAATGTTCCTTTCCAGATGTGGCTGAAGGATATCGACAGCAAATATCAGGCAGTAAATAAGCCTTTTATGGACTATTTTAGCATTACTGGCGAATCGGAAATTATCGGGAAAGACGCAATGGATATCTGGCACGATGATATTGCCCGGCACTTTATCGAACAGGATAAGGTGGTAATGCAGACCCGCGAACCTAAAAGTGTTGAGGAGCTCCTTGATTTTAAGCATAAAACTGTTTGGTTTGAAATATTCCGTGCCCCTATTATTGATCAGGACGGGCAATTGCTCGGAACTACAGGCATAGCCAGGGATATTACAAGCAGAAAAACTGCCGATAAGGTGTTACTACAAGCTGTTGAGGCTGCACAGGCTGCTACCCAAGCGAAAAGCAAGTTCCTGGCTATTATGAGTCACGAGATCCGGAATCCGCTCAATGCAGTGGTCGGGATGGTTCGAATGTTGCATGAGGCCGGAATAAAAGGCCCGAACAGCAAACTGATTGATAATATCAAAATATCATCCGATCACCTTCTTATGATCATCAACGATATACTCGATTTCTCGAAAATCGAAGCTGGTGATATGGTATTGGAAGAAACAAATTTTGATATTCATGAGGTTGTAAAAAGGGTCACTGACTCTAATTCGTTTATGGCACAGGAGAAGGATATACAGTTGAAATTTCATGTTGACAAGCATATTGGCCATTCTCACACCGGAGATCCTTTGCGGCTTCTGCAGGTATTAAGTAATCTTACCAGCAATGCAATTAAATTTACTTCAAAGGGTAAAATAGAAATTCGCTGTGAACTGGAAAACAAATCAGGACAAAGTGACCGGATGCGTTTTGAGGTGGAAGATACAGGAATCGGAATCAGCGCGGAAAACCAGGAAAAGATTTTTGAAAGCTTCAAACAGGAAAATGATACAATTTCCAGGACTCATGGAGGTTCGGGGCTAGGTCTTGCCATCAGCAAGCAAATTGTTGAATTAATGGGAGGTAAATTACGCGTTGAAAGTGTGAAGAATGTGGGAAGCAAATTTTATTTTTCAATTGATCTGCATGTTGCTGAGCGCCGAAATTTTCAAATTAAAGAGCAAATCAGTGGGGCAAATGAAAAATCACTCGAAGGATATGCTGTTCTGTTAGTTGAAGATAACAAGTTAAACCAGATACTAGCTACCACCATGCTCGAAAATTGGGGTGCAAAGGTGGTTGTTGCCGGCAACGGGCAGGAGGCAGTCGATATCATAGCAAGCAATCCTTTTGATATTATTCTCATGGATATTCAAATGCCTGTTATGGATGGAATGACCGCCAGTAAACTGATACGTGACAAATTACAGATCAGCACTCCTATACTTGCACTTTCGGCCAATGTAATCAAAGGCATTGTCGAAAAATGTGAAGAAGCGGGTATGCAGGGGTATATTTCAAAACCTTTTGATCCGGATGACCTCTATAATAAAATCATTTCACACGTTTCAGGGCATAAAATCAACGGCGATAATCAGAAAGATACGCAAGAAAATTTGATTATCTCGGATGTTTCGCGCCTCCAAAAAATGATAGGCTCCGACCCGGATCAGCTCATTAAGATGCTTGATAAATTCCTCGAAATAACGCCTTCGTATTTAGTTGAATTGAATAAAGGGGATTCGGCCAGTGACCTGGTTGCTATTGCTGCTGCTTCACATAAAATAAAATCCAGTATCGACCTGGTTTCTGCGCCTGTAATGCGTGATCTTATCCTGAAAATAAATAATACCAGCCGAAACGGTTGTGATATCATTGAGTTAAAATTATTGATAAAGCAATTCAATTCGTATTACAGTATGCTTGAAACCCAGCTTCGGCAGGAGATCAATGCTGAACGGGTAATTTAACAGATTATTTAGATAAAAGACATTCCTGAATCCGTTTAAGTTGAAAGCAGGAGTAGCTAACGGTTCGTATAAGAGTAGTAGCCGATTGCAGGCGACATTCCTGTCAAATTACAAGAATGTTGAAGCGGGCTACAACCCTTGAAATTACTACTGTCACGGCTATTATTTTTATTCATTGTCAGACAAAGTAGTTTTATGTATTTATGATATTTTCAAATTCTTGTATTACATTATCAAGTTTATTCCCAAATACTAATTTAGCATTCTCATAAGTTTGATTTTTGAAGAACTCAAGGAATTTTTCTTTCCCGAAATTATCTATAAGTTCTTTTACAAATAATCCGGATAAAGGATATAAAATTTCTTCAGCATGCTTTTCTCCATTTTCCCAATAATCCTTGATTACGATTTGTTTATTGTTTTTAGTAACCCAGTCTTTTACTTGTTTT
The DNA here is from genome assembly GCA_041660125.1 of Lentimicrobiaceae bacterium. Taxonomy (GTDB): domain Bacteria; phylum Bacteroidota; class Bacteroidia; order Bacteroidales; family UBA4417; genus UBA4417. The sequence goes on from JBAZWY010000008.1 coordinate 92,097, forward strand.
AACCTATCTTGACTGGATTGGTCAAAACATACTGCTGTGCCTTCATTTATAAATCTTGTCTTATTAGAAATAACCGATGTGAAATTTGAAATTACATGTGTTATTTCATGTCCTATAGTTTGTTGATAGTGAGTATGAACTATACAAAAGTCTGGTTTTGAAAACCCCAAATTTGCTCTTAGAATATTTCCGGCATCTTCTTTCGATTCCCATACATAAAAATCAATCTTTTTAGGTAATGAACTTTTAAAAAAGTCATTTATTTCTTTATATGCAATTTCCCTTGATGAGATATATTTTTCAATTTCGGCATCATTCATATTCTGAAAATGAAAACGGAAATTATCAGTTTCAACTATTTTCCAGTTCTTATAAAACTCATTAAATCCAAAAAGTAAGGATTTACCATAAGCATCATTTGTAGCATTCTTCGTCGCCTTTAAATTTATACACTCATTAAGTGATTTTTCTGAGGCTTCGTATTTTTGCAACATAAAATAACAAGTTCCAAGATTTCCAAGTGCCCAAGCCTTACGCCATGAATTGTAATTGTCATTTTTTAAAGTAAATTCAAGATAAGTAATTGCATCCTTATATTTTGCCTGGTCTGTAAACGTTCGACCTATTATTAAATTTAAGTCTATATTATTTGGCTCATTATCAAGAAGCGGTTTTGCTGTTTCAATAACTGATTTGAAATCATGAGAATTATACAACTTCCATAAATCATCAATAGCGGAGTTCTGCCCAAATGAAATTAAACTTGATAGAATCAAAATTGATGTGAAAATTTTCCTCATAATATATTGTTATTTTGGTTGTCAACAAACACAAATGATTGTGCGGGCGATAAGGCTTCAATTATGTTTCCAACCCGGCATTTGTTATAGCCTTGGTTATTATACCAAGTGTTTATTCCAATTTAGAGTCTGCTAATTCATAGTTTGCGTTTCGCCCTCCTTCGTCAGTTTGTTTCAAGATGCCTTTTTCTACCAGGTCTTTTATGTCCCGCAAGGCGGTGTCGGTAGAAGTTTTGACAATTTTAGCCCATTTTGAGGTTTGTAGTTTCCCTTCAAAATCGTCAAAGAGTTTGTTAAGCATTAAACGTTGGCGTTCGTTGATGGGTGTGTGTTCGTGTAATTTCCAAAACTCAGCTTTACGCAATATTTTCTGCGTGGTGTTTTCGGTAGAGAGCATCGCATTTTTGAGACAATGCAAAAACCAGTCGATCCATTCGGTAATGTCGCCTGAACTATGTTGCACTTTTTGTAATACTTCGTAATAGAGTTTGCGTTCGGCTAATATTTGGCCAGACATGCTGTAAAAACGTTCTCCACTGCCTTCGGCACAGGCAAGCAACATGTCGGTTATGGCTCTTCCAATTCTGCCGTTTCCGTCATCAAAGGGGTGAATGATGATAAACCAAAAGTGTGCTATGGCGGCTTTCAAAACTGGGTCAAGGCTGTTTTCGTTGTTGAACCAATCCAAAAACTTGTCCATTTCCGTTTTTACTAATTCGGGCTTTACGGCTTTGTAATGCACTTTTTCTTTGCCCATAGCGCCCGAAACAACTTGCATTTCACCAGTTCGGTATCGTCCCGCTTCTATTAAGTAAGGTCCGCTGTACCCTGTGGGGAAAAGTGCTGCGTGCCAACCAAACAAACGTTTTTCGGTTAAAGGTAAAGTGTATCGTTGAGTGGCATCCAGCATCATTTCTACAACGCCTTCAATGTGGCGGCTGCTCGATACAAGTCCTGCCGTGTTTATACCCAAACGTCTTGCAATGGACGAACGTACCTGGTCATAATTGAGTAATTCGCCTTCAATTTCTGATGATTTTACTACGTCTAAGGTTAAGGCGGATAGCGTGGCTTCTTCCTTAGCAGAAAAGCCCAAAGCGTTCATTTGCCCTATAATTTTTCCTTGCATATGCCGTACCTCACCAAATACGACATTTATGGCTTTGTCCTGCCACGAAAAATCTGTCCAGTTTTTGTACTCGTAAATGAATTTTGCCATTACCTAATAGTATTATGCGGTAAATATACGAATTAATTACCGCAAATATGCGGCGATAATTTTATTTTTTCACCGCAAGGGAATTGGTTGTCTAAGCTCCTGTTTTTTGTGTGGCGCAATCATTGGTTATAACGGATGACGCTATGGCAAGTGCGGGATTAGGTTGTTGCTCAATTGTCTGCCAGCACAAATGTATATAAAGATTTCAAACGTTTCAACGAACACGCAAACCCGCATTTGCTATAGCGTTTGTTATGCGTTCGTGCTTTCTTTATTCAATGCTTTTTCTTTATTCGCTAATTTCACTGAAGTTTCGGCTATTTGCTTTCGTTCTTCAATGTCTTTTTCAATTTTGTCTATTAAATAAATAACCATTATTGGAATAATGTTTATCCAAAACGATAAAAGTGAACCGTTTTCTGGCCTGTATTGAAAAGTAAAACCTGAAAGACTTAATGTCGCATCAGGAGAGAATTTTTCCAACCATTCAAAGCCAATAGCAAGCCTGATTCCAGAAAAATATTTGAAAACAAATGGTCCAATTCCGATTTGTAGTACTTGTAAAAGCTGATTCCAGGTCGAAAGAGTAAGCCCTCTTATGTCTCCCTTTCGCAATAAATTTCCGCTGTAAATGCCAAAAGAAAAAATCAGAATTGAAAATAACAAAAGTAGAAATCCAGCCCCTGATATAGGTCCTACATGAAGCAACAAGTATAATATCCAGCAAAGCCCGTAACTTCCACCAAGTATCTGATACCATCCAATGGATTTCATTCTATCCTCAATATCAAAAGAAAGTTTTCTCATGTCTAATATATTTCGATTTTTAATATTCAGTTTGTTTTTTTAGAATGACGCATAACAATTGTATAAATATAATAAGCCAAGCCGAAAGCTTTGGCAACCGTTCAATCGTCTTTCTTAGCAAGGTGTAACTCAAAGTCGCACTCCGGAATAAAGACTATAATTGGGTTTTCATTTCATGCCCTTGCTTCTATCCGCGTTCTGCGGAAAAGCAACAACATGAAAAACAAACTTATCGTAAAAAAAACGGTGATAGCAAGCACCGAAAAACGCATGCTTCCTGTAAGTGCCTCTATAACACCAAAACTAAAGGTACCGGCTACTGTTGCCAGTTTTTCCATAACATCATAAAAACTAAAAAATGATGTATGGTCGGTAGTATCTGCGGGAAGCATCTTTGAATACGTGCTACGTGCCAGCGATTGTGAACCGCCCATGACTATACCAATAAAAAATGCAGCCGTTACAAACTGTATAGTATTAGTAATAAAATAAGCTCCTATGCAAATAAGTGTCCACATCACAATGGTTATCATCAAGGCACGCAGGTTTCCCAGTTTTTCCGAAATCCGGGCAAACATCCATGCACCAAGCATTCCCACCAGTTGAATGACCAGTATTGTCGGAATCAGAACATCTTCTCTCAGACCCATTTCTTTTTCACCGTATGTGGCTGCCATAAACATAGTGGTTAACACTCCCATCATCATAAAGAAAAACCCGGTCAGATACATACTGAGTTTGTACGATTTTTTTATCTGGTCAAAAACCAGTCGCAATTCTCTGTAGCCATTGGTTAGTACCGAATCCCTTTGTATCCTTTTACGGAAAGTATATTTGGGCAGGCGTCTGAATGTGATCTGGGAAAATCCGATCCACCAGATAAAAACGGTAACGAACGATATTCGGGCGGGCAAGGAACTATCAGAAGCAATGCCAAACAGACCTGGCTTCATGATCATTAGCAGGTTGAACAGCAACAGTACAACACCGCCCAGGTAACCCATGGCATAGCCTCGTGCACTGATGCGATCCTGGTCTTCGGGTTCTGCAATTACAGGCAGAAAAGAGTTGTAAAATACGATGCTGCCGCCATAACCTATTGTACCCAACGCAAAAGCGATTACACCCAGTTCAATGTGATCTTTATCGAAAAAAAACAATGCTCCGCAAGCGACTGCTCCAATAAGAGTAAAAGCACGCATAAATCCTTTTCGTCGTCCAGTGTAGTCGGCCATGGATGAAAATAAAGGCGATCCGATAGCTACCAAAAGATACGCGGCAGCAATAGCCCAGGAGTAAAGCACCGTGTTAATCACCGGTGCTCCGAAAAATGAAATTGTGAAGTTGTCGCCTGTTCGGGTAATGGTGTTGTAATAAATCGGGAATATTGCTGATGCGATAGTAAGCTGATACACTGAGTTTGCCCAGTCGTACATCACCCAGCCGCGTACTACCCGTTTGTCACCTTTAATGATGGTTTGTACATCTTTACGTTTTATCAAGGAAGCCTCCGGTGTTAAAGACTGCGAATATAAAGATTTTCAGGTTTAGTCGGTAACGCAAAAAAAAACCTCGAAACCGTCTGATATTAATCCTTCATAACATATCTTCCTCCTGATACCAGGTGGGAATAGATTGTGTAAAAGCTCAATATAAATTCCAGAGAGTCAAAATTCATATCTTTTTTCGTATTAATAAAAAGTAAAAACAGGAATGGTGCATATTATTTCATTGGTTTTATCAAGCCGGCATTATTTTACCTGATGAGAGTTCTGACTAAAAATGTGTTGTCAGGGTTATCCCCTAATGAAAAACACCCCGTAAAAGCAGGGTGTTTGTATAGTGAGTTGGAATTGATTTATCAGTGACGATGGGAAACTATTTATGATTTAAAATCCTGTTACGTCTTAACGATTTGTAGCTACTGGTTATTTGTTCTCAGATACTTTCTCGAATTTTGAGATATTATCCTGTTAAATGCTATTCCTGGATCGAAATTTTTACGTTACATTATTTGATCAAAACTGTATTTACTGACCTTCCGTTTTTATTATCTGCAACCAGGAAATAAGAGCCTCCGGTTAATCCTCCGATTGCCATTTGCTGTGAGCCAATTATATTTAAACTTTCGTTGTTCTGCCATACTACTTTCCCCGACCTGTCCATCAAACTCATGTGATCAACTATGGCTGAACCTTTCGATGGTTGGATGGTAAAGTTTCCATTGCTAGGATTGGGGAAAATTGTGTAGGTATCATCAACGGCAGAATTGTTGAAATGAATCTTGATATCTTTGGTAGCAGAACATCCTTCTGAACTTGTAACCATTACACTGACAGCTTTTGTACCGTTAACCGATGATAATGAATCGATCAAAACAGATGAACTGGTGCTGCCACAAGGTTGCCAATTGTAATTCATGTTATTGCCAAGGCTTGCGTCTAATATCACGCTGTTTCCATTACTGACTATGGTATCGGAAGGTAGTTTAATCACAGGCAGCTGATGGATATCAAGACTCATAATTTTATCCATTTCCTGGCAGCCCTCATACCCTTGCACATGCATTTGTAAAGTTGCTTTTTCTTTTTGAATATCTTCAATACCCGGATGATAAACAGCATTTTCGAGATGATTGTCTTCGAATGTGCCATCCCCATTGGATTGCCATGTTATTGTGAAATAGTTTTCGGCTGTTGCCGATGTTTCGAAAACAGATTTTTCGCATACCGAACCTGTTTCTGACAGGCTTGACGTAATTGAAGCATGTAACGGAAGGTGAATATTATCGAGCCATGCAGCATCCTCACCTTCGCTATGTGCTGCGTCCTTGCTATAACGCCATTCGAGCTTGTGCATTCCAGGTTCTACTTTATAAATATGGAAACTCCATTCAGTAAGGCCACTCCATTCTTCAAGAGTTGAACCATCGATCATAAACTGTAATTTATCACCGGTATCACTCGAAGTTTTGCTCCAGAAGCTTACAAAATCACAATTTGTAACTTCACAGGGGTAAATCAACGAGGAAAACTCATTGTTATCAACCTGTCCGGAATGTATGGAATTTGTACCTGCAAAATGCTCGCTTACATCACTTTGCCAGCCCTGCGTACCAGCGTCGCTCCACATTAACCTGCTTTTAAATACGGGCTCAAAATCTTCATCAGGTCTATATACCGTTGTGAAATCCATGACTTTGCTTTCGGCATTGCCGAAACTATTACCGGCAACAACTTTCCAGAAATATTTCGTATTGTATTCGAAATTAGTTGTGATTTTAATTTGCGTTGAAGTAAGTTTTTGCCCGTTAATCAGGTTGGTTGGAGGATTATCCGTTCCAAGGTAAAACAGGAAATAATCAGGAGCCGCTCCATCACCTCTATCCCAAGCGAAGCCGGTATTGATAGACTGTAATTTGCTGTGATTCACAGGAGTACACGAGCCAATACTTCCCGGGTTTTTTGTAACTTCAATGGAAGCAATATAAGGCAGGTAATTGAGTGCCGTTATGGTAAGCGTAAGATTGTCGCCTGAAACCGGATGATCCAGATTTATTGTAGTTATGCCTTCATTTACAACAGCCGTGCCCATAATTATTCCCTGGTTGCTCAAACAGGCAAACCCGCCTGCCATATTACAGTTAAATGAATAGCTGATTTGACCTGCACCAATGGTCCCGTTGTGTTCAATACTAAATTGTTTTGGAGTCGATGTACGCACTCTGAGTGATGGGTCACCAAACAAAATCCAGGTATCGGTGGTAGCGTATCCTGCTGATCCGTATATATCGTTCATGCTCATCATCCCCTTTACACTAATGGCTCCCATGGTCGATAAACCTTCCTGCGGATTACTTAACATTTCAGCAACTTTATCCTGAGTTTCCATCGGCGGGCAGCTGGTTTGTGTGCCGGAGGCCATCAATGCCGCAAGTGCTCCTGTGGGTTGTCCGTTACTGTTAGTAGCACGAAGCCAGGCTTCAGCCAGGCAGTAATTATCGGCAAAATTTCCACTTTCGCATGCTACTGCCCAAATAAGCGGGTATTTGCCATTATTATTTAAACTTTCTACCATTGATTTTGTAACTGATCCTGTAGCCCATGATCCTGTTGAGCCATGCCCGGTATAGAAAATGATACCAGTACCCTGGTTAATTTTCCCTATTAAGTCGGTTGTTGAGGGATTTCCATCGGCATCTGCTTCGCCCTGCGAACCATCAAAAAATTCATTGTATTGACTGTATGAGGTTGTTTTCAGTTGCTTAAGCAAATTGCGTACATGCTGAAAATCTGATTCCCCATCATCACCGGGACTTAACGTTGAACCTATACCTGTAGCGGTTTTTAACCATGTGGCATCGGCTATCGGATTTTTTTCATATTCCAGAGTGCGTTTTACCTGAACTTCTACATCTTTAACAGTTTCGGCTGAGAACCTTCCAACCAGAATGTCAGGATAATGATCGTTACCTGCAAGGTATGAGTAATAGTTATCACTTGCTCCGTAAGGAAGCATATAAGTTGGAACCTGTTTTGAGTCTCCTACCAACAGGAGATAAGCGAGGTTGCCATTGGTGTAATAATAATTTTTTATGAAAGCATAAATTGCATCGGCATCTATAAATTGTTCGGCATTAACAATTTCGGTTACTATTCCCGTTTGTTTTCTCCATTCAGCCAGGGGTTCAATTGCTGTCCTGAAATTTTCAGGGCAAATGATAAGCATGCTTCCACGTTCGGCTGGGAGTTGTCCTGATTTGAATGTCGAAACCTGTTTATTAATAAAATCAGGGGTAATTCCTTCGACAGGGTTTATTCTGCGGTCATTGGCTTCTATTGGATTTACGCCTTCGCCGCCTGCATTTACCATGTTGATTGTAATATGGTAATAAAACCGTAATACCCGGGTAACCGGGTTATACTGGAAAGGATAAACCTGAAATGCCTGCGCACGGGCATTTCTGACTATATAAGGCTGTTGAAAATCTATTAAATTGCCGGGAAAGAATGTATTGGTGTTATAGGATGGTCCTTTTTGGACTTGTGCAGTGTTACCGTTTCTTACCTCATCTCCTGCTGATGGAATGATATCAATATCAGTATATTCAATGAATTTTGAAGATGCAATACTAACTTCCATAGTGCCATTAACCGGAAGTTGAAGTGTAAAACTTAATTTTTGGAGATCAGGGCTCCCCTTGGCAAGGATAGGGTGTCCCTGGGGAATTTGAGGAAGTTTGTAGCTTTTTCCCTCGAAAAATATTTCATTCTGATAAAAACCGGGAATTTCGACTGAAATTTCAGTTGAAGTACTTGTGTTTCCTGAAGAGGTTATAATTGATTCTGCCGGTGATTGCGATGATATTCCAACCCATTGTTGTCCAGCCAGTAAGACTGCCGGAAGCAGAATACAAAGCAAAAGTAATACGAGCTTGTTGATGTAAATACGAGTCACCGGAGAGAGAGTTTTGTATATATATATAACCCTTCAGGTAAAAAGTAATACGATTACGGAATATTTTTATACTTATTTTCTTATTTTTATAACTACGGACTTTTCGTTTCATCCTCATTAAAAATCACACTTATTTTTCCACAGGATAAGCCGAACCAATGACAAATAAAAATTCAATTTTTCAGGATAAAAAACAGGCATAAAAATCCCAGATATAAATGTTCGTGCATAGGAGGGAAACATTTTATTTTTGACCTTTCTGGGAGTGATATATAAAACAAAGATGGTGACAGTTTAAGTTCCTGCACCACTAGTTAATCCTATAAAAACAGCACTGTTCCGACATCTGTCAGTTTGCCATCATACAATTCAACAATAGCAACCCCGGCAAGTGCTGTATATTCTTCAATCTGTTCTTTCTCTTTTATATATTTCAAGCTTCCACAGATAAAAAGCGTATCGCCAAGCATTCCGCATGCTCCACCGAAAAAACCATTTTGGAAACCATCAAGTTTTACGGATGATGGATTAACAAAAAGTACCTTGAGGTTTCGTTGGCGGAGTGATTTCTCCATTCCACGGTCGGATGTAATAAATGAACCACCGGGCAAAGCAATTAGATTGCATCGAACGTACCCCTGTTTTACAGGAATAATTTCAAGTCCGGGGTTCAGGCTCCGGATTTCCGGTTCGCTGAGGGTAGGATTTTGAATTATTAAAGTTTCGGCAACAAGAGAATTATATCGTGCTGTTTCAGGGTATGCCTGGCCTACAGGCAAAGAACCTTTTAAATAGGATATGGAGTTTTGGTCAAGAATGCTGAAATACTTTTCAGGCAGGTTAGGCGCAACAAGGAGTCCGGCAAGTGTGGGGCAGAAAAAAATATCAGGATGTCCTGAAATAGCTTCATACGCGATGCCTTCAGTAGCAAATTCTACAATTTCGCCATAAGCTGCCAGTTTTTCTTTTGCAGCATCGGGCATTTTTTTGTCAAGCAGTATGAGCATGATATTCAAATCCTTTTAAATCAGACCTTTCAATAAAAACAACTTTCCTGAAATTTTCTAAAAGCATGGCTTTGTTCATTGCTTTATGCCCGATGGCGGCATTGCGCATTCCTGAAGAAACGGTAAGGGTGAGAATATTTCTTTTCCCGTTTTCAAAAACAAGGTTGCTGAGAATCCTTCGCCAGATTTCTGAAAACGCCATTTCGCCAAATGCCACATGAAACGGTCCTGCCACCAGGCTTGTATTGTTGAGCAACCCTTCGGAAGGATGAAGCCCGATCCGCAAAATCTTCACACCAGCAGCAATAAACAGCGGGACAATATCTGCTACCCTTGAAACGGCTTCTTCCGGCGAAAGCGGATTGTATTTCCCTTGAAGGTATAGCTGTTCAAGTTCTGTGTCTTTAATCACCAACGTCGGGTAAATACGGGTGCAGTTAGCTCCCAGGCGTATGATTTCCCTAGCTGTAAATAACGACTTTTCGACCGTATCGCCAGGCAAACCAATCATCATTTGCAACCCCAGCTTAAATCCATTTTCTTTAATCATCCGCGACGCTTCTTGAACCTGGGCAGCAGTATGGCCGCGACCTGCAAGTTTCAGTACCTCATCGTCAAGCGACTGAGCGCCAAGCTCGATGGTAGAAACATGGTATTGTTTAAGCATCTCAAGAATGCTGTTGGTGATATAATCGGGACGTGTTGAAATGCGGATACCTATAACGCGACCAGATGCGATAAATTGCTGAACCGATGCCAGGTATGCCTTCTGTTCATTAACAGGAATTCCGGTAAAATTACCTCCAAAAAAACCTATTTCCACTTCGTTGCCGGTAGAAATGGTTAGCAAATGTGCATCCACTTTAGCAACAACCTCATCAACCGAAGGCGCACAAACAGCTCCGGCAATGTGATGCTGGTTGCAGAATATACACTGGTTAGGGCAGGCTTCTTCGGGAATAAAAACAGGAATAGTAAAGTGACGGAGTTTCATGGAAAGCAAAGTTAACGGTTTCAGTTAACATGTCACGCTATTTCGCTTACACAAAAAAACCGGGGAGAGATTAGCCCCGGATGCATAAAAATGGAACGCCAATAGAGTTAATTAGCGAAGCAATGGGACATACTGACTTGGCCACGACAAATATCTATCTGGATTCGTTTGGCCGGGAAGTAATATGCATGGCAGTCAGTTTTATAAATTACATTCTACACAGATTTTGAAATAACGAATAAAAATTTTAAACCTTTTCCGCAGTAATTATTAATTGTTGAATACTTAAATGGTTAAAAAGCCTTAATTGCACGCACATGTAATTTCAGTGACTTATCATCGATCTCCACATAGGAGAGGGGAGGCAAGGGAGGCGCGGGAGGCAAGGGAATAGAGGTGGTGTATTGATGGTACGCTTCGGTCGGAAAATCCCCCTCGGTGGAACTCCAATAATCACGACCTATGAAACCATCAAGTACGTTTTTTTGCAGGTACATTAAATATAACTCACCTTTTGAAGGTAAGTACCATCCGCCATACATCATGTTATTAACACTTACATAATAATTGGCACATGCTAATGCAGCAAAAGATGTTGAATCCGGATTATCTGATAATTGCGCTGCAATTATCAGTGATGTATTCATAGCCCCTGAGTTAATACCAGAATTTGTAGCGCCGGTTCTTCTTTTAATACCATTAGACCAGGGCAGTAATGTGCTTATGTCTGCTGGGGCTGCAACTAAACCATGCTGGCCAGTTTCATCTAACCAAAATATGATTCCCCCCTGATAGCTCTGACCAATAGCAAGGGCGGGAGGTTTTGTTGCATTTACTATATAAGGGCTACCCGTTGTTCCTGTCCCCGTTACAGTTACGTTTGTTCCTGCTGTTACTTTTGTTTCTGACCCATCGGCATTTTGCAATCCAGCTAACTTTGTTTTTTCGACCGTTGTATAATCTTCGGTAGATAGGGCCTTCCCCGTTACTTTGTCAACTTTTGTTGCTAAATCTGTGGTTACTGATGTGGTGGTTGCCAATGCGCTTAAATCCTGATCGCCTGTGTTTGTGCCTGTGATTGCCCCAAGTTTTGTTTTCTCATCGTTGGAGTAATCGTTTGTTGATAGGCCTTTACCTGTTTCTTTATCAACCTTTGTTGCTAACCCTGTTGTTACTGAAGCAGTAATTGCATAAGCGCTTAAATCCTGATCGCCTGTGTTTGTGCCTGTGATTGCCCCAAGTTTTGTTTTCTCATCGTTGGAGTAATCGTTTGTTGATAGGCCTTTACCTGTTTCTTTATCAACCTTTGTTGCTAACCCTGTTGTTACTGATGTGGTGGTTGCCAATGCGCTTAAATCCTGGTCGCCAGTGTTTATGCCTGAAAGGTTATCCAAATTGGAAATGTCAGTTGCCTTGATATTGGATGCCTGGCTTGCCGTGTAAACAGGGTCGGTTTCTGATATTGTTCCGGTGATGCTTTCTGCAGTTTTTGCGTGCAAAGCATAAGGCACGCTCAATATCTGGCTTATGCCTGTAATGGTATAGTTTGTTTCGCCTGTTGGGTCAGTTTCGGTCTTGATATAATATAATCCGTCAGACCAATTTATTGTCGAAAAAGTTCCAAATATTGGAATACCTCCTCCTATTTCAACAGTAACAAGACCGTTTGCATTCGTAGTTGGGTTTGGGTTAAAAATTTCTGAATACACCGAAGAACCAGAAATTGAACCTTGTAAAATACTGATTTTCAATCCAATCGCATGATTTGTTACCAGGTTGTTACTCAGGTCTCTTATCACCGCCTGATAGCTCATTATTTCGGGTGATTGAGCTAACACACTTGCCGTTAATGATACAGCTAATAAAATTGCATATACTCTATTCATGCTTAACCCTCCTTAATTTTTAACAATTTTAAATGTTATTAATTCTTTTTTGCCTTGTGTAACTTCCAGAAAATAGGTTGCCAGAACAAGATGGCTCATATCAACGTATGTGTGAAGGCTTTCAAGTTTTTTGTTTTCTAAAAGTTTTCCGCTTATATCATAAAGCTGATAGCTTAGATTTTGAATTTTTAGTTGAGCAGAAGCATCAACTTTCAAATATAAAAAATCAGTTGTGGGATTTGGGTAAGCCGTTACTATAAGGTTTATTCCTTTGGCTTCTTCGATACCTGTTACAAGCGAAATTTCAAACGGTTGTTGCACACCTTGTGCCATCAAGCCGTTTGTTCCTGAGATGGAGGTGTAAACCATCTGTCCCACGGAGTAGCTTACCGAGCCTCCGCTGCCCGAAGCATTGCCGCCTGTTGCGGGTATTGCGTCCTGGGCTTGAAGTCCTGTTAGCCCAAGGAATAAAAGCAGTAGAGCCATTAACTGTAATCGTTTGTATTTCATTTTTGTCCTCCTATTTTAATTTGAGTTTTGCAAAATAAAATTATCGGTTGATATACTGCTTGTTTTTGTGTGCCTATGCATCCAATAAGATCTAACAATCCAAAACTATGCGGGGACAAGATTTTACTCGATAAAATTCCATCAAACTGCTGAATTTCAATATCCAGATTTTCTGTCAATGAAAAAACCGAAATACGAATTGCGGGTGGTTTGCTTTGATCAACCAGGCCTTCCAGTAAATTATTATACCTTTTTCATAGTTTTTAGCATGTTAATAATATGCTGCTTTATTTCTTTTAGCCCCTCTTCTAATAAAATCTTTTAAAAAATTAATTAAAATTGCCTGTTACGAGTTTTATTTAGTAAACCTAACCTGGACAAGCCAGAACCAAACAGGTTTTTAAAAGTTGGTTGAAAATAATTCCTTCTGTAACGCTTATAAATAAAGAGATACAGAAGGCGGTTAAAAATATTGTGCCAAAATAAACGTCAAATAAAAGGATAAAATACTAATCTGAAGAATTGCTCATTTGAATTTTTATTTTTATCAGGTAAGTTGTCACTCAAACCCATGTGAGCAATTGTAATTATTACATCAAAGTTTGTATTTTCAATATGTTACTTTTTCAATGGTAAATTCAACTTATTATATTAATAATGTTGAAATGATATTCCACGCATAAAGATACATCAAATCTCTTCATTTCCTTCTGTAAAACAAATTAAAAACATACAGATTTCTGAAATGTCTATTAACTTTAACGTCTATTCATATTGTATTAAGCTTGAAATAATCGTACAGTATGACGCATAAGAATAAAATCAAGAAGAAAACTACAACCATATCCGAGAAATTGAATCAACTCCTGAACACGGTTTGCGGGGGATGGGGGGAAATGGAACCATAGCACGCAGGCCACGGCAACTTCAAAGAGAATTGTGAAACCCAATAACGATTATAAAGTATTATATATAATGGAACAAGACGAACCCTTTCACATAACAAGTCCGACAGTAATTTAATAATACACAAAAAACCGGGGAGAGATTAGCCCCGGATGCAAGTAGTAATGAAGGTTTAACAATATAGGAAAATTAGATTTTACCAGCTTTCTTCTCTTTCTTTTCGAGTCTTTTTTCTTTTAATGATTTGGTAGCAGGTTTTTTAACCTCTTTGTTTTCTTTATCCTTCGACTTTCCCATGGCACAAAATTTTAATGGTTAAAACAAGTAACAAATTTAAGGTAGAATTTATTGTAAAGCAAATGAAATATTTATAGATAAATCAAAGCTACACCTCACAAGATTAACCTGAAAGTATAAAATGGTTTATCAGGATTTCTGTTATTTCTTTCCCAGTGATTCCATCGCTTTCTGAAATGCTTTATCCGTGCGTAAATAAATAGGATAAAATCCTTTTGAATCATAAAGGTTACGGGCAATATAGCTTTTCATAAGTTCGCTGATACGAAGTTGCGAGGAGGCTGTTTCGGCAGGCGGGTATTTAATGCCATTCTTTTCAGCGTAAGCAATATAATTATTGTACATGCTGCCGGTTACCTCAAACATTTTGTCGAAACTTGCAGCATCTTTATAGGAACTGAATTTTGCACGATTGCCGTCGGTATAATCGAATGCAAACTGGTATAATATTCCTTTATTTACCGACTCGTTATAGAATTTTAAAGCAGCATTCCTTTCAACAGGTATAAAAATATCAGGCATAATACCACCGCCTCCATACACGGTTTTACCTCCCGGTGTTTTAAATTTCAACGAATCGTTCAGTTTAATGCTATCAGAGTTTTCGAGTTCACCATCCTGCATGCGGTGATAATAATCCATGTAATAATCTTCGGTACCTTTGCTGTACGATCTTTGGATACTGCGGCCTGTAGGGGTATAATAGCGTGCTACAGTTAGCCTGAGTGCCGAACCGTCGCTCAATCCTACCTGCTCCTGTACGAGACCTTTCCCAAACGAGCGACGGCCTATAATAGTTCCACGGTCGTTGTCCTGTATGGCGCCTGCAACAATTTCGCTGGCAGATGCTGAACCTTCGTCAATAAGTACTACAAGGGGCAGGTCTTCCCAAGTGCCTCCGGAAGTGGATGTAGCGATTTGTTTTGGGCGATGCAGCCCTTTGGTGTAAACAATCAGTTTACCTGAGGGTAGAAATTCATCCGATACTGCAATTGCTTCCTGCAGGTATCCTCCTGAGTTGCCCCGCAAATCAAGAATGAGTTTACGAACTCCTTTGGCTTTTAATTCTGACAATGCTTCATGAAGTTCATCTTCGGTAGTAGCGCTGAATTTACTGAGTTTAATATAACCCACATCGGTATTTACAGCATACGAAATATCTATGCTCCAGGTTGGTATCACACCGCGGGTGATTGTGAAGTCGTTAAGTTTTTTTAACCCTCTCCGAAAAATGGTTACAGTTACCTTGGTATCTTTTGGCCCTTTAAGTAACTTCATTACCTTGTCGTTGTCAATTTTAATACTTGCGATATTCTTACCATCTACCTTTACTATCCGGTCGCCAGCAAGTAACCCGACTTTTTCCGACGGGCCTCCCGGTATTGTGTTTATCACCATCACCGTGTCGCGCTCAATCCTGAATTGTATGCCGATCCCTTCAAAATTACCCATCAGGGGGTCGTTGGCATCGGCAAATTCGGAAGCAGGAATATATACAGAATGGGGATCGAGGCTCGCTAACATGCCTGTGATTGCTTCCTCGTTCAGTTTTTTGTTATCAACGCTGTCCACGTAGTTGTTATCAATAAACCGGATCAGTTCACCCAGTGTATTTTTCCCCTGAAGTCCGCTCATCTGCATGTGATCCTGAATAAATGAACTACGCATCAGGTAATATCCTGTAAGGATTCCGATAACTAGTACCAACGAAAAAGCAATTGGCAGGTAAAGGTAAGGTCGGCGGTTATTTTCCATTTTTTAAATTGAATAATTGAATGATAAAGTTTTCAGAAACAAACTGCAAAAGTACAAAGTTTGTGCATGCGGGATTCGGATCGGGGAATTGGAAGGGGAGAAAGGGTGAAAGGGAGATAGGGAGAATTTGTGAATTCGGATTTGCTATTTCAGAGAGTTTCTAACTTTCAACATCTTTATTTTCCATATTTCACTGCTGCCTCTTTCATGGTATATGTTGACCAATTGAGGAAAAGGCGTTCCACTTTTTCGCGGTTGTAACCTTTATCCTGTTCCAGGTATCCGCTGTCCTGTGTATGCAATACATTGCCTTTCGCGTCGAGAATGACGAAAACAGGGAAACCGAAACGTTGCGGGTATCCTAATGTAGCCAGTAGTTGGTGATTATCGTTTTCCTTGCTGTAATTTACTCTGACAACTTCGTAATTAGCATGCACCAGGCTATCGAGTTTTGTATCTTCACTTACCATTTTGTGAAATCTCAAGCACCATGGACACCAGTTACCACCGATCTGAAGAAATACGTGTTTGCCTTCGGCAGCAGCTTTTACAACAGCAGCTGAAACTTCAGCCTTTGCATCTGCATCAGGATTGTAAATTTTTACAGCCTGCTGTGCCGATAAAGTCAGGCTAAGAAGCCCGATCATAAAAGTTAGAGCAATGTTTTTCTTCATCTGCATATATTTATTTTTTAAGGGTCAACCTGGCCCGGTTTATTGGGAAGGAACTTGCCGGAATAATCATCCCGTTGAGTAAGAAAGATATCCTCAAAGCTCGTTTCACAACAGATTTACTTGATTAATGTTCTATCAGATTAATTAAACTTAGAATTATCAAGGAATAAACTATAAAATCTTCGGCCGGTTAAGTGAAACTAATAATGTATTAGTAACCAGCAAGATTGCATTTTTCCCAGTTTATATTTCCCTGTAATTTTGCGCTTACGTGCAATTGAATCTCTTTTTGGTGCAATATTAACAGATTTAATGAAAATATGTCATTACTTGAAAGGTGATATCTTGTTAAAAATTCACAAATGCAAGGGAATAGGCTCTCATAAGTAAAAAGGGTCACTTGCTTTTTCTAATTTTGTCTTTCCAAGAATTACCGTTTTCAAACAAATCGGGGAACTATGAATCTAGTAATCGATACCGGAAATACGCTTACCAAACTTGCTTTATTCCAGGGCAGGGAAATGGTTTCGTTTTCAAATTTTGAGGGTGTCGATGCAAAGCAGATTGTTAAATTCTGCGATTCTAATTTGCTCATCAAGAATGCAATACTATCAGCGGTAAAGGAATATCCATCCGAAATTGATGAGTTCCTCAGCCAAAGGTATAAAACGGTATTTTTTAGTCATCATACGTCAGTCCCAATCCTGAATAAATACAGTACTCCCGAGACTTTAGGTAAGGACAGGCTGGCCGGAGTTGTTGGTGCACAGCAATTATTCCCGGCAAGCGATAACCTTGTGATTGATGCCGGTACAGCCATAACGTATGATCTTATAACAGCTGCAGGCGAGTACCTGGGCGGAGCTATATCCCCCGGGATAGCCATGCGTTACAAAGCTTTACATACTTTTACCAGCCGGTTGCCCTTGCTCGATTATTATAATAATGCACAATTAATTGGTGACGACACATCAACCTGTATTCATTCAGGTGTATTGAACGGCGCAGTAGCTGAAATGGAAGGGATCATACAACGCTACCAGCTTTTATATCCCGCACTTAAAATAATTCTGACAGGTGGTGATCATAATTATTTTGATAAAAGATTAAAAATTAAGACCTTTGCCGCCCCTAACCTGGTACTTGGGGGCCTAAACCTAATACTCGATTTCAACATTGAAACACATTAAAGTTATTCGTAATCTTATCCTGGCTGTGGCCTTTCTTTCTTCTGCTTATGTTGCTACAGCACAGGTGAGTATTTCTTCCCCATATTCAATTTTTGGGATTGGTAATCTGTATGGTGTCAGTAGCCAGATGAATATGGCGCTGGGAGAATCAACAACAGCCTTCAGTAGCCCGTATTTTATCAATCCGGCCAATCCGGCTTCATACATGGCATTCGATACCAATAGTTTTGTTTTCGACGGGGCTTTCGCCCTTCGTTCAACGACATTGAAAACGATTGATCAGTCGCAGAAAACCAAGTTTGGATCGTTATCGAACGTGTATTTCGGGTTCCCGGTAACAAAATGGTGGAGAGCCAGTCTCGGCGTTATGCCATACTCAAACGTAGGTTACGAAATTCATGCTGATACCATTGTTGAGAATATTGGAAAAGTAACGGATATATATAAAGGTAGCGGAGGGCTTAATAAAGCCTATTTCGGCAGTGCCTTTTCTCCTATTAAAAATCTATCGGTGGGCATAAATATGTCTTACATTTTTGGGAATATTATTAAAGAGAGTGCTACTACTTTCCCGGATTCAGGCACCTTTGCCAGTACGATGATCCGAAGTTCAGCCAGGTTAAATAAACTGAACTTTGATATGGGTCTGATGTACAATATAAATCTGAAGGGAGGACGTTTCCTCCAGCTTGGCTTTACCTATAACCCAAAACAATTCATTGATGGGCAGAGCGAGAAGATTGCCTACACTTATGCCTTTGACTATTCTAAAAACCTTGAAATAATTAAAGATACGGTTAACATCGAAGCCAGCAATAAAGGACAGGTAACATTACCCACTTCCTTTGGGGCAGGAATTATGATTGGAAGCACCAACCGATGGTTTGCAACAGCCGATGTTAACTGGCAGAAATGGAGTGAGTTCCGGTACCTGGGAGATAATCCGGGTTTGAAGGACAAACTTCGGGTTTCATTAGGAGGTCAGTTCAGACCATCAGCGGTTGATATGGGCAAATATTCACAACGTATAAATTACCGTGCCGGTTTCAGGTTTGAACAGAGTTACCTTGAATTGAATAACACACGTATTAATGATTTTGGCATAAGTTTTGGAGTTGGATTACCAATGAAAAAATCGCGTTCGACCATTAACCTGGCTTTGGAAGTAGGTGCGCAAGGCACTACTGATAATAGTTTGATCAAGGAGAACTATATACGTTTTACTCTAGGTACAGCTTTGCAGGAAAGATGGTTCCTGAAACGACGCTTTAACTAGAATAGTATTCTATTTTTCAACACTATATTTAAATGAAAAGCTTTAGGTTTTTATTGGTTTTGGCAACTCTGTTAATTCTGTCAGCCAGTAAAGTATTAGCTCAAAAAGAATTAAGTAAATACGGAGATGACAGCGTATCTTGTATAACACATTCTTCGCTGTACAGGGAATTCAATAAACAGAAAAACTATGCTAAAGCATTATCACGTAAGCGGTGGGGTTTTGTTTACGATCTGCTTACAAACCAGAATATTTATAAGGACGGCACCAAGATGATGGGCGACAAGATAAATTAAGTTGCTCCAAATCCCTGAAAACAAGGAATGCCAATATTGACACTCTGATGATTGTGAATGATAATTGCATTCCTTACATGCGGGCGAAAATTGATTAATGACAGTAAAGAGGGAAGTAGCTACAACTTTAGTAGCCGGATTAGTGAAACTACACCCGTCCGCGCTTCCTTATAGTTAGCTAAACTTGACAGTATGAACATGAAATTATCAGCGGTTTCTGCCATCAGAGCTTTATTCAGCTTGATTGTCGTACTTGTTGCGACAATGCTTTTTTCATGTGAAAATGATATGATGGCTGTAATTAAGCTGTCATCGAAAGACTCAATTCCGGATATTACTATCCTTAATGTTGATAACAAACGAAGTGAGATGGGCAAGCCTACCCTTGAACTCACTGCGCCTAAAATGATAAGTTTTCAAACTCAGGATGCTTATACGGAATTTCCAAACGGACTGAAGATTATTTTTTTTGACTCAATTATGCAACCGAAAAGCGAGCTGACGGCCAATTACGGTATCAGTTGGGAAAGTAAACATACTATGCAAGCCAGGGGAAATGTTGTAATACGCAATTTCCAGAAAAACCAACAGCTCAATACCGAAAGTTTACTGTATGACCTGAATACGCGCAAAGTTTCGACCGACGAATTTGTTAAGATTACAACCCCCGATAAGATCATAATGGGAAAAGGCATGGAATCGGATGAATTATTCGGCAACTGGGTTATTCGCAATGTTTCGAGTACTATTTTCGTTGATGAAAACAAATAACCCGATAATGTGCTGTACCTTTGATGTTCATGTGAAAGACTAAACGTCAGAAAGCTGCAATGTAACCAGATGTGCAGGATATCGGTAATAGTAAGATAGTTTGTTGAATAAGTGCATTAAATTATTTACTGAACGTATAGTTGAATGGTAATGAATTATATTGTTTTAACCTGAAACTAAGTCCCGTGAAAAGGAAATTTATGAAGGTGGACAATGCGTAGAACAATTATGAAAACTGATTGTATCAAAAGAAAATACAATACCATTCTTTACAAACCACAACCAGAGGCATACTTATTGTTGAATTTGTATGAATAATTATGTGATTATAGCTGCGACACTTGCTTCCTCCGCTTTTTTTTCGGGAATGGAGATTGCATTTGTTAGTTCCAACAAATTGCGCATCGAACTCGAAAAAGGCAAAGGATACTTATCGGCCAGGCTTATATCGGGGTTTATTCACCATCCTTCCCGCTTTATCGGTGCCATGCTGATCGGTAATAATATTTCACTGGTAATATACGGTATTGCTGCTGCAGCCATGCTTGAACCGCTGCTTGCAAATATACTTCCCGCACCCCTGGCTTCCGAAGGCATTATCCTGGTTTTTCAAACCATCCTATCAACATTACTGATACTTATTACAGCCGAATTTTTACCAAAGATACTGTTCCGGCTTAATCCGAATGGGCTTATGAGTTTCTTCGCTGTCCCTGTTTACCTTATATACCTCATTCTTTATCCATTAATGTATTTCTTTCTCGGTTTGGCCGAACTGATTCTCAGGTATGTTTTTCGAATGAAAACCGGAACCGTACGTTACCAGTTTACAGCTATTGATTTCGACGAATATATACGCGATTTTTATAATCCTGCCGAAGCGCAGGTGGATGAAGCAACCGAAATGCAAATGATTCAGAACGTGCGCGACTTTCATTCGACCAAGGTTCGCGAATGCATGGTGCCCCGTAATGAAATTGTTAGTGTGGCTGATAGTATTCAGATTGATGAACTTCAAAACCTGTTCATAGCAACACAGCATTCAAAAATACCGGTTTATAAAGAAAGCATTGATAACCTTACCGGTTATGTTCATTTATTTGACCTCTTTGGTAAACCTGCAGATATCAAATCTGTTGTGAGACCTGTAATTATAGTTCCCGAAGCAATTGCTGCAAGTGACGCACTCAACATGATGATAAACCAGCGTAAAAGTGTTGCCGTTGTTGTGGATGAATTTGGTGGTACTGCGGGAATGGTCACCGTTGAGGACCTGATTGAAGAAATATTTGGCGAAATACAGGATGAATTTGATATAGACGAACTACTTGTAAAACAAAACAGCGAAAACGAATTTATACTGGCAGGTCGTCTCGAAATTGATTACCTGAACCGGGAGCATTTATTAAACCTGCCGGAGTCAGACGAATACGAAACGCTGGCAGGACTTATTCTAAGCCATCACCAGAGTATTCCTGAAATCCGTGAACAGATCCAAATTGACAGGTTTACGTTTACCATCCTTGAAGCGTCAGGAAGCCGGATTGATAAAGTGTTGTTAAAAATAGAAATATAGACCCATTCTTTTCGGATATTGCTTAGCCCTATTTCCCCCTCTATTGGCCGGTTACAGATGCAAATGAGTTAATAGTTTCATTTATAAAGACTTTCATTTTGTGCTACCTGCTATAAGAATGCAAAAATTATTTTTCCAACTGGGGAATTATTGTAAATTTGCACCTCTTTTTACTGAAACTATTAAAATTACATACAAATGGCAATTATTGGCGAAATACGAAAACATTACTGGTTACTTGTAGCTATTATTGGTGTTGCCCTGCTCCTTTTTGTGCTCAGCGATTTCCAGCGCAAGAAAGGAAAACAAACCAATACAATAGGTATTATTGGGGGTGAGAAAATTGCAATTACTGAATTCAACAAGCGGGTCGATGAAAACAGCGAAATGCAAAAAGCGAACAGCGGTAAAGGAAACCTCACTTCCGAAGAAAACTACCAGATCCGTCAACAAACATGGCAGCAAATGGTAAACGAAATTGTGATGAACAAGCAATACAACATGCTTGGCGTTTCCGTTTCAGTTGAAGAACTCGATGACCTGATCCGGGGTAAAAATCCCCATCAATATATTAAACAGAGCTTTACCGATCCCAAAACCGGCCAGTTTGATGCGAAATCTGTAAACAATTTCCTTCAGAATCTCGACAATACCGAAATGGTAAAGCCCGAAATGAAACAGCGCTACCTGATGCTGGAAAAAGCGATTAAAAACGACAGGTTATCCACTAAATACACCAGTTTGATAACTAAAGGATTTTATGTGCCTACTGCATTTGCGAAACGCAATTACAACGAGTCGAACGAAATGGCCCAGATCCGGATTACAGGTATCCCATATCACACAATATCCGATAGTCTTGCAAAAATTACGGATGCCGATTACGAAAAATACTACAACGAGAACAAATATAAATTCAAACAGGATAAACCTGTACGTGAACTGGAATATGTATTGTTTGAACCCAAAATGTCGAAAGAAGACATAGCTCTGTTGAAGTCGAATATTCAGAAAGCATACGATGAATTTCTTGTAACAACCGATATAGCTAATTTTGTAAATTCAACTTCCGATAACCGCTATGACAGCACCTGGCACAAACGTGGCACTTTCGCGCCCAACATCGACTCCATGCTATTCAGTGCTCCTGTAGGCCAGGTATTTCAGCCTATGGAAGATAATGGCATGTACCGTATTTTTAAACTTGTGGATCGCGAAGCTACACCCGATTCGCTCAGGGCCAGCCATATTCTTATATCCTATGCAGGTACACCGGTAAATACAGCTACCCGCACCCGCGAAGAAGCTGAAAAACTTGCAGATAGTATTTTAACCGTGGTTCAGAAGAATCCTGCAGCCTTCCAGGTGCTTGCCTCAACCCGCAACGATGATGAAGTTGCCAAATCAAAAATGGGCGACCTGGGTTGGTTTGCCGACGGTGCTATGGTGCCCGAATTCAATGAAGCCGTAATGAAAGGCTCTGTTGGTGATATAAAGAAAGTAGAGACACAGTTTGGATATCATATTATTAAAATTGTTGGCAAAAAAGATCCTTCGACTAAAATAAAAGTGGCCATTATCGATTTCGCAATGGAACCAGGAACTGCAACAATCGAAGCGAAATACAACGAAGCCAGTAACTTTGCCTCAACTAACAATTCGCTGGAGAAATTCGAAAAGGCGGCAAAAAATCTGGATATGCGCACTGCCCCCAAACTTTCGGAAAACGATAATACGATACCAGGACTCAAAGCAGCGCGTGAAATTGTTCGCTGGGCATTTAATTCAGAAACAGATCAAGGCGCTGTTTCAAATGTTTTTGATATTGAAGGAACGTATGTGGTTGCAGCACTTAAAAACAAGATTGAAAAAGGGTTCATGCCTCTCGACGCATTGAAAAATGATATCAAACCACTTGTTATCCGTGAGAAAAAGGCTGAAATGCTTCTGGTGAAAGTGAATGAACAACTGGCAAAAACCAAGGACCTGAATGCTGTTGTCCAGGCATTCCCCGGCACCAAAATCGACACAGCCGATGTCTCTTTCACCAGTGCCAATATTCCTGGCTATGGACACGAAGCCAAACTTACAGGAGACATTTTCGCCGCTAAAAAAGGTGTTGTAACAGGACCGGTTCAGGGCGAACAAGGTGTGTATGTCTTCATACTCGACAACATAAAAGAAGCACCTGCAACTACTGATTTTGCTAACCAGAAAAGACAAATGGAAATGTATTTCCAGAGCCGTACCGGAATGCTCTCGAACATACTGGAAGATAAGGCAGATATTAAGGATCACAGGTTGATGTTCTACTAAACCGAATAATAGATTTTATGCAAAGAACCGCTTCCGTAATGGAGCGGTTTTTTTTATAACTGGTTGATCCCAAAGGTGTAATTTTCGGATGACTTGTGAAGGGTCTTTCATTCTATATCCTTTATAGTGTAGCTACCGGCAAAAGATAATCCATATTTGAAATGAAATTATGCCACATTGTTACCGGCAATTATTCAGTGCCAGAGATGTGGCATCTCTATTTTTCTGAATGCGTAGTGTTAGTTCGCTTAAATAGGATAGGACTTCTAATAACCTTTTAAAGGTAGATGAAAAATAAATGAAAATGCTTTTATGCTAAACAAATATTTGATTTAAATTTCGAATTAGTGATACGGATAACCGAACTGTCCTGCCAGGCACATAATATGATAATAATCAAGTCGGCACATGATTTATGATGCGTAAAAATTAATTAAACATCTTTTGATGCATGCCGCGAAAATATTTCTTGATTTTTATACCAGCTGCAACCTGTTCGAATCCTGTTTGATAAAGATAAAAAGCAAAATGGTGAAAGCCCAGAGTGATGAACCTCCATAACTAAAGAAAGGCAAGGGAATACCGATTACCGGCATTAGGCCTATGGTCATACCGACATTAACAAAGAAGTGAAAAAACAAGATAGAGGCTACTCCATATCCATAAATACGGCTGAATTCCGAGCGTTGTCGCTCGGCCATCAGGAGAATACGCACAATGAGCGCCAAGAATAACAGCACCACCACAGTTGTGCCGACAAATCCCCATTCTTCGCCAACTGTGCAAAAAATAAAATCGGTACTCTGCTCCGGCACAAAGTTGAATTTGGTTTGCGTTCCTTTCAGGAAACCTTTGCCCAATAATCCGCCTGAGCCAATGGCTATTTTCGATTGATTAACATTATAACCAGCACCTTTAAGGTCGATTTGTTTGCCAAGCAGCACGTTGATACGTGTTTTCTGATGCGGTTCAAGCACATGTTCGAAAGCATAATCCACACTTATAATGAATAAGGATGTTATTATGAAAATCCCTATCACGGTAAGTATATTACGCCTGGTTCGCCGTATAAAGAACACAAAAATAATAAGCAATGCTCCCGTAACAGCAATCACAATAAAATGGTTAAAAAGCAATACCATGATAGCCAGTATAGCTACGGCAACACCAACCAGGATGATACTGCCGGGCATTCCCTGCCTATACAATACCAAGGCCAGAGATGCATATACAATAGCCGATCCCGTATCGTTCTGTAATAATATCAGCAAGGCCGGAATTGCCAATATCAATAAAGGTATGATTTGTGATTTTCGTTTCCTGTTGTCGAAATCAAGCGCACTCAGGTAATGAGCCAAAGCCAGGGTAGTTGCAAATTTGGCGAATTCGGCAGGTTGTACCGCGAAACTGCCAATCTGGAACCAGGACTTTGAACCGGCAATCTCCTTTCCGGCAAATAATACAATTACCAGTAAAAGTAAAGTTCCTCCATAGATCGGGTAAGCAAATGCATTAAAGAATTTTGCATCGGTAAGTATTATCAATAATCCCAATACCAATGAAGTGCCTATCCAAAGCATTTGTTTCCCATACAATTGAGATAGATCAAAGATGCTGGAGTGTTCATTGTTATAAACGGCTGCATAAATACTTATCCAACCCATCAGCACCAGTATAAGGTACAAAAACACAAGTGTGCGGTCGATATGCCGGAATATGTTTTTTTGTTCTTTCAATTGTTCAGGAGGTTAGCGTTAATCATCCGATCTTCAAGTTCTTTCCGTTTTACTTTGCGGGTGATGTATTTTTCAATCATCAATGTGGCTATTGGGGCAGCATACGACGTTCCCCAACCTGCATTCTCGACAATTACGCAAATTGCGATTTTAGGATTTTCAACGGGTGCAAAAGCTATGAAATTTGAGTGTGGTTTTCCGTGTGGATTGTCAGCAGTACCGGTTTTACCAGCCATTGTAATACTGTCGAGTTTGAAAGCACGTGCAGTTCCATGTTCGCCGGCAAAAACCTCCATCATCCCTTCACGAACCACATCAACATACTCCTCATTAATGCTTGATACATTTTTTTGAGATGCATATTTTGTTTTTTCGTTACCAACAGACCTTACTACATGAGGCGGATAAAAGAATCCCCTGTTAGCTACCAAAGCAGCATAATTTACTAGCTGAAGAGGGGTCGTCAGTACTTCTCCCTGTCCGATTGACAACGACCGGATTGTCATAGCATTCCAGTGATCTTTACCGTATATTTTATCAAATACTTCGGAAGAGGGGAGGTTTCCCTTTAACTCAAATGACAGGTCAGTATTTAAGGTGCGGCCAAATCCCATACTCAAGAGGTAGTTACGCCATACATCATAGCGTTGCTTCGTATTTTCATAATTGGGATCACTCATAATGGCACGAAATACCTGCCAATGGAATGGATTGCATGATTGCTGAATGGCCATATACACATCGAGTGGCGAAACATGGTTGTGGGTACACCGTATAGGTGATGAAGCCGGGCCCTGGCATGTAAAACGCGTATCCTTGGTTATAACACCCATTTGTAAAGCAACCATATCGTTTGCCATTTTAAAGGTAGATCCTGGCGGATACTGCCCCATAATAGCCCGGTTGAGCAAGGGTTTGACAGGGTCGTTGTTGAGTTCATTGAAATTTTTACCTCTTACCCTGCCAACTAATAGATTAGGATCATATCCCGGGCTTGACAGAAAGCAAAGCAGCTCACCGGTTGCAGGATCAATTGCAACAATACTTCCACGCTTGTTGGTCATAAGTTTTTCGCCGTATTCCTGTAAATCGGCATCAATACCTGTATAAAGATCCGAGCCCATTACCGATGCCGTATCATAACGGCCTTTCTCGAAACTGCCCACATCGCGGTTAAAAACATCAACCATACGGATTTTCAGTCCTTTTTTCCCGCGCAACTCTTTTTCATAAGCCCTTTCAATACCGCTTATACCAATATAATCCCCTTGTTTATAATAGGTGTTTTTATCAACCTGTGCCGGGTTTACTTCACCGATATAACCTAACAGGTGAGCGCCAATCGACATGGGATATTTTCGCAGGGTACGGGGCTGAACAAAGAACCCTCTGAAACGATAGAGTTTTTCTTCAATATATCCATAGGTTTCTTTAGAAATTTGGTTTTCAAATGGCGAAGCCAGCATAGGTGAATAATCACGCGCTTTTTTCATCCGTTCATCAAAACCTTCCCTGCTAATGCCGAGTAAACGACAAATCTCGGCGGTGTCAATATCTTTTACCTGTCGTGGTATTACCATCAGGTCATACACAGCTTCGTTGTATAGAAGCAATTTCCCGTTCCGGTCGTAAATTAATCCGCGGGCCGGGTATTGAGTAACATAACGCAGCACATTATTATTAGCCGAAAGCGTATAACTCCGGTCGATAACCTGGATATAAAACAACCTTACAAGATATATAAAACCGATAGCAAGAAAGGTAGCGATGATTACTATTTTACGATCGGCATAAATGCGGCTGGCCATTGAAAATTTTAAATTGTAAGGTGGGCTGGACTAGAAAAATATAAGGGATGCAAAAGTACAGAATACAGCATTAAGATACGGTAATGTTTAAATATTTATCTCAGTTTATGCATGAAAAAAACCTGCTGAAGTAATTATACTTCAGCAGGTGATTGTATGTTGGGTTAACGGAGTTTTTTTTCTTCTGTATTCTAACTTTGCATTTGAGATCCCCTTCTTTTTTGTATAACGGAAAATGGGAAGAAAAGTTACATCAGAACTGAAATTTTTCAGTCGGGTGCTTCGGAATTCTTAAGTCCCAGATCTCAAGTTCCAAGACATAAAATCCCAAGGATTTAGCTTGATTATCACTTAATTCATAAACTTCAAAAAAGACAAAAGATAAAAGGATAAAGACAAAATTTCAAACTCCAAGCACCAAATCCCAAGTTTTAAATCGCAAACTTCAAGTTACCTCAAGCATCACTTGGAATTTGTCCCGCCGTGGCGGGATGGGACTTGGGTCTTATTTCAGGTCCACCACCATCCCAACCGGCTGATGATCCGAGAATTCAAAATTGGTTTGTAACGTATGAGTAGTAATCAGATGAATATTGGGTGAAAGCACAAAGAAATCGATAATGGTAGTGCCTGTTTTGCCTTTGGTATAGGGTATATCCACATTTCGGTTGGTAGGATATCTGGGATCAAAGGCCCAGGTAAAACCAGCCGGAAGGAAATCAGCAGGTATTTCCGGAGAAATTGCATATGCTTTGTTTCCATCCTGAATGCTATCCTGATTGAATGGCAAAGGATTTTGGTTCCAGTCGCCACCAACAATGACATAATTCCCGATAGAATATTCTTTCTCAATTATATCTTTAAGCATATTCAGTTCTTTGGCGCGCATATCTGCAGCATCGCTGAAAGCTGAATTGTGTGTGTTTATCAGTACCAGTTGTTTCCCGTTACCAACAATGAACCTGGTTAGGATAAAGCCACGGTCGAGCATAAAAAGCCGCTTTGGCCAACTGTAAGACGAAGGAAAACTATACCTTTCGGCCTCTATAGGCTCATAACGGCTAAGTGTGAGTAATCCTGCTTTTACTTTTCCCATAGGCTCATATAAAGGCACAGGAACAAAAGGCACCTTGTAATTCAACGCAAAAAAGGCGAAGTACTCTTTGAAAACTGCTTCAAGCCGCTCAACCTGGTTATCAAGATAAGTGCGGTGCGATTGCTGATCCACTTCCTGTAAAAAAATAAAATCGGGCTTATTGAGTGTTTTAAGTTCCTGTATAATCCCATCCCTGCAATGCTTATAATATTCCTTTTCAGGTCTCACCATTTTCCCATTCTCGTAAAAGAAGTCCATTTTTCGCCCCAAACCGCCATAGCCAATATTCCAGGTATAAATTTCAAGCCGTCCTGCAGCTATGGTATCAGGAAATAAAGATTTTTTCATTACCAGCGTTTCTTTTTCATCAGGTTTATAATCAGTAACTGTTGCAAAGAGTAAAAATCCTGCCAGGAAAAGCAATACCAGCCCTGATAATGCCAGAGCAGCATACAATGAAAACCGGGTAATATTTTTTATTCTGCTTGTATTCATTGGGATATGGCTAATTTTCGGTAAAAGCTCAAGTTTTGTTATGCACGAATTTAGAAATTATTTCTAATTTAGCCATCTAAAAATATTAAATTATTGAAACTATGCCCATACTTGGATCAATCATTAAGAGTACTATTGAGTTCAGGGGCAAAATACCGCTTGAAAATCTGAAAACACAGGATGCCTACAAAATTCAGATCCGAACCCTTAAAAACTTGCTCCGGCAGGCTCAGCTTACCTCTTTCGGTGAAGAGTATGGTTTTCAGGATATGCTCAGGCAGCGGAACCCACTCAATTTATTTAAACTAAGAGTCCCTCTTTTCGATTATGATAGTATGCACCGTCGCTGGTGGTATCGTACATTGAATGGGGAATCTTATGTCAGCTGGCCCGGACAGGTAAAATATTTTGCACTCAGTTCGGGTACATCGGGTGCCGCCAGCAAATATCTTCCGGTGACAAAGGATATGCTGCGTGCCATACAGAAAACCAGTTTTAAACAATTATGGTCTTTGGCCAAATACGATTTTCCTTCCGAGTTTTATTCGAAAGGAATTTTAATGCTGGGAGGAAGCACTCAACTCCAGTTTAACGGCACTTATTACGAAGGCGACCTGTCAGGCATTACAGCCGGCAACCTTCCATTCTGGTTTCAGCATTTTTACAAACCAGGCAACCGCATTTCGAAAGAAACCAACTGGAGCACTAAACTGGATGAAATCGTAAAAAAAGCACCTGAATGGGATATTGGAGTCATCTGCGGTGTTCCTGCATGGCTCCAGATATTGCTGGAAAAGATCATTGAAACATACAACCTCAATACCATCCACGACATGTGGCCAAACCTCAACATTTATGTTCATGGAGGGGTTTCGTTTGCTCCGTATCAGCAAGGTTTTGAGAAATTACTGGCACATCCGCTTACTTATATGGAAACATACCTGGCATCGGAGGGTTTTATCGCTTATCAAAGCAGGCCAAATACCAATGCCATGCAATTGGTTCTGGATAGTGGCATTTTCTATGAATTTGTTCCTTTTAATGAATCAAATTTTGATGAGGATGGTAACCTGAAACCAGATGCCATAGTTTTAAATATCAGCGAAGTAGCTGAGGATAAAGATTATGGTTTGTTGATTACTACCTGTGCCGGAGCCTGGCGCTACCTGATTGGTGATACCATACGTTTTAAATCCAAGGCATTAAATGAAATTGTAATTACCGGGCGCACCAAACAATTCCTGAGTTTATGCGGTGAACATATTTCGCAGGAGAACCTGAACCATGCCGTTGAAATGCTTTCGAAAAAACTGAATATTACCATCCGAGAATTTACTGTGGCCGGTGTGAAACATGAAAAAGGCATGTTTGCTCACAAATGGTTCCTGGGTTGCGATTCGCCGCTTGATGCTGCTGAAGCTGCAGCTTCACTTGATGAGAACCTGAAGATACTTAACGATGACTACCGTACCGAACGCCTGCATGCTATCCGCGAAGTGACTGCCGAAGTTATGACACCTTCCGTTTTCTATGAATGGATGAAGCTAAGCGGGAAAGAAGGAGGCCAGCATAAATTCCCGCGTGTTCTTAAAAGTGACAAACTCGATAGCTGGATGAAATTCCTATCCGAACGTAAATAAAAAACATGCGTTTATACCATCCCGGTCAAACCTAACAACTCCATTCACTTCGTAAATACCCACTCATCATCTCCCCTTCTCCCCCCCTCCCACTCTCCCACTCCCAACCCCTAAATCCACTCCAAAATCCATGCATCCCTTAATACAAGGCGTCATCCTCGGGCTAACATTGTCGGCATTACTAGGCCCGGCATTGTTCACATTGCTGCAAACCAGCATTCACAGGGGACTGAAATCGGGAATTTTTCTGGCTTTTGGTATTTTCCTCAGTGATATAAGTGTTGTTTACCTCGCTTTCCTCGGAGCCCTGCAATTGATTAACCAGAAGAATAATTATATGATTGCCGGTATCATTGGAGGGTCGATTTTAATTGGATTTGGCATTTATACCTTTCTGCACAAAATCCATATCGACGGAAACAACAAATCCATCGAAGTTCGGGTACCCGGTCCGATAACCTATATCCTAAAGGGGTATTTCCTTAATATTATGAACCCTTTTGTATGGTTTTTCTGGATTTCAGCCATGGTAGGGGTGAGTTCATCGTTCGGGGACGATAAACATGGAATAGTAATATTTTTTATCGGGACATTGGCTACTGTTTTCGGATCCGATGTTTTAAAAGTATTTATTGCCCATCGGATTAAAGACCACCTGAATGTGAAAATACTGGTTCGTGTAAATCATTTTGTCGGGCTGCTGCTTATCGTTTTTGGCGTGTTTTTAATTATCAGGGTGTTCTTTCATTTATAATAAAGCAAGAATTCCTCCCCCTAAAAAGAGATATTAAAATTTACATCAAATTCAGGCATATAACTGCATTCATTGATTAACGGTTACAATGAACCAGAAGTCAGGTCTGGATTTACCTTATTTCCGGTTTGCTCACAACGAAATAATGCATTACTTTTGCAACCCAATCAAAGGGCCTCATAGTTCAACGCTTGCCTGACTGCATAAGCAGGCAGGGATAGAACGCCTGCCTGACTGCGTCGTAGGCAGGGAAGTTCCCTAAACTTTAAATATAGGTTCGTTACAAATAAGTATTTTATTCTTTTTATAAATGGTATTAGTTTATGCATTGAGTAATGAAATTAATAATGAGGTTTATATTGGTATAACTGTAGATATTGAAAGAAGACTTAAGGAACACAATTCGGGTAAAAGCAGGTATACTAAAGCATATAGACCATGGAAAGTTTTTTATTTTGAAGTTTGTGATGATTATTCCGCTGCCCGGAAACGCGAAGTGTATTTCAAGACTACCAGCGGAAGGCGTGAACTCAAAGGAAAGCTACTCTAATACAACTTGCTCAATAAAGAATAATAAATTACTTTTGCAGTCCGATCTGATGGCCTCATAGTTCAACGGATAGAACGGAAGTTTCCTAAACTTTAAATATAGGTTCGATTCCTATTGAGGCTACATAGCACACTCAAACATTGAAACAAAATGTTTGAGTGTTTTAATTTACAGGCAGTTATATTTTTTATATTTAATATTTGTAAAGTAAAATTCATATATTTGCATCATAATATTCTACACTTCTTCTACACTATTACTTGCTCTAAGCCCTATGAATGCTTCACATTTCAAAATTATACTCCGTGAACTTTCTACACGGGATGACGGGAAACAGTCTATTTATCTATATTGTTTGATTAATGGTACCAAAAAGTACTATTCGTTGAAATATATCATTGATCCGCTACAGTTTGATCCAGTTAATCAGCATGTGACAAAAAAATGTCCCAAGAATGTTGAAATAAATGCTAAAATTGACTCGTATATTACTAAAGCAAAAGACTTGGTGAATATTGCCGATGCCCACAAGACAAAAGCCAGCCTGGTTGAATTGGATGAATTGTTAAGATCGGGTCAGTACGATCGTCAAAGTTTCACTGATTATATTGAAAATGATATTAAACAGTATCAAAAACAGTTTAGAAATAATACTAACAGGAAGTATAAATCTGCATTGAATATACTCAAGGGATTTAAGAATAACATTTATTTCAATGAGGTCAATCCAAGTTTTTGGCGCAAATACGAACTCCACCTGAAAGGAAGAGGGAACAATCAAACCTCTGTTCAAAAAGCATTTGCTGTACTTAATACTTTTCTTAATCGGGCAGTTGCAGCGAATATCATTAAAATAAATCCCCTTATTGGAGTTAAGGTTAGCAAAGGTGAAAGCCGGATGATGTTCCTTACATTAAAAGAGCTTGATCAGTTGGCAGCATATTATAAAACGAACTTATCAAAGCCTCATGAAAAGGCGTTACGTTGTTTCCTTTTCTCGTGCTATACCGGAACTCGGTTTATTGATATGCATAATATGAAGTATATGAATATTGTTGATGGTACACACCTGGTTTATAAAATGATAAAGGTCAACAAGACTATTACTTTACCTTTGAATGATGATGCATTAGGAATGTTACCTCAATGTGACAACACTTTACCTAATATGAAAATATTTAGCATTTTCAGCAATCAACCTATGAACCGGTACTTAAAGGAGATTGCTGACTTAGCCAAAATCGATAAGAAAATCTCATACCACTACTCAAGGCATACATTTGGAACATGTTCAATTGAAAAAGGGATTGATGTATATGTTTTAAGGGATTTGATGGGACATTCAAACGTAACTACTACACAACTTTATGCGAAGGTTATGAGTACCCTTAAAGATCGGGAGATGCAGAAGTGGAATACTAAAAAGCTACCTGAACTACTGTTAACAGATGCTGGGCAAGATGCGGATCAGGCTATTGATTTCAGCATATAATGGTTTTTAATGGAGATAGATGCTTAGTATAAAGCTATAATTTGCAATCAATGTGGTTTATCAAAAATGTAATTAAAAAAATAAGGAATCTTCAATTATCTGTTCATCCAAAAATCAATTTAAAAAATGGCAAGCATTGAAACACTTAATAAAATTAAACGACTTACAATTTCCGCATTAGTGTCTGATGATATTTTAATGGGGGTGCTTGTTTTAAAAGGAGGCAATGCTTTGGGGTTGGCTTATGATATAACAAATCGTGGCAGTATTGATATCGATTTTTCAATGGAGAAAGATTTTACAGAAAAGGAAAAAATAAAAATCCTTAGGAAAATTTCATATTTGTTGGAGAATGAGTTTGCAAAGGAAGACTTAGTTGTATTTGACATTCATCTATCAGATAGACCCAAAAAAATGGATGATTCTGTTAAATCCTTTTGGGGCGGCTATCTTTTAGAGTTTAAAGTAATTAGTAAAGCTAAATATGAGGAACTGGAAGGGAAAATAGAATCTATTAGAAGAAATGCTCTTCCAATTCAGGGTGATAATTCGCCAAAGTTTACTGTAGATATTAGCAAGTATGAGTACATTGGGGGTAAGAGAGCTATAGATATGGAGGGAGCCGTTGTTTATGTCTACTCTCCGGAAATGTTAGCTTTAGAAAAGTTACGGGCTCTTTGTCAACAGAACCCAGATTACAAGCAATTTGTTTTAAGTATTACAGCAAAATCAAGAGCAAGGGATTTTTATGATATTTATAATATTAATAAGACCTTTTCAATAGATTTTAAATCAACCAAAAATGTCGAGTTATCTAAACTCATTTTTGAAGCTAAACATGTTCCATTAGCCTATATTCCATTAATAAAAGAACAACGAGAATTACATAGACAAAGCTGGGAAAGTGTCATAAATACTGTTGATCCTAACGAACAACTCGAGGACTTTGATTTTTATTTTGAATATGTTGTAGATTTATTTAAACACTTATCCTAAAGCCCTTTTGGATAATACAATCTCCACTTTTCCGAAAATTCCTTGTTCCGGATATTATATGTTAAATAAAAATTGAATTTCATTTCTTTTTTGAAATATGCAATATCTTTCTCACTATAGTTGGCTTTTTCTAAATAGAAGCCAATTACTTGATGATATGGATATATAAAATTCATTTTTAAAAGATAATCGGCCATTTTTTTTGCATCTAAATTACTTTTAGCAAGTTTAAATGCTTCAAGAACTTCAAACACACCTCCTGCATATACTGGTCTAACGGATATGTCAATAAGAGTTCGTTCAATATCTGTATATTCGAAATATTGCTCATTATTCTTTTTTTTAAGTACTCCTATTTTGTTTGTATACATTCCATTAGTAAGAATTACTTTGCCTCCAGAAAAAGAATATACTGAAGAACTCTTTCTTTGGCTACCCTTAAAAGCATCATCAATGGCTTTTTGTGTTAAAAGACTTTGCTCAAAGGAATGCAAAGTTGAATTGTGTTCAAAATTCAAATAAATTGTTTTGGGTATTTGTAATGTAAGTTGATGTAAATAGATTGCTGAATAATGAGTGAAATAGGACTCACTTTTAAGTCCTGCTATGATTGTGAATTCATCATGTGTTTTCCACGAATAAATAGCTTTACTAAGATTTAGAGCATCTAAAAATATATTTTCAAATAATACTTGTTTATTTACGAGGTACGATAATACTTGCTTTGAACTCTTACTATTTGGAATACCCCAATCGTGTCTGTTTTTATTGATAATTTCATTAAACTTATATGCAGTAAAAGATTTGAAATCAGATAGATCAAAATAATTCTCTATGGTGTTGAAACAGGAATCTAATTGATTTTTTCTGGCCATATGCTATGCACAAAGCATATATGCTTTGTGCATACAAAGGTATGCTTTTTTTTAACAAATGCAAGTGCTTTTTAATAAAAGAGTGTAAAATTAGTTAAACATCTGATAGACAGCAAAATGCATAAAATTAAATATAATACCATGAAACAATGCATACATGCATTGTTTCATACAAAGGTAAAGTATTTTTATGACAAAAGCAAGCCATTTTTTATTTATGAGTAAGAATATCCCGGTTAAAAGGCTGATTATCACGCCAATAGAAATATGATGAATTTACAGGTATACTCGATAACAAAGCATACATGCTTTGTTATCGCAAAGGTAAGTGATTTTTGCGACAAATGCAAATATGTATTTAGGTGAAACTTGTATTTTCGAACAATTATGAATGAAAATTCCTGTTTTATTACGATAATTTACTTTCATGTATTCCCTATCACATTTCTCCATAAATTTGAACAGGTTTAACCCCTTAATCACCGCCTATTATACTAATCTATATTGCTTATCTATCATTCCGCTTTACATTTATCATTTTAAAACAACATCCAGAGCTTGAGAAGCGAAAAATATACCCGGAAAGAACTTATCGACATTCAGCTGAAGCAATCCGGCTGGGATGTCAATGACCGTTCGCAGGTTATTGAAGAACATGATATCAAAGTTGGTTTGCCTGACGGCGTTACGGACCCTCAAACGCCCTACCAGGGACATTTATTTTGTGATTATGTATTGTTAGGCAAGGATGGAAAGATACTTGCTGTTGTTGAAGCTAAAAAGACTTCCGTTGATGCTGCCATTGGTCGAGAGCAGGCAAAGCAATACTGCTACCATATTAAAGAAAAGCATAACCAGGAGTTGCCCTTTTGTTACTACACGAATGGATACGATATATATTCATGGGACTTGGAGAATTATCCACCCAAAAAAGTATACGGTTTTCCTACACGAGATGATCTTGAACGCCATTTGTATTTCAGAAAGTCGAGGAGATCGCTGGCAGGTGAGCTGATTAATACTCAAATCGCCGGACGCGATTATCAGATACGTGCTATACGTTCCATAATGGAGAAGATTGAGCAGCGGAAACGAAAATTCCTGCTTGTAATGGCTACCGGAACCGGTAAAACACGAACCTGTATCGCTTTGGTTGATGCACTCATGCGTGCTGGATGGGCTGAACGCGTTCTTTTCCTTGTGGATAGAATTGCATTGCAAACACAGGCACTTGATGCATTCAAAGAACACTTGCCCAATGAACCGCGATGGCCAAAACCTGATGATAACAACTTTGAAAAAGATCGCAGGATTTATGTTTCTACTTATCCCACCATGCTTAACATCATCAGGGATGAAAAAAATATACTATCCCCTCATTTCTTCGACCTGGTAGTGGTTGACGAAAGTCATCGTTCCATTTATAACACGTACCGCGAGGTTCTGGATTATTTCAATACTCTCACCCTTGGACTAACCGCTACTCCAACTGATGTAATCGACCACAATACCTTTGACCTTTTCGAGTGTGAAGATGGTGTTCCAACTTTCGCTTATTCGTACGATGAAGCGTTAACGCATATTCCGCGCTATCTGAACGGATTCCAGGTGATGAAAATACAGACGAAATTCCAGGACCAGGGAATTAACAAACGTACTATAACCCTCGAAGATCAGAAAAAACTGATACTCGATGGAAAACAGATTGAAGAAATAGATTACGAAGGTACTGAACTCGAAAAAACGGTAATCAACAGGGGAACCAACACGCTGATCGTTCGTGAGTTCATGGAAGAGTGTATTAAAGATAATAACGGCGTGTTGCCGGGGAAGACCATTTTCTTCTGCATTAGCATGGCTCATGCAATCCGGATGGATGAGATTTTCAATTCGCTGTATCCGGAATACAAAGGTGAATTATCAAAGGTTATTATTTCAAAAGACCCTCGCGTGTATGGCAAAGGCGGCCTTCTCGATCAATTCAAGTCGAATGATATGCCTCGTATTGCTATAAGTGTTGATATGCTTGATACGGGAATTGATATTCATGAAATCACTAACCTCGTATTTGCTAAACCGGTGTTTTCGTACACTAAATTCTGGCAAATGATTGGTCGTGGTACCCGCTTGCTGGAAAAAGCGAAACTGAAACCATGGTGTACTGAAAAGGATACATTCCTCATCCTCGATTGCTGGGATAATTTTGAATATTTCAAGGTTAATCCAAGAGGCGAAATGCCAAAACAGCAGATTCCGTTGCCCGTGCGTTTGTTTGGTTTACGGCTGGATAAAATTGAAATGGCCGGTGAATTGAAAATAACGGAAACTCAATCCAGTGAGATACTGAAATTAAAAAAGCAGATTGCTGAATTACCGCAAAATTCAATTGTGATCAGGGATGCACGGTTTGAAATGCAACGCCTGGAAGAAGATTATTTTTGGGATTCGTTGACTGTTGAAAAAGTCGAATTTCTCCGGTCAGTCGTTAAACCTTTGTTCCGGACTGTTTCCGAAACGGATTTTAAGGCTATGCTCTTTGAAAAAGATATAGTTGAAGTATCACTGGCCTGGATGACAAATGATAATTCTCCTTCTTCTCAGCCAAACCCGAATGATGATATTGTTTTGGGGAAATACGAAACCTTGAAAAGCTATATCATCGAAACCATTGGTAAACTCCCATTGGATATTAACCTGGTTGCCCGGCAGACTGATTTGATCCGCAAAGCGCAGACCGAAAATTATTGGAGCACTATTTCGGAAGATAAGTTTGATGAACTGATCGACAAACTTGCACCCTTGATGAAGTACATTGAGCTGGTTAAACCATTAGGCCCTGCTAAATTCAATCTGAAAGACTTCGTAACAACCAAGGAATACATTGAATTCGGCCCACAACACGAAGCATTAAGCGTTGGAAGGTATCGCGAACTGGTTGAACAAAAGATACAGGAACTCACCAACAGCAATCCCTTGTTGCAGAAACTCAAACACGGTGAAAGTTTAACGGATGCCGAAGCCGAAGAATTAGCCGAACAACTACATAATGAACACCCACACATTACTCTCGATCTGTTGCGCAGGATTTACGATAACCGAAAGGCACAATTCACCCAATTTATCAAACATATTTTAGGGCTCGAAGTGCTGAAAACCTATACCGAAACGGTTGCCACTTCATTTGACAGCTTTATCACTGAACACAGTTACCTTTCGAGCCGGCAGTTGCAGTTCCTCGAATTACTTCGCACCTTTGTGTTCGAAAAAGGTGAACTAAAGAAACGAGATTTAATCTACGCACCATTTACAAGCATCCATCCCGAAGGCATACGTGGCGTTTTCAACCCGAAGGAAATTGACGAAATATTGATACTCGCCCAACAACTTAATGCAGCTTAAAGAATGTTACAAAACAATTCTAATATAAAATCCCTGATTGCAAAACTATGGCAGAACTTCTGGAGCGGTGGTATAAGCAACCCACTCACTGCCATTGAACAGATTACCTACCTTATTTTTATGAAACGTATCGACGAACTCGAAGCCAAACGGGAACGCGATGCCGAATTTACCGGTGAAGCCTATATATCGCGCTTTAGCGGGAAATATAAAGTACCTGGTAGTGATACTGAAGTAGAAAAAAGCGAGTTGCGGTGGAGCAATTTCAAGCGGAAACCGGCTGAAGAAATGCTTTTGCATGTGCAAATCAAAGTATTCCCTTTCCTTAAAGAAATGAATGGCGGCTCTACCTTCACCAAAGCCATGTCTAATGCGGTGTTTATTATGCCTAAACCTTCGCTGCTGGTTGAAGCTATTAACATTATAGAACAACTTTTTACGGAAATTGAACGCGATGCCACCGAAGGCGGACAGGCTTTCCAGGATATTCAGGGTGATGTTTACGAATTACTGCTCAGTGAGATTGCCACCGCCGGGAAAAACGGACAATTCCGCACTCCTCGACATATTATTAAACTAATGGTTGAATTGCTCGAACCCCAACTCGGGCAGCGCATGGCCGATCCCAGTTGCGGAACGGCAGGTTTCATCCTGGGCTTTTACCAGTACATTCTTACTTCACTGGTACGATCAAAAGATCCCGGAAAGCTGATGTTGGATGAGGATGGCTTTGAGCGTGCCACTATAAGCGGTGTACTTACCGAACAGGTAAAGGAAATACTCGAACAAAGCCTGTTTGGTTACGACGTAGATACTACTATGGTGCGGCTCGGGCTGATGAACCTGATGATGCATGGCATTGATCAGCCCCAGATCGACTACAAGGATACTCTTAGTAAAAGTTTTAACGAGGACAGCCAATACGATATTGTGATGGCGAATCCGCCTTTTACCGGCAATATCGACAAAGGCGATATTAACGAAAGCCTGAAACTGCCCACTACCAAAACCGAACTGCTTTTTGTGGAACGCATTTTTAATATGCTTAAAATGGGTGGAACCGCCGCCGTGGTTGTACCTCAGGGTGTATTGTTCGGCAGCGGCAAGGCATTCGAAACCATGCGGAAACAGCTGATTGACAAAGCCGAACTGAAAGCCGTAATTGCTATGCCCAGCGGCGTATTTAGACCCTATGCCGGAGTAAGCACCGCCATACTTATTTTTACCAAAGGTGGCGAAACTAACGAAGTTTGGTTTTACGATATGCAGGCCGATGGCTATACGCTGGATGATAAACGAAATAAAATTAGCGGCAGTGATTTACCGGATATTGTTGCACAATACAAGGCTCGAAACGATAAAAAAGATAACAACCTTGAAGCTAAATACTTCTTTGTGCCGAAAGCTGAAATTGTAGCGAATGGATATGATTTAAGTATCAGCAAATACAAGGTTGAAGTGTATGAGGAGGTGGTTTATGAAAAACCAGATGTAATTATTGAAAAGTTGGAAGATATGGAAAGCAATATTCAAAAGGGATTAGCTGAATTAAAGAAATTTATTTAATGGATATATTAGGACAATACGTTAATATTAGAACAGGAAAACTTGATGCTAATGCAGCAAATGAAAATGGCGAATACCCGTTTTTCACTTGTGCAGTTGAGCCATTAAGAATAAATAATGCTGCTTACGATTGCGAATGTGTTTTAGTTGCTGGAAATGGTGACCTAAATGTTAAATACTACAAGGGTAAATTCAATGCGTACCAAAGGACATACATCATTGAGAGTAAATCAAAGGATATACTTTCGTTAAATTATCTTTACAGGTTTATTGATAAATCGCTTCGCCAGCTTCGATACCAGACAAAAGGAGGAGTTATTCAATATTTAAGATTGAACGATTTAACTGATCTGAAAATTATTCTTCCTTCAATACAGAACCAAAACTTAATCGCCAATATCCTCAGCCAGGCCGAAAACCTGATAGCTCAGCGCAAAGAAAGCATCCGGTTGTTGGATGAGTTTTTGAAAAGTACATTTTTGGTGATGTTTGGTGATCCGGTTAAGAATGAGAAAGGTTTTGGAATCAGAAAATTATCAGAATTTTATATTAATCCTAAGGATGGAACAAAATGCGGTCCGTTTGGTAGTGCATTAAAAAAAGAGGAATACACTGAAAGTGGCATTCCAGTTTGGACAATGTACAATATCCTTAATGACGGCCATTTTGTAATAGATGGTTGTTTGTGGATAAGCGAAAAAAAACATGATGAGTTGAAAAACTACAATACGATAAATGGCGATATAATTATTTCCAGAGCTGGTACAGTAGGTAAGATGTGTATAATAAAAACAAATTTCTCTTCATCTATTATAAGTTCGAACTTAATTCGACTTCGTTTGGGAAATAAGCTAATGCCAATTTACTTTCTTTCATTAATGAAGTATTTTCAATCTAAAGTTATTAAATTGAAGCAAGGGAATGAAGATGCGTATTCGCATATGAGCACAGGAATATTAGACAAAATAAAATTTCCATATCCTCCAATTGAGCTACAAACCCAATTCGCTCAAATCGTAGAAAAAAACGAAGTCCTTAAAGCCCAATACCAGCAAAGTTTGCAGGAGTTGGAGAATTTATATGGTTCGCTAAGCCAGCGGGCGTTTAGGGGAGAGTTAACGATTAATAAATAAATCCATATGGACTTTAGAGAAAGCATCAAGGCAAAAGCAGATGAATTAATTAGTAAAGCTGATGCTATATCAAAAATAAGAATACATTGGCAAACTCCTGTGGAAATTGATTGTCAAGCTCTTTCAAATGCGGAAGAGTTTAAAAAATTAGTTGCATATACGAATCTTGAAAAGGTCAGAAACAAACCTGCAATATATTATTTTGAAATTAAAAGTGAAATCGAAGCAAAAACAATTGTGAATTCTTTAGCCACCTTCAAAATACAAGAAGAGAGGTCATGCCCTAAAATTGAAAAGAAAAGAAGTTTGGAATCAAAATATCTTTATTGTGGAAGCATTAAAAAGGGATTGCATGGCAGATTGATTCAACACTTAGGTTTTGGAAGTAAAAACACATATGGCCTTCAGTTATCACATTGGGCAAAAGAGTTACACCTGGTTCTTGAATTAAATTATGCATGGTTAGAATCTGATCAAGTAGAATCTACTGAATTAATTGAGTCTGCATTGGCTATGAAAATCAAACCACTCGTGGGTAAAATTGCTTAAACGCTAAATATATAGACGTTCCCGTGCTATAAATAGAAGAGAAGTATTCCAGTAATGCTTAAAAAGCAGATTATAAATATTAAATTAATTTTTAGTCATGCACATATCAAACCTAAAACTTTGGAATTTCAGAAGGTATGGCGCATCCGCAGCCATTGACTTAAACATGCCAAACCTTAATTTGGATTTTCATAATGGCCTAAATGTTATTATTGGTGAAAACGATTCTGGGAAAACTGCGATTATTGATGCATTAAAACTGGTTTTAAAAACTCATAGCTACGAATACATCCGTGTTGACGACCTGGATTTTTTTAAGGGCACTGAACGATTTCGAATTGAAATTGAATTTATAGATTTAGAACCTGAAGAAGCAAAAAATTTTACAGAGTGGTTGGGGTGGAAAGGAAATGGTGCAGCGGCAAAACCATACTTAAGGTTAATTTATGATGTATCAAGAAAGGGGAATAGGATTATTCCTACAGACATTAAAGCTGGAGTTGGTAACGATGGTTATACTTTAACAGCTGAAGCAAGGGAATACTTAAAGGCAACATATTTAAAACCTTTAAGAGATGCGGAAAATGAACTTATTGCCAAAAAGAATTCTCGCCTGTCTCAAATCTTAATGGGCGATATTGCTTTTAAAGACAAAGGTAATGACCATGAATTAGTAAAAATATTTAATGACCTAAATGCTGAAATCATTAAATATTTTAAAGGAGAAACTATTGAAGTAAAAGATGAGAATGGTGTTCGGCAACCAATAGCTCCGCAACAGGGGAAAGCCATAAAGGATAAGATTGATGCTTACATAAAGAGCTTTTACAGTGTAGCAAACGAGTCGGATTTTAATGCAGTTTCAGCAGATGTTAAGGCAATTCTTGAGAAAATTACTTTGAGTCTTAAGGATGAACTTAATCCAGGCTTA
Organism: Lentimicrobiaceae bacterium; assembly: GCA_041660125.1. Classification (GTDB taxonomy): domain Bacteria; phylum Bacteroidota; class Bacteroidia; order Bacteroidales; family UBA4417; genus UBA4417. The sequence continues at coordinate 134,854 of JBAZWY010000008.1, forward strand.
GGGACGCTTAATAGGCTTTTTATGGCTGCCGAATTGCTACATTTAAGTAAAGAAAGTTGGACAGGTATTCGACTTGGTTTAGTGGAGGAGTTAGAAGCACATTTGCATCCTCAAGCACAAATGCAGGTAATTGAAGCACTGCAAAAGGAGAAAAAAATACAAATGATATTAACGACTCACAGTCCTAATCTTGCATCAAAATTAGAACTAAATAACCTTATTCTTTGCCACAAAGGGAAGGCGTTCCCCTTGGGGCCGAACTATACAAAACTAAATGCTGGAGATTATAAATTCCTGGAGAAATTTTTGGATACAACCAAAGCAAATTTATTCTTTGCTAAAGGATTAATTCTTGTTGAAGGTTGGGCTGAGGAAATTCTTATTCCGAGCATCGCAAAAAATATTGGAATTGACCTAACTGAAAAAGGAGTTTCAATCGTAAACATTGGAAATATTGCCTTTCAAAGGTATTCAAAGATTTTTTTAAGAAATACTGTTCCAGTGATGGAAATCCCAGTTGCAGTTCTTACTGATAATGATGTTAGTGAATTTACAAAAGGACATGACGCTGCTGGGGATTTAACGGTTACGAAAAAAGTTGGGGCCACGTATGCTGCTGAAGCAGATGCAAAAGTCGCTGCACTTGAGCGGAATTCTGAGAGCAATGTAAAGTACTTTGTTGCACCTGAATGGACTTTAGAGTATTCAATTTTTAAATCAGTTGGTTTAGGTGGCACTTTTAATAGTATTAGTCAAGAGATTCATTCTGGAACCGACTGGACTAATTTTGAAGATACATTAGCTAAAATGCTTTTCAAAAAAACATTAAATAAGACTGAAATTGCATATAGAATGGCTCATGCTATTGATGAAGACTTGAAGGAAGTTGAGATTGGAGTTAAGGCAACAAAAGCAATAGTTGTTGATCCGAATGTTAACACAGAAACACTTAACTATATTGTTAAAGCAATAAAATATGCCGCAGGTTATTGAAATATCTAATACTGAGATTCAATTCGCCGAAACTATTCTTCTTCCGCCTGGCCTTACTTTCAACGAAGAGAGAGTCGATTTTATAAAAAACCTTGAAACCGTCGATTTGCAAGCTGTTCCTGGAAGCGGAAAAACAACTGCATTACTTGCAAAACTTGTTGCATTAGAAAAAAAGTTGCCACTTGATAATGGTAAGGGAATTTTAGTTTTGTCTCATACCAATGCGGCTATAAATGAAATAAGAGAAAAGCTGGCAGGATGTTGTCCAAAATTATTTTCTTATCCAAATTTTATTGGGACAATACAAACTTTCGTTGATGAATTTCTGGCAATTCCATTATTCGTTCAATTTTATGGTCACAAGCCTATACGAATTGATAATGAAATATTTCAAGAAATAATGGATAAGTATTACAGAAATATGGGCAATACATCTGCTAAGTATTGGTTGTTAAGACAATCTGATCCAGAAGGTATAATGCGCAATCTGGTTTTCGATACAGATGGAAATCTTAAATACGGAATAAACGGTGGCATCTTGTTGAAAAAAGAAAGCGGAAGTGATACTTTTAAACAATTGGCACGAATTAAGATGAAAATCTTAAAAGACGGTTTTTTGAATTATGATGATGCATATTCATTAGCATTTTCTTATTTAAAGTCGTTTCCCGGCATTATAAAAATACTTCAAAAGCGATTTAGATTTGTTTTTGTTGATGAAATGCAGGACATGGATGTTCATCAATATAATTTACTCGAACAAATATTTCATCCCGATTCAAATTCTGAATCTTTAATTCAAAGAATTGGAGATAAGAATCAGGCTATTTATAATTCGGTAAAAAGTGAAGATGTTTGGGTAGACAGAGAGAATATAAAAAGACTTAGTGATAGCCTAAGGCTTAGCCCCACTATTTCAAAGGTGGTTCAACCTTTCGCAATACACGCTGGCGAAAATTTTGTTGTGAACGGAGTAAATAATTCAACTTTAAAACCCCATATTCTTGTTTTCGCTAACGAAACTTTATTGCATGTTATACCATACTTTTCGAAATTGGTTTTAGGCTATTTTACCGATGATCTACTACCAAATTTCGAAAAATATCCTGTTAAGGTAATTGCTTGGAACACTGAATGGAAAGAACAAGCAGAAAATGATGACGCAAGTAAAATAAGGTTGGTCGATTATTTTCCAGGTTATAGTAAGATCAAAGCTAAAACCCAAAATGATTATGGTAATTTGCAAAATTATTTACTCTATTACGATAGACAAACACCAACGCTTGAGTCTATTCGAAAACAGATTCTCAATGCACTTTTGAAAATCCTTAGACTGGAGCAAATACATTACGACACAGATAAGTACTTTAATAAACGTAAACTTTTGGATTTTATTAAAGAAGCGCATCCAGTTGCTTTCGAAGAGTTGAAGCTCAATTTATACAATTGGTCAATTGGCATGATTAGAGAACAAACTGCTTCTGTTTTAACTTCAATTAAGGAATACATCCCAATTCTATTGGCATTATTTGGTAATACAGAAATTCAGCACAGTGAAAGGTTTATAAATGGTACAGATGAAGCAGAACAAGAGATGGACCAAGAAGAATCTGTTCAAAATATTTATTCTGCTGAGGGTTTTCCAATCGAGGTGACAAGTGTGCATTCCGTCAAGGGACAAACGCACTGTGCTACCCTTTATCTGGAATCTTATTATTACAAAGACGGAGCAGGAGCAAATGCGAAATCATATGAATCGCAACGCTTATCAAGTCAATTTCTTGGAAATGAATTGAATGCTGCGGGTGCAGGTGAAAGAGTCAAGCAATCTGCTAAAATGACGTATGTAGGGTTCTCAAGACCAACTGATCTTTTATGCGTAGCAATTCATAAATCTCATTTTGATGCTTTATTGACAACAATCAATAGGGATGATTGGGAGATAAGAGAAGTTTCATTACCTGCAATTGTTGCCACAGTTAATTAAATGACTTGCAATGGATGAATGCTTGGAGCAGATGATTCCGGTACTAACAGAAATGCAACTTTTCTGTGAAACAAAGCTGTTCAGAATTCTTGTGTGGATTACTGCAAAGTAAAATCAAGAAAATTGAGAGTATAAAATGGGAAGAAGATTTTTACAAAAGTCATTTTCAACACCTACACAACTCACCTTAAAAAAAGATAAAATTGTTGTAAGTCATTATTAACTAAGAATATATACTATTAAATGGAAAAATCAATCAATGTACAATTAGGTGATCTTTATCGTTCAAAGTGGAAGGCGTTCTCAAATGAATTGAATAAAATTGTTAATAAAGAGGAATATGGAATTAAACCAACCAATCCCTTACTCTTAAACCACCGGGACAGTGCTTTTTATGAGTCGGCTGATATTCGGGTAATGATAATAGGTCAGGAAACATATGACTGGGAAGGAGTCTTTTACGATGATATAGATAAAATTTTAACGGTTTATCCAAATTTTTACCATGGGTACAAATATACCTACAGGGGTTATTTCAATAATCATTTTAATCAATTTCTCTGGTTATTAGAGCAAAAGTACCTTGACAAAAAAATAAGTTGCTTGTGGAATAACGTTATAAAGGTTGGTAAATCTAATGACAAAGGGACACCACCCGAGTATATACTCGAAATAGAACAAAAATATTTTAAAGTATTGATGGAAGAAATTAAAATTGTGAAACCTAATGTGATTTTATTTTATTCCGGTCATGCATACGATAAATATATTTTACATCATATTCCTGAACTTATTAAAGAAGAAATTGAGGGTTTTAATTTTGATGAATTGCAATTATTTAAAATTGAGAATGTTGATTTTGCATTCAGAATACCTCATCCAACAACTCTTCATTTTATGAGTAAAGTAAGCTATGATATGATTTATGAGAAAATCATCTCAGAAATATCATTTAACTAAATGATATAGTTGGATTTGAAATAATTGCCACCCCTATTTTGGCTTAAATGATATCACCGAAAAATTATGAAAACAAAAAAATCACTGCCGGAATATAATGAGAGTTTTTTAGCTACTGATTGGAAGAAGCACATCCGTCTTCATCCGGAAATGTATATCGGCAAGATTAGTGATGGCTCGTTGCCGGAAGATGGAATATACCGATTGATAAAGGAAGTTCTTGACGATGCTATCAGAGATTTTGTGCAAGGTTCCCAACGTTTAATCGAAGTATCAATCAATGACCGGCAGGTATCAGTCCGTGACTATGGCAGCTCGCTTCCAATGGACTGGTTGATCGAGTATGTCTCTGAAAGAAAACGTGACGGTATAGGCTTCGACATTGAAGCCGTTGACCCAATCAAACACTATGGTGTTGGCCTTAAAACAGTGAATCTTTTGTCGTCGTACTTTATAGCACAGTCCATCAAAGATGGAAAAACCATAATCGCTGAATTTGAGCAAGGAAGATTAATTAACGAAACGGATGAAGGAGAAAGCCAACAGCAATCCGGCAGTCTGATATCTTTTATTCCTGATACAGAGATTTTCGGGGGTTTCCATATTGTCACGGAGCATATCAGGCTTCTACTCTTGAGCTATATTTCCATGAATGAAGGATTGGAAATCAAATTTAACGGGCATAGGTTGTTGATGGAATAACAATTTTCGGCTTGTCCAGTATATTACACAACAAGGATGACACCGTTTATTCTACATTCAAGGCGTAAATAGGCTTAAATCATGCATTACTATATTAAATTGCAGTTTAAACAATCGGAATCTCTATTAATTCGCGATTATTTAATACAATACTCCGTTAAATACTTAGATAAATGTTTGATTTTCAGCAAAATAAGTGAAAATAAATTTGGTTAAACCATTGGAATTCAGTAATTTAGATAATTACACTACTAATTATCTAAACATGAC
>JBAZWY010000009.1:0-136928 GCA_041660125.1 Lentimicrobiaceae bacterium
CTGCTCGAAATTGACACTGAAGTGTTAATGGAAAAACTAATCTCTGATAATCAAAGAATTATAAAACTAACAAATTACACAACCCTATTGCAAGCAGGGTAAATAGAACTTGCGAAAGTTAAATAAATTATATTATTAATGAACGGAATGATGTTGTTCAATTAACGGAGCGAATAGAAAAATAACAATCTCTAACTTGAAATCCATCTGAACGAAGACAAAAGCAGAAAATTTTTAAAATAAAAAATGCGGCCCAGTGAGCCGCATTTTCCCAAACAAACAACAAAACCTGTTATGAAAACACCCCTGTAACCAGCAGGGATTTAATAGGATAACATTTTGTTTAACTAACCGATACAAAAGTACGCTCAGATATACTGGCGGACTGTTAATGAACTTAAAAGAAAGTTAAATTATGTTAAGCAAATGTATAACTGATTGTAAGGCACTATAAATTTGCAGCACATAAAAGCCGGGAGTCGCATTTGGTGGTTTACGCTGCTGAAGATTTTATCAAAATAAAATGTAAACCAGCTCTCAGGAGAATTAGAAAAAAACAGATTAAATTACCTGCTTCAGGCAGGATAAAGCTTAAAAACTTATTTTAATAGTGTGAAAAAGCAATTACTAGGATTATTGATCTTGATCATGACAGTCGCAATGGCTGTATTTATTAGCATTCAGATTTACTGGATCAGGAATTCGATGCAGCTCAGGGAGACTAATTTCCGCCGAAGCATTGACGACGCTGTGAATATTGCATTGCTGAACCTTGAAACTATTGAATTTTCGAAACGCTCCACCAATCGTTCATTGCTTTTATCATCTGATACAAACTTGCTGAAGCTTAATTTGCCTGAATCTCAAAATCCATCAAAGCTTGACTCGCAAGGCATAAAAATGGCAAAACACCAGGGTCTGGAAGGCAAAATAACCATTGAGCCAGATAAGCATCAGCTTCAATCGAACGATTCGGATAAAAATATTCAGGGCACAGTGCCATCCAATATTTCAGGAAAATTTTCTGAAGGAGCAGCCGTTCGCAAGCAGTTCATGCTGAATTATCTTATGAACCAGACATTGGGAAATGAAGAAAATGAGGAAATTGAGAAAAAGATTTCAGTTGGTTTGATCGATACCTTGTTGAAACAGGCATTTTTATCAAAAGGTATTTCAATTGATTATGAATTTGGTGTCTATAGTCCCGATCGAAGTAAAATAGTTCTTGAAAAAACCGGCAAATATCATGATGAATTACTCTTCAAAGGTTTTCCGTTTCCGCTTTTTTCGGGCGGTGCATTAGCAACCCGCGATTTTCTGCTCATTTATTTCCCGCAACAATCAAAATATAACCTTCAAAGTTTATGGATGATGATGGCGGTATCTATGTTACTTGTTCTGGTTATTATTGTTGCTTTCAGCTATTCAGTTTTCACTATTATCAGGCAGCGAAAGCTATCGGAACTCAAGAATGACTTTTTCAATAACATGACCCACGAATTCAAAACACCGATTTCGACCATATCGCTTGCTTGCCAGGCGTTATTGGACAAGGATATTCCACACAGCAACGAAATGTATACCGACTATATTAATATCATTGGTGACGAAAATCACCGCCTGGGCGAGATGGCCGAAAAGATACTTCATACTGCTATTCTCGAGAAAGGAAGCCTACACCTTAGACCTGAAGCTATTGATATGCATGTGCTTATTGCTGATGCTATTCATAAAATTGCCATTCAGATTGAAATACGCGACGGTGTTATAAACCAGTCATTAAAAGCGGAACATCCTATAATTAAAGCGGATAAAGTTCACTTGTCGAATGTTATTTTCAACCTGCTTGATAATGCTAACAAATACTCTCCAAGGAAACCCCAGATCCAGGTTTCGACCGCTGATGCTGAGAATGGTATTTATATCCGTATTCACGACAAGGGTATGGGTATCAGTAAAGCCAATCTGAAAAGGATTTTCGAAAAACTTTACCGCGTTCCTACAGGCGACGTTCATAATGTAAAAGGATTCGGACTTGGGCTCAGTTATGTTAAATTTATTGTCGAAAAACACGGAGGAATGATAACAGTTGAAAGTGAACCGGGAAAAGGTAGTACTTTTACTATCTTTCTGCCGTATGTAATCCCTGTTCAGAATACATCCGAAAAAAAGATAACCCTATTCCGCAAATACATAAATCATCAATTAACAGGTAATTAAATCGATAAAAACCCCGAACATGGAAAACGAAAAAATAAAAATACTTCTTGCCGAAGACGACCGGAATCTTGGTACAATTCTGCGCACATACCTCGAAGCTAAAGGTTATGCTCCCCGGCTGTGTGTAAACGGACTTGAAGCACTCGAAGTTTTCAGTAAGGAACCTTTTGATTTTTGTGTTGTAGATGTAATGATGCCTATCAAAGACGGATTTACACTTGCAAAGGATATCCGCAAAGTCGATAGCCAGATCCCAATCCTTTTTCTTACCGCCAAATCACTCGAAGAGGATAAGTTGAAAGGTTTTCAGGCCGGTGGCGACGATTACCTTACCAAGCCTTTCAGCATGGATGAACTTCTTGCCCGGATTGAAGCCATACTCAGGCGTTCAGCTAAAGCCACGGACGGAAAATCTGAAAAGGGCACTTTTACAATAGGGAATTTTGTTTTTGATTATAATCACCAGAACCTTCATATTAATGAAGAAGATCAAAAACTTACCAGTAAAGAGGCTGAATTGCTTAAAATATTATGTGAACATGTGAACCAGGTCGTCGATCGTAGTTTCGCACTTAACCGGATATGGCAAAACGACAGTTACTTTAATGCCCGTAGCATGGATGTTTATATTGCTAAAATACGCAAATACCTGAAAGAAGATCCTTCGGTTGAACTTATAAACGTGCATGGTATTGGTTTTAAACTGGTTACTGAGAATGAGGCATCATAAGTTCAAATTTATATCAGAATAGCAAAATATTTCCCATCTGCATTCTAACTTCCTGGTAATTGAAGTTATATATTTCGATTGATCACTTTAAGTGCTTCTTTCCGGCTCAGGTTACTAAGTTTATGTGTGTTTACAAAGGCAATAACCGATTCGGGATTAAATTTCGAATATTGTCGCAACGACCAGCCGATCGCTTTGCGTATAAAGAAATCGGGATGATCGGCCAGCCTTTCGCAGAGATTAAAAAGGAGATTCGCATCAGCGCTCCGGTTATACCGTAACTGGTGCAAAAGACAAGATCGCTGGAGCCATATGTTTCCCGATGTCATCCATTTTTCAATGTAATGCATTTTGATTTCAGGGTAATTTTTAAATATAATACCCGCTATATTCGGTGCCACATAATCCACGGTTTCCCACCACGATTTGTACTTTATCATCCATTCCGCCAGTAGAATAAGGCTTGGATCAGCTTTTTTAACTGATTTCTCTACAATTTCCATGGCAATGTATTGCCATTCGCGCTGTGGCTGGTCCCAGGCAAAATGAACCAGTTCTTCCAATTGACTGTAAGGAGGATATCCCGCTTTGGCAATAAAATCTTTTACCAATTTCCTGCGAAGGGGTGAGGGTATGCCATAAAATTCAGACTTATTGCGCATATAGGCTTTTGCGCCGGTGGCTATGGCAGGATTTGCATTTTTTTCAAAAGCCATTCTGAGTTCAGCAAAATACAGTTCTGTCGCAAACATTTCTTGGTTTTGTTAATTATTATTTCAATCAAATAGTACGATTAAAACCTGGAGGGTTGTGGGGATTATAGAAAAGTATAAAGAAACCATATTTGAACCTTGAAATGGTGATATTTCCATTTTTATACCCTGGACATTCAGGATTACTTCTCCCTTTTATCCGGATATCCCAAATCGCAGGCACCGAAAGCATACTCACCCCTTTGCAGCGTATCAACTGTAATTGTACCTTCATTTTTATATCCCTGACGAGTAAAAGCTGTACGCCTCCATGGAAATCCTGCCCCTTCCCTGAAAAGCAGTACAAGCGAATCCCCTGAATCTGAAAAGAGCGATTTGTCGAGATTAATTGCATTTTTATATTTAAAAGCTCCCTTAGCTTTAAACCCAGAAGGAAATATTCCCTCTACCGTCCAGTAATGCGAATCGGAAATACGAAGTGCAGGCTGAGAAACACTCATACTGTCAGGAGCTACCCAGTTATGAGTAATACGAATCATAGCCGAATCTGCAATGTTTTCCACCATGATATTACAGAATGTTTGTTGGTATTCATAATCTCCTGTGTTTTTAATACTTTTATATTCATCGGTTGTAGCATCCGAAATCTTTTCCTCTAAGTCAGCCATTACTTCTATGGGCGAAAAAGGCAAATGAAAAGTTTTGCTCCCGGAACTTCCCGAAAACACTATTGTATCTGTAATTTTTTGCCAATTGGCATCGATAAAGGTTATTTCCAGGTGATTGGCATTGGCAAATTGTGTTGTGCCTCTGAGTTTCTGACGAACAAACACGCTAACATCGAACCCTTTTCCAGATTGAACCGTAACAGTCGAATCAATTGAGAAATGCGGAAATCCGGGCGAAAAAACCCAGGCATCAAAAAAAGGCTTTAAATCTATTCCGCTATAGGTTGAAAGGAAATTAAGCAGATCGAAAGTCGAGGCATAATTATAGGCATAGTGATGCAGATATGCTTTCACCCCGCCAAAGAAAAGGCTGTCGCCCATATATCCCCTGAGCGTATGCACAACCTGGCCACCTTTTTGATAAACAGTACTGCCATAAGTGAGTTTTTGAGGAATTCCATATAAGGCAAAATATCCTCCATCGGCGAGATAGGCCGATTGTAAAACCTCTTTCAGTTTTGAGCGTATATTATCTTTATAGGCTTGTTTGCTATAAATTCCCTCGCGGTAAAAGGATTCGCACCATACAGCCCAGCCTTCGTTGAGCCACATATCTCCTGCGGAAGCACAGGTAACTTCGTCTCCAAACCACATATGCGACAATTCGTGGGCATACCACCATTCATTATCAGTACTCCCGGTCCATCCCGAAAAAGGATAACTTATATTTGAGGCGTGTTCCATGGCACCCAGGCGACCCGGTGTAGCGGCATATCCAACCCTTTCGAACGGATAAGGTCCGAAATGATCTTCAAACACACGGAGAATGTGTTTTATATTAACAAAAGTACCTGCAACTTTTGCGGTATCGGATGGTCTGCAGAAATAAGTAACCGGAATCTGTTGCCGTTGACCACTATACATGTCGTTTATTAATTCGTATTTACCGGTGGTAGCCGAAATCAGGTAGGTAGGAAGCGTATAAAATGTTTTCCAGTGCCAGGTAGAAGTCGTATTCCCATTCGCTATTACCTCAACCAACCGTCCTCCGCTTATGGCTTTTTTATCGTTTGTTACCGTTAGAAATACATCGTATAAAGCCCTGTCGTGGAAATCATCAATACATGGAAACCAGGCTTTTCCCAGGTTGTGAGGTATGGATACAAAGCCAACTCCCAGGTTGAGTGCATAATTTCCCGAAAAATGAAATCCTCCCCACCCGCTTGGATCAACATAGGGCTGACCGTGATAATAGATTGTGGTTTGAATGCTATCGCCTCTGTTTAGTGGTGTTGCAAGTTTAATACTGATCCGGTTTCCGACATGGCTGAATGCCAAAGTTTTTATATCTTCAATAAAAACAGAATCGACCAACAAACTGGCAAGTTCTAGTTTAACTATATGGAGAGCATTAATTTTTGAAACAAGTTTAACTTCGGTGTAACCATTTATAGTTTTATCCGTCTGATTGATATCTGTTAAATGTATGCTATAATGCAGCGCTTCGAGTGTATCGCTGTATAATACATTTTTTGTATTTTCTTTACCGGGAAATTGAGCAAAAACGGTATCTTGACTGTTTAACAGAAAAAATATTGAAAAAAAAACAATTAAAAATGGATTTGTCATTTGATTATAGCTTAGTTACAATAACTTTGTAAAATTAATCCAATACTATATACATTTACCACATTAAATAACAATACCCCGTTTTCCATGAGAAAATATTTTCTGATCATTTCATGCCTTGTGTTGATTACATCCGTTAAAGGGCAGGATGTATGGACACTCGAAAAATGCGTTGAATACGCACTGAGTAATAATATTCAGATAAAGCAACAAATGTTGCAGGTAAAAAGCGGTCAGGCTACCGTACTTCAGGATCAGCTTACTTTGCTGCCATCATTGAATGGATTTGCCATGCATGGATACAACTGGGGCAAAACAGTTGACCGATACACAAACCAGTTTGCCACCCAGCGCGTTCAAACCGATAATTTTTACCTGTCGTCGTCGCTTACGCTTTTTGATGGATTCCAGAAAATCAACCAGATCAAACAGAGTAAAATGGATCTGGAAGCGGCCAATTACGATAACGACAAATTTATGGACGATATCACCCTGGGAATTGCCACAGGTTATTTGCAGATTTTATTTTACAAAGAATTACTTAAAACGGCTGAAAACCAATTACAGGCTACCGATCTTCAGGTTGCCAGGCTCCAGAAAATGGTCACTGCCGGGGCTTTGGCTGTGGGTGACTTGTATAATATACAGGCACAGCGGGCAACAGAAAATGTGCAGGTAGTTGATTCACGTAATAATCTTGATCTGGCGTATCTTACGCTGGCGCAAATGCTGGACTTGCCGTCAACTGATAATTTTGAAATAGAAACCCCCGAACTTGAACTTGGGGCACAGCCATCATTAACAGCCATGCCTGAACAAGTGTATGGTTTTGCGCTCGAAAACCAGCCCATGATAAAAAGTGCTGAATATCGTTTAAAAAGTTCAGAATACATGCTCAATCAATCGAAGGGTTCTTTATTGCCTAGCCTTAGCCTACAGGGTTCATTGGGAACAGGTTATTCAGGTGCGGCCTCGCAGGTTATTGACTCATATATCCCGGCTGGCACACAAGTTATTGGTTTCGTTGATCTTCCCGGTGGTTCACAGGATGTTTATGCATTGAAATATGACCCGGTATGGAAAGACAATACCTTCAGCAATCAGGTCAGCGATAATGTTAATAAATCGCTTTCATTTAACCTGAGCATCCCGATTTTTAACGGATGGTCATCACGCACAGCTATAAGCAAAGCTAAGCTGAATGTCGAAAACGCAAAATACAACCTCGATCTAAAGAAACTTGAACTCCGTAAAACAATTCAGCAGGCATATGCGGATGCAAAAGCGGCCCTGAACAAATACTATTCGTCTATTACAGGTGTTGAAGCTGCAAAGGAATCGTTCAGGTATGCAGAGGAAAAATTCACAGTAGGTACTTTGAATTCAGTAGATTACAACAATGCAAAAATCAATTTTGAAAAAGCCGAATCCAGCCTTCTTCAGGCAAAATTTGAGTTTATCTTTAAAACCACTGTTCTCGATTTTTACATGGGAAAACCCATAACCCTGAATCGAAAATAAGAGAATCTATTATTTTAAAAAGCATAAAAACGAATTATAAATTAATCCATATCAGCAATGTTTACCAAGAAAAGAATTACCTGGATACTTATTATTTTTGTTGTTGTTGCTCTTTTTGCAGGAGTTATTGCCAAGAAAAAGGGGCTGATCGGCACGCCTGAAGAAACAAAGGTGGCTACCGAAAAAGTTACCAAAAGGACTATAGTCGAAGTAGTTTCAGCCAGCGGGAAAATAGCCCCTGAATTTGAGGTTAAATTGTCACCGGATGTTTCAGGTGAAATTATTGAACTGTATGTAAAAGAAGGTGATCTCATCAGGTCAGGACAATTGCTTGCCAAAATAAACCCCGAAATCTATTTGTCCAATTACGATCGTACCATTGCTGCACTTAATACATCCCAGGCTAACCTGGCCAATGCAAAAGCCAGACTGGCACAGGTAAAGTCACAGTTCATCAATGCAAAGAGTTCCTATGATCGGAATGTAACACTTCATGACCAGAAAACTATAGCAGATGCTGAATTCGAAACATCAAAGGCAAATTATGAAGTAGCCCGTGCCGAAGTGGAAGCTGCTGAAGAAAACGTTAAAGCTATGGCATTTAATGTTAAAAGTGCCGAAGCTGGTGTAAAGGAATCGAAAGAAAACCTTTCGAAAACATCTATTTATGCACCTGTTGCCGGTACCATTTCGAAACTCAACATCGAAAAAGGCGAGCGCGTAGCCGGGGCTTCACAATTCGGATCAGGTACCGAAATCCTTAGGATTGCCAATCTGCAGACGATGGAAGTTAATGTGAGTGTTAATGAAAATGATATTGTACGCATTACACTCCACGATACGGCATTTGTCGAAGTGGATGCCTATCAGAACCGGAAGTTCAAAGGAATTGTTACCGAGATCAGTACATCTGCCAATACTGTAGGTGTTAGTGCCGACCAGGTTACTAACTTTGAAGTTAAAATCCGCATCCTACCTGACTCATACAAAGATCTGATAGCATCGGATAAACCTAATGACTCGCCTTTCAGGCCAGGTATGTCTGCAACGGTTGATATCAGGACCGAAAGCGTTACGAATGTACTTACAATCCCTATTCAGGCGGTTACATCCAGGGCCGATACGACTCAGACCGTAGCTAAAGCAGATGAAAAGGAAACTGAAACAGGTGACAATTCAAATAACACCAAAAAGAAGATTGAAATTGTCCAGGAATATGTTTTCCAGTATGATAACGGAGTTGCAAAAATGCTGAAAGTTAAAACCGGTATTCAGGATAACATGTATATACAGATCACTGAAGGATTGAAAGAAGGACAGGAAATTATTACAGCGCCTTACCGGGCTGTTTCCAAAAAACTAAAGGATGGCGATAAGGTTAAGAAGGTTGATGCCAAGGATTTATACACGGATGAGAAAAAGTAAGATTCGTATTTATTAAAAAGATTTGGAATACCGCGTTCCGGGTTCCACGTTCCAGGTTCCGGCACCGGCACATGGCAACTGGCACCCGGAACTTTTTATGTAATTTTGTATTCATCCTATTTTTTCACGCATGGCTTTAATACTTGGAATTGAAACGGCAACGTCTATTTGTTCGGTTGCCCTGGTGAAGGACGGTAAACTGCTTGCTATCCGCGAATCGGAAGGTGTTAAAGAACATTCTGCCGCGCTTACCGGCTATATTGCTGATATAGTATCGGAAACAGGAACAACTTTTAACCAATTGGATGCAATAGCGGTAAGCATGGGTCCCGGATCCTATACCGGGCTGCGTATCGGGGTTTCTTCGGCGAAAGGATTATGTTATGCGCTCGATAAACCGCTGATAGCTATCGACACATTGAAATCACTAGCCTGGCAGGCTTTACAACAGTGTATTCAGCAGGGAAAGAATACTGATAATATCCTGCTTTGCCCTATGCTTGATGCCCGCCGAATGGAAGTTTACACCGCTTTGTTCGATGCTGATCTAAAGGTAATTGAACCGGTAAATGCACATGTTATAACTGATGATTCTTTTAAAACATTTGCAGATAAAGAGATTATTTATTTTGGTGATGGAGCCGCAAAATGTACTTCTTTGTTAAATTCGCAAAAAAACTATACCTATTTTAATGCTATTTCTCTTTCCGCAAAAGCCATATGTATATTGGCTGTCAGGGAGTTCGAAAACAATAATTTTGCTGATGTGGCTTACTGTGAACCTTTCTACCTAAAAGATTTCATAGCTGGAAAACCTCGGGTCAAAGGACTTTATTGAGAACATTCGTTTGTTTAACGCCCATCTCAATAAAAACTATCATATCATTTGTCCTTTTGGGCAATAGATTAAGCCATATCAAGTCTTTGCAAATTGTGCAATCCGATTTTACTCCAAACCAACTTTTTTTTGATGGATTTGTTTTGAGTATTGAAATATATCTATATTTGTTTCTGTTTCATTTGAAGGAACAACTTCATTTGTTTTCATACTATAATCCATGGAATATAAAATTCTTCAACCCGAACGCCGCGGCAACCTGCTGCTGGTAACCATCAACCGCCCCGAAAGCCTGAATGCTCTCAACACAGCGTTTTTCGATGAAATGGATTATCTGATCGCTAATGATGCAGCTGATCCCGGATTATCTGCTGTTGTGATAACGGGTGCCGGTAAAGCCTTTGTTGCTGGAGCCGATATTGCCGAAATGGTGAATAAAACATCTCAGGAAGCCGAAGCATTCTCTTTACGCGGACAAAAAACATTCAGGGGATTTGCAACTATTGCCGTACCTGTTATTGCAGCTATTAACGGCTTTGCGCTTGGTGGCGGACTTGAACTTGCCCTGGCATGCGATTTCCGGATTGCATCGAGCAATGCTAAATTCGGTCAACCCGAAGTAAATCTTGGACTTATCCCGGGCTATGCCGGCACCCAGCGGCTACCAAGGCTAATTGGAATGGGCAATGCCCTTTTTATGCTTACTACCGGTGAAATGCTCACAGCTGCCGATGCTTTGCGAATGGGATTGGTGCAGAAAGTCACTGAACCCGAACAATTGATGGATGAAGTTTTTCATATTGCCGGTGTTATTGCCTCCAAGGGCCCTGATGCTGTTAAATTAGTTAAATTTGTTACCAGGCAGGGTTACCAGGTTTCACTGGCACAAGGCAGCCTTCTCGAAGCTCAATCGTTTGGACAGCTCTTCGGTAAACAAGGTACGGAGGGCATGAAAGCTTTCCTCGGGAAGCGAAAACCTGAGTGGTAATAGGTATGCCTGATAAATGGTTAATAGAAAATAGAAAATAGGGTCTCTACCCCTCGCCCTTCGCCTATCGCCCTCTCACCTCAACTCCTAACCTCTAAACCCCAAACCCCATACAAAAATGGAATACATACAGCGAATCCAAAAAGTCTCAGTCCTTGGGGCTGCTGGTAAAATGGGCAGCGGAATACTGCTGCTTACCGCCATCGAAATGGCCGATCAGATGCTTAAACCTGAAAATAAAAACGCTACTTTTGTTTTAAATGCTATCGACACTTCAGATGAAGGCCTTACGGGACTTATAAAGTACTTACGGACCCAAGTGCTGAAAGCAGCCGAAAAAAAAGTCGTAGCACTCCGGGGTGTTTATGCCGAGAAAGCCGGGTTGATTGAAAACAGCGAGATCATCGAGGCTTACGTGCAGGATGTTATGAGTGTGGTACGTACCACTACGCGTATCGAAGCGGCTTATGATTCCAACCTGGTGTTTGAGGCAGTGAGCGAAAACCAGGCGCTTAAGGAAAAACTTTTTCGGATGATCAACGAGAACAACAACTCAAAGCCCTGGTTTTTCACTAATACCTCATCAGTCCCTATTGGCGGCCTGAATAAGAATGCTGAATTAGGCGGTCGCATCCTCGGATTTCACTTCTACAATCCACCGGCAATCCAAAAACTTGTTGAGCTTATTACGATCGCGGAAAATCCGACCGAAATGGTTGAATTTGCAAAAAAATACGCTGCCTACCTTCGTAAAACAGTGGTTCCGGCAAACGACATTGCAGGTTTTATTGGCAATGGCCATTTCATGCGTGATGCGCTTTTCGGGATACGTGAAGCAGAGAAGCTGTCATCTCTTATGCCTTTACACGAAGCTATTTATTGCATCGATAAGGTAACCCGTGATTTTCTTTCCAGGCCAATGGGCATTTTTCAGTTAGTTGATTATGTTGGACTCGATGTGGTTCAGTTTATACTTCGCGTGATGCAGCCACATATGCCGACTGATAATCTTCACAGCAGCCTACTTGACGAACTGGTACTGAGTGGTGTGAAAGGCGGCCAGTTCAGTGACGGAAGCCAGAAAGATGGGTTCCTCAGTTATATAAAAGGAAAACCGGTTGCCATTTATGACAAATCCACTAGTTCTTATATTGATTTTACTACATTCAGTGAAAAATCGGATAAATGGCTTGGTGCCATTCCTGCCGAAGTATTTCCTTGGAAAGCATTGGTTAAGGTAACGGAAAAAGATAATGTCTTAATTCCGGCATTTAAAGCCTTGCGGGTTTCCCCGGCACAGGGAGCCGCACTCGCAGTTGCATTCGCTATTAACTCCCGCGAAACTGCCCGTAAACTCGTTAGCGATGGTGTTGCCCATAGTGAGAAAGATGTCAATACCGTTTTACTTACCGGATTCTTTCATGCTTACGGACCCATAAACGAATATTTGTAACCGGATAAAATATTTATAAAATGAAAAACCCATCGCGTAAAATATATATGACGGCCGGATACAACACAATTTCTCTTGGTACCGGTCGGAAGGAATTTAACCCCCGTACCGAACGGCCTGAAATTGAGCATTATATGAAGGAAGCCGGACAAGGTGTTCTTTCTAAAATCGGAGGAGCTCAGAATATTGATGAAAGTGTGGTCGGCAATTTTATGGCAGCCCGCTTTAATAAACAGGCACACTTGGGCGCTTTTATGCCGATGGTTGACAAGGGTTTGCGTTACAAACCATCCATCAGCGTTGAAGGCGCTTGTGCCTCTGGTGGCCTTTCGCTTATAACCGGAATTAAATCAGTATTGTCAGGAACTTCCGATTCAGTACTTTGCCTGGGTGTAGAGGTTCAGAACTCGGTGAAAGCCATTTATGGTGCCGATATACTTGCCGGAGCCGGATGGTTCAAAAAACGAAAATCAGGTCATGCTTACTTCTTTCCCGGACAGTTTAGCGACAGGGCAGGAGCTTATTATAAGGAATTTGGCCGTGAAACGGCACGCAAGGGTTTTGCCCGCTGGTACCGCAATGCCATTGAAAATGCACGCCTTTGCCCGACCGCCCAGGAGCATCACAATTCGGTTACGGATCTCGAAGCCCTGGCTCTGACAGAACCCAATCCCCGATCATTTACTGATCATCTCAATGTCTTTGATTGTTCTAAAGTAAGCGATGGCGCTTCGGGTATTGCTGTAATGAGTCAAGAAGGACTTAAACGCGCCGGTATTGCTTACGCTGATGCTGTGGAGGTAATAGGGTGGGGGCATGCCGTTGATGATATCACGGAGGATCCGCCACAACCTACGGTGCTTACCACTATGCGCGAAGCCATCAGGCTGGCACTTGCGTCGGCTGATATTACAATTGAACAACTTGCCACCGTTGAATTGCACGACTGCTTTACGATTGCCGGTATATTGGCTGTTGAGGCTCTTGGATTTGCTGAACATGGTGAAGGTGCAGCTTTTGTTGCTGCAGGTAATACCGCCCTTGATGGGAAAATTCCAATGAATACTACCGGTGGTCTGATTGGCTGGGGACATCCCACAGGCGGAACCGGTGTTCATATGGCCGTCACTATTTGGGAGCAACTTACCGGCAAAGCCGGATTGAACCAGATTAAAATTGATCCTTCCCGACCTTATGGAATGACCATCAATATGGGTGGTGATGATAAAACGGTGGTAGCTATTGTGTATAAAAAAGCGGAATAAATTACCTGTTTAAACGAAAAAAGCCTCCCAAAAGGAGGAGAGGCTTTTTACTGAGGTTTCGAGCGGATTCGAACCGCTGTACGCGGTTTTGCAGACCGCTGCCTAGCCACTCGGCCACGAAACCCTGTTAAGAGGGGTGCAAAGGTAAGTAATTAACATTTTATCAACAAATACTTTTTTAGGCTTGTTTCGCGAACGACTTCAGGCAGTCAGGACACAGGCATCCCTGCCATTTTTCCTGTATAATTTCCATGGTACCAGCAGGTACATCAATTTCAAAACACCAGCATTTTACCGATGTACTGCAAACAAAAGTATTGCCACATCGCGGGCATTTCTTTTGTTCAAATGGCCGTTCCTTGTTATTCATTTGTCAGGGACTTGTTATTTTTATGAAGTGATGGGGCGAGAGGCGACATGGAGAGGGGAGACGAAGTGAACAGGAGAGAAAATTGAAAGAGGGTAGGAGTAAGGATAAAAAAATCCGACATCCGACAACCGACATCCGAAATTCCATTACCGTTCCAGCGTTACACTAACCTGCTTGATCTTTCCGCCATGCGCCAGCGCAGGGTTAAGTTTCGAAACTTTAATTTTAACATGTGTCAGTGTTTTAAAATCCCTGTAAATGGCATCTATTATCCTTCGTGCGACATTTTCAAGCAGATGGGAGTGCTGTTCCATCTCATGCCTGATAAGCGCATATACAGCCTGGTAATTTACCGTATGTTTCAGTTCGTCACTGGTTTCTGCTTCGATGGTGTCGGTTGTAAGCCATGCATCCACCGTAAACCGGGTGCCTATCACACGTTCTTCCTTAAAGCAGCCGTGGTAGGCAAAAAAATCCATTCCTTCTATTTCGATGAGACCCATTGGTTTTGATAAGTTATTGGTTATTTAGTTAATGGAAAATAGTCAATAGAAAATGCTCGGCCATTGTATCTGTTAAAACCTAAAACCATTGAATTGATTCATAAACAATCCAAAGCTAGCGGGTTGGATTCCCCAATCCATAATACTTGAATCCTTTATTTAACAATTGAATGCAAAATTAGTTGTATTCAGCCAACTTCAATACTTTAAGGAAACTTCCTGCTAACTATTTTCCATTTTCCAATAACTATTAACACTCAATATCTTCCCCCAAAGCCAATAAACTTTACCTTTGCAAATTATTTCAAATAAAAAGCTTAAATGCTTGATCATCATGACAGACGAAAATAAAACTCCATCAACAGACGAAAAAGTATCGGTAAATTTCATACATCAGATTATTGAAGAAGAACTCTCCCACGGCAAAAACCAGGGTCGTGTTCATACCCGATTCCCGCCGGAACCCAATGGTTACCTGCATATAGGACATGCTAAAAGCATTTGCCTGAATTTTGGTACAGCCCGCAAATACAATGGCCTGACCAATTTACGATTCGATGATACCAACCCGGTGAAAGAAGATACCGAATATGTTGATAGCATTATGGAAGACGTTCACTGGCTTGGTTTCGACTGGGACGATCGCTTGTATTATGCGTCCGATTATTTTGACCAGCTTTACGAATGGGCTTTAAAAATAATAAAAGATGGAAATGCTTATGTTGACGACCTCGATGCTGAGCAGATCAGCGAATACCGGGGTACAGTAACGCGTGCCGGCAAGGAAAGCCCTTACCGTTCGCGTTCAGTTGAGGAAAACCTGGATTTATTCGCCCGGATGAAAAACGGTGAATTCCCTGATGGAAGTAAAGTTCTGCGCGCCAAAGTGGATATGGCCCATCCCAATATGCTGATGCGCGACCCTATTATGTACCGAATTTTGCATACTGACCATCATCGTACAGGCGACAAATGGTGCATTTATCCCATGTATGATTATGCGCATGGTCAGAGTGATTACCTCGAAGGAATAACGCATAGCATCTGCACACTCGAATTCGAGATTCACAGGCCATTATACGAGTGGTACCTTGAGCAGATAGCCGAAGGGGAATATCGTCCGCGACAGATCGAATTTGCCCGCTTAAATCTTACATATACAGTAATGAGCAAGCGCAAACTACTTCAGCTTGTAAACGAAAATATAGTTAATGGATGGGACGATCCGCGAATGCCAACCATTTGTGGTTTGCGCCGGAGGGGATATACACCCGAATCAATACGTAACTTTGCTGATACAATTGGCATTGCCAAACGGGACCAAACGATAGATGTGGCTTTGCTCGAATTCTGCGTTCGCGAAGATCTCAACAAACGCTCAAATCGTGTAATGACGGTTCTTAACCCGGTTAAACTTATTCTCGACAACTATCCCGAAGGACAAGTTGAAGAGCTGGAAGCCATTAATAATCCCGAAGATCCGGAAGCGGGTTTCCGCAAGGTTCAATTCTCAAGAGAGTTGTACATTGAGCGTGAAGACTTCCAGGAAAATCCTACAGGGAAATTTTTCCGGCTGAAACCTGGTGGCGAAGTTCGGTTGAAATACGGCTATATTATTAAATGTGAGAATATTGTAAAGGATAATGAAGGCAATATTACTGAGATTCATGGCACTTACCAGGCCGACACACGAAGCGGACAACCGAACAGCAATAAAAAAGTAAAAGGTACGCTTCACTGGGTATCCGTTGCTCACGCTTTACCGGTTGAAGTTCGTTTATACGACAGGCTCTTTTCGTCCGAAACACCTGAGAATGTTGAAGAAGGGCATGATTTCAAAGAAAACGTTAATCCCGATTCATTGAAAGTTATTACCGCCTTTGCGGAAGCTTCGGTAGCCAAAGCAAAAGCCGGTGACAGGTATCAGTTCGAAAGGTTGGGCTACTTTTGCGTGGATCCGGATACAACCAGTTCCACTATTGTATTTAACCGCACAGTAGCATTAAAGGATACCTGGTCAAAATCAAGACAGGTATAAAAAATATTCATATTTCTGCTCAACCTTCAGAAATTTGTATAATTTTGCACTCCTCAAATGGAAATTGTCTGATGGTGTAATCGGCAACACGTCTGATTCTGGATCAGAAGAGTCCAGGTTCGAGCCCTGGTCGGACAACAAAAGTCTTGCGAAAGCAGGGCTTTTTTGCGTTAAGCCTATCAAGAAAAGACTAATTGTCAATGCATGTGGAAATCCGGGCGCCTGCGGTTAATGCTTTTATTTTCATTCAGTATATAGTAACAGGAAAGTTTTATTTCGCCCGCTTTATTTTTGAAGATTTTCTTTCCCACATTCATATTCCAGAGAGTATACTGGTCGGTGATTTTTGATGAATGCCCGTCATAATTCTGATAGATCACACTGTTCAGAATGAAAAAATCCTTCCAGAATGGCCAGTTGAACTGAATGGAACCGATCTGAAAAAAAATAAAATTTCGACTGTTTTGATTCTAAAAGATCTTTTTTCGAACTCTCGTTCTAAAATATAATTTGTATCTCCATTAATTCCTGAATTTTATTAAAAAACGTTGAAAAACACATCTGATTTCAATATCATTTTTCAAGGATTACCAGCCCTAAATCTACAAGCCTAAATCAATTGTTTTTCAATGAAATAAGGCGACAAAAAGAGTTTTAAAACCGGATTTTCAAGTCTTTTTGGGCCTTTGAGAATTAAATAAATTTCATGAGCTGATAAAGGAGCTTTGATTTTTCGATTAGTAAACGCTTATTCTTTCTAATTTTTCTGACCACGTTTTTTGAAAATTATTTATTACATGACAATTGCAGTTTTCATAAAAAACAGAGAGCGGATTTTGCTCTCCGGTCCAGGGTAAGTTTCCTTTTTTAAAATAGCGGGAATTAAATTCCGGATTTGAAAATGACATTTTGTTATTTTTCGGATTAGAGAAAAGAGAGATTCATCTATCGCGCAAAAAAATTGACGGGATCAAATCAAAATGAAATCTGGGCTGTTTTAAGGAATGCCTTGTCGATTAATTTCTAATTGTGTAAATAGTTTTTCATGAGAATACTTCTGAAGTATTTTAGAAACAGAACCGGTTTATAAAACAATGTATGAGATCTGAAATATCAAGTTAAAAATTAAACGGCAGTTTATCAAAATAGCTATTCCTTTAACGCGGGGCAAAAAAATACAAATATGCTCGGGGAAAGAAAAATTTGACAGGTCTTTTTTTAGATAGAAAATTCCAGAGAAATAAAGACAATCATTTAAAATTTAAATGAATGATAAAACACATATCGTTCCGGTTTCAGTTAGTAATACTGCTGATTTTACTGTTACCATGCTGGTCTGCTCCAGTGAGTGCCAGAGAAAATATATCAGGCCATAGGATTACAGTTAAAATTACAAATTGCAGCGACAGTTTATTTTATCTCAATCATTACTCTGGCGATGAAATAACCAATGATGACACGGCCAGGTTGAATCCGGCAGGATACTTTGTTTTCCAGGGGAACGATATACTTGAAGATGGGTTGTATTTCATTTCTTCCAACAGCAAAACGCGGTATTTTGATTTCTTTATTACGGATAATCAGCAAATTACACTGGAATGTGATCTTTCCAATGTAATTAAAACTTTGAAAACGACCGATTCCCATGAAAACCAGATTTATTATACAACCCTTTTACTACTCCAATCGAATTTACGAGAGAAGGATGATGCAAACCAGGACTCAATTCAATATTTGCTTGATCACACAGACTTTTCACTTCCTGTAATGCAGCAGATATTTGGAAAACCGAATGATAAGCTGACGTTAAGCGAGAAATATCTCAAAGCCTGTATTTCACCTTCTATATTTCAGAAATATTTTAGTAGGCAAGGAAATAAGAAAAACGAAACTTCGGTTCCTTTCTACCTGGGCCATTATTTTGATAATCTTGATTTCTCCGATGACCGTCTGATTAATACACCGGTTTTAACTCAAAAAATGGATGAGTTCGTGGATACGCTTTCTGGGATGCCAGAGTTGTTGATCCAGGAAAATGTGGATCATTTGATAAACCTTTCATCAGGTAATAAAAAAATACAGGAATTTATCGTCTGGCACCTGGCTTCGAGGTACGAAACTTATTATTTCCTGCCAGGATATGATGCCATTTATGTGCACATTGTCAATGACTTTTTGGTTAACGGCAAAGTTTCATGGTATTTTCCTGAATTGAAAGAACGGGAATTAAGCCAGGTCAAAAAGTTCGAGTCTCTTTTGAACGGGAAGATTGGCCCCGACCTGGAAATGCCTGATACCGGTTATATTTTTAGGGATTTATATTCCATCAAGGCGCCTTATACGTTACTTCTTTTTTGGGCCAGTACTTGTAGCCATTGCCGGGATGAAATGCCGTCAATTATACAATTTTATAATGATTTTCATAAGAAATATGAACTCGAAATATTTGGTGTAAGCACAGATACATCAGTGACCCGATGGAAATGGTATGTCAGGAGACATAAGTTAGAATGGATTAATGTTTTCGGGCGAAAAAATATTCATGGCAGTTACCATACACTTTACAATATTCAAAGTACGCCAACTCTTTTCCTTCTTGATGAGAGGAAGAAAATTATTGCAAAATATCTTAAGCCTGAGCAGTTTGGAGAAATCATTAAGAATTTGGAAGAACAAAAAAGGAAAGACCTCCATTAGATTTGCTGTTCTGATTGTTTCCGCAAAGGGCTCTTTACTTAGTAAATAGACCATAATTGTTAGACTAACATCATTTTGGGTCAATGGATGATAAGTATTTCAAACCCTAAAAATGAACCCGCCATTAAAAAAAGGTTGCTCTTTCCGGGCAACCTTTTTACACTTGTGGCAAATTGCAACAAATTATTTTTTACAACATCATTTTTTTTACCAGATTTTCACCCTTAGGCTATCGGGCCTCCACATGGAATCACCTTGCTTGACATCGAAAGCAGTATAAAACGCGGGAATATCTGACAATGGGCCAATTACCCTGAATTTAGCCGGTGAATGTACATCGCTTTTCACCCTGTTGGCGATTGCTTCAGGTCGCATATTGATCATCCAGGCCATACCGTAAGCCAGGAAAAAACGTTGGTCGGGCCTTAGGCCGGCAATAATTTCATTGGACTTAAATTGTTTGGTTTTTTTAAATGCTTCAAATCCCATACTTACTCCGGCCAGGTCGGCAATGTTTTCGCCTTGTGTCGAACTACCGTTGATATGAAGGTTGTCAACAGCTACATACGTATCGAACTGATCAACGATTAATTTGGTTTTGGAAAAGAATTTCACACTGTCACTGCTTGTCCACCAGTTGTTGAGGTTTCCTTCTTTATCGTACTTGGCTCCCTGGTCGTCGAAACCATGGGTAATCTCATGCCCGAAAGTGGATCCGCCAATAACGGAATAGAGAATAGCATCATCGGCTAATACATGCTCATACCCGGGAACCAGGATATTACAACCGGGTACACAGATTTCGTTATTCGAAGGATTATAATATGCATTATAAGTTTGAGGGTACATGCCCCATTCAGTACGGTCAACCGGTTTGCCATATTTTTCAAGCATATAGTTAAAGCGCCAGAGCGCTGCGCTGACTACATTTTTAAGATAGGAACTGCGGTCAATTTCAACACTGCTCATATCTTTCCAATGATCAGGGTATCCAACTTTCATTACAATGCCATTCAGTTTTACCAGGGCCTTTTCTTTGGTTTCGGGGCTCATCCAGTCCAGGTTTTTGATCCGCTCGGCATACACATCTCTGATTGAATTACCAATTTCAAGCAATTTCTCTTTTGTTCCTGCCGGCAGAAATTCTTTAACATAAACCTGGCCTATCAATTCTCCCAGCGAGCTGTTGGTTTGCTCCACAACGCGTTTCCAGCGTGGCTTGGGTTCCTCAACACCGCTAAGTACTTTCGAATAGAAGTTGAAATTCTCCTGGAAGGTTTTATCATCCATATAATCGGAAAGGTTGCTGAATAGATGGAATTTCATGTAATTTTTCCAATCATTAATCGGGTATGATTTTAAATAGCCATTCAGAGCGGTAAAAAATTCGGGTTGTCCAACAATCACCGAATCAACATTTTTGAGGCCCATATTTTGGACGAACATTGTCCAGTTAAAGTTAGGATCGTTTTCTGCCAGATTTTTAAAGGAAAGTTTGTTATAATTTTTTAACGGATCGCGTGTATCTTCACGTTTGCGTGAACTTTTAGCAAGAGCTGTTTCAATTTTCATTGTACTTTCGGCTGCAAGTTTAGCTTTGACATCGTCGTAACCAGTTATTTTATACATATTTGCCATATGTTCAATAAATTTCTTCCGTATCATGATGGCACGGTCATCCGTATCAAAATAATAATTCCGGTCGTAGAGACTTAGACCGCCCTGTCCAAGCATAACGGCATTTTTGCTACTTATTCTGTCGTCCTGGCCTACGTAAAATGAAAATAAAGCTGAACCGGTAAGATAGCGCAACTCAGCAGCAACTTTTACCAGGCCATCAATGTCCTTAATCTCATCAATCATTGATAAATACGTCCTGACATCTTCAATGCCTTTGCGGTTCAGCGATACGCTGTCCATACCGGAATAATAGAAATCACCAATCTTCTGCTTATCGCTTCCTTTTGGCTCTTCCGCCATAGCTGCTGACGATTTACATATTGAAAGTACCTGGTCGTTGATGGTATCCTGTATCATCTGCCACAGTCCGTTACTTTGTTCGCTGGCAGGAATCGGATTTTCTTTAAACCATTTCCCGTTGGCGAACAGAAAGAAATCGTCACCAGGTCTTACAGTTGAATCAATATGCATGGCAAGGGCATCTTTTTCGTTGGTTTTGGACGAGTTAGATGTGCAGGATGCTAAAAGAGCCATAAAGGCAATCAAACCTGAAAAATAAATTAAAGATTTCATACAAAGTTTAAGGTTAATTATGTGTTCCGCTAATTTTAAAACTATTATTTATTTGCCAATTTTTTCAATTCCTTTTTGAACCCGCGGGATAATAAATTCTTTGCCAATCACGGCCATCATGTCCATCATTCCCGGACCGGCATTGGTTCCAACCACCATAAGTCGTAATGGATTCATTAGCTGGCCCATTCCTATTCCTTTGGTTTGAACAAACTCGCTGGTACTAAGTTCGATTTTTTCTTTTGTGAAGGGTTCGAGCGCTTCAAGCACACGAATATAATCAGCAAGCAGGGCAGGGGTTTCAGTTTTCCAGATTTTAGCAACCACTTTCTGATCATACGATTCTGGATCGAGGAAAAAGAAATGCGATTGTGTCCACAAATCAGGAATCAGAACAGCACGGTCATGAATCAGGGAGCAGACTTGCTCTACATATTCACTACTAACTTCAATTTTTTTTGATTCTAAAATAGGATTAAGTAACTCTGCTAGCTCAGCGGGAGTCTTTTTTGAAAGGTACTGATGGTTATACCAGTGGGCTTTTTCCACGTCAAATTTAGCACCTGATTTACTTACGCGCTCAATGCTGAAATTCCCGATTAATTCTTCCATCGAAAATAATTCCTGTTCCGTGCCCGGGTTCCATCCCAGGAAAGCCAACATATTAATAAAAGCTTCGGGCAGGTATCCGCTTTCGCGATATCCGGAAGATACTTCGTTGGTTTTCGGATCAGTCCATCGCAAAGGGAAAACCGGAAAACCCAGACGGTCACCATCACGCTTGCTGAGTTTGCCGTTTCCATCCGGTTTCAGTAATAGCGGTAAATGTGCAAATTCAGGCATTTCATTTTCCCAACCCAGATACCGATAAAGCAGTACATGCAACGGTGCTGAGGGGAGCCACTCTTCGCCCCTGATGACATGTGAAATTTTCATCAGGTAATCGTCAACCACATTGGCAAGGTGATATGTGGGCATACCGTCGGATTTGTATAATACTTTATCGTCAAGCAAAGCCGAATCAACGGTTACAACACCACGTATCATATCGTTAACAATAATGATTTCGTGCTCAGGGATGGCAACGCGGATAACATATTGCAGGCCTGAAGCGAGCAAAGCTTTAACTTCAGATTCGGGTAAAGTCAATGAGTTTTTCAGTCCCATTCGGGTTTG
Source organism: Lentimicrobiaceae bacterium (assembly GCA_041660125.1). Classification (GTDB taxonomy): domain Bacteria; phylum Bacteroidota; class Bacteroidia; order Bacteroidales; family UBA4417; genus UBA4417. The sequence goes on from JBAZWY010000009.1 coordinate 22,488, forward strand.
AGGACCATACTGGAATGTCTCCTTGCGGAATTCATATTGTTTACGGATAGCATCTAATTCTTCTGGCGTATCAAAGGCATAATATGCAGTTCCGTTTTGTAAAAGCTGTAAGGCATACTGATGATAAATTTCTTTCCGGTCGCTTTGCCGATAAGGAGCAAAAGGTCCGCCGATATGCACTCCTTCGTCGAAATGAATGCCGCTCCAGGTAAGCGAGTCAATAATATATTGTTCGGCACCTGGAACAAAGCGTCCCTGGTCGGTATCCTCAATACGGAGAATAAATTTACCGCCAAGTTTACGGGCAAAAAGGTAATTATATAAAGCTGTTCTTACTCCGCCAATGTGCAGCGGGCCTGTTGGACTTGGTGCAAAACGCACTCTTACTTCGCGCATAATTGTATTGTTAAAGGGCGCAAAGATACAAAACCTCATCAAGCAGTTGAAAGGTGTTTTGGGAATACTCTAGTCAACACAACTCTTATCATCTGTAAATACATGCATATTGCCGTTTTCTAAATATGCTCATGAAATCCTTGCTCGAAGCAGGCAAGGCTTCGCTTTAGTTGTTACCTTTGCAGGTTAAATTGTTTTCAACTGCCGTGAGAGTAATTTTTCACATGATTGTATAAGAACTGGCTGGAAGTAATGGAAAGTAATTATGCTTTATTAATTCGGAAGATTGATGAGTTCATCCGGAAATATTATAAAAATCAACTCATCCGCGGACTGCTATATTCTTTGGCAGCCCTTGGTGCGTATTATATTTTGATTGTTCTGCTTGAATATATTTCATGGTTCAACATTGGGATACGAAGCATTCTGTTTTATACATTTGTAGCAACAGCCGCTTTTATTATTACCCGATTTATAGTTATTCCCGTTTCGCATATCATTAGGCTGGGCAGAATAATTAACCATGAACAGGCCGCGCAAATTATCGGAAAACATTTTGGTGAAGTTAAGGACGTTTTGCTTAATACGCTTCAATTACATCAGTTAGAGCAAAATACGAATGAAAGCAATGATTTGATACGCGCGAGCATCGATCAGAAAATCAAACACCTTCAACCTGTTCCTTTTGCTGATGCTGTTGATCTGAAAAAAAACCGCAAGTACCTGCCGTATGCACTTCCACCGCTTATATTTGTATTGGCTGCTTTACTGATATCGCCATCCCTTATTCTTGCCCCATCTCAAAGAATTATCAATCATAACGTGGTTTTTGAGCGCCCGGCACCTTTTTCAATCAGGATTTTAAATGACAAATTACAAGCAGTTCAGCAGGACGATTTCACAGTAAAAGTTAAGATTGAAGGAGATGAAATTCCGGCGCAGTTATATATTCGATCGAGCCAGGCTAATTATGTGATGGAAAAGGAAAGCAATGTGCTATACAGTTATACATTTAGAAATTTACAGCAGAATACACCTTTCTTGATTACTGCCGATAAGTACAATTCGAAGGAATATATCATTAAAATCCTGCCGAAGCCTATTATACTTTCCTTTGACATATTAGCAGAATACCCCGCATACCTTGTGCGTAAAAGTGAAAACATATCCAATACCGGCGATCTTACCGTACCTGCAGGAACCAGGTTAACATGGAAATTCTTTACACGCGATACGCGAAAACTACTTTTCAGGATGGGAGGGAAGTTGACTGAAATTGTTAAGGGGAAATCGAATACGTTTACGCAATCGGCTCGAATGTTATCCGGAATGCCTTATTCGGTTATCATTGGGAATGAGTATTTTAGTAACCGCGACTCATTATCGTATCTTATAAATGTAATTCCTGATTTGTATCCCTCTATTTCTGTTGAGGAATTTAAAGATTCGGTTTATGATAACAGGCTTTATTATCAGGGTACCGTTAAAGATGATTACGGATTAAGCAAACTGGTTTTTGCCTGGTCGGTTAAGAAAGCGGAATCGGATAGTAATTCTCCTAAAGAAGTTAAAACCCGTGATATTCAGTTTGATAAATCGTTATTGCAGCAACAGTTTTACTATTTTATGGATATGTCAACCTTGTTTGTTCAACCTGGCGATGAGGTAGAATATTATTTCGAAATATGGGATAACGATGGTGTAACAGGCAATAAATCAACTCGTTCAGATTTACATATCTTTAAAATACCTACGCTGGATGAGATAGAAGAAATAACTGAAAAGAAAAATAGTGACATCAAGGATAAGATGGAGTCGGTGATCAGGCAGTCCCAATCATTACAGCAGAAAGTTGAGGACATGCAGAAGAAAATGGTGGACAAAAAAGAAGTGGGATGGCAGGAAAAGCAAACGCTGCAGCAATTGCTTGATAAACAGAAATCTCTGCAGGAACAGGTTCAGAAGATTCAGAAAGAAAATAAGGAGAAAAGCCTTCATGAAAATCAATACATGGAAACCCCTCCTGAAATCATTGAAAAACAAAAGCAACTTGAAGATTTGTTTAATAAAGTAATGACCGAAGACATGAAAAAAATGTACGAGGAGTTACAACGGATGCTTGAAAATATCGATAAAGATAAAGTTGCAGAGATGCTGGAAAAAATGAAAAACGATACCAAAGGACTTGAGAAAGAACTGGATCGTAATCTTGAACTCTTTAAGCAACTTGAGGTGGAGCAGAAGTTGCAACAAACAATAGATAAACTTGACAAACTATCGGAAGATCAAAATAAACTGGGTGAGGAAACTAAAAACACAGGCAAGGAAAATCCGGTTGAGCTATTTGAGAAACAGGAGGATCTGAACAAACAATTTGACCAACTGAAAGATGACATAAATGAGTTGCACAAAAAAAACAGTGAACTGGAAGAACCTAATAAATTGGAGAGAACTGATGCCGAGGAAAAAGAAATAGACCAGGATATGGAGAATAGCACCGATCAATTGAAAAATGGTAAAGCTCAGAAAGCTTCACAATCACAAAAAAGCGCTTCAGGGAAAATGAAAAATCTCAGCGAAAAACTGACAAAAATGCAACAGGATATGGAAAGTGAAGAAGAGGGTGAGGACGTAGAGGCATTGCGGCAGATTCTGGACAACCTGGTTAAAATATCGTTAGACCAGGAGGATATTATGAATCAACTGAATAGTGTAAGTACGACCAATCCAAAATATCTTAAGATTATTCAACAACAGAATAATCTGAAAGAGGACCTTCAGCAAGTTGCCGATAGTCTTTATGCACTCAGTAAGCGTCAGGCCAGCATTGAGCCTTTCATTCTGCGAGAGTTGACTGCTGTTAACAACAATATGGAAGGCGCTGTTAGTCAATTGAATAGCCGTGATGTTGCATCTGCAAGAGCCAAACAACAGTATGCTATGACTTCCGTAAACAACCTGGCCTTAATGTTATCAGAATCGTTAAACCAGATGCAGCAAAATATGCAATCCGGAGGTTCCGGAAAATCAGGTTCAAAGAGTAAAAAGCCAGGAATGGGGCAAGGTAAAATGAAATCACTCCGTCAACTGCAGGAACAATTAAACAAACAGTTGCAAGAGATGAGGGAAGGCTTGGCTAATCCCGGTAAACCAGGCACACAAGGTCAAAAGCAGATGAGTGAGAAATTTGCCCGTATGGCTGCCCAGCAGGAGGCATTACGGCGGCAAATGCAACAATACGGACAAGAGCTCCAGAATGAAGGAACGGGCGTTGATAAAGGAATAAAAGAAATGATGCAGCAAATGGAGCAAACCGAAACGGATCTGGTAAACAAAAGATTGAATATTGAAACTATCAGGCGTCAGCAGGAAATAGTTACCCGAATGTTGGAATCGGAAAAAGCTGAACAGCAACGTGAGCTTGATCAGCAACGTGAATCGGAAGAAGCCAGGGATATTTATCATAATAAACCATCTAAGTACATGGAATACAATAAGATAATGAAAAATGAAACTGAATTGTTTCGTACGGTTCCTCCAAGCCTGAAGCCTTTTTATAAATCGAAAGTAAATGCTTATTTTCTCTCATTTGAAAAATAAATCTGAACCATGATTAGTATTTCAACCCTCGAAACAACGTATAAATTAAAAAATAAACTCAAAGTTCGGAAGTGGGTAAAATCCATCCTCGAAAATGAGGGTAAGATTGCGGGCGACATAGCTTATGTGTTTTGTAACGACGAATACCTCCTGGATCTGAATGAAAAATATTTAAAACATGATACTCTTACCGATATAATTACCTTTGACTACTCCGAAAAGGAAACACTATCGGGTGATATTTTTATCAGTATCGAAAGAGTAGCTGAAAATGCAGTAAGTTATAATACTACACTGAGTGCTGAATTAGGCCGGGTGATGGCACACGGTATTCTACATCTTTCGGGGTATAAGGATAAAACAAGCGAGGATAAGAAGTTGATGAGAAGCAAAGAAGATTTCTACCTGGCTATGTTCCCTAATCTTTAATTTTATGCTGAAAGCTTTATGCATTATAGCTTCTGGTGTTTTGTTCCACGTGAAACAGTTGTGATTTGTTTAAAAAATATGATGTTATTGTAGTTGGAGCCGGCCATGCCGGGAGTGAAGCAGCGGCCGCCGCGGCTAACCTTGGTTCGTCGGTGTTGCTGATCACCATGCAAATGGGAGTGATAGCCCAAATGTCGTGTAACCCTGCTATGGGCGGAATTGCCAAAGGCCAGATGGTTCGGGAAATCGATGCGCTGGGTGGTCAGTCGGGAATTGTTACCGATCATACCATGATACAGTTCCGGATGCTGAACCGTTCGAAGGGACCTGCCATGTGGAGCCCCCGGGCTCAAAACGACCGGATGCGATTTTCCGAAAAGTGGCGGCTTACCCTTGAGGGAATTCCTAATGTCGAGTTTTGGCAGGATACGGTTGTGGGATTATCGGTAAAAGATGGATTTATAACCGGAGTCCATACAGCAATGGGCTACCATATCGAAAGCAAAGCAGTAGTGCTGACAAACGGTACATTTCTGAATGGATTGATTCATATAGGAATGAAATCCTTTGGCGGAGGTAGAATAGGGGAGAAGGCCTCAATAGGTTTAACAGAGAACTTGGTACAGATGGGGTTTGAATCAAGCCGGATGAAAACCGGAACTCCTGTACGAATCGACGGCCGGTCCATCGATTTCTCCCGCATGGAAGAACAGCCGGGTGACGAAATTACAGGAAAGTTTTCATTTACCGACACTCCCTCGCTTAAGAAACAACGCCCTTGTTTTATCACCTACACTTCCCCGGAAGTTCATAAAGTACTCGAAACCGGTTTTCATGAATCCCCGATGTTTACAGGTCGTATCGAAGGAATTGGCCCACGGTATTGTCCTTCCATTGAAGATAAAATAAACCGTTTTGCCGATAAAACCCGGCACCAGCTTTTTGTTGAACCAGAAGGATGGGATACGGTTGAATATTATCTGAATGGCTTTTCTTCATCGCTACCGGCGGAAATACAAGTGAAAGCCTTAAAATTAATTCCTGGTATGGAAAATGCAAAGATTTTCAGGCCGGGATATGCAATTGAATATGATTATTTTCCACCGGTTCAATTAAAATATACGCTCGAAACCAAGTTGATCGAAAATTTATATTTCGCAGGGCAGATCAATGGAACCACCGGTTATGAAGAAGCTGCAGCGCAGGGACTGATGGCAGGCATCAATGCGCATCTGAAGATTAACGAAAAAGAACCATTCATTTTAAAACGCTCGGATGCTTATATAGGCGTTTTAATCGACGATTTGATTACCAAAGGCGTGGATGAGCCATATAGGATGTTTACCTCAAGGGCGGAGTACCGCATTCTGTTGCGGCAGGACAATGCAGATTTAAGGCTTACACCCTCGGGAAACAGTCTGGGCTTAGCATCGGATGATCGTCTGACAAGAGTTAAGAATAAACAGGAATGGGTTGAAAAAGTTATTAAATTTATGCGGACTACCAGCATTAACCCCGACCAGGTAAATGGATTTTTAGAAAGTATAAATACAGCTCCGATCAGGCAAAAAGTGAAACTTGATACGTTGTTATTGAGGCCCCAGGTTTCATTTAATGAGTTGATACAACATCTTGATTTTCTTGGAAAATTTACAAAAGAGATAGGGGAGGATACGGCTGAAATTCTTGAAGAATCAGAAATACTGATCAAATACGAGGGATATATTAACAAAGAACAGGAAATCGCCGAGAAACTTTCAAAGTTTGACGATATGCCGCTAAAACCGGATTTTGATTACGTGAGCCTTTCTTCGCTTTCAACGGAGGCGCGGCAAAAACTTTCGCGCATACGGCCGGCTACTATTGGACAGGCATCTCGTATAAGTGGAATATCTCCTTCAGATATTTCTGTTTTGCTTGTTTTCCTCGGAAGATAGTGGTTGTTTCACGTGGAACAGCAGAAAATATTGGATAGAATAAGTTACAGCTTGAAGGGCTTAATGTGCATAAAGAAATCATGAAAAATTGAATGATATGGGTTTTTCATAAAAGAATAAAATTGTATTGAAACTGAATCGGAAATCCAACATTAAACATTGAACACATAAGCATTAAATGGAAATATTGAAGAATTGTCCAGTTTGCGGATCGCAAACATTTGACCTGTTTCTTTCCGGAAAGGATTATTTTCTGACCGGCGAATCATTCAATATAATGAAATGTCGCGAATGTGGCTTTCGGTTTACGAATCCAAGGCCCCAAGCGGAGGCCTTAGGAAGATATTACGAATCACCTGAATATATTTCCCATTCTGATTCAAAGAAAGGTTTATTTGCATCGGTTTATCAACAGATGCGGAAATATACATTAGTTCAGAAATATACCCTGATTACTAAGCTTCAGCAAAAAGGCGAAATATTGGATATAGGTTGTGCGACCGGACAATTTCTGAATTATATGGCGAAGCATGGATGGAAATGTACCGGCATTGAACCGGACGAAAAAACACGTTTCTATGCCATTTCCGAATATGGATTACAGGTTTTCGCCGAAGGTCAACTTGATCTTTTCGAAAAATCATCTTTTGACGTGATAACCATGTGGCATGTTCTCGAACACGTTTCGGATCTGAATGGAAGATTGATGCAATTAAATAAACTTCTAAAACCTCAGGGTTCACTTTTAGTAGCTGTTCCCAATTGTGATTCCTACGATGCCAAAAAATATGATAAGTTTTGGGCCGGTTACGATTTGCCCAGGCATTTATACCATTTTACAAAAACAGACGTGAAACTACTGATGGAGAAACATGGGTTTACAATTGTAAATATTTTGCCTATGAAATTTGATGCGTTTTATGTGAGCTTGCTGAGCGAGAAATACAAGAGCGGTAAAATGCGGTGGATACCTGCCATATGGAATGGTTTTTGGTCAAATTTGAAATCAAAGGGAGAAATTGGACATTCCAGCCTGATTTATGTAATGAAAAAGAAATAGACTGGTTTTTAAGCCTGATACTAGCTTCAGGAACCTCTGTAATAACTTACCCTGGAATTCCTGAGATCGTTGTTTATGGGGCTTAATTTTTAACGTCGCACGAAACCCTTGTCAACAGTATATTCTGTGATATCTGCTTTATGATTACACAACAAAAACTTAAAAAACAATTCCTGCTGATGCTTTTTCTGAGCATGGCCTTTTATTTATCTGCATTCATCATTACCCGTTCAATAAAAAAATATGAAACTCCACAAAAAGTATCAAAACGATTAACCGCAGAAATCGCATCTGCAGTTAACGATCTTGAAGTTGAAATTGGGAAAGTAGCGAAGCAAAATCCGGATAATAAGTTGGCGTTTCTGGAATATTTAGATAACAACTATAAAAATGCGTTTGCTGAACGGGGCATTGAAATTCTGGTTTACAATAATGATAGCCTTAAATTCTGGACTTCAAATGTTTTTGCCGCACCTAATATTGGAGGTGAGGAGAAATTTACTCCGGATATAGTGAAGACTGGAAGTGGATATTACCTCGTAAAAAAGCGCAAGGTTAAAAGCCATGAAATTATCGCCCTCCAGCTGATACGGTATAATTATAAATATTTCAACGAATACCTTCCATCTGGATTCTATAAAAGATTCAGAGCTCCAGATGATGCTATGCTGGATTTACAGCCAGGCGAATATAATATTAAAAGTGCCGATGGAAAATTTCTTTTCAGCTTAACTTACGACCAACCGCTTGAATTAGCCCTTTGGATACAATACCTGATTTTTACCTTATATATTATAAGTTTCCTCTGCCTTATTTCAGCAGTTTTTATAATTTATGCTTTTTTGATGTCTGAATCAGGACATAAAGGTCTTCTTTTTCTGGCGTTTATTTTCGATGTTCTTATACTAAGGATCATTCAGTTTTATTTCAAGTTCCCGAGTGATTTGTATCAAATACAATTATTTAATCCGGCCTATTTCGCGTCATCAGAACTATTACCTTCACTTGGGGATTTCTTGATCAATTCCCTGATCGGGGTTCAGCTTACATTCTTGGCATTTAAACAAGTTTCATCCGGGGGAAGAGGACAGCCGATAAAGAGTATTTACAAAAATGCAACTGCAGTCCTGATTATTCTACTGCTTACTGTTTTATATTATTTCCTGGCTTCAACCATCACGGGTCTTGTATTAAACTCAAATATTTCGTTTCGTTGCGAAAATATTCTGAGTCTTCCGCTTATCAGCCATGTCGGAATGCTTATTATAGCAACGCTCTTATTGGGCTTTCTATTACTCTTCGTATTTCTAGGCCAGTTTTTAATTAAATGGCTAACTAGTGCCCTGGTATTTATTATTGGCGCATTTACAGGAATTTTAGTATATGTGCTGATTTCTTCTTCAGGTGGTAATTTCGATCTTATTAATTTTGCATTTCTTCTTGCTTTATTGGCAATCTTATTTTTCCATGTTAAGTCCAAATCGAATATAAAATTCAAGTTTAGTCAAATAATTCTGGTTGTCATTATACTGTCTGTAATGGCTACCTATATTGTGAACAGTACAGGAACCATACGGGAACATGAAAAGCGGAGATTGCTGGCTACCCATCTTTCGGATGCAAGGGACAATCTGGCGGAGTACTTTTTTACTGAAGCCTCAAAAGGCATTATTCAGGATACATTGCTATCGCGAATCCTAAAGATTAATGAATCAGAAGCTGCGCTCAATAAGGTATCTGCTTACATTAAAGATAAATATTTTTCCGGTTACTGGAGCAAATATCTGATTCAAGTTACAGTGTGTCAGCAAGATAAAAATTTAATTATAAAACCTGGCAATATTATAACCAATTGCGAAAAATATTTTGGGGACAAAATTGATCAGTATATGCGGCCGGTCTCGGTTCCGGGCTTGTATTTCCTTCGTCAGTCGGCTGATGCGATGTACTATTTAGGGCGGATTGTCATTAAGACAGATTATTCGGGAACAGAAAAACGCAATAATATTTTTATTGAAATCAGTTCCAATGATATTTGGAAAGGATTAGGATATCCAGAATTGCTCTTTGATAGTAAAAATGCCAATTTGGATAATTTGTACGGCTATTCGTATGCATTCTATTATAAGGGGGAATTGGTTAAAAATGTGGGAAAATTCGCTTTTGACCTGGATAGTAAAAATATTGTCAAACGGAAATCAGATCAAGGTTTTTACATTTCAAAAGGTTTCAGCCATTTTATATTTCCGGTCGATCAGAATACACTGATTGTCCTGAGCAAAGAAGTTCCGCATTTATCAGACCTGGTATCTCCTTTTTCGTATGTGTTTCTTTTAATGATGGTTTTACTCTTGCTGATAAATGGTTTAACGGGATCTTCAAGGAATTGGAACATAGGTATTTATACTTTCCGCCTTCGGCTTCAAGTAATTATGATCTCAACAATTGTCATCTCATCTATTGTTTTGGTAACGGTTAGTTTGCTATTTATCAACAAGTTAAATACAAATAAAAACAATGAAATCCTCAGCGAAAAATTAAATTCTATATTAGTAGACCTCGAAACCAGATTTGGAATATATTCAACTTTTAATAGTTTACCAAAAGAAGAGTTGTCGGATTTGCTGCTTACTTTATCGAATACATATTTTACAGATATCAATATATACAATCCGGAGGGTTTTCTTCTTGCTTCGTCACGTGATCAGATTTTCAGGGAAGGAATGATTTCGGATCAGATCAGTCCGAGAAGTGCAAAACAATTAATGGTTGATAAAAAATCGTTTTTTATTGATCATGAAAATATCGGCAGATATAGTTTTTTATCAGCGTACACGCCAATACGAAACATGGATAATCATTTGTTAGGGTATCTCAACTTACCTTATTTCGCGAAGCAGGAAGAAATCAGGCGGGAGATTTCGGGTCTTATTTCAGCCTTTGCAAATATTTATATCATTATGATTGTAATCACAGTTATACTCGCCTTATTGCTTTCGAGATATATAACAAAGCCATTGCAACAAATTGGAAATCAGTTTAGTCGCGTTAAAATCGGAGATAAGAATTTAAAAATTGAATGGACCAGGAAAGATGAAATTGGCATTTTGGTGAATGAATACAACCGGATGATAGATGAAATGGAGAAAAGTTCGGAATTACTTGCTCGAAGCGAACGCGAAAGCGCATGGAGGCAAATGGCCAGGCAGGTTGCCCATGAAATCAAGAATCCGTTAACTCCTATAAAACTAAGCATGCAGTTGTTGATGAGAGCCTGGAATGATAAAGCGCCGGATTGGGATATAAGGTTGAAGCGATTTTCGCAAACGTTGATTATGCAAATAGATACGCTTTCGTCTATAGCTACCGAGTTTTCAGATTTCGCTCAAATGCCGGAACCACAGATTCAGGAATTTGATGTTATACCTCTTATTCAGCAATCAGCAACATTGTTCCGCGATCAATCGGATTGTGATATTACATTTGAAACAGGAATTCAGGAGTGTATTATTAAAGCCGATCCAAATCAAATACTTCGCGTATTTAATAATTTGATTAAGAATGCATTACAGGCAATTCCCGACGATCGCCAGGGAGTGATCCGGATAAAATTGGTTAACATTGGCAATGTCTGTGAAATCAGTTTTCAGGATAACGGGACCGGTATTCCTGACGACAGGCAGACCCGTATTTTCTCGCCTAATTTTACCACCAAAACCGCCGGGATGGGCCTGGGATTAGCTATGGTTAAAAATATAATTGACAATTCCTCCGGGCGTATCTGGTTTGAAACTGAGCCGGGTGAAGGAACTACATTCTTTGTTTCACTTCCACTGAAAGATAAATAAAGGTTTTCAGTTTTCATTATTCTGTCTTTAGTTTGCTTTTTCTGAAAACCTAATTCAGGGCCAGACAGCTCTCTTTCCCCTCCGCTCCTCGCCCCATCGCCATTCCGCCTTCCCCGGGCGTCCAACACATAATGTTTGTTAACACTTGCCCATATAAGCTACAATATGTACTGTGTAGCCACTATTTGCCTATTTTTGCAACGTTTAATCAAGATAACTATTTGAATCCATTAAAACAACTTGCCGGGCAAACTGCTATATATGGACTAAGCTCCATAGTTGCGCGGATCATAAATTTCTTTTTTGTGCCGCTTTATACCCGTATGCTTACTACGGGAAATTACGGCCTGGCTTCTGAATTACTAGCTTATATAGCACTTTTACAAGTTGTACTGACTTTCGGAATGGAAACCGGATTTTTCCGTTTTGCAAGCAAAGATAAAAGCCGTTCCGAAATCATTTTTTCAACAGCTTTGATATCCCTTGGAGCAACTTCTTTATCTTTCTTGCTATTGATTGTTGTATTTTCCAATCAATTGAGTGTTTTCGCCGAACATCCGTCAATTTACCTTATTTATGCAGCACTTATTCTGGCAATTGATTGTTTTACAGCAATACTCTTTGCCGAGCTGAGATTTAAGAACAAAGCTTTTAAATTTGCTCTGTTCAGGAGTTTGAAAATTCTTTCGGAAGTGGGTTTCAACCTGGTTTTGTTTCTACTGCTGCCAAGTTATTTCATTACCCATCCCGATTCATTCATGCTCAGATTTATTCCTGCAACGCCCGATTACGGATACATACTTCTGGCTATACTGCTGAGTTGTATTGTCTCATTGCTCCTCTTCGTGCCACGCCTGTTGAAACTGCATTTTGTATTCTCGAAAAGACAATTCTATGAATTATTGATGTACTCACTACCTCTTATGATTGCAGGCTTACCTGGCGTTGCAAACGATTTTATCAGCAGGATTTTCTTTCGTTTTTTTGCACCTGCAACATCACCCTGGCAAGATCAATTAGGTATTTTTAATGCCAATGTTAAACTGGCAGTATTTATGGTTTTATTTGTTCAGATGTTCCGTTATGCTGCCGAACCATTCTTCTTCTCATCTTCACTAAGGGAGGATATGAAGAAAATTTATGCTGATGTCATGAAATATTTTGTCGCCTTTTGTGTTCTAATATTTCTGGGCATAGCAATGTATCCCGAAATTTTTGCACTTTTACTGGGAAAAAATTTCCGAAGTGGCATAGCGATATTGCCTATAATGCTGGTAGCTAATATATTACTTGGTGTTGTCTTTAACTTATCGATGTGGTACAAGTTATCTGGCAAAACACATTTCGCTTTAACGATTACTCTCCTAGGTTTGGGGATTAACCTGTTAATTAATATCTTCTTTATGCCATTATATGGTTTCATGGCAGCAGCCTGGGGATATCTTTTCAGTTACCTGGCAATGGTTATTTTTAGCTACTATCTGAGCCGGAAATATTACCCTATTCCCTACGACTGGGAAACGATAATTATGTATTTCCTCTCAGGAATCGCCTTGTACCTGGTAAGCATTTATATTGCTCCCAAAGCCTTAAGTGCAAGGATTGTTTTAAATACGTTTTATATACTCGGATTCATAACTTTTGTCCTGAAACGTGAAAAAATTGATATGAGAAGACTTAAATCAGTATTAAAGCACAGTAATTAAAAACGAAAGGATCATTTGAATGAAAGTAAATATAGTTAACCGTTCACGCTTCCCTTTGCCTCAATATGCCACGGTGCATTCAGCCGGGCTCGACCTGAGAGCTGACCTGGAACATTCACTTGTTTTAAAACCGCTTGAACGGTCACTAGTACCAACCGGTTTATATATCGAGTTGCCCGAAGGATACGAAGCCCAGGTCCGTCCTCGCAGCGGGCTGGCTGCAAAGCACGGAATTTCGATTGTCAACACACCAGGCACCATTGATCCTGACTACCGTGGTGAAATTAAAGTTATTCTGGTAAACCTTTCGGATGTACCTTTTATACTCGAGCCCGGCGAACGAATTGCACAAATAATAATCGCCCGGTTTGAACATATAAGCTGGAATGAGGTTGAAACTCTTTCGGTTACCGGCAGGGGTGAGGGAGGTTTCGGGCATACCGGAGTGAAATAGAGTTAATTAATGTGGCAATGAGTTTGACAAGGTGGTTGGGAGAGTGAGAGTGTGGGAGAGAAGCAGGCGATAAGCGGTACCAGGCGTCAAATAAGTGAAAAGCGAAAGAATAGAGAAGACGGTTCGGCATCCGGCATAAATTTTTATTAATCAACAATCATAATCAACAGAATGAATAAATTAATCATCATATTACTTCTTATAACCATTGTATGGCCAGGAGAAGGATTTTCGCAAAAGCGCGAAAAAAAGAAGAAAAATAAGTCAGAGGCAACTACCGTAATTACCCCCAATAATGGAGAAGTAACAAATATTTTTATTGACGCAACAACGGCTAAGTTAATAGGTGAAACTGCAAAAGCGATGCAGTTGTATGAATTGTGCCTGCAGAAAAACCCTAAGCATTCAGCCTCGATGTACGAGCTTGCCCAAATGTATTTCGATACCAGTGATTATATTACAGCAGCCCGATATGGCGAACAGGCTGCCCGACTAGAACCTGGGAATAAATGGTATAAACTGCTTTTGGTTGAAATATACGGTAAAGCCGGGATGAAAGAAGAACTGCTTGAAACATGCACGAAACTGGTGAAACAGGAACCAGGCAATGTCGATTTCCTTTATGAACTGGCTAATGCATACCTGATAAACAATGATGGTAACAATGCCATAAAAACCTATGATAAAATTGAAGCACTTATTGGTGTAACGGAAGAAATATCGTTGCAAAAACAACGTATTTACCTGGTTCAAAATAAAATAGACCAGGCGGCTGCAGAGATTGAAAAACTGGTGAAAGAATTTCCTGATCAGCAAACCAGGTACATCTCCATGCTGGCCGAAATGTATATGCAGGCAGGCAAACCGGATGAAGCTAATGTATATTATCAGCAAATACTGGCTAAAGACCCTGAAAATCCATATATACATATCACCCTCTCAGATTATTACAAGAAAAAAGGTGATAAAAAACGATCGTTTGATGAATTGAAACTTGGTTTTGCTAATCCCGCACTGGATATTGACACTAAAATTAGGGTACTTTTAGCTTATTTTACTTCAAATGATATTTACCTTGAGAATAAAGCAGATATCTTTGAACTGGCACAAATTCTTGTAAAAACGCATCCCGACAATCCCAAAGCCCATTCGATGTACGGTGATTTTCTGCTCGATGATAAAAAATATTCAGAAGCACGCGACGAATACAGAAAAGTAATTGCCATTGACAGCAGCCGCTATGCGGTATGGGAAAGTTTACTGAATGTCGAAATGCAATTGAGTGATTACACTGCATTGGAAAATGAAAGCAGCCGTGCTATTGCCTTGTTTCCCCTTTTACCCATACCTTACCTGTTTGAAGGAATTGCATTGTTGCAGCGGAATAAATATGATGAAGCCATAAGCACTTTTAATTCAGGGGTACGCCTGGTTAGCGGGAATAGTGCATTACTGGTACAGTTTTACAGCTCCTTGGGTGATGCATATAATCGGATCAAAAATCACTCAAAATCCGATGAAAGTTTTGAAAATGCATTAAAAATAGACCCTGAAGATAGTTACGTTCTTAATAATTATGCTTATTACCTGGCTTTGCGGAACCAAAACCTGGAAAAAGCCGAAACAATGGCAGCTAAATCTGTTAAAATAGACTCGACCAATACAGCAAATATGGATACCTATGGATGGGTGTTATACAAATTAGGCCGATTCTCCGAAGCGGCTGAATGGGTCGAAAAAGCCATTGCTGCAACTCCTGCACCTGATGCCGATTTGTTGGAACATTTAGGCGATATATACTTTAAACAGGGGAAAATTGAAAAAGCGCTGCAACAATGGCACGAAGCTCATAAAGTTGGGAAAGGGTCTGAATTTCTGGAACAAAAAATAAAAGATGAAAAAATGTATGAATAGTTATATTTACCGGTTCATAAAAGTAAGCTTAATTCTTTCACTTGTTGTAAGTTTGGCAGCATGTTCAGGCAGCCGCAAAGCCGTGAGGCAGCCAATTAAAGAGCAGGGTGATGTATTCCTGATGAGCAAGTTGAAGGAACATGAATTTAAATTTCATCAATTTTCGGCAAAGTTTAACGTAACTTACCAGGTTAATAGAGAAAAAACATCTGTTTCGGGAAATCTGCGTATTAAAAATGACAGTATAATCTGGATTTCCATAAGTCCGGCACTAGGGATTGAAGCTGTTCGTTTCATGCTTACACCGGATTCAATAAAATATATTAACAGGTTGAGCAAAACCTATTTAGTAAAAGATTTTGCATATATTAACCATTTGATCAACAAAACAATGGATTATAATATGGCCCAGGCTTTCCTGATAGGAAATGACTTTTCTTTCTATGATTCAAGCTCTTTTAAAGCCTCCATCGACAACCAGGAGTATAAGCTAAGCACCATTAACAGGCGAAAACTCAGGAGGTATGTCCGTCGCAGCGAAGAAGATATCAGTATTCCGATCCAAAGTATATGGCTTGATTCCGAAAGCTTTAAAATTTCGAAGGTCTTACTCAAGGAAGCCGAGCGCGACAGCCGTAAATTCGTGGCAAAATATGCAGAATTTGAAAATATCGACAAAGAATTAATTCCTACCAGACTCGATTTCCTGGTAGAAACGAATACGGAGAAGATCAGGATAAAAATCAGTTATTCAAAAATACAAATTGATCAGGATCAGACATATCCCTTCACGATACCAGATAATTACAGCGAAATTACCGATTTGCAACAGAAGAAATAATGACAGTACGTACTCGTAATCATATTCGTTTTTATGCACTCCGGTGTTGTATCATAGCGACGGTTCTTTTGGGATTTGTGGCCGTTACCATGTATGCACAGAATGATAAAAATAAATTACAGAGCCGTAAAGCTAAAATCGAAAAAGAAATTATTCAAATGAACCAAGAGTTGGAACAGACCAAACAAAATAAGTCGGCCAACCTGAACCAGCTTGTACTAATCAATAAAAAAATCAGTAAACGGGAAGAATTAATCAGCGCTATTGAACAGGAAGTGGGTAGTATTGATGACCAGGTGAATCACCTGAACGATACAATCAACCGTTTAACACTTACTCTAAGCAGCCTTAAAGATGAATATGCCAGGATTGTTTATTCGACCTACCGCAACCGGAGTGCATACAACAGGCTGATGTTTATTTTTTCGTCACACAATTTCAACCAGGCATATAAACGCCTTAAATACCTTCAGCAATACACCGAATATCGAAAATCACAGGTAACCTCGATCCTCGATACAAAACAAATGCTGGCAACCAAGAAACTTGAGTTTGAGAAACGTAAATCTTCAAAACTTGTCTTGAAACATTCAGAGGAGAAGGAGCGAAATGAACTGGCCAGTGAGAAATCCCAAAAAGATGAGAAATTAAAGAACCTTACATCGAAAGAGAAAAAACTACTCGTTAAACTACGCAATAATGAAGTTGCATTAAATAATCTGCAGATTGTTATAGAAAGACTTGTGGCTGCAGAGATAAAAAAAGCTAACGAAGAAAAAGCACGCAAAGCAGCAGTAATTGCAGAGGCGGAACGTAAAGCCCGTGTCAAAACCGAGGCAGATAAAAAAGCCCGGGCCAAAACCGATTCCAAAGCGAAAACGCCGGACCTGGCAACTAATGACTCCAAATTAAAAGGAGAAGAATCGCTATCAACAGCCGCTAAATCAGCCCCGGAAACATCAAACAGTATGTCGGTAACCGCCGAAGATGTAGCTCTCACAGGCAGCTTTGCCGGTAACAAAGGTCGTATGCCATCTCCGGTTGACAAAGGGGCTGTTATTTCTTCTTTCGGGGAACACGCACATGCCGAATATCAGAATATTAAAATTAAAAATAATGGTATTGATATCACTTCGGTACCAGGAGCCAAAGCAAAAGCGATTTTTAACGGAGAAGTTTCGAGTGTTATCTTTATCACAAACCTGAATTACGTCGTAATTGTAAGGCATGGCGATTATCTCACAGTATATTCAAATCTCGAGGATGTTACCGTAAAGAAAGGTGATAAAGTAAAAACCAGGCAAATATTGGGGACAATTTCTACCGGGCAGGGTGAATCTAAATCGAGGCTTCACTTTGAACTTTGGCAAGGAACAAATGTACAGAATCCCGCCGGGTGGTTAAAGATTTAAAAACTGCAGCTTTCTTCTTGAAAACATTTAGTTCATCAGGATAATATAAGGCAGGTCGTTCACCATTAAAGCATAAGTGACTGTTTTCATTCAGATGACTACATTAGTGTTATTATTAATATTGGTACCTCTTCATGAACCGATACTGCTGTGTTATTTTGAATGAGTATATTCCCGGCTAAAGCGCAGGAATGAATTATGAGCCCATTTTCGATGTTTTTAGAACTTTTATGTTAAAACGTGCATTATTGCTTTCAAATTAATTTAACTTTGCAGCCTACACTAAGAAAAAAAACTAATATCAAAGGTGTATTAGGACGAACTGAAAGAATATGGATTTCCCGAGTATTCTTTTTTCGGATTTAGAGGTTGGCAGATACTCTTGCAAACAACTCCACGCTAATAAATGATAGATTAATTTGTTTTGTAGTAGTGTTTTTTCTGCCAAGATTTTAGTTTTTTTTGTATTTATTGCAAGAAAATCAAAAACAGATTAAAAAATGTGAAGAAAAAGGTATTTTATTACCTGTGCTTTTGAGAACAACAAATATAAAAAGCGTACTTTTTTTCAATGATATTCAAATAAATGTTGTCCTGTAAACCTGTTCGTTAAATTGCACTTAAATTAAACAACAAAACATATTATGATCGGAACATTAGGCATGACACAAATGGTACTTATCTTCGAAAGACCGGGAGGAATGGAAATAGTACTTATTCTCGCTGTTGTACTGTTACTTTTTGGCGGCAAAAAAATTCCCGAATTAATGAAAGGTGTTGGGAAAGGAATTAAAAGTTTCAAGGACGGGATGAAAGAAGAAGACACAGATTCGAAACCGGATTCCAAAACCGAGAAATAATCAGTATTGTGTTAAGGTTGAATGATTTAGTAATCCAAATATTTGGGTACGGTTTGGGTATTTCGGGAAATTAATATTTTTGGATACCAAAACCTTGTTTGCAGCGTTTTGTTTTTTAAACAACCGATTGTGAATTAAAAACTGGAAAGACACATTCCAGCCATGATGTTTTTTGTAATTTTACAACAAAGTGTATCTCCTGTTTCAGGAAAGTATATAAATGCATTTAATTAGAAAATTAAAAAATAAAGGATGAATAAAACACTGAACCTACTACTGATACTTTTTCTGGGCGTTTCTGTGACAATAAATGCACAGCAAGCCGGTGAAAATACAACCCCAGAAAAACAAAACGGAGATATTGATTTGGTAGGCGATAATTTGATTGTTGCAGCCCTCGACAGCTTGAGCACACTCAAATACTTTAAAAGCAGTGAAAATAAAATGTCCCGTTTGTATGATAACAAGTACAACTTCCTCCCCAATTATATTCCAAGCTATCCCGATTCGGTTTACTATTACCGCATACAGCGACTCAATGTTGAGTCGCCTATTAAGCTGGTGTACAATCAGCGTGTTCGTATGTTTATTGATTTGTATGCCAATAAAAAGCGAAGTACCACAGCGCGTGTGCTTGGGCTGGCGCAAATGTATTTCCCCATGTTTGAGCAACAACTTGACAAATATAATGTTCCGCTCGAATTAAAATACCTGGCAATTGTTGAATCAGCATTGAATGCTAAAGCCCGCTCGAGGGTAGGTGCCGGAGGATTATGGCAATTCATGTATTATACCGGGAAAGTGTATGGTCTCGAAGTAACTTCTTATGTTGACGACCGTAATGATCCTTTAAAAGCCACTGTTGCTGCATGCCGTCATTTTAATGACCTGTATAACATGTACCACGATTGGTTGCTGGTTCTTGCCGCTTATAACTCAGGCGCTGGTAATGTGAATAAAGCTATCAGGCGTTCGGGCGGGAAAATGACTTTCTGGGAAATTATGCCCTATCTTCCAAGAGAAACCAGGGATTATGTGCCGGCTTTTATTGCTGTAAATTATGTAATGGCCTATTCAAACGAACACAATATTTACCCGGTAATACCACAAATACAGTATTACGAAACAGATACTGTGGCGGTTAATCAACCACTCTCACTAAACATACTTGCTGACCAACTCAAACTGAACCTTTCTGAACTCGAATTTCTGAATCCCACTTTCCGTACCGGTTTTATTCCTGCCACACCTGAGACCCCATTTTATATCCGCTTACCTCAAAAATCAATAGCTGATTTTATCAATAACGAATCCTCTTTATATGCCTATAACAAGCTTAAAGGCTATGATGCCAGCCAATTCAAGCTACAGGATGGCGCTGATTATGATATAGTTACTAAACGGGTAACTCATAAAGTGCGCAAAGGAGAAACCCTGGCTTCTATTGCACGGAAATACGATTGTTCCACCTCTGAAATTAAAAAATGGAATAAGTTAAAAAAATCTTATCTGAATAAAGGACAGCCGCTTAAAATTTATGTTCAGGCCCGGCAACCGGCAGTCAAGGCAAAGGCCCCAAAAAATGTTACCGTGACTCAGGATATTGCTGAATCATCTGATTTGCAGTCCCAGGATCAAACAAATGTCGCAGAAGAAAAAAATACAGTTTCAATAGCTGTAAAGCCAAAGATTCATGATGTTCAGAAAGGGGAAAGCCTGGGGAAAATATCTGCAAAGTACCATGTTACGGTAAAAGACCTTTTGGCATGGAATGATCTGAAAAATTCTGATTTATTGATAGGTCAGAAACTAAGGGTTAATGCTCCCGAACGTATCATCGTTGCTGAAAATGTAACAAAAAAGAAGGATAAAGAAACGGGGAAACCTGCGGTTCAAAATAAGCAGATTTTTTCTGATGCAAAATACCATGTTGTAAAAAAGGGAGAATACCTGGCCAAAATTGCCACAGTTTATGGCGTATCCTCCGATGATCTTGTAGCATGGAATTCATTAGAAACGAATAATTTGCTTGTTGGCCAGAAACTCAGGATCAACCAACCTGACAGTGGGAGTAATTCAAAAACAGTAGCTGAGGAAACCCCAATTAAAGGGAAGACGGACAAATATGACAGAGATTTGAAACTCGTTTTTTACACCGTTAAACCGGGTGATACCCTGTGGAGTATTTGTCAGCATTATGATGGCATTACTATTGATCAGCTTAAAGAATGGAATAAATTATCAGGTCAAGCAGGTTTGAAGGTGGGCCAAAAAATCAAAGTGATACTGCCCGCCGGATAATTTTAATCGTTTCAGGTTAAAAGGGTTTCAGAGTTTCAAGTTTGAGCAATATTCTCTCATCGCCTTACCTGCTCTCATCTTGCCACCCCTCTTTTTATCTATATATTTCAGCCTATTTAGCATTAAATCGTGATGTGGTTTAAGAAATCGATTTATTTTTTTTTACCACAATTATACTCGTTTCGTGCAGTGAGAATAAGAGTACAGATCCCAATTCCACCGGGCGTGGTTCCGAGATTATTGTAGTTTGCAGCAAAGCTTTATGGAACGGACCAACCGGAGATTCCATCCGAAGCGTTTTAACCCAATCCATGCTGGGTTTGCCTGAAGCTGAGCCGTAATTCACACTCATCAATATTCCTGGCAATGAGTTCAGCAAATTTTTGTAAACTCACCACAATGTGTTGGTTGTTGATATTAAAGCACAGAACAGGAAAAGTAAGTTGGAAACGCTGCACAATGTGTGGTCGCATCCGCAGCGGATCATAAAAATAATAGCAGGTTCTGATACGGCTTTTTTAACTTTATTTGCAAAAGAACAGCGAAGTAATTAAAGAATTATACAATCAGAATGAACAAGCCCGTTTCGGTGCACAGAATGCAATAAACCAAAATTTTGTGGTTGAAAAACTTTTGGCCGAAGAATTTGGCATTCAAATGGTTGTTTCAAAAGATTTTTACCAGGCCAGGAAAATAAACGATTTTGTATGGTTGCGTTCCAAAGCTACTACCATGAGCCTGGGCCTTTTGATCTACACATACCCATATATTGATACCGTTCAACTAAATAAAGCTTCTATACTTGCTGCGCGCAACCGGTACGCGAAACAATATGTTCCTGGCCCGTTAGCAGGCTCTTATATGACTGTAGAGCAAGAAGTTTATCCGCCTGTATCACGCAAAATACTTTTCAAAAAAATGTATGCCATCGAAACGCGTGGCTTGTGGAAAACCTACGGTGACTTTTTGTGCGGGCCATTTATAAATTATACTATAGTGGATGCACTCAGGCACCATATTGTTGTATTCGATAGCTATGTATATTATCCAAACAAATCGAAGCGCAATTATATCAGGCAACTTGAATCAATTATCTGGGGAGCGGAATTGGGTGAGCCAGGGACTGTGAAAACGAAATAAAATACCTTGTTTCTGGGTTTTAAAAATAAATATTAAATCGCTGATAAACAACAATTTAATGACAATGCAGCCAGAAAGAATTTTTTTTCCGGGTTTTGTAAAACCTGTATTTTTTTATATTACTTTTGACCACATGGTTAAATCATACAGTTAAACCAAAAGATTAAACCATTTGGGCCATGACATTAGCAGGTGAAAACACAGAGCATCAAATACTTATTGCCGCCCGCGAGATATTTATTGCTAAAGGCTTCGAAGGAGCCCGTATGCAGGAAATAGCCGATCAGGCCGGAATAAACAAATCGCTGCTACACTATTATTTCCGGAGTAAGGAAAATCTCTTTGATGCTGTTTTCAGTGAAGTGGCTGCCAATCTATTTCCTGCTATAAAGGAAGTGCTTGGCGCAGAGCTTGGAATAATGGAGAAAATCACCTTTTTTGTTAAAATTTACGTTAAAACCCTGTACGAAAATCCTTTTATCCCGGCTTTCGTTATTAATACCCTAAATACCAATCCCGACAGGTTCCTGAAATATATAAAAAAATCAAATCTTAACCCGATGTTACTTCAGAAACAGATTGATAATGAAGCATCTCAGGGATTAATCCGCCATGTTAAAGCGGAACACCTCTTAGTAAATATAATCTCAATGTGTATTTTCCCCTTTGTTGCCAGGCCAATAGTTCAGAATATATTTAACATGAATAACGAAGAGTATCAAAAATATTTAGAATCAAGGCAAAACGAAATCATCGATTTTGTATTAAAATCACTAACAGTATGATGCACAAAATAAAAATCCTCTTTTTTATACTTGCGCTGGCTGGCAGCGCAGCCGCTCAGCAGCCGTCGCTTACACTTGACGAATGCCTGGCTGCAGCCATGAAAAATCATCCTCTTTCAGGACAAAATGAACTTTATGCCCAAACAAGTAAACTTCAGCAACTTAATATTGATAATGGCAAGCTTCCCCAGCTTAATGCTAACGGGCAGGCAACCTATCAAAACGAAGTAGTCGGGCTCCCTTTTAGCGTTCCCGGAGTTTCTATGCCATCGATCCCCAAAGCACAATACAAATTATCCGTAGATGCCAATCAACTGATCTATGGAGGCGGAGCGATCGGCGCTCAGAATTCCATTGAGGATTATAGCCTACGGATTAACCAACAGAACAACGAATCCGAATTGTACAAAATGCGTGAACGAATCAACCAGTTGTATTTCAGTATATTGCTTGCTGATTTGAATGCGGGTGTAATCACCAACACTATTGATGATCTAAATACACGGTTAATCAAAATAAAAGCTTCAGTAAATGAAGGCGTCATGCTTCCTTCTGCGATTGATGTATTGCAAGCTGAAATATTGAAAGCCGGGCAGCGGCTGTTGGAAGTAAAATCCCAGAAATATGCGTTGATTCAAACCATGCAGGTACTTACCGGAATTTCGATAAACGAAAATACAAGCTTTGTAGAGCCGGCTTTTACAGTTGATCTGTCATCATATACGAATCTCAGGCCTGAGTATGGTGTTTTCGGTTTGATGCAACAAAAACAGGAGGCAACCAAACAACTTTCGATAGCAAAAAATATGCCCAAAGTTTATGGTTTTGGAACAGCCGGATACGGCAATCCCGGCTATAATTTCTTTAAGGAAGGAGCTGATTTTTTCTATACCATTGGGGCTAAAGTAACCTGGAATTTCTGGGACTGGCATCAAACAGACCGCGAAAAACAAATACTTGAGCTGAACAGCAGTATTATTGAGAACCAGAAAAATGCCTACGATATGGCAAACAAGGCGCAGGTGCAGCAGTACCTGGCGGATATAAGAAAAGCGGAAGAACTGATAAAAAGTGACGAAGAAATCATTGCCCTGCAGAAATCCATCACTCTTTCGGCCGCTTCACAACTCGAACACGGAACCCTTACAGCTAGTGAATTTGTGTCGGATCAGCTTGCCGAAGAACAAGCCTTGCTGACAAAGAATCTTCATAAAATGCAACTACTTCAATCAAAAGCATATTATAAGGCCGCAACGGGTGGGTTGTAACTTATAAGGAACGGGTTAATACTTTACACAATAAAAGAAAACAGAAATTAAATATTGAACGTTATGATAAAATCCATTAATAAAATGGCAATTACACGCAATATACTGGTAATGGGTGCTTTCGTTTGGTTATCATCCTGTCAAAACCGAAACAACCTGAGCGATGCATACGGAAATTTCGAAGCCGTTCAGGTAACGGTATCGGCCGAGAGTGCTGGCCAGATTCAGTATCTGAAGGTTGAAGAAGGTTCTCAACTGGATTCGGGAATGATAGTAGCCGTGATTGATACAACAGATCTGTACCTGAAAAAATTACAGTTGCTTTCGCAAAAGAAAGCCGCTTCAGTTAAAAAAAGCAGTGTTGCCGCCCAGGTAGAAGTTCAGTTGCAACAAAAGGCGAACCTTCTGGTTGAGAAGAATCGCGTAACCAGACTACTTGCCGACAAAGCGGCTACCCCCAAACAGCTCGATGATATAAACGGAGCCATTGACCTGGTTGACAAACAGGTAGCTTCCATACAAACACAGGATGCCGGAATTGCTGAAGAAATGGACGTAATTGACAGGCAGATCGCCCAGGTAAATGAATCTATTCACAAATGTTACATCCGCAATCCGGTAACGGGAACTGTTCTGAGCAAGTATGCCGAAGCAGGGGAGATAGCAGCACCAGGTCGGGCGCTTTATAAAATAGCCGATCTTAGCATCATGGAACTTAAAGTTTACATCTCGGGAACCCAACTTCCGGCTGTAAAACAAGGCCAGAAGGTTGAAGTTCTGATTGATGCCGATAAAAAAACAAACCGCAAATTAAGCGGAGTAGTGAGCTGGATATCGCCAAAAGCTGAATTTACGCCTAAAATTATTCAAACCAAGGAAGAGCGGGTTAACCTTGTATATGCATTAAAAATCAGGGTACCCAATGATGGCAGTCTGAAAATTGCCATGCCTGCCGAAGTTAATTTTACTGCAAAAACCGAATAAGATAATCCAATTATAATTCACCTAAGTTCAAATTAATCCTTAAAATCATGAAAATCGCTATCACTTCAGTATTACTAGTTGTTTCAATGGCTTTTGCCACTTCTGTTAAAGCGCAGGAAAAATCGGATAAAATTTTAGGTTACTACCTGACTTACGATGATGAAACAGGTGCCGAAAAATCACAGGTTCAGATTTACAAGGACCCTAATGGTAAATATTATGGTAAAATTGTATGGCTTAAAGAACCCAATAAAAACGGTAAACCTAAAGTGGATGATAAAAATCCTGATGTAAAATTACAGTCTCGTCCGGTTTTAGGCCTCGAAATGCTGAAAGGGTTTAAATTTGATAAATCAAGTGGAGAATGGAATGACGGCTCCATTTATAATCCCGCAAGCGGAAAAACCTATAATTGTTATATCAACTTTGAATCTGCCAATAAAATCAAGATCAGGGGATATATTGGTGCAGCATGGATGGGATTAGGGAAAACCGCTTATTGGACCAAGGAAGCTGCCTTAAGGAAATAAGCAGAAACTTCCAGGGCAACCTTATTTAATTAAGGAAAGGACTTTTGAATACCGAACAAGGAACATCGGTTTTTGATTTTCGAAGTTTCGCTATTTTAACGATGTACATCTAAAATCTTAAACTGTTAACTGCTTATCTCCTTCAGTCAAGTATGATTTATTTTGATTTAAGAACAAGGAATTCTGATTAACGATTTATGAAGTTCAGCATAATTTGTTGTTATTCAGCACACTTCAAAAATTAAAAACCGTTAATCCTTGTTCTTAAATCATTATTATAAAACCAATCTCCGATAACCCCTCCAACTTGACTAAAAGGGATAGGCAGTAACTATTATTCCTTGTTCTCAAATCAGTTAATACTTATCTAATCTAAATGAAATTCATTTCAGGCTAGTGTTATATGGTTCCATGGCCAAGAATCAAATGTTCGGTTCTTCAAATGTCTGAGGTTCCGGAAGCATGAGTTGTTTTTCACTTGGCAATAATCCGATCTCTCGCCCAGTCTCCCTTTCACCCACTCTCCCCTTTACCCTTTCATTTTTCAAACAAAATGCCAACAAACATATCCATTCAGTCCACGAACATATCGAAGCGTTATGGTGAAAAAACTGCGCTTGATGATATCTCGTTTGATGTGGCAAAAGGTGAATTGTTTGGATTTATCGGGCCCGACGGTGCAGGAAAAACAACTTTATTTCGGATCATAACCTCTTTACTGATTCCCGACAGTGGCTCAATGACCGTTCAAGGGCTTGATACAGTAAAAGATTATATTAAACTGCGTAAAATCCTGGGCTATATGCCCGGCCGTTTTTCGCTCTACCAGGACCTGACTGTTGAAGAAAACCTCCGCTTTTTTGCCGGCATTTTCCATACGACGCCGGAGGCGAATTATGACCTGGTAAAAGATATTTACAGCCATATTGAGCCATTTAAGAACCGGAAAGCAGGTAAGCTTTCGGGCGGAATGAAGCAGAAACTGGCTCTGTCGTGCGCACTGATCCATAAACCGGAAGTGTTGATACTCGATGAACCTACAACCGGTGTTGATGCCGTTTCGCGGATCGAATTCTGGGAAATGCTTGACCGGCTTCGTCAGAGTGGGATAACTATTGTTGTATCAACACCTTATATGGACGAAGCATCTCGTTGCGATCGGGTGGCATTGATTCAAAACGGCAGTATTATGAGTATCAACACACCGGAAGGAATTCGTAAAAATTTCGGAAGAAAACTCTGGGCTGCCCGTGCGGATGATATCTATGGTTTACTAGGCGATCTCAGGCAATTTAAGGCAACAAGAACGGCTTTCCTTTTTGGGGAATACATCCATCTCACTTTGAATGACGAATCTGCGACATCCGCCGAAATTGCATCTTTCCTTCAGGCCGCCGGACACAGCAACGTTCAGATTTCCCTGATTGAACCTTCGATAGAGGATTGTTTTATGGAAATGATGAGTGCTGAGAGTGATGCAAGCGAAAGTTGAGGTTGAGCGAGAGGCCGGAGGCGACTTGGCGACAAGGAGAGGGAGTGACAGGGCGAATCTTTGAAAAGTGATTTTTATTGAAATATGGGGATTTGAAACTCTTCACCTTAGGAAATTAAAGCTGGCTTTGTCAATTGATAAATTATATCAAAAGATCATTCGAATAATAGAACAAATGAATTAAGAACACTTATAGCTCTTTTGGAATTCGCTTACTCTACACTCGCCTTGTCTCCCCCTCTCCCTAATCCCCAAAACCTAACCCCTAACCCCGAACAAAAAATGCCAATCATTGAAGTAGAAAACCTGGTTAAAAAATTCGGCAACTTTGTTGCCAATGACCATTTGACTTTTTCAGTTGATGCCGGTGAAATTTATGGTTTCCTGGGCGCCAATGGAGCAGGCAAAACCACTGCCATGAAGATCCTGTGCGGATTGTCATCGCCTACTTCAGGTAAAGTTATGGTAGCAGGGTATGATGTTTACAAACAATCGGAAATGGTAAAAAAACGAATCGGCTATATGAGTCAGCGTTTTTCTCTTTTTGAGGACCTTTCGGTTTGGGAGAATTTCCAGTTTTTCGGGGGAATTTACGGACTGCCGGCAGAAAGAATAAGGCAGCGGACAACTGAACTTCTTGGCAGGCTTGGCCTCGAAAGTGAAAAAAACCAATTATTAGGCTCGTTACCTTTAGGCTGGAAACAGAAACTTGCTTTTTCAGTAGCGATTATTCATCGGCCGTCAATTGTTTTTCTTGACGAACCAACCGGAGGAGTTGACCCGATAACGCGGCGGCAGTTCTGGGAAATTATTTATGAAACTGCCAGCCAGGGAATTACCGTTTTTGTAACTACACATTACATGGACGAAGCGGAGTATTGTCAGCGCATTAGTATTATGGCCGACGGACGGATTGTAGCTCTCGACACACCAGGTAATCTAAAAACGAAATATAAGGCAGCTAATATTGAAGAAGTTTTTCTGAAGATAGCAAGGAATTAGAATATATCGGATGTCGGATTTGCGATGTCGGATTTATTATCGCTGAATTTAAACATCGTATATCAAACATCAAACATCGCAGATCAAAATGAGAGGTTTTATCATAAAAGAGTTTTACCATATTTTCCGCGACTACCGGTCAATGATTATCCTTTTTGGTATGCCTGTGATTCAGGTTCTGCTCTTTGGATTTGCGCTTTCAACGGAAGTGAAAAATGCGCCTATTGCCATTATTGACCATTCCAACGACCAGGTTACCAGGGCTATCACTTCAAAACTGCTTTCCTCCGGATTTTTTATTCTCAGCGACCAGATTCCGGGTGAAGAGTATATTGAAGAGATATTCAGGCATGGAAAGGTCAAAGAAGTTATTGTTTTCGGGAGCGATTTTGCTGATAAACTGGAGAAAGACCACCAGGCAAACATACAGGTTATTGCCGATGCCAGCGACCCGAATACGGCCAACCTGCTGGTAAATTATACTTCTGCCATCATCAGCGATTATCAGCAGGAATATCTCAAGGGGATGTCGCTACCGGTTATTGTTACCACACAATCGCAAATGATGTATAATCCGGCGTTGGAAAGCGTTTATATGTTTGTGCCTGGTGTTATCACGATATTGCTGATGCTGATTACGGCCATGATGACATCCATATCCATTGCACGTGAAAAGGAAATGGGCACTATGGAAGTATTATTGGTCTCGCCTATGCGTCCCATACAGATCATTGCCGGTAAAGTTCTGCCATATGTATTGCTGGCGTTCGTAAATGCCGTTTCTATTTTGTTAATGAGCTACTTTGTACTTGAAATACCGGTTAAGGGAAACCTGGTGCTTCTCCTGGCCGAAAGCTTGCTTTTTATCGTTATGGCCTTGTCGCTGGGTATTTTTATTTCAACCGTAAGCAAAAGCCAGCAGATGGCAATGATGCTTTCGATGTTTGCCCTTATGTTGCCAACTATTTTGTTATCAGGATTTATTTTCCCGATCGAAAATATGCCTGTTCCTTTACAGATACTCAGTAATATTATGCCTCCGCGCTGGTTTATTATCATTGTGAAATCCATTATGATAAAAGGCCTTGGATTTCAATATATATGGAAAGAAACCCTGATAATTGCCGGCATGGCTTTGTTTTTCATTGCGCTTAGTATTAAAAAGTTTAAAATCAGACTTGAGTAAAAAGAGAAGGGGCGAAATGGCGAATTGGGGAGCGGGAGAATCCTTAAAAAACAAGGGGAAAAAGAAAGTCAAAATTCAAAACGAAGCATAGGAAAACTGTAACCCTTCAAACAATTAAACTCTTCAAACAGAAATAAACCAACACACCCGAAAATTGAAAATCATCCTCTACATATTACAGAAAGAATTCCGGCAGATTTTCCGCAACAAAACCATGCTGCCTATTATTTTTGTAATTCCGATAGTTCAGCTTTTAATACTTGCTTTTGCAGTTACTTTCGAAATCAAAAACATCAATCTGGTTATTGTGGATCAGGATTATTCTGTGGCTTCAAGGCAATTGGTATCTAAATTTACGGCGCCGCCTTTCTATCACATTACAGCTTACGCCAATTCGTATTCTGAAGCCGAAGAACAACTCAAAACCGGTAAAGCCCATCAAATACTGATAATCCCCGATCGGTTTGAAAGAGATTTGCAAAAAGAGTCGAAAGCTACGGTGCAGCTAATTACCAATGCCATCGACGGAAGTGCTGCAGCCATAATGAACGCTTATGGTAATTCAATAATAATGGATTACAACCAGGATATTATTGTTGATCTCACAGGTGGAGTGGAGGTGAAACAGCCATTTAATATCAGTTATTCCTATTGGTTCAACCCGGAACTGGATTATAAAACCTATATGGTACCGGGCATCCTGGTTTTATTGGTTACCATAATCGGCATGTTTTTATCGTCGATGAATGTGGTGCGCGAAAAAGAAATGGGTACCATTGAGCAGATTAATGTTTCGCCGGTGAAAAAATACCAGTTTGTTGTTGGGAAATTACTGCCGTTCTGGTTTATTGCGCTCTTTGAACTGGGTTTCGGCCTTACGCTTGCCCGCATCATTTTTGGGATTCCGATCCTGGGTAGTTTATGGCTGATTTTTGGAGTAGCTTCGGTATATTTGCTGGCTGTACTGGGCATCGGGTTATTCATATCCACGTTAGTGAATACGCAGCAACAAGCTATGTTCCTGGCATGGTTTTTTGCCGTGGTGTTTATTATGATGAGCGGATTGTTTACACCTACCGACAGTATGCCGGAATGGGCACAGCAGGTAAATATCATAAACCCTATCGCTTATTTTATCAAAATGATGCGGATGATCATGCTTAAAGGATCGCAATTTCAGGATATTCTGAAGCCGTTTATAGCGATATCAATATATGCAGTAATTTCGCTTACGCTGTCAGTGTGGCGATACAGGAAAGTTGCATCCTAAATGGTCAGTCCGGGATAATGGTTTATTTACTGATGAAATCTGCCATTGCATAATCAAGTTTAACTGCCCTGTTTAAGAATTTGTATCTTTGAAAACTTCAAACAGGCTCAATGGTAGCCGAATTTAACCATTTTACAGATAACACTGAAACCTCGTTTTGCTACCGGTACACCCATCTTATGCCTGCTGATTATCTCAGCA
Source organism: Lentimicrobiaceae bacterium (assembly GCA_041660125.1). Taxonomy (GTDB): domain Bacteria; phylum Bacteroidota; class Bacteroidia; order Bacteroidales; family UBA4417; genus UBA4417. Next base: position 53,104 of record JBAZWY010000009.1, read on the forward strand.
ACAATACGAGTTTTGATGGCTGTGGGTTTCTGCCTCGGTACTGACGCAAATAAAATAATTCAGGTCTGCGGAGAATAAGCCTAAACGTATTCAAATATTTCAGCTTCACCGTGCAGTATCATCGTTCCATTCATAGCCAGTGAATCGAGGTCGTTTACAATCGGATAAACAGAAATAGGAGCTATTCTTTCGATACGGCTCATCAGCTGGTTAGTAAAGAATTTGCTGTTCATAATAGCACCCATAATGAGGACGGCATCCACTTTACACCCCAATACTGTAGCCATCGATCCTATCTCTTTGGCAATCTGGTAGGCCATTGCATCTACGATAAATATAGCTTGTTCGTCACCTTCCTCTACCCTGGTTAGAACCTGGTTGAGGGATTTTGTCCCCAGGTATGCCTGGATTCCGCCCTGCTCAGTAATAAGTTTCCGCATTTCCTCACGTGTATATTTGCCGCTATAGCATAAGTCGATAACCTGCCCTACCGGCAATCCGCCGGTTCGTGTCATTGAAAAGGGTCCGTCGCCATCAAAGGCCTGGTTTACATCAATTACTTTGCCCCCCTTGTGTGCGCCAACCGAAACGCCACCGCTGCCAATATAGGCAACAACGAGGCTAAGTTCGTCGTAACTGCGGTTGATACTCTTTGCATATTCGCGTGAAACGTTTTTATGGTTCAGTGCATGGAAAATTGAATTACGCTCGATCGCCGGCAAGCCCGAAACACGAGCAATGGATTCGAGTTCATCTACTACTACGGGGTCGGCAAGGTAAGCTTTGGCATCAGGAAACTGCGAAGCGATTTTGTCGGCGATAAGTCCGCCCAGGTTAGTGGCATGCATGCCCATTACCCCGACCCTCAGGTCGCGTTTCATCGCCTCGTTTACCTGGTAAACACCTGATTTTAGGGGTTTTATCAACCCTCCCCGTGCCATTATCACAGCAATATCGGCGGGATCGATCTGGTTGTTTTTTAACTCTTCCAGTATAAGTCCTGTACGATAATCGAGTTCGTTGATCACATTCGTAAATCCTGCAAGAGCTTCCGGTTTATGCCGTATGGATTTCAGGAAGATCAGGCTGATATTGCGATATACCGCAATCTTAGTGATATCAACCTCGGGATATATTACCAGAATATGTTTTGCTGACATGTTGCTTGTGTATTTGAAAGGTCAAATTTATTAATATTTCGGGTACGATACAGGTTGAGGGAACAACTATTAATTAAAAGTTCAGGGTTCCGAGTTCCATGTTCCGCGAGACTGTCGAAATGTAACATTTGCCGGGTAGGCCGGCACGTTGGAACTCGGCACCCGGAACCAGTGATAGATTAGCCATTATTATTATTGGCTACCATCCCCGTCATCAATATCTTCCGCATTTTTGTTAATAATGTACCAGGTAACGCCGCGACCAACAAAGTACATAACTAACAGGAATATAAACGGGTAATTGGAAATTACTCCAATGTTTCCGGTATAATTGAGGAGGATTAAAAAGAGACCTAAGACCACTATTACGATTAAATCGGGAATGCGTTGTTTACTTAGCATAGAAATGGATTTTAAACAAACGTACAAAAAACAGTGATTTGTTATGTGTACAGATACTGGTTACTTTAAAAATGGTATAATATTGAACGAGAAAATAGGAATTACCACTTTTAAAAATGCTTAAACCCGGGTTTTCTTAATTTTACGAAGTAGCTGCCAATCGCAATTACCACGATAAGACCTGACAGGATAAAAGCCCATAAATTTACCTTTCGTGATTGAGCTGTAATTTCGTAATCGCTGGTCACCATGCGGTAGGCAGTAAGCCTCCATACCAGTGTATCGCCGTGGACAACTGCGTTATCTGGTTCAATTATTTTGCCCGGCAACAGTAATTTATAGTCAATGGATGTGGTGAAATATTTTATAAACTCAAGGCTATCCAGGTTATCTTCAAACTTTTTCATCGGGCTTTCTTTCTTGTTCCAAAATGTGGAGAAGGCGGTTGTTTTGTAATAATTGTCAAGACATTTATCCATTTCCAACTCCATTTCCCCATTTTCTTTGAAATTCATATTCTTCTTAAAAACAGAATCCCTGGCTTGTTCCAGGCGTTTTTTACTCACAGGTTTTGGATCGAGCAAGTCATAATTTGCCAGAAGCGCCTTGTATTCAATATTCCACAGGTTATGAGTAAACCAACTATTGTATTTATTTTCAAGATCTCCAATATATTCACGTATTTCGACCCCGTTCATTCCTTTTAGCAAGTCAGGCTTACCCGTAAACCAAAACGAGGCTTCATCACTGGTCATATATGCTGAAAAAGGTACATTGTCGAATGTTTTTATTTTGGGATAAACCTCTTTATAGGTATAGTAAGTATAAAACCACCGGAATTTCTTCTTTAGTGAAGACATAGTCTTTACGTTATGCCACTCATACGATTTCCTGAACCGGAATTTTTCGCCCATTTCCGGGGCATTGGTAAAATTGTGCCTGGCTGTAACGATAAGATTCTTCGTTGTATCACCTTTTTCCCATTTCCAGTTTTTTACCGGCCAGTTGGTATGGATTTCGGGAGTTAAATAGGTCCAGGATATTTTCCAGCCCGAATCCAGATCAACTGGGAATGGATTGTTTTTAGCCGTATCACCGTTCATAAATACAGAATCGGCAGTATGTGTAAACTCACGATAACACGTACCGTCAGCATTAATAACAGTTAACATCTCTTTATTATCAGTACATGAAAAGGTGAGGATACTGATGGTGACCAGAGGTATAAGGATTCTTAGTTTCATGGCACTTGTCTTTATTATTTATTGGATAATAGATGCTTTATTTTTAGGCAGAAACTTCTGGTAAAATTGTTTTGAATTCTCATTTTCAGCCTGGTTGCTTTTCATGTAGCAGATGTATTTGTTCAACAATTTCCTATTTTCAGGAAGTTTCAAAGCTGCATCAGAGCTGCAATTCGCCTTATTTTGAAATGCCGGTTTTACAAACCTTGAAACGGAGGTTTCCTGAATGACATTAGTTGTTTCAACTTGCTGATACGAAAGCAATCCAAGCAGAAAAAGGGCTGCAGCCGTCATGACCGGACGCACCCAGGCAAGGAATGGCGTAGCCGCAGTTTCATTTTGACGGGCAATGGATGCAATTATTTCATCAGTCAGCATTTCCGGATTGGTTGCCACAGGTTTTACATTCCTAAGCCGGTCAACCAGTATTTCGTATTTTGTTTCTGTATTTGTCATTTTTTCAGGGTGTTGTTACATGTTTTCAATCTTTTTGCGCATATATTGCCGGGCCAGGTAAAGGTTACTCTTAATTTTTCCCGCCGATAAGCTGGTGATGGATTTTATTTCTTCTATCTCAAGTCCTTCCAGCTCGTGTAAGGTAAAAACCAGTTTTTGTTTAGGTGTCAGTTCGCGTGTTAGTGATGAGATAATATGGGCCAGCTCCTTGTTTATTATTGTTTTCTCAATATTTTCGTTCGAAATAAACTGGGATATTAGTGTCTGATCCTCTAATCTGAGGTTGTAGTTTTGTTTTATTTTTTTTAGTTTATCGTAGCACTGGTGGGCTGTTATTGCATAAAGCCATGTGGAAAATTTAAGATCGGTATTAAAGCTGTCAAGATGCTTCCATACTTTGATAAAGGTTTCCTGAACAATGTCTTTTGCATCTTCATCATTACACAATAACCTGAATGCAAGTGTAAAAACCATAGATTGATGAGCCTCTACCAGTTTCCTGAATGCCTGTGCATCATTCTGCCTGCTTAAAACAATTAATTCATTTACAGTGGATTGATGCATCAGGGAATATGTGTTTATATATTATACGCCCAAAAGTGATTTCGGTCGAAATACTAATAGATATTCTTGATTTTAGCTTCCGTTCAGATTTAACAATTCAACTAAACTTAAAAAGTGATCCGGTTTGCATAATCGACCGTATAATTATCAGAAGATTATCAATTCAAAAGCAATAAAGAAAAGGTTTCAAGGATGATCAGTTTATTTTCATCTATTCGGTCAGGACCAAAATTCATACAAATCCTCTTTGGACTCTCTTTCCCTGAGAATCTCGAAAGCTCCAATTTCGTAGTTGTATCCTATCACCTTTGGGATTTGCCTGCTGTTATACCGCGACCACATGCTCAAGGTATATGCTCCGGCATCATGAATCATAATGTAGTCGCCTTCCGTAACTATTGGCAATTCAAGGTGACGGGCAATTACATCACCGGCAAAACAAAGCGGCCCGGCTACCAGGTATTTGTTTTTGTCGGTTCCGGTTTTGAGTTTCCCGTTTTTGTCAACAACAGTAATATGGTGATGCCAGTCATCCGGATTATAGCACTCACGTAGAAAAAGGTCGGCACCCACATGGGTCATGATAATATTGTAGCCTGGCTCTCGTTTTACATATTCCACTTTCGACGCTACCCAACCTGAGTTCGCACAGATATATCGTCCAAATTCAGTTATCAGCCGGAACTGACCATTAAATAGCTCCGGGCAGGAGGTCTTTAGCATCGCCACATACTGCTCCATTGTAACGGGATTAATACCGGGATGATACGAAACCGGAAGTCCGCCCCCTATATCAATGGTTTCAATGCGGTTTTGTTTCAGATTCAGTTTCAGCGTCTTGTTTATTTCAATTGCCAGGTCCAATATCTTCTTGATTCCATCAATGACCAGCTGAACCGGGCAGCCCTGTGAGCCAATATGAACATGAATGCCTGTGAGCCAATTATATTTGAGGTAATACGCTATTATCCTTTCCTTGTTTCCGTTGATTGGGACTCCGAATTTTGAAATTCCATCGGCAACACTTGTAGCTTTTATGCTTCCCTGCCCGACTTGTGGATTTATCCGCACGCCAACGATACTTTTTGATTGTATCGTTTTTAAGATTTCGCCGATTCTGTCGAGCTCATCAAATGAATCTGCATTCAGATAAACGCCTGATTTCAGGGCATATTCGATTTCAGTTATCGTTTTACATGGAGAATCAAAAACAATGGTTTCGGGCGCGAATCCGGCCATTTCAGCAAGGTGAAGTTCAGGCAGACTGGCAACTTCTGCTCCTATGCCAAGGGTTTTAATTTGAGTCAGAATTTTAGTGAGCGGATTGGCTTTAACAGCTATGGCGTGCAATGTTGTTTGTGGAAATATATTCTTAATACCATTTATTCTCTCTTCAAGAGAACTCAGATTATAAAATATAACGGCAGTGTCGTCGGGGTTTATTAAAGTTCTATCCTTTAGCGCATTACTGAAAACAGCGCTCATTTCCTTTTTCGAAAGGTTCGATTTAATCACCGTAGTTTGTTTGATATAGAATTGGCCTTTTAAATAGGGACAGACAAGGTTCAATAGGCATCAACCATTTCGTTTCAGCCTGATACAAACTTAGGTTTTTTTATTAAAGAATAAATAGAATACACCAATTTTTATTGTACAATATTCCGGCTATGCAACTTTTTAACCCTTCCTGCAATTTTCCCCCTGATTTTCTGATAGGATGGAGGAGGTCCTGTTCTAACCTCTTTCCCATCAATATACAATCCTTCGTGTATTCCCCATTCTGTTAAAGTTTCCCGGTTTTTTGAATCATATTCCCGGATATTCACTTTCCCCGGAAACTCAGCGGATGCTTTCAGGGCGCGTTCGCATGCAATATTCTGAGCCGGGCACCAACCATTCCGGAAAAGAGTAACATTCACATTTCCGATTCCTTTCTCAGGAAGTTTTTTGGGTTTAATAAATCGCGGCGGAATGGCATTTTCATTAAACGGTTTCCATAACAATCGCATAAATCCGTTTTTGTCAATCACATTATAGCCTTGTCGCTTAAACCATTGTGCGCGCATAAATACGGGTATAATAAGCCCCCAGGTTACTAATCCATTAGTGCCAAGTTGCCGGCAGTCTTCTTCGGCAGCTTTCAATAAAGCCTTTCCCATTCCCCTTTTCCGGTAATCACCGCGGCCTTGTTTGTACCCATGCACCCAGATGCAAAGCACAACATAGAGATTTCTGCCTTCAAACATGGAATGTTCAATAGGTATATACTGAATCATTCCCCCAATAATGTTATTTTCGTCCAGGGCAAATTTAACTCTTACGCCTTTATCTTTCATGTATTCGTACCACCGCTGTTTGTAATCACCGGCTTCCTTCATCTCATCTGACCACTCTTCCAGACAGCAGAAAAAGAGAGGCTCATTTTTCGGTGTGATGTCTGTAATTATCATATGGTTAGGATTGTGTTTCCCGGATTGAAGTTTGAAATCCTGTTCGGATTCGTTGTGTATGCGTTTACAGTTAACACAAAGTTAAGCCAAAAAACAAATTCAGTCAACCTTAAAATAGCCGGACAGAGTTGCTTAAATCACGGTTAAACCTGCTGAAAAACAACACGCAGCCTTTAATATTTAAGCATATATAATGATGGAATACCCCGGAAATTTTTATTTGCAGAAGCAATACGTGCAGGATTAAATTCCGAACTGTGTTAAAGCTGTTTGCAAACCCTGGTTTTAAGCCCAATAGCAAACCCTAATTTAGAATTTGAGATTATTCAGCTTCATTAAAATTCTTCAGGACTCCGCTAAATATTTTCCTGTCGCATTTCACTCTTGTTGAATAAACCACAGGAAATACATCCTGAAAATTGAGGCCGAGCTTTATTAATGCTTTGCTTTTTTCATTTTCGGTCCAGTCGTTTTCCCTAAAAAACTCAAGCTGTCCTTTGTCAAAAAACACAACAGGCTGAATGTTATCAAGCTCGCCGTCCCCTTGTGGTGAACAGTATCCCAAATGTTTAGTTCTGTTGTTAAAAATAAAATCTGTTGTCACAATGTGAGTAATATTGTTGCCTTCGGTAATTTCGGTCTTATTCGATGCCTTGACATATTCGGTATTATTCTCCATCCAATATTCCCAGATCTGGTTTTCGAGCAAATCTGCTGACGATAAGTCTGAGAGTCGTTTTCTGTTCATTTTAAGTGTTTTATAAAAATAGGTATATACGCAAATGTACCTAAAAATTGTTACAATAACTAATTATCAGCTTTTCAGAAATGAGTTTGCATCAATTTTGTAGTTAGGATAAATATGTCCAGACCCTGTAGTGGGTTACCGGACTGGCCAGTTTTGTTCGTTCTGCGAAAGGATAGGGAAATGATTAACCGGAATTTTCCTCATGAAATCGCACAAAAATATTTTATCAAAATCCAATGATTTGACAGTAAACATTTCTTTTTGTACTTTTATCACAATTTAACTGTTCTGCCATGTCAAAAGAAGACAAAAGTCTCACTCCTTACGAAGTTTTCGCCGGGTCGCCCTGGGAAGCCGGACTGCTGAAAAGCATACTGGAAGATAATGATATTGAAACTATTATACAGCAGTCAACTGCATTACCTATGAATATCTGGCCGACAGATGCTGCTACCATGAAGGTGTATGTTGCGCTTAAAGACTATGAGCAAGCAAAAGCTATAGTTGAAGAGTTTTATACAAATATGGAGAAAGAAAACTCAAACGGCTCGCCTGAGTAGTTTAGCCTTCATAATTGTGCAAACTTAATATACAACCCACAAACATGCCAGGGAAGTTATAACGTTATGCTTTTTGAAGATATGCACTGACTTGCTTTTTGAACCAGAACTATACAAATAACAAGCTTTGAAAAATGAACATTCAGATAATAATGAATGTTTTATACCATTATGTTGAATCTGAATTATCTGTTTAACCCTGATCAAATTCTACTATTATGAAATATAACCAACTTGGTAAAACAGGCGTCCTGGTTTCGGAATTATGCCTTGGAACTATGACTTTCGGAGGGAAAGGCTACTGGAAAGCAATCGGCGAATTGCCACAGGATGAAGCAAACAACTTAATCAAAACAGCCATCGACAGCGGCATCAACTTTATTGATACGGCCAATGTTTATTCCGAAGGATTATCGGAAATTATGTTGGGCAAAGCACTTATTTCATTAGGCATATCTAGGCAACAGCTTGTGATTGCAACCAAATTACGCGGACGCATGGGTGAAGGCGCCAACCAGGTGGGACTTTCGAGGCTTCATATTGCCGATTCGGTCGATGAAAGCCTGCAGCGCCTGGGCCTTTCGCATATCGACCTGCTATATATCCATGGCGTGGATGCGATCACGCCTTTGGAGGAAACCATGCGTGGGCTCGAAGATGTGGTTCGTTCGGGTAAAGTACGCTACCTGGGCATCAGCAATCATCCTGCATGGATGGTGGCAAAAGCAAATGGAATCGCCGATAAAATGGGCTGGACTAAATTTACAGCTCTCCAGAATTATTACAGCCTTGCCGCCCGGGATGTGGAGCGCGAACTGGTTCCGCTTGCTCTCAGCGAAGGGCTGGCATTAATGCCATGGAGTCCGCTGGCAGGAGGATTTTTATCGGGGAAATATACGCGCGACAACGAAGTTGCCGGCGACAGCCGCAGGGATACGTTTGATTTTCCCCCTGTAAACAAGGGAAAGGCGTATGATATTATTGATCTGTTGCATCAGATTGGTACGAGTCACAAGGTTTCGGCAGCCCAGGTGGCGCTTGCTTACATCCTGCAGAAACCTGCTGTTACGAGCATTATTATCGGCGCCAAAAAGCACGGACAATTACTCGATAATATTGCAGCTACCCAATTGGAACTTTCAGCTTATGAGTTGCAACAACTGGATACCCTAAGCGCTCTGACACCCGAATATCCGGGATGGATGCTCGAACGGCAGGCGCAGGGAAGAATGCCGCAGGGTTGAAAATAGAATTGATGAAATCTTTTCGAAAAAGCTGAATAAAATTTTTCAGCGTCTTTTTACTGTTTTTGTCTATTGTTTTTTTTGTATAGGTTATAATCTGTTCAGTATTGTTTTGCAGAATGGAATCGTGTAGAAAGTTTTCACTTTTCATAATCGGAGCAAAGTATTGCGGTATGGTGAATTCGCTTCAGCATGGAGTTAGGACTGTTTTCTCAAAATTTTATTTAAGAACAAAGATTAGCGTTCGTGAGATCGCTTCGCAGAGTTAACGATTTTATATTTTGGTAGTAAACACAAATCGTCAGGAAAAATCACTGATCAACATTCGCTAATCTGTGTTCAGAAATAAAAAACAATTAGATTTAAACAGGAAGGATAAAGCTTTATAATGATGTTTGTGAAATCCGGGTAATACCAACTTAATTATTCAGATGTACAGAATAATTCATCTTAAAGTTTGAAGCAAGTAACCGGGCTTCGTCTTTGGCTTTTTCGAGACTGGCTTCTGTAATATCAGTAGTAAAATCCATAGGCTGTGCGTTGATAAAAGATACATCTGTAATACCAACAAATCCGAATATGGATCTTAGATAAGGTTCCAGTAAATCAAATTGATTCACCGGGGAGCCTACGCTATAGTCATTTCCCCTGGAAGTAATACAAATCATTTTCTTGTTCTTTGCCAGTCCCACCACGCCTTTCTCAGTAAAACTAAACAGGATGCCTGCCTGCATTATAATGTCGATGTACTGTTTCAGTTTGTATGGTATTGAAAAGTTCCACATAGGTGCGGAAATGACATAAATATCCGCCTCTACAAATTCTGTAGCAAATCTTGAAATTTCATCCCAGGATTTCAATGCTTCTTTGTCAGGCATCTCTCCACTCATAAATGCATATTTGGCATCTATCGGTCCACCAAATACTTCAGGAAGTTTAGTTCGAAAAAGATCCAGGTCCTGTATCAGGACTTCGGGATACTTCTCTTTAATCGTGTTCAGGAATTCAGCTGAAACCTGCAATGTCCTTGATTTCTCAGCTCTGGGAGATGAGATGATGTTCAGAAGTTTCATTTGGATTGTTTTTTAGGTTAAAAATATGTATTGACACTAGCTAGTTTCTTGTTAAGGATAAGGACAGGAGTATCTACATGGCTTAAACCAATACTAAACATAAAATACGCGGAGTAAACATTCAGAATTGCCTTAAATTTGTGCTAAGCAAATAATGTTTAATCTTTAGTTGTTTCATGGAGTTTTGGTTAATGACGACAATTTATAACAAAACAGGCACTTTTTAAACTTCAGAATATGTAACAAGCTACATATATTATTGTTCAAATAATTAAATGGTAAAAATCATAAACCAAATACAACATATCAGCGCGGTCTGATACTAAAAATAATTTATCCGGGCTAAGAAAGAAAGGTCATGCATATTCCTCCTGTATTGACCACCCACCTCAAACAATGACTGAATTAACTTGTACTTGCGAACTGAAAAAGGATTTAAGAAAAGGGATTAACGATTTCAGAGTTTAGAAGTAAACACAAATCGTCAGGAAAAATCATAAATCAATATTCGTTAATCGGTGCTCTGAAATCAAAAACAAACAAATTTAAACGGGATTTAAAAACAAGCCTGCCTGCAGCAGGCAGGGATCAACGATTTATGATTTCTGAAGTAAAACAAAATCGTCAGAAAAATCATAATAGATCAACATTCGTTAATCGATATTCTGAAATCAATTCATTTCAATCCTAAAATACCGTAAAATCCTACATATTTCTTCGATACTTCCCTCCCACCTCAAAAAGTGCTTGTGTTATCTGCCCGATTGAACAGTATTTTGTCGCTTCCATCAGGCTTTCGAATAGATTGCCGCCATGCAGAGCCTGTTCGCGCAGGTGTGCCAGGCTTTTATGGCTCTCGGACTGCCAGGTTTTATGCAACTGCTCAAGCATATTTATCTGGTATTCCTGCTCAGCTTTGGTGGCACGTATCACTAGTTCGGGGATAATGGTAGGCGATCCTTTACTTGATAGAAAAGTGTTTACACCCATAATCGGGAGTTCGCCGGTATGCTTCATATGTTCGTAATAAAGTGATTCTTCCTGGATTTTGCCACGCTGGTACATGGTTTCCATAGCACCCAGCACACCTCCGCGTTCGTTAATACGATCGAATTCGGCCATTACGGCTTCTTCAACCAGTTCGGTTAGCTCTTCAATTATAAACGATCCCTGTAGTGGATTCTGGTTTTTAGTGAGTCCCAGTTCGTTGTTAATAATCATCTGGATGGCGATGGCACGGCGCACCGATTCTTCGGTCGGTGTGGTAATGGCTTCATCGTATGCATTGGTATGCAGGGAGTTGCAGTTATCGTAAACAGCATACAAAGCTTGCAGCGTGGTTCGTATATCATTAAAATCTATCTCCTGGGCATGCAGTGAGCGCCCGGAGGTCTGTATATGGTATTTAAGCATTTGCGATCGTGGCCCGGCTTTGTAAAGCCCTTTCATGGCTTTGGCCCAGATGAGTCGTGCCACCCTTCCCATCACGGAGTATTCGGGATCGATGCCGTTGGAAAAGAAAAACGATAGATTGGGCGCAAACTTGTCGATACTCATTCCGCGCGAGGCATAATACTCAACATAAGTAAATCCGTTAGCCAGTGTAAAAGCTAACTGGGTAATAGGATTGGCCCCGGCTTCGGCAATATGATACCCGGAAATAGAAACGGAATAAAAATTCCTGATTTTATTGTCGATAAAGTACTGCTGCACATCACCCATTAACCTGAGCGCAAAGTCGGTACTGAAGATACATGTATTTTGTGCCTGGTCTTCTTTCAGAATATCGGCCTGGACGGTACCCCGGACATTGGCAATAGTATCAGATTTTATTTTGCTGTAAACTTCCTGCGGAAGCACCTGGTCGCCGGTAATTCCAAGAAGCATGAGCCCGAGTCCGTTATTGCCTTCGGGTAATTCGCCCTGGTAGGATGGGCGTTTGGAGCCGTGTTTACGATAAATGGCGCTTATTTTCTTTTCGGTGTCTTCTTCCAGTCCATGTTTACGGATATACAACTCGCATTGCTGATCGATGGCGGTATTCATAAAATAACCGAGCATAGCCGGTGCCGGGCCATTGATAGTCATGGAAACAGAAGTGGCAGGGTCGCATAGGTTGAAGCCAGAATAGAGTTTTTTTGCATCATCGAGGCAGGCTACCGAAACGCCGGCATTTCCTATTTTTCCATAAATATCAGGTCGGCGGCCCGGATCAGCTCCGTATAATGTTACCGAGTCGAAAGCCGTCGAAAGCCGCTTGGCTGGCATGCCCAGCGAAACATAATGAAATCGCTTGTTGGTACGCTCGGGCCCGCCTTCGCCGGCAAACATACGGGTTGGATCTTCATTTTCGCGTTTAAATGGATATAGGCCTGCCGCGTAAGGGAATTCGCCCGGAACATTTTCGGTAAGGCACCAGAAAAGGATATCGCCCCAGTCCTTGTATTTAGGCATGGCGATTTTCGGAATCCGCAGGTGAGACAATGATTGGGTGTAGGTTTGTACTTTTACCTCTTTACCCCGGACGAGGTAACTATAGCTGTCCTTTTTGAGGTGGCTTACTTTTCGCTGCCAGTCGTCGAGTAGCTGCTGAGATTCGGGTGCGAGTTGTTTCCGGGTTTCCTTATAAAGTTTTTTTAATTCATGAGACAAAGCGATGGACGATGGGTTTGGGATTTGGTCCCGCCTTTGGCGGGAGGAATTTGGGTCATCTGCAGAAGGGGAGAGTAGGAGAGTGGGTGAAGGGGAGAGGCTCATGTGATTGAGCTCTTCGATAGCAATATGCAGGCCATAAAGCCGGGAAGCTATAGCTGCCTGCTCCTGTGACCATTTGTTGTAATTACGCACGGTATCGGATATCTCGCTGAGGTAACGTACGCGTCGCGGCGGGATGATACCGGAAGTTTGCTCAATATCATCGGCAATGGCAAAATGCGAATCAAATGTTGCCTTGGTCTTAGTGTTGAGGATGTTGAGGAGTTCCCTGTACAACAGGTTTACCCCATGATCGTTAAACTGCGAAGCCATGGTAGCAAACACCGGTAGTTTTTCCGGATCGGTGGCAAACAGCATACGGTTTCGGGCAAATTGCTTGCGAACATCGCGCAAAGCATCCTGGGCACCTCTCTTATCCGATTTGTTAAGCGACACTATATCAGCATAGTCGAGCATATCAATCTTTTCGAGTTGTGTGGCGGCGCCGTATTCGGGCGTCATTACATACATGCTCACGTCGCAGAAATCTACAATTTCGGTATCCGACTGACCTATTCCCGAAGTTTCGAGGATTACCAGGTCGAAATCGGCATTTTTTACGATACACAAGGCTTCTGCAATATATTTGGAAAGCGCCAGGTTAGCCTGGCGCGTAGCCAGAGAGCGCATATATATCCGGGGTGTATTGATGGAATTCATTCGGATGCGGTCGCCAAGCAATGCTCCACCTGATTTCCGTTTCGACGGATCCACCGAAATGATGGCAAGTGTTTTATTGGGGAAATCAGAAAGGAAGCGTCTTACCAATTCATCAACCAGCGATGATTTTCCGGCACCACCGGTTCCGGTAATGCCTAAAATGGGTGTTGTGCTGTTAGCGCATCCCTCCTTCAAATCATTCAGCAGGTCTTTAACTTCGGCATGATGGTTTTCAGCAGCCGAAATAAGCTGGGCAATGGCATGGTAATCGCGTTTCAGAATTTGCGATTTGCTGACTTTAATATTTTTACCGGTAGGGAAGTCAGCCTGTTCAACCAATTCATTTATCATACCCTGGAGACCCATATGCCGGCCATCGTCGGGTGAATAAATCCGTGTAATACCATAAGCTTCCAGTTCCGTGATTTCCTTAGGAAGGATAACTCCTCCTCCACCACCAAAAATTTTAATATGGCCACAACCTTGTTCTTTCAACAGGTCAAACATGTATTTGAAATACTCCATGTGCCCGCCCTGGTAGGAGGTAATGGCAATAGCCTGCACATCTTCCTGTATGGCGCAGTCCACAATTTCCTGAACCTGGCGGTCGTGCCCGAGATGAATCACCTCGACGCCTGTGCTTTGAAGTATGCGGCGCATGATATTGATAGCCGCATCGTGCCCATCGAATAAAGCGGCAGCGGTTACTATTCGTATATGGTTCTTGGGTTTATAGATATCAACTTGCATAGTAGTGCTATGTGTATTTGTTAAATATGATACCTACAAATATAGATTTTTTTGGATGTTTATGGAGATGTGGGAATAATTAATCTTAAGAAATGTGTCAGGCGTTGTTTTTTGCACAAAAATATACGAATGATTACATGAATTGCAAATGAAATTACCCAGCCGGATATTTAAAAATATTTTGCATAAAAAACCGGCAGAGAACCTATTATTTCATAAGTAATCTGCCGGGAACAAAGTAATCTGATGTTATTTTAACATGCTGTTAATTTGTTTCTTGTATAGTATCGGATTCAGCCACAGGCGGATTTTTTAGCTTTAATCCCGAAGTAGTCATGATAAAAGGTCCGCCGTCTCTGTCATTATCCTTAAAATCGCTGTAATTGGCTCGCCAGATTAAATGTTCATCTATTTCAACTTCCGTGTTGATCGGAATCCCTACGATAACATCCATTTTCTGGTAGCGCATGCCGTCAGATTGCGGAATCATAAAGTAGGGGTTGAGTGTAACCAGGGTATCCTGCAATTTATAGCGATACGAAATATTACCGGCATACTCTGCTGCCTGCGATTCCTGCCATGCCGATGCAGATTGAATAAATGTTACAAACAAACTGTCGGCAGGTACAGGTCGAATACTCAAACTGATTTCACCTAGCGCATAGGAATTAGTTCCAGGTACTGTATCTCCGGCCAAAGGCATAAAATACTGCCTGAAATCGTTTGGACCCGAAGCCAGGTGGATATATTTTGCTTTCATGACAATACTTTGGCGTTTGGTTACCGTAGCCATCCTTTCTGAGGATCTTGCATACTGGAAAACGGCTCCTGTGCCTGTAATGATACCTGCTACCAGTAACAGGACAAAAACCAGTACAACCTGCCAACGCAAAGGTGGCCATTTAAGCAACAGGCGAAGCCCGGCATAAATTAATAACCCGGTGATAGCTACCAGGAATAGTAATATTGCAATATAGGCCAGCCACCTGACATCCGGTCCGGGAATAACCCATTGAAGCGCATGCATTTGAGTGGTTGTGTCAAGTTGATAATTACCTAGATTCATTTGTTCCCGAACCAGGGAGGCTGCACTAATACCAATAAACATTGCTAATACCAGCAGCAATAATACCAGCCCTGCCAACCGGCCCAGTAAATGAAAAAGAAAGGTAAAAACCCGTGCTACCACTTCGGTTACAAACCGGATAAAAGTTCCGATACTTTGCAGGATGCTGCTTCCTGTTTTCTGGATGCCGCTGCCTGCCGATGCAAGTTCATTTCGTAAGGTGTTGATATTAATGCTTTGACGCTGCATTTCGAGTTTTTCGGAAGTGGTTTGGGCAACCGGAAGAATAAGCCACAGAACCGCATAAACAATAATTCCAACTGCATAAAACAAGGTGAAGGCAGCAAACATCAACCTTACCCATATCGGGTCGATGCCAAACCATGCGGCAATTCCGGCGGCAACACCGCCAATTTGCCTGTTATCGGGATCCCGGTAAAGTTTTCCGCGGGTTTTTATTCCCGGCGCGTTTTTAGGTTTTTCGGTTTCACTATCCGAAAACTGATCCGGTTCGCCCATGCTGGCTATCACATCCTCAATATGTTTAAGCGTGATAATCGGCTGGCCGTTTTCTTTTTGCTGATCGAGGAGTTCGGCAATACGCATTTCGATATCGGCAATAATTTCCTGGTAGCCCTGGTCGGCTGCAAAGAAATTTCGTAAACGGGCCAGGTAGTTATTAAGGCTTTCATACGCATCGTCGTCGATGTTAAAAATACGGCCACCTATATTTACTGAGAAGTTCTTTTTCATATTTCAGAAGTATTTAATGTTTCTGTTGATTCTGTTTGATTATTTACGGCAACCAATGCACTCACGGCGTTTACGAGTTCGTCCCAGCCCGAACGCAGTTCCGAAAGAAAAACTGTGCCTTCGGCTGTTATCGAATAATATTTGCGCGGAGGTCCTGAATTGGATTCTTCCCAGCGGTAGCTGAGGAAACCTTCGTTTTTAAGCCGGGTAAGGATCGGGTAAAGGGTACCCTCGACTACAATAAGATGCGATTGCTTAAGTCGCTCCAAAATATCGGATGCATAGGCTTCGCGGCTGCTTATGGCCGCAACCACACACATTTCGAGTACGCCTTTTCGCATCTGTGCAATTGTTGAATCTGCTTTTTCCATGAGGTGAGAATTTGAATCACGCTGCAAATATAATACATTAAACAGTACTATGCAATACATAGTACTAGATAATGCAATATAAATTTTAAATTATTTTACATTACATTGTACAACAGGTAGTTAAAAATTAAAAAATATCATTTTTTAAAACAGGTTTCTGAAAAGTTAATTAATTTTCATTCCCTGAAACGAAAAAGGCAAGAAACTTTACAATTAAATCAAACGTTTTTTACAAAATCCGACACAGCTATATCTCTTCGGTATTTATAAGTCAGTTATTAGAAATACAAAGGGGGCTGGTTTGAAGAAAGCAATAGTATTTTCAATTGAATCACGATCATTACAGGATCCCCCAAAGTCCGTTTCTTATGAACAACTGATTCATAGATTATTAGTCAGAGTATCAATACGGAAAATAACTGACAAAATCCAAAAATGATCGCCGGAATAAGATCAATATATTTGGACAATCTCAATATATTGAGTATATTTAGCCCATAATCAGATTTGCATTGTACACTTTTAGGGTAGTCAAGCGCGAATGTAGGCTCCGGTTCATCCTGGGTGGTGGATTTTGGTGGATATTTTTAATTGCACAGGCTCAAAAGCCTCTTAAATTTGACCAACTGGTCAGAAATGACGGTCTCTCTCAAAGCAGTGTAAATTGCATGTTAAGGGACCATGAAGGATTTATGTGGTTCGGAACTCAGGATGGATTGAATCAATATGACGGCACAAAGTTCAGGGTGTTTCAGAACCAGCCTGGGGACACGTCAAGTCTTTCGAACAATTATATCATTTCATTATGCGAAGATGAAGACGGTTATCTTTGGGCCGGTACCATGACCGGTGGGTTGAACCGCTATGATAAAAACTCAGAGACCTTCCTTATCTACCAGCAATCCGGCACTAAAAACTCCATTTCTGAAAATACGGTTTGGACGGTCCTTTCCGATGAACAGGGAAACATTTGGTCAGGCACAAGTGAAGGATTAAACCGGTTTCATAAATCATCAGGGAAATTCACCTGTTACCAACATGATAAAACTGACCCGGGAAGTATTTCAACTGATATGGTGGTGAGCCTGTACAAGGATTCACATGGAAGGATCTGGGTTGGAACCGTAGATGGATTATGCAGGTTGAACGTTGAAACCGGGAAGTTTTCCCGGTATAAAAATCCCGAAGAAAACCAGATGCCGGGCTGCAACCTGATATGGTCAATTTCAGAAACTCCCGGGGGTGATATCATCACGGGAACCAACAACGGGGTATATTCCATAGATATTATTGCCAGCCGTTTTACACGGATCCTTGGAGCACCTGGTGAAACACGGGTAGTAGCATGGTCGGTGGCTGCCCGCCAGGAAGGGGCTGTTTGGGTAGGTAGCGACAAGGGACTCTACCGCGTCAATATACCGGGATACGGCATAGATATTTACCTGCATGACCCCAGTGATCCGCAAAGTATTATTGATAATAACATCTGGTGCCTCTTGCCTGACCCTTCAGGATTCCTTTGGGCGGGGACTAACAATGGCATCAGCAAGGCAAAAACCTCACCTGCTCTTTTTCACCTGCTCAATAGTGACCCTAAAAGTTCCCTACCCCTTAGCTCCCCTAAAGTTACTGCTGTGCTGGAAGATAAACTGGGATTCCTGTGGATTGGTACTGATGGAGGAGGCCTAAACTGTATAAGCCCGGACCGGAAAAAGAATACAATATACCAGGCTTCGAACTCCGGACTGCAAAATAATAATATTTGGGCTCTTGCAGAAGATAAGGATGGAAATATCTGGATAGGCAATTACCAGGGGGGCTTACATGTGTTTAAACGAAAAACCGGAAGCATATATGCATTGCCAAGTGCAAGCGGTGATCCCTATGCACTTTCCAACAATCGGGTTCTTTCGTTATTGGCCGCTCCGGATGGTAAAGTATGGATAGGAACAAGAGGAGGAGGGTTGATCCTTTATGATCCGATATCCCGCACTTTTACTGATTTCCAGCATTCTGATACTGATTCATCCAGCATTTCAAATAATACAATACTGTCAATGGCTACAGATCAGTTGGGAAGGTTATGGATCGGAACTTTTGAGGGGGGGCTAAACCTTTATTTGCCGGAGTCAAAAAGTTTCAGAACATTTAAGAAAAAATCCGGAGCTGAAACAAGCCTATCGGATAATAATGTCTGGGCTATTTTGTTTGACAAGAAAGGTCGCTTATGGCTTGGAACACAAAGTGGGCTCAATTTGTCGGAGAAACCTGGCGTGGCAATGCAATTCAGGTATTTCAGCACCCGCGATGGATTGAAGAGTAATATTATTTTCGGGCTGGAAGAAGATGGGGAAGGAAATATCTGGATGAGCAATTTCAGCGGATTAACCAAACTGGATATGAAAACATTTGAATCTTCCGGCAAGAGGCTGGAGCAAAAAGATGGTTTCTTTCCCTTTCACCCTCTTTTCCGCTCATTCGACTCCGATCATGGGCTTCAGGGTTTGGAATTCAGCCAGGGAGCTTACCATAAGGGTCACAGTGGCACCCTTTATTTTGGAGGGATTAATGGCTTAAATTATTTTTCGGCCAATGAAGTAAAAGAAAGCAATTTCATGCCACCGATGGTTATAACCGGGTTGAAGATATTCAACAAGGATGTTACTGTTTTACACACAAAGAATAGAAATCAGAAGGCAAATTCCAAAATAATCCTGAAAGGAAACAGCTATTTCCTTCAGGAAAGCATCACGCACCTCAAGGAACTCATCCTATCGTACCGCGAAAGTGTAATTTTATTTGAATTTGCATCCCTTGACTATTCAAATCCCCGTAAGAATCAGTATGCCTACAAAATGGTAAATTTTGATGCGGATTGGAATTATGTAGGCACACAGAATACCGCCACTTACACAAACCTGAACCCTGGTGAATATACCTTGTTGGTCAGGGGGAGTAACGCGGATGGCATTTGGAATCCTACGGAAACAATGTTAAAAATTACCATTGTTCCCCCATTTTGGCGAACAACATGGTTTTTGACTTTAGCAATTATCTTGTTCGTATTGATCGTTTTCCTGGTTATACGGCGAATTTTTCTCAATCAACGGCGAAAGGCCCAGAAAGAAAAGGAATTCATCGAATTACAACTGAAGACTATTAAAAGCCAGATCGACCCGCATTTTGCCTTTAATGCGATTAACACTATTGCATCTTTTATTTATTCGGAAAAGCCGGACGTTACATACGATTATTTCACACGCTTTGCCAGGCTGATACGTAACATACTGGAAGACAATGACAAAATCTCAAGAATGTTGAGTGAAGAGATTGAATTCGTTAAGAATTACCTCGAATTACAGAAAATGAGGTTTAAAGAAAAGTTTGAATATGACATAATAATCGGCGACAATGTTCCTCCAGGTACAACAGTTCCCAAGATGATCATTCAAACTTATGCTGAGAACGCCGTTAAACATGGTTTGATGTACCGAAAGACTGACGGAAAGCTGAGCATTCAGGTGCAAAAAGAAAACTCAAACCTGCTTGTAACGATTGAGGATAATGGCGTTGGAAGGGAAAAGGCTTCACAATTAAATCCTGATTCAACCCATCGTGGGCTAAAAATAATGGAACAGATCATTGAATTATACGGGAAATTATACCATACCAGTATTAACCAAAAAATAGAGGATCTGACAGATGTAGAAGGTAATCCTTTGGGAACCAAGGTTATTCTCACTCTTTTCCTTTCAGATGTTCCAGGCAGAAAAAACCGAATACTTTATTTTAGAAAAAAATTCATGTAATATGGAGATTGAAAATTTACCTGCAAAAGGGATAAAAGCACTTATTGTTGATGACGAAGAAGAAGCTCGGAATCTTCTGGAAAGGCTTTTATACAGGATTCCGGGCATTGAGGTCATAGGGAAGGCATCATCTGCCGACGAAGCTCTTGAAATAGTTGTCAACTGTTTGCCCGACCTGGTGTTTCTTGACGTGCAAATGCCTGAAAAGAACGGCTTCCAATTGGTAGATTATTTTAAGAAATACCTGCTCAATACTAAAGTTGTCTTTGTAACTGCTCATGCGGAATTCGCAATAGATGCCATGAAGGTTTCTGCTTTCGATTACCTGCTCAAACCAGTTTTGATGAGCCAGCTAACCGACACTATTCTGAGATTTAAAGCCGAAAGGCTGTTATCATTTAATGCAAATAAAACAGGGCAGACTTCCGGAAACACCAACCATCCCTGTAAGATCAAGTTTAATACACGAACGGGGTATATCCTGGTTTCTCCTTCCGAAATCATGTATTGCGAAGCGGATGTAAATTATACAAACCTGTATTTTGGCAAAGAGAACCGCGAGACAGTGACCGTAAACCTGGGACGTATTGAAGAGATATTTGCCTTTTATTCCTTTTACCGGATCAGCCGCTCGATCCTTATAAACCGGTTATATCTGAGTAAAGCCGACCGGCAAAAGAAAAAATGCCTGCTCGTTAAAGCCGACGAGCGTATTTTCCTGGATATTCCACCCAATCATATCCGTGAACTTGAGAAACTTCTCGATAGTTCAGGCAATTCACCCGCCTGAATTCTCACGGATTTTCATCACCGATAGGATTTAATTCGCCACCCATCTCACCGGGTTCATCATGAATTCTTATTGCTTCATTCAATAAGCTGTAAAACAGTTGCTTACAGCTGATTATTGATGCAATTTTGTAATCAGAAAAGCAATTCTGACCCATTGCTCACCCTTACCCAAAACTTATTAAATAACCTAAATCTACTGTTATGAAAAAGATTTACTTATTAATGGTGCCATTTTTAATTTTAATGGCTTTACCTGGCGTTAATTCCCAGAATGTCGTAAACAACGGAACCGGGGACCGTGGTTATAACTATGATGCCGGATGGCAGCTTATTCCTAGTGGTGCTGAGGAAAACCTGCTTTCGGTTCATTTTGCAAACACCACAAATGGTTTTATTGGAGGTGCCCTCACTAGATGCCTGAAATCAACTAATGGCGGCCTTAATTGGTCCCCTGTAGTTGTTCCCTCTTATGCTGACTTTAATTCCGTTTGGACAACATCTTCCAATGATGCATTCCTGGGGGGCTGGGACACCGTGTATATTACTCACAATAACGGACAATCCTGGACCGGAGCTTACACCAATACCATGAATTTTGCGGTAAACAGTTTACAATTCATTTCACCTCAGAATGGTTTCGCTTTTTTACCCTGGGTTTCATTTATCAAGACCACTGATGGTGGAAATACCTGGTCGGCACCGACCGGAGGATTTACGGCCTGGGACTTTTTTGACGGATTTATGCTGGATCAGAATACAGGTTGGGGTGTAGGAGATTGTCAGAATATTGCCAAAACAACAGATGGTGGCGAAACCTGGTTGCCATACGAATGGAATTCCTGGACAGAATTGACTTGTAACAAAATATGGGGTATTAAGGCCACTTCGGAATTAAATGCCTGGGCAGTAGCCGATTCGGGTGTGGTTTATCGCACTATAGATGGAGGTAATTACTGGAGCCGCAATATTATTGCAGGTGAGGAAGATAACCTGAAGGATATTTATTTTGTGAATGCCAATGTAGGCTATATCGCGGGCTTTAACGGGAAAATATTCAAGACAACCGATGGTGGCAATACATGGATACAGGAACCACAACTCACGAACAACAACCTTAATGCGATATTTTTTATTTCCGAGAACCTTGGATGGGCAGTTGGAGACAATGGAACTATCCTGAGATATTGGGTCGACGATACCGGCCTGTCAGATCTTCCCTCAGCCCTTGTGGAAGATTTGGTGATTTACCCCAATCCGGTTACAACCGAATCAACCATTTCATTCACACTAGCTGAAAAACAAAAGGTTAAAATTGAGATCCGTGATATCTCTAACCGGGTTCTTAAAACCATATTTGATGGAACACTGCAACAAGGCGATCATTTAATCAGTCTTGACCTGCCTGAGTTATCTAAGGGAGTTTACCTCTGTAAACTTTCCGTTCAGGGAGAAAGCATTTGTAAATCTATGGTAATTACCCAGTAAATACTTGGGTATTATCAGGACAAAATTAGTTTTGATAGGGTAATACCCTTGTAATATTTAAAACATTCCCATATCAGTAAGTAACCTCAAATAAAAATAAAGATGAAAACAATATTAAAAATCAGAGTATTCTTTGCATCCATCATGCTGCTTGTGGCTGTAACTTTTTCGAACCTTGCCCTTGGGCAAACCACAATGAGCATATTGCCAGTCAATACGTCCGCAGTTAGTTCTCAGGTACTGAATGCACAACAATGGCAGAATATATCCTTACAGTTACAGGATTATTTTGTGTTGCAATTGGCTGGAATAGGTACGATAAATAAACTTTCGCGCGAACATATTTTACTGCTGCTCAAAGAGATGACGCCTCCTGATCCTGAGAACCTGACAGAAGAAGCCTACAAGATCATCAGCAAAAAAGAAAATCTGAATTACCTGCTGAAATGTTCCATCGAATCGATACAGGTGATTGATAAAAATGTGCTGACGCCAATTCATATTATCATTTTAGATGGGAACAACGGGAAAAAATTCTGGGAGAAAACACTCAATGTCAATAAAGTTGTTCCTAACCCGGCAGTAACCGAACAGATCCTGCTGAATGATGTATTCAAACCATCAGTAAATACTGTCTCAAAGGAGATCAAAGCATTGAAGTTCTAGTTTAAATACTAAAGAGGTAAGATAAGCAATGTAATGGCTTATTAAAAAATTAACCCAAACCATAAAACCATGAAAACGTTCTCTCATTTATACAGGAACATCTTCTTATTGGTGTTATTTTGCCTTACAGCATCCATAACCGGATGTAAAAAAGACGAACCCGTTACCAACACAAAAACGCCTTTGTGGATTTTCAAAACCGATGGAGACCCATACCAGTCAAAACCTTGCGTATCCGGTGATAATGTGGTTTTCTATGCAGGCAACGAAACTGTCGATGACGGTATATACACCTATTGCATAAATCGCAATACAGGTAATCTCATATGGAGAACCCTGGATACCCTGGCTTACGGGTCAATGAGCCCGGTTATATATAATGACCTGGTCATTTCAGGTGGTTTGAACCCACATGCGCTCCATTTGAGTAATGGAACACATGCCTGGAAATACGTGGATGATCTGCTTCCTCATTCATTATACAACAACCCTCTTTTGGTAGGCAATGCCGTGTACTTTGCCAGCTTAATTTCTGTTACAAAGCACGTGGCTCAAAGCGGAGTTTTGGTTTGGGAAACCGAAGGTGCAGGTTGGTGGAATAATCTGCGAAACTCAAGGCTTGTACACAAAAACGGGAAACTCTATTTTGGGGATGCCTCCCAATATAGAATGACTTCTTTTTTCGAAAGCTCAGGGCTGATTGATTGGTTCGTGCAGGTGGAGAAACCATTTGCAAACATACCTGCTGTTACTGATAATGAGATTTTTATCGGGATACAGGATGCCGATATCAATAACAAAACCCTTCGTTGTCTGAATTTAGCAGATCAAACGGAAAAATGGGGCGTTAAATTAGGCGTAATCTTCTCAGATGTTGTTGTTGCAGGAGATAAAGTCTATGCCATAGGAATGACCACACTTCATTGCCGGTCAGCTATTGATGGATCGGCTATCTGGCAATACGAAATGTCGGCTGGCGCGGTTAGCGAACCTTTGGTTACCGGCAATAAGGTTTTTGTTGGGTACGGGAATGGTCTGCTTTGCTTTAATGCCACAACAGGTGAAGTTATCTGGGAATATGAAACAGCGGGTAGTGGAAATGGAAGTGGATTCACCAGCCCAACCCTTGACGGTGACAGGTTCTATGTTTCCTGCGCTGATGGCAATGTTTACTGCTTTAGTGTAGATTAATATGAATAGATACTTTGCAACACATAGTGGAATAATTCCAGATTAAATGACTTTAAAATTGAAAGCCTAGAATTTAATAAACCTAAAAAGCCAAAAATATGAAAACTTTCTTTCGATCCTTCACTGCGATTTCATTTATAGCTGTATGTTGCTTTCTAATCCTTTCATCGGCCTGTAAAAAGGACGAAAACGATGATAACGATGGGAATATTTTCTGGAATGCGAACTGGCTTATCGGTACCTGGGAAGCTACTACCCCTGCAAACACAGATCCGTTATTCGATAACAAGAGAATAAGGATAGTATTCAATGAGGTTGCACTCAAAGTCCATGATACAGTGCCTAATAATATTGTTAATACTTGGGTATATAGCGGTACTTTAACCTACGATCTCGATGCGGTTGCTCCGTGGAGTATGAGGTTTTTCCATTCCGAATATCCGAAAGGAATAAATAGTTTTGGCTGGCAGAGCGCCACAATGTATCAGGCAAATTTAACAATAAATAATATTTCATTACGGATAGGCGATTCCGTAAATATGCAGCCAAATGCGGAATATGATTTTGATCTGGATTGGGGGCCATACAACGATTATACCAGGGAAATCCCAACTTACCTTGATTTTTACGGTGACATAGAAATCTACGTAAATGGAGAAAATCACAGAAATGACTTTCCTCCGGATCCCGGGCAAATGCTTCGGTTTACAAAAAAATAAAACCGGATAGGGAGAAATTCCTTTCTAGGAATCCGGAAATGTTAATCAAACATGGGTTGGTTGAGGCTAGAGTTGGTTTGTTGTTTAACCTGACAGGTTTTGAAAGCCTGTCAGGTTTTGTTCTATTCTTCAAACCCATCATGGGTTAACCCACTTGAAGGGTTAATAACGCCAAAAGTAGAACTCACAAATATACAGGTACAAATATTACATTTTCAAATCCCTTATTTGCTTTTCTGTGTAAAGAGTTCCCCTATTTTGAGTATCACTTCCGTAGCTTTCGCCATCGGTTCCAATGGAACATATTCCATTTTACCATGAAAATTATAGCATCCGGCAAATATATCAATAATGGAATTCAGGCATTGATCTAATATTTTTAATATCACAGCGATTACAATGAATAAGAAATTGCGTTAATAATCTTTCTAATTTAGCAGGGATAAAATTCTTTGAGATGAAAGTTGTAACATTTGGTGAAATTATGTTGCGTTTGGCAACTCCGGGTTATTTACGGTTTAACCAGACAGATAGTTTAACAGCCACTTTTGGTGGTGGAGAGGCTAATGTTGCTGTTTCGCTTGCCAATTATGGTATCCAGGTTGATTTTGTGACGCGTCTGCCGAAAAACGATATTGCCCAAGCCTGCGTAAGCGATTTGCGTAAATTTGGGGTTGGTGTTGATCAGATTATTTATGGAGGCGAGCGCATAGGCATCTATTTTCTGGAAACAGGCGCTGTAAGCCGTGGCAGTAAAGTGGTTTATGACCGGATAAATTCTGCCGTTTCCGAAATTAAATCCGGAATGATAGACTGGGATAAAGTATATGAAGGTGTAAACTGGTTCCATTGGACAGGGATTACACCAGCTATATCCCAAGGGGCCGCCGATGTTTGCCTGGAAGCCATAAAGACAGCAAATGAAAAAGGAATTACCGTTTCATGCGATTTGAATTACCGCAAAAACCTGTGGAATTACGGCAAAAAAGCAGGAGAAGTGATGCCTGCACTGGTTGCCGGAACAGATGTGATTCTGGGAAACGAAGAAGATGCCGAAAAAGTACTTGGCATTAAACCGGAAGGTCTTGATGTGACCAGTGGACATGTGGAAGCAGCAACTTATAAATCGGTTTCGGAGCAGATTATGGTAAAATATCCACGATGTAAAAAGGTTATTACTACTTTACGTGGTTCAATCAATGCCAATCACAACAGTTGGTCGGGCGTTCTCTGGGATGGAAAAACCTTATTTGAAGCCCCGACTTACCAGATTACAAATATTGTTGACCGTGTGGGTGGCGGTGATTCGTTTATGGGTGGTTTGATTTATGGCTTGCTCACTTACGCCGGTAATGACCAGAAATCCCTGAACTTCGCGGTTGCCGCTTCATGCCTCAAGCATACCATTTACGGCGATTACAACAGGGTGACTGTCGATGAAGTTGAGAAGCTGATGGGTGGAGATGCTTCGGGCCGTGTATCACGATAGAACCCGAGTCTTTCTCAAAAGCTGCAAGCTACCTAATTTATATAAATTATACCTCTCTGTAATTCAATAAATTATAACACATAGGGACCAAAGAAGGCACAGAGTTACATTGAGAAATGATAGGGAACGGTAACTTTTAAGATAGCCTTGATTTAAAATATTCCTTTTTTTGCCACATTACCCTATTTTTTATCCCATTGAGAGACTGAAATTCTTGCAGGGATTACATAATAGAAAAGGCCGCTCATTTAGAACAGCCTTTTGCTAAAATGCAACAATTGTTTTTTCTACTTACTTCGCTGTGTATAAAATTCCACAATTTTAAGAATCACCTCGGTTGCTTTTACCATCGATTCAAGTGGAACATATTCCATTTTACCATGGAAATTGTGGCCGCCGGCAAATATATTCGGGCAGGGAAGTCCCATATAAGAAAGGCGGGCTCCATCGGTACCTCCGCGAATGGGTACAACTTTCGGAACAATTCCAAGTTGTTCCATAGCTTCCTGGGCCGTTGCCACCACATGATAAACCGGCTCAACCATTTCACGCATATTGTAATACTGGTCCTTCATTTCGAGCGTAAAACAGCCTTCACCATAACGCTTGTTCATAAAATCCACGCAATCTTTGAAAAACTGTTTTTTCAGCTCAAACTTAGGCCTGTCGTGGTCGCGGATAATATATTGGATAAATGAATTTTCGACTGAGCCTTCCATTTTTATCAGGTGATAAAAACCTTCGTAATCCTGGGTAAATTCAGGCCTTTCGTTAACCGGTAACAGCGCATTGAATTCCATGGCCATCAGAATGGCATTTTTCATCTTATTCTTGGCATAGCCCGGATGGATATTCCTTCCCTGGATAATGACCTTGGCACCGGCAGCATTGAAATTTTCATATTCCAGCTCTCCAATGCCCCCGCCATCCATGGTATAGGCAAAATCGGCACCGAATTTTTTTACATCAAAAAAATCGACACCGCGGCCCACTTCTTCATCGGGAGTAAAACCAACTTTAAGTGTTCCGTGCTCAATTTCAGGATGTTTAACCAGGTATTCGATTGCTGCCATTATTTCGGTCACACCGGCTTTATCATCAGCGCCAAGCAGAGTGGTTCCATCGGTAACAATAAGTGTTTGCCCCGCGTATTCAACCAGTTCCGGAAAATCAACAGTTGACATCATAAGATTCAATTCCTGGCTCAGCAAAATATCTTTCCCGTCGTAATTTTCGATCAGTCGTGGCTTAATATTGGCACCGCTCATATCCGGGCTGGTATCCACATGAGATACAAAACCTATTACCGGAACTTTTTTTGAAGTATTGGATGGTAGTGTTCCCATCACATAGCCATTGGAATCGATACTTACATCTGCCAGACCAAAAGCCTTCAACTGCCCGTGGAGCAGGTTAAGCATATCGAATTGCTTTGACGTACTTGGAAATGTGCTTGATGTGTCGTCGCTTTGGGTGTCGATGGCGACGTATTTAAGGAAGCGGTTTAGGATTTCGGTTTTCATAAATATAGTTTTCGGTTTTTTAATTTTCTGTTTTTTAAAACCACAAAGCACACGAAGTGTTTCACAAAGGACACAAAGTTTTTCTATCCTGGAGTTCCATTGATGATTCTTTTAATTCCATCTTTAACCAAAGCAACATTAAAATTTATCAGGAGCCCTAATTTATAATTACCAAGTTTCAAATAAGTCAGGGTTTGTGCGAAATGGACATTGGTTAAAGACTCAACACTTTTAAGTTCAACTACCAACTTGTCTTCAACCAATAAATCAAGTCTGTAACCACAGTCAAGTTTCACTTCTTCGAAAATCAATGGCATTGGCTTTTCTTTTTCAACTTTTAATCCTGCCTTCCTGATTTAATAATAGAGCGCTTCTTTATATGCAATTTCCAACAAGCCCGGGCCTAAAGCTTTATGAACTTCGATGGATAAACCAATTACCACCTTTGCTATTTCGTCTTCGGTCATAATACTTTGTGAACTTTGTGTATTTCTTTGTGCTCTTTGTGGTTAAAACTTTCTGACTATTCCTCTTTCTTAGCTCTAAATGTTTCCCATATAAAATATCCGCAAAGAACAATCAGCATAACCAGAGCAAGTGCTTCGGCACTATGCGATTCAAACCATTCTTTATTCACGAAGTTAACTCCAAAGTTCGCCATTGTAGCACTGATAACACCCATAAGTGCTCCCCCGGCAATAAAACCGGAAGCAATCAGTGTGCCTCTTTCGCGGCGTGCCTGGTTGAGTTTTTCGTCCTTACTGCGTTTACCAACAAAATTGGCAATAATTCCGCCTAACAAAAGGGGTGTATTAAGCTGCAACGGGATAAACATTCCCAGTGAGAACGCAAGTGCGGGAACACCGATCATCGTCAAAATCAGCGACAGAAAAGCTCCGGCGGCGTAAAGCATCCATGGCGCGGGTTGACCGCTCATCATAGGTTGGATAACCGCTGCCATTGCATTTGCCTGGGGTGCTACCATGGCATTTTCGCCGGTAAATCCGTAGGTTTTATTCAGTACCATAATAACTCCGCCTACCGTAATAGCCGAAACAAATGTTCCAAGGAATTTCCAGGATTGCTGCTTATAAGGCGAAGTTCCCAGCCAATAACCGATTTTAAGGTCAGTGATAAAACCACCTGCCATGGAAAGAGCCGTGCAAACAACTCCGCCAATCAAAAGTGCAGCAATCATACCTGAAGTTCCTTTCAGTCCTACAGAAACCAGAATGAGCGACGAAATAATTAAAGTCATAAGTGTCATCCCGCTTACCGGATTTGTTCCTACTATAGCAATAGCATTGGCGGCAACCGTTGTAAACAGGAAGGCGATAACCATAACAATTGCGAGACCGATCAACGCGAATTTGATATTGTGAACAACCCCAAAATGGAAGAAAATTAAGATTACAATAGCGGTCAGTACAATACCTCCGGCGATGATTGCCATGGGTAAATCGCGCTGGGTGCGCAAATTTTTTCCATTACCGGCATGTTTGCCAAAAATCTCTTTCCCTGCCAGGCTGACCGCCGATTGAATAATTTTACTCGAACGGATAATTCCGATAATTCCGGCCATAGCGATTCCGCCGATACCAATAGGGCGGACATAGTAAGTAAAAATCTGCTCTGCCGACATATTGGCAATCAGATCTGTAATGTTGGTTCCAACTGCCAGGGTTTGTCCAACAGAAAAATAATTTATAATCGGAATAATCACATACCAACCAACAAAGGAGCCGGCAGCAATAATAGCAGCATATTTCAACCCGATAATATAGCCCAGTCCGAGAACAGCAGCTCCCACATTCAGTTTGAATACAATCTTAGCTTTATCGGCTAACATTTCGCCGGCAGGAATAACCCTCGAAGTGAAAACGTCCGACCACCAGCCAAATGTGGCAATGATAAAATCATAAATACCGCCTATCAAACCTGCAACCAAAAGCAAGCGAGCCTGGTTTCCTCCTTTTGCTCCTGAAACCAGGACTTCGGTAGTAGCTGTAGCTTCGGGGAAAGGATATTTGCCATGCATTTCCCTTACGAAATACTTACGGAACGGAATAAGGAACAGAATTCCCAGGAAACCACCGAGCAACGATGACATAAATATCTGGTAGAATTGCACCTGTAGGTTTAAAATGTACAAGGCCGGTAGTGTGAAAATAGCGCCGGCTACAATTACACCCGAGCTGGAACCTATGGATTGGATAATGACATTTTCACCCAAAGCACCTTTACGTTTAAATGCAGTGGAAAGACCAACAGCAATAATTGCAATTGGAATCGCAGCTTCAAAAACCTGCCCGATTTTCAGGCCGAGATAAGCAGCAGCAGCGGAGAAAATGGCAGCCATAATAATTCCCCAGATAACGCTCCAAGTGGTTACTTCGGGATACACCTTGTTCGGCGACATGATGGGTTCGTAAGTTTCGCCCGGCTTCAATTCGGTGTAGGCGTTTTCGGGAAGGCCTTTGATGGGGCCGTGTTCGTGTTCTGACATGGTTTCCTTGATTAATTTCGTGCCAAATGTAATTAAAAATTGATTGAAAAAATTTCAGCTAATAATCTGACGTGAATATAGTTTCGCCTGTTATTCGTTTTTTGTTTTTTTACAAAATGTATCACAAAACCTTCTATTCATCATACCTCAATTCCTTCCCTTTTTCTACCGCCGGCAATCCCTTTTCCATCCAAAGCGGTTCGGGAGCACCTTTCAGGTAATGGTCAAAAAACTGGCTCATCCTGATGCTCAGGTCCTGGCGGTTGGGTCGTTTCGTAAGATTATGCTCATCGCCGTTGTAACTCAATAGCCAGGCGGGTTTACTCAGTCTTCGCATGGCGGTGATCAGTTCAATTCCCTGGTAATAAGGAACAGCTCCATCATTATCGTTGCTCATGATCAGCAAAGGGGTAGTGATGTGGTTTACATAAAATATGGGTGAATTCTCAATATACAAATCACGGTTTTCCCACAAATTGGCGCCAAGGCGGCTTTGTCCATGTTCGTACTGCGATTCGCGAACAATTCCACTTTCCCAGCGAATTCCGCCATAGGCAGAGGTCATATTGCTAACCGGCGCACCGGCCATAGCAGCTTTGAAGAGTCCCGTTTGAGTTACCAGATACGCAACCTGGTATCCACCCCAGCTTTGTCCCTGTATGCCCATGCGATCCGCATCAATAAAGGGAAGTTTTATCATGGCCATGGTCCCGCTGATGATATCATCGTATGCCGAACGGCCCGGTTCTCCTATTCGGTAGGTGATATCAGGAACAAATACAATATATCCGTTGCTGTTGTAATAAGGGAAATTTATAATCGAACGGGAAGGTGCCGGAACGTAATGTGTATTTAGCTTATTTGAATATTTATCATAAAAATAAACAATCATGGGATATTTTTTCGTTGGATCGAAATTCTCGGGTTTGTAAAGCAGGCCCCGCAACTTTCCGCCATCAAATGATTCCCAACTCACATGTTCAACCGTTCCCCATAAATAATTACTTTGCTGTGGATTGGCGACTGATAGCTTTTTAACTTCCGTAAATGTTGATGTGCTTGTCCATAAATCAGGAAATTCAATATAATTTGACCGTTGCCACAAATATTGCTGAGTATTTTTAGCCTTAACCGGGTTGGTGTATTCGTGATCCGATAAAATCAGGTTTGTCAGCTTTCCGGGTTCGAATAGCATCAGGCTTGCAAATCCTTCTTTACAACTTTCGTCTTCGGTAACTTTAAAAAGCACAGGTTCTTTAGGATTAATATCCAATGCTTCCGGATCAGTTTTCACATAACGATATTCAGTTTTGTCAGTGCGGCCTTTAGTGGTAATTGAAACCGGGGATGTTTTATTTTCAGGATTAAACAGCCAGGTATCATAGCGGTCGTAAATCAGTACTGAAGCATCATCTGTTGTCCAGCCAGCAATCCCGTAGGGATTTGGCTGATCAGGCTGGTCGTTTTCTTCGTCGCAGAATTGCACTTTCAGGTTTTTTGTCAGGCAGAATTTCTTTCCGGTTGCTATTTGTAATGTATTCCATGTGCTATCAGCATTTTCGTAATACAGCAGGTATTTACCGGCTGGTGATAATTCAGCTGTGGCCGGCTGTTTTTTGAGAAGAAGCTTCCTGCTGCCGGTTTTTGCATCAATCAGGTAAATATCACGATAGGATGTTCCTTCCCAGGAACTCAGGATTTCGTAAGGATTATTAGTGGAGCCCAGGGCAAAATCGGCATTCCCTTTACGGAAGGTTTTTGCCTGTTCGACCAGCGTATCAGCCAGTTGTACAATTCTCTTGTCTGCGATCCGGTAAACGGCGAGATACGATTTTTTCAGGTCGTCAGCCAGTCTTTTAAGCTGTTGTGATTGAAGGCGGGAATCATCCCACGACCAGATATCAACTTTCACTTTTTCTTCTTCGAGTAGCGTGTCTTTTGATTCAGGCAGCTTCTTAGGCGCGGTTCCGAAGTACAATTTGTTTCCATCATCAGAAAAGCTCATGTTTCCGTTTTCCGAAACTTCCCAGCCAGAAGGAACTCCAATGGTGGACGTATCGGCAACCAGGATAGTTTTATTCGATTTTTCGTCCCAGAGATACATTCCATAACGCTTCACCTTTGCGGTATCTGCCGTGAAAAGAAAAGCAAGAGATTTGCCGTCATTCGCGCTTATGATTTTTTTAGCAAAACCCGGTCTTTCAAAAATTTTCTGCATTTTCAGGCTCCGTGTATCGAAAATATTTACAGCAACCGAATCAATGCTATCCTTTTTTAATGTGATGAATGTGAGTAGATTCCCATTTTTAGCGAAAGCCGTTTCGGTAACATTTTCAGCTTCAAATTTCTGATTTGAAACCGGATTCAGAATCGTAAGGTTAGCAGTTTCCATATCTGCAAAGGCGCCCTTTTTCTTCTTTTTGTCCTTGTCTTTAGGTTTTCCCGGTACTTCTTTTGGTTTTGCGGAAAGCGTATCCGGCACAGATTTCTGAATGGTATCGTTATTTTCTCTTTTCTCTTTTGCTTTTTCTTTTGGTTTCTCGTAAAGCCATGCTACCCAGGCTCCGCCTTCTCTGGGAAGCTGAAATGATTTTAACCCTGCAAAACGGATGATGGTATCCTTATCCAACAGCCAGATTCCTAACGAGTCCTTGGGTAAATCATCTTTTTTCTTTTTAGCCAGCTTCAGCTTATGCAACGTATCCTCAGGTTGTACAATCCGGAATACGAGCAAATCGCTGGTTGATGAAAACACTGCACTTTGTCCTCTGTAAAGTGAATCATGCTGACTGCCTTCAGGATTTTGCAGGTGCAAAAAACCATCACCTTTTTGTGGATTTATTTCGTACGATAAATATTTACCGTTGTCGGAAATCATTGGTTTAACTACTGCTTTCCAGCCATCGTAAACATCATGGATAAGTGGTTTTTTACCAGGGGTTTGAGTAAAACCAATCGTGCAAAAAAGCATTGCAACACAGAGCAGGAATTGTATTTTTCTAGTCATAAAAGTTTATATTGTGAGAAAGAAGGCGCAAGATAAATTATTTCCTGAAAAGAAAAACCGAAAATCGATCAAATTAGTATTTCAATCGTTATGAGTAGGCGAATATCTGTTTACTTTTAAGCCCGGGTTACAAAAACCGCTTTTTATACTAATCAACTGCATGTAAACCAGCTGATGCGGATTTGTAATCCGCATCCTATGAGTGCCGGATTTGTAATCCGGATTATTTCAAATAAAATATTCATACTTATATTTAATTTCTCATCTGTTTTATTTGATTCATGTGAGTACTTTTGTTCCAATCATGACTATAGCCGAATCTCTTCTTCAGTGGTACTCTCAGAATAAACGCCCGCTTCCATGGCGCGAAACCCGCGATCCTTATAAAATATGGCTCTCCGAAGTAATCCTTCAGCAAACCCGGGTAGCACAGGGAACGGATTATTACCATCGTTTTCTCGTTGCTTTTCCTGATGTACAAAGCCTGGCCGCTGCCGCCGAACAGAATGTATTAAAGCTCTGGCAAGGGCTTGGCTATTATTCAAGGGCCAGAAACATGCATTTTACAGCAAAGGAAGTCGTTGAGAAATACAATGGAATTTTCCCCGGATCATCAGCAGAATTAAAAAAGTTGAAAGGAATCGGGGATTACACGGCTGCAGCCATTACTTCCATTTGTTTTGAAGAGCCAACTGCGGTTCTCGATGGCAATGTAGCCAGGGTTATTTCGCGTTTGTATGCAATTGATACGCCTGTTGATTCTAATGAAGGTCGTTATACCATAACCAATCTCGCAAACAATTTGCTTGATACAAATCATCCCGGCACATTTAACCAGGCAGTGATGGAACTTGGAGCGCTGGTTTGCACACCCCAAAGTCCGGCATGCAACACTTGTCCTTTGGCATTCGCTTGCGAAGCTCTGAAACGCAACCAGATTGAAAACTTTCCGGTTAAAACGCCTAAAAAAACACCAACTGTCCGTCACTTGAATTACCTGGTAATTAGTTTTAAAAAGGATAATACAGAATATGTGCTGATGCATAAACGTACCGGTAATGATATCTGGAAAAACATGTACGATTTCCCGTGTATCGAAAGCGGTATTTCTACGGACACAACAAAAATTTTGGAGACTTGCATAAAATCAGGTATGTTTGGCGGTTTGCCTTTTGTTGTAAAGCATGTGTCCGGCGAATATATTCACCAGCTTTCGCACCGAAGGCTTTTGGCAAAATTTATCCGTATCGAGGTACAGGGAACACTTAATCAGCCAGATAACCATATAGTTGTAAGTAAAAACCAAATTGCTGAACTACCAATACCCCGGCTGATTGACCGGTATCTGGCGCCTTTGATATAGTTGAGATACCTGGCCGATTTTCCATTGCTCACGCTAAAATTTGTCAACATCCGCGCCGCAAAGCCTAAAAATAAACTACATTTGTAAGACTAATTGATAAATCATTTACAATCCAATCATTATGGCACGAGGTATTAACAAAGTAATCCTGGTAGGAAACCTGGGAAAAGATCCGGAAGTTCAAACATTTGAAACGTATAAAAAAGCAGCTTTTTCGCTGGCTACCACTGAGTATTCGCGCGACAAGGAAGGAAATGAAATACAACATACCGAATGGCATAACGTTGTGATGTGGCGTGGCCTGGCTGAGATAGCCGAGCAATTCCTTCGTAAAGGAAGCCAGGTTTATATCGAAGGCAAAATACGTACCCGTTCCTATGATGCAAAAGACGGAACAAAAAAATACATTACTGAAATACAGGCAGATAACCTGGTTTTATTGGGCGGCAGGAAAGAGGGAAACAATGAAAATAACAGTCAGCCCCAATCGTCCACTTCATACGGACATCCGGCTCAGCCCATTGTTCCGCCTATTTCCGAACCATCAGCGCAGCAAAATGATCACGATGATCTGCCATTCTAAATATTTATATAACTTGAAAAAGACGGGCGAACCAGCTTCGCTCGTTTATTTGGCAGCTTTTACTATCTTTGCACCTTAAAATCAACTACTTCACACCGTGGCCGACCCACTACCTGATGCGTTTAACGTATTTATTTTATTAAACTTTACCGTAACCGACCTGGCTTCTTCAGCCAGCCTGATTGCAGGATTAATAGCAATCCCGGTTTTATTAATATGCTCGGCTGCTGCATCTGCATCCGAAACAGCATTCTTCTCACTTTCCCCATCTCAGCTGAACAAAATCCGGTCGTCAAAAACAACTGCGGATAAACGGATTGTCCACTTGCTTGAAAATTCAAAATTGCTGCTTGCCACCGTTTTAATATTTAACAACCTGGTAAATGTCGGAATTGTTATCCTCTCGACCTTCCTGGTGAATCATTACCTCGATTTTTCCGTGAATCCGTTCCTCGGGCTCCTCTTTCAGGTAATTATTATTACTTCATTATTATTGTTGCTGGGAGAAATAATTCCAAAGGTAGTTGCCACACGTAGTCCGGTAAAGATTGCCCTGGCACTTGCCACCCCGCTTAGCTTTTTGCAAAGAATTTTATACCCTCTTGGCTATTTGCTTATAAGTTCCACCCGTTTTATTGATAAGCGGTATGCACATAATCATCACATTACTTTAGACGATATCTCGAATGCAATCGATATTACCAATGATGGGAAAGTAAATGATGAGGACAGGAAAATCATGAAAAGTATCACCCGTTTTGGTGATATCAACGCCCGTGAAATCATGAGTCCCCGGGTCGGGCTTACAGTTATTGACAATTCCCTTCCATTCAGCAAAGTACAAAAAATGATTGTTGATTCAGGCTATTCGCGAATACCTGTTTATAACGACACGCCGGATTCAATAACCGGTATTTTATATATCAAGGATTTGCTTCCTCATCTTTCGAAAGATGACTCCTTCAACTGGGAATCGCTGGTGCGTTCGCCATTTTTTATTCCTGAAAATAAACCCATCAACGACCTCTTGCAGGAGTTCCAGGAGAAAAAAATACATATGGCTGTGGTGGTGGATGAATATGGCGGTACTTCAGGTATCATTACCCTCGAAGACATCATTGAGGAAATTGTTGGCGAGATAAACGACGAATTTGATGTTGAATCCGAAAATATTTTCTTTTCGCGCATCGATGATCAGAATTATATTTTCGAAGGTAAAACCACAATCAACGATATGTGCCGGGTACTGGGAATCGACGATCGTATTTTCGATGATGCAAAAGGTGAAAGTGAATCACTTGCCGGGCTCATACTCGAACTTGCGGGGAAAATGCCGGCTATAGGCGAAACGTTTAGCCTGGGGGAGTTTGTCTTTCGTATTGAAGCAGCTGATAAACGGAGGATTAATAAAGTTAAAGTAAGTATGCCTCCTAAAAATGAGGATTCATAGTGATGAACCATAATGGAGACAGTGATGCAGGTGGGAAACGGGTCAGGTAAAGACTCTTACTTGCGATCGGTGCTGCCTCTGTAGGCAATAAAGACAAGCCACTACCGTTTTCATTGCTTAACCGGTTTAAAATGTTGTTACAAAAATCAGTAGCCTTGCAGATAAAACTTCGCAAATCAGTAGCTTTCGTCATACTCTGTATGGTTACCATGACAGGGATAATTGTAATTCCCTCGTGTAACAACGATTATACACCAAAACCGCGCGGGTACTTCAGGATCGCGCTTCCCGAAAAAAAGTATATCCTTCTCGATTCCATTTATCCATATACATTCGAATATCCGACCTATGCCCGTATCACTAACGATCCGCTTTCGCCCCAGGAAAGAAACTGGATTAATATTGAAATGCCTGTTTTTCATGGCCGTATCCATATCAGTTATAAGACGTTATCAAATAAAAACAGTCTGATCCAATATACCGAAGATGCCCGTACACTTGCCCTTAAACATATGTCGAAGGCTAGTGGAATCAGG
Source organism: Lentimicrobiaceae bacterium (assembly GCA_041660125.1). Lineage (GTDB taxonomy): Bacteria > Bacteroidota > Bacteroidia > Bacteroidales > UBA4417 > UBA4417. The sequence continues at coordinate 90,478 of JBAZWY010000009.1, forward strand.
CAGATTGCCATAACCGATCCATCCCGCAAAATGTATGGACTAGTTTACGAAATCAATGGCATGGGAGCGGCATCTCCTTATCAGTTTTACCTTACCGACAGTACCTTGAATTTTATGCGTGGTTCGTTGTATTTTGACGTAGTCCCTAACAACGACTCCCTGGCTCCGGTTATAGATTTCGTAAAAAAGGATATTCAACATCTGTTCGAAACCATACACTGGAAGTAAGGATTCAATTCATTTATTAGTTAAATTGCAGACACCTTCCCGGAAGTTGCCTAAAGTGGTTTTTAAATAGGTCAACAGAATCCGGCTGAGCCATGGAGAAATCCCATTTTAGGCTTAAACAGGATGAAGATAACAAGATAAATCGTACTTTTGCACCACTTTAACATTCTGATTATTGTAAAAGCATGACCAACTACAATCTTTCACACCTTGACGATCTGGAAAGCGAATCCATATTCGTGATCCGCGAAGTAGCAGCCCAGTTCGAACGCCCTGCAATTCTTTTTTCGGGAGGCAAGGATAGTATTGTAATGACATACCTGGCACGAAAAGCTTTCTGGCCGGCAAAAATTCCTTTCCCTCTGCTTCATGTGGATACAGGGCATAACTTCCAGGAAACCATCGAATACCGCGATAACCTGGTAAAAGAACTCGGAGTGCAACTTGTTATAGGATCCGTACAGGAATCAATTGATACCGGCCGCGTAGTTGAAGAAAAAGGCTATAGCGCCAGTCGCAATTTGCTGCAGACTGTTACATTACTCGATACCATCGAAAAATACAAATTTGATGCCGCCATGGGTGGTGGACGCCGTGATGAAGAAAAAGCACGCGCCAAAGAACGCTTCTTCTCGCATCGCGATGAGTTTGGACAATGGGACCCTAAAAACCAACGTCCTGAACTATGGAATATTTTCAACGGTCGCAAACATATCGGTGAACACTTCAGGGTATTTCCCATCAGCAACTGGACCGAAATGGATGTTTGGCAATATATTTACAAGGAAAACATTCCTCTGCCAAGCATTTACTTCACTCACAAGCGTGAAGCATTCCTGCGCGATGGTGTTTGGCTCGCCAATGCCCCGTTTATGAAGCTGAAACCCAACGAAAAATTAGAAACAAAGGTCGTCCGCTGCCGTACTATCGGCGATATTTCCTGTACAGGTCTTAACCTTTCAACGGCCAACTCACTCGAAGAGATTATCTCCGAAATTGCAGCAACACGTGTTACCGAGCGCGGAAGCAGATCAGATGATTTACGTAGTGAAGCTGCTATGGAGGACAGAAAGAAGGAAGGGTATTTTTAGAAGGACGAGTTCGACAAGGTGAAGGGCGTAGAGACGCGATGTTCGCGTCTCACGCGATGTTCGCGTCTCATGTGATGAGAAAGGGCGAGGGGCGACAAGGCGAAGGGTGACATGTAGAGACACAAATCCCAATAAAAAGTACAGTAAAGACGCGATGTTCGCGTCTCATTTTAATAAGCGATGCTCGCATCTCTTTTAGACGCGCAGAGCGTTAGATATAGAAAAAAGAACAGTAATGACTGAATTTTCATCCAAAGGATACCTGAATATGGAGCTGTTGCGCTTTACAACAGCCGGAAGTGTTGACGATGGCAAGAGTACGCTTATCGGAAGGCTTTTGTACGACAGCAAATCAATTTTTGAGGATCAGCTTGAAGCCGTAAAACGGGCCAGTATTCAACGGGGAAATGAGCATATAAACCTGGCTTTGGTAACGGATGGGTTGCGCGCCGAACGCGAGCAGGGAATAACTATCGATGTTGCTTATCGCTATTTTGCAACTCCCAAACGCAAGTTTATTATAGCCGATACACCTGGCCATATTCAGTACACCAGAAATATGGTTACCGGCGCTTCCACAGCAAACGCAGCGCTGATTATTATTGATGCACGTAATGGCGTTACCGAGCAAACCTACAGGCATACTTATATTGCCACCTTGTTGCAAATACCGCATATCCTGATTTGTATCAATAAGATGGACCTGGTTGGCTACAGCGAAGAAGTGTATAATGAGATACAGGAAAAATTTGTTGCTTTTGCTTTGAAACTCGGAGTGAAAGACTTTCGATTTATACCCATTAGTGCGTTGCATGGCGATAATGTGGTTGAGCCTTCAACCAATATGAGTTGGTATAACAACGGGACATTGCTTGATGTACTCGAAAATTTGTCCATCGACCACGATTACAACCTTACCGATGCACGTTTCCCTGTACAATATGTTATCAGGCCGATTTCCGACGAATACCACGATTACCGCGGTTATGCAGGCCGTGTGGATGGAGGTATTTTCAAAATCGGCGATAAGGTGATGATTCTTCCCGGTGGCTTTCATTCAACCATCAAATCCATTGAACTGCAGGACAAGCAGTTGCAGCAGGCTTTCCCGCCTATGTCGGTTGCCATGACACTTACCGATGATATCGATATCAGCCGTGGCGATATGATCGTGAAAGAGGATAACCGCCCGCAGGTAAGCCAGGATATTACGATGATGATTTGCTGGATGAGTCCCCGCCCTTTGCAGATCGATGGCAAATATGCACTCAAACATACCACACGTGATGTGCGCTGCCTTATAAAGGAAGTTCATTACAAAGTAAATGTGAATACGCTCGGGCAGATAACCGATGATACTGATGTAAAAATGAACGATATAGCGCATATATTAATTCGCACAACCAAACCCTTGCTTTTTGATTCATACAGGCAAAACCGTATTACAGGCGCAGTTATTTTTATAGATGAAGGAACTAATGAGACGGTTGGGGTGGGGATGATCGAGTAATAACAACTTAGACGAGTTTATCTTGTTTTTAGTCCTGAAAACTCAGTCTTCACATTGTTAAATATTTTTTGTTTTTCCCTTTAAACAACTCATTTCCGCTATACTTTTCTTTTAATCTGCCTTTGCTTCTTTATATCAGCGAAGCTAAAGTTAATTCAATGTTTTCTTAAAAACTGAAATAAAGTTGGTTTTCTATCAACCTTTTACGCTATTTTTGGCCTCTCAAAATTTTATTTCACACTGGAATAATCCTCTAACAATTAATAGAATTTTATGAAAAAAACAGTTTTTCTGCTTGCGCTTAGCCTTGTATTTGCTTTTTCGGCAAACAAAGTAAATGCCTGTTCAAATTTCCTGATCACCAAAGGAGCCACGGTTGATGGCTCAAGTATGATCAGCTACTCTGCTGACTCACATACCCTATTCGGCGAATTATATTACTGGCCTGCTGCTACTTATCCTGCAGGAACTATGCTCGATGTTTACGAATGGGATACCGGAAAATTTATGGGTAAAATAAAACAGGCCCCACAAACCTACAATGTCGTTGGAAATATGAACGAATACCAGGTAGCTGTCGGAGAAACTACATTTGGCGGCCGCGAAGAGCTGGTTGACACTTCGGCCATTATGGATTATGGAAGCTTGATTTATATTGCACTGCAACGTTCAAAAACAGCACGTGAAGCTATACAGGTTATCACTTCACTGATGGCCGAATACGGCTATGCCAGCGAAGGCGAATCTTTTTCTATCAGTGATCCGAACGAAGTCTGGATTATGGAAATTGTAGGGAAAGGAAAACCTGAACTTGTTAAAGATAAGAAAGGCCGTATTAGCGTTAAATACAACAAAGGTGCTGCCTGGGTTGCCGTTCGCATCCCCGACGGGTATATTTCGGGCCATGCTAACCAGGCACGTATTACTACTTTCCCGCTTAACGATCCTGAAAATTGCCTCTATGCTCCCGATGTGATCAGTTTCGCCCGCGAAAAAGGCCTTTTTACTGGTGAGGATAAGGACTTCAGTTTTTCTGATACATATGCTCCTGTCAATTTCGAAGGTGCACGTTTCTGCGAAGCCCGTGTATGGAGCGGTTTCAACAAAGTAACCAAAGGAATGGACAAATACCTGGACTATATCAAAGGCGAGAACCTCCACAACCGCATGCCATTGTATATTAAACCTGATCATAAACTCTCCCTGCAGGAAGTAATTGGCCTGATGCGCGATTATTTTCAGGGCACTGATCTGGATATGACTAAAGATATTGGTGGAGGTCCTTTCAGTTGCATTGTACGCTGGCGGCCACTCACATGGAAGGTGGATGGCGTAGAATATTTCAACGAAAGAGCTATCAGCACGCAGCAAACCGGTTTTGTTTTTGTTGCCCAGTCGAGGCCATATGTTCCAAATCCGCTAGGTGGGATACTCTGGTTTGGTGTTGACGATACATATTCGACGGTTTTCACACCTATGTATGCATGTATGACTAAAGTACCCGAAACCTTTGCCGTGGGAAATGGTTCGATGATGGAATTCAGCGATAATGCAGCTTTCTGGGTATTTAACCAGGTTTCGAACTTTGCTTACACTCGCTACAGCGACATGATCGTGGATATACAAAAGAAACAATCGGAACTCGAAAGCAACTACATAGCCATGGTTCCGGCCATCGATAAAGTGGCGCTCGAAATGTACCGCACTAATCCGGCAAAAGCCATACAGTTTCTAACTGATTTCTCTGTAGCTCAAGGAAACAATACGGTAAACGAATGGAAAAAGCTATACCACTTCCTGTTTACCAAATATATGGATGGAAATATTAAGGAAGCAGTTCCGGTACCTGCAGGTTACAAATTTGCAAACCCTACGGTAAAACAACCAGGGTACAGCGAATCCTATTATAAGGAACTGATCAAAGAAACCGGGGATAAATTTAAAGTTGTCGGTTCATCAGGACATTAGAATGGTGGAAGTCGGATTTTAGATGTTGGATTTAAGGAAAATACTTATCTTTAATAAAACAAGAAATGCCTTGCAGGATTGACTGTCAAGGCATTTTTAATGTAAAATCCTAAAAAACATACTTCCTTATACTATTGAATATAATGTTTCGTTACCTTTGAACACTATAACCACTTTACCACTATGGACACAAAACCTGTTAATACTTTGGCATATAAGATTTCAATCGGCGTATTGCTGGTTATTATTGCAATAATGGCATGGATGCTCATAAATCAGAAAACAGAGATCAAAACCCAGGTAATAGATTCCGATAATCAGCAAATGGAACTTAAGGGACAACTTGATTCGTTGCTGGCTGAGCATGAACGCGTTAAGGTTTCCTACGGGGAACTTAGTAATTCGCTTTCGGAAAGAGATAGTATTATCAAGGTTAAAGCGATTGAAATCAAGCAACTGCTTGGTTCAAAGTCTGAACTGACAGTTGTAAAACAGAAATTGGCTCAATTGCAGGAAATCACACAGGTGTATGAACATCAGATCGATTCATTATTTACGGTGAACCGCAAACTGAAAGACGAAAACGAAAAAATAAAGATTAACTATAATCTTGTTCAGCAGAAAACGATCGATCTTTCGAAAGATAAGGAAGCCCTTAACGAGAAAATTACCGGTGCTGCTGTACTCAAAGCATATAAAATTTCGGCGATTGCCTATAAAACAAGTGGTGTTGATAAAGAGAGAGTAACTGATAAAGCGGCTAGGGCTGATAAAATTAAGGTGTGTTTTACCGTGAGCGAGAACAAACTGGTGAGTTCAGGCTACAAACGTTTTTTTGTGCGTATTGCACGGCCCGATAATGTTATCCTAACGCGCGGACCCGCCTATACTTTCCAGTTCCTGGGGCAGACGCTTCAGTTCTCAGCCATGGAAACGCTCAACTATGAAGGAGATGCTGCTGATATATGCACTTCTTTTGAAAAAACGATTAACAGTACCGAAATTCTCAAAGGCAGGTATTATGTGAATATTTTTACCGAAGACCGTGAAATTGGCCAGACATCCTTTGAACTGAAATAGTTCAGTAAAAGCTCAATATTCAAACATCTTGTTTTATAAATTTCAAAGGATTTGCTTTCTGCAAAGTGAGTTCATGCATAAATCGTGCTTTTTTTCAATCAAGTTATTGAGTTTAAAAATGTAGTATCCGTTTTAATAAAAAATAATTACAAAAGGGCAAGGTTATTGAAATTTGAGTTTAAGAGATGAGGATAAAAATTGCAGGAATATGAGCAAGGAGCAGAAAAAAAGAGCATAAAAACAAAAAATTTTGACCGGGCTCATTTCGAATGCAACCTGAATAAAAGATAAAGAAAAAGATAAAGAATTTATTAAAATTTCCATTTATCTGGAAAACAAAGAGATGAGTTATGCCGTCAGGAAAAGTTTCATTTATTTTGATTTAAGGCTATTACCTTTTTACCTGACGGTTATAAACTAATGAACAAAGTTAGTAAAGTGGTTTTTGGTTAACTTTGGTTTTGGTTATCCGGTCTCGACTAGACCGCAAGGAAAGATTGAGATTGGTTATTTTTCATTATTACTTTTGATTCTGACAAACAGGTCAAATGTTTTGAAGAACAACTCAGACAGCTCGTAAAACTTCCCTTTGCCACTACACAGCAAAAAGACTGCCGGAGAAATCCGGCAGTCTTCATTTAGGGAAACCGGTTATGAAATTTATTTCTTTTTACTCTCCAGCACCCTGAAAGCCTCTTTAAGACTATCGGTTATAGGAATGAAAGAATAGTTGAAAGCAGCTTTGAATTTTTTGGATGAATAGTATGATTTCGTCGTGACAGCACGCACATTTTCACGTGTTATCAAAGGATTGGAGTTTGTCAGCCAGCCCCGCATTTCATCCAACCATGCTATTGCCGACATTACCGGGCGGTTAAGAGCAATCCATGGATGGGGTTTCCCTAGGATATCAGCTGCTTTTGTGAAGAATTCCCTGAGGGACAGGTTTTCGGAATTGAGTACATACCGTTCACCGCTTATGTTGCTTTCCATTAGCATTATCATTGCCTTGGCTACATCACGAACATCAACATATCCGTTTACACCTAAAGCGTAAAACGGGATATAGTTTTTAATGCTATGAAATAATTTATTAGTGGCTTTGGGATGGCATCCGGCCCCAATAATAATGGATGGATTTACAATTACAGCATCCAGGCCTTCTTCAATACCGCGCCAAACTTCACGTTCGCCCCCGTATTTGCTTATGGCATAACCACTATTAATGCGCGAGGTTTTCCATTTGGCGTTTTCGTCGATCATTTCCCCTTTTTCGGCCTGACCCAGTGAAGCAATGGAACTCACATGGCATAGTTTCTTTATGCCATTTTCAATGCACGCATTTACTACATTGGCTGTTCCTTCAATATTCACCGCAAGAATTTCTTTCATTTCGTGCGGATTAAATGATATAAATGCAGCGCAATGATATACATATTCAACACCTTGCATGGCTTGTTGCAACGAAAACGGATCCAGCACATCGCCGTCAAACCACTCAACCTGATCGATTAAGTCTTCGTTTCCATCCAAAAGGCAATTAAATAATTCCCGAGTGTTGTAAGGCTTTTTCCCGGGCCGCAACAATGCACGTACCTTATGGCCTTTGCCTGTGAGCTCATTTAAAAGGTAGGACCCAACCAATCCCGTTCCGCCGGTTACAAGTATCATGATGCAAAATTATGAATTTTTCGGTCGCTTCAAACGTGCATTTTATGCATCGTGTGTTATCATTGAAAGGTGTTTTCAGAAAAGTTTACTATACAGGATTTTAATACAACACGAACCTCATGACACAGCCAATCATTTGTTTTGTTAACTTTGCGCCTCAAATACTGATCTTATGAGTTTTGTTGAAGAACTGCGCTGGCGCGGGATGATACACGATGTAACGCCCGGTACAGCTGAGCAGCTTGAGAAAGAAATGACAACGGCTTATGTAGGTATCGATCCTACAGCCGACTCGTTGCATATTGGCCACCTGGTATCGATTATGATGCTGAAACACCTGCAATTGGCCGGGCATAAACCGCTTGCATTGGTAGGCGGTGCTACAGGAATGATAGGCGATCCGTCGGGAAAAAGCGAAGAACGAAACCTGTTGAGTGAAGAATTGCTGCGCCATAACCAGGAAGGTATAAAAAAGCAATTGTTGAATTTTCTGGATTTCGATACAGCAAAGCCCAATCATGCAGAAATAGTTAACAATTACGACTGGATGAAAGGATTCTCTTTCCTTGGATTCCTTCGGGAAGTGGGCAAACACCTTACGGTTAACTATATGATGGCCAAGGATTCGGTGCAGAAACGCCTCGAAACAGGTCTTTCGTTTACGGAGTTCACCTATCAGCTGGTACAGGGCTATGATTTCTTATACCTATACGAAAATAAAAACTGTAAGCTTCAAATGGGAGGAAGCGACCAGTGGGGGAATATTCTCACGGGTACTGAACTTATACGACGCAAAACGGGGGGAGAAGCATTTGCGTTAACCTGTCCGTTGATCACGAAAGCCGATGGTGGAAAGTTTGGAAAGACCGAAAAAGGCAATATCTGGCTCGACCCTGAAAAAACATCGCCATACGCGTTTTATCAGTTCTGGCTCAATTGCAGTGATGAGGACTCGAAGAAATATATCCGCATTTTTACCCTTTTCACGCGCCCGGAAATTGAAGCGCTGGAGCAGGAGCACGAGCAGGCGCCGCACCTCCGCGCCTTGCAGAAAGCACTCGCTAAGGATCTTACGCTGCGGGTACATGACGAAGCTGAATATCTACAGGCCGTTAAGGCATCAGAAATACTATTTGGCAAAGGGACCACCGAAACGCTTCGTCAGCTTGATGAAAAAACCCTGCTTGGCGTTTTTGAAGGCGTTCCACAAAGCGAAATAACCCGTACGGAGCTGGAAGCCGGCATCGGAATGGTAGATTTCCTTTCGGAGAAAACAGGGATATTCCCATCCAAAGGCGAGGTCCGTCGTATGCTGAAAGATGGCGGTGTTCAGCTAAACAAAGAGAAAGCTATCGAAGATACAATTGTTACACCTGCATTTCTGCTCAACAACAACTATATCCTTGTACAAAAAGGAAAGAAGAATTATTTCCTTGTGAAGGCGATTTAAACGCCTGGTACTCTGGGCATAACTCAAATTCACCAGTAAGTACCTGAATAAGTTTATTTGTTTTTAGATTCGGAACTTTACTTTTTGTGAAGCCTTGGCTTTGGCAGGATTGTCCCAAAAGGACTTGAAGTCGCACACCATCAAGTTCATAGGCTGAAAGCAGGCCGCTATATATGCACTTCGATTCACCAAAATTCTGAGCGACCTAAGCTATCTTTGAGTAAAGGTCTTTAGAAACTGCTCATCCCTATTTATTTCCTTTTACGAATCTGAACATAAATAAAACTTTTTCTATATTTGTTACAATCTGTCATTCAAATAAATATCTAATCCTAAATTTTAAAACTATGGATTTTTCGACCCTCAACTGGCTTGCCATTATCGTTTCAACGCTGGTATTTTTTGGACTGGGTGCTATTTGGTACACACCTTTGGCCTTTGGTAAAATGTGGATGAAAGAAACCGGAATAACCAAAGAAACTGCCCAAAAAGTGAATATGCCTAAAATAATGGGCTTTACATTGCTATTCACCTTCATAATGGCAGTAAACCTGGCTTTATTTCTAAATTCCCCCGAAATCGGCGCCACAAAAGGTGCCATGTATGGTTTTTTCACTGGCTTTGGCTGGATAGCTATGTCAATTTTTGTTACAGGCCAGTATGAATTCCGCAGCACGCGATATATGCTGATTCATGCAGGGTACAATATTGTTGGACTTACGCTTATGGGGGTTATTTTAGGAGCGTGGAAGTAAGCGGGTATAACGAGGTATGGAGTAAAACAAGAAGATGGGGAGAAGGAGCGATGGGGAGAAGGGATGAATGTCGGATGTAGGATTTGCGATGTCGGAATAAAATGTTACGTGTAGAGATTGAAATTCTTCAGTTTTTCGCACAAAAAAAATCCGCCAAATTCATTGGGTCATCTATACTATTATGATTATTCTGAACTATGAAACCCTGAAACTTGAAACTCTGTAGCCCTTTTAACCTTGAACAAACAGAAAATAGTTAACAGAAAATAGTTCCTTTGAACGTAACTTTTAACCCATGAACGACGCAGGCAATTGAACTTTTGAACTCTTGAAACCAGCAACCAGTATCCAATAACTCTGTAACACTGAAACACTTTAACTCTGAAACCCGAAACTTTATAAACTTTTCAAACTCTTCAAACGCGCGCAGCGCAAACCCTTCAAATGCGCAAACCCTTCAAACCCCTATTTATCCCCTACCTGTTAAGGTCTTGGGAATTCTTCCTGTATGCACACTTTCAGAGCGAAGCCTGCGGCCGATGATTCGCTCAACCAGGGAGCCGATTTGCAGAACTTTATCTATATCGAGATTGGTTTCAATACCCATTTCATCCATCATAACTACCATATCCTCGGTTTGTATCAAACCGGTAATCATTGGATCAGCGTAATAATATGCGCCGGTTCCTGCAACAGGAACACCATCCACAAAATTAGCCGGCTGCCCTCCTATTCCACCCATAGTGGATTCATAATTGGTCATGCCGGCTTGTAGCGCTGCTAGTACATTTGCTAATCCCCATCCCCGGGTGGAATGGAAATGCACGATTTGTTTCTCTGGGCGTCCAATCTTATCCATTAGCATAGAATAATAGCGATACACCCGATCGGGTGATGCAGATCCATCGTGGTCGGCATGTTCCACGTCGCTGGCGCCGATATCAAACCAGCGTTGGGCAAATTCAACCGCTTTCTCCATTTTTGTAGGTCCTTCGATAGGGCAACCCCAAATGGTGCTGACAGTTCCGTTTACTTTTAATCCTGCGTCTTTTGCTTTTGGAATCCATTCTTCAGCCATCTTCCAATAATCGGCAAGGGAAAGGCCAGAATTTTTAACATGATGCGATTCGCTGGTTGAAACCATCAGCAAAATACGGTCAGGGCCCCATCCTTCCTTACGGGCCTGGATAGCCCGTTCAATAGCGCGTTCGCGAATTGTAACAGTGGTGAGACTTACGTCAGGTAATAGGTGTGCTACTGTTTTGCTGGAGCGGATTTTTTTTAAAAGTTCATCTGCATCCCTAAACTGGGGCATCCCGGAGGGATTTCCAAGGTTAGTAACTTCCACATGCCTGAAGCCTGCCAGGATCAATTGTTCGGTGAGCCAAAGCTTAGCGGCGGTTGGAATAAATTTTTCTTCATGCTGGAATCCGTCGCGGACAGTGATATCTCCTATTGTTACTTTTTTTGGATAGTTCATAGTGAAGGGCGTAGTTTGATATCAAATATACGTTATTTTTGGAACGGTCAAATGCATGTTTAAATTCATAAAACTGCTTGCCCCCTTTAAACAAGTTGTTAGAGCTTTTAGAGATTGGTTCTATAAAAATGATTTAAGAACAAGGATTAACGATTTTTAATTTTTGATGTATGCTGAATATCAATTGATTATGCAATATTTCATAAATCGTTAATCAGTATTCCTTGTTCTTAAATCAAAAAAAAATCATACTTGACCGACGGAGATAAGCAGTTTCATAAATTGCTATTTATAACAGACACTTACTCCTTTTGTTTACCCGAATAGTGATTACTATCCGGTATTGCATGAGTTGAACTATTCAACATTTTGCCTTAACGATCAAAAAATACTAAATAATTGCGGGATTTTGACTTCATATTAATCAGGCTCAGGAAGTATATCTTGCCAGGATTGACTTTGCTGTTTTCCGTTCCGCTAATAGCTGAATACGCAACAAATGTTCATTCCATATCACGGCGTGAAGGCTTATCCAACGGTGCAGTGAATGCTATTGTAAAAGATTCGGAAGGCTATATCTGGTTTGGAACCTGGAATGGGCTTAACCGTTACGATGGCAGCAATATTGTTACTTATCTGCCCGGCAACAATACCAATTCTATTCACAATCATGTTATCCGCGAACTTTATCCCACGTCAGCCGGGCCAATCTGGATGCTTACCAACAAAGGCGTTGGCTTGTACGACAATGTACGCGACCGGTTTACATCCTATTTTACCCACGAACCGGAGCCTATAAACTATGAAAACGATATTTCTATAAGCCATTCCGACAACAATAGAACGTTGGTTTCCGTTTTTGGACGAGGTATTTTTAGCTTCGATAGTACGCTTAAACAGTTCAATAAAATTGTTTTTGATAAAACCTCACAGGCAGCAGCACTCAGCATTAAACGGATTCATATTGTTGGTAACCGGGCATATTGTATTACCGGAAGTGGTCAATTAATGATCATGTCGGGCAATCACCTTGGGGAGATTATGAAACTGCCTTATTCCGGGACCTTGTCATCATCAATTTCAGTAATAATCAACCATCGCCTGTACCTGTTAATTACCCAACGGGCCGGAGCAGCTCTTATGGTTGATCCGGAAACAAAAGAAGTTCAGCAACTCCGAATCCCTGATGACATCATAACCTCATTTGCCTTCTCGAAAGCCAGAGGAAAACTATGGGTCGGCACCGAAAAGGGAAGAATATACAGTTTCAACTTGCTGACACGTAAATTCGAAGTGCTGGACAAACTATCAAACCTGCTTAAAAATAGTCATATTGCGACACGTATTTTAAGTATATATGAAACCGAAAATGACATTCTGTGGATAGGAACTGATGGTAACGGAGTTTATAATCTTAAACTCACTGAATTTCCGAATAAAAGTCTTTCATCAGATCAGCTTGCATATCCCATAGTACGCAGTATACTTGTAACCAGTAAAAGAGATATGCTGATCGGAACTAAAGGTGGAGGAATTGATATCTTTGATTCCAACGGAAATCATATAAGGCAAATTTCCGTTAAAAACGGTTTAAACAATAACTCAGTACTCTCATTCCACGAACTGTATGACGGATCAATTTGGGTTGGTACTGATGGAAAAGGAATCGATATTATTTCGCCTGATTACAGGAGCATACACAATTTCCCGCGCGATTTCAACATTTCCAGGCCTTTGAACTTTGCTTCGGTTTACCGGATACTCGAAGACAGCGACCACCGAATTTACCTCGGAACCAGCGGTTATGGAGTAATAATGGTTGAGTTTGACAAAACCAAAACCTCATTACCTATTAATTACGAACAATTGGTACTTGATAAAAGCGTTGCTACTCCAAGTCAGCAGAAGCAAATAGTTTATGCGCTGGCTGAAGAAAAACCGGGTGTGATATGGATAGGAACCAGGGGCCTCGGGGTATATCGGTATAATACAATTACCAAGCGCGTAATCGGGCAGTATTCTACCAGTTCAAATCCTAAGATTATCCGTAATGATGATATCCTTTCCTTGTCCGCCAATTACCTTGGGCGCATCTGGGTTGGTACTAGTAATGGAATCTTTAATCTGGTGCCTGTTACTGCCGATTCAGTAAAAGTAGAAGGGTTAAACGTGGAGTCCGATCTTATCAATACCAGTATTCATGCATTACAGTTTGACAAAATGGGTAATCTATGGCTCACTACAAATCAGGGTCTGACAATGATAGACAACCGCCGGATGAATGTAAGGAATTTCAACACGAACGATGGCCTTATTAATTTTGAATACAGCGACGGGGCTTCATTCTTTGATATAAATGCCGGCAAGCTATATGTCGGGGGCACTATGGGAGTTGATATAATACAAACTGATGAGATAAAATTTTCCTCATATTTTCCTCCGATTGCCATAAATCAGATGTTCATCAGGAACCAACTGGTTGAACCGGGAGATGAAAGCGTGCTTACAAGCCGTATCAATCATCAAAAACAACTGGACTTAAAATACAATCAGAATTCACTTACTTTTTATGTTTCACCACTTGCATTCTGGGCGCAGGAGCGACACAGGATATCGTACAGATTAAAAAACTTATCCGATGACTGGGCTATTAATCCACAAAATCAACCTATTAACTTCTCCAACCTTGAGCCTGGCAAATACCTGCTTCAGATACGCGTTAGTGATGAAAACGGAAACTGGTCAAAACAAATCAGGGAAATAGTTATTCTCATTAATCCCCCATTCTGGAGAACCTCTTGGGCAATTGTGCTTTATGTCCTGCTGCTGATCGGAATCCAGTTGCTCATATTCGCTGCGTACCGCCGGCGCGAAGCCAGGAAAAAAGAAGCGGCCTTGCTGGAATTTCAAAACCAAAAAAATGCAGAATTACAAAGCTATAAAATTGAATTCTTTACCAACGTAGCCCATGAGCTTCGTACTCCGCTGACTCTGATCACTTCACACATTCATGCGTTACTCGAAGATGCCCGGAATACGGTTGATAACCCCCGCCTCTTAAAAGTATTTAACAACAGCATAAAACTTCAGAAACTGGTGCTCGAAATTATGCAGTTCCGTAAACTGGAAAAGGGGAAAGAACCGAAAAATATCCAACTTACAAAACCGGTTGAACTGATACGCGAAGTGGTTTCAGATCTCGAATTGCTTGCACAGCAACGAAACATCGTTTGCGAAGTGATTGCCCCGGACCCGGAAATAGTTTTCAAAACAGATGCGGATAAATTTCAACGCATCATAACCAATCTGGTATCTAATTCCATTAAATACAATAAAGACGGGGGATTCGTCAGGGTAAGCATTAAATCAGAAAACTCAATCCTAACCCTTGAAGTGGAAGATAATGGTGTTGGAATAAAACCCGAGTATTTTCAAAAAGTTTTTGAGCCTTTTGGAATTTCCTCCGCCCGGAGAATAGGAAGTCTGTCAGGATACCGGTCAACAGGCCTTGGACTTGCCGTTACAAAAGGCCTGGTTGAACTGCTTAAAGGGAAAATCAGCTTCGAAAGCATACCCGGTGAAGGCACAAAGTTTATCTGCATTTTTCCTGATATTCTTCCGCTAAGTCCTGTTGAATTACTGAATGCACCCGATGATAAAGCAGAGGATATCGCTTTTATAAATGAAACCGAAGCTGATAACCATATTGAAAACCCGGAGCTATCAACAGGCAAACCCTTAATTCTCCTTGTTGACGATGACTCTGAAATTCTGCATCTGCTGAGGGATTTCCTGGAAGCAGACTATAAAATCATTTTTGCCGAAAATGGTATTGAAGCTTACAAAAAAGTTTTATCCGAAAAGCCCGATCTGATTGTTTCAGACGTAATGATGCCTGAAATGGATGGCATCGAACTTTGTAAAATGGTGCGCGAAAACTTCGACACCAGTCACCTGCCCATGATACTGCTTACTGCCAAAGCTGAAATAGAGGACAGGATCGACGGTTTGAAAGCAGGAGCTGATTCATACATACCCAAACCGTTCCATCCTGAACATCTGAAAGTACGCATCGATAAGCTTCTGCGTTCAAGGTCAAATATGAGAATTCGCTTTGGCCAGCCTGACAGAAATCCAGCTTTTGTTAAGGAAATACCTGACCCGTTTTTTCAAAAGATGATTAGTTATATTGATGAAAATATTGATGATGAATCGTTTTCATCTGAAAAACTTTGTGATAAACTTGCCATCAGTAAATCGTCGCTCTATAATAAAACCAAGTCGTTGCTTGGCACTACTCCACACGGCCTGATCAATCAGCGCCGGTTAAGCAAAGCCGCTATCCTTCTGAAATCGACAACCATGACAGTAAGCGAAATAATCGACCAGACCGGATTTGCCAGCAGGACCCATTTCTATGAGCTGTTTAACAAAGCTTACGGAAGCTCGCCTTCTGACTACAGGGGAAGTGCGGGGAGAAGTTAGATAGGTGTAGAGAAGAATTAGATGACGAGCTGAGGAGTGATGGGGTGAGGGGCGATATGGAGAAAGGGTACATGGCAAAAGGCGACATAGCCAAAGGACAATATGGAATCAAAATGAAAGTTTTGAATTCATAATTACAAATGAAATTCCATTAAAGTTATAAACTTCTTGCTAATTAATTATCGTTTCTGCTGAACGATTTTATATTTCGGTTGTTATTATATAAAGTATTTCAAAGTTAACGTTCACAGATCTGCTCTTAACTGTAAAGTGAAATATTGAAACGCTGAAAATCTTCCCACCTTTTTTAAAAGACAATTTAGAATCCTCCACTAAAGAGAACTTGTCTTTTTCCGCAATCGATTGCATATCCAAAACAAAAACAGTGTAGGGATGAAATGCGTTTTACCGTAAAAACGGGATTTGTGCCTGTAAATACCTCATTTTGCACTATATAGGACAAGATAAGGAACAGGGCGGACACTGGTTTGATATAATCGTGAGTAGCTTTGTGATCGTCAAAACAGAATGTTATGGATATCGCCAGCCGTTTCCTTCAAAATCCTCTCCTCCGTCCGTCCGACTTAAAGCCAGGTATTGAAGGAATGGAAATACTTTGCCTGCTCAATCCGGGTGTTTTTCAATTTGAAGGGAAAATATGGTTGTTGCTCCGCGTAGCTGAAAGGCCTAAACAGATCGATGGTAAAATAAGCTTTCCCGTATATAATAGTGATGGGGCAATTGAAATACTGAGTTTTGACAAGAATGATCCCGACCTGGATGCTTCTGATCCACGGATTATTAATTATAAAAAGAAGGATTACCTTACTACTCTCTCGTATTTAAGGCTTGTTTGCAGCGACGATGGCACTAAGTTTTACGAACCAGAAGGTTATCCTCCCATTTTCGGTAAAGGCGAACTGGAAACTTTTGGAATCGAAGATTGTCGCGTTGCCAGCATGAAAGATGAATTCTGTCTTTCGTTTACTGAAGTTTCTGAGTTTGGGGTAGGAGTAGGGCTTATCCGCACAAAAGACTGGAAAAAATTCATTCGTGAAGGAATGATATTCCCGCCTCATAATAAGGACTGTGCCCTTTTCGACGAAAAGATAAACGAAACCTATTTTGCCCTGCATCGCCCCAGCAGTCCAGAGTTGGGTGGAAATTACATCTGGCTGGCTGAGTCGCCCGACCTTATTCATTGGGGGAAACACAAATGCATAGCCACAGTGCGTCCCGGAATGTGGGATTCAGCACGCGTTGGCGCAGGCGCAGCACCCATCCGGACTGGAAAAGGCTGGCTCGAAATCTATCACGGAGCCAATAAAGACCATCGGTATTGCCTTGGCGCATTACTGCTCGATATCAATGATCCTTCAAAAGTGCTTGCCCGCAGCATAGAACCCATTATGGAACCTGTTCAGACTTACGAACAAACCGGATTTTTCGGGAATGTGGTTTTTACCAATGGTCAATATGTGGATGGGGATAAAATTACAATTTACTATGGGGCCAGCGATGAAGTTATCTGCGGAGCAGAGCTATCGGTAAACCAGATTTTGGAAACATTGAATGTAAAGGAATAAAGCAAACAGTACAAAGTAGAATCACGTAATCATATTGATAAATCGTACCTAATGAAGAATAAAATTTTGTCGGAGTTTCGTTTTTTTATGACCATGCCCAGGGATATGCGCCTTGTGCTTGGAACCAATATGATTTATGCATTTGTATTACCCATAATTGACATATTTGTTGGAGCCTACATTATGCGCAGCTCCAATAATCCATCCATGGTTGCGGTTTACCAGCTATGCGTTTACACGGGGATACCCTTTACATTCCTGATTAATGGATTTTTACTGAATAAGATAAAGATATCGCGCTTATATAGTTTTGGAATGCTGCTAAGCGGTGTTTCCATGATTTTCATGATGACACTCAGTAATATAAGCATGGTAGGCGTCTCCATATCAGGGTTTATTATGGGTGCTTCATTTGGATTCTTCTGGGCCAACCGCGACTTTCTGGCCCTCGATACCACAAACGATACAAACCGAAATTACTATTACGGTGTGGAGACATTCTTCTACACCTTAACATTTATCGTAGTGCCTGCCGTTGTTGGCTGGTTCCTGATACGAAGCAGTAGCCAGGGTTGGTTTGGTGGCAACATTGTGGGTGCCTATAAGATTGTAACGGGGATAGTGCTTTTGCTCACCATTCTGGCCAGCATTGTAATTCATCAGCATCGATTTAGAAATCCCGAGCAGAAAAAGTTCCTTTACTTTCATTTCGACACACTTTGGAAGAAGATGCTGGGTCTTGCTTCCCTGAAGGGGATGGTTCAGGGATATCTTGTTACTGCACCTGCCATATTAATCATGACTTTGGTCGGCAATGAGGGTGATTTAGGTACTATTCAGAGTGTCAGCGGGATACTAACAGCTTTCATCCTCTATTTTCTGGGTAGGACAACAAAACCCAAACACCGCATCTACATTTTTGCCGCAGGTATGACTGTTTTTCTGGTAGGAGCCCTTACCAACGAGATACTGTTCTCTGCCTTCGGGGTTATTGTTTTTGTTCTGTGTAAAGTTCTCTTTATGCCCTTGCACGATATTGCCTACTTTCCGATTCAGATGCAGGTAATCGATATCTTATCGGAAAGGGAGAACCGCAGCAAATATGCATATATCTTCAACCATGAGTTCGGACTATACGTGGGCCGGTTCTTTGGTCTTGTCCTGTTCATTGGCCTGGCCTTTTATGTTTCTAAAGATTTTGCGCTAAGGTATTCGCTTGTTATTGTTGCGCTTATTCAGATGCTTTCGATCCCGCTTGCAAAAAACATAATGAAACATTCTTATTCTGAATCAAAATGAAAAAAGGGATAATTATAATAGTAGTTCTGGCGCTGCTTGCAGGATCATATTCCTGCAGGCCACAAACAGGCGTTGCTGTTGCCCAGATATCCCTTCCTCGGATCGAACAGATGCCCGCCATACCCCAGCCATTGAAAATTATTGACTGGAAGAAAAAAACACTTCAATACGACAGCCTTGCTTTCGATTTCGACAACACAGCTTCCTATGGACCGCTTATCTGGCTCGATAGTTCAAGGCGAAATATCGACCAGGTAACATACGGGCTATACACAGTAATGGGAGATGTTCGCCAGGGACCGAAGCATAATCATGGGGAATTTCATGAAGCACTTACTTCGCTTAATTCATTACTGAGCGCGGGACTGATGGGTATTGATAAAACCAATCAACATGGGTACAACTTTGTAAAAATGGCCCAGAACTATTTCAACAGTACAACGAAGTGGAATATTGTTATGAATAATACCAATCCTACGGTAGCAATGGCCGGTGGTGGCTATGGTCGCGACTGGTGGTACGATGTTTATCCCAATGTATTGTATTATGGGGTGGCAGATTTGTTTCCTAATGTGGAAAACACAGAATTTATTCAGCGTTCCATAGCCAATCAGTTTTATAAGGCTGATTCAACACTAAATGGGAACTATAATTATTCCTATTTCGATTATGCGCAAATGAAGGGAATGGTTAACAAAGTTCCATTACAGCAAGATGCTGCCGGTGGACATGCCTGGGTATTGTATTCAGCGTATCAAAAATTCGGGGATAAGCGATATCTAAAAGGGGCTAAAAGTGCAACCGAGGCATTACTTAATCAGAAAGAGAGCCGCTTTTATGAAATTCTGCTTCCTTTTGGTGCATATACCGCCGCCAGGCTCAATGCCGAACAAGGCACCAATTACGATGTAACAAAACTTCTCAACTGGACATTTGATGGCTGCCAGGCAAAAGATGGCCGGTACGGCTGGGGTGTAATAGCCGATAAATGGGGCGATTACGATGTCTCCGGCTTGCAGGGAAGCATTACCGATGGTGGCGGCTATGGTTTCTTTATGAACTCGGTGGCTATGGCATGGCCTTTAGTTCCGATGGTAAAATATGAACCACAGTATGCAAAAGCTATTGGAAAATATATGTTGAATGTGGTAAATGCATCCCGCTTGTTTTACCCTGACCAGGTTGATGATACTCACCAGTGGCTTCCTGACTTGAAAAACCTCACAAACGGGATTATTGGTTACGAAGGAGTACGCAAGATTGATGATTACAATAAACCGGCATTGAAGGGTGTTTCTCCTGTTTCCACAGGCGACGGTCCGAAATGGGTTGCCGGACAGCCCCGGGAATCCATGTTTAGTCTGTATAGCACATCTGTTGTAGGTGTTTTCGGGGCCATAGTTAGCACCACTGATGTGGAAGGAATCCTGGCGCTTGATTGCAATGCCACCGATTTCTATGCCGAAAACAAATACCCGGTTTTCCTTTACTATAATCCATATGCGGTTTCCCGGACGGTAACTTATCCTTCGACCGAAAGCGTTGACCTTTTTGATATTGTATCGAAAAAATATATCGCCACAGGAAGCAACGGGAGTATAAATGTAAATATACCGGCAGGAGAAGCCATACTGATGGTCGTACTTCCTGCTGGCACACGCCTGAAAACCGATGGATTAAAAGTTAAAGCCAACGATGTAATAATAGCATACAAATAACTGAAAAGCCACCGAATTGTGAAATCTTTCAATAACATATAAAATATGAAAAGACTATTACTACTTGTGATAATACTTTCGGCAACCCTTTCGTTGTTTGCACAGCGTACGGTTGACGGAACTGTTACAGATTCCAAAACCGGCGAAACGCTTATTGGAGTTACGATTCAAATTAAAGGAACCACTTCGGGAACTATTTCTGATGTGAGCGGCAAATACCATCTGGTATCCGATCAGTTGTCAGCTACTTCTGTTCTTTTATACTCTTATATAGGATATACAACTACGGAACAAATATTAGGCAGCCAATCGGTAATTGACATTAAGCTTAATCCGGAGTTGGTGATGCTTGATGAACTTGTTGTGATTGGTTATGGATCTACTAAAAAGCGCAATGTTTTAGGCGCGGTTGCCAAAGTTGACAGCAAAGAACTCAACAAATTGCCGGTGGCTAGTGTTGCCCAGGCTTTACAAGGTCGGGCAGCTGGTGTTTCAGTAACGCAAAATACCGGTGCACCTGGTGAAGGGGTTAGGGTTCGTATCCGTGGCATTGGGTCTATTAATTCGGGCAACGAACCGCTGTATATCGTTGACGATATTCCAACAGCCAACGCGCTTGATATTCTTTCCCCAGGGGATATTGAAAATATCACAGTTCTTAAAGATGCTTCATCAGCAGCTATTTATGGTTCCCGTGCCAATAACGGGATAGTGCTTATTACAACTAAAAAAGGAGTAAAAGGTAAAGCCAGGGTCACGTATCATGGACAAACAGGGTTCCAGAAACCTACCAGGCTCACAAAAATGGTAAATACCGCCGATTATATTACTATATATAATGAAGCTGCTAATAACGACAATGCCTTCATGCCCCTGGGTCTGCCCCTGCGTAAACTCATCACTCCCGACGATGCTGCAGGATTCGCAGATGTGGACTATTTAAAAGAACTATTTCAGACAACACCTGTTAATTCTCACGAACTCTCTATCTCCGGAGGAAATGGAGCTACTAATTATCTCATCTCGGCTTCCTATTTCGATCAAAAGGGGACTATAAAAAGTACCGGCTATAGCCGTGGAACTGTCCGCCTGGATGTTAATACAGAAGTAAGCAAATGGCTTAGCGGCGGAATGAGCATGTTAGTTGGAATATCGAGTACTGATATGATTGGCAGCTCAGGTGATGGCGCAGGCGGTAACGGAGGAAGTGTGATTCGATATGCTTTCTTCCGTAATCCGGCTATCCCCGTGCAATTTGATAATGGAACATACGTGGACCGTCCTTCCGAATATTTCGGGAACCAGATTTATGATTCATTCCTTGGTGATGGATATAGTCCCCTCGGCATGACTGCTCATAACGATAACAACCGTAAGGACGACAGTTATCTTGGCAAGGCCTATTTTACAGCCAAACTTGCCAAAGATCTAAAATTTACAACCAATTTCGGTATGGACTACCGCAATTCCAATAGTCGCCAATTCTTCCCCACCTGGGGAACCGAGAAACGCATTAATAATCCGAATGGCCTGAATATTAGTAATGAGCGCAACGCTAACTGGACCATTAATAACGTACTTAATTATGAAACCAAGTTCGGAGAATCGCACACTTTTTCAGCAATGCTGGGGTTTGAGGCTATTAAAAACAGCGGGAAAGCCCTTTATGCCAGCGATCAGGATTTTCCTGTTGAGCAGAAAGAACTTATCTTTATAGGTAAAGGATCGGGGAAATTTGTTAAAAGTACACAAAGTGCCTGGGGTTCATCACTCGCGTCATTTTTCGGAAGGGCCAGTTATGATTTTAAAGGTAAATATTATGTTTCGGGCACCCTACGCCGCGATGGTTCATCGAAATTCATAAAAGATAACAAATGGGGAACTTTCTATTCACTTTCAGCTGGTTGGGCTCTGAAACAGGAAAACTTCCTGAAGGATGTTACCTGGCTTGAGAATCTTAAACTACGCTTAGGTTACGGTGCTATCGGGAACCAGGATATAACCAACAATGCTGAAAAGGACAGGATCTCTCCAAATTATAACTATCCATTCGGTGGAGTATCGTATAACGGTTATGCTCAAAGCGCCCTGGGGAACGAAAACCTGAAGTGGGAAACCAGTAATCAGTATAACGCCGGCCTTGATGTTGGGCTTTTGAAAGGTGCATTGGCATTTTCAGTCGATTACTATTATAAAATTACTGTAAATCAACTGGTAACTGCTTCTAATCCTCCTTCGGTAGGTTATGCCGGCGCACCTGTAATTAACAATGGCTCGGTATTAAACAATGGGATTGAACTTGAAGCTACCTACCGCAAAACAAAGAATGAATGGGGCTACTCAATCAGCGGCAATCTCGCATATCTGCATAACGAAGTACTTAAACTGGAAGCTCCTCTCGTAAGAGCATTAGTTGAAACAGGCACCTATGCAACACGAGTTGTAGAAGGACAACCAATCGGGTCATTTTATATGCTCGAAATGGACGGCATTTTCCAGAATGAAACGGATATTTTGCTCTCAGCATTCCAGGGTAACAACATCCATCCCGGCGATGTAAAATTCAAAGATAACTTTAAAGATGGGCGTATTGATGAAAAAGACAGGGTATATCTTGGTAGCGCCATTCCGAAACTGACAGCAGGAATAAACTTTGCTGCTAATTATAAAAATTTCGATCTGAGCGTTTTCTTCCAGGGGACATACGGCAACAAGATTTATTCGCAGCTGAACCAGGATATCGAAGGTTTTTATCGCGGTTTTACCGTTACACAACGCTATTTTGATAATCGTTGGACAGGTGAGGGCACATCAAACACGCAACCAAGGGCATCGTGGAATGCAAAATCAAACAATGCTATGCCTTCCTCGCGTTTCCTGGAGGATGGGTCCTACCTGAGGTTGAAAAACCTTCAGTTTGGATATTCCATTCCTGATAAACTAATTAAGGTTATAGGTCTGTCGAAAGCAAGGATATATGCATCGGGAACCAACCTGCTTACATTGACCAAATATTCGGGTCTTGACCCGGAAATGACCGTAAGTAATAACTCCCAGGGCGAAGGCGACGGCGCTGCCGGTATCGACTGGGGAACTTATCCTCCGGCTATGACTATAATGCTTGGAATCGACATCACATTTTAACACAACTGGCTATGAAAAAGAATTTTAACCATATATTTCAAATATTCAGGCACCCATTCATTAATGTAAAGTTTACATTAAACCGGAGCCTGAAGTTTTCTATAATCCTGCTGATCGGGTTTTCCATTACCATCATCAGCTCATGTACCAAATTTTTAACACAGGAACTTCAGGGTGAATTTTCTACAGGCGTTTTTTATCAAAATCAAACGCAGGCTAATCAGGCACTAATCGGGGTTTATAATGCCATATCTTTTAGCAGCTTTAACAATGCTATCTGGGTATTTGGTGATATCGGTTCCGATGATGCCGTTAAAGGCGGTAATCCAGGCGATCAGGCAGAAATTACATTTATCGATGAGTTTAATGCCAATGCCAGCAATGGGATAATATTTAATTACTGGACATTTTGCTATGAAGCCATTTCCCGGGCTAACAATGTGATCGCCAATGTTCCGGGAGTAGCCATGGACGAGGCATTGAAGAACCGGTTTGTTGGTGAAGCCAAATTTATCAGGGCATACAGTTATTTTAACCTGGTTAATGTTTTTGGAAGTATCCCCCTTAAACTGCTGCCGCCGGTTACCCAGGCGGCAATACAAGTGCCACTTAGCGATGTATCGGCTATCTATCAACAGATTGAAAAAGACCTAACCGACGCTGCCGCTGTTTTGCCGGTTTCGTACAGCCCGTCGGATATAGGGCATGTTACCCGTGGCGCAGCTTTGGCTATGTTAGGGAAAGCCAGTTTGTACCAGGGAAATTGGTCGGCAGCGCTCGGATACTTCCAGCAGGTAGAAGCTCTCGGGATTTACCATTTGTTACCTAACTATGCTGATAACTTTAAACTGGCGTATAATAACAGCAGCGAATCCATTTTCGCCATTCAGCATCTAACTGGCCAGAACCCATTTACAGGCAATGGTTTAAATCAATGGTTTGCACCTGCACCAGGTGGTTATTATTTCAATGCACCTACTCAAAGTCTTGTGGATGCTTTTGAAAAAAGCACGACCGGTGAAGTGGATCCGCGCCTTGATGCAACAATTGGCCGCGATGGCCAGCCCTGGATGAACGGAGATATTTTCAGCGCCGGTTGGTCCCCTGCCACAGGATACCTTACCAAGAAACACCAGCAGCCGTTTTCTGAAGTTCCTTCTTCCCGTAAAGAGGATGGTGGCCTCACATATATTTACCTGCGTTATGCCGACCTTTTACTGATGAAAGCTGAAGCTTTCAATGAGTCCGGTAATGCTGATTCGGCCAGGGCAAACCTCAATAAAGTTCGTCAGCGGGCAAGGGCCAGTTATAATGGAACTCTGCCTGCCGACCTGCTTGCAGATATCACCACCCTGGATAAAAACCAACTCACAACAGCTATACAAAAAGAGCGCAGAACAGAGCTGGCACAGGAATTTCACCGTTATTTCGACCTGATGCGCTGGGGAAAAACTGTTGCAGAAGCAGCTCTTGGACCTGATTTTAATTACGATTCCAAGCGGTATTTCCCGATTCCACAAGCAGAGAGAGATGCAAACCATGCTATAAATCCATAAATTCAAATCAATCAAAAACCAATCAAATCAATCCACAACCAAATCAATCAAATTAATTTAACCCTTAAAAATCACAAAAATGAAAAATCTAAAAAAAGTACAAACATTGCTGCTGGTCCTTCTGGTAAGTTCAGCAATGATCCTTGGATCGTGCAAAAAAGATGACAAAGTTGTTGAAGGCGACAAAACAGAACTCAATGCGTTAATCGTAGAAGCGGATGCACTTTCTGTTGCTGCAGTTCCCGCGGATTATCCACAAGCTGCCATTAATGCTTATAATTCTACATTGGCAACAATAAAAACGGCTGCTGCTACTAAACTTACACAGACTGAAATCGACAACCTCGTTGTCCAGTTAACCCAGGCTATGGCCACTCTAGAATCCCAGGCTTATGGCTTTATTGATGAGAGCCTATACCTGGTTGCTGGCTGGCACTTTGACGAAGGAACCGGTACTACAGCTACATCCTTCTCCTCTGCTGCGCAGGTAGCAACCTTTACAAAAGGATGGACTACTTTATTGGGTACTGATGCAGTAATGCCTACATGGGTTTCGGGCATAAATGGTGGAAAAGCAATTTATCTGGATAAAGGAGCTCACCTCGAGGTGCCTTATTCGCCCAGTTTTCTGCCTGCCAACATATCCATTTCAGCATGGATTAAAAATGATGTGCAAGGTTGGGAGAACAACTGTATTGTTTCACAAAATTACTGGTGGGGTTATAAGTTTCAAACCCAATCAGTGGGAAAACCATTGTTCACCTATCGGGTTAATGCCTCCGTGGTTCATGATTTTGATGACGTAGATGGTATAGTTGCTCCTGGTGTCTGGAGCCATGTTGTAGTTTCGCTCAATAGTACAGCAAAAACCCTGGACTTTTACATTAATGGTGTGAAAACCCATTCTTATGTAGCAATAGATGGCGTTGACCCTTTGACACAAACACTTTCTTTTGTTGATGGTCTTAATACTTATACTGCACAACCATTTTTAATTGGCTCTTTTGCAACAGATGCTGAAATAGCTTTACATCCAGACAACTTTAGTTGGATAAGTGCTGCTAACGTAGCCTCTTTTAAAGGCGCTATCGATGAGCTGAAAATCTACAATACAGCATTGACTGAAGGCCAGGTTGGGAAACTCTATAATGATGAAAAACCTTAATTGGTTGGTTTGGTTTACTTGTTAGCTAGTGGTTAGGGTAAGGCTCAATGATTCCTGCTTGAGGTTGGCAGGATATTGGGCCTTCCCTTTTTAGTGTTTGCACACCTAAAGGGTAATGTCATATAGTTAAGCATTAGCTGATTTAAGAACAAGGATTAACGATTTAAGATTTTAGATGTACATAGTTGATTTAAAGAAACTTCGAAAATCAAAAATCGATGTTCCTTGTTCAATATTCAAATTAAACATCCTTAACTATACGACATTGCCCTAAAGGGTGTCTGACACTAAAATCCTCTACCTTAATAACCTCAATTTCTTCAAAAAACAATAACCTACCTTATCTAAATACGATGGTTCGTCGCAGTTTGATATTATTGTTTATCCTTGGTTCCATAATTGTTATAGCCCAGCCCGGCCAGGAAACTGCAAATGGGAAATGGTGGAAGGAGTCCGTATTTTATGAAATTTATATGCCTTCCTTCCAGGACAGCGATGGCAACGGCTACAGCGATTTTAAGGGAATGACATCTGGATTGGATTACCTGCAATCGCTTGGTATCAGGGGCATCTGGCTTACGCCATTTCTGAAATCTCCCAAGGTTGATAATGGTTACGATGTTGCGGACTACTACGAGATAGATCCGGTTTATGGTAAGATGGCAGATTTCAAAATCTTTCTGAATGAAGCACACCAAAGGGGAATTAAAGTTATTATGGATATGGTAGTGAATCACACTTCCACAGAAAGCAAATGGTTCCGGGAATCACGCAAATCCATAGACAATCCTTACCGCGATTATTATATCTGGAAAGACAAGCCCAACAACTGGGAATCGTTTTTTGGTGGAACAGCCTGGAAACTTGATAGTTTAACAAATCGGCATTATTACCATAAATTCGATGCCCGGATGGCCGATCTCAACTGGTCGAATCCTAATGTGGTGGAAGAAATCCAAAAGGTGCTCAGGTATTGGCTTGGATTGGGGATTGATGGTTTCAGGTTTGATGTAATTAACTTTCTTACAACGGATGGGATTGTAGCTGATAATCCAATTAAAGATGGGAAACAGGAACATATTTTCGATATAGGCCAGCCTGGTGTAAAAGAGGCAATGAAGATCATAAAATCAACTGTCGCTGAATACAAACACAAATTTGTGGTGGGTGAAATCGGCAGTGATAAACTAGATATTATTAATCAATATCAGGCACCAGACCTGATGGATGTTGTTTTTAACTTTAACTTTGGAAGTATTCCCGAATTTTCAGTGGAGCGGATTTTTAGTGAACTCCAAAAAATGGATCAGGAAATGAGCGATTATCCTACCTTGTTTTTTGGCAGCCACGATATGCCCCGGCTTATGGATCGCCTGGCTGGAGGTGATTCCGGAAAGGCAAAAGCCCTAGCAGCTCTTATGCTTACAGCCAGGGGAGTTCCTTTTATTTATTACGGTGAAGAGATCGGGATGCAAAATATCCAAGCTACATGCTTTGATGAAATCGTGGATATCCAGGGTAAAATAAATTATAAGCTTGCTTTGCAGGCTGGTAAAACACCGGAAGAAGCGTTAATTGAAGGTAATAATCACAACCGGGACAAATCAAGAAGCCCAATGCAATGGGATTCAAGTATCAATGCCGGTTTTTCAACTGGAATACCCTGGATTAAAGTATATGAAAACTACAGGAATGTTAATGTGCTGCAATCTCAGCAGCAGAAAACCTCAATCCTGAGTAGATACAAGGCATTGCTGGAACTGAGAAACAGCGAAAAAACACTTCAGTATGGAACTTATGAAAAACTTGAACTGAATGAAGACAGGATACTGTTTACCCGAACCTACGAGGGAAATAAGATTACTGTAATTGTGAATTTTGGGAAAGAAACGAACGTTAAAATACCGGGCTTTGCCAGAATTCTGATGGGCTCTTCTCAGTTAAAAACCAATGACTTTTTAATTTACAGGAATTAGAGAATGTTTGAAAATTGTGTTACTTCTGTTTGTCCGTTAGGACATGAATATCAATAGAAAATATGATAATATAGAATCATTGTCCGTCAGGACATTAACAGGATTTTGTTAATTCCCTGCGGGAAAAAGGTTTTCTCCTTTTGATAAATTCTATTGATATGCATCTCCTACGGAGAAAACTTAAACAGTTTCTAGTCAGTTGTACTAAACTGAAATATTGATCGTAAAGGAATGCCTCTCCCGGCATTTGAAAATTTACAATAACAACCATGAAACCTTACTTACTGAATCTCGCATTCTTTTTCTATGTCCTGACAGCCTTAGCTCAGCCCGGGCAATTAAATATTACCCGCATAAGCCTGATGCCTGATCTCCCAGCGCCTTTTGAGATCAGGGACTGGAAAGCAGTGGCTCACAATTACGACAGTTATGTTTTCGACACAAATATAGCAGGCCAATATTTGCCTTTGGTACGACTCGGAACAAAGGGTCAATTCAATTATGCGGATAATACTGCTTTTTTCATGGATTCCTACGTTGGTTCCAATAATCATCTCAATCAGGCTGAAGCCATAAATATGATGCCGGCAATTGTGGGAGCATCGCTTGTTGGAATTAATAAAAGCAACCAGAATGGCACTAACTGGGTTGCAATGACCAAAGATTTTTTTAACCTGAAAAACGGGCAGAATGTTTATCTCAACAGCTATTCAACAACATCCGGCAATGACTGGTGGTACGATGTAATGCCTAATGTTTATTTTTACCAGTTAAAATCATTGTATCCTGATGCTGCCAGCGAATTTAATATACAGTTTACCTCCGTTGCCGACCGCTGGCTGTATTGTGTTAAACAATTAGGCGGAAGCACAACTCCATGGTCGAAACCTGATATGAACTACAGGGCTTTTAACCTGGTGACGGGTTTGCCACTGTCAGAAAGTGTGCCTGAACCTGAATCAGCCGGGAGTATTTCATGGCTGCTCTATAATGCATACCTGGAAACCGGGAACCGGAAATTTTTCGAAGGTGCCCAGCTTGGGATGGATTTTTTAACCGAATTTGGTTCAAATCCTTCTTACGAACTTCAGCTATCTTACGGCACAATCGCTGCCGCCCGGATGAATGCAGTTGAAGGAACAAATTACCCGTTGCAAAAGCTGCTCGACTGGAGTTTCGACCGCGGCAATCTCAGGGGATGGGGATCCATAGTCGGAACCTGGGGTGGTTACGATGTATCGGGCCTTATTGGCGAAGCCAACGATAACGGCGACGATTATGCTTTTGTGATGAATGGTTTTCAGCAGGCTTCTGCACTGGCACCTTTGCCAAAATATGATAAGCGATATGCCCGTGCTATTGCCAAATGGATTTTGAATGTTACCAACGCCAGTCGCCTGTTCTACTGGAACTCACTTCCGGAAGCTCAACAGGATTCTTATGCATGGGCTTCGGTAAACGACCCAACAGCCTGCATTCCACATGAATCCATGAAACAGGTTTGGTCGGGGAAAACTCCTTTTGCCACCGGTGATGCCATTGGTGGAGGTTGGGCTGCAACAAACCTGTCGCTCTATAGTGGTTCCAGTGTGGGTTATCTTGCTGCAGTGGCGCAAACTACTAATGTTCCTGAAATCCTTCAGATTGATTTGAATAAAACCGATTTTTACGGCGACAATGCTTTGCCTTCGTACCTGTATTTTAACCCAACACTATCCGGCAAACAAGTTGATGTTAATCTTCTTCCGGGCACATTCGGGGTGTATGATGCTATTACTGAAACTATCCTGTTTGCAACTGCTACCAGTTCAATTCAGTTAGATATTCCAGCCGGGGAAGTACGGCTGATCAGGCTTTATACCGCAGGATTGACTCCTGAAACCCGAAACAAGAAATTGTATGTTGGTGACGATATTCTCGATTATCATTATCAATATGACTTTTCCGAAAACCTCCGCATAAAGTCTATTTCGACAGATCAAAACCCGATAGTCACTTCATCAGCGTTTACAGCATTTTGTGAACCGGGTAACATCAACTCGGGCGACCTGGTGCAGTTTGAATGGTACCTGGATGATGTATTAATAGCAGGTCAGAACCAGTCGCAGGTACAACTTACAGCGCCTGCTGATCCGTCACAATCAGTTTTAAAATGCAGAATCAGCTTTAATGGACAAACTGCAGAAGATACACTGCACCTTCAGATTGTAGGACACATCGCAGTACCTCCGGTCGTAGATGGGATTCAAACTGCTTCAAAATATACTGCTCTCAGCGAAACAAACACTTTTACCGCACTGGTTACACCGGCTGCAGGCGAGATACTGTCATACGAATGGAGCGCCTCGACCGGAACTCTAAACCAGGCTACCGGGAATTCTGTTACCTGGCAGGCACCTGCAACACCACAAGTCGGGTCTTTAACACTTAAGGTTACCAACCAGGATATGCTTTCGACTACAGTAACAGCCGGGATTCTGGTAAAAGATACAACTTTGGCTGCTCAAACACCTTTGATCTGGTATCCTTTCGATTTCGATACAAAAAATTCGTCCGCCGACCGTTTCCATGCTGTAGTGACAGGCGTTAGTAAAACTGAAGATTCACGTGGTATTGCCTCTCTGGCATACAGGTTTACGGCCGGGTCAAACATTATATATACTGACAATAACACTGCCCTGAATTTCACCGAAGCCGTGAGCCTGAGTTGCTGGGTGAAATGCGAACAACTGGATTCCGAAAGGTTTATCATCTCCCACGGATCATGGCAGCAGCGTTATAAATTATCCATAACACCCGAAGGAAAGCTGCGATGGACCGTAAAAACCGACACTGGCGTTGCTGACCTGGATGGATCAGCCCCTATTGAACTGAATCGTTACTATCATGTAACCGTTCTCTATACCGGTTATTCCATGGAACTCTATGTGGATGGTGTTCTGGACACATTCAAAGCTTTTTCAGGAAGCATAGAGCCTTCAACCAAACCGCTGACCATCGGCCGGATGGATAATGTGGAAACCCTGTATTCACTTCGCGGAAGCATTGACGAAGTAAAGCTATGGGACAAAGAAATCCCTATACCTCAGATCGAAAAGTTAAAAGATCAATGGAATACATCTTTTGGCATTGAAGAGGATAATGTAATTGCCCGAATATATCCTAATCCGGCTGAAGAAGTGATTTATATCGAATTTGCCGGCTCTGCGGAGGCAGAGCACATCTCACTGTTAAATGTACTTGGGAAAGAATTAATGGATTACGAGGTGACAGTGCAAGGTTCACTAATTGCAATTGAACTTCCCCCGGTTTCTTCAGGAATACATTTGTTGCGAATTGTCATGAAAAATGGCCTTGTAGTAACAAAGAAAGTTATGATTCGCTAAGCAGGAAAGACATCACAATGGGAATGAGGCTTTTGTTTCTTATAATTTTATAACAGAGTAACCACAAAAGGAACAAAAGGGAAATGAAGTAGCAATAGAACTTTTGTGCCTTTTGTGGTTAAAATACTTTCGATAACTAAAGACACAAAAAGAATCAATATGCTGTAACCCTACCAGAAATAATTTAAAAATGTTTTATATGATACTTATTAAAAACAAGTTGACAGTATTTTTCCTGTGCATTAGCGTGCTGCTAAACATTTCATCTGCTTACAGCCAACAACTATCTTTGAAAATTGCAGGCGATACAATTGCAGGGTATCATGTTGATATCTACAAAAGCGATAAATTACTGGTAACAAATACCGAAGAATTCTCCCTGCAGTTGTATAATCTCGATTTGAGCACAGAAACTTTAAAGCATTGGACAGGCCAGGAATTTACAGCCGGTGAAAAGAGCATCACGCTAAAAAGAGATTCATATATACAGGAGTTTGATGCCAATCTTTCGGTTTCAGTTTCCTATGAAGTGGTTAATGCCAATGTAATTAAAAAAACGGTTGAATTATTCCAGCCATCTATGCCGGGGATGTATTACATATTGAAGGAAACATCAAGGCCTGCAGAAAAACCTCTGCGATATGTAACATTCGAGTATGATAATTTTCCCGGCGGCTTTGTACACGAAATGTTTCCTGCAGCAGGTTTTGTAACTCCTGATAATACTGTCGTTGGGTTTTTGACGGATGCCGGTTATAAAAACCAGTTTACACGAAATACACGTCGCCGGTTCAGTGGACGAGGAGGTGGATTTGTGGGTATGCGCCGGTTGCCTGATCCGAATTTATTTTCTATTTCCACTATACAGGAACAAGCAGACAATAACCAATATATCAGGCAAACTTTTGGAGAAATGTATAATCTCGATGCGGGCACAGAAACCATATTAACTACTCCGGATACATTTCTAAAAGAAGGCAATGCTGAAATTGAAAAAGAAAACGGGCTTTTAACCATAAACGGACATCCGGGAGGCCGGGCCGGAATTGAATTTATTGCACCACTCAAAGATCAGAAGATTTATGCGATTTCATTCTGGTGTAAAGGAAATACAGGTGTAGCCTTAAAACTATTCCGGATTAAGAATGGACAAAAAACGATTGAATTGGAAGAAGGAGTTAAGTACATTGATAACTTCCCGGCAGTCGAAAACGAATGGACTCTTTTTAAAGGAAGTATTTTGGTTCCGTATATTGAAAATGATTCTGTATCCATGTTTATTGGAACCCAGTCGGGAAAAGAATGTAAATTACAAATAAAAAATCTGCAATTTACTGAACACCAGCCACAGATAGAACCATACAATTTGCTTCCCCTTGGCGAAAAGATTGTGAAAACCACCTATGTTTTTG
Organism: Lentimicrobiaceae bacterium; assembly: GCA_041660125.1. Classification (GTDB taxonomy): domain Bacteria; phylum Bacteroidota; class Bacteroidia; order Bacteroidales; family UBA4417; genus UBA4417. The sequence goes on from JBAZWY010000009.1 coordinate 123,438, forward strand.
CCGAACCCTGGAAATCGCATCAGCAATTTATGATTTCTTCGCAGACCCGTTTAGCTGAAGCAAAAGGATTTAAAGGATCGCAGATTGAAAAAATGATGTATGCCAATTTCAATATGCTGACATGGATCACGGATACAAAGGATTTTACACCTTTTAATGTTCCCAATATGAATTATGCACCTGATATGTACAACCGTGATTCGTTTTTTGCCGCTGTATCCACTTACAATAAAGAGGTGAATCTGTCAATATGGGATCAATGGGGCAGAACACAAACTCCGAAAGGCGGTATCGGAACCATTATCACCCCGTTTATGGGTTCGGTGGAGGCAAAGGATAACGAAGCTACCATCGAATGGCTGATCTGGGCGATGCTGAATAAGCGTCGGTTTGGTGTTGAACTTCCTCATGAGAAAATTAAAAAAGCAGTTGATTATGTATTGAATGAATTCGATGCCGATCGTGACGGGAAATGCCAGGCACATTTTTCGCTGAGCCAGATTGATATCATTGATTTTAATCCTAAAACAGACCGCCTTTGTGTTAACCAGGGCATGCTGGCCATTGTTTTACGCACAATTAAAGAACTGGGTTTTGATATTTCAGAAGCCTATATTCAGAAAGCCGAAACGGAATACCGTAATTTTTATGATCCCGAACGCAAACATTTGATTTTTGACCGAAATTTTCCTGATATCATTAACCTGAACGATCTTGAACCTGAATTCTTCTCCTTATGGTTGTTTAACAGGCCTATCCTGACGGATGAAATGGTTAAGAACCACCTGGACCAGGTTCCGATTCTGAATAAAGTTCCCAATTCACCTCACCCGGAATATGGTACAACAGCACCTATTCTGATACGGTTAACAAAAGAAGTACCCGGATATGCTTTCCTGACTGGAGACTATCAGCCTTTTGAAAAATTTGGGCAGGAAAATTACAGCAATGGCAAGAGCGACGGGTTTTATTACAACGGAGGCAGCTGGTTCCGTGCGGAATATAGCGCATATGTGGTGGGATTAAAACACGGATGGACGAAAGCAAATGCACTGATGGAAAACCGTGCCTGGGCCGAGATTTACCTGAATCCAAAATGGCCTTTCAGCAAAGAATTTATACCAACCAAATGGACCACAACCGATAGCTGGTGGCTATCAACGAGAGGATTATGCTGGAATGTTTTTATTTTAATGGCAGATGAAGTGGCAGGTTTAAGGAAACCGGAGATGGATCCGGATTATAAGCAATAAAAAACCAAATAAAGTGCATTTAGAACCGCTTTATGTTTTTATAAATTCCAGAGTCTGTAAATTGAATTTCAAATCTGAAAATTATTATTTTTACAGACTTGTATCGCATTTTGCGATACCCTAAAAGGGATAGCATGGCTGACAAACTGGACAGTTTTATAATACCGGAAGAAGTAATAAAAGATAAGATTTACTTGCTTCGGGGTCAGAAAGTCATGTTAGATAAAGATCTTGCTATCCTATATGGTGTAAAAGCGACACGATTACGCGAGCAGGTAAAACGCAATGCTGATCGTTTCCCCGATAGATTTATGTTTCAACTTACTGAAGATGAGGTCGAGTTTATGGTATCGCAAAATGCGATACCTTCAAAACAGCATTTAGGCGGTTCTCTTCCATTTGCTTTTACAGAGCATGGAGTGTTGATGCTTGCTAATGTTCTGAAGAGCGGCAGAGCTATACAAATGAGTGTCAGGATAATCGATGTCTTCGTAAAACTTCGTGAATTGTTGTTGACTCAAAAGGACATCCTATTAAAGTTGGAGCAGTTCGAGAGACAAATGGTTCAGAACAGCGATGACATTCAGATAATATTCAATGTTCTTAAAGAGTTGCTAAACCCCATGCAGGAACCACGTAAACAGATTGGGTATAAAAGAAAAGAAGATATGTAGAAACCCAACAAACCTGATTTCAGCGTAAGACAAGCCCTCACAAATTTTGAAATTTCGGCACTTGCTTTGATCAGTTTTCAAAACTCCATCTCCGGAATCTCCCCTTCCACAATCAACCAGCCCTCCGTCGCTTTCCTGATCTCATCAACCGTTACTCCCGGCGCCCTTTCAATCAGTTTGAATCCGTTTTCGGTAATATCAATTACCGCCAGGTCGGAGACAATCCGTTTTACGCATTTAATTCCGGTCAGTGGCAAAGTGCAGTGTTTTAAAAGTTTGGATTCGCCATCCTTGCTGCAATGCTGCATAGCGACAATAATATTTTTTGCCGAAGCAACCAGGTCCATGGCGCCACCCATGCCTTTCACCATTTTGCCGGGGATTTTCCAGCTCGCAATATCACCCTGTTCGGTAACTTCGAAAGCCCCCAATACGGTTAAGTCCACATGGCCACCACGGATCATGGCAAAGCTCAAGGATGAATCGAAGAATGCCGCTCCGGGAACGACTGTTACCGTTTGTTTACCAGCATTTATAAGGTCGGCATCTACTTCATCCGGATAAGGGAAAGGCCCCATTCCTAAAATTCCGTTTTCCGACTGAAGAATTACTTCAATGCCTTCAGGAATGTAATTGGCTACCAGGGTTGGAATTCCTATCCCAAGGTTAACATAATAACCATCGTGAAGTTCCTGGGCAATGCGTTGGGCGATTTGTTCTTTTGAGAGGGCCATTTTGATCTCGGATTTTTGATTTCGGATGTCGGATTTATTTGACAAGATGATTTTTAGCTGTTTTTATTGATGCAACAATAATTGCTAAGATTTCAGAGGTTTCTTGTTTTATTGGTTGTGTCTGTTCAAATGATGCAAGGTTCGCTTCTAAAATCATTTCAAGCCAAAAGATTGTTTCATCACATTCTTCCTCAGCTATTCCAAGTTTTGCGATAAAATCCTTTGATGACTTTGCTCTTCCTGCTGAGCGATAGTTTGCAGCATTTGAAGTGGATGACTTGATAATCTGATAACTAATAACCTTGCTTTCCTGGCACAATGGAAATACTTTTGTGAGTTTTATGACATCAAGTGCCATTTTCATTGCTCGTTTTTGTACTACATATTTGTCCATAGTATAGTTTTTTAAAAGTGAAAATTGATACTTAAATTGTTTCTAATATCCGACATTGCACATCCGACATCGCAAATCCGATATCCGACATTGCACATCCGACATCGCAAATCCGATATCCGACATCGCACATCCTTACCTGACAGTAACCCGCTCAATTCTTTTCTCATAATCTACACCTTGGAAAATCCGTTGAACAAAAATACCGGGCAGATGAATAAAATTGGGATCCAGCGTGCCAGCCGGAACAAGCTCCTCCACTTCGGCTACAGTAATTTTACCAGCCATAGCCATGGGTTGGTTAAAATTATTTGCCGTTTGTTTAAAAACCAGGTTTCCCATCGTATCGCCTTTCCATGCTTTCACAAAGGCAAAATCAGATTCCAGGGCCGTTTCGAGCAAATGAGGTTTGCCATCGAAAATGCGGATTTCTTTGCTTTCGGCAACTTCGGTACCGGCTCCGGCGGGAACAAAAAATGCCGGAATTCCTGCGCCACCGGCTCGGCAGCGCTCGGCCAGCGTTCCCTGTGGGATCAGTTCTACTTCGAGTTCGCCGGATAGTAACTGTCGTTCAAATTCAGAATTCTCACCAACATACGAGGAAATCATTTTATGTATCTGCTTGTTCTTTAACAAAATACCAAGACCAAAATCATCCACACCGGCATTATTTGAGATGCATATTAATCCTTTAACACCACTTCCGGACAAAGCCCGGATTGCATTTTCTGGTATTCCGCATAGACCGAAACCGCCAACCATCAGCGTCATTCCATCTTTTACACCGGCAATGGCTTCAGTGGCATTTTTAACTACTTTATTCATAGTGTTGAATTTGCATTTGAAAGTACAACATTTTGCGGTTCATACCTTCACTGGTTTGAAAATTTCTTTCAAAATGAAAGAATAATCGCCCAAAACCGAGAAATTTTTCGTATCTTACGATAGTTATTATTTGTCATAACTTGGTTTTATCGTTTTGCTATTCAATTTTCTCAATTTATCAGATATAAATTCAAATCAGGACTTCATTTGCCAAGATGAAAAGGAACTCCTTAAGTAAGCTTTTTCAGTCTATCGATGGCCGGGTAGGACGCATACTTGCATTTCCAGGGATCAGCAACAAGGAGTTGATAACGCGTAAAAGTAACTGGTATGCCAATTGTGCAGCAGCAGTGGCAACCCTGCTGATGATATCACTGATTTATATTTACATGCCTAAGACGAAACTTCTCTATGGGTATGGCATTGGAGCCATTTCAGCGCAGGTTTTTATTTTGACAATATATTTAACGAAACCGAGAAATACTTTATGGCCAGGTTTGATCCATATGAATTTTTTAATGCTTCTAACTATTGTATATATCATTCTACTGGGAGGAATTCTTTATTCGGGAGGTCTCATCTTCATGGCTTTTAGTTTTGTTTTCTTCTCTTTATTCGGGCAGAAGGCCTGGATAACGTTAGAACTTATGCTAGTTTTTATATCGGGAGTGATTATTTCAGTATTACTTCAACCAATCCTTAATTATACTCCTATTATTCCTTCATCAGTTAACCTGATTTATTTTATCGGCAATATCCTTTTGTTTTCAATTATTCTATTGGTTTTCCTATTCTATTCGATACGTAAAAGTATCGAAATGGAACAAGTTGAGGCAAAACGACTTCAGGAACTGGATGAAGTGAAAACCAAACTATTCACCAATATTACCCATGAGTTCCGTACACCTCTTACAATTATACTTGGCATGGCCAGCCTGGTAAAAGAAAAACCGGGCGAATGGCTTGAAACCGGTACAGAGAAAATCAGGAATAATAGCCAGAATCTGCTCCATCTGGTAAACCAGATGCTCGATCTTTCTAAACTTGAGTCGGGAGCCATGCCTTTGCATATTTTTCAGCAGGATATCATTTTACAACTAAGGTACCTGCTCGAATTATTCAGGTCAATGGCGCTGAGCCGAAATATCCGCTTGCGGTTTATTCCTGAATCTGATCATTTTCTGATGGATTACGATGCCGATAAAATGATGCATATTGTAACCAATCTAATTTCGAATGCGTTGAAATATATTCAGGATGGAGGTTCGGTATTACTAACAACTGGGTTGTTACCCACTAACGAAAGCAATGAGTTTCTGATCAGGATAAAGGATGACGGTCCTGGAATTCCGGCAGAACATATGCCATTTATTTTTGACCGGTTTTACAGGATTGAGGGAAATGTCACGCAATATGAGAACGGGTCGGGGCTGGGATTGGCTTTGACCAAAGAACTTGTGAAACTGATGAAGGGAAATATCAGCGTGGAAAGCAAACCTGGAAAGGGAACAATTTTCATCGTTCAAATTCCTGTTACAAATCAGGCACCGCTGAAGGAAATGGCCGGGTTTTCGGATGCGAAAGATAAAATCTCTGCCTTTTTGCCATCCCTTAAGAAAGTACAGGAAAAACCAGAAGTTGATGTCAAAGATGAGAATGACCGGCCAATTTTACTTGTAGTTGAGGATAGTCCTGACCTTATTGAATACCTAAGCGCCATCCTGGGAAATGAGTATCACCTTGAGATAGCTTCCAATGGTCGCGAGGGTTTGCAAAAAGCAATGGAATATATACCTGATATTATCCTGAGTGATGTAATGATGCCCAAAATGGATGGCATCGCCTTGCTTGAAAAATTAAAAACTGACCAGCGTACCAGCCATATCCCGGTAGTAATGCTTACCGCAAAAGCTGATATTGTGTCAAAACTTATAGGACTGGAAAGAGGTGCCGATGATTACCTGGCCAAGCCATTCAATGAAGATGAACTCCATATCCGGCTCAAAAAACTGATCGAGCTGCGCAAAGTGTTACGCCAACGTTACGCTTCGATGGAGACACTCCCTAAAACTGACGACAAGGCGATTAAAATAGAAGATGCTTTTATGTTGAAAATACGCAGCATTATGGAAGCCCATCTCGATAACGACCAGTTTGGCATACAGCAACTATGCAAAGAAATAGGAATGAGCCGCGCCCAGTTATACCGCAAGTTTAAATCCCTGACCGACAAAACAGTGAACGATTACCTGATTAACTTCCGGCTTTTTAAAGCAAAAGAAATGCTTTTAAATTCCGATTTACATGTTTCGGAAGTCGCCTGGGAAGTTGGTTTTAAAAACCTATCCCATTTCAGCCGTTCATTTACCAGGGAATTCGGTAAAAATCCTAGTGAGATCCATAAATAATCAGGAAATTATTTTTTAATGGCAATGAGATGCCTATTTGAGATGCTCAGCATGGAACATCCGGAATTGTATGCATAACAGTTTCCAAAAAGTCAATGAAACTGTGCCAATAAACACTCAATTACATTTTCACGAGTTTTATTGTGACTATTTTACTATTAGTTGACAATTTGCAAAAATATATTCCCGTTGACAGGTTTGCTCCATTAAGAACTATTGAATTTTCTTCCAGCGGATTCAGATCATCAGCCAGGATTTGAATCTTTTTACCCATTGCATTGTAAAGTTCAACTTTTACCAACTCTTTATTGGGAATTACAAAACGCAAAGTTGTTTCGTTACCAAAAGGATTTGGATATACCCGAATCATGAAAGGATCTTTTTTTGCATAATTTTCATCCCGGATTCCAGTCGTAATATCGCTACTTTCATATAAAAAATCAAATATTGTAGCTTGCTTGGGATAAGTCATCATGCACATATCTTCGCCTCCCATAATATAAACTCTGTTGTTCCATGAACCACCTGCTCCCCATTGAGTGGAATCAGGTAGGTCGGCAAGTTTTTCCCAGGTATCTGTTTCAATATCATATACCTCAACTTTCCCAGGCGAAGGAATTGTATTTGATGGAGTACCCCCCAAGGCGTATATTTTTTTGCCTACTGGAGCAAGTACAAGTCCAAACCTCCACGTAGGCATATCTTTTTTCATTTGCCAGGTATTAGTCAGAGGATCATATACCTCTACTTTTTTCAGTGGGTCTGATCCTGAATAGCATCCACCTATGATATAAATTTTCCCCTCAACAACGGTTGTTCCGAATCCCACCCTTGCTGTTGGCATAGGTGCTTTTGTAGTTCATGTATCTGTTTCGGGGTTGTACATTTCATTTATATTGAACAATCCAGTAGACCCAAAACCCCCTATAGCATATATTTTATTATCAACAGCCGCAACGCCAATCGACGACCTGGGAGTTGGCATAGGAGCTTTGGCTGACCAGGTTTCTGATGCAATGTCATACGCTTCGTTGGTACCTAAGGTATTGTACCAACCTCCGCCAATGCAATAAATCACTGAATCAAGCACAGCGGAACCGTGCATAAATCGCGCGGTTGGCATTGGATTTCCTGCATTCCAACTTTCGGAGGCTATATCATATATCTGCAAATAGGGATCTCCATAGTCACCGTTATGCAGTGCTCCGTCTTTACTTCCTCCGGTTACGTAAATTTTACCTTCGTAAAAACAGGCTGATTGACCAGCCTCTTTGTAAAGCATAGGTGCTTTTTTATTCCAGATCAGCTCTTGTCCATCTGCATTGAAGCATGACAAAAATGTCAGAACCAGAACCGTCAAAGTCCCGGTTTTGATGGAAAGTGTAATTTGTTTTTTCATGACCTTGAATTTTAAATAGAACTCCATTCATTAGGCCTAAAATTACAAAAGGGTCCAGGCAGAAGTTTTTCCCTATGTCTCAAATGTTTTGCTGTTAGTCCCATATTAAAAGCCCTATAATATCAACTTCTTAAATCATTTTGATTTATCTCAAATTCTTTTAAAACTATCAGGATTTAATCCAAAAATGATTTGACGATTCCTATCGGAGACAGATAGCAAATATTTTGAGATGCATAGCAAAGCGGATCCATACAGATACTTGTAAAATTGTATCGTCTAAACTTATCATTAATCCTAAAACCAAAAGCTATGAAAAAGATTGCAATTATCATTAGCGCATTGATCTTTGGCATCTGGGGTTGTTCAAAAGATTCAATGCTTGATCCATCCAATCCGGATAACGGAAATGCTGATCTAAAAAAAAGTGCAGTAAAAATCTTTGTTCTCAAAGCAGTCAAATTGCAAAATCATCCCACTGAGAATCCTATGGTTTTTTGGATATCAGGTAATATTTCGCATATGGGCTTAATTGATCCTGCCAGCACTGTTACCATAACAAGCATGACCACTGACCCGGAAAATCCAGGTAAATTTTTACAGACTGCCATTATCAATATGATTGGTGCAGATGGTTCAAGTCTGCAATTTGAGACTACAAGAGGCGAATTTTTTCCTGCAACGGGTTATAGCGAACACGACTGGGATGTTGTTTCAGGAACCGGCCGTTTTGAAGGAGCTACCGGATGGTATAAAAGCACGTCGCAACTTGATAACACGACAATGATCAACTATGTGACGGGTTATGGCGAAATCTATGTTGCCAAAAAGTGATTTATACAGTTTTATATCTAAATTTTGAAATCAAATTTTTCATATGAGTCAAAACGGCAAGGAATTTTAAGCCTGGCCGTTTTGTTTATTTTTTCAACCTGTTTCCAAAGAACTCTCCTGCCACTTCATTAAACCTGTCTTTATAATCGATAAGTGTTCCATGGCTTGAGTTCGGAAGTATCCACAAATATGCTCCCGGTATTGATTCTGCAATCAATAAAGTATGTTTCGGAAGTATAATATCATGATCACCTCCGATTACCAGTGTCGGACACTTGATCTGGTGTAATTGTTCGGTTGTTATATGAGGCTGGAAAGTATCCAGTTTTACTAGTTTTAATGTCTTTGCGATGTCCGGAGTCTGGGGCATTTTGACTAAAGTGTCGTAAAAACTCAGGCCCCATTTATAATCAGCAGCACTTATCGCTGTGCTGTCGGGCCATAGGTTGGCTCCTGTTATAGCAAGTTTCTTAACCTTCTCAGGGTGTCGAATGGCAAGCAGCAAACCATTTATTCCGCCGTCGCTCCATCCCAATACATTACATGAATCAATATGCAAACTATCCAGCAAAGTACTAAAATCATCAGCCATCATCTCGAAGCTTAATGAATCCTGCAAATCTTCCGACCTTCCCTGTGCCCTGCTGTCGGCAACAATTACTTTGTAGTTCTTCGAAAAATACGGAATCTGATTAATAAAACTATTTATTGATCCGCCATTTCCATGAATCATAAGCAAAGGTTCGCCCTGTCCGTAAATTTCATAATACATGTCTATACCATTCACTCTTATGTAATTACCGGCCAGGTCATTTTGGCCATACCTTGTAGTATCGGTAGATGAATTGGCAACTTCCTGAGCCGAAATAACCTGATGAATCCCAAGCATCAGGATGAGGAAAATAATTTCTTTACGCATGATCATGTGATTTGTATTTAACTTCCCAAAAACTCCTCATCGCCCTTCGCCGTCTCGCCGTCTCACCCCTCGCCCTTCTCAGCCTAACACCCTATATACCTCGAAATTACCATCCGTTGTATTTCCGAGGTGCCTTCTCCAATCTGCAGCAAGCGCTGGTCGCGGTAAAAGCGCTCGATCGGGTAGTCTTTCATCAGTCCATATCCGCCATGGATCTGGACAGCTTCGTCAGTGACTTCTTTAGCTATTTCGGAACAATAGAGTTTCGACATGGCAGCTTCTTTGGCAAAAGGCAAATGGTTGTCTTTGAGCCAGCAGGCTTTGTAAAGCAGGGTACGCGCAAGTTCAATTTTCGTAGCCATATCAGCCAGTTTAAAACTGATAGCCTGAAATTTTGAAATGGGTTGCCCGAACTGCTTACGCTCCTGTGCATAGCTGAGCGCCATTTCAAAAGCACCCTGGGCACATCCCAGTCCCATGGCTGCAATAGATAACCGACCGTTGTCGAGTGTGCTGAGCATGATATGGGAGCCATCACCAACTTCACCAAGCGTGTTTTCGTAAGGAACGCGGCATTCGTCGAAGAAAAGTTCGGCAGTATCGCTGGCACGCCACATCATTTTGCCATGCATGGCACGCCGCGTAAAACCGGGTGTGTTTTTCTCCACGATAATGGTTGTAAATTCTTTCTTCCCATTGGTTTCGCCGGTCACAGCCTGAACGGTAGCACCGGCAGAAATATCAGAGGCTCCGTTGGTAATAAAAATCTTTGAACCGGTAATCACCCATTCTCCGTTTTTAACATGAGCGCGGGTGTGGGTTCCCCGCGAATCGCTGCCGGCATCGGGTTCAGTTAGCCCGAAAGCCCATAAGGCTTTACCGGTGCAAAGCTGCGGAATGTATTTCTGCTTTTGCTCTTCAGTTCCAAAATAATATAAAGGTCCTATGCCCAGTGAATTATGCGCGGCGACTGTGGCAGCCTGCGATCCATCAACACGGGCAAGCTCCTCCACGGCAATGATATAGGAAAGCGTGTCCATTCCTTGTCCGCCATATTCAACAGGTATGCTAATGCCCATTAAACCCAGTTGCCCCATACTGAGTGTTAATTCGGGAGAAAACCTGCCATCGTCATCCAGTTCCCGGGCAAGAGGTTTAATTTCGCGTTCGGCGAAATCGCGTACAGCTTTACGGATATTTTGATGTTCTTCACTTAAATTAAAATCCATGGTTTTGGCGTTAATGGGTTATTGATAGTTTGAGGGCAAGAGTTTTGAATGGGAGAAAGGTAGAGGGGGAGAGGGGGAGAGAAAGTGATAAGGAGAAAGATAATGTTTTCTGCCTGAGTTCGGATATTTGCACTTCTTTTCAGTTAGGTTCAATTGTTCGGGAAAGTATCTTTTCGTTTGGCTTGATATACTTTTTCTTTTTTAACAAACATATTAAATCACTCCCTGTGTTGGCGCCGATAAATGAATCAGGGCTGAAGCATTATCAACCAGTTGGCCGGCTGCAACACTTATCTGATCAACAATCGCATCGGCCGGGCTCAGAATATTGTTTTCCATTTTCATTGCCTCAACCACAAGCAGGAGATCGCCTTTTTTAACGAAATCACCTTGTCTCACAACAATTTTAATCACCTTTCCAGGCATGGGCGAAGTTATTTTACTTCCGCCTTCACCTACAGTGGCTGAAACTGAATTGAATTCCGCCTGTGCCGGAAGTATATCTTTGCAGATTACTTCAAACGTATGGGTATTGTAACTTACTAAAACCTTTCCGGGTTCAGGATGCGAGACAAATGCCGTAAACGGCTCCCCATTTAGTTGGATTTCAATTTTCTGACCCGATTCATACTTTTCAAACCGGATGTGCACATTTTCCGTTTCGAATTCTACTGTAAGTTCATTAGGCTTTAAGTCGATGATCTGGCATTGGTAAATTTTTCCTTCCATTTGCAATACCGGCAGCATCATAATTCGCCAGTAACCGATCGAATTCCAGATATTGTTAAACGTATTTTGAGTTTGAGCAGTATTATGTGATCTCCTGGTTTTACAAACCAAAGCTACAGCAACAGGCAGTAAATCAGGTATTGTTTTGCGTTCATTTTCTATAGCAGTATGCAAAGTATCTGTATGCTCTGTGCAGAAGCGTGTAGATATTGTATTGTTTATAAAATGAACATTTTTCAGGATTGAATACAGGTAGCTGATATTGTTTTTTATACCATGAATGCCATAATTCTGCAGCGCATCAATCATATGAGTGCTGGCCTCTTCGCGTGTTTTCCCGAGCGTGATCAGCTTTGCGATCATAGGATCGAAAAAGCTGCTTACCTGGTAAGGTTTGTTCATGGCATCATCAACCCGGATAAAATCACCGGAAGGTTTTTGGTACAAGGAAAGATTCCCTGGTGATGGTAAAAAGTTATTGAAAGGATCTTCGGCATAAATCCGGCATTCGATAGCATGACCGGTCTGAAACAAATCCTGTTGTTTTTTCCTGAGTGGGTCGCCGGATGCAATATAAAGCTGTTCTTCAACGATATCAATACCCGTAGTAAGTTCCGTAACCGGATGTTCAACCTGGATCCGGGTATTCATTTCGAGGAAATAGAAATTCATTTCTTTATCCACCAGGAATTCAATAGTTCCGGCACTGGTATATTTGATGGCTTCTCCAATTGCAACAGCTGCTTCGCCCATACGGGAGCGGATTTCAGGAGTTAGCGTAGGTGAAGGGGCCTCTTCAATAATTTTCTGGTAACGGCGTTGTATGGTGCATTCGCGTTCGAAAAGGTGAACCACATTCCCAAAATTATCACCAAGTATCTGAAATTCTATATGCCGCGGTTCTTCCAGGTATTTTTCGATATACACGGTACCATCGGCAAAATAGTTGGTTGCTTCGCGCGATGCAGCTTCAAGTGCGCCTGCCAGACTGGCTTTGTCATTAACAATACGCATTCCTTTGCCACCGCCTCCACCAGCAGCTTTCACCAACACGGGAAAACCAATTTCATCCACTTTCTGAAGAATGGAAGAGGTATCGCCTGATAAACCGATGGTTACCGGAACACCAATAGAAGCGACAAAATTCCGTGCTTCCACCTTGTTTCCCATTACCTGCATTATGTGTGCTTGCGGCCCGATGAAAACAATTCCTGCTTCGTTACAGGCATTGACCAGTGCCGGATTTTCCGAAAGAAAGCCATAACCGGGATGCAGCGCATCGCAATGGCTGCTTTTGGCAATATGAATGATAGCCGGAATATTGAGATATGTTTCCGAAAGTTCGGATTTACCAATGCAATAAGCTTCGTCGGCAAAACTATGATGCAGGCTGCTTTTATCAATTTCGGAATAAATAGCAACCGTTCGGATACCCATTCTTCTTGCAGTACGAATTATTCGGACAGCTATTTCGCCACGGTTGGCTATAAGGAGTTTCTTAATCATGTCGGATTTTCAATGTCGGATGTGAGATGTGCGATGTCGGATGTATGATATCGTAGGCTTGATTAACGATGAGGATTTACTTTTCGAGATTTTTCTTTGCTGTTTTATTTGACGATACAATTATAGCCAGAATTTCAGAAGCTTCTTGTTTAATTGGTTTTGTTGCTTCCGCTGAAGCAAGATTAGCTTCTAAAATCATTTCCAGTCAAAAAATAGTTTCAACACATTCTTCTTCAGCAAAACCGAGTTTTGCAATAAAGTCCTTTGTCGATTTACCTCTTCCTGCTGACCGATAATTTGCTGCTGTTGAAGTCGATGAATTTATTATTTGGTAAGTAATAACTTTACTTTCCTGACAAAGTGGAAACAGTTTTGTAAGCTTAATCACATCCAGAGCCATTTTCATGGTTCGTTTATTCATATCAAATCTATCCATTTTGACAATTTTTAAAGATTATAGTAACGTGAGTTATGGATTAGATAATATTTTTTGCGAAAAAATTGAAGGTAACTTGTCCAAATAGGAATAAGCTGCAACACCAGCATAAGCGTGTGCTACACAATTAATGGCGCTGCGATGCCTGGTA
>JBAZWY010000010.1:0-126898 GCA_041660125.1 Lentimicrobiaceae bacterium
CTGCCTGCACAGCTATTGCGAAGGTTCATCCCTTTGTAGAGACCCCTTCATCATCTATACAGCATGTAAAAGAACTTTCTTTACTTAAATTCGTAATTTTACTTCAGGACACACCGCGCGCGAACCAGGGTTACATTTTGCGCAGCAACACTGATATAACCAAGAGAGTTGAAATCAAAAAAAACCAATTCCAACCTTCTTTTTCTCTTTCTTCCTTATTTGTATTATTTCTGTACTTTATCCACATATATGAGTTAAATATTAAGACGCAGCTACAAAAAATTATAACAATAATGTTCCACATAATATAAATTTTAAGTTTACCAATCAGAGCTAACTTTTATTCCATTTAGGTTTGAAATACCAGTTTTAGCAGAATTCAGAAAATTGTTTTTTGCTTCTATAACGGCATTATCTTTTGGTTTTCTAGTTCTTTGATTTTCTTTTTTAATTGAGACACATGAAATGCTTGCACAACATCCCTAACTATTAGTGCAAAAATCATCATACTTGTCGCATGTGGTATGTGTAAAATTACCATGATAATAGCTGCAACAACAATTTAAAAGTCAATTCCATAAATAAGATTTGCGTTTTTCATTTTCAAATTTATTTAAATTATTTCAAATGTTTCGGTGAATTCCATATGTGGCGTACAACGTATGGCTAACTGCGAGTTTATTCTTACCACGCGAAAGGATTCGTGCGGTAGCGGGGTATTTTTTTTATCACTTTGCATTCTGTTCTATCTCTTCATATAAATCTCCAGTCATAATATTGATGCCAAATGTGATATTTTTAACAACCATGTCTTTGGTTACATATAGTCGGCTTGGAGACGCATACATATTAAGTTTTCTAATTTCCTTCTCTTCGATAATATAGATTGAATTGTAAAGTGGTTTTAGTTCATTTATAGTTTCATTAAATCTTGAAGAGTCGCTTTTATCATATTCAGTCCTTACTATTAAACAAAATGCATTAATATCCTTATTTTTTGCACGAAACTTTTTAAATGATTTTGGAAAAATATTTGAAATGCAGTCCAGACCAAAACCGCAATAAATATCACTTGATACCAGAATAAAATCATTGTTTCCTTTATCTAATTCATCAAAAAGATTTAGCTTTTCATGCGAAAGGTTACTGACTAACACATTGGGTAGAGTTTTTCCAATTGTGTTTTTTTTAATTGAATCATGAATTAATACACCCAATCTACTACCTTCCTCAACAGTCAATCCGTTTTTGGAAGCATTTAAAACAATTTTTTCAACATCGGTCGCTATGATAAAGTTACCACGTTTATTGCAAGCCAATAATAGTCCTAGTGATAAGCAAAAAACAATGAGATAGTTTTTTTTCATGATATATTTGTTTACGGTTTCGTACTAAGAGCTGTGTAATAGCGGGGAGTTTATTCTTACCACGCGAAAGGATTCGCGCGGTAGCGGGGGGTATTCGCTGTTCCAAAGTGATTTGTAAGGTAATCGGGAAATTTTAACAATCATAGTTGTAAAAGATTAAAAATGAATACTTAAAAATTGATAAGAGCAAATATAAAAATTTAATAAATGGAAATACCGGCTTCAAAAAATTAATTAATTAAGGATCAGCATTCAGCTTTTTGAGTCAGACCGATTTCGGCAAGGTTCAAATCCATTTCAGGCAACCTTGCCGAAGCTCGGGTAGGAAGAAATAGATTCGGGGCAACCTTGCCGAAGCTCGGGTAGGAAGAAATAGATTCAAGGCAGCCTTGCCGAAGCTCGGTTAGGAAGAAATAGATTCGGGGCAACCTTGCCGAGGTTCGGGTGGGAAGAAATAGATTCGGGGCAACCTTGCCGAAGCTCGGGTAGGAAGAAATAGATTCGGGGCAACCTTGCCGAAGTTCGGGTGGGAAGAAATAGATTCGGGGCAACCTTGCCGAAGTTCGGGTGGGAAGAATTGATGTTCAGGCGGGCTTGCCCGGATGGAGCAAAAGAGAATCTGGTTAAAGGGGGAATTGCCCGGATTTTTAGTCAGGGCGTGACTCCAAGTCACACCCTGACTAAATAAAGGGTTATGCATCCTGACCAGATTAACAAAAAAACTATCCTGAGCCAAAACCCAGGATAGCTTAAACTATTGTTGATATCCGCCGATATCCGGCACTATCAGACTTTACTATTCACTATTCACTATTCACTTTCATCTAACTAAAATGCTATCAACTGTATTTCAACAAGATACAAACAACAAATTCACTGTAAAAATCAAAGTTAGTTTTCGTTTGTGCCATTGCTAAATGGTGGTTGTCTATTCACTATTCACTATTCACTATTCACTCTTTAAACTATCTCCGAATACAACCTCATAAACTGCACTCTCTCGAATTCAGCGGGATTCGCGATGCTTTGCTGGTTCATTTTTCCCCTGAAAGCATCAATAGTTTTGTATCCTTTTTCATCCATCCATTGCTCAATTCCTTTTACAATTTCCGAAATTACCGGGTACCCATGTTTGTATATGGCTGATACAACTTCAACTGCAGTTGCCCCGGCAAGCAGTTGCTTGATGGCAGTTTCGCCGGTGTGTATTCCTGTTGTAGCTACCAGCGGGCATTCAACACGTCCTGATAATAAAGCCATCCAACGCAAAACATGAGAATATTCCGAAGGGTCGCTCAGCATATATTTCGATTGGGTTTCAAGCGTGTTAATATCAATATCCGGGTGAAAAGGCCTGTTGAAAAGGACAAGTCCGCTAATACCTGTTTTCGAAAGTTCAATAGCCGAGGTAGCCAGGCCCGAAAAATAATAGCCCATTTTTAAAGAAACCGGAATTTTAACCTGTTTCAGAACGGCTTCAATAATATCGAAATAAATCTTTTCGTTTTCGGCTGAGTTTTTCATTGTATTCGAGGGGAGAACATACACATTAAGTTCCAAAGCGTCAGCTCCGGCTTCTTCAATTTTCCGTGCAAAATAATGCCAGTCGTATGCTGATGTACAATTGATACTTGCTATAACCGGGATATCTACCGCTTTTTTTGCTTCTGTAACAAAGGAAAGGAATTTACCTAATGATAAATTTTTGGCATGATCTGTAAGGTACGAATAGGCTTCTTCATAATCATATTCCCTTTCGCTCAGGACTGATTGATACCCTTTGTGAAACGAATTGCCTTCTTCTTTTTCTGTTTCGCTAAGATAGTGATCCATTTCGTGAAGAATCTGTTCCTCAAAAATTGATTTTAACACAACAGCACCAGCCCCGTTTTCGGCGGCATGTTTCACACCTGCGACGGTTCCGGTCATTCCTGAACTTCCTGCAATCACCGGGTTTTTTAATTTCAGGCCCAGGTAATAAGTTGATAAATCAGCCATAATCCTATTTTTTTACTTTTGAAACAGATGAACAAAGATAAAATACTCTTTCATAGTATGAAATTATATATGAAGATTATATTAAAAAATATACACGAATTATTAAGATGCAGTTTCTTTCATCAACACCAGCGAAAGAACTGTTTTTATTGAGTCTCAAAGAAAAGGGGAAGCAGGTCGAGATAACCTGAAAAGACTGTATTTCCGAATGCCCGAAGCCGTTTTGGGATACAGTTCATTTTGTTTCTATCCTTTTTAAATAATTGGAACAATATACTGTCTTACTTTAAACTTCCCCATCTTGACCTCCCCCAATCCCTCCAAGGGAAGTAGGGCTCTGATGTCAACCAGATCACGAATCTAAAGTCTCCCTTGTGTGCTGAGCGAAGTCGAAGCATAGAGGGGTTTTAAAAGAGAAATTAGAAAATCAAAATGGTTGATTATTTCTTTCCGATTATTTATATGGGTATATTCCAGACAAATATCCCCATTAAAACAACCGCAACGCCACAAACGATAATTAAAGCTGCATTGAGTTTCGAAATAATAAGCGGCTTGAGATGGTCCCTTTCAGTAAATACTTCGCGCACAACGTTGAAATAATAATAGATTCCGACTACAGCCATAAGAATCGCGAAAACAGAAATAGCCAGGTACCCTGCGCTGATGGAAAGAATAAATACCTGGTATTTTGCCATAAAACCTGAGGTGGGCGGAATTCCAGCCAGCGACATAAGTAATATAGTCATAAAAACTGCAATCCATGGTTTCTTTTTGAAAAGCCCCTGAAAAGCAGATAAGTGATCATGCCCGTTCGAAGCGCGTTTCACCAGGATAAATATGATAAACAAAGGAACCATAGCAAGGGAATAAACAAAAGTGTAGTATAGTATAACTGATGCCGACGAATCGTACTGCGAAAGCATTGCCAGCATAATAAAGCCACTGTGTGCAATTGACGAATAGGCAAGTAAGCGTTTGAAACTTCCTTGTTTCATAGCTACAATATTGCCGATAAGCAACGAAAGTCCGGTCATAACCCAGAGTGCTTTCTCAAGAGGCATTGGCAAGGGAAGCAATCCCATTCCCAACAAGCGGTAAAATGAGGCAAAACCTGCCGTTTTGACAACAGTGGCCATAAATGCTGTCACAAGCGTTGGAGCGCCTTCGTACACGTCGGGACTCCAGAAATGAAATGGCGCTACCGCAACTTTAAAGGCAACCCCTATAAGAATAAAGAGTAGGCCCAGTAAAAGCATTGGGGGAAGATGACCGTTAAACTGGGCAATATATATCTTGATTTCAGGGAGATAAAAAGTAGCGGATGCTCCGTAAACTAAAGCAATTCCAAATAGAAAGAAAGCTGTGGCAAACGACCCCAGCATGAAATATTTAAAAGAAGCCTCGTTCGACTTGAATGAGAATTTTTTCCCTCCGGCAAGTATGTATAAAGGGATGGATAAAATTTCTATTCCCAGGAAAAGCATGATCAGGTTCGAAAATGATGTCATCAGAAATGCCCCGGTCAGCGCAAAGAGCATCAGGGCGTATTGCTCAGCAACATGCATCTCCATCATTTTATAATAATCAATTCCGAAAATAAAGATTATGATGGTTATAATAATCATCGATATATTAAAAGCTATCGAGAAGTTATCGAAAATAACCATTTTGTGGAAATATACATAGCCCGAACCCCAACCGTTAACCGTAAAGAACAAAGTGATCAGCAATCCTGCAATTGCAACAGGGGCTAATATAGCCTTGTTCTTAATAAATCCGAGATACAAGATTAATATTCCGAGAATCGTTGTTAAAATTATTGTACTCATCTGCTTTCGGTGATCAATTGGTTTGTAAAATGTTGGCTATTGTTATAGTGTCGGCAAGGTACCTGCAAAAGGTAACAATAGGTTTCGCATAGTGTTAACAGAGGCTTCAACCATGTTGAATATGGGTTGAGGATATATTCCCAGGCCCAAAATGATGAGTACCAGCGGGATCAGGAACAGGTAATCCATACGGCGCATATCAACCATATTTTTAAATTCTGCTCTTTTTTCGCCCAGCATTACCTGTTGGTAAACATACAACATATAGATGGCGCCCAGTATCATGGTCATTCCTCCAAAAACGGCAAACCAGATGGATTGCTTAAATAGCCCGGCAAGGATTAGGAATTCTCCAACAAACCCTGCAGTTAAAGGAAGCGCTATAGAGCCAAGTACTACAATAAGAAACAGGATTGCCAGATTCGGGGCCTGAAGTTTAATTCCTCCCATCTGATGTAATTCGAGTGTTCCGGATTTCTCTTCAATAAGGGTTACCATATAGAAAAGTGCAACTATGATAACACCATGACTTAGTACCTGGAAAAGAAGTCCTTGCAGCGAATAGTAATTCAGAACAAACATAGCTGCAACCATGAGCGAAATGTGTGCCATCGATGAGAAAGCAATTAGCTTTTTCAGATTAGTCTGCCTGAAAGCAATTACAGATGCATATATCACACCAATAAGGCTTAAAACAATAACTGTGTTTTGCCAGAATAAGACTCCTAAAGGAATAATGGGGAATAGAAAGCGTAATGCACCGTAAATCCCCATTTTGGTCATTACCCCGGCCAGAATCATAACTCCCTGGGTCGGAGCCATGGTATAGGTTGAAGGTAACCAGGTGTGAAAAGGGAACACAGGCATTTTTATAGCGAAAGCAATGAAGAGTACCCAAAACAGCCATACCTGCGTGCTAGCAGGAATATTTAGCTGGCTAAATGCCGAGAAATCAGTAGTATGCAAACCCGGTGTAAGGTGATACAGGAAAATAATCCCGAATAGCAGGAATAAACTTCCTGTTAGTGTGTAAATAAAGAACTTAAAAGTGATTTTCCTCCTGTGTTCGCCTCCCCAGAGCAGCAAAATAAAGTAAAGAGGAATAAGAGTCAATTCCCAGAAAACGTAAAACAGGAAAGCATTTTGTGCTAGAAAAACCCCGATCAGGGCCGATTGTGTGAACAGTATCAATGCATAAAGTACCGGTACCTGTCTTTGATCACGTTTAAATCCGGCAAGAACAATAAATGGGAAAAGCAGGTTGGTAAGTAAAATCATGACCAGGCTTATACCATCATAACCTAATGCGAAATTTATACCGAGGGAATTTATCCAGGTAACCGAATATCCGGTTGCTGAAACCGTATAAACAAGTGTCAGGGAGATCAGCAAATTTAGTATTGCCGATACCAGTGCTACCAGTTTTACTGTTGCCGCATTACGGACCAGCAAAAGTAAAAGGCCTGTAATAAAAGGCATTAAGAGGATTAGCAGTAATATCATAGGATCAGATTATCAGTATAAAAACAATGAATATCAGGATGCCGGCAACCATAGCAAAGAGATAAAAACTCATATTGCCTTGTTGCAGTCGGCGAAGCAGGCTACCGAGCCGGGCAGTGGTCGTTCCGATTCCATCAACAGCCGGATCGAGAACCGCATTTTCTACTTTGTTGAAAAAGAAATCAGAAAGCGATCCCAGTGGTTTTTCGAAAACGGCAATGTACAGTTCGTCGATATAGAACTTATTGTAAACCAATTTCTTGAAAAATGGCATGTATTCGCCTTCCTTAGCAGGAACAACTGATTTGCTCACATAAGTCCGGTAAGCAACGAAAATAACAAGCAGTAATAGCAGGAGCGAACCCAGTATCAGGCTGATTTCGGTTGAATGGCTCATTTCGTCGGAACCCTTCGAAATTACGGCACTTTGCAGGAAGGTGCTGAATTTTGAATCGCCGCCGAATAGCGAAGGAATATTCAGGAATCCTCCAAATACCGAGAGTATTGATAAAATTACCAAAGGCACTGTCATCACCTTATGTGATTCGTGTGGATGTGAACTTGCCAGGCGTTGTTCGCCGAAAAACACCAGGTACAATAGCCGGAACATATAAAAGCAGGTTATCAGCGCACCTCCAAGCGCCAGGATATATAGAACTATATTGTGCTCAAATGCTTTGTTCAGAATTAAATCTTTACTAAAAAATCCTGAAAACGGCGGCAGCCCGCTGATAGCAAGTGTCGCAGCCAAAAATGTGAAGTAGGTCAAAGGCATCTTTTTCCGCAATCCACCCATTTTGCGGATATCCTGTTCGCCACCCATGGCATGAATTACGCTTCCTGCTCCAAGGAATAAAAGAGCTTTAAAGAATGCATGAGTGGTAAGATGAAATACGGCTCCTGAATAAGCTCCGAGTCCCAGTGCCAGGAACATATACCCCAATTGGGATACCGTGGAATACGCAAGTACTTTTTTAATGTCATTTTGTTTCAATCCAATAATTGCAGCCATGATTGCAGTTACTAATCCAATGACAATTATAATGTTGAGCGTGAATGGTGCCAGGTTGTAAAGAATACTTGATCGGGCTATCATATAAATACCTGCAGTTACCATAGTTGCAGCATGTATCAGTGCCGAAACCGGTGTCGGGCCGGCCATGGCATCCGGCAGCCAGGTGAAAAGCGGTATCTGGGCGCTCTTGCCAACTGCTCCCACCAGGAGTAAAATTGTGATTAAGGTGATCACCGGGGCTCCGGCCTGGAACTCTTTCGCCTGTGAAAAGATATCTGAAAATGTTACCGATTTAAATGTGAAAAACAGGAGTATGATACCAAGAATGAACCCAAGGTCGCCAATGCGGTTCATTACAAATGCCTTACGTGCAGCATAATTGTATTCCGGATTTTTAAACCAGAAACCGATAAGCAGGTAAGAGCACAAACCGACGCCTTCCCACCCGATAAAAAGGATCAGGTAATTAGCTCCCGTCACCAGTAGTAACATGCTGAATGTAAACAGGTTCATCTGGGCGAAGAAGGAATTTACACGCTCATCATCATGCATATATCCTATGGAATAGATATGAATCAATGCCCCGACTCCTGTTACAATAAGCATCATTGTAAGCGACAAATGATCGATCAGTAAAGCGAAAGGTATATTCATCCCGTCAATTGCAATCCATTTGAAAAGGGTTACCGTTGATGAATCATGGCCGGAAGAACGCAGGATAAAAAACAAAACTGCAGAAATAAGAAAGGAAAGGAGAACCATTGCACTGGCAATTATTCCGGCCTGGTTGTGCTTTAAACGTTTGTTTAAAAGCCCTGTAACCAGGAATCCCAGCGCAGGGAATGCAAGCACAAGCCATGCAAGGTTCATATAAGGAATAGATTCTACCATTTCAAACGATTCAAAAGGTTAATATCCACTGATTCAACATTGCGTTTCATCATCACAACAATGGAAAGTCCTACTGCAACTTCGGCTGCTGCCACTATCATGATAAAAAACACGAAAACCTGTCCTGACGGATCTGAATGATAGGCTGAAAAGGCCGTAAGCAGAAGGTTTACAGAGTTGAACATCAGCTCGAGGCACATAAGTATCGCAATTATATTTCTCCTGAATAATACGCCCATCATGCCAATACTGAAAAGTGTTACGCTTAGTATTATGTAATACTCCAACGGGATGAGCTGTATAGCGGAAGTTATTTCTTTCATTTTTTAGTTGTTAAGAGTTAGGTTTTTGGTGTGGTTTGCCAGAAACCATTCATCGTTTTCTGTTTTCACTATTATCTAATCACTTTTCATTATTAATTATTCACTATTCATCCCCATCCAAATGATCTCTCTTTCCAAACATCACTGCTCCAACCATAGCCGAGATAAATAAAACGGAGGATATTTCGAAAGGCAGCAGGAATTCATGGAACAAGGTTTTACCAACGTTGGCTACCAAACCGATTTCGCTGGTAAAAGCATAATGTGGATTGATAACAAATGTCTGCCTGGTGGCAGCCAGTAAAACAAGGAAAAATATGCCTCCTGTTATTACAGCCATCGTTCTGGTTATTTTCGATTTCTGAGGGATGATAGCTTTGTTGAGGTTCAGAAGCATGATCACAAAAAGGAATAAGACCATGATGGCACCGGTGTACACAATAATGTGAACTACTGCCAGGAACTGGGCATTAAGTAAAATATAATGCCCGGCCATTGCTATAAAGCATATAATCAGGTAAATAACATTATTTATCGGGTTCTTCGAAAAAACCACAAATAATGCACTTATCACCATTATTGCTGAAAGCATGAAAAATAAAAAGATCATTCTGGATCGGGTTAATTAAATATGGGAAATAGTTTTATTTGTTGTGTGCGAAACGGGTATTCTGCTTGAACTTAAGTACTTTTTCAGTTTGCCGGGCCGAAATATCAATGCGTTTGGCAGGATCAAGCGGTTCAACTAAAATGTCTTTACCATAAACAAAGGGTTTGCGTTTAAATTCAGAGGCTACAATGCGGTCGGTAAGAAAAATGGCTTCCTTGGGGCACGCTTCTTCACAATCGCCGCAGAAAATACAACGAAGCATGTCTATTTCATAAACAGAGGCGTACTTTTCTTCCCGGTAAAGGTGTTCTTCACCGGGTTTGCGCTCGGCAGAAATCATGGTAATGGCCTCGGCCGGGCATGCAACTGCACACAGCCCGCAAGCGGTGCATCGTTCACGTCCCAGTTCGTCACGTTTCAAAACATGTTGCCCACGGTATATCTTGCTGAATTCGCGTTTTTGTTCAGGATAGCTTATGGTTGTTTTCTTCCGGAAGAAATGTTTAAGCGTAATGAACATCCCTTTCAATATAGCAGGAAGATAAATTTTTTCAATAAGAGTCATTCTCTTATCCGAAACCACCTTCGACCTGTTTGTTAATGATTGCATGGTTGTACGGATTAAGTCAGTTTGGTAAAATAATAATACACCCCTGTAGCAAAAATGTTGAACATAGCCAGTGGTATCAGTCCTTTCCAACCCAGGTTCATCAACTGGTCGTATCTAAACCTGGGCAATGTCCATCGTATCCACATAAAAAGGAAAATCATAAAGAAAATCTTCATGAAGAAAAATGCAGTTCCAAGTAAAGTAAGCGCATTTGGCGAAAGCCCCAGCTGATCAATAAATGGCATGTTATATCCCCCGAAGTAAAGGGTAGCAATAACTGCAGACGAAATAAATATATTGATGTATTCCGCAAACAGGTAGAAGCCAAGTTTCATTGAGCTGTATTCGGTGTGGTATCCGCCGATAAGTTCCGTTTCGCATTCGGGCAGATCAAAAGGTGCCCGGTTGGTTTCGGCAAAAGCACAGATTATAAAAATCAGGAAACCAAGGGGCTGATAGAAAATATTCCAGTGCATGCCATGTTGCTGCTGAACAATTTCATGAAGGCTCAGCGAACCGGATGTAACCACGAGAGCAACGATCGAAAGCCCCATTGCCAACTCGTAACTGATCATTTGCGAGGCTGCACGGATAGCCCCATACAAGGCATATTTATTATTCGATGCCCAACCGCCGATCATAATGCCATAAACTCCGATTGAAACCATCGCAAAAACATACAGAATACCAATATTCAGATCAGCAATCTGCATCGAAAATTCACGCCCGCCAATGGTCAGCGTTCCGCCCCAGGGAATTACAACCCCGGTAAGCAGCGCGGTAGTCATAGCGATAGAAGGGCCAAGTATGAAAAGAAAACGGTTTGCTGACAGAGGTATTATTTCTTCCTTCATAAACATTTTAACACCGTCGGCAAGAGGTTGTAACAATCCGAAAAGTCCAGCCCGGTTGGGGCCACGCCTGTCCTGCATAAAGGCAGCCACTTTGCGTTCGCCATAGGTTGAATACATTGCCACTAAAAGAGTGACAATTAGAATTATAAACAGAAAAATGGTTTTGTAAATGTACAGTGTCCAATCCATCTTAGCGTATTGTATTGCAAAATAAGAAATTATGTTTTATGAACATGCTTAACCTGTATTATTCGTGCAGAAGATAAAAGATAAAAGTAAAAAGATAAAAGTCAGACAGTTGCAAACCATTTTCATAATTTATTTTGTAAAGATGATTTTTATGATTGCCTTCATAATGTTTTGATCCTTTTGTCTTTATCCTTTTATCTTTTGTCTTTATCCTTTTATCTTTTGTCTTTTTTGAAGTTTATAAATTAATCAAGTTAAAAAGGTTTACCATTTCTGATATTTATTTGTCTTCCTCACCATTATCGGGTATGGTAAGTTTTTCATAATGATTTTGCGAAATTACCGAATGTCGTTCAATCTTTCTTGGCCCTTCAATCACCCAATCGGCTGTTGCTTTATGTTCAAAGCGGCATTCGTTGCAAATAAATTCTTCCAGTTCGCCATATTTGTCTTTTCGTCCCGTTACGCGAAGAATTTCGTCGCCTTTCATCCATAAAACAGTTTTTCCACAACATTTCGAACATTCGCGATGTGCATCGAAAGGACGTGTAAACCAAACGCGGCTTTTAAACCGGAATGTTTTGTCTGTCAGGGCTCCCACGGGGCAAACATCAATCATATTTCCCGAAAAATCATTATCAACAGCTTTAAGTATCAGTGTGCTGATTTCCGAATGATCGCCTCGTCCCAATACGCCATGCACCCGGTTGTCGGTTATCTGGTCGGCAACCTTAACGCAGCGATAGCACAATATGCACCGGTTCATATTGAGTTTGATAAGGTCGCCGATATCAATTGGTTCAAAGGTGCGGCGGTCCTCAACGGTTCGTGTTTCTTCGAGCCCGTGCTCGTACGAGAGATCCTGGAGGTGGCATTCGCCTGCCTGGTCGCAGACAGGGCAATCCAGCGGATGATTTAGTAATAGGAATTCGGTAATAGCCCGTCGGTTTTCCATTACTTCGGGTGAAGTTCTGTTTTGCACAACCATTCCATCCTGAACAGGGGTTCTGCATGAGGCTACGAGTTTAGGCATAGGGCGGTTATCTTTGAATGAACCTTGCGCAACTTTAACAAGACAGGTCCGGCAATACCCTCCGCTGCCTTCCAGTTTCGAATAATAGCACATGGCAGGCGGAACCACGCTGCCGCCAATTTTGCGTGCAGCATTCAGTATGGTTGTTCCGGCTTCGACTTCAACCTCAATGTTATCGATGGTTACCTTTAAAAGGGACATTTCTGTAGTTTTACGTGTTCTTCAAATTCTTCGCGGAAATGACGTACTGAACTGGAAACCGGCCATGCTGCAGCATCACCAAGCGGGCAAATGGTATTTCCTTCAATATGTTTCGATATATCAACCAGCAGGTCAATGTCTTTCATTGTTCCGTGACCGTTTTCGATACGTTGCAATATTTTTTCTATCCAGCCGGTTCCTTCGCGGCAGGGGCTGCACTGACCGCATGACTCATGGCGGTAAAACCTGGCAAAAGTGAGCAGATTTTTAACAATGCAGGTAGTTTCATCCATTACAATAAATCCACCGGAACCCAGCATGGTGCCTGATTCAAATCCGCCAATGGCCAGTGATTCGTAACTCATAAGCCTTGGCTCGCCAGTTGCAGTTTTAAGTATCAGGTTTGCAGGAAGTATAGGTACGGATGATCCGCCTGCTACTACAGCTTTCAATCTGTGGCCATCTCTTATTCCTCCGCAATATTCATCGCTGTAAATAAATTCTTCAACCGGCAAGCCAAGTTCAATCTCGTAAATGCCCGGTTTTTTTATGTGGCCACATGCCGAGATCAGCTTGGTGCCTTTGCTGTTTCCAATTCCGATGGATGCATAGGCTTCGCCCCCGTTATTCAATATCCACGGCAGAGCAGCAATGGTTTCAACATTATTAACTACAGTCGGACAATCGTACAATCCAACAACCGCCGGGAAAGGTGGTTTAATACGCGGGTTTCCGCGTTTGCCTTCGAGCGATTCGAGCAGGGCCGTTTCTTCGCCACAAATATATGCGCCGGCTCCCGGATGACAATACAGGTTGAGTGAATAGCCGGAGCCAAGAATATTTTCGCCAAGAAAACCATTTTTATAGGCCTCGTCGATTGCTTTTTCAATAATGCGAAGCACATAAAACAATTCTCCCCGTATGTAAATATAGGAGGTGTTTGCACCCAGGGCGTAAGAACCTAAAATCATTCCTTCGATAAGCTGATGTGGATTGAGTTGACCAATGTGCCTGTCCTTAAATGTTCCTGGTTCGCTTTCATCGAAATTGCAGACAAAGTACCGTGGATTATTGCTTTTTTTATCTATAAATCCCCATTTCATACCTGCAGGAAAGCCGGCACCGCCGCGCCCGCGCAAACCTGATTTGGTAACTTCGGTAGTCACCTGGTCGGGGGTGAAGTCCTTGAGCGTTTTTTCAACGGCGGAATATCCTCCCAGCTTCCTGTAAACCTCGAAATTGGCCAGACCGGGAACGTCAATATTCTCTAATAGGATTTGTTTGGCCATTGGTTACAAGTAAGGATTTTTATGCGATATTTTATTTTCAGCCTGCCATTTGGTCAGCAGTTCGTCCGCTTTTTGAACGGTTAGATTTTCGTGATATTCGGTTCCAACCTGGATTACAGGGGCATTACCACAGGCAGCAAGGCATTCAACGGTTTTCAGAGTGAATTTTCCATCTGCAGTAGTTTCACCAGCTTTAATCCCAAGCTTGTTTTCAAAATGGGCAAGTAATTTATCGGCACCGCTTAACCAGCAGGGACCAGTCTGGCATACTTCAATTACGCAGTTCCCAACAGGTTGCAGGTTGAACATGCTGTAAAACGAAGCTACCTCATACACTTCAATAGGTTGAATATCAAGTAATGATGCTACATAGTCCATGGTTTCGGCACTGAGCCAGCCGTTATTTTCAGCCTGGGCAATATGCAAAACAGGCAATAAGGCTGATTTTTGCCTGCCTTTTGGATAGCGATCTGTGATCTTGTTTATGAGATCTAGCGTTTCGCGGTTAAATTCTGTTGTATTAAGCTTTTGTTGCATTTAAACGTTTCTGGTTTCAAGTTTCTGGTTTCAAGTTTCTAATATCCCACATTCTACATCCCACATCCCACATCAAACATCCGACATTCTTAAGCATCCAACTCTCCCGCAATCACATTCATTGAACTCATGGTAAGAATGGCATCGGAAAGCATATTCCCTTTTACCATTTCGGGATAAGCCTGGTAAGAAATAAAACAGGGCCGGCGGAAATGCAGCCTCGAAGGTGTGCGGCCGCCATCGCTTACAAGGTAGAATCCAAGTTCGCCATTGGCTGCTTCGATGCTATGATATACTTCACCGGCTGGAATATCGGTTTCACCCATCACGATTTTAAAGTGCCATATCAGCGCTTCCATGTTGTTATAAACTTTTTCTTTGGGAGGCAACACAAATCTTGGGTCGGGTGCAAAATAGGTTTCTTTGTCTTTCATTTTATCGAGTTTGGCAACAGCCTGTTCGATAATGAACAGGCTCTGCCGCATCTCTTCCTGCCTGACCATAAAACGATCGTAAGTATCGCCGTTTTGTCCAACGGGTATAATAAATTCGAAATCTTCGTAAGAAGAATACGGATTCATTACCCGCACATCATAATCAACGCCGCAGGCGCGTAAGTTTGGGCCTGTAAATCCCCATGCAAGGGCGCGGTCGGCAGGGAAAGCGCCTACATTAATGGTGCGGTCCATAAATATACGGTTCCTTGCCAGAAGATTCTCGAATTCATTGAGTTTGGCAGGGTATGATTTAAGGAAATACCTGATTTTGTCCCAGGCTTTCGCGCTGAAATTTCGCTCGAACCCTCCGATCCGTCCCATATTTGTCGTGAGCCTCGATCCACATATTTCTTCGTAAATTTCATATATAAATTCCCTGTCCTGGAACAGGTAAGTAAAGCCGGTAAGAGCACCACTATCAACACCAATAACACTGTTACAGATTAGATGGTCGGCAATACGGGCCAGTTCCATCACAATAATGCGCAGGTAATCAACACGTTTCGGGGTTTGTATGCCGAGTAATTTCTCAACGGTCATATGCCATCCCATATTATTGAGCGGTGCCGAACAATAATTTAACCTGTCGGTAAGCGGAGTGATCTGATAAAAAGGCCTGCGTTCGGCTATTTTTTCGAAAGCACGGTGAATGTATCCAATAGTTTGTTCCGTATCTACAATATACTCGCCGTCCATCAGCATTACATTCTGAAACACGCCGTGGGTAGCCGGATGAGTCGGTCCAACATTCAGGGTGTTGTACTCTTTCGGCTCTTCCGCTTTAATAAAATCTTTTTGCCAGTAATCCGTATCCAGTTCTTTTGCCATGTATGATGTGTAGATTCTCTTTTGTTCAGTTAATCGTAAATCGTTAATCGTAAATCGTTATTCGTAAATCGTTAATCGTAATTCGTAAATCGTTAATCGTAATTCGTAAATCGTTAATCGTCATTCGTAAATCGTAAATCGTAAATCGTCATTCGTCAGTCGTCTTTCGTGCCCCAATACTATTAACTATAACCTATCAGCTATTTTTCCCCTCACCTCCCAAACATCGCATCATCTTTGTCTTCCCTTGTTTGATCTTCGAGTGGGAAATCTTTCCGCATGGGGAATCCAACCATATCATCCATATTCAGAATACGTTTCAGGTTGGGATGACCTTCGAATTGAATTCCGTAAAAATCAAATGTTTCGCGTTCCATCCAGTTGGCAGTAGGCCAGATACTTGTTGCTGACAGTATGGATGGATTTTCGATATTCGTTGACGTCTTGATACGTATGCGGTGGTTGTTCACAAAACTATGTAAATGATATACTACGCCAAGTTGTTCTTTTTCGGGATAATGCATACCGCAAAGCGTTGTTAAAAAGTTGTATTGCAGCTCATTGTCGTCACGGAGATAAAGCAGTAAATCCTTGATAACTTCTTTTTTAACGCTGATGCTTAGCATATCGGCTAAATTTTCCTGCTGCTCAATAGCGTCGCCGAAATGGTCGGAAAGTTTCCGGCCAACTAACTTATCTCTTTCTGGGATGATCTTGTACACAAAACTGCTTTTAAAAGTCTGAATTAATTTTTGAAATGGTTGGATAGAATGGATTATCTGGATTTTATCTTAACTTAAAATTATTCTATGTTGTATTGTTTCATTAATTCTTCATATTCTTTCGAGTTTCTTCTCCTGAGTGATTCATTACCTGCAAGTTCCTGTATTTTGATGATGCCGTCGATAATTTGCTCAGGACGAGGCGGGCAACCCGGCACATATACATCAACAGGGATTACACGGTCAATGCCCTGCAAAACGCTGTAAGTATCAAAAATGCCTCCGCTGGCCGCACAGGCACCAACGGCCATAACCCATTTGGGTTCAGCCATCTGGATGTACACTTCACGAAGAACAGGCCCCATTTTTTTTGCCACGGTTCCCATAACCATGAGCAAGTCGCTTTGGCGGGGAGAAAAACTTAATCGTTCGGACCCAAAGCGTGCCAGGTCGTAATGCGATGCCATGGTAGCCATAAATTCAATCCCGCAGCAGGAAGTAGCAAAAGGCAATGGCCATAAGGAGTTTTTACGTGCAAGGCCAACCGCCTTTTCAAGAGAGGTGGCAAAAAATCCTTGTCCGGATACTCCATCAGGAGTTTCGGCTGTAGTGGGTTTCGGTTTTAAATCTTGTTGTTCTGACATGGAATGAAAGTTAACATCCTGCATTATTTTTTTTCCCATTTTAAAGCGCCCTTCAGGATTATATAAATAAAACCTGCCAGAACGAGTGCCATAAACAATAACATATCAATAAAGCCAGCTTTGCCTAATTCAATCAGATTGACTGCCCAGGGATACATAAATATTACCTCGACATCAAAAAGGACAAACAGTATAGCAATCACGAAATACTTAACTGAAAAAGGACTGCGGGCGTTTCCCAGGCCTTCCACGCCACATTCAAAATTCTCAAGTTTTGCTTTTGATGGTCTTTTTGGGCCCAGGAAATGGGTTAAAAGCATTGTGGTTATTACAAATCCGAAAACCACAAGCGACTGTATCAATATAGGAATATAATCTTCTGGCATTTTAGTTTATGGTATAGAAACATTAACGGTTGAAATTCCTGTTTGTTTGTAAAATATAAAATATTTTAGGTAAAATTAAGTTTTCCGGTGAAACTGGCTTCAGGCCTGGGTTGGCACTTCTTAACTTTCTATTTTTGCAAAGTTATAAAATAATAATTTGCCTCAATTAAAATGATTCCCTCTCAGACCTTCCAGTGGGAACTTAATTTGATAAAAAAATTTCATATTCAATTTGAAAACTCAAAGCCCCGTCATCAGACAGGGTTTCGAGTTTAAATAGCATTAGTTCATCAGTCGGTCTATCAGCAACTTGATTAAAACAAGGACTACAATGGCTCCACCCATAAACAGAAAAATATGGAGGCCTCCATTATGCTTTAAACGAAGCCACAGAAGCAGGAACAAATTGATGCCTGGAATTATCTCGCATATAATACACGCAGACATATCAGGCATTTGAGCGTTTTCTGTTTTATTTTACCGGACAACAGTGTTTAAATATATTGAAGTAAATTTTTTTAGCTTCTTTTTGATTTCTCTTTTTGCGATAGTTCAACTTTATAATTAAGCCGCGTGCAACAAGAGTGTTAACATAACTTAAAGTCGGGATTAGCCAAAAAGCGTTAATTTTCAGCACTACCTTCAATTTTTACATAGTTTTGTGCCTGATGTTGTTAGTATAAAACCAGGTTGAAGAATAAGAATAACCAATCGATGGATGATATCCTGTTCGAACGCAGGAACAAAGCCTATGGCGCCTATCTTATCCGCAAAAAATATAAGGCTCACCTGGCCTATGGTTTGATAATATCCATATCAATTATACTGGGTATTCTTTACCTGATCATCAAATTCTCCGAAATTCATCGTACAGATTACTATTTAAATCCGCAACTGAACGGACATTCCGCTAGCATTGATATTTCGGATCAGCCGTATGGACTAAAAACATTGAAATCAATCGGGCGACTATCTGATCCTGGCTTAATTTTGCCCAAAGTCATTCCTGTAAATGTTGCTGTAACTACAAGCCAGGAAGAAACAGAAACAAAATCCGGCGGAGACAGTGATTCAACGGCACAGCGTAATGGGAATTCGGATAAAACCGAGGCTGGAAACCTATCGCGTAACGGCGATGGGATAATTGGTGAAGTTTATGGATCGGCTGAGATAAATCCACAATTTCCTGGTGGAGATAAAGCAATGCAGGAATTTATTAAGGCAAACCTTCATTATCCTGAAATTGCACGAAGTATGAATATTACAGGTGCAATCCATATTTACTTTGTAGTGCAATATGATGGAACTTTTAGAGATGTAAAAGTGGTTAGAGGCCTGCAATCTGACTTGGATAATGAAGTAATGCGGGTTATCAAATCTATGCCAACCTGGAGTCCGGGAATACGCGGAGGTGCTCCAGTAAATGTACGTTGTATTATACCTATAACTGTTTCACCGCAAAAATACAGGTAAAGGGATCATTTTGCCAGGTTTGTTTCCGACTGAGTGTTTGCCAATAAGTAATTAAATTGCAAATAGGATGAATTCCTTCACCTTATAAGTTCAAAGTCCCAAATTCAAAGTCTCAAATTCCAAACCCTGAGATTTTAAGCGGGAATATTCTGCATGTCTTGGTTCTTGTGACTTGGATATTGTTTCTTGGAATTTGGTTCCTGGGACTTGGACCTTTTATTCTGTTTCATCTTTCGATCAAAGTAATAATTTTGACTTTTTTCAGTTTCTATTAACAAATTACTGTTTACAAGTAGATGCACATTCAATCATAAGTTGAACTTAACAGTAGTACCTTTATACCGAAATCTTTAAATTTATGTTACACGGAATATTGCTTCAAATCGTTCAAACTACTGGTGCCGAATCAGATACTGCTGCAAAGGCGTTGGTTGGTATTCCCCAGGCACAGAGTCCTGTGTCGGAATCTTTTTCATTGTTGGACCTGCTTGTTAAAGGAGGGCCGATAATGATCCCGATTGCAATTTTATCTATCATTGCGATTTATGTTTTTATTGAACGGTGGTTCAGTATTCGGCGGGCTTCGAATTTTGAAGCCACCTTTATGAACAACATACGCGATTTTATTTACAGTAGCCGCATCGACTCGGCCATTGCATATTGCAAAAGCAATAAGAGCCCTTTAGCCCGTATGATTGAGAAAGGCATAAAGCGCCTGGGCCGTCCATTGAAAGAAATTGAAGAATCAATTGAAATAGTCGGGAAATTCGAAGTGTATAAACTCGAAAAAAATATCGTGATCCTGGCTATTATTGCAGGTATCGCCCCTATGTTTGGCTTCATAGGTACTATAATAGGTGTAATTAAGATTTTTCATGATATTTCCCTGGCTGGTGATGTAAGTATAACCACAGTTTCAGCAGGATTGTACACCAAAATGGTTTCGAGCGCAGCCGGGTTGCTGGTAGGTATCACAGCTTTTGTTCTTTATCACTGGTGTAATATTATGGTTGAGAAAACGGTTCAAAAGATGGAATACAGTGCAATGGAGTTTATGGATCTTTTACAGGAACCTTCAAAATGAACCTACGTAAACGAAAGAAAATAACCGCTGAGGTTGCAACATCATCTATGAACGACATCATGTTTTTCCTGATGTTGTTCTTCTTGATCATGTCAACCTTGCTTAATCCGAATGTTGTAAAACTTACTTTGCCAAATTCAAAGCATAACCAAACACTGCGGCAAAAGGAGGTTACTATTTCGGTAACAAAGGAATTACAATATTATGTAAACAATGCTCCTGTCACATTCGAAATGCTCGAACCGTTATTGGCTTCAGAACTCAGCAAATCAAAAGACCTGACTGTGATACTGAGGTGTGATAGTGGAATAACTGTTCAGGACCTGGTAAATGTTCTTGAAATCGGTAACAAGTTAAAAGTAAAAATGGTACTTGCTACAAAGACGCCCAATGGATCAAACGGATAGAAATAAGCAGATACAAAACCACATTTTGGGCATTGCCGGAACTTTATTGTTTCACGGCCTGCTGATCTTTTTATTCATTTTCATCATTTTTCATACCCCGATCCCACCCTGGCCCGAAGAAGGTGGCGGCGGCGGCGGAAACGGCCTTGAGATCAACCTGGGGACCAGCAACGAAGGGATGGGAACCAATCAGTTTGCCGATATCAGTGTGCCGAGTTTTGAAAATAAGAAAGTTCCGGAACCGGTTGTTCCGCCAGTGCAACAAGCAGTAAAATCAACAAACGCACCTGCCGAGGATATCCTGACCCAGGAAAATGAAGAATCAGTTTCGGTGCCTTCGAAACCAGCGAAAACAAAAAAGAAACCGGAAAAGGACAATGCCGTTAAACAACCACCGGTTCAGGAAGTTGTGGTAAAACAACCTGTTGTTAACCCCAATGCCCTTTACAAGAAGAAAAGCAATAACGATGGCACAACCGGCAAGCCCGGGAACCAGGGACGAGAAGACGGTAAAACCGGCTCCGGAAATTATGGCGGAACAGGAACCGGAAAAGGAACCGGTGATGGCTCTGGAACCGGCAGTGGCTCGGGCTCGGGTTCAGGTTCGGGTATCGGATCAGGAACGGGTGGGGGAACAGGCAGTGGCATTTCATTTGATCTGGGTGGGCGGACAGCCCGGAGTCTCCAGAAACCTTTTTATAACTCGCCTGAACAAGGGAAAATTGTGGTTTCGATAAAGGTTAACAAGCAAGGGAAAGTAACATACGCGGCAGCTGGTGCCAAAGGAACCGACATTTCGGAGATCGGTCTCCGGCAGCAGGCAGAGAGTGCTGCGCTCAAAACTGTGTTTACTATTGATAATAATGCCCCGGACGAACAAAGAGGTACTATTACCTATATTTTCAAGAAAGTGAGGTAAAAGAGCTCATTTTTAACTATTTATAATCCATTATTTATAATAATTCTGCCAATCGGATCAGCCCGGGTTAGTGTAGAGCATATCCTGCTTACCATATCTGCTAAAAAATCAAAAACGCCTTTGACGAATAAACGGGTTTATTCGGATAATGTTACATCATGTTTTTTACTTAAAACCACAATTAAACTGTGAAAAAGCCATCTCACAACAGATTATTCCGGTAACCTGAAGTTCCTATAGATTGCAGAAAAAAAGGTTCAAGCATTATTGAAAATGGTTGAACCTTCATTTGCCTTATTTGAGCATCAAATAATTGTAAACCTATTTCAGGTCGGCATAATTTATTTACCTATCAGAGTTACATTAACAACTTTATCAGGACAAGAAGGGCAACGATGCCACCGATTATAAGAAAAAACGGCATTGCTCCGGAGTTTTTTTTACCGGGTTCAATATTCTGGTCATATTCATTTTCATTTGTATTCATAACACTCTTGTTTTAAATAGTGGATTCCGGTGAAAATGCCTGAACACTATCCAAATATGAAACATGCTGGAATAGTCAGAACCCGGAAAGGAAAATTGAATTAAAAAGAAGCTGCCTCCCGATAT
Organism: Lentimicrobiaceae bacterium; assembly: GCA_041660125.1. Lineage (GTDB taxonomy): Bacteria > Bacteroidota > Bacteroidia > Bacteroidales > UBA4417 > UBA4417. The sequence goes on from JBAZWY010000010.1 coordinate 21,825, forward strand.
CGATCAGTGCAGCATTGAGAGTTGGCGGTTTTCTATAACCGTAACGCGCCGGTGAATATAAATACAGGAATAGAAGAATAAGAATGCCTGTTTATTGATTTGAAATGAATTTCAGCAACCGCAGGCGAGGTTGAGACGCATTTATTGGTGAAAGCATTATTGAATTGATAAGGAAACCAATGGTTCCTGTTTTGAAGGTTTTGAAGATTATTTCCTTGTTCGGGTCTAAGAAATATATCAATAGGCTCTTGCGTATTGATACGTGTTTCGTCCCATTTATCCTGGTACACAGCAGGCAATTCCAACTTAACCAGGCTCCCGAACATCAGGGACTGAAAAAGAACAAAAACTGCACAAACGGATAAAAAAGACTTCATATTGCTTATGAAAGGAATAGTGCAAAGATAGTTAATTATCCTGAGTCTCAATAATATTCATATTCGGCAGGATATTATTTTGATGTGCTGGGCTATATTACCACCTGAAGAAAAATTTCTATTTTGATTTTGATTTTGTTCTTTTGTCATGACACAAAAGAATCAAAAAGTCTAGTCTTAATATAAATTTTACACATATGTACGCCTCGGTAAATGCTCGCAAAACAAGGCTTGACACATTGGGGACATCATCTAGACAGCACGTGAAGCTGGTGTTTTGCTACACACATGCCTGCGCATTTTACCTTCGGCTACATCTGTTGTAAAATTTCTATTAGGCCGGTCCATACACCCTGAAAATTGTGCTCATGAGCCAAACCCCTGCTTGCATCAGGCAAGGTTATTCCTCAATGTCGCCCTAAGAGTAAATTTTCTTAGAAGGGATCGGCATTAGAAAAATATGTTAGCGGTTCTTGACGGAGGTATGTGCGAATGGCATGTGCGTAGCAATACACAGCAACGATAAATTCCTAGATTTGTAAAAATCTTTCATGCCTTGTATTGCGAGAAGATACCTCCGGCATAGAAACGCAACATATTTTTCGAAAGCCTTGAATTTTTGTTACTTTTTGTTCAAGCAAAAAGTAAGAGAAAAAAAATATTCAATCCGATATTAACAAAAACAATCAAATTTCTTTAAAATCTCATACGTCAAAAAATGTTTCCAGCACATCAAAATAATATGTAGCCTCATATTCTGATGAGTGCCGCTGACAGGAAATACAGATGATTATCCTTTCTTTTTCGCCTCAATTCCGAATGTAAATCCTGCTTCCACACGATCAATCAATTCAGGCAAAATATCCTGGTATTCGCCTACAATTCCAAAATCGGCATTGTGGAAAATATGCGCTTTAGGATTATGATCGATGGCAATAATCTTTTCAGATTCCTTCATGCCGGCAATGTGCTGAATTGCGCCAGAGATACCAACCGCAATATATACTTTCGGACGAATGGTTTTGCCGGTTTGTCCTACCTGGCGTGCATATTCGGCAACACCCTCATCCACTACCGGGCGGCTGGATGTCCATTCCGCATTAACACCCTGGCTTATCAATGCCTTCGCAAGTGCTTTTACCAGGCCCAAATTATCGACTGTAGTACCTCTGCCACCTGAAACAACTACGTCGGCTTCAAAAAGGTTTTGTAATCCGCCTTCACCTCTTACTGTTTCCAGGATTTCAACAACAAAGTCTTTATCTTTTAAAACCGGTTCAAAACTGGTAATAACACCTTGTCTTCCCTCAACACGAGCAGGAACTTCAAATGTACCGGCCCTTGCAGTTGATATCTGAGGACAAACAAAACCAAGTATAGTGGCAAGTTTGCTTTCGCCGTAAGTAGGACGACGCGATTCAAGAATGGGTGTATAGATCACTTTTTCTTTTTTATCAACGTACTCTCCGATTTCAAGCCCGGTACAGTCTGCAGTTACGCCGCTATTGGTTTTCATACCAATACGGGGAGCTAATTCACGCCCGGAAGTGGTTGCGGCAAAAAGAGCGATTTCCGGTTTCTTTTTCTTAATGACTTGTTCAAAAATGGATGAAAAGGGGAGAACAAGGTATTCTTTGAGTTTATCATTTTCAACAAAAATAACTTCGTCCGAACCATGTTCAATCAGGGTCTGAGCTAAAGCTTTAACATTTTTGCCAATGATCAAGGTCATTATTTTGGTGTCATGACCTAACTGGTTGGCTAAGTTCCTGGCCGGGGTTAATAACTCAAGTGATGGCCTTGAAATTTTACCATTCGTTACTTCCGCCCAGGTTAGAATTCCTCTTGATCCATCCCTGAAATCTTTATCAGGAAAATCAGGGCGTTCAATATCCTTTTTAGTTTCTTTCTCCTTTTTCTCCAGGACATTGCCGCCTTTTTTGAAATTAGCGATTAAACTATCCACCAACGAAGCTTCATTGTGTCCTTCCGACATGGTAATTGGTGGCCTTTCGCTCACTATATTGATAACCTTTGCCACGATGGTAGGAGAACCGTTTATGCCTATTTTCTCTGTTCCCAAACCGATATCATCAATTCCAAAAGTCGTAATATTTGATGATCGTGCTTTAATAGCTCCGCTCAGTGAAGGCTTGCGGGGAGGAATCCCGGTTGGAGTTAATGAGATAACGCAAGGCATAGGTAATTTCATCATCTGGTATCCGCCTTCGATAATCCTTTTCGCAATTACATTGCCATTTCCATCGGATTTTACACTCTCAACAAAGGTAGCCTGGGGAATTCCTATGCTTTCAGCCACCTGCGATGGAACATGAGCTGTATCGCCATCGCTGGTTTGCCTTCCGGCTAAAACAATAAAGGGATCTTTCGAATCTTTGGTAAAACCTAAATGCTTCAGCATAGTCGAAATTGCAAGGCCAGTTGCATACGTATCGCTGCCACCCAGCTTACGATCCGATAAAAGGAAAGCCTGGTCATAACCCATGGATATTGCAGTTCGTAGAGAAGCCTCAAACGATCCGGGACCCATAGAGCAAACAATCAATCGTGCGTCGGGATAATGTTTTTTGAGTTGTAACCCGGCTTCCAGGCCAAACTGGCAATCGATATTAATGATTGATTTTGCTTTGGTGCGGTCCATTAATCCATCTTCGCCCATACGCATTTCGCTGGGGAGCGGTACTTGTTTTATTAAACTTATTATTGTTAAAGCCATTGTTGCAGTTTCTTTAAATTGTTACATATTTTGAAATTCCGGACCATTGCCTCCGTTAGGCACTACCCATGTAATGCCATCACCGGGTGACTTGATGTCGCAGGTTCTGCAATGCATACAATTTTCAGCATGAATTCTAAGTTCTTTTTTACCGTCTTTGTCGGTATGAAGCTCATATACTTCGGATGAACAGAAAAACTGTTCAGGTGCGCCGTATTGTTCAATATTATCAGCATTGAATTGCTCCGGGTTGTTAATATGCAGATGTACAACCTGTTGCTCATCGTGGTGTACTCCTGAATAATAAACATCCGTTACTTTATCGAATGTCAGCACTTTGTCGAACTCCAGTTTACCTTTAAATCGCTCTTTAAATGGTTTCGTCTTAAGTTCACTCAGTTTTAAAGTAGTCTTAGAGTCGGCTTCAGATTTGAGCTTGCCAAAGAAACCTGCTCCGCCGGTGATAAGCTGGGTTCCGAAATGCATTCCGCCAAGGATTAAACCTTTTGCAAACCCTTGCCTGAAATTACGTACAGGATACAGTTCTTTGTATATCCAACTGTTGTTAACAAGTGTTTCGTATTGTTGCAGGCTGTTTTCTGAAGTATCGTTATTCTGCAATGCATTGGCTGCCGTTTCAGCTGCCAACATTCCGGATTTGATAGCCAGGTGTATGCCTTTCAAAGCTGGCATGGCTAACATTCCTGCGCTGTCGCCAACTATCAGAGCATTGTTGACATACAGTCTGGGAATGGAATAATATCCTCCTTCGGGAAGCGTCTTGGCACCATATTCAACTAATCGGCCACCTTTTAAAATCTTCGCAACAAACGGAGTGGTTTTCCAAATCTGCATGGCATCATGAACATCGAATGAGGGGTCTTTATAATCGAGGCCGACAACAAGCCCGATAGCTACTTTATTGTCGTTAAGTCCGTAAATGAAACCACCGCCGAATTCATCGTTATTAAGCGGATAGCCCATGGTATGATAAATCTGTCCGGCCTCTATATTACCTTCCGGTACCGACCATATTTCCTTGCAGCCTAAAGAGTAAACTTGTTCGTTTTTACCCTCATTTAAGCTGAACTTTTTAATAAGCATTTTAGCCAGGCTGCCTCTTGTTCCTTCGGCAAAAATGGTAATTTTAGCCTCAACGCTAGTGCCTGCCTGGAAATTCTCCAATTGGTTGCCGTGGTGATCCAAACCGGTATCTTTGGTTTTTGCACCAATAACTTTTCCGTCTTTGTACAAAATCTCATCAACGGCAAAACCGGTATATATTTCTACACCTTTTTCCTGGGCCTTAACTGCCAGGTATCTGCATAGCTGACCCAATGAAGCGGTATAGTTTCCAATATTATTCATGTATGGAACATGAAAAGGAAAAGTAATGCTTCCATTTTCAGTAAGCCAAACCGTGCTGTCCTTTGATACTTTGGCATTGAAAGGGATTTCCGTAAATTCCACATCGGGCAATAATTCTTTAAATACTTCAGGCTTAATTACTGCGCCCGAAAGTATATGGCTGCCAATAGAACTTCCTTTTTCGATAAGCAATATTCTGTGGTTCAGTCCTTTAAGTTTTAATGTATCCGCTAAATGAATTGCTGTGGCCAAGCCGGAAGGTCCACCGCCGATAATTAACACATCTGTTGTTACAGTATCAATAATACTCATTCTATAACCTCCTGGTTTAATATTTCTTTTCTGAAATTGTTGCTTTAAATTATTAGCTGGAGAATAAATACTGCTAATTCATTAGCTGAAAATTTCGGAGCAAAATTACTATTAATTAAGCATTGCTATACTTAAATTATCATAAATTTATAATTTATTCACTCAGAATAATTTGACACTATAAAAATGACAAATTCTTATCTGCAAATACTTGGAAAACCAGTTTTAACAGTCAAAATACAATACTGCCAGGATCAATATTTTGGAAAATATTTCTGTTATCATCACAACACTAATGGAAGTGCAACAGACTCCCGCTTTGCGATAAAATGGAATCACCTGACTATCTGTTACTATAAAAATGCGAAGTGCAAAATTAAATGGCATAACTCAGGTGAACGAATTTAGAAGTATCCTATATTTGTTGAGGTATAAAGCAGCACTGTTCTCAAATTATTTTCTGAATTCCATATAAATGAACTTCTTCCAAAATTCCGTTCTAAACAAATACATCAAAGCTCAGGATGCTCTTTCTGTAAAAGTTGCTTACACAAAGTTTACAGCCCATTTTCATGATCCTGCCATCCAGGAAAACATCCGCAACAGCAAGGAAGAACAATACCAGGGAGAGTTTCTGATTGATCTTTTTGTCGATGTGCTGGGTTATACTAAAAACCCTAAACCAGGATTTAACCTAACTACCGAATATAAAAATGTAAAGGACAGTAAAAAAGCCGATGGCGCTATACTTTTGGTGAGGGAGCATGATCATAAGGCGAGGGAGCATGCTCCCTCGCCAAATAATCATGTGATTGCTGTTATTGAGCTGAAGGGAACCGAAACTACAGATTTAAACCGTATCGAGACCCAGGCTTTCAGCTATAAAAACAACCAGCCCGAATGCGTGTATGTGATCACTTCCAATTTCGAAAAACTGCGTTTCTATATCGATAATGCAATTGATCACATTGAGTTTAACCTGTTTACATTAACAGAAAAAGAGTTTGAACTGCTATGGCTATGCCTGGCGTTCGTAAATATTGAGAAAAATCTTCCAAAACGTATCAAAGATGAATCGGTAAGCCAGGAAGATGTAATTACTAAAAACCTGTACAATGATTATTCGCTGTTTAAAAGGGAACTACATCAGAACCTGGTGGCTCTAAATGCGGATTATGATCCTTTGACGCTCTTTAAAAAATCGCAAAAGCTGCTGGACCGGTTCCTGTTTCTCTTTTTTGCTGAGGACAGGCAATTGTTACCACCTAATTCCGTAAGGCTTATCCTCGATGATTGGCGCGATTTGCAGGATCGTGATGTTCAAATACCTTTATACGACCGCTTTAAAAAGTATTTCGAATACCTCAATACCGGCTTTAAAGGAAAACGCTACGATGTATTTGCCTATAACGGCGGTTTATTTAAAGCGGATGAATTGCTGGATGCGCTGAAAATTGAGGATGAGTTACTTTACAGGCATGCTATGAAACTTTCCACGTATGACTTTGTGAGCGAAGTGGATGTAAATATCCTAGGCCATATTTTTGAAAACTCCCTCAACGAACTGGACGAAATAAAAGCACAGCTTGAAGGCCGACAGGTTGATAAATCCAAAAGCAAGCGCAAAAAAGACGGTGTTTTTTATACTCCCAAATACATTACAAAATACATTGTCGATAATACAGTCGGCAAACTTTGCATGGAGAAAAAGGCTGAATTGGAGCTGGTTGAGGAAGAATATATCACCGACCGCAAACGCACCAATAAAACCAAACAGCCTTTATTTGATAAACTTACCGCATACCGCAACTGGCTGTTGCAACTCACCATCTGCGACCCGGCCTGCGGCTCAGGCGCGTTCCTGAACCAGGCGCTCGACTTCCTGATAAACGAACACCGCTATATCGACGAATTACAGGCCAAGCTCTTCGGTGATGCTATGGTGCTGAGCGATTTTGAAAAGAATATACTCGAAAACAACCTCTTTGGGGTTGATTTAAATGAGGAGAGTGTTGAGATAGCTAAACTTTCCTTATGGTTGCGTACGGCTCAGCCAAACAGAAAGCTTAACGATTTAAATAACAATATCAAATGCGGCAATTCGCTGATTGACGACCCGGCTGTGGCTGGCGAAAAGGCGTTTAACTGGCACAATGAGTTTCCCACAGTTTTTCCTGAAAAAGCAAAAAAGGCCTGGCATATTACAACTGCCACGCACAATTCGAGGTATTCGCATCGGATGTTCGAAAATCATGTGCAGGTTGGTGAGCCGGTGTGGTTATCCGAAAAGGAAGAAATTATTGTAACGGAAACTATTGCCAAAATTGTTATTGACGACAAACTGAATGTAATGGCTTACAATATTTGTGGCGATCATATGCACATTGTTTTGGCATGCGAGGAAGAGGAACTGCCATCCATAATGCAGAAAATAAAAAGCATGAGCGCCCGAGCCTGCAATATTGCCATGGGGCGTACCATACTAAATGCAAATAACAATCCAGCGACGGAGCACAATCAAGCGATGGAGCATGCTCCATCGCTTGATGAAACTCCATCGCTGGATGACAATACCCGGAAATCAAGGGGAACAACTCAATTTCATCTTTGGACACAAAAATTTGGCTGCAAAGAGATAGTAACAGAAGAGCAGCTTAACAACACCATTGCATATGTACAAAACAACCGCATAAAACACCAACTTAACTTGGCGATGGAGCATGCTCCATCGCCATATACTCCATCGCCGTTTGATGCCATCATTGCAACCTTTACCTGCTCCGTTTCACATGCATTACGTACTGAGTATAAAGGTGGTTTTGATGTGGTGATTGGGAATCCACCGTATGTATCAAAAACATTTAATGATCAATTCAAAACTTACTTTAAAGCAAATTATAAAACTGCTGAATATCAACTCGAACTATATGTATTATTTATGGAGTTGGCTGTAATAATTACTAAAGAATCTGGTAAGTTAAGTTTTATCACACCAAATTCTTGGATGAAAAATCTAATGTTTGGTCAATGCCGTTATTATTTATTATCGAATGTTTCTTTTGAAGCAATAATCCCCAATTTAGACAATGTTTTTAATGAAGCTTCTGTGGATACATGCGTTTTTATTGCAAGTAATAATAACGCAGATAATGAAATAAAAATAGGGGAGTTTCGAAATAGCGGTTTTAGTTTTAAGCATGTAATTAATCAAAAAAGATTAATAGAAAATGAAAAGTACATTTTTGATATTGAAATAAGTAATCAATCAGAATCTATATTTAAGAAAATTGAAAGTTTATCTATTAGACTTGAAGATATTTGTGATGTTACCAGAGGTATTAATCCATATGATAAATATAGAGGTCAATCAGAGGAGATTATTAGGACTAAAGCTTATCACGCTGATTATAAAAAGGACGAAACGTTTGTACCTGAATTGAGAGGAAAACACGTAAATAGATATTTATACAATTGGGATAATCAGAGCTATGTTAGTTATGGCGAATGGTTGGCAGCTCCAAGAGAAAAAAGATATTTTGAAGGAGAAAGAATTCTTTGCAGACAAGTATTAGGATCACATCTAAATTGTTGTTTAATTTCCGAAAACTTCATTATTGATCAAAGTGTATTTATTGCAAAAATCACTAACGACTATGTGAATTCATTTTCTGCTAAATATATTCAAGCTCTGTTCGCCTCAAGATTAATTTCTTATTATTTCAGAAATAAGGCAAATGAATTTGATGCGCTATTCCCAAAAATTAAAATTGGTGAGTTTAAGCGTTTACCAATAAAAAGATGTAATCATTATGAGCAGAAGCCTTTAATAGAATTGTCAGACATAATGATAACTTTAAATAAAGAAATTATTGCTGTTACAGAAAAATTCCAGCGCACCATCCAACGCAAATTTAACCTGGAAGACCTGCCTGGTAAACTTCAAAACTGGTATTTGCTCACCTATTCAGAGTTTATAACAGAACTGGCAAAAAAGAAAGTTAAACTATCACTTACTGAAGAAGCTGAATGGGAAGCTTACTTTTTGCAGGAAGCCAAACAGGCCTTTGCCTTAAAATCTGAAATTACCAAAACCGACAAGGAAATAGACCGGATGGTATATGAGTTGTATAGGTTAACGGAAGAAGAGATTAAAATTGTAGAGCAACAATAAGCTATGTTTCTGGTTTGAATAGTATAATCAAATTGAATAGTACACCAACATGAAACGGTTTGCCATAATTACAGGTCTTCTTTCCGGTTTCCTTTTTGGTATTGCCACACCATTCAGCAAACTTCTTTTAGATGGTTTAAACTCCTTTCAATTGGCAGGTTTACTTTATCTGGGAGCAGCTATTGCAATGTTTCCTTATATTTTCCGTAAAAACAACAATCTGACACTGTTATTTCATTCTGGTAGCAGAATGAAAACAATTGGAATAATTTTCTTCGGCGGTTTCCTTGGTCCGGTACTTTTATTATTTGGTTTGAAAACAGCCAATGCAGCTTCGGTGTCCATCTGGCTAAATATGGAACTGGTAGCAACAGCCATTTTAGGCGTATTGATTTTTAAAGATACACTTGATAGAAATACCTGGATAGGGGTAATTTTAACCATTATTGCAGGAATAGTTACTTCACTTGGTGAAGGTTCAAGCGGTATTATCTCAGCTTTACTGATTACAGCTGCATGTATTTCCTGGGCTGTGGATAACCATCTCACAGCCCTTACCGATGGTGCTTCACCACAGTCAGTTACTTTTCTGAAAGGTCTGGTAGCTGGTTCAGTTAACTTTATGATAGGTTGCCTTATTGCGAGCGAACCTATAAAGTTTGACAGTGTTGGTCCTGCATTATTGGTAGGAATTTTCTCGTACGGATTCAGCATCATGCTGTATGTAACATCTGCACAAAATCTTGGTGCTACCAGGGGGCAGATATTGTTTTCGACAGCACCTCTATGGGGAGTGATTCTATCGTACATATTTTATCATGAATCTTTTCACTGGGCTCATGTTATATCCATAATCCTTTTGGCACTGGCGGTTATCGTAACATACTTGTTGAAGCATAAACATTTGCATACACATGTCGAAATGGAGCACATCCATTTCCATCAGCATGCCGATGGGCACCACAACCACGAACATGATGATAAATCAATTCCGGCAGGCAAATGGCATTCTCATGTTCACAAACATCATCCATTGGCACATGAACATCCACACTTTCCCGATCTTCATCACAGGCACGGTCATGAATAGCTTCTTATTTTTAATTGAGACTAGCACACAATGCCACACACCTATTGCCTGAACGACATTCCTGTACCTTCAGTCAATTTGCCTGTTCAATTTAATCTCGAAAGCATTACTATGTTGGTGAAAGAAACTTGTGCTAACTGAAAATAAAACTTTGCAATTTGGTCGCATGAACTTTTCCATTACTTTTGTGGTTTATTGAACACATGAAGATTCTTGCACTCATATTGTCCCTTTACGTAATGTGGCTCACAACAATACCTTGTATTGATGTTCCACAGGATAATACAATGCACAAAATTGAACTCTCAAAACAAAATCAGGATAACCGGCATCAGGATGATTCTGATCATTGCTCTCCTTTTTGTACATGCAATTGTTGCCAGTCAAACTTTGAAATCACCAGCAATATAATTTCAGTTCCGGCGATGGCGTTGGAGATTAATTATTACTATCAATCTGCAGGCCTCCAAAGCCCGGTATTATTCGATTTTCAAGTCCCTCCTAAAGCTTAATTTTCTTTTAGTTAAAGCGTAATTTATTCTCCCTTGCAATAACCATTATGGGTCTTGGGCGGGTGTTAAATTAATTCGCTTTCTTTTCTTTATTTTCATCCAGGAAATTTACCTCTTGTTTATTCCATAATCCGGAAAACATAATGATAAAGAAGAAATTTATAAAGAAAAAAGAAAAAATCACTCTTAGCCTGGTATTCAGAAGGTTCTTAATTACAGTTGAATGTATTGTCGTTACTGCTGCCAACCGGGTCAGGATATATCATTTTGTTCACTTTCATATAAAATAAATTACTTATGATAGAACGCATTATCCATTTCTCTATAAAAAATAAATTTATTGTCGGTCTCTTTGTAGCCGCATTGATAGGCTGGGGTATGTATTCACTTACCCGCCTTCCTATTGATGCCATTCCCGACATTACAAATAACCAGGTGCAGATTATTTCACTTGCCCCATCTTTGGCTGTGCAGGAAGTCGAAAGCTTTATTACAGCACCTGTTGAAGTAGCCGTCGCCAATATCCCCGATATTATTGAGCTCCGCTCAATATCCCGTTTGGGATTGTCGGTAATTACCGTTGTTTTTAAGGACGGGGTTGATGTTTACTGGGCCAGGCAACAGCTAAGCGAACGTTTGAAAGAAGCAGAGGAAGCCATTCCTGCAGGACTTGCAAAAATTGAACTTGCCCCAATTTCATCAGGCTTGGGCGAAATCTTTCAATACCGACTCTCCGTTGAAAAAGGATTTGAAAAAAAATACGACCCGATGGAACTGCGCACTATCCAGGATTGGGTTGTTCGCCGCGAAATGCTTGGAACACCTGGAGTAGCCGATATTAACAGTTACGGAGGCTTTGTAAAGCAATACGAGATAGCCGTAAATCCCGAAAGGCTCAGAGGCATGAACATTACTCTGGACGATATTTTTGTGGCTCTCGAAAAGAACAATGAGAATACAGGAAGTGCTTATATTGATAAAAAGCCAAATGCATATTTCATCCGTGGTATAGGGCTGGTTAAAACTCTCGGCGATATTGAAACAATGGTTGTTAAAACTAGTACATCCGGCATCCCTATACTTATCAGAGATATAGCTACTGTACAATATGGATCTGCAACCCGTTATGGTGCATTGGTTGTTGATACCGCCGAAGCCGTTGGTGGAGTGGTAATGATGCTCAAAGGGGCAAATGCCAACCAGGTAATTAAGGATGTTGAAACCCGCATAGCATCTATTCAAAAATCGCTGCCAAAAGGAGTATCCATTGAACCGTTCCTGAACCGTTCCGACCTGGTGGGTCGTGCAATAGGTACTGTGTCAGAAAATCTGATTATAGGGGCGTTAATCGTAATATTTATCCTTGTATTGATGTTGGGCAACCTAAGGGCGGGGCTTATCGTAGCCTCGGTAATTCCTCTTTCTATGCTTTTTGCCATTTCATTAATGAACTTATTTGGTGTATCAGGCAACCTCATGAGCTTGGGAGCTATTGACTTCGGCTTGATCGTGGACGGTGCAATTATCATTGTAGAAAGTGTAGTGCACCGGATAACGATGAGTAAGTACCACCATAGCGGAATCACAAGACTCTCTCAGCTGCAAATGGACGAAAATGTATTTGAATCGGCCAAACGCATGATGAGCTCTGCAACTTTCGGCCAGGTCATTATCCTCATTGTGTACCTGCCTATTATGGCACTTGTTGGCATCGAGGGTAAAATGTTCCGGCCTATGGCCCAGGTGGTAGCTTTTGCATTGTTGGGTGCTGCCATTCTTTCTCTTACGTATGTTCCTTTGGCTTCGGCTCTGTTCCTTAGCAAAAAAACTGAACACAAACGCAATTTTTCCGACAGGCTTATGGATTGGTTTCACAAAGCCTTTAACCCCGTAATTGCTTTTGCGCTAAGGCGTAAATTGTTGGTCATTGTATCTACTCTTGTATTATTCCTGATTAGTTTGTTCCTGTTTAGCCGTTTGGGTGGTGAATTTATTCCCCAACTCGAGGAGGGTGATCTTGCTGCAGGGGTAATTACTTTGCAAGGTGGTTCGCTTTCAAATACCATTGAGATGGTTGAAAAAGCCAACAAAATATTACTCGATAATTTCCCTGAAATAAAGCATACCGTTTGTAAAATAGGGGCTGGTGAAATACCTACCGACCCCACTCCAATGGAGACTGGCGACTACATTATTACCCTCAAACCTAAAAACGAATGGACAACCGCCAAAACCCGTGAAGAACTGGTTGCAAAAATGGAAGAAAAACTGATCGTATTGGCAGGAGTCAAATTCGAGTTTCAGCAACCTATACAGATGCGTTTCAACGAGTTGCTTTCAGGTTCCAAACAGGATATTGCTGTCAAAATATTTGGCGACGACCTTAATACATTATCCGAAAAAGGGGCAGAAGTTGAGAAAATAATTCAAGGCATCCAAGGCGTATCGGATATTAACGTGGAGAAAGTTACAGGTTTGGCACAAGTGCAGGTCGAATACAATCGTGATCGCCTGGCTCAATACGGTCTTTCGGTCGAGGATGTAAACACGGTGCTGCGTGCCGCCTTTGCCGGAAGTCAGGCAGGAGTGGTTTTTGACGAAGAAAAACGCTTCGGCTTGGTAGTTCGGCTGGATAAAGATTACCGCCAAAGTCTCGATGATGTAAAAAACCTGTCTGTTGCCCTTCCTAATGGCGGGCAAATACCTTTCGAACAGGTTGCTAACATAGAAATAAAATCGGGCCCGGCACAGGTTTCACGCGAAAATACCAAACGCCGAATAACCATTGGTTTTAATGTTCGTAATCGTGATGTTCAAAGTGCTATTTCAGATGTAACAAAACAGATTGACACAAAAGTAAAGTTGCCTTCAGGCTATTATGTAACCTTTGGTGGTCAGTTCCAGAACCTTCAGGCTGCTAAAGATCGTTTAGCTATTGCCGTTCCTGTCGCTTTGCTTTTGATTTTCGTATTATTGTATTTCACATTCCACTCACTTAAGCAAACCCTTTTAATCTACTCAGCTGTACCCTTGTCAACTATTGGTGGTGTATTTGCATTGTGGTTTCGAGGTATGAACTTCTCCATTTCGGCAGGTATTGGTTTTATAGCCTTGTTCGGTGTGGCTGTGTTAAATGGAATTGTGCTCATTGCTGAGTTCAACCGCCTCGAAAAAGAAGGTGTTACCGACGTTCACGAACGTGTATTGAAGGGATTAAAAACACGTTTACGTTCAATCCTTATAACAGGCGCAGCACCAGCATTAGGCTTTTTGCCAATGGTAATTTCAACCTCTGCCGGCGCTGAAGTTCAAAAGCCACTCGCAACCGTTGTTATAGGGGGGCTCATAACAGCAACGTTCCTCACTTTAGTTATACTTCCGGTATTATATACTATCTTTTCATCGGGTAGTTTCAAGCTCTCAATTAAACGAAAATTCGATAAATCATTGTCTTTAATAGTGTTGTTCATTATCGGTTCATCATTTTTACATACTGCTAAGGCACAGCAAGCTCAAAGTATCAACCTGAAACAAGCCATTCAAATTGCACTGGATAGCAACTTGGCTGTCCGTTCGTCTGTTTATTCGGTTGATGTGCAGAAAGCATTAAAAGGCGCATCCTGGGATCTTCCTAAAATGGCAATAGATGGTGAATATGGGCAAATTAATTCATACACTAAAGACAATAGTTTTACTGTATCACAGTCGTTTGCTTTTCCTACCGTTTATATCAACCAGAACAAACTGGCAAAAGCCAACATCAGAAGCAGCGAATGGGAGGTAAAAGGTTCACAACTCGAAATTGCCACGCAGGTAAAGCAGGTTTATTGGCAATTGGCATACCTGTATTCAAAACAAAAGCTGTTTGCCGTTCAGGATAGCCTCTATACCGGCTTTCTCAGGGCCGCTGAACTTAGGGCCAAAACTGGCGAAACCAACAGGCTCGAAATGATCACCGCCCGCTCGCAAAGCATGGAGGTAAAAAACCAATTACGACAGATTACCGCAGATATTGGTATTTTCATTCGCAAGCTGCAAACGCTTTTAAACACAACGATGAACTTTTATCCTGCCGATACAGTTTTAAAGCGGATGGTTTATATTCCTGTTCCCGACAGTATGTCGGTTGCACAAAACCCTTCTTTAGCTTATGCACAGCAACAGGTGGAAGTTTCACAGGCTGAAAAGAAACTGGAAAGCAGCCGTATAATGCCCGATTTAAATCTAGGTTTTTTTAGCCAAACCATGATTGGCACACAGGACGTAAACGGAATGCCCCGAACATTTGGGCCGGGCGATCGCCTGAATGGAATACAGGCAGGTATTGCAATACCTCTATGGTTTGCACCATATACAGCTAAAGCCAAAGCTGCAGCAATCAACGAAAATATTGCCCGCACCAATGCCGAATATTACGCCAAATCGCTTTCAGGCAATTACAGTGCGACGCTTGCCGAGTATGGCAAATATTTGGGGAGCGTTGATTATTATGAGCAACAGGCAGTACCCGAAGCCGAAATAATAATCCAGCAAACAACACTCAGTTACAAAGCGGGTGCATTGGATTACCTCGATTATATAGTAAGCCTCAGCAGGGCATTGAGCATCAAACAGAATTATCTGGATGCGCTCAATAATTACAATCAAACCATAATAAACATTGAATTTATAACAGGTAAAACTTTCTAATCATGAACCGCATGTCAAAATATAATCACATCGCTAAGCTATTTTTCTTTGCCTCCATTATTACTTTAGTATCGTGCAGCAGAGGCGAAGCTACAAGTACAGAAATCAAAAAGGCTGAAGTAATTCCCGAAGATATTGTCGAATTACGTGCCGACCAGATAAAGCTTGCCAATATCGAAACCGGGGCCATTGAATTGCGCTCTCTCAGTGGTACATTAAAGGTAAGCGGAGTTCTGGCTGTGGCACCACAGAACCTTGCAACAGTTTCTGCTCCCCTGGGTGGTTTCGTTAAAAGTGCTTCACTTATGCCAGGCAACGCTGTCAGAAAAGGTCAAACATTAGCCATCCTCGAAAACCAGGATTTTATTGATATTCAGCAAAATTACCTGGAAACCAAAAACAAGCTCGAATATGCCGAAGCCGAATTTAAACGCCACACCGAACTTTACAGGGACGATGTATATTCACAAAAAAATCTACAGCAGGTAACCACTGATTATAAAAGCTTCAAAACGCAGGTAAAAGCATTAGAACAAAAACTTGCATTAATCGGCATTAATCCTGCTAATCTTAACGATGATAACATTTCGCGTTCAATAGCAGTGGTATCGCCAATAAGCGGATTTGTGAAAACGGTAAATGTAAATATGGGCAAGTTTGTTTCCCCGTCGGATGTTCTGTTCGAAATTGTGAATAATGATAACCTCTTCCTTGCACTCACTTTGTTTGAGAAAGATGCTGATAAAGTCTCAATTGGTCAGAAAATCCGTTTCTTTATCAACAACGAAACCGAGCAACACGATGCGGCCATTTACCAGACAGGCAAATCTGTGAATGCTGATAAAACATACAACGTGTATGCTTCGGTTATGAGCAAATGCAAAAACATGCTCCCGGGCATGTATGTAAATGCTGTAATAGAAGCAACGTCCGGTCTGGTTACATCATTGCCTTCCGAAGCTGTTGTTAGCTTCGACGACAAAGACTATATTTTTGTTTTCGATAAAAACAAGGAAGAAGGTGGCAAGGCATTTACAGAATATCGTATGATTGAAGTTCACAAAGGCGTTACCGATGGTGGTTTTACTGAAATTGTTTTGCCTGAAGGTTTCGACACTAATACGGCTAAAGTTGTACTTAAAGGTGCATACAACCTTTTATCGGCAAAGAAAAATGCCGGTGAAATGAGTTGCTGATAGGATATTAGAGGACGTTGTTATTTCATTGGATATAGCAGCGTCCTATTAAAAATACAAAACAATCATCATTAGCTTATTGGATATAGGATACTAAACGGCTTCTTCTGATATAAACAAGACCTTTGATGCAAATTTCAAGATCTGACCTGGTTGTACAGGTTTGGTAAAATGAATTCCATGAACTTTGTCTTCTTCATTTGATATTGGTTATTAATTACTGTTTTGCAAGTTATTCTTTAATTTTAGAAATGTAGCTCCATTCAGCGAAAGTATTTCGTCTGTTTCTGAGGAGACCTTGTCACAGCATTGGCCAACGGTTATTCTTAAATGAAGTGGATTAATCTCCTGATGTCTTTATGGTATCAGTAGAGCTGTTTTTAGTGAGCCTGTTTTTAATCTTCTGCAAGATTTTTAACTTTAGCATCAGCTCTTTCCCGGCAAGGAATATGCCTAACCAGAATATATTTGAACCTATAAAGAGGATAGTAATAGCGATTGAGGATGTTTTTAATCCTAATTTTAAAAATGGGATTAGAAAAATTAGCCCCCAGAAAATATATGATAAAAGGATCAGGCCTATGCCCAGGATCTGAATTTTATTCAGGTTTTTGAACAAAATTAATGCATTTAGCTGATTAGGAATCAAGTAAGTTGGTTCATAGATTCTTGCTTTTCTGAAATATTAAAAACTCAGTAATCCTGAATAAAAATCTTCCGAAACAGATTGTCTTGATTGCCTATACTTCATAATTATCTTGCTGCAAGGTGTAAGGTAATCGGTGAACTCAAAGAAATCGCCCAATACTTGTGACGAACCACCGGAAGCTATGCGGTTTTCTGGTTCGGGATATTCGTATAGTAACTGTACATCAGGGAGCTCGTTGCCTGACGTCTCAATCAATTTTACTTTCGTGTTTACTTGGTTTGCTTTCATAAATATGAATATTTATAATGCAAAATTCGACAATATTCTACATGGCTTTCAACTGAATAGAAATTATAATAATTATTTAAAATGAAATTTTTAATAGCGTAACATGCTGTTAATATTGACCTTATCTTTTGGATATAAAACCTGTTCATTCTATTTAGGATGGTATCTATTTCCCGGATTTGTTTTTTTGTGATCTTTAATAAGCTCAGTATATCTAATATAAACATCATCAATTATCGATTCCCAGGGATGATAAATTGATTTGCGGGCTCCTTTACCTGCTTGCTTTATGGCATGCTGATCCTGCATCAATTCCATAATCTTTTTTGTTAGGTCGGCTGAATTATTCTCAACAAGGAATCCATTTACTCCGTCCAGAATATTCTCAGCAGAGGAACTGTTTTTAACCACTATTGATGGGATATCAAAGGCAGCGGCCTCCTGCATAACAAGCGGTGAGTTGTCGTAAACTGAAGGAAATACAAATAAATCGGAAGCCGCATACACACGCTGAAGTTCATTGCGATTGGTCATTACACCCAGGAAAACCACATTATCCTGTAAATTATATTTCACAACAAGCTTTTTCATATCATTTGCGGCATAGCCTTCGCCTACAAACACCATCTTAAACAATTTCCCCTTTTCTTTCAGCTTCTTCAGCGAATCGATAATCATCCTGACGTTTTTCTCCCATCGGTGCTGGCCTACAAAAAGCATAACAAACTCGTCGCCACCGGCTTGGATCATATTTAAGCCTTTTTTGCGATAACCCATAAGTTTCATCTTTTCAGGTACAACCATATCAGAGCCATTCGGCATAATTTCATATGTGCCTTTGAATCCATATTCCAGCAATGTTAATCCGGTTGCTTTGTTTGGTACAAATACAAGGTCGGCAGAGTTATAGAAGTCAAGCGTAAAATTCACCAGGAAATTAATAATCAGGTCATTGTTAACCACTTTTTTGAAATCATCACGGTATTTCGTGTGAAAAGTCGTTACCAACGGAATATCCTGTTTTTTAGAAATATTTAACGCTAATTGTCCGCTTATAAACGGACAATGTGCATGAACCAGGTCGAACCCCACTTTTTTAATCTTCTTTTTAAATCTAACATCAATCAGCGGAAGTCCTAACCGGTAAGGATTCATTCCCGGAAGCAACACCGACTTGAACCTAAATACTTTGTATGGCATATGGTCCTCATAATCAATTGCTTTAGGAGCAACGACCATGCTTTTCCCATACTTTTCATTGAGCCAGCGTGCATAATTATGCGCTGTCATTCCCACACCATCCATTATAGGGAAATAGGAATCATTAAACTGACCGGTTGTGATTTTC
Organism: Lentimicrobiaceae bacterium; assembly: GCA_041660125.1. Taxonomy (GTDB): domain Bacteria; phylum Bacteroidota; class Bacteroidia; order Bacteroidales; family UBA4417; genus UBA4417. The sequence continues at coordinate 40,562 of JBAZWY010000010.1, forward strand.
ATGTTTGGAAATTTTTCACAAATATCTGCATATGAATGTTAATTATCTCATAATTAACGATTTGTTAATAGAAAATTATTGTTTGTGTAATCAAAACTATGGATAACTTCAGCAGGGAAATACATTTTCATTTAATATTGGTGTGGAAAGACTGTTTATAATTCAAAATAATACTTTGTATCTGCCCTTTTTTGTTTGGCTCCGTCGCAAAAGGAACTGAAATAGGACAGAAAAAAAAGATTTAAATATACGAACCTCGAAGGGGCTACGATAAACCGCGAACAGTCAACGCTTGAGTATAATCCCGGGAGTTTAATTTCATTGGGTGAAGTTGCCAATTTTAACAAGTAAATTCCTCCTACACGCCCCAAAGGCTCAAATGTTGTTAGTATGAATAAGAATAAACCCACTATTATGAAGAAATTACTATTGTTGTCTATACTGCCGTTGACCATAAGCAGTGTTTACAACCAGGCTCTCGAATACAGCGAAGGTTTTTATTATAAAAACGGTATGTTGTACACAGGCACATATACTGAATACTGGCCTGATAAAACTGTTAAAATGGTTCGAAATATCAGCAATGGCCTCGAAGATGGAATTACTGAAATATACTTTGAGAATGGCAAACTTCAGGAACAACGCTCTTACCTCGAAGGACAAAAGCATGGTCTGTGGACTACCTTTGATGAAACCAGAATTAAAATTGCTGAGGCCAATTACAGCCATAATAAAAAGGGATGGCATCTGTCGCATCTGGGACAAAAAAGGGACGCTTTGTTATGAATTGTATTATTCAAATGGTGAAAAAACAGGTACCTGGCGCATTTGGGATGAGAATGGAAAACTTAGCAGCGAGAGGAATTATAGCCTAAATTGATTTAAGGTTGAATTTTGAATTTTGGATGTGAACTGTAGGATGTGGAAAGTGATATTTTAAAATAATTCCACTTCAGATTCTTCAGGAAATCAGACAGTATCGTCTATCCCAGGTGAAGATCTCAAATAATATTTTGCCTGATTACCAATATTTTCACACAACTTTTGGTTCAACTTTTAAAGCTGTTCCGTAACATATTACTTCGGTTACATTGCTCATCACCTCTGCTGACTCGTAACGTATGCCTACTACTGCATTTGCTCCAAGAAGATCAGCATGAGCCATCATTTCCGAGTATGCATCTAGGCGGGTTTTTTCGCAAAGCTCGGTAAGTAGTGTAATGTTTCCGCCCACGAGGGTCTGCAAACCGGCGCCAATAGTTCCAAATATTGAGCGTGAACGGACGATAATTCCACGTACAACACCAAGATTCTGGGTAATTGAATATCCATGAACCTCAAAGGTAGTGGATGTCATTTTCGGATCCATAAGTTAAAATTTAAGTTTGTTGTATATTAAAGTTAAGAGGAATCCCCTTTTTTCTGGCTGAAAAAATTTAAGGTGTTTATATTTCTTCAATCTTGCAACGATTATTGGGTAATCCCGCTTCCCAAAATGGTGATGGATCCCTTGTACGTTTCGGTAGCATAAAAACCAACAGTCTTTAAAAGATAATAATACGAACCATCGGGCACACCTTTAGCTTCCCAGTCGCTTTTGTAATTTGAATCATCATAGAGTTTCCGGCCCCAGCGGTCGAAAATAACTAATTCCATACGCTGAAACTCATTGGTGATCTTAATATCTTCACCGGATCCAATTTTGTTTTCGTTCAGAATTAAAAATTTCTGGTTAAAGGAATCGCCGTTCGGTGTAATAACCCCAGGTATTTTTAATTTGGCTGATCGGATAGGAATTATAACTTCAATGGTAGAATCACACCCGTTTTCATTATAGATATGGAGCGTAAGGGTATAGAAGGGATTTTGACCGGTAACCAGGTTGGCTCTTGAATAAACATGCGTTGGGTTGAACGATACGGCAGTATCGCCATCCCCGAATTCCCATAAAGGTGGTTCAATTACATGCGTAGGGGAGACTTCCTGAAAAGAAAAAGTAAGTACCGGGTTCTGAAGATAAATCGTGGTATCCTCATTCCCTTCAATAATAAGTTTTACATTGGCCCCTGGTAATCCATTAACAGAGAATGTACTGTCGAGTCTGCAACCCCAGGAATCTAGTACGGATATCTGATTATTATTAGTTCCGGAGCACAAATATTTTTGAATAAAATCGTATTGCGAAACTTTCCCGTTCCACAAGTATTGATAGGGTGCTGTTCCGCCTGAAGCATCTGCCTGGTAATTGGCTTCACAGGTTCGGGTACAGGTAGGACTGAGTTCAGTAAGAATGACATTTATTTTCGGATCGACTACCGCTTTTCCATCAATGAAAACTGTGGGAATATTCCCGGTGGATGTATGATAAAAACTGCTGACCGTGTTCCACTGTAGAGCAGTTGAACCTGTAAGCCCTTTGAATCTCAGCCAAAAGAGTGTGTCATCTGCAATAGTGGCGCTGTTGGTACTGGTCCATGTGATAACTAAAGAGTCAATCTCGTTTTCAATCCCGAAAATTCCGCCCGAAAGCGCTGGATTTTTACCAAAGTATTCAACAAAATCAATTACAGAATGATCGAAGGAAAGTACCAGCCTCATGGTATCGACATCATTCATATTGTGCACTACAACCGGTATGGATTTGTTTGTATTGTAGCACATCGTGATGCTGTCAATTTCGGTAATCACCTGGGCTTTTAACTGCTCAGGTGAAAACGCTAAAAACAATATAACGATTGAAATAAGTGTCAGGAATTTGCGCATGCTTTCAGTTGGATCAAAGATAGTATTCTTCTAAAATGCTTTTCAGGGCACTAAATTAGGCAATTAATTGCAATTCAGATAACATAACGCGGACATACTCTTTTTCGTGTAGTTGCCTGTATTAAAACCGGCCTCCCTGAATCATCATAATCGTACAATCCTCTATTACATCGATACCTGCATCAGAAAGTAGGTCTTCAAATTCCATGTTTTCAGTTCCGGGATTAAAAACTACCCGTTCAGGTTTCAAATTGAGAATGTAATGATAGAAGGGTTTTTGGTTTTCAGGACCAAGATACAAGGTAACCGTGTGAATATCATTAAGCTCAGGAAATCCTGTCTGGACAGAAATTTTATCAATCGACCCTTCTCGAAGCCCGATTGCAGTAACCGGAAACTGGCCTGATACCAGCGTTTTTACACAGATATTAGAATATCTGCTTTCCCTGAGGCTTGCACCAATTACTAAAGTTGATTTTGTCATGTAAAGAATGAATTAATATGTTTCTGAAAGATTCAGGCATTGTCTGATTTGCAAAATTAATAATACAACATTAAACAGGACCCGGGAGTCAGAAGTCGGGAGCATGAATTGTATTGAATTCCGGGTTCCTTGGTTGAAAGGTTTAAAGCGTTTAAAGGGTTTGAAGGGTTTGAAGGGTAGGGTGGCTATGCCTCGTATCTGTGAAGATAGTAAACGAGAATAAGCAGGGACAAATATATGCACAATTATCACAAAGTTTATTTTTGCTGTTTTGGATGATTTATTGAGTTGAGTAATGCAAGATACCAACCACTTGATGACGTTCATCTAGAACGTTATGCTGCATGTATCATCATCGTTAACGCTAACTATTTTCGCATTGGTAATTTGATTGATAAGTGAGGCATTAAAAGGCGTGCGGACTTTAATATAGTTTTCGGTAAAGCCGTGCATAAATCCGTTAATATTATCCGATTCCCATAAAACTTCAGAGGTTTTGCCAGTTTGCTGAGAGTAGAAGTGTTTCTTTTTTGATTCTGAAAGCTCATGTAAAAGCTGACTGCGACGACGTTTTTCGCGTTCGTCCACTTTGCATTCCATTTGCAGGGCTTTTGTACCAGGCCGTTCGGAATAACTGAACACATGCAGATAACTTATATCCAGGCTGTTAATGAAACGATACGTGTCGTCAAAATCCTCATTTGTTTCGCCCGGGAATCCAACAATTACATCGGCTGCAATGCATGCGTGCGGCATAAGTTCCTTGATACGTTTCACCCTGCCTGCAAACACTTCCCGCAGGTATTTGCGTTTCATAAGCATTAAAATTTTGTCGCTGCCACTTTGCAGAGGAATATGGAAATGTGGCAGTAACCTTTTAGATGTTGATACCAGTTCTATGATTTTGTCGTTGAGTAATTCAGGTTCAATGGATGATATCCGTATGCGGTCAATTCCTTCAATGTTAGCAAGTTGGCTTAACAAATCTAAAAATGATTCATCATTCTGCCGGCCAAAATCGCCAATATTTACGCCTGTTAAAATGATTTCTTTAATTTCGGTAGCTGCAATTTCGAGGGCAACCTTCATAGTGTTTTCAACGCTTTCGCTGCGGCTACGCCCGCGCATGAAGGGAATGCTGCAATAGGTGCAGAAATAATCACATCCATCCTGCACCTTGAAAAAAGAGCGCGTACGATCACCGATGGAATAGGAAGGAATAAATTCTTTGGTTTTGTTTATTTCTGATACAAACGATTCGTGATGTCCATAATCCTGAATTTCATTGCTCTGGCTTTTTATCACTTCTCCCAACCTGAATTTATCCTGGTTTCCGAACACCCAATTGACCCCTTCCATAGTGCTGAACATCCCGGGGTTGGCTTGAACTGCGCACCCTATTACAGCCACCCGGGCTTCAGGATTGCGTTTATGAGCCTGTTTTACTGCTGTTTTACATTTTTTTTCTGCGACGGCAGTTACCGAGCAGGTGTGAACTACATAAAAATCAGCCTGTTCGCCAAAATCAACAACTTCAAAATCATCTATCCCGAATTGCCTCGAAATGGTACTGGTTTCGGAAAAATTAAGTTTACATCCTAAAGTATGGAATGCAATGCGCTTTTTGAGAGTCATGGTGCAAAGGTAGGAAATTTCGGATTTCGGATGTGAGATGTCGGATGTCGGATGTCGGATGTCGGATGTGGGATGTCGGATGTAGGATGTGGGATGTCGGATGTGGGATGTAGGATGTTGAAATTTTAGTTTATGAGTTACCCCAAATCCCAATGTCATTTAGTTAAGGATATTTCTTTTGAATATCGAACAAGGAACATCGATTTTTGATTTTCGAAGTTTCGCTAAATCAATGATGTACATCTAAAATCTTAAATCGTTAATCCTTGTTCTTAAATCAGTTAATGCTTAACTAAATGACATTACCCCAAACCCCTGTTTGCACCAGGCAAGCCGTGGGGACTTAATGTTCACGGGCAGGGGTTGTATTTTAACCTTGAACCCTTGCACTTAGGCTTCGCTCAGTGCCCGGTTTTTGAACTCTTGCACTTCGGCTTCGCTCAGTGCCCGGTTTTTGAACTCTTGCACTTCGGCTTCGCTCAGTGCCCGGTTTTTGAACTCTTGCACTTCGGCTTCGCTCAGTGCCCGGTTTTTGAACCCTTGCACTTCGGCTTCGCTCAGTGCCCGGTTTTTGAACTCTTGCACTTCGGCTTCGCTCAGTGCCCGGTTTTTGAACCCTTGCACTTCGGCTTCGCTCAGTGCCCGGTTTTTGAACCCTTGACCTATTGAACTATTTTCCATTTTCTATTCACTATTCACTATTCTCTTCTCCCGCCACTGGCTATATTGCTGTATAACTATGCCCGAAACAATGATAGCAAGTCCTGCAACGGTTGAAAGAAGAATTTTTTCTCCAACAATAATCGAAACCAATATCAGTGAAATAAAAGGTGAAATAAAAACCAGGTTGGAAACCCTGGCCGTATGTGTTGATAATTTAAGAGCTGTGAGCCATAGTACGAAAGTAAGTCCCATCTCGAATACACCTATATAAATTGCACCGCCTAATCCCTGGATAGGAGGTAAAACAATGTTTTGCTTATAAATATTCCAACTCAATATGTACACAGCTCCGAATGCAAAATTCACGAACATCTTAACGATGGCTTCGCGTGGATCTTTCATATTAATAATCCAGAATGAGGCCCAGAAAAATGCACTTCCAATGGCAAGAATTACACCGGTTGTATTTGAAAATTTAAGTTCTGTAAAATTACCATGCATGGCTATCACAACAGTTCCAGAAAAGCTTATTATTATCGCCAGTATGCTGAGCAAAGTGATATGTTGTTTTAAGAATATTATTGAGAAAATAACCAGTATCACTGGCCAGATGTAATTTAGTGCAACCCCTTCCTGTGCTGGGATTCGGTTATAGGCTTCAAATAAGACCAGGTAGTACAGAAAAGGATTAAAAAGGCCCATCAGCGCGGAGTTGAGCGCTTGTTTTTTAGTTAGTTTTTTCAGGATATTTAGTTTCCCCTTGATCAGAAGCACTGTTCCCAGAAAAATAAAAGCCGTGAAAGTTGCAATTAAAAGCAACATACCCGGGTTTAAGTAATTGAGAGTAAGTTTGAAGGCCGTACCCATAGTTGACCAGAATGCGATTGAAATAAGGGCAAGGCTGTAGGCTTTTGATTGATTATGCATCAATAAATACTTAGAGTGAATCGGGAAATATTTCGCCCGTAAAAATACAAGCTATATTTCAAGAATCATAACTTGTTTTTTTAGTTACGGGTAGTGGTGCGGATGAAAAATATTTATAAATGTCTATTTTTCAGGGAGATTATTGATAAAGTGGAGTCGAAGGGCACTACACACTCTTTCTCAACCTCACTCTCACCTCCGTCATCAATCCCTCATTAATAAAAAATGTTCCCGTCTCTGTTACATAGCCACCCAGCGAAACCTCGTAAAAATCTCTCGCCAGCCTCTATGTTATTATTTACAGCGCATCCAGAACTCCTTCATTAGTCTTTAGAACTCCTTTATTTATCAGTCTTCAGAACTCTTATATTAGTCTTTAGAACTCCATTTCATGCCTCTATGATTTTTTAAACTTTTCACTTATCACTTACAACTTTTCACTTATAACTTTTCACTTATAACTCATAACTTTTAACTTTTAACTTTCCGGTTTTAATTTTTTAAACTCCTCTTACTTTCACTGTATTTATTTCTTAATTTTAGAGTTATTATTTGAATTCCATAATTTAATCATTGCCATTTCTTTACATTTCTATTAATCAGTTAATTGTACCATTTAATCTTCCCGGATTATGTTTAAAAACCTGTTCTTTATCGCACTGCTGGGCGTTGTGTTATCATCATGTAGTAATTTCAACACGGTGAAAGTTAAGAAAACCAATTTTGAGGATGAGGTTTTGCGTACGCAGAACCTTGTATTTACTTTCAATAAGGAATTGCTGCCCGATAGCGGACTGCTTAATAAATGGGATACAACGCAGTATATAAGTTTTGAGCCAAAGATTCCGGGGAAATTTATGTGGACCGGCAAATCGGAACTCACTTTCTCGCCACTTGGTGCATTGTTGCCGGCTTCTAACTATAAAGCCAAACTGAATGAAGCTCTCATAAAATTCAGTAAGGATAAATTCAGTATTGATGATGACCCGATTTTATTTCATACACCTTATTTGGATATTAGTAGCATCAATACTTTCTGGTCGCTGAGCGAAGAGTTGACTAACCAGGTGGAAGTACGCTGCCAGCTAAATTTTAATAACCCGGTTTCGCCAGTAAAGCTGAAACCTTTATTAAAATTGCAGGTCGAAGGGAAAGAAATGCCATTCCGTATTATTACTCAAAATGACGCTGAGACTATTGAAGTGGCTTTCGCCTATGATTCACAGTCGCCTGATAATGAAGTTAAAGGAAGCATTATCGTTGATAAAGGGCTTGTATGCACAGGTGGAAATACAGTAACTGAGAATCCTGTCAAAAGCACATTTCTTATTCCTTCAAAAGATAAATTGACTATAACCGGCACCGAATCAGGGTTTGATAACGGCAAAGGATATATTGATGTATTCACCTCGCAGCCTGTTATTGCTGATGGCCTGAAAAGTTATTTATCCACCGATCCGGTTATGAGCCTTGAAACCGAATTGTTAAGCAATGGATTCCGGATTAAAGGGGAATTCCTGGGTTCGCAAGCATATACATTGAATATCAGGAAAGGAGTTAAAAGCCTTTTCGGTCGGGAGTTAGAAGATGGCTTTACCACGGTTGTTTCTTTCGGCGATCCTATGCCTGATATTTCATTTACCGAACATAATGCCATCTATCTTTCGACAAAAGGGGAACGAAACCTGGGAGTGAACATTGTAAATGTGCAAAAGGTGAAAGTGTCGGTGTTTAAAATATTTGAAAATAACATCCAGCAATATATGCGACAGGGCAAAAGCTGGGAATATGATTCTGAGGGTGACGAATACCATGATTACAGCACTTGGCCGTTCGACGAAGATTATGGGAATCCGGTGATGACCAAAGAAATACAAACCCGTTCGTTACAGAAAAGCGGAAATGTTTCATTGCTTAATCTCGATCTGAACGAACTTAATTTTAACGATTCCTACAAAGGATTATATCTTGTGAAAGTCGAAGCCACGGATCGTAAGTACATTCAGGATGCGCAGTTGTTGTCACTTTCCGACCTGGGGCTTATTGTCAAGGAAGGCTCCTCCGACGTGATGGTTTTTGTTAATTCGCTTCGTGATGCTACGCCTGTAAAAGGAGCAAAGCTGGATTTTATCAGTTCCAACAACCAGAAAGTCTATTCCACGGTCACTGATAATAATGGTGTAGCGATTTTTAAAAATGTGAAACAGCTTGCTGAAGGTTTCAGGCTGAGCATGGTTTCGGTGCGGTACGAGAACGATTTCAATTTTGTGCTCTTCAATAAAACGCGTGTTGAAACTTCACGCTTTGATGTGGGTGGAAAACGCACTGATAATGTTAATTACGATGTATTTATTTATGGCGACCGCGATTTGTACCGTCCCGGCGATACTGCCCATATCAACACTATTGTGCGCACTCCACGTTGGGAGGTGGTGAGAGATATCCCAATAAAAATCAAACTTCTTGCGCCAAATGGCCGTGAATACATGAATCAGCGTTTCCAGCTCAATGCTTCAGGAGCTGCCGAAACACAATTCTTTATTCCGCGCCAGGCTATGACAGGAACCTATGTGATTGAAGTTTATGCTGCAAATGATGTTTTATTGGCTTCACGAAGGATTTCTGTGGAAGAGTTTGTCCCCGATCGTATAAAAGTGACCACCAAAACCAATAAGGCAGTTTATTTGCCTGCCGAATCCATAAACCTTGACCTTATTGCTGAAAACTTATATGGCACACCAGCCATAGGCCGCCGTTTTGAGACGGAATTACGATTAAAACGCAAACAACTCATTTCAAAATCGTTACCGGAATATTCATTTAATCTGGTATCGAAAAATATGCCGGTGCTGGCCTCCATTCTTCAACAGGGAAATACGGATGGCGAAGGCAAAGCTTCAATCGTTTTACAATCAGCGTCATACAAAGATATCGGTTTGCTCGAAGGTAAAATTTTCACCACTGTATTTGATGAAACCGGAAGGCCTGTGAATCGTTTGAATGTGGTTGAAATTCCAACCCAGCAGGTTTATTTTGGGATCAGGTATTTCGATAGTTGGCTCTCCACCCGGAAAGCTATAAATCTTCAGTTTGCAGCCGTTGACCGCACTGGAAAAGTCTTGCCCGGAGCTCAGGCTAAAATTGTTATTCTCAATTATAAATATGAAACGGTAATTGAAAATCAGTACGGCAGGTACAATTATGTTTCTCAGAAAAAGGAGAAAGTCGTTTTTACCCGCGAAATGAATATCAAAGGCTCAGGAACAGTATTGCCTTTCGTGCCGGTTGAATCAGGTGAATATGAAGTCCGGATTATGGCTCCGGAAAGCGAAAATTATGTTTCACGGACTTTCTATGCTTACGGATGGGGTGATACTGATTTTTCATCTTTTGAAGTAAGCCGTGAAGGCGAAGTTACCATCACTCCTGATAAAAGCAATTATAATCCGGGCGACAATGCCAAATTGTTATTTAAAGCGCCTTTTGATGGGCAATTGCTGGTTGCCATTGAGCAGGACAATGTATTGAGCTACAAATTTCTGAACCTGGTGAATAAATCGGCCAGCATGGAACTGGCTGTTACTAAAGATCATCTCCCAAATATTTATATTGATGCCACAGCATTCCGCAAATCAGGGGATATGTCGATTCCTCTCACAGTTGCTCATGGCATTGTTTCACTTAAAGTGGATGATGCTTCCGCAAAACTGAATGTGGCAATCACTGCTCCCGAAAAATCCAGATCAGGAATAAAACAAACATTTACTATTAAAACGGCTCCTGATGCTGAGGTTACCATTGCCGTTGTGGATGAAGGGATTCTTCAAATTACCGATTACAAAACACCTGATCCTTTCAACTGGTTTTATCAAAAGAGGGCATTGGGTGTGAATTCCTACGATGTTTATGCTCTCTTGTATCCTGAACTCAGGCACTCCTCCAGTCCTGCCGGTGGCGAAGCTTTCGATCTTTCACGCCGGATTAATCCCTTAACCGGCGACAGGGTGAAACTGATTTCAAAATGGAGTGGCATCCGCAAAGCAAATTCATCAGGCGAATGCAGCTTTACAATTGATATTCCACAATTTTCAGGAGCTCTCAGGGCAATGGCAGTCGCCTATAAAGGCAGGCAGTTTGGCTCGGCCGAAAAAACCATGAAAGTGGCTGATCCTGTGATTATCAGCATGTCGTTGCCACGATTCCTGAGCCCGGAAGATAACTGCTATGTTGCTGTTTCTATCACTAATACTACCGAAAAAGGCGGTAATGCAACGGTTCAGTTAAGTACAACCGGCCCAGCAAGCGTGGCAGGTAAAAACTCATCTGCATCAAGTCTGAAGGCTAGTGCCGAAGAAGTTGCTTTATTCAGTATAAATGCGGATAAGGGCATTGGTGTTGCAACCATAACTGCTACGGTAAATGCACTGGGACAGAAGTTTACGCAACAGATTGATATACCGGTTCGTCCCGCCGGAGGGCTTACTTTTATTACCGGTTCAGGTTCTGTAAATGCGGGTTCAACCAATGGATTTAAAGCAACCAGCGATTTATATCCCGTAGGTGTTAAATCGTTGCTGATGCTCAGTAAATCACCGGCGATTGAGTTTGCTAAAAATCTTGATTACTTAGTCCGTTATCCCTATGGATGTCTCGAACAGACAGTATCAACAGCATTTCCACAATTGTATCTTGCCGATATTACCAAATTATTTCCTTCGGTCTCGGGACGTAATTTTACCCAGGGTGGTTCTCCTGGGTATAACGTTCAGCAGGCAATTCTCAAGATTGAATCAATGCAATTGTACAATGGAGGATTGTCGTTATGGCCCAATGGCGGCAGCGCCGACTGGTGGGCTTCAGCCTATGCGACTCATTTCCTGATCGAAGCAAAAAGAGCAGGCTACGAGGTGAATAAAAAAGTTCTTGACGGACTGCTTTCATTTTTAACTCAAAAAGTCAAAGAACGGGAAATGGAAACTTATTTCTATTTCGAGAATGGCGTACGAAAATCAAGGAATGTTCCCCGTCGTGAAATCCTGTATTCGGCGTATGTGCTTGCTTTGGCCGATAAAGCACCTGTTTCGACATTGAATTATTACAAGTCGATGACTGCTCAATTATCATCCGAAGGGCGTTACCTGCTTGCATCAGCGTTCATGTTGGCTGGCGATGTAAAAAGTTTCAGGAGCGTGTTGCCAAAATCATTCGGTAATGAGAAATCCATCAGCGAGTTTGGTGGTTCATATTCATCTTATTTGCGCGACCGGTCCCTGGCATTGAATGCCTTGCTTGAAGCCGATCCCAATAACCCGCAGGTAAACGAATTGCTGAGAAGTATTTCTGTTGAGATGAAGAATTCCCGGTATTACTCAACACAGGAAACGGCATTTGCGTTGCTTGCTATTGGCAAACATGCACGTAAAGCAATGGATTCAGATGTTTCAGCTACAATTTCAGTGGATGGCAAAGTAGTTGGCAAATACAATAATAAAGATTTGCAACTTCCGCTGGATTTAAACAATAAATCTGTGTCTGTTACGGCCAAAGGGAAAGGTACACTTTATTATTACTACGAACTTTCGGGGATAAAAATAACGCCTAACGTGCTGGATGAGGACAACCACCTGAAAGTCCGTCGTCGCTTCCTGGATCGGAATGGAAATCAAATCAATGGCAATACATTCATTCAGAATGACCTGGTTGTAGTTGAAATAACTGCACAAGCTGAAACTGGAACCAATGTTGAAAATGTGGCCATCACAGATTTATTACCTGCTTGTTTCGAGATTGAAAATTCGCGACTGGTAGCAGAGCGGGAAATGGGCTTTATGAAAAATCGTGCAACGCCTGAATATACCGATATTCGCGACGACCGGATTAGTATCTTTACAACTCTGAACGGAACTGCTAAAACCTTTTATTATACAGTCAGAGTAGTTAGCAAAGGAATTTTTGTGATTGGCGCAGTATCAGCCGATGCAATGTATAACGGTGAATATCATTCGTATTCGGGAAGTGGAAAGATTATTGTAAAATAATAGTGTAGAGACGCGATGCCTCGCGTCTCTATATTATTATTTTCATTATGAATATTTCCAGATACAAACAAAAACCTGGCAGCGTTTGAATGACCTGTCAGCGTTTCGCCGGGATTAGAAACAAGAAAGCGCATCAAGCTAAAACCTGATGCGCTTCTTGATTATAAAGCCAATAGAATTTAGAATGGCCAGAATTGGTTATCGTACCAGATGCTTTCTTTCAACGCTTCGTTCAGGTCGTACAAAATTTTGTGGTGGCCGCTTTCCCACTCAGCCAGCCATTTGTACATTTCTTTTTCATTCGGGTCAAGGGCTTCGACTGAGCGTTTGGAATAGAGTTCAACAGCCCGTGTTTCGAAATCCATAGCTGCCGAAATAGCTGCAGCCTCAAAACTGGCTGCTGAAATTTCTTTAACCAGTTGCGGGTTAAGAATTTCGGTCGAAATATCTTCCGTATCACCATTGCTGTAATCCGGCTTTGTGAATTTACCTTCTTTTACAAAATGTGCAAATTGCACAGAAAGGAATTCTACATGCGCTTTTTCTTCTTCAGCCATCGTGGTGAAGATCTTACGTGCTTCAGGACTTTCGGTCTGTTCAGCCATTTTTTCATAAAAAGCTTTGCCACGCTTTTCAAGCAGAATAGCTGTTTTCAGGATCTCTAATGTTTTTGTTTTTTCCATAATATAAAGGTGTAAGGATTTGCAATTTGGCCAGGCAACAAATATACTATCATTAACAAATAATGAGCCGACTTGTTAAAGAATATTGCTGATATTCCGGACAAAAATCCGTAAATTTGCAATAAAGCATACTATTAATCATTTTTCCTTACTTTTCGTGGTAAAAACTGACCCAACTGATATTCTTCAAAACCTGTTCCATGAATGGGCGCCTGAGAAGGGAATAGAAATATTGCCTCTTCCGGAAGCAGGATCGTACCGGAAATACTACAGGCTTTCCGGGCAGCACAAGCATGCTATAGGCGTATTTAGCCCTGATACAAAAGAGACTGAGGCTTTTATTTCATTTACCAATCATTTCAGGCAGATAGGGCTTAATGTTCCTGAGATTTATGCTTTCGACCAGGTAAGCAACTGCTACCTCATCAGTGACCTTGGTGATTTGTCGTTACTTGATCATCTTGAAAAGAACCGGGTTGATGGCAAACCCTCGGCTGAAACGCTGGAACTGTACCGACAGGCAATTGCCGAGCTTCCACGTTTCCAGGTTGATGCGTCCCGAAACCTGGACTTTTCGGTGTGCTATCCTTCCGGCGAATTCGATGGACGTTCGATGCGATGGGACTTGAATTATTTTAAATATTATTTCCTGCGGCTGCTTAAAGTTCCTTTCAACGAAGCTGCGCTGGAAGATGATTTCGACAGGCTTATCTTGTATTTGCTTCAAAGTGGAAGCAGTTTCTTTATGTATCGGGATTTCCAGGCTCGTAACATCCTGATTCATGAAGATAAACCATGGTTTATTGATTACCAGGGCGGACGACGTGGCCCATTACAATACGATCTCGCCTCGCTGCTCTTCCAGGTAAAAGCCTCATTACCTTATGATTTCAGAAGCGAAATGCTTTATTGGTATTTACAAAACCTAAAAAAGTATATCCACATCGATGAGCAGAAATTTATTGATGACTATCATGGATTTGTGCTGATCCGCTTGCTCCAGGTAATGGGAGCTTATGGATTCAGAGGCTATTTTGAGCGCCGGGCCCATTTTCTGCAAAGTATTCCCTATGCAGTCGAAAATCTGCGTTGGTTGCTTGCAAATGTGAAATTCAGAATTGAAATGCCTGAATTGATGAAAGCATTAAACGGGATTTCGAAAACCGATATATATATACCTGAATCGCCCGAAGCAGATACACTTACTGTTTCAGTAAACAGTTTTTCGTTCAAAAACGGCTCACCCCCCGATTATTCAGGAAACGGAGGAGGTTTTATATTCGATTGCAGGGCATTACCCAACCCGGGTCGGTACGATCATTATAAAAAATTTACAGGCCTTGATGAGTCGGTAATTCAATTTCTCGATCGTGAACCTTCTGTAGCAAAGTTTTTGCAATATGTTTATAAAATTGTCGATCAGAGTATTATGGAATACCGGCGAAGAGGATTCAGTAACCTGCAGGTAAATTTCGGATGTACCGGCGGACAGCATCGTTCGGTGTTTTGTGCTTCGCGGCTTGCGGCCTACCTAGAAGAAAACAGTTCCATTAAAGTGAATGTTTATCACCAGGAAATGAAAAATCTTAGTTTTAAATAGATATTCGATTGTCAAAGAATGAACTTCGTGCATTCCGGGATGTTTGTGATATATAATTCTAAACAGAAAATTAGTTATGTCGAAAACAATGTGTGAAACCAAGGATGCTGATAAACGTGCTAAAAAACAGCTTAATCCGAAGTTTGAATGTAAAAAGTGTGGCAAAAAAGTTAATAAGGAGAAGTACGTTTGTAAACCTGATAAATTATAGACTATTTTGGAATCGTTTGATATTGAGCTGTATAAAACAAAAACGGAAGTGATCCGCCAAACAGTTGAACAGGTAAAAAAAGATTTTACAATGTTTGGAATGGATGTTGAATTCACCGGGAATACTGATATGGCTTATTCTGAATTGTTTCAGCAATTAGTTGCCACAGTTGCACATCTCCTCGAAATTGACCCTCATAGACTTTCTGCTTTGCTTTACCAAGTCGATCTGGGTGAAAACAAAATTATGGAATCTTCAGTGTTGCATTCTGATTGGTCGTTGCCCGAAGTGATTACCGAACTTATTATTCACCGTGAATTAAAGAAAGTGCTGATCCGGAATTATTACAAAAACAATCCCGATAAATTATGAAGGCAATGATATTTGCCGCCGGGTTAGGTAGCAGGCTCAAACCGTACACCGAAAGTATGCCCAAAGCACTTGTGCCTGTGGCAGGTATTCCAATGATTGAGATCCTGGTAAAACATCTTCAAAAGCAAGGTATAACTGATATCATTGTTAATGTACACCACTTTGCTGAGCAGGTCATTGCATTCCTGGAGCAAAATAAAAATTTCGATGTAAATATTGCTATTTCGCACGAAGAAGAATTGTTGCTTGATACTGGCGGTGGGCTGAAAAAAGCTGCATGGTTTTTTAATGATCAGCAACCTTTCCTAGTTCAGAATGTAGATGTGATAAGTGATGTGAATTACCAGGATATGCTTGATTTCCACAATAGTAATGAGTCACTGGCAACACTGGCTGTTTGTAAGCGTGAGACTTCAAGATATTTTCTTTTTGATAAACATATGCAATTATGCGGTTGGGAAAACACAAAAACCTCAGAAATAAAAATGGCTCGATCAGGAACTGAAAACCTGGTAAAATTGGCTTTCAGTGGAATTCATATTATTGACCCATCAATTTTTAGTTATATGAATCAGAAAGGAAAATTTTCGATTGTGGATACATATCTCGAACTGGCTACAACAAATAAAATCAAAGGCTTTGAACACAATGCGGAAAACTGGTTGGATATGGGAAAGCCTGATGAATTGGTAAAAGCTGAGATTATCCTTAGAAAACTAATAAATAGTGTACAATAAAATAACATATAAATAACTCATTTTCCTTGTCTTCACCCCCTCTCCTCAAGGAGAGGGGGCAGGGGGTGAGGTTTCCCTAAACCCATGCAACCCTTCCTCGATAAACTCGCAAAGCACCTTTATTCAATACACGGAGATAATTTCAGCCGCATATGCCTGGTATTTCCCAGCCGGAGGGCAGGCTTATTCTTTAAACAATACGTTTCGCGCATTATTGAAAAACCGATCTGGTTACCTGATATCTATGCACTGGAGGATTTTGTGGTTCATAAATCAGGCTTGACTTTAAGTGATCCGCTGGACCTGATAGCCCGGCTTTATAAAGTATATAAATCGATTGAAAAAGAAAAAGCTCAATCGTTTTCTGAGTTTATTTCGTGGGGGAATATGCTGCTTGGCGATTTCGATGAAATTGATCAGTATATGGCTGATGGCGAAAAGGTTTTCCAGTATCTTGATGAGATCAAGGCCATGAAACACTGGAACCCGGATGGGAAGCCCCTTACAGCATTTGAACAGAACTACCTGCAATTCTACAATTCATTGGCACCTTGCTATACACAATTTCGCGAAGAGTTGCTGAAACATGGCGAAGGTTATTTTGGACTAGCTTTTGATCAGTTATTGCAAAGTATTGAAAATAAATCATTTGACGAATGGGACAGTATTGTTTTTGCAGGATTTAATGCATTGACTTCAGCAGAAGAGAAATTGCTGAAATATCTTATTGAGGCCGGAAAAGCTGAAATCTACTGGGATGTGGATGATTATTACCTTTCGAGCCCGCACCAGGAAGCCGGTCGGTTTTTAAGGGAATATCAAAGCAAGAAGACATTTGGTGAATTAAACTGGATAGATAATTCGCTGAGTACAAAGGGAAAGTCGGTCTCTGTGATTGGCGTTCCTGGAAATGTTGGACAGGCAAAACTGGCAGGAGAGTTAATCCGGGATTTGATCCGAAAAAAGGGAACATCGGATGGAATAGCGCTGGTGTTGGTTGATGAGGGACTTTTACTTCCTGTTCTTAACTCTATTCCAACCGAAACCGGTGATTTTAATGTTACCATGGGATTCCCGCTAAAGCAGACTCCTGTGTTTTCATTAATAAATATTGTGCTATCGATGTTTGCAAATGCGAAACGATTTTCGCAACCGTCAAAGGAAACAGAAACAGGTGCCTATCCCTTGTTGAGGTTTTATCATAAAGATATTCAGCGCATTCTTTCACATCCATTTATAGTTGCAGCCCAGAAGAGTAATGGTGTTGATAGAGGTGAAAATAAAAATGCTTCGGTAGCCCGATCATTTTATACTCCTGCTGATCTGTATTTGTTATTAAACACTATAAATAGGCCTGTTTCTGAAGTGTTTAAACCATTCCTGGACAAGCCTCATATTGAACCTGTTGAAGTTATAAATCTGATCAGAAATTTAATTTCCTATTTAAGTAATGCATTTTCACCTGATGAAAGAGATGGAAATGAAAATAAAGTATCGGTTCATCCCATCGAGCTGGAATACCTGTTTTATGCAGCAGTTTTATGCTCAAAACTTGATGTTATTTTAAAAGATACTGAGTTGAAACCAGATATTGAGACTGTTCAATCTATGGTCAGTAGCCTGATAGCCGGGATACGGCTGCCTTTTTACGGGGAGCCGCTCAATGGTTTGCAGGTGATGGGAATGCTTGAAACACGTTTGCTTGATTTTACCGATATTATTATGATTTCGGTCAACGAAGGATTGTTGCCTCGGGGAAAACATCAAACGACTTTTATCCCCGATGACGTGCGCAGTCAATTTGGAATGCAACGTTATAATGAACGTACTGCCGTGTTTGCTTACCATTTTTACAGGCTGATGCAACGTGCTGAAAATGCATGGCTTATTTACAATACAGAAGGAGATGAATTAGGCGGAGGTGAAAAAAGCCGTTTTATCAGCCAGTTGTTGTATGAAATGCCAACTATAAATCCGGAATTTAAAATCATAGAACAAACACTCTCTGTTATTCCCGGAAATACGGATGCCGGTGAAATCTCGATTGTAAAAACAAAGGAAGTTATTGCGCGCTTGCACCAGATTGCTGAAAGAGGACTCTCTCCAACAGCGCTAGCAATGTACCTGAAATGTAAGCTTCAGTTTTACTTTTCGCAGGTTTTGCATATCAGCGAACCCGAGCAGGTATCCGAAACTATCGATGCCGCAACATTGGGAGAGATAGTGCATGATGCATTGCACAAAACATATTTGATGCGGAAATACAGCTTTATCACGCCGGAAGTTCTTTCAGCTATGGTACCAACAGCAATTCAGCAGGTTCATGAGGCTTTTAATTTGAAATTCAAAACAGACGAACTCTCAACAGGGAAAAATCTCCTGATTGTTAAGGTTGCCGGGAATATGGTAAAAAGGTTCCTCCTGGCTGAAAAGAGATACCTGGAACAAAACGGTGGCAGTATTGAAATAGTTATGCTTGAGGAAAATCTGGAATCTTTCGTTGAAATTGCGGATGCCGGTAGTGGTGAAGTGTTCAGGGTAAAACTTCATGGCAAAGCCGACCGTATCGACAGGGTAGGAGGGGTGACTCGCATAATAGATTACAAAACGGGGAAAGTCGAAAACAAAGATTTGAAACTCGACCTGATTTCAAATTTTCAGATAAAGGATGACCCTGGTAAACTTCTCCAGGTTCTGGCTTACGCGTTAATGTATTCGGATATGCAAACAGTCCCTCCTGGTCAACTGGTTTCGGGCATTATTTCATTACGCAAATCATCGTCGTACCTAATAAAAACAGATATTGATAAAAGCGATAGTATAGATAAAGAACTCCTGGCAGCGTTTAAGATTGAATTGGAGTCCATTATCGGAAGCATTTACGATTCGTCAGAACCTTTTAGTCAGACTGAGAACCGTGATGCCTGCAATATCTGTGCTTTTAATACAATTTGTAACCGTACTGTGAATTAGGTTATTAAATTGAATTAATTCAAATGATGAAATTATTTTAAAAAAAATACCGCAAAATATTTTGGAGTCTGATAAAAAGTGTTACTTTTGCACTCCCAATAACTATATTTGGTTCGGTAGTTCAGTTGGTTAGAATACGTGCCTGTCACGCATGTGGTCGCGGGTTCGAGTCCCGTCCGGACCGCTTAAAACAACAAAAAATGCCTGTAATCGTTTGATTTACAGGCATTTTCATTTTAGGTAAAATGATGGGTACAACATAGGTACAACATTTGAAAAATGGGGTTTTTATACCCTTTGTTGTCTCTGGATATCCAACTTCACATTCTTTGCGAGCTCACATCCAGCTTTAAGTCTGATCACTTTCTTTTTAGGGATAGATACATCAGCTTTTGGATTTGAAGTCGTGTAATCGGTTGTATTGAAGTAAGCTGCAACCATATTAAATCAGCGGCTGTTCATTAGGATATGAATAAAAAAATGCGGCCCAGAATGTGAGCCGCATTTCCCCAAACAAACAACAAAATCAGTTATAAAAATATCTCTGTAACCAGCAGAGACTTATAAGAATAACTTTTTGTTCAACTAACCGATACAAAAGTAATACTGGGAAGAACAGCAAAATGTTAATGAAATATAAAGTACGTTAACGGTTGTTAATCATTCGCATAATTGGGAGGTTTAAAATTTAGATATTTTTAAACCAGTCTTTCTTCCAAAAGATCTTTCCATTTAATAAAACCTTTCTTTTCATCAGTATAATCATGTAAAATCCGGCTGAAATATATGGGGGCGGAATCCAGAAAAACTTGTCTGCCGTTATTGCGAATTATTGTTAAATAGCTATCGATTTCTTTTAATATAATTGGCAGTGAGAGAATTGCTCTATCAAAATGCCAAATGTATGTTGCTTCTTCGGTATCAAGTGTTTCCATGATGATGTGAAACTGTTCATCGCCAGCCAGAAGGAAAACAAATGAAAAAGGATTGAGAACAAAACGAATTTTGAGCAACTTAGCAGCATGACGATCGGCTAAATACCGGACATACCTGGAATGTTTGTATTGATTCCTTTTGAGTAGATCATTTAATAATTCTTCACCGGAGTTATAAAGCTGATCACCTGATTGTAATTGTTTTGCATCCAGAATATTTTCCTTAGGCCATTTATTAATCGATCCGCCTAAAAAGGATTTTGAAAAATAGCGGAATCTTACCCCCTCAATGATTTCTCTGTTTATTTTTTCAATGTCTGCAGAAGTTGCTAATTGTGAAATAATTGCGTTATTTTCAAATTCAGCATGTATAGTAACTGAAACATTTTTCGATTGCAGTATTTTTGAAAAATAGGGTTTTAATACTTCAAATTCAGGGCGTATTGCTTCGTTCTCAATCTCAAATTCCAAATATGCTTTTAGCCCGGGTGCTCCATATTTAAATGCAATACCACCATATCTGAAATCTAAGCTCTCAATAGGTACAACAATGTTTTTATCTATGAGAAGGATTTCTTTGCTAACCGGAATTACTTCTTCTTCCGGATCATCAAACAAGGTGGCTTGTTTTTCTATTTTCCGATACCATGTATTTCGTTTGAGAAAAAGCTTGTTCAAGTAGTCTATTTTCAGATCTCGGTAGTCGTAAATGGTTGGGGTGACTTCTGAACGTTGAACCCTGCCGACGTATTGAATCAACTTTCCCTGGAATGAAAAAGGATAAACTAGAAACAGACAATTCGCATTTTGTAAATCTGTTCCCTCTCCAAAGAATTGGCCTGTAGTTATCAGTACCTGGTAATTACCAGACTGGAGTGTTTGCCATTTTAGTGCACGACTACTCTCTGAATCATCTCCACTTAATGTAATTACTTCAAAAGATTGTTTCAGGAACTGATAAAGTGAATCAATATGTTCTTTTCTTTCTGTAATAAGTATTACCCTCTTCCCTGATTTCAATTCAGTTGTTACATCTTTCAATATTAGCTTATTTCTTGCTGAATCATGAACCAACATCCTGGAAAGCGTTTCGAACTGATCTGTTTTTGAATTGAATGGAATATCAAACTCAGTATCCCGGATAATGACTTTAGCCTGACGAGCAAAACTGATGTCCTGATGTTTTATTTCTGAAATAATCTCACCCAAATGAATGAAAATCAGTTTGCCATCATTGTACTTTCGGAAAGGGGTTGCTGTGAGTCCATACAAGTAAAAACTGTTGAGTTTAGAAATTGCCTTTCTGTAAGTCTCAGCAGGGATATGGTGACATTCATCAACAATTATGGTTCCAAAAGCATCCAATAATGTTGTGTTTCCAGGTTTTTCCAATTCTTTTGATAAGCTTTGAATAGTGGCAATGGTTATACTTTTGCCGATTTTCAATTTCCCCTGCCCAATTTTTCCAATCTCATGTAACGGAATACCCAGAAAAGCCTCTATCCTTTCTGCCCATTGATCCATTAGTGTTTTCCGGTGAACAATGATAAGGGAAGGCTGCTGTTTATCAGCAATAATTTTAAGCCCGATTATAGTTTTGCCTGTACCTGGTGGGGCAACAATGACACCCATATCTTTTTTAGTAGTAGCCTCGACTGCAGATACCTGATGTTCCCTTAGAACAGCATTAAATAGGTAAGAAACAGCAGTTTGTTTTTTACGTAAATCCTCAAAAACAAATTCGAATTTATTTTCTTTGCAAAAACGCAAGAGTCTGCCTGTAAAACCCCTGGGAATTATTACCGAAGTACTAGTTTCTTTAATAAATTTAAAATACTGCTCAATACCGTGTGTATTCTTCCCGACTTTCTTTTTAATGATGTATTCTGAATTGATGAAATTCAATTCTTCTTTAATGAAATTACTCAAAAGCACGGGAATTGCTCCACGATTTATCTGAAGTGCATTATTGAGTTTAATGGAAAGAGTTGATGATGAATGGATTTCATGAGGTATTTCAATTCTGCTTCCTATCAATTTGTTGTAAAGTTCATCCAATTTTATTATTGATATTCTTTGAATATCAGCAAGATACTGCCATTGGTCATTAAAAGGAGAAAGTGTTTCCGTATCAATGAAGCAACTATTGCCCTGATCAAATGTGGGCTTATAAAGAGGTAAAGCAATCAAATTTCCAAAACCTTTGCCTGAGAGAAAATCCTGATTTGGGAATAAGCGATCGAAACTGGAATTTTTATCAAACTGTGAAATGATACCAGATTGTGTTAACAATGAAAGAATTATTTTCCTGCTCTTTAAGGCTGGATATGGTTGGTCGAAAAATATCCAGACATGACCACCTTTACCCGAGCGCGATCTTTCCAGAAAAGCCGGAATATCATATTGTCTGCAAATATTTATAAATGTTCGGCATTCTTCTATCCAATTTTCTTTATCGAAATCTGCCACTATAAACCAGGATGTATTATCTGGTAATAACGGATAGACACCCGCCTGATGATTTCCATTTAAATGCTTCTCAATTTGTTCATCATCGAATGGCAAGTAGGATTTATCCTGGAAATCATTAAAATTACCTCCTTTAATTTTATGTGACCGATAGAAATAGGGGTCAAATTGATAAGCAGGCATATAGCCGCTTTTAGTTCCTTTTTCCCACCTGATGGCAAACACATCTTTTCTCCCCCTGAACAGGGATTTGAAAATTTCTAGTTTATCAGACATAAATCATTCTTAAGAATTGTATTTTACTACAAAAAATGTAGTAATAAACAGTTTAAACCCGCAGTCTGGAAAAGCGATCCTCTATAATATTTTTATAGGAGGATTTAAAGTCAGTGTTTAAAAAACTGATATCTATGAACTCCATCCATTTGTCTTTGGCTTTCTCCATTTTCTTAAAGATGTTTTCCTGTTGCTTTATATCGAGATTTAAGGAAGTGAAGGCAGTATTAAAATCTTTCCGGTTTAATTTTTTCTTTTTACCATTCAGAGTTAGCGCTAAATCTTCATCATCGGCAGGATTTACAAGTGCTGTGGCCACCATATCATAAGCCGGGGATAGTATATTTCCAATTCCCGGCTGACGGATCAAGGAGAAATTCTTCAGATGCATATCGGCATTGCCGGTTAGAAAAGAAAATAATACCTGTTCAAAGAAATTAATTACATCCAATCCGGGATTGGCAGAGTGCTTCAATATAGCCTTTGCAACTTGTTCGTATGAACCATGGTACTTATCTTCAGTTAATCGTTCTGTTATCTGGCACATGTCTTCCATGTGCAGTTTATTCTTTTTATCACGGTCAATTCTTTTTGTCAGATAAGCTAAGTTACCTGATTGAAGACGTATCAATGTGTGCGGCACTACCCTTATTCTTGCAATATCAGCCAGATGCATAGTGAGATCTTCAACTTCAGGTAAATTTTTATAATGTAGTGTTGGGGGTTTTAGAATATAACCGCCCCACAGACCTACAAATGTAAAGCGTTTTGGTTCATTCTTTCCCGTACCTGGTGACAAACCCAGTGATATTTTGGGTTGTACACCAGTGACTGCCATTTGATTACGAACTACCTGTAGAGCCAGCTCTTCCATTTGGGATTCAAGATAATTGACTACAGGTGGAGTTACCTGACCAAATATCTTTTTACTGCAGGCCGAATGGAAATCTGCTTCGTGATTTTCTAACAATCCATAACAATATAAACATCGGCTCATAAACTTTCCTCCCCAATTACACTGTGAACACTTACTGCCCCGATACAATCTTCGCAACAGGCCAATAACAATCCCATACGATCGCGGGAATTCAGTTTCCAGTTTTTTTCAGCAATTTCTAGTAGCCATCCTTCAGGGATAAGACCATCGAAGAATGGAAACAACACCTTACTGTCAAAAGGCCTTTCCTGTAGTGGCAGTGTAACACTGACCGGCATGGAAACAGAGGATTCAAGAAAAACCTTATCATATTGAAAATGATACCCGTTTTCGTCCTGAGAGAGCCAGCCTGTAGTCTTATCGTTTACTTTTATTTCAGCTTTTCTCATCCGTCGGAGTATTTCGGGTTAATGGTAAAGCGCCCATTTCATAGCCAAAAAGTTGCAGTACTTGATTGACCTTATCCAAACGCAGAGTTTCTTTACCTTGTTCGAGTTCACGGACAAAGCGAAGACCTACACCAGCTTTTTCTGATAATTCAGGCTGAGTAAGGTTGGCTTGTCGCCTTTTTTCTTTTACAAATTCACTTAAAGTCATAATATATACCCTTTCGGGTACAAATATATTACAATTTCATAGAAATACACCCTTACGGGTATAATTATTAAAAATATTGATATTTATGTACCCTATAGGGTATAATTTATCGATTTTATATGCCTGGTGTACCCAATCGGGTATAAATTCTGAAGAGATTACCAGGTATGTTGCAATAGCCTGCAAATCAATTTTATTAGCGAAAATAAGGTGTGCTTTATTCTCCTGATGCCCCCGAAGTATTTGCCTGGCAAGTTCATGTAAACTTTTTTTCTGAAGATACCTTGCCTAAATAGCAGGTAGCGTGAAAGGGATGCCTTCACTACTTTGGGTCTGGAGTAATCCAGGAGCCATCCGGCACTTCCTGGATTGTCAGAATTACGTTATTACTATTTTATATAGAAACTATTTCATTTGCATAGTCTTAATTTAACTATGTCATTTCGATTCAATGAACCTTTTCAGATGAACCAGTAGTCAATATTTTGATATATTCCGGGTTAAAATATTTTACCAAATCGCTGTTCATCTCTTTTAAGCCTTCACAAAACAAACCAGCCATTAGCCGGGCACCGTTTTCCGAGAAGTGTGTATTATCAACTTTGCCATCAGGCAACGATTTATATACTCCGGGTTCGATATGAAGGAATATCTTTTTGGATCCTTCTTCACCGTGTTCCAGTATTACTTTTTCGCTTTTCTTTTGCATATCTACCAACGGGACATTTAACTTCACTGCCAGTTCTCTTACATACACAGGGTAATCTCCATGAGTATCCTGAAATACACCATTTTTATCAAATTTTCTACGTTGAATCGAAGTACATAAAATTGGCCTAGCTCCTTTGTTTCTGACATCCTTAATAAAACGTGTTAGATTATACCGGTATTCAACCGGGGTACAATACCTCTCTGTTTTTTGAATGCTTTCATCATTGTGCCCGAATTGGATAACTACATAATCGCCCTTTCTGAGTTTATTCATCACAGAATCCCATCTGCCTTCGTAGATAAATGAACGGGTACTTCTGCCATTCATAGCATGGTTTTCAATCACAATATTATGGTTAAAAAACTCCGGTAGTAACTGTCCCCAGCCTCTTTCCGGGTTATCCTCCGTAATTTTGTTGGCCATGGTTGAATCGCCAACCAAATAGAGAACTGGTTTAGTAGATAACCAACTAAATGCTGTTAGTAGAAATGTCACTAAAGCCGAAATAAATAGATATTTTATTCTTTTCACCTTGGTATATTTAAGTTAGTTAATTGTTTGGTCAAATGTATGCTTAGTAATTAAACAATTTTGATATCCCCATACTAAAATACAAATTTTTATTTAGTTACAACCGTTGGATAGATTTTCCCGTAGAATGCAACTAGATTTCAGGAGAGAGTGGAGTCCCGAACCATTAGCATAGAGGTTTTTTGTGAGAATGCATTGACGGATGAAAAACTGCAAAATCCCTTACTGATGAACGGGTATGATATATAATGTAAAACAGTTTGTGTCTGATAATCAGCATTTTTGCATTTTCGTTAATCTAACAAATATATAGATAGTCAATCCATAGATGTAAGCCCCCGGCTCGTTCGAGCCTATTGCCGACGCATAAGGGAGAAAAATTAATTAAAAGTGTTTAATATTTGATTTATCAACTTATTAACCAGGTATTTATTTTAAAAAATAAAATGATTTGCAATAACTTTAAAGATTGAATCCGAAGAGGACTGATCGTATGAGGTATTATTTGGAATCAATAGACAGTTTTAATGTTGAAAAATCGAAAATAATTCAACTGTGGTTGATATATAGATTGCAATTCTTATTAATTATTAACATAAAATTAAACAATTATGAGAAAAATCTTTACATCAATTTTTATCCTGGTGCTGTGTATATCATTAGCATTCGGGCAATTACCAGGTTCCAAGTCCAAAGGGTCTAAGGGTGGAACCATTATTAATTCCAATGGTGGTGCAAATAAAATCGATGTCTGGGATTTTGGCGCTGCACAACTGGATACGGCAATTTACATGAACAACCTGGATTCAGCAACTATCAATTCATGGTATGCCCCAACAATTACTGTAGGTAGCTCAGGGAATGTTCTTCCAGGCTTTACTGCAGGATTATTGCAATGGGTTGGCGGATCTAACGACAGGCTCAGAACAACCAACTTAGGCCTTACCCGGTATGATCAGAACATTGCAAGTGTTACGGGTTATACAGGACGGGTCTATGTTAATGCCGGTGCCAGCATTACGAGATACATGAGCTTAACCTTAAACGAAGACGACGAAGTAACTATTGTTGAAAAGACAGATGCCGGAGGAGTTATTAATTTTCAATATGTTGCCGATCCTGGTGCACAAACTGACGCAGTTGCCGTAACCAGCAATCTTGATACACTTGGTTTTGTAGCTAAAGCAGCTGGTGTTTATCATATTTTCGATAATTCAGGCAAGCCTAGTTATTTCAGGATTTACAGAAAAGACGCTGTTTATACCACGATAAACGGAACAGTTGATATCACCAATGCAGCAGGAATTCCAGATGGCTATGGTATAAGCCTGACAAACAGTGCAGGCAAAACATGGAATTCGGTTGTGTCGGCCGATGCATTTACTATTACGGTTCCGGTTGGTTATACATATACTCTGAGCTTATCTGATGCAAACGGGTATATTATAACTAATGGGAAAACGCTGGCTGTTTCCGAATCCACAACAACCTATAATGTTGAACTTTTAAAGGTTGATCTTTTTACACTAAGTGGAGCAATTACAGGACTTGATCCGGCAGAGTTAGCAAAACTTACATTGGCCTACACACCGGATCCTGTGGCCAACAAAATTTATGTACCTGAGCCTATAATAGATGCTGCTGCTGCAACCTATGCTGTACTTCTGGAAGCGGATTGTAAATATACTATTTCAGCAAAGGGTTTAAACGATTATTATATTTCTACAGATACTATTACAATCGGTGATGCTGACGCGACCTCAGATCTTGCATTTTTACCAAAACCTGCTTACAATATTACCATAAATACTACTGGTTTAACAGCCGAACAACTTGCTCTGCTGAGCCTTACATTTACCAACCTGAATGAACCAGGTTATTCATACAACTTTAGCTCTGTTGCCGGGATCACTCTCCGTGATGGCACTTATTCAATAGCTTACAGCGGCTTGGACGATTTCCCAGTCCAAATGGGACTAACTTCAAATCTTACTGTTGCCGGGGCAGATGGGTCCAAAACATTGGCTTTTGAACCTGTTACTGTATGGTCATTCGACGATAAAGCTATTGTAAACGGAGCAACTTCATATAAAGGTTTGCTTTTCACCGGAAATATAGCCAGCGAACTTGCCAAAGGGCATTTGACAGCTAAACCAGGTGCAACTATAAGAGTGCCGGTAAATGTTGGTGATAAAATGAAAATTACATATTACTATTCAGCAGCATTCTCAATCAATAGCGGTGATACAACCACAACCTCCAGCGGCAGTACAAGCATATTTGAATCTGTTGAGCATGTATATACCGGTACTGAAGCCGGTTACGATACTATCAAAGTTGTTGTCGGAGCAAGTACTTCTTATATTACTGAAATTTCTGTCGCTAAAAAAGTGGATTACAGCCCGGTTATTTATGTGGGAACGGACAAAGAGTTTAAAACAGTTAACGAAGCATTGGCCGCAATCGACCAAATGGATCGCAGCGCCACCGACAGGGTTACTGTTATGATCGATCCGGGCAACTACGAAGAGATGCTGGTTGTAACTTCGCCAAATGTAACTTTAAAAAATGCTGCAACTACACCTGACATTGCACTTGCGAACAAGGGAGTTGATATCAGCGCAAATGCTGTCAGAATTACTTCATACTACGGACATGGCTACAGCTATTACAGTATGGGCAACAACCAGAAATGGAATGCAGATGTATTGAGAGTTAACAAAGAAAACGGTCATCTCTCTTATGCAAACGCTGGAGCAGGCACTACAAACGGTTCATACTGGAATGCCGGGGTAGTAATCAGTGCAAATGGTTTCGAAGCAGAAGATATAATCTTTGAAAACTCATTTAACCAGTACATTTCTAAAAAAGAATCTGAAGATGTGGTGGTAATGTGGGAAGTTGGCAATAAAGGCCTGAGACCTACCGACATTGGTAACACCGGCGTTCAGAACAGGAGTTTCGTCGAGCGGGCTGCAGCCATCGCTATTACAAATAATACCGACAAGGTTGTATTAACTAATTGCCGTGTAATTGGTCGCCAGGATGCTTTTTATGGCGGAACCGGTACCCGCGTGGTTGTTAACAAAGGTGCCGTGATGGGTGCCGTGGATTATATTTTTGGAGGGATGACGGCAGTTTTTTATAAAACCGACCTGGTGATGAATACCAGCGATGAAAGCGTTGATGCAGCATATCTTACCGCTGCCCAGCAAAGCAGTGGCAGAGGATATCTGATGTACAAATGTGCTATTAAATCGGCAACTCCGGGTACTGAAACTGCATCAGCTTTTCTTGCTAAACCAGGTTATTTCGGCCGTCCGTGGCAAGCTACGACCAGTGAAGTTGTATTTTTCAATACAACCATTTATACAAGCGATTTCACCGGATTTGAAGGAAAATCATTGATTTCGCCTTCAGGATGGTCAAACTCTTTAGGTGGAGAGTCAAACTTAATGTACGAATACGGAACCTTCGAATTTTCAGGTGAAGACAACTCATCAAGCCGTGCAGCGTGGTCCACTGTATTAACAACACCAATACTTACAGACGGCACGGAAATAACCACCTTTAACTTTACAAAGGGTACAGATAATTGGGATCCGATACCTGTTGAAGAAGACATATTTTCAGTTTCAACTAACACGTTAACAATTGCACCTCAGGATAACAGTACAAAAACATTTGATATTACTTCGAATGTTAGCTGGAAGGTGGCAAGCGATCAAGATTGGTTATCTGTCAGCAGCGACTACGGTGTTGATAATTCGACCATAACGCTTACTGCAGCCGAAAACACAACCCTGGTTGAAAGAACTGCAAATATTACTGTTTCAGGAAACGGTGTCGCATCTCAAACAATAACTGTGACACAGGAAGCAGGAACAACTGGAATAAATGAGAAAACGGATAAACCGTTTAAAGTATTTCCAAACCCGACAACCAGCATTATGACAATAAACAACTTTAATAAAGGAGCTATTATTTCAATTTACGATGTAAACGGTATTTTGTTGATTAATGAAACAGCGAAAGAGAAAATTGATGTAAGTAGTCTGGCTAAAGGAGTTTACTCATTAAAAATTGCTGATTCAAAATCAATAAAAATGATTAAATTCATAAAGCAATAAACTGATTTTAAAAGGGTTGCAGGAATACTGCAACCCTTTTTTTAATATGAACGATTTCATTTACCTTTAATCATTGTTAAAATCTATCCAAGGCATTGGGGAACATCTTATAATACTCAAAATCTATATCCTATGAAAATAACAAGTTTAATTGTGATTTCCTGCTTAACAATCATTTCAACAATTATAACCAACGAAAGTATGGCACAAACATCCAACAATGGCACCTTCACCAAACAGAGCTCTGACAAATGGGTAAAAGCCGGAACCTGGGCTAATGGCTGTAAGCTTAAAGCTCATAAATCTGTCAATTCAATCGAATTTACTGAACAATATTCAAAAAACAAAGTGTATTGGGATAAAGCATTCGATTTTCTTAAAAATACAGACCTCGATACTTTAAAACCCGGTAAATATGTCCTCGACGGAGAGAATGTATTTGTTTCAGTTACCGAAGGACCAACTAAAGCATTTGAGGATTCTAAATGGGAAGCCCATCATAAATACATCGATTTACAATATATTATCAAAGGAAAAGAGAAGATGGGCATAGCTCCGATTGAATCGGCAGTTCCTAAATCAGAATTTGACGACACAAAAGATGTCGGATTTTTTGATGCTGATGCGAAAGCGTCAAAATATTATGTTGCTAAACCCGGAACTTTCTTTCTGTTTTTTCCTTCGGATGCACATCGCCCAGGCATAAGAGTTAAGGGTTTTGATACTGATAAAAAACTGGTAGTTAAAATTAAAGACAGTTAGCTTGATTATTTATAAACTTCAAAAAAGACAAAAGATAAAAGGATAAAGACAAAAGGATCAAAACATTATGAAGGCAATTATAAAAATCATCTTTACAAAACAAATTATGAAAATGGTTTGCAACTGCCTGACTTTTATCTTTTTACTTTTATCTTTTATCTTCTGCACGAATAATACAGGTTAGCAAAGTTCTGAAGTTCATTGCATTTGTAATTTTAAAAAAATATAGTATGCTAAAAATCAGTAATTATTTTTCATTTCTTCGCTCGTTAAGTATTAGCTATGCATTGTATTTGAGTGTTTTCACTGCATCGGCCCAGGTTAATGTCGGGCTTGATAATTGGTTTAATCACGAAATCAATGCTAAAACAGGGCAACCGTACCATTATTTATGGAGCGATACAGCTTTCAGCGGATATTCACGCTGGGGTAAGATTTTTATAGATAAAGGAGCGAAAATCAGTCTTGTAAACCAGCCTTTAAAAGAGGATCTGGCTAAGATTCAAATATATATAATCGTTGATCCTGATACAACTTCCGAAAATCCTAATCCCAACTATATCCTGCCTCAGGATGTGAAAACCATAAGAGCGTGGGTAAAAAAAGGCGGAGTTTTGATGATTCTTGCCAATGATGCTCCCAATTGTGAATTTACTCACCTCAACCAACTGGCTACTACTTTTGGAATCAGTTTTAATCACGTTAGCCTGCATCCCGTATTGAATAAAAATTGGGAGATGGGAGCTTTTACGAATTTGCCTCACCATCCGGTGTTTAAAAATGTCTTTAAAATTTATTTGAAAGAAATTTCATCCCTGACTTTAACGGGCAAAGCTTCCGCTGTTTTGGTTGAAAACGGGAATGTTATCATGGCCGAGAGCAGTTTTGGAAAAGGATTTGTATTTGCAGTCGGAGATCCCTGGATTTACAATGAATACATGGATCACGACCGCCTGCCTGCTGATTTTGAAAACCGCGCCGCCGCCGAAAATCTTACAGAATACCTTATACAAAAAGCAAAGCGAAAATAACTTTTGTTGGAAAAAGTGTAATCATGTAAATCATTCGTTTTTACCCTTCAAGACTTTTAGTGTAGTAGTTCAGGTTTTCCCTTGTAATGATATCTATGGGTGAAAAATTATCCTTTGTAATTTCTTTTTTCAAAACCAGGTGTTCAAAAAAGATAGAAACCACCTTGAAAGCTTGTTTCTGTGGGCGTTGACCAATCAGGAAATCAATGTACTGGTTCTGAAGCAACTTTATATTCTGAGGAATCAGATCATACCCGATTACCGGCAAATTATTCAGATGATGCTTTTCCAAAAGTTGCGCCACAATATAAGAACGTGAATTAGGAATATAAACGCCCTGAATACCGAATTCTTCGATAACCCGTTTATCGAAATTGATCTTTTGGGGATCTCTTGAATCGGGGATTTCACGTTGAATGATTTCAATTCTTTTATGTTTGGGGTCCTTTTCAAAAAAATGTCTGAATCCCTGTACCCGTTGGTAAAGCATGTTTGTGTTACCAAAAGAAGCAGATATGTTCACTATCAAAATCCGGGCAGGATCAGGAAGCATATAATTCATCAATTTTGCCGAAACATATCCGCTCTGGAATCCATCCTGCCCGACAAAGCTCAGGTAATTCCGGTCTTTTAAACAAGAATCAAGAAAACAATATGGGATATTCAACTTTTCACATTGATCCAGGAACAAATGCGACTCCGAGGTAAAAAACGGAACGAGTATTATACCATCCGGACTAAATTCAAGAGCTTGTTTGGTCGTTGCTTTAAAAGATTGTTCATCAGTGGAATCAAACTCGAAATTATGCAGTTTAAATCCATAAGGTCCGAATTCGGCAATTGCTCTTTTCACGCCTGCCATTGCCTGCAACCAATAGGGATTTGATTTGGTGTGTTTTGGGAGAATTATAGCAATATTGAATGATTTTTTTGTTGCTAACGAACGGGCAAATAAGTTTGGCTGGTACCCAAGTTCCTCAATAATTTTCATAATCTGCCTGTGTGTATCAGCAGATACTTCAGACCTGTTATGAATAACCCTGTCAACGGTTCCCGGCGAAACCCCTGCAATACGGGCTATTTCTTTAATAGTGACAGTTGGTTTAGCGTTTTTATTTACCATTATATCCATTCAAACTTCAGACAAAAGTAAAAAATAATTGCCGTGTGCGCACACGGAACGAATATTTATATTAAATTTGTACTTTATCCGAAACTCAAAATCCAGCATTACTCTACTTTGATCCGGATTGCAGGATTTGAGATTTGCATTAAAAAAAATCCACACTAATTGAAACGGGCAACACATTTGTGCTTTTAAGAAGTGAAACAGTTGCTATCAAAACAAAACTAATTTTATAACATACAAAACTATGAATTTCGGAAAGTATTCAATTGGAATTGGCGACCGCTTCGAGAAAGAAGCTGGCGCTCAACTCGATGCTGTTATTGCAGCTAATACGCTGGGTGTTTCAGTAACACCTGTTTGGAACAAATCCAACCGCGAGCACTCAATTGTTCATTCAACTCCCGCCGACACACGAAAAGCAGCTGATGCAGCTGTCGCGCTCAGGAATTTTAAAGGAAGCTACTTTCTGGATGCGGATCATATTAACCTGAGTAATGTTGATAAATTTATTGATTACTGTGATTTTTTCACCATTGATGTTGCTGATTACATCGGTTTGAAACCGGTTGATGTGGTCAAACTTAAACAGATGTTTGAAAAACTTGTTTCATTGGTTGGCCATGTTGCCATTCCTGGTTTATCTCACCCGATTGAGATTACAAAAGATGAACTTCAGGCTATTGTTTCCAAGTTTTTACCGGCAATAGACGAAGCCGGGAAAATTTATACGCATATAAAGGAACTCAAAGGTGATCTTCCTTTTATTACCGAGGTGTCCATGGACGAGGTTGATGAACCGCAAAGCCCGGTCGATATGTTGGTAATTTTAAAAATGATTGCCGAAACAAAAATCCCTGTCAACACCATCGCTCCGAAATTTACCGGCAGGTTCAATAAAGGGGTAGATTACAAAGGTGATATTAAGAAATTTGAACAGGAATTTGAAGCTGACCTTCTGGTAATCAATTATGCCATTGCGAATTTCGGATTGCCTTCAAATCTTAAAATAAGTGTGCATTCAGGGAGTGATAAATTCAGCATTTACCCGATTATAGGAAAACTGGTTAGGAAACACAACAGCGGTCTGCACCTGAAAACAGCCGGCACCACCTGGCTCGAAGAAGTAATTGGTCTGGCTATGGCTGGCGGCAAAGGCTTTGACATGGCAAAACGAATCTATAGCGAAGCATATAACCGGCTGGATGAACTGACAAAACCCTATGCTTCGGTAGTTGAAATTGATCCGAAGCAGTTACCAACTCCTCAGGAAGTAAACAAATGGGATTCAAATCATTATGTTGAAGTTCTGCAGCACGACCTGAATAATAAAAACTACAATGTATCGTTCAGGCAACTTATACATGTCGGCTATAAAGTCGCCGCAGAAGCAGGTGATGAATATAAAAACCTTCTCACTGAAAACAAGGATATTGTTGGAAAATGCGTGAGTGAGAATATCCTCGAAAGGCATATTAAACGAATTTTTATTTAGAAACTTGTTTTAGAGGTTGTTTAAATTCTATTTTAGTGCTATTTATTTGAATCTACTCATGATGAAAATCTTCTTTATCTGCCCTTTTTCGGCTCCCTACGGGACGGGGTCAAACGAAAAAGGGCAGATGTAAAGTGCTTAAAAGAATTCAAACTGTCTCTTTGATTAATACTCAAATCTTTTGACCATATTTTTTACATAAAATAAAATGAAAACAAATTATCAAGTCCGTTACAGTTCACATCCATCGGATGTAAAACAATATGACACCACCAAATTGCGGGAACATTTCCTGGTAAGCGACCTTTTTGTGCCGGATGAATCCAACCTTGTTTATTCGCACTTCGACCGCATGATTGTCGGTGGGATAATGCCGGTACGTGAACCTGTTAATTTGGAATCTATTCCACCGCTGCGTTCAGAGTATTTTCTCGAACGCCGGGAACTTGGAATTTTTAACGTAGGAGGAAAAGGAACTGTTAAGGTTGAAGGTGAGACTTTTACATTGGAATATAAAGAAGCGCTATACCTGGGACAAGGCAAAAGGAAAGTGGATTTTGTTAGTGCTGATAAAAACAAACCCGCTAAATTCTATATCAATTCTGCTCCGGCTCATAAATCGTATCCCGACAGGAAGATCACAACAAAAGAAGCTGATCAGGTAGTTCTCGGATCACTGGAGACTTCAAATCACCGTACAGTCAATAAAATGCTGGTAAACAGTGTTTTACCTACCTGCCAGCTACAGATGGGTATGACTGAATTAAAACCCGGAAGTGTTTGGAATACAATGCCACCGCATGTTCACGATCGGCGAATGGAAGCCTATTTCTATTTTGAAGTCCCCGATGGCCAGTCTATCTGCCATTTTATGGGACAGGTGGATGAAACACGGCATATCTGGATGAAAAATGATCAGGCGGTTATTTCACCTGCATGGTCAATACATTCAGCAGCCGGAACAAGCAATTATATTTTTATCTGGGGCATGGCAGGCGAAAACCTCGATTACGGAGATATGGATACCTGCGCAGCTGATAATTTAAAATAAGAACTTTATGATGCAACATTTATTTGATTTAACGGGAAAAACAGCGCTGGTAACAGGAGCAACCCATGGATTAGGAATGGCAATGGCCGTTGCTCTTGGAAAATCAGGAGCTAAAATAGTTGTTAACGATATTTCGGCTGAACGTCTCGAAAATGCAAAGAAAGAATACCTGGAGCAAGGTCTTGATGTCGCAATTTATGTTTTTGATGTCACCGATGAGCAAAAGGCTGAAGAAGGAATTGCCCGGATTGAGGCTGAAGTAGGACCAATAGATATCCTCGTAAACAATGCAGGCATAATTAAGCGTATTCCAGCTGTTGATATGGCTGCAGCCGATTTCCGCCAGGTTATTGATATCGATCTTACCGGCCCGTTTATCATGGCGAAATTTGTCGCAAAAAGTATGATCAGGAGAAACGCGGGTGGCAAGATCATCAATATTTGTTCGATGATGAGTGAATTAGGCCGCGAAACGGTTTCTGCATATGCTTCGGCCAAAGGCGGATTAAAAATGCTCACCCGCAACCTGGCAACTGAGTGGGCCAAGTTCAATATTCAGGTAAACGGAATTGGTCCGGGGTATTTTGCAACCAGTCAGACAGCTCCGATACGGGTTGACGGCCACCCTTTCAATAATTTCATTCTAAGCCGCACTCCTGCAGGAAGGTGGGGCGAACCGGAAGATCTGCAGGGTACTGTTATCTTTTTAGCATCCAAAGCATCAGATTTTGTGAACGGACATATTGTATATGTTGATGGTGGCATTTTAGCTTCATTAGGTAAGGCTTCTAACGAATAATTGATAAAACAATTCAAAATGGATAATTTTATAACTGATAATTTTATACTGGAAACGCAGTCAGCCCGTCGTCTCTTTCACGATCATGCCGAGAAACTTCCAATCATAGATTATCATTGTCATCTCAGTCCGCAGGATATTGCCAACGACAGGCAATTTAATTCGATTACAGAAGCCTGGCTCGAAGGCGATCATTACAAATGGCGCGCTATGCGTACCAATGGGGTTGACGAATCATTTATTACCGGAAAGAAAGACGATTTTCAGAAATTCCAGAAATGGGCTGAAACGGTTCCTCACACTCTTCGCAATCCATTATACCACTGGACACATCTTGAATTGAAGCGCTACTTTGGAGTTGACAATTTACTCACTCCGCAAACTGCCAAGGGTATTTATTATGATACTTCGGCTAAACTTCAAAACAAGGAATATTCGGTACGCAACCTGATGCTCAAAATGAATGTTGAAGCGGTTTGCACTACTGATGATCCCATTGATACCCTTGAGCACCATAAAAAAATTGCCAGTGATGGCTTCAAAATAAAGGTTTTGCCTGCTTGGCGACCTGATAAAGCCATGGCTGTTGAGGATCCGAAAGCATTTAATCAATACTTGGATAAACTTGCGGAAGCGGCAAACCTGGAAATCAGCACTATCGATAATCTTATTGATGCGTTGCGTATCCGCCATGATTATTTTCATGCCAATGGCTGCCGTTTGTCAGATCATGGATTAGAGACATTTTTTGCCGAAGAATATACGGAAAGTGAGATCAAGGCCATCTTTAAAAAGGTTAGAGAAGGTAATAATCTTGCGATAGAAGATATTTTAAAGTTCAAATCAGCCATGCTTTACCATTTTTCCATACTCGACCATGAGAAAAACTGGGTACAGCAATTTCACATCGGAGCTTTGAGGAACAATAATTCGCGAATGATGAGAATTCTTGGACCCGACACAGGTTTTGATTCAATAAGTGATCTGCCCGTTGCTCAAAGCATGTCAAGATTTCTGAACCGTTTGGATACAGATGACAGGTTAGCCAAAACCATTCTTTACAACCTGAATCCCTCTGATAATGAGGTTTATGCTACTATGCTGGGTAATTTCCAGGGAGGTGGCATTCCGGGAAAAATTCAATGGGGCTCGGCCTGGTGGTTCCTCGACCAGAAAACCGGGATGGAGAAACATATAGAAGCGCTTTCGGCACTGGGTTTGTTAAGCCGTTTTGTGGGAATGTTAACTGATTCGCGTAGCTTGCTTTCGTACCCGAGGCATGAATATTTCAGGCGGATACTCTGCAATATCTTAGGCAATGATATAGAAAAAGGAGAAATTCCTGCTGATTTTGAAATGGTAGGGAAAATGGTTGAAAATATTTCCTATCACAACGCTGTGAACTATTTTAATTTATAAAGAACAGTTTTTTTTTGCACATAGCTCATAACTTTATACACTTCTTCATAATGCATCAATTCAGTAAGTCCGAGATATCTTCAATCATGGCTTCTGCCGGTATAATCCCGGTATTTTATCATGCCGACCCTGATGTTACAATTCAAGTTGTAAATGCTTGTTATAAAGGAGGATGTAAGGTTTTTGAATATACAAACAGGGGAGAGAAGGCTAAATCGAACTTCCCGGCAATAAAGAAATTTATTGAGGAAAACTGTCCGGGTATGATCCTGGGAATCGGATCAATACTGAATGCAGAACAAGCAATGGAATTTGTTGAACTTGGTGCTGATTTTATTGTAAGCCCAATTCTCGACAAAAAAACAGGGAAATGGTGTGCGAAAAATGATATTTATTGGGTGCCTGGTTGCGGAACACTCACTGAATGCGCGAAAGCACTGACTTACGGAGCAGATATAATCAAGGTTTTCCCCGGAAATGTTTTGGGTCCAGGCTTTGTTAAAGCAGTACTTGGGCCTATGCCGATGTTAAGGCTGATGCCAACGGGTGGAGTTGAACCTACAGAAAAAAGCCTGAATGAATGGTTCAAGGCCGGGGTAATTTGCGTTGGGATAGGATCACAATTGATCTCCGGTGAAGTAATTAAAAACCATGATTTCGATAAGCTCGAATCGGATGTCAAAAATGCATTTAAAATTATTGCCCAATCAGGACATTAGATACTCATAAAAAAGCTGTTTGAAAGAGCTTTTTAGTCTGCTTCAACCAATTTCCCGTTCATATAAAACTTTTTGAACGAAAGGTCCCTGGTAAAATTGAGGAGATTCCCATTCTTTACGCCGTCAAACCTGCAATTCTCAATCACTACATTGGTAACCGGGCTTCTTTCATATGCATCCAGGTATAATCCATAATCACTTTTTTTACTGGTAACGTCGGAAATAAATATGTTTCTTACAATTGGTGTGAAGTTGCCGGCATCTCCTTCCTGGTACTTATATGAAACCAGAACAACAGCTTCTTTCACCTGGCCGACTTTAACATTTCTCATGTAAATGTTTTCGACAATACCTCCACGCACAGAATTTGTTTTGATACGTAAAGCCCTGTCAAGGTTAGGACTGTCCATCACGCAATTTTCTACATAAACATTACGGACTGAACCTGAGATTTCACTTCCGATTACAACACCACCATGACCATCGTTCATCCGGCAGTTTTGAATAACAATATTTTCACTTGCCACATCTACCCTTCGCCCATCATTATTGCGACCCGATTTAATGGCAATACAATCGTCGCCGGTGTTGAATACACAGTTTTTAATCAATACATTCTTACAACTTTCGGGGTCGCAACCATCATTGTTTGGGCCCAGGCTTGATATCTTTATATTTTGAACCGTTATATTTTCGGATAACACAGGGTTGATTTCCCACATCGGTGAACGGACAATGCTGATACCATCAATCAAAATATTTTTGCATTTTATGAATTGAATAAAGCTGGAACGCATGTAATGGTTTTCACCAAATACCCTTTCGGATACAGGCACACCCTCTTCACCCATTTTATTTAGTTTAACAACACTTTCTTTCTGGTTTTTCTCATTCGAATCCTTAGAGCCTTTCCATTTCCACCAGTTCGAATCATCAGCCTGGCCATCTAGTGTGCCATTCCCGGTAACAGCAATATTCTCTTGTTCATAAGCGTATATCAGCGGGGAATAATTATAACATTCAACCCCCTCAAAACGAGTGAATACAACTGGCAGGTATTTTTCCGGATCAGTATAGAATTTTATGGTCGCATTTGCTGATAAGTGAAGATTCACATTGCTTTTGAGATGGATAGCTCCCGATAGGAAAACACCTTCCTGTACAATAACTCTTCCACCACCGGCTTTATTACAGGCTTCGATTGCATTTTTAAAGGCCCGGGTACAGTCTGTAATCCCGTCCCCCTTGGCACCGTACTTTGTGACAGGAAATTCTCTCCCAGGGAATTTTGGTGGTGTGATTTCTGCTAAAATACTTTTTAACTGCATCCATCCTTTTTCAGATTCCTGAGGAATTTGTTGGGTATGGCCTGTTATGAAATAAAATGAAAAAATGAGAAGAAGAGAATTGACTTTAATTTTTCCTGAATAATTCATATTATGACCGGTATCAGATTTTTGGATTCTTTTGGATTTTTAATGGAGGACTATTGTCAAAAGTAAGTTATCCTCCCAATGATTTCTTTTACAGTTGCTTCAATATATGTAAACTATTCTGACAACCATTTTCTGTTTTGATATGTCCTTATTTATCGCTCGAAACAAATTTAAGAACTCTAAGCAATAGATCTATAAAAATTATCAGTCAATTTGTGAAAGAAAAGTCTAAGCCTGCTTCTTATTCGTAATTTGCATTGTTCCATTTCTATTCAGGCATTAATTTGTTATCCTAGGAAACTCAGTTACACCTTTCTGAATCAAGGTGTTATCCTTACATATTGAACTTGATGAAACCCTGATATTTTTACTGTTTTCACCTTCAATGTCTAAAACATACTTCATGTCCTTATTTGAAGAAAACCCATTTATGTTGATATTTTTTGAATTTTTCAGGCTTATTGCCGGGCCTTCGGCATTTAAAATCCTGACATTTTCAAGTGATATTCTGTCCGATTCCCTGATATCTGCTCCTAGCTGAGATGAAATAGTTACATTTTTAATCGTAATATCCTGGATATTCATTTCGGGCAAACCGTTAAAAAATATGGCACGTCGAGCTCCTTTACAGGTGATATTATTAAAACTGATCTTTCTGAATACCGGCGTTTCATCTGAAACAGGATAAACATTGCTATTCGGCATAACTGACCCTTCTTCAAGCAGTTCAGTGGCAGATTTCCCATTATAGAATATATCAAACAGGATGGCCTCGGTGGGAATATTTACCATATTTATATTATCAACATAAATATCCTCCACAATACCTCCCCGTCCCCTGTTGCTTTTAAATCGCAGACCCACATCAGTACCAATAAAAATACAATTTGAAACCTTTATTTTTCTGGCGCCACCTGACATTTCGCTTCCTATAACAAAACCACCATGTCCATGATATACAGTACAATTATCAATTATTACATTTTCAGTTGGCATACCACGTTTACGACCTTCCTCGTCCTTGCCCGATTTTATGCAGATTGCGTCATCCCCAACATCAAAAGTGCTGTTTGCAATAATTACATTCTTACTCGATTCAAGATCAATGCCATCTCCGTTCTGCGAATACCAGGGATTACGTATAGTTACACCATCAACTGTTACATCCTGGCACATCAATGGGTGTATGTTCCATGCCGGAGAATTCTGAAATACAACTCCCTGGAGTAGCACTTTTTTGCATTCAACGAGTCCGATCATTACAGGTCGAAGAAAATCTTTAACAGATTCCCACTCTTTGTCGGTTTTAATGCCATCGGGGACATTAAATGTTGATGTCCTTAAAGCTCCTTCAAGCGATTTTCGAGTGGGATACCAGGTGTCTTTCGATTCATTTAATACTCCTCCGCCCGCTAAAAGCAGTTTCCATTGTTCCGAAGTCATTTTGCTCTTTTTTACAGGCCTCCATACTTCGCCACTACCATCAATTATACCTTTTCCGGTTATTGCAATATTCTCCAGCCCCCTGCCATTGATTGGTGAAATGCATCTTTTTGTTAAAAGACCTTCAAAATATGTTTCAATAAGCGGGTAGTCATCATAATTTTTGCTGAAAATCAGTAAGGCGCCCTCATCAAGATGAAGGTTGATATTGCTTTTTAATGTAATTGGTCCGGTCAGCCAAATTCCTCCCGGAACATTCAGGGTTCCTCCTCCTTTTTGGGCTAACGCGTCAATGGCCTTTCTGAAAGCATCTGTATTCAGAATTTCTCCGTCACCAATACCTCCATAATCTATTAATGAGTAAGTTAAATCCGGGAAAAGGGGAACAACCACCTTCTCCATTGTAAAAGGTAAGTTCTGATATAGAACACTATAGCTCTTTGCACTCTGACTTCTAACCATAAAAACCTGATTTATGAGAAGCAGGGTCATTATCAAATTCAGATACTTGGATTTTATCATATTCATGAATTTATCTCATTATTGTAATATTCGCAAAGATATTTCCGAGTATTTTAAACTATGTGCATTATTTGATTTTTTTAATTAGTCATTTAGGTTTTTTATGCCTGAAAGCCTTTCTACGTGCGGAAGTATCTATTTAAAACAGTATTTTTATTGACGTTTTTATTTCAATCATCTGTTTGATGACCTTAGAAAAACTAACTCAAGATACTCCTTATAGAGTTATAAAATTATTTAACTTAAATTTGAAACCTAATTAATTAATCTTTAAAATCTGACAAAATGAAAAGGTTAGCAATATTTTCGATAGTACTTTTATTAGTTTTTGGGTTTACCGCACCTAAAAAGTTAAGAGTTCCTGCTACAAATCCAATATAGAACAGGGGAAAAAGTGCTTTACTATGCGGGTGCCGATTGGAATAAATGGAGATTTGAAACGGATGAAAAATGGAATCAGCTTATGAGGACTTTTCAACCAGGATTCATCACACACTCATAGTCGAGATTAAATGATCCTAAACATGTATCAACATATTTATTTGAAATGAAACTAATATTTCGTGTACTCCCATTCCTGTTTTTATCGTTAATAATCAATCATTTAGGAGCTCAACCTAAGTGTACATTTACCCATTATTCGGTTGAAGATGGACTTTCTGAGGGTGAAGTTTTGTCAATGCACCAGGATCGGAATGGCTTTATATGGTTTGGGACTTTTGATGGATTGAACCGTTTTGATGGTGTGAACTTTAAGGTTTATAAGTCAGGATTTAACAGGTATAGTTCACTTACAAATAACAGGGTTGATAAAATTCAGGAAGATGATTACGGGTATTTATGGATCCTGTCAAATAATGGGGATGCGCATAG
This sequence comes from Lentimicrobiaceae bacterium, assembly GCA_041660125.1. Classification (GTDB taxonomy): domain Bacteria; phylum Bacteroidota; class Bacteroidia; order Bacteroidales; family UBA4417; genus UBA4417. Next base: position 82,911 of record JBAZWY010000010.1, read on the forward strand.
ATTTGATACTCAGAAAGAGCTGTTTATAAATTTTAAAGGTTCTACTAATAAGATTTCAAAAGATCAGTCACCTATCCAACAAATTTTCTGCTTTTCAGAAGGTGAAACATGGTTAACTACTGAAAATGGAGGATGTATCAGAATTATATCGGGCAGAACTTCTGATGATTATAAAATTGACTATTTCCAGGTTGCTGGTCCCGGATCTCCTAAAATTAAAATTAATCAAATTTATAAAGATAAGGAGAATACAATCTGGATACTTGCTTCGAACGGCCTCTCTGTATTGAAACAAGGTGGAAAAACAGTTGAGAAAATCAACCAGATTGATAACATTGCCAATGCTTCATTAGTGCCATTTTATTCGATTTATGAGTTTGACGAAAATATTTGGTTCGGTTCCGGCTCGGGTGATATATTTTCCTATGATTTCGGTAACAGAGGTTTTGAGATTATTAATACAGGTGTTAAATCCGCAATTATTGCAATAAAACCTTTAAACCAAAGAGAACAAATTGTGCTTACAGCCAACGACGGTTTTTTTATTTTAAACAGAACTACAGGAGAAAGGACATATTTCAGGAAAGAGAATAATTCCTCAATTCCTTCCAATAAAATGATTTCTGTTTATGTTGATAAATTTGGAGAGGCATGGATTGAAACATCAGTTGATGGTGTTTTACATTTTGATCCTTTTAAGGAGGAGATTACCCAGTTTAAAATGAAAACGGATAAGACAAATCCAAATGTTTTCCTTCCTAACTTCTTTATTTTTGAAGACAAAAATGATTATCTATGGGTACATCCGTTAGGAGGAGGGTTTTCATACTACAACCGGGCTCAAAAGAAACTGGAATACTTTTATAACGAACCTGGCAGTCCTTCAAGACGGTTCCCAAACATACTGCACTCGGCCTTTTCCGACCAGCAGGGCAACCTATGGATGTGCACAATTTCAAGGGGAATTGAGAAAGCTACCTTTTACCCGGATCAATTTAAACTATTACAGCCTAATCAATCTTCCAATGCTCATGCTGAGAATGAAGTCAGAGCAATTTTCGAGGACAAAGACAATTTCCTTTGGGTAGCGACAAGGGATGGATTAGTTTATCTCTTTGACTCGACAAAAACCAACATAGGGAATTTAAGAGAAAATGGGTCCTTTACTTCCGGCGCAAAATTTAATGCACTCATCTATACAATTATGCAGGACCGAAAGGGGAATATATGGATGGGATCAAAAGGGAGAGGCGTATTTAAACTCGAAAATTTCGGGACAATAAAAAATTCTCAATTTAAAATTACCAATTTTACCTATGATCAAAATAACCCATATAGCCTGAATCACGATAATGTTTATTCGATTTTTGAAGATACCAACGGAAGAATATGGGTTGGAACATATGGTGGCGGGCTTAACTATATAATTGAAGAACAGAATGAAACAAAATTCATTAATTATAATAATAATTTAAAAAAATACCCCTTCACTGATTTTAAAAGGGTACGATTTATAACTGCTGATTTTAAAAATAACATCTGGGTTGCAACAACAAACGGGTTAATTGTTTTTAATCAAAATTTTACAAATCCCGACAGTTTAATTTTTAAAACCTTTACCTACAATCCTAATGACAAGACAAGTCTTTCCAATAATAATGTTAACTATATATATTGTTCAGGAAACAATGAAATATATGTCGCCACTTTGGGGGGAGGACTCAATAAAGTTATTCTTCAAAATCATGCTGATGAAAATACCACTTTCAAATCCTTTACCGAAGAGTCTGGCGCACCAAGTGATATTATACTCAGCATAAATGATGATTTAAAGGGAAACCTCTGGCTGAGTAGTGAGAAAGGAATACTTAAGTTTAACAAAAAAAACCTCTCGTTCGAAATTTATGGGAAACAAAGCGGAATTGAAAGTAAGTATTTTTCCGAATCAACAGGAATCAGAATACATACCGGTGAAATTATAATGGGATTCAATGATGGAGCATACTACTTTAATCCCGAACAGGTTCGAAAGAGCACATCCATTCCTCCAATAGTTTTTACAGGAATACAAATCGGTGGAAAAGATATTAATTATTCTGAAATATTTCATTCTAACTCAACCTCTGATTTAAAAGATTTCACACTGGAACTCAGCCATAAAGACAAACTTTTCAGTATTGCGTATGCAACATTGGATTATCGGAATCCCAATAATATTCAATACATGGTAAAACTTGAAGGTTTCGATCAGGATTGGCATATTGAACACGGGCAAAGAATAGCAAACTACACAAATCTGGCACCCGGAAAATATATATTTAAAGTAAAATCAACGAACTCTGATGGGATCTGGGTGGAAAATGAAAGAACAATTAATATAATTGTACATCCATCATTCTGGGAAACAAAACTGGCACGGTTTCTTTATGTTCTTGCCTTTCTGATACTCACAGTTACAGTTATTTATATAATTTTTACCATTTATAAACTTCGTCATAAGGTAGAAGTGGAACAACTTATTACCAATATGAAGCTTAAATTTTTTACGGATATTTCGCATGAACTAAGAACACCTTTAACCTTAATCTCATCACCGGTAGGCAACATTCTTAAAAATTACACCCTGGAGCCTGATATAAAAGAACAACTTGCAATTGTTAAAAGCAATACTGATCGAATGCTTCGTTTAGTTGATCAGATTTTAGATTTCAGGAAAATCCAGAATAAAAAAATGAAACTCAAATTAGAAGAGTTTGGATTAGGAGAATATGTTTCCGAAATCTGTGGAAACTTCAAAAAAATAGCGGTTGAAAAAGGAATAGAACTTAGTTTTGAGGACTTGTCGGCAAACGAAAATGTATGGGCTGATAAGGACAAGGTCGAAAAGATAATATACAACCTGTTATCAAATGCACTAAAATTTACACCAAGAGGAAAAAAGGTTGCAGTAACTATAGTAAAGAATGACAACAAACTTCAGGTAAAAGTTTCCGACCAGGGTATAGGTGTTTCGAAGGAAAAAGTAAAAAATATCTTTGAGCGGTTTGTTAGTTTTAATAGTTCAAATATAAATTTCCAGCCTGGTACTGGAATAGGATTATCGCTAAGCAAAGAATTAGCTGAACTGCATAAAGCAGAATTAACGGTTGAAAGTGGTGAAAATGAAGGAGCAACATTTACAGTATCGTTCAAACTCGGGTTCTCTCATTTTGGAAATGATACTGATTTTGTTTTAATGGATGGACAATTCCACGGTACCGTGTTAGCATCAGGATATGATAAGCACGAAGATGAACTGAATACGGAAGACCAGGATACTGTGCCATTGCTTCTTATTATTGAAGATAATGAAGAGTTAGTAAGTTTCCTGAAAATAGTATTATCGCCCGACTTTCATGTGATAGAGGCAAGTAATGGTACCCAGGGCCTTCTGATCGCAAAAGATCAAATACCGGATATTATTATTACTGACATAATGATGGAAGGAATAGATGGGTTGGAAGTAGCCAGGAGAATCAAATCGGATGAAACGACATCTCATATACCGGTGGTTGTTTTAACCGCCAAAACAGATCTGGATACCCAACTCGAAGCACTTAAAACCGGTGCTGATGATTATATAACCAAGCCATTCAGTTCATCCTATCTGAAGGCCCGGATTGACAATATTCTGAATCAACGCCGGAAACTTCACGAAACATTTCTCGCTAACCTTTCTTCCAATTTGTCAAATCAGACTTCAAAAGTTTTTTCCACTGATCCCTCGTTGCCTGTTATTGAATCATTTGACGAGAAACTTTTGGTAAAAGTGATGGAAATAATGGAAAAAAATATGGACAATTCTGACCTTACAGTTGATCAACTCGTCTCAAAAATAGGTATAGGCAGGTCGGTTTTCTTTAAAAAGTTAAAGAGTCTTACAGGCATAGCACCTATTGAGTTTATTCGGGAAGTAAGAATTAAGAGAGCAGCTCAACTTATTGAAACCGGCGAGTTTACTATCTCACAGGTTACATTTATGGTTGGAAATAACGATCCCCGGTACTTTTCGAGGTGTTTCAAGCAAAAATTCGGGATGACTCCTTCTGAATATAAAGAAAAGTATTCACCTCATAAGTAAATATCAGATAATACACTTTTAATGTAATCTGATACATACTCATTTCTTTTAAATGCCATTACTATAGCGCATAGTGGAGCATAATTTTATAATACCAAAAGATTAATTTTATGAACAATAACAAATTAATTTTTGCTGTTTCAATTGCCCTTGTATCAGTATTATCGGCTTGCGGTCAGAAACAGTCTCCTGATGCTAACGATCAACATTTCAAACTTTGGTCAGTAAGGATGGCAGAATCCGAAATGGTAAGGTTTCCATCCTGTTGGCAGGTTGATTTTGTAAAAGAAAAGAAATGGAATTATACTCCGGGACTTGAAGGTCTTGCTTTTATAAAGCTCTATGAAGCTTACAAGGACGACAGGTTTTACGAGTATGCTAAAGGGTATGCTGATTCTCTCATCGACCAGAATGGCCAGATTTTAACTTATCGCAAGTCAAATTATAACCTTGATAATTTAAACTCCGGGAAATTACTTATTTACCTGTTTAAGAAAACCGGGGATATCCGCTATAAAATTGCACTTGATACACTGAGATCGCAATTAAAAACACAACCAAGAACACCTGAAGGCGGGTTTTGGCATAAAAAGATTTATCCCAACCAGATGTGGCTCGATGGTTTGTACATGGGAGCTCCATTCTATGCTGAGTATGCTCTGGAGTTCAATGAACCGGGTGACTTTGCTGACGTTGTGAATCAGTTTCTCCTGGTAGCGAAACATACATATGACCCAAAAACAGGTTTGTATCACCATGGTTGGGACGAATCAAAAAGTCAGAAATGGGCAGATCCTGTAACGGGGCAATCGCCCTATGCCTGGGGCCGGGCGATGGGTTGGTATTCAATGGCAATAGTTGATGCTCTCGATTTTCTTCCCGAAAATCAACCTGGCAGGATGGAAATGATAACGATTTTACAAAATATGGTGGCAAAATTAGCTGAAATCCAGGATCCTGATACCGGAGGGTGGTACCAGGTACTTGATCGGAATGGAGAAGGTGGAAACTATATTGAAACTTCATGTACATCCATGTTTACCTATTCAATATTTAAAGCGGTGAGAAAAGGATATATCGATAAAAAGTATTTAAAAACAGCTACCAGGGCATACGAAGGACTTATTAAAAACTTCATTGTTGTTGATAGTAAAGGATTGGTAAATCTCACCCGGGTATGCGGGGTTGCCGGCTTAGGTGGAAACCCATACCGCGATGGTTCGTTTGAGTATTATATCCATGAAATTATAAGGGATAACGATCCAAAAGGAACAGGCCCATTCATTATGGCAAGTCTTGAATATGAGCAATTGGCCGGATAATTTGATCCTTGTATAGTACCCTAATAAAATATATGCCCGATAAAAAATAATGAATCAAAAACTCCACACTTTAAACAAATTATTTCACCCGTAAAAATTTGGAACACAATAAATTTGCTAAATCAACATATCGGGGTTCACTCACAATATTAGGTCAATTAGGCAAAAAAAAAGATTGATTTGATACGTGATCTTCAACGGGTAATTTGTCACACTCCTTATAGTACGGCGCATGATTTTGAGATTTTTCATTGAGTATAGAAATACTCAAAATGATAGCATTAAATCATGTGGTTTTAGTTCGACTCATATATTATTAATAGTAGCAAATAAGTCAATGAATGCATACCCGAATAAGCTGTATAGTATTGATATGCAAATATATTGATAGCGAAGGGAATGTTTTAAAAATGTGTTAATAACCAATGATCTGAAATAATGCCTATATTTGATTGTGTGTTTTCATAATACAGGCTTTTGTTTCTTGCTGTTTTGAAAAGTTAAAATAATACTACCTGTATTTATTGAAAGTTTTGGTTTTAATGATTGCAAAAAAAGAAAAATAATTAAACAAATTTTAATTGCTAAAATATGAATTGTTTTTACAAAAATTCAGAACAGAGTTTGTACGGATTTAAGTTTATCCTTCCACTTTTATCCTTTTTTATGCTGTTTAATCTGTCGTTAATGGCACAAAGCATTGAAATTAAAGGAGTAGTGACAGATGCTACCACCAAAGAAACAATTCCGGGAGTTAATGTTGTAGTGGAAGGCAATAATTTAGTTGGAACAACTACAGACATTAATGGAAAATTTAAGTTAAAAATTAATGCAAAAGCCGAAAAACTTGTTTTTTCATTTGTCGGGTATGTTACCCAGCGTGTTTCAATTGAAGGAAAGACCGATTTTAGCATCAGCCTTGTTACTGATGTTAAAATGCTCGATGAAATAGTTGTTGTTGGTTATGGAACTGTAAAGAGAAGAGACCTGACCGGGTCAATTTCTTCAGTTAGCGGAAAGGTACTTAGTAATATTCCGGTTACATCAACCGCCCAGGCTATAACAGGCCGGATGGCTGGAGTACAGGTAACCACAACAGATGGTTCACCGGATGCCGATGTTATAATTCGCATTCGGGGAGGTGGCTCTGTGACACAAGATAATACACCATTGTATATTGTAGATGGATTTCCTGTAAATTCAATCAGTGATGTTGACCCTAATGATATTGGAAGTATTGATGTTTTAAAAGATGCTTCATCAACTGCTATTTATGGGGCTCGCGGAGCAAACGGGGTTGTTATTATAACTACAAAGAAACCCGCCGCCGGCAAAACTACCGTAAGTTACAACGGATACCTTCAGGTTAAAACATTGCCTAAAAAATTATCTGTTCTTTCCCCTTACGAATTTGCCTTATTACAATATGAACTGGCTTCTTTGAAAGGAACTTCAGGGATCAGCGGCTATAATAGGTATTTCGGTTCATTCGAGGATATAGATATTTATAAAAACCAGATTGGTACCGATTGGCAACGCAAGGTATTTGGCCCCTCTGATTTAAACGACGCATTAAGTCAGGGAAATAAATTTTCAAGTTCAAATAATTTTAGTCTTATGGGTGGCAACCAGGTCACTAAATTTAACTTAAGTATCACTCACACAAATGATCCTGGTTTGATGATTGGGACAGGCAACTCCAGAACTAACCTGAATTTCAGATTAGCGCATGAATTACTCAAAGTGTTAAAGGCTGAATTCAACACACGTTTCTCACAAACAATTATTGATGGTGCAGGGACTTCTGACTATACCAAATCATCAACAAAAATTAGAAATGCTGTAACCTATCGGCCAATGAATGGTCTTGCCGACTTTATTCCAATTGATGAAAGTGATTTGTCCAGCTCAATGGACCTTACAAGCGGGCTGGTTGATCCTGTGACACTTGCAAACCAAAGTTACCGTAAACAACGCAGGTTTGCACTGAATATGAATGGTGCTTTATCATGGTCTATTATTGAAAACCTTGTTGCCCGTTCTGAATATGGCGCAGATTTTCATTTCGATAAAGATAATTGGTTCTATGGCCCATTGACAACCACTGCACGAAACAATGGAAACCTACCTTATGCACAGATCATCACAAAAACTAACCCAGGGTATCGCTGGTCAAATACGCTTAACTATTCAATTAAAAAGTTATTTAAAGATGATGAACTTAATTTGTTGGTCGGTCAGGAAATTTTGAGTGAGACTTCAACATCAATTACCAGTACAGCACGTTTATTCAGGAATAAAGATATTGAACCGGAGAAGGCATTCGCTTTAATGACACTGGGTTCACAGGAATATACAAATACTAGAGAGTCGGGAGAAAACAATCTTGCATCTTTCTTTGGACGTGCAAATTATTCATTAGCAAAACGTTACTTGCTAACATTAACCTTGCGTGCTGATGGTTCCACAAAATTTGCTTCAGGTCACCAATGGGGCTTTTTCCCGGCAGCAGCAATGGCATGGCGTATCAGCGATGAGAAATTTATGGATAAACTGGACCTGATTTCGAATTTGAAACTTAGGTTAAGTATGGGCGAAGCAGGAAATAACCGTATGGACGATGATATGTGGAGAGCTCTTTACGGATTGAGTTCAAGCAAACCAATTGGATTTGGTGAAGTACCCCAACCATATTATCAGCCTTCATCTTCTGTGCTCTACAATCCGGATTTAAAATGGGAAACAACAATTACGCGTAATGGAGGAATTGATTTCGGAATACTTAAAGACCGCCTCATTGGTTCTCTTGATTTATATTGGAATACAACAAGAGATCTATTGGTTCAGTCAACCATTCCTTCAAATACCGGATATACAAGCCAGATGCGTAATATCGGACAAACATCAAACCGTGGCGTTGAACTTTCCCTGAATGCCAATATCATAAATAAGAACGATTTTACGTTCGCTGTTTCGTTTAATATCGGAATAAACAGGAGCAAGATAGATAAACTGGATGGTGTTGATTCCAAACCATTCAATTCAGGATGGGGAAGCACAGATCTGCGAGAACGTGATGATTTTATTTTACAGGTAGGCCAGGCTGTAGGTCAGATTTACGGTTATGTATCCGATGGTATGTACACAATTGATGACTTTAATTACAATCCAGCTACCCAAAAATATACGATAAAACCAGGTGTGGTAAATGATGCCAACATTATTTCTGCGGTCAATTTTGGCCCTGGAAGCATGAAACTGAAAAAATTAAGTTCTGACTCAAGTATGATTATCAGCCCGGATAAGGATCGCACTATCATTGGAAATACGAACCCCAAGCATTCTGGCGGGATTAATTTTAATGCTACCTATAAAGGATTTGACTTGTCCATGTTCTTTAACTGGGTTTATGGAAATAAAGTATATAATGCCAATAAAATCGACTTTACGACATACTGGAACCGAACATACACCAATATGCTCGACATTGTCGATTATCAGAACAGGTATAAATATATGGATCTGAACGGAAATATTGTAACAGATCCAACTGCATTGGCCGAGTTAAATAAAAATGCGACTATATGGAGTCCATTCATGGGTCGTCCTGTGGTTACCAGTTGGGCTATTGAAGACGGATCTTTTCTCCGGCTGAACAATGTCACACTCGGATATACCCTACCCAAGAAAATCATTTCAAAAGTAGGAATGACACAATGCCGGTTTTATTGCACGGTTTATAACGCCTGGATATTAACTAAATATACCGGTTATGATCCTGAAGTAAACACGGTTCGAAGTTCACCACTTACTCCGGGGGTTGATTACTCAGCTTATCCAAAGAGCCGTTCCTATACGCTTGGAGTTAATGTTACTTTCTAATCACGAAAATTAAAAACTTAATAACTAAAACTATGATTCGCAGGTTTATATATTTCATGGCTATAACAACAGTGTTGTTTACTTCATGCAAAAAATTTCTGGAAACAGACTCTCCTTCAACTTTTACAAACGATTATGTATTCTCACATGAATATGATGTTTTCAATGCGGTAAAGGGAATTTATGCGTTACTTACCCTGGATGAAGGTTATTCAACCCGTTTATCCTACTATTATACAGTGAATTCGGATGTTGAACTGATAATAGGTGCTTCAGATGGGGGACGGCGGGATATTGCTGAATTTACTTGTAATACTTCAAATGGCGAAGTACTAAAACCTTGGAACAATCTATACCAGGCTATTAATCGTGCAAATGAGTGTATTAAGGGAATAAAGAACAGTTCGTTATACGCTTCAAATGCCAATGTTAGACAGATGTATGGTGAAGCAATTGCACTGCGTGCTCAGATGTATTACGAACTTGTTCGTAACTGGGGCGATGTACCTTATATGACGACACCAACCATAGCAGGCGATGATTTTTATCTGCCCAGGACTAGTCGTGACACTATCCTGAGCAATATTATCAACGATTTAATAGAAGTTGAACCGGATATGTATTATGCTGATCAAATGCCGGAGGGAATTGAGCGCATGAATCGCGAATTTGTTCAGGGATTAATTGCACGTATAGCATTGGCCCGGGGTGGTTATGCTCTGTATTCGGATGCGAGTGGGTCGATGCAGATGAAGCGAAATGAGACTGATTATACCCATTATTACGAAATTGCAAATACATATTGCAAAAAAATGGTTGCCAGTGGCAAACACACTTTAAACCCATCTTTTAAAACTATTTTTTTGAATGAATGCAATTTTATTACTCCCAAAAATGATGATGTATTGTATGAAATCGCCTTCCCGGCAACTTATAGCAGCGAAGTAGGTTATTATAACGGGATCAAGATGCTTGCCGGTTCTCACAATTATGGAAGTGCAAGTGGATCGATTGTTTTTACACCTACGTATTTTTATTCGTTTGATTCAACTGATATGCGTTTACCCGTAACCTGTGCTCTTTATTCTTTTGATGCAACGCTTAAACAGGTAATCGTTAATCCTGCTGGTGGTATTGCTTCCGGAAAATGGAGTAAAGCATTTATGACAACACCCCAGGGAGCAGCCAGCACAAAATATACGGGTATAAACTGGCCAATCATGCGATACTCGGATGTATTACTCATGCTGGCAGAAACAGAAAATGAAATTTACGGAGGTCCTACCGACATTGCGAAAAATGCTCTTACTTTAATCAGGCAACGTGCATTCCCATCCGATTTATGGGATAGTAAAGTTACCCAGTATGTAAATGATGTTTCGGCAAACAAAGACTCTTTTTTCAAAGCTATAGTGGATGAACGTGCATGGGAATTTGGTGGCGAATGCCTGAGGAAATTTGACCTTGTCCGATGGAATCTTTACGGTAAAAATATAAGCTCAACCAGGTTGAAATTAATACAAATGGGCTTGGATACCCGTTTCGGCACCGGCGACGGAAATTATGCCACATTCCCTGATAAGGTTTACTGGAAATACAAGAGTGATAATGTAACGCTTGATATTGCAGGCCTTTATACTAAACTTTCAGTTGCACCAAGCGAAGAATATACAACTGCTAACTGGCTGATGAACCTTGCAGCTGCAGATGGATCGGTACCTCCCTTTATAACGGATCTTTATGCAGGTTATACTGACAATACCGGGAACGCTCCGGTTCGATACATTCTGCCTATCCACCAGTCAGTTATAGCTGCAAGTTTAGGGAATCTTCAAAATTATTATAATTATTAAACGAATAGAGCCAATGTTTGACATCATGAAAACAAAAATTTATACCTACCATACCTTTGTTTGGCTTATAGCCTTAGCGATGCTCGCTGGTTCTTGTGCTAAAGAACCGGTTGAAAATCCTTTAATCAGACTTTTTATGCCTGTTGTAGCAGAAGATCCTGTCATACAAGGGAATCAGATAACCGTTTCCTGGTTTAAAATCAAGGGTTCAGTTTCATATACCGCAATGATAAGCCGTGACTCTGCCTTCCAAATTGTAGATCAGACAATTACAGTAGGTATGGATACCAGCAAAGTAGTTTTTGCCAATCTGTTATGGGACCAGGATTATTATATTAGCTTACAAGCTAAAGCAAGTGATCCTTCAAAGAACTCAAAGTTAGTGACGCTAACTGCAAAAACTGGAAGATTTCCAACAATATTGCTTCCCTCAACTGCGGATGACCTCACGGATTATTCAATTGTAGTGCGTTGGAGCAATACCGGAGCCGTGGTAACTTCTATAAATGTTTCTAATACAGATGGCACTCTGGTTAAAACTGTTGCTTTAACAGAAGAAGATGTTGCTGCAGGTTATAAAGAGATAACAGGTCTAACCGGTACAACCACTTATGAAATTACCATCTATAGTGAGGCTACTCTGCGGGGAACACAGAATTATACTACAATAGCTACTCCAAATCTTGGCGAACACGTTATCGATCTTCGAAGTATAACAGGTATCCCTACTATTTTAACAGATACGATGGCTTCAGCATTATCAGGAACCGTTTTCGTCCTGCGCCGTAGTGAAACATATTCATGCAATGCTACTGCTTCATTCGTGCTTTCAAAATCTATTAAAGTGATCTGCCTGCCTGGTCTGGGTAATCCGGCTCAGTTGAACTATTCGAATGAAACTGATCTTTCTGGTGACATTGACTCGATTGTATTTTCTAATGTTTCCGTTTCAGGATTAAAGAGCAATGGTACAAGTAAAGTTTCATATATGTTTAATACAACTTCAGCTTACAATTGTAATGTTGGACTTGTAAGCTTCGAAAATTGTACAATTAAATCTTTTGGTAATTCATTACTCCGTTTGCAAACAGGCGCTGCACCTTGGGGGATTGTTAACAAAGTGTATGTTAATAATTGCATAATCAATGATATTGGGATATCGAGTGGTTATGGAATTTTCCATGCTGCAAACGGCGGTGCCAACGGTAATAATATTGCTAATTTTGAAATGCGAAACACTACGTGTTACAATTTTACCAAAGGTGTTCTATTAAACACTATGTCAAATGTAGAATCAGTACTTGTTGAAAACTGCACGTTCAATGATATGTTACCAGGTGGATACTACTTTATGGACTTTAACACATACACGGTTGCAGCTTTCAATATGAATAACTGCATTTTGGGGAAAACAAAGACTCAGGATCTCTCAAGAGGAATTCGTGCAAGTGCCGAATCGAATATTGTTACAAATAATTGTTACAATACGTCTGATTTCTTCACTGTCTCGTATAACATCCCTGGTTTAATTCCTTACAGCGGACTTTCAACTGATTTATTCAGTAATCCTGCCAATGGTGATTTTACCATTATCGATAGTAAATTTGATGGTAAAAATAGTTCCGGAGATCCACGGTGGAGACCTTAATCAAGGTTAATTGGCATTCATTAAATGCAACTGCCTTTAATTCAAATTAATGCAATAAACCTGAAAAACAGTTTCTGTCTATCAGGTTTATTCATGTTTCGAGAATAGTATATTTAACTCTAAAAGTAAAATGGGCAAAATCACGGTTTTATGGATATTTCTTCTACTGACTCTAAATAGCTTTATAACCTTTAGTCAGCCATTGGCGTTTCCGGGAGCTGAAGGAGGCGGTAAATACTCTACTGGAGGAAGAGGCGGGAAGGTTCTGTTTGTCGAGAACCTCAATGACAAAGGGAAAGGCAGCCTTCGGAAAGCCATTGAAGCTAAAGGTCCGCGTATGGTCATTTTTCGTGTATCCGGTACTATTGAACTTGAATCCCCACTAAGTATTAAAAACGACAGCGTTACTATTGCCGGGCAAACAGCTCCGGGTGAAGGTATTTGTTTGAAAAATTTCGGTATCCTGGTTGAGGCTGACAATATAATTATCAGGTATATCCGCATAAGGCCAGGAAACGAAAGCAAACAGGAAATGGATGCCATATCAGGTATTAACCATAAGAATATAATTATTGACCATTGCAGTTTTAGCTGGTCGAATGATGAAACTGCATCGTTTTACAACAATCGGAACTTTACAATGCAGTGGTGCATTATCAGCGAAAGCCTTAACACGTCAAGCCACCATAAAGGAGAACATGGTTATGGAGGAATCTGGGGTGGTAATAATGCTACTTTTCATCATAATTTACTTTCCGATCATAACAGTCGCAATCCACGATTTTGTGGATCGCGTTACACCAATAAACCTGATGAAGAGAAAGTCGATTTCAGAAACAATGTAATTTACAACTGGGGCAGTAACAGTGTTTATGGCGGTGAGGAAGGTAATTATAATATGGTTAACAATTACTACAAACCCGGTCCGGCGACAAACAAAAACTCTGCAAAACGTATTCTGCAACTGACTCAAAGTTTTTTTGATCCGCGTTACAACACGGATTCACTTGGTGCAGGTAAATTTTTTATTAAAGGGAATGTTGTAGAAGGATTTCCTGATGTATCAAATGATAACTGGAAGTATGGAGTTCAGGGTGAAGATGTTACTGAAATTATCAAAGCTCAATCGAAACTCAGAAAACCGGTTTCTCATACAAAAATCAAAACACAAAGTGCCTTCGGGGCTTATAAGAATGTGTTGAATTATGCTGGAGCAAGTTTGCACCGGGATGCTATTGATAAGCGAATAACAGAAGAAGCCCGGACAGGAATTGAACTATATGGAGCAACATTTCATGGCGGTAAAAAAGGTATTATTGATTCTCCCGAAGAGGTGGGAGGATGGCCTGTTCTCAATTCAGGAAATCCGCCAACTGATGCTGACAAGGATGGAATGGCTGACGATTGGGAACTATCAAAAGGACTTGACCCAATTAATCCGAATGATGGGAATAGCTCCACCATTACAAAAAATTATACTAACCTCGAAGTATATCTTCATTATTTAGTTGAAGAAGAAATAGTTGGAAATAAAACTGGAAAGTAAGGCAACAGGAATTCAGCAAAATATCGATATTAAAATTTTACCTGGTCCAGGTAAATTTCTATTTGCCAGGTTTACTTTATGAAAGTAAGATGAACAACAATGTAACAGGGCTTTGGTGTAAAATTTCCTTTTCGGTGATATTGTTTTTCATTTCGCCGGAAATATTTGCCCAAACCATGGAGCAAAAGTCTTTCCCGTACGATACTTCCTTTACAACTTATCAAGCCTGGATAAAAATCAAAAAAGAATTTCCCGAAGCGAAAATTGTTGCAGCCCCTGTTCCTGAGCATATACTGGCCGAATATGACCTGGTTTACAAGACTTTGCCTGACACACCCTATGGAAAGCGTGACCTCCAGTTTGATCTTTTTCGACCAGAGGAACCCGGTAATTACCCGGCATTGATTCTTATTCATGGCGGTGGCTGGCGTTCTGGAAATAAAAGTATGCAAGTTCCTTTGGCCCAGGAAATTGCTGCACATGGTTATGTAACTGCAAGCATTGAATATCGTCTTTCGCCCGAAGCGCTTTATCCGGCAGCCGTTCTCGACCTGAAGGCAGCTATTCGGTTTTTGCGTGCCAATGCTTTAAAGTACAATATTGATCCGAACCGGATAGCAATCTCCGGAAGTTCTGCCGGTGGGCAGTTGGCTGCTTTAGTAGGAATGACAAATGGTACGGAGAAATTTGATGGCAATAAATCTGACAATTCAGTTTCAACTAAAGTACAGGCCATTATCGATATGGATGGCATACTCGATTTTACTGATCCGAATGAAAGTGCTAAAGATGTTGATCCTTCTAAACGTTCGGCAGGAGCGCAATGGTTTGGCGTAACCTTTAAAGAAAATCCCGGGAAATGGATTGAGGCTTCGCCCATTGTTTATGCCGGTAAAAATACGCCTCCGATATTGTTTATAAACAGTTCGCTGCCGCGCTTTCATGCCGGACGAGACAGTTTAATCAGAATATTGGATACACTGGGAATTTATACCGAAGTTCACACCATCAATAATACACCTCATCCTTTCTGGTTATTCCATCCGTGGTTTGAAACAACTATTACATATATGGTTGATTTCCTGGATAAAACGCTTAAGAGTCCGTTGAACAAAAACAAACATTAGATAAAATGAAGCTTTTACACTTCAGATTTCTGTTAGTTCTGTCAATAATTTTGTTATCGTCCGGGATTTTTGCGCAGTATGCATTAGAAATGACTGTTGCGCAGGATGGTACCGGCGATTTTACATCAATCCAGAGCGCTATTGACAGTTGTAAGGCATTCCCTGATAAACGGATCACTATATTTATTAAAAATGGAATTTACAATGAAAAGGTCCGGGTTCCGTCGTGGAATACAAGGTTATCAATTATTGGCGAAAGTGTGGATAAAACAATTATTTCGTACAACGACTTTTTTGCAAAAATTAACCGTGGGCGAAACAGTACTTTTTATACCTACACTTTGCTTGTTGAAGCTTCCGATTTTATCATGGAAAATATAACCGTCGAAAACACAGCAGGGAACATCGGGCAAGCTGTCGCTTTGCATGTTGAAGGCGATCGTTGTGTGTTTCGTAATTGCAGGTTCTCAGGCTACCAGGACACCGTATATGCAGGAGGGAAATTCAGCCGTCAATATTTCCGGGATTGTTTCATTGAAGGAACTACCGATTTTATTTTTGGCGAAGCTACTGCTTTGTTCGAAAATTGTACGATTCATTGCAAACGTGATTCCTATATTACTGCTGCCAGCACCACTGAAGGAAAACCTTTCGGCTTTGTTTTCCTGAATTGTAAGCTCACAGCAACTGATGGAGTAACAAAAGTTTACCTGGGTCGCCCATGGCGTTTGTATGCCAGAGTAGCCTTTCTGAATTGCGAAATGGGACCATTTATCAGCCCCGAAGGCTGGCATAACTGGTCGGAGAATGACGATTTAAAACACGTTAAATTCAAGGAATACAACAACTTTGGCCCGGGAGCTGATGTTAGCCAACGTGTGGTTTGGGCACAAAGGCTGAACAAAAAAGAAGCTTCAAAGTATAACAAAGTAAATATTTTTAAGCCCTATTGCTGGGAAGTTACTTCCCGTAAGAATTGGTTTGATACAGATTTCAAGTAAAAAACAACTGAAGATATGAAGCAAATTCTTTATATTTTTTCTTTAGTGTCATTGATTTTCATCAACCAGGCGTTGGCACAAAAAACCAAAGAGATTTCCCCTGCTTGGGTTGCCGATAATGGTGATGGGACTTATACAAACCCCGTATTATATGCCGATTATTCCGATCCGGATGCCATCCGTGTGGGTGATGATTATTACATGGTTACTTCCTCATTTAATTGTGTTCCGGGCTTGCCAATTCTCCATTCATTTGATTTAGTCAATTGGGAACTGATCGGTTATGCTCTTCCCAAATTACCGCCTTTTGATGTCTTCAACAAAGTACAGCATGGCGGGGGTGTTTGGGCTCCGTGTATCCGCTTTCATAAAAACGAATATTACATTTACTATCCGGATCCGGACTTTGGGATATACATGCTTAAAGCTGCTAATCCGGTTGGCCCCTGGTCGGAACCCTTATTGGTTCAAGCCGCGAAAGGACTTATTGACCCTTCGCCTCTTTGGGATAATGATGGGAAAGCGTACCTGGTATATGCACTGGCTGGAAGTCGGGCAGGTATAAAAAGTGTAATCCTGATCAGCCGGATGAATACGGAAGGAACTAAATTAGTAGGGAATCCCATATTGCTATTTGATGGGCATAAAGATCATCCTACTGTTGAAGGACCTAAGATTTACAAACGAAACGGATTCTATTACATCTTTGCTCCTGCAGGAGGTGTTTCGACAGGCTGGCAGATGGTTTTACGCTCTGCCAATATCTTTGGCCCATACGAGGCTAAAACTGTTATGACGCAAGGGAGAACAGATATAAACGGTCCGCACCAGGGCGCCTGGATTGATACTAAAACCGGCGAGAACTGGTTCCTGAATTTCCAGGATTTAGGGCCTTATGGAAGAGTAGTTCACCTGAACCCGGTGAAATGGATCAATAACTGGCCGGTGATCGGTATTGATTTCGACGGAGATGGAATCGGGGAACCGGTCCGGACGTATAAAAAGCCAAATGTTAGTAAGACTTTTCCTGTAATTACACCTCCTGAAAGTGATGAGTTCAATACTCCTGAATTGGGATTGCAATGGCAATGGCAATCCAATTACCAGGCTACCTGGGGTTATCCTTCAGGGAATCTTGGATTTTTCAGGCTGAATTGCGTTCCACGGCCTACAGAAGCAGTCAATTTATGGGGTGTTTCAAACTTGTTTCTTCAAAAATTTCCTGCTGCTGAATTTACAGCAACTACCAAACTGACTTTTAATGCCCGTTACAACGGAGAGGAAGTTGGATTAGTTATAATGGGGATGGATTATGGGACCCTTTCGGTTAAAAGCGAAAATAACAAACTGCAAATCCTGACGAAATTCTGCAAACAAGCTTATAAAGCGAGGAAAGAAGAAATTGTTGAAACTAAACCAGTAGATTCTTCGACAGTTTATTTCCGTGTTCACGTTAGCGAAGGTGCCAACTGTCAATTTAGCTTTAGCATAGATAGTGTGAATTTTACCCCTTTCGGCCATGCCTTTAGTGCTCATGAAGGAAAGTGGATTGGAGCAAAACTTGGATTTTTTGCAACAGGTAACGACTCTGTAAATGATGCAGGATCGGCTGATATTGATTGGTTTAGAGTTACAAAGTGATTTTGAAAAGGATAATTTGATTTCCCCGAATCATAAATTGGTTGGAGTTATTCCGTATTTTTTCGTTGCTGCCCGGTTTTTGTCCAAACCAAATAAAAAGTCAAAGTTATAAATACTACTGTACCCAGTTGTATCCATAAATTAGTGGTAATAAGCTCCCCTTCAATTAATCCTGAATAGATAAAAACAGACTTCAGCCCATAGTAAACAAGCTTACTGGCAATCATACTCAGAAACAAGGATAAAGCTAAATGCAGTTTGGTTCTGTCAATTAATTGAACCAAAAGGAAGATATTAACCACTAACTCAACTGAAATTAAAAGTGCTTTGAAAAAAGGTGGATGTCCTGTTACTAAGGAGGAAAACAATGGCATCGCAACTGCAAGTATGAAGGTATTGGCATTTTGCCGTGAAAGAAGATACCCTGCAAACAGGAGGATCCTCATGGGATCGAGAAGATAAAGAGGAAAAGGCGCCACATGCGATAATGCCGGGATAAAGAAAATACTGACAAATATTACGATATCAACGGTAATATTTCGTGGCGATAGAATTCTGCTTATAGTTGTTGTCATAGTGTTTTATCTGGTGTTAATCTTTAAACTTTCCGATACATTTCACATTGGTTTCAAACTGATAGCCACTCTCTTAGAATAGTGCCTGAGCCGGTATCAGACATCATTCTTAAATGCCTCAGACATTAAACTATATTTACAACTAAAGGTTCAATTCACTTTTTAATAAGTGCAAACTCGAGTAATGCTATTTTAATTCAGTGAAAATTATAATTATTCCTGCTTTTTTGTGATTTTGAAGTTATGTAAATCCGGAATTACTTCCTGACTAATTGTCTATTAGTCAGGAAGAGAATTCATCAGATTGGTTTTCCTGTAGGTTTAAGGTCATCGTCTAATGGTATCATAGTAGGCATCATCAACTGAACTATACCGAGAATAATCAGGTAAAGCGTTCCGGCTATTAGAAATGCGTAGAAATATCCTTCTTTTCCCTGGGCATCCAGAACAGATCCTAAACTGAAGTCAGCTATAATACCCGCTACAGCTCCGATCATTCCTCCGATTCCAACAACCGAAGCAGTTGCTTTCTTCGGGAATATATCGCTGACAAAAGTAAATACATTTGCCGACCAGGCCTGATGTCCTGCAGCAGCAATCCCAATCAGAACAATTGCAATCCATTGATTATCAGTCTTTGTGGCAAAAGAAACCGGAAGAATTATAACTCCGCAAAGCAGCATGGTTATTTTACGGGAAAAATTGATACTCCTACCACTCTTGATCAATGCCGAAGAAAGATATCCGCCAAAAACGCTTCCAAAGTCAGCAAGAACATAAATTATGATCAATGGCAATGCTAAAGTTTTGATGTCTATACCAAATTGATCAAAAAGGAATTTACCGCCCCAGAATAGATAGAACCACCAAACAGCATCAAGTATCTTTGTAAGAGCAAATACCCATGTTTGTTTTAATGGAAATACTTTGGCCCATGGAATTTTATCCGTTGTCTCAGGCTCTGAATCACTTAAGATATATTCAAGTTCGGTTTTAGACAATTTTGGATTATCCTCAGGTCTCTTATAGATCTTCAGCCACATAAAAAGCCATAATCCGGATAATCCTCCTGTGAGGAGAAAAGGATATCTCCAGCCGTCGCCATTTTCGGAAACCACCAACATTACTACGATGGGTGCCATGATAGCACCTAAGCTTGTAGCAGCATTAAATATGCCGGTAGCAAATGCCCGCTCTTTTTTGGGAAACCATTCAGCCACGGTTTTGATACTTGCCGGAAAGTTTCCCGACTCCCCGAAACCAAGTCCGAATCGGGCAAGTACAAATCCTGTTAAAGCAAAACTTTTAGAGATTGTAGCATGCAACATTCCGAATATACTCCATATTAAAATGGAGAGAGAAAATCCCTTTTTAGTACCTAGCCGGTCGATAAGACTTCCCATGATCAGCAATCCGATAGCATATGCCGCTTTAAAGGACATATTAACCAAAGCATAGTCTTTGTTGGTCCATTCAAATATTTCCATCAGTTTAGGAGCAAGAACTCCTAATAAACTCCGGTCGAAATAGTTAATGGTTAACGCGAAAAAAAGCATTGCTAATATCCGCCAGCGGTAGTTCCCAGTTTTGCTCATCGATAAAGAAATATAAGGTTAAGGTAAGTAAATATACAGGTTATACATTATAGGTTGACGACGATGTATCTCCTCCACGACCGGTCCAGTTGGTGTGGAAGAACTTTCCACGGGGCTGATCGAATCGTTCGTAGGTATGGGCACCAAAATAGTCGCGTTGCGCCTGTAGCAGGTTTGCAGGCAGGAATTCCGTACGGTAGCCATCATAATAATTCAAAGCTGTTGATAAAGACGGGATTGGAATACCATTCATCTGGGCGGTAGCAACCACCTGCCGCCATCCGTTCTGCGACTTTTGAATAGTTTCGTTGAAGAAAGGATCGAGCAAGAGGTTGGCCAGTGCTGGATTCAGGTCGAAAGCATCCTTTATTTTACTTAGGAAAACAGAACGTATAATACATCCACCACGCCACATTAATGCGATGCCTCCATAATTCAAATCCCATTTGTACTCGTCGGCTGCAGCGCGCATAAGACTATAGCCCTGTGCATATGATATAATTTTCGATGCATATAGCGCTTGTTTTAAATAGCCGATAAATTGAGCCTTGTCACCGGGAAAAGCAGGTTTTGGACCTACCAGAACTTTAGATGCTGCAACCCGTTCGTCTTTAATAGCCGACAAACAGCGTGAAAATACAGCTTCACCAATCAATGTTAGAGGAATACCCATATCAAGGGCTGTAACGGCAGTCCATTTACCGGTACCTTTTTGGCCGGCAGTGTCAACTATTTTGTTAATAAGAGGTTGACCATCAGTATCTTTAACCGACAGGATATCACGGGTTATTTCAATCAGGTAACTGTCGAGTTCGCTTTCATTCCATTCTTTAAAAACTGTGTGCATCTCATCGGCCGACAGGCCCAGCAGATCGCGCATAATCTGGTATGCCTCGCATATGAGCTGCATATCGCCGTATTCAATGCCATTGTGCACCATTTTTACAAAATGACCTGCACCGTTTTCGCCAACCCAGTCGCAGCAGGGAGTTCCGTTATCCACTTTAGCAGAGATAGCCTGAAAAATGGGTTTCACTTCCGGCCATGCTTTTTTGGAACCTCCCGGCATAATTGAAGGTCCTAGCAAAGCGCCCTCCTCTCCACCTGAAACACCGGTTCCGATATAAAGCAGGTTTTTACTTTCGACATAAGCAGTGCGGCGGTTGGTATCAGGAAAATGAGAGTTCCCTCCATCAATAATAATATCACCCGCTTCGAGATGTGGCAAAAGCAACTCGATAAAATCATCCACCGGCTTGCCAGCCTTAACCATCAACATTACCTTTCGTGGTCGCTCGAGGTTTTTAACAAGTTCTTCAATAGAGTGTGTGCCAATGATCTTTTTCCCTTTGCCTCGCCCATTTACAAAATTATCTACTTTATCGGTAGTGCGGTTGAAAACAGCTACAGTAAAGCCCTTGCTTTCCATGTTCAATACAAGGTTTTCTCCCATTACAGCAAGCCCAATTAATCCAATGTCTGCTAATTTATTCATGATCTTTTTTTGTTTCTCGTTAATAGATTTAAGCCTGTGACTATTTTTTTATTTTCAATTCTAAATCCAAGTTTCTCCAAAATATCGGCTGCTCCTCTTTGTGTGTTTGATAGATTAATTACATAAGCTCCGAATTCACGTCGAACGGGATAATTTCCCCTCTGTTGCTCAAATGTACCAGGCGACAGTTGTAAGCGATTATGATCTTCCATAATGGCATAGGTATGCATAACAGCCTCATGGATAATCTGCTGCCTCGATTTCCCTGTTCCATCTTTTTCAATTATCGGATCCGAAGCTGCAGGAAGCGAAGGTGGATAAAAATCAACGAGTGGAAGTCCAAAAAACCAACTCAAAGCCTGAACGATCATAGCTGTTCCATTTGCCTTTCCATCCACTGAATAGCCGGCAATATGAGGTGTAGAAATAGTAACCTGGCTGAGCAAGTCCAGATCTATATCCGGTTCGTTCTCCCAAACATCAAGAACAGCGCCCTTTAACCTGCCTGCAGTTAGCGCGGTTCTTAAAGCGATAGTGTTAACAACCTCGCCACGGGAAGAGTTTATAAGCCAGGCACCTTCTCTGATTTTACCGAACAATGTACTGTCGAAGAGATGAAATGTTTTATCTTCACCTTCCCTGATCAGTGGTACATGTAAGGTAATAATATCGCAAGTTTCAAGAATTTCATCGAGCGATACAAACCCGGCAGAACCTTCTTTTCGCGCTCTTGGAGGATCGTTTAGTTTAACTTTCATTCCCAGCAGATTTGCTGCTTTTTGAATTTTCGAACCTACGTTACCTACACCAATTATTCCCAGCGTCATTTCACTAAGGCTGAAATGATGATTTTGGGCAAGAGTCAACAAAGTTGCTGTAATATATTGTTGTACCGAAGAGGAATTGCAGCCAGGTGCATTCACCCATGTAATATCATTTAACTTACAGTAATCCGCATCAATATGATCGCAACCGATTGTTGCAGTAGCGATAAATTTAACAGCCGTGCCTTCAAGTAATGCTGCATCGCACCTGGTACGGGTGCGTATCAGCAAAGCATCGGTATTCATAACTGATTCCCTTGATATCCGGTTACCTGGCAAATAAGTTACATCTGCATACGGTTCCAGCACCCCTTTGAGGAAAGGGATTTTATCATCGGCAATTATTTTAATTCTGTTCAATTTAATTAAAAGATTATTCGGTTGAACGATTATTGGTAGTTTGGTTTCAGTGTCAGACACCTTTCAGGTGTGCAGACACTGAAATAAGTTGGGTGTGCAGGTACTAAAAGCGGTTTTTCCAGGCCCATAACCCAAGAGCCGGATTGGAAATGAAAAATATTTTTTCCCCATCTACATCATTAAAACCATCTTTAAGTTTCTTGGGATCATACTTTTTCATCATCTCGTTCAGGTCGGCATAACAGAAGTTAACACTCTCAATCTCTTCGCGGGTAAGCTTTCCCGGGCAATAAGTCACTTTAAACCTGTTTTCGTGGGAGCCATGGATAAGATGTGCAGCCGCGCTCAGATTTTCACGAAGTTCGAGGTTATTTTTCACCAGTTCCAGGATTTCAGGAGTAGTGAGATAGCCGTATTTACGGATCAGCCGGTCAATCTCCTTGTCTTCGCCAAATTCTTTTAGGCCAGGAGCCAGAACAATTAATTCCCCGTCATCTGCAAGAGCCATCCTCGTACGGTAAATGCTTTTATTCCCCAGCCAGGTGCTTTTAAACTCGGATGGATCGAGATAAACGACAATTTTATTCAGCGGTTCATCCAGTAATTCAAAATTCACTTTAAGTGATAACTCAGCCGCTTTATCAAAACATTCAACGTCGTTTCCGATAAACAGGCCTTTAACAACCATATCGCCACCTAAAGCTCGTCCGATAACGGTATGCATGTAAATAATAGGAAGATGAGAAGCAAAATGCTCCGAAGCATAATTGAGCACTTTCCTGACCGGGTTGTCAGCCCTTCCCATGATGCGTTCCATACCATAAGCAGCTCCCAGGAAATGACTTTTATTAATACCTTCTTTTCCCCCGGTTCCTACAAATATATTCTTGTTGTAATTTGCCATGCCAATCACTTCGTGCGGAACAACCTGGCCAATGGAGAGGATCAGGTCGAAGTTTCCTTCAACCAATAGTTTATTAACCTGCGCCGGCCAGGCAAAATCAACCTGGTTGTCCGATACCTTACTGACAAATTCTGCCGGCACTTCACCAAGGGTTACGATATCAGTCCGCCAATTATGAACTCTGAAAAGAGAATGCGGGACTTTACCAAACATTTCGCTCAGTTCCGTTTCCGACATGGCTGCATGAGTACCCAAAGCGGGAAGAATATCAGTAACTGCACCGCCATAATACTCCCATACCATTTCTGTCAGCAAGCCTGCCCGTGAATGGAAACGGGTGAAATCAGGAGGTACAACCAGAACTTTCTGCTTCGGACCTAACTTATCCAAAGCTTCGTAAAGCCCTTTTTTAAGTTCCTCTCTACTCAATTCTGTATTTTCAGAACCCTGGTTATAATAGATCATTGTGTTAGTTTAAAGGTTGTTCTGATGCTAACTTTTTATTAAGACCCAAATCCCAAATTCCAAAGACCAAAATCCAAGGGAGAAAAGAGAAAATTATGGATATAAAAGCTTTAGAAATCATGATTCTGGATTTTGTAATTTAAGTCTTGGTCCCGCCTTTGGCGGGAGGGGCTTGGAATTTGGGTCTTGGAATTGGGTCTTATCTCTTCACCCTTGCATTTCCCTGCCAGATGCTCCAAACCATATCTTCATCGGAAGGCTGGGCATAATCGGTTAAAAATGTTGTAGCCAGGGCTCCGCTGGCCCAACCAAACTGCATGCATTGTTCGGACTCCCATTCTTTAAGAATACCATAAAGCAAACCACCTACGAAACCATCGCCACCGCCTATGCGGTCGAGAACTGAAATTTCGCGGGGCTCAATCACATGCCAGTTATCTCCTTCAAGCATTATCGCGCCCCAAAGGTGTTTGTTAGCATGAATCACCTGTCGTAGCGTAGTGGCAAATACGGAAGCATTTGGAAACGCCACTTTTACCCTGCTTATCATTTTTTTAAAGCTATCAATTTTGGAATCAATATCTTTTCCCCCGGCTTCCGGACCTTCAATCCCAAGGCAAAGCTGAAAATCCTCCTCGTTCCCAACAAGGATATCCGATAACGAAGCAATTTCGGTAAAGATATCATGTAATTCATTTTCACGTCCTTTCCAGAAAGAAGCACGATAATTGAGGTCAAAGGAAATACGGGTGCCAGTTTTCCTTGCAGCGCGTGCCAGTTCGAGACAAAAAGTGCTGGTTTCGGGCGAAAGCGCAGCTATTAGGCCCGAAAGATGCATAATCTGAACGCCTTCATTTACAAAAATACGATCAAGGTCAAAATCGTTGACATTCAGTGTGCGGCCTACTTCGCCGGCACGATCGTTCTGAACGCGTGGTCCCCGCGAACCGAAACCGCTGTCTGCAATATTGAACTGGTGCCGGTAACCCCAGGGGTTGGTCTGTGGCACTTCCTTCCCTTCATAAGCCATATGGCGGCTGGCAAGGTTGCTCTTAATAAGCTGGGCTATAGGGCTATCTTTCACAAAAGTTGTCAGCACTTTAACAGGAAGCCCAAGATAAGACGAAATGCTTGCAACGTTAGTTTCGGCACTTGTTGTATGCATCTTGAAAGTATCGCTGCTATGCACCGGTTGCCCGTTAACTGGTGTAATACGCACACCCATGCTGGTTGGAACCAGAAGCGACCATGTAAAGTCTTTTTTTAATTGAATGCCCATGACATTTTGAGAATAAATTGTTGTTATTGAATTGATTTTCTATACACCTCCGAAGGCGCTGTAACCTCCGTCGACAGGAAGAATTATGCCGGTTATAAATTCCGAAAGGTCGGAAAGCAAAAAAAGTGTAGCACCTTGTAAATCTTCAGGTTTTCCATATTTCCCAACGGGTGTATTTGATATGATTTTTAAACCTCGCGGGGTTGGAGCACCGGTTTTTTCATCGGTAAGTAAAAAACGGTTCTGGTTGGTGAGGAAAAACCCGGGAGCAATTGCATTTACGCGAATCCCGGTTTGGGCGAGGTGAACGGCCAGCCACTGGGTAAAATTATTGACTGATGCTTTAGCTGCTGAATAGGCCGGAATCTTTGTCAGGGGCTTGAATGAATTCATCGATGAAATATTCAGGATTACCCCTTTCTGTTTTTGCAGCATATCAGTAGCAAACACCATACTTGGAAGCAGTGTACCGTTGAAGTTAAGTGCAAATACTTTATCGAAGCCATCCATTCCAAGTCCAAAAAAGGATTTTTCCAGATCATTGATGTCGGTAAGCTGTTCGACCTGGGTAGTTGCTTTTGGCGAATTACCACCAGCACCATTGATAAGAATATCAATAGTGCCAAGCTTTTCGTTAATCACTTTCT
Source organism: Lentimicrobiaceae bacterium (assembly GCA_041660125.1). Classification (GTDB taxonomy): domain Bacteria; phylum Bacteroidota; class Bacteroidia; order Bacteroidales; family UBA4417; genus UBA4417. The sequence goes on from JBAZWY010000010.1 coordinate 109,195, forward strand.
TGGCTTCAATAAGCGATTGCTTATCGAGAACATTGGCTTCAACTCCTATACAATCGACTTTAAACTTGTCGGACAGTTGTTTGGCTGTATTGAGGGCAGCTTCCTTGTTAATGTCGATAATGGCGGTTCTAATTCCTGATGAAGCCATTGCTTCACAAATTGCATAGCCTATAACCCCGGCTCCACCGGTAATTACAGCTACTTTTCCTCTAAGATCTGAAAAATCAAAAATCATATTGTTTCTGTTCTTATTTAAATTAACTATTTGGTCCAGAGTACATGTTTTAAATTTTAAAATTCTTATAATACTCTATGTTTTCTTTCATGATAATGTCAATCGGGCTGTAGTTTACCTTTTCGACCGGCTTTTTCAGGAACAGGTGGTTGTATAGCGAAAATACGCTTTTATATCCCTGTTCTTCAGGCTTTTGGCAAATAAGAAATTGAATAATTCCTTTTTCAAGATATTCAATATTCTCTTTTAATAAATCGTATCCGACCATGACAACATTCTGAATTTGATTCTTTTCGAGATACTTTGCTATAAGGTGAGCCCGTGAGTTTGCAATAAATAATCCGGATGGTTTTTGGTCGCTATCGAAAATAGCGTCTAATGCAGTATCGAGATATGAGAGTGATGAAATGTCAATATCAAGTGAATGTATTTCTGTCTGGAGACCAGGTTTCTCTTTAAAATAAGAAAGGAATCCTTTTTCCCTCAAGCCTAAATGGTACACAGGTGCTGAGCTTTTAACCGGCTTTACAATATAAATATGGCTGATTCCATTATGAATGCTATAATTCATCAAGCTCGCAGCCAGGTAACCGCTTTGTACTGAGTTCTGACCAAAATATGCCAGATTTTTACAGTTCTCGATAAATACATCGAAGAAAACATAAGGTAGCTTAAGTTTCTCACACTTGTCGATCACTTTCAATGATGAATCATAGAAGACCGGGGCAAAAATGAACCCACTGGGATTCGAATCTACTATTTCATTGGATTTTTCAATGAAAGAATTCTCGTCACTATAATTAAAAGTAGCTATCTGAAGCTCAAAGTTGAATTTTTTTATTTCACGTGCTGCAGCTTTAATTCCTTCTAAAGGTTTTTCCCAGTAAGCATTGCTTTCGGGGTCTGGTATCAGAACGTTAATAGTGTACTTTGTTTTCGAAGACAAAGATTTGGCAAGCAGATTGGGAGTATATCCCAGTTCCTCAATTATTTTCAGAACCTGTTCACGTGTAGTTTGAGCAACTTCGCCCCGGTTATGTAACACCCGGTCAACTGTTCCAATGGAAACATTGGCATTTCTGGCGATATCTTTTATGCCGGTTTTCAATGGTTCGTCCTTTTCAATTTTGTGCGAGTCGTATGGTATTTTGAGTTCCGTTAACGTACACGGCAAATATATAATCATTTTTCGAAATACCGTTAACGTTAACGGTATTTTTTTATGTTTTTTTTGCCCGGGACAAACCAGCTAATTAATCAAAACCTTTTTGCTTATTGATCCACCATTTTTAGTGATTATGCGTACGACGTAGATTCCTTTTGGCCAGTTATTCGTTTGAATAGACAGAGTGTTTGTAGCAATTTGCCTGGAAAATACGCACCCCCCATTTATTTGATATATATCAGCACGGGTAATTATACCATCAACTATGATTTCCTGATTAATTGAGGAATATTTTATTAAAACTTCGGGATGGCTTTTCGGAATGGCGACTAACGAAGTAATTGTATTATATTCAAAAGGACCCAGATCGGGAGCTGAGCCAATAAAAGGTAAAGCTACATCTGTACCTTTATCGATCAGTCCCGAGTTATTTACTAATCGGAAAAGCCCTCCCATGTATGGCAATGAACCGTCAGCATTACGTTCAACCTTACTGCTATCAACTGCCACACTTTCGAAATCGGATGTTGAAACGGGTATGCCATTCCAGGTATTGGTTTGAAATATAGTGCCTGATCCAAATGAATTGCTACCCGAACTCAAAGAGATATTATTGGAAAAAATATTTGCTCCCCGCGGGTCGGTGTTATTTGGAAAACTATATCCTCTGCCATCATTATACGAAATGCAATTATAGCAGAATACTCGCCCAATGCCGTTATTTTGATCAAATCCTTTGTTGCTTGTACTCATAATCTTATGCCCAATGGAAATACAGCGAATTAAAGTTGCACCTCCAGGTGAAGCACCTCCTCCTACTTTAAAGCCATTTCCATTCCCCTGATTTGTTACTACAGTTTCAGTAGTTACGCCAGGATAATCAGAAACATCATATGACTTTTGTCCATTTGTCATCACCCAACAATCTTCGAAATAGATATCGTTTTGCGTTCCGTAACAGTCATATCCGTCATCGGAATTATTCCACGAACGGCATCTGATAAATTGGTTTCCGATTCCAACAGTCAATTTACATGCGAAACCATCAGCATTGCCACCTGTGGGGATTGATTTATAGTCAAAATTTTCATGGGAATCACAATCAATGATCTCGTTATAGCCACCAGTACCTCCGGTGATCTGCAAACCGGTATCACAATTTTTATAGAACCGGCAATTCTGAATCTTGTTGTGTGAGCTATTTATATTCATGCCGTTATCACCGGCACGCGTAATATCCAATCCGTTTATATAATAATAATCCTTTGAAATGTATATTCCCCGTTCTGATGATGCATTAGTTCCCGAATATCCGCCATTGTAGAAATCAAGAACAGGGCGCTCATCGCCGGGAAAAGCAATAATAGAGATATATGCTATTGATGTTCCCCCTTTACTTAAACTTATCCTGGAATTCAACATGTAGTGACCACCCCGAATAGACACTGTGTCTCCTGCAACAGCTTTCGAAATGGCTGTTGGAATATCGTAAGGCGAAACCAAGGTTCCTGCTCCGGCTGATGTTCCGTTTACAGCGGCTATGTAGTTTTTGGCAGAGATTGAAGTCAATACGAGTACAACTATCACCAGGAGGAGCAAACTCTTTTTCATGTTTTCGATTTTGAATTACAAATAATACAGATTTAATTCTGTTTGTCAAACTTACAGAATAATCGCTTATTGATATCCGGGGTACACAAAAACTGGTAACTATTTCCCAATAATTCCACATGTTTTGCCAGTCAACCGAAGGTAGAGTTCTATCAGAGTGATAGGAGGAGGTATTTAACAACAAATTTAATTTTATTTACCTACAGCGTTTCCCCAAAAAAATCGAAGACACTTTTGTGTTTACCTGATTGTCTATTTCTGAATAAGGGCATTTGTGTCCACTTCCTTACCCAATTCAGTACCCTTTTGCGCCTTAGATAAATCAGTATTAATCAGTTGAATGTTTGCAGTATTTTTACCTTCCAGTTTTATGAACAATACTGCATTTGTTGGACATTCAAGGCTTTGCATGATAAAATCCTTGCTGTTGTTCAATGTATATACAGTTCCTTTCACCGGCAGAATGTTTACCTTATTGAGGCGGATGTTTTGAGCATCAGTGGAGGTAAATCCGTTTTCAGCCGAGATGGTTATATTATTTAATTCAATATCCTGTATCGGCATTTCGGGCAGTCCGGTAATGGTAACAGCTTGCCCGGCGCCGACGCAATAAATATTGCTGATATTGAATTTTTGAAAACGAGGTGTCATTTCATTTACCGGCTGCGGAATTTGCCCCTGATTTCCGGAAGTCTCATAATAAGTATCAAATAGAATGGCCTCATTTACAATATCTTTCATATAGATATTATTGATAAAGATATTCTCGACCAAACCGCCTTTTTTGCGACTGCTTTTAAATCGTAGCCCAATGTCGGTACCTATGAAATTACAGTTGCTTACCGAAATATTCTTCATTCCGCCATCGGTATTACTGCCAATAACAAATCCACCGTGTCCGTGGTAAACCACACAATTGGCAATAACCACATTTTGCAACGCTGGATCCTGTTTGTAATTACTGCTTTTGCTTGATTTCATGCAAATGCCGTCATCGCCTGCACTCACTGTACAGTTATAGACAAGGATATTTTTCCCTCCATTGATATCTATACCATCGCCATTCTGATACCACCACTCATTCAATACATTAATATTGCGGATTGTCATATCTTCACAAAAAGTCGGATAGAGTACGAATTTGGGTGAATTCTGGAAAGTAGGTCCATCTAACAAAACTTTTTTACATTGATAGAACACAACCATATAGGGTCTCATAAAATCGCGGGCGGGTAAATAATCTTCAGCTGATGCCTTTTTGCCTAGTTTTTTAATGTCTGCCAGAAGCTTTTCACCTTCCATGGCTTCCTTTGTAGGCCAGTACATAGATTTGTCGCCGGATACAACGCCACCCGAAGAAATCAATTTCTTCCATTGTGCTTCCGTGGTTTTTGATTTTTTTACGGGTCTCCAGGTTTCTCCTGAACCATCAATAATTCCGTCACCGGTAATTGCAATGTTTTCAAGACTAAATCCATAAATAGGGGAGGCCACCATATAACTTTTATTCACAGGATTTTGAATGATTGGATAATCATTGTGATCCTTGCTGAATATAATAAGAGCTCCTTTTTCAAGATGTAAATCGATATTGCTTTTAAACTGGATTGGACCTGTTAACCATACACCTGCCGGAACAATTACTCTGCCTCCACCCTGGACTACACAAGCTTCAATAGCTTTGTTAAATGCTTCTGTGTTGAGTATCAACCCATTACCATTAGCTCCAAAGTTGAGGATATTTACCTGGTTGTCAGGAAATACAGGTAAGGTGGGTATTGGCATTTGAAATGGCAAACCGGTTAGAAGTGAAGGCATCGTTGTATCGGTCTGTCCAAATGCTCTGTTTGAGTTTGGTATTACAGCTATAAGTAAGGAAAGAAATGTGAATATTTTATTAAGTGACAATAACCTGTTTTTCATGGATTTGCGATTTTATCTGTTCTAATACTTTCTCTGTTTGCCTGGTTTAAAAGCTATTTTACTTTTGAAGGATATTATAAGTACAAATTTATAAGAATTTCCCCTTTTCTTTATAGAATCAATCTCTACACAAGCCTATGTATTAATCAAAAAAAGAGACCATCCAGTTTTCAGGATAGTCTCTTTTTAAAATGTCAAACAAATCTTAGTTTTTAATCAGTTTCTGAGTTACTTTATTTCCATCTTTACCAATAAAGGTAATGAAGTACATTCCTTTGCTAAGGGTTGCTGTGTTAATGGCTCGGTTGCTGGAATAATTAAAGTTGCCAACAACTTTTCCCAGGGTAGAAGTAATAATAACCCTGCGTACATCCACCGTTGAGTTGATATTCAACTGATCACGTACCGGGTTGGGATACATCTGGATTTTGCCTGCAAGTGGGTTTACACGGTTATTAACCATTCCATACATTCCCCAAACATAGTTAGCAGTCGTATCAGATTCAAGCGTAAGCTTCCTGTTAGCGCCAGCGTTCCATTCGCCGCCACTCCAGCCTGCATTTATAAAGAATTTGAATTCTTTATCTCCGGCAGGAACTACCATAGTAATGGAATAAATACTATCGCCATCAGCATCTTTCAACATTAAAGCCGGATCTCCACCTGGTGCTACCCATGAAGGGAAAGTCCCTGCAACATAAACCGTGTCAGTAGCACCTAATCCGGCTCCATGCATATCAACGTTTAAGGTAAGAGAAACCCTTTTAGTTGAGTCGTTGTTTATAAAGATATCATCGAAATAAAGTTCAATATCTTCGGTCAGGGTCAAAGGATCTTCAAAATCAGGCATAAAAGCTATAACTGGGAAAAGACCGGTTCTTGTTGTGAAATCAAATACGATATCTTCCCATTTACCTATCTGAGTTTGAGGATTCTTCGAAACGGTTTCGAGTGTAGTACCGTCAGAATTGTTTTCAAGTTTAAACCTGATAGGACTAATACGTGGTTTCCATACTTTTACGTGTACATACTTGTTTGTAGTTGCATCAATTGGAGCTGGTAAGGCTGACCAGAAACCGCTCCATGGTTGACCATCAAATGGGCGTACAAATTTCTCAACGTAACTACTGGTATTAATACCACTCTTATCAGGATTCTCTACAAGAGTAAACTTGCCATTGGTTCCCATTTCCATGATATTCAAAGGAATAGGTTCATAGTCTTCCAAAACAATAACAGGAGCACTTCCAACTACAGGATCGTTGTTTAGATAGATATCATCAAAATAAATATTGATATCTTCGGTAAGACCAACAACAGTTGCTGGGAAATCGGGGATTAAAACAAACCGATGGAGTACTGTTCCTGCATAGGCTGTCATATCGAATACAAATTCCTCCCACATATTTGAATCGGCCTGAGCCGTCATAGGATGAGTATCACCGGAATCACCTGCATCGGGGTCTCCATTCTTTTCGAATTTTATTACAATCGGACTCTTGCGGGGTTTCCACAATTTTAAGTGCAGGTACTTGTTGACAGTAACATCAATTGTGGGTGAAAAATCATGGCTCCAGCCTTGATAAGTCAAGCCATCTTTTGCACGTACCATCATACCAACATTCACACTTGTATTAATTCCTGTTGGGTCTGGATTGGGAACAACGCCTACCTTGCCGGTAGTTCCTTCAGCAAAGACGTTCATCTTGATGCTCTCAAAGTCTTCACCGGCGAAAAGCGCCGAAGGTTCAACTATTGTAGCAGGTGTAACCTTCATGTAGTATAAATTTATGGAAGCATTGCAAAACATATATAAAGTCGCAGCCGGTCCTCTATATGTCAGCGTTGCTTCAGTAATAACCGAGCCTGCAGGCATTTCCATTCTACCAATAAAGCTCTTACCGTCGGTTACGAATAATTTTCTTGTTTCACCAGAATTACCGGTAATACCATGCACCAGGATTGTACTGTTGCCATCTACCGGAAAACTTACATACCTTTGTATAGGCATCATAACGGTCGGCACCAAATCTCCAACTACTGCTCCTGAATATCCAGCACCATTGAATTTAAACCGGCGATGATAGGTGGTTGTGCCAAAAGTTTTCATGGAAACTTCTACTAACCCCATATTTGTAGGCGTTAATCCTGCAGTAATTGCCAATCCGTTGATTGTCACCGTTGTGCCTGCCGGAACACCAGCATAGTCGGGAAAATTCGTAGAGTCATTTCCAAAATTCCATTCCTGTGCTTGTAACCCAAAGGATAACAGAATGGCGACTGTAATTAATAGTAAAGCTTTTTTCATGGTAATTAATTTTAATTGTGATTAGTATTATTAGAATTATGACTGCAAGATACGCAAAAAAAATTAAAAAATACTGTTCAACTTTTAAAATATTGATTTTTTTCGTCGGTAATCATCGAAAAAATAGCGGTGAAAACCGGTAGCAAGGCAAGAGATACCAGTTAAACCTATGAATACAGTATTGTTCAACGATTTTTCAATAGGATTGAAAATATATTTGCGATAGTATATATGCATTTTATCAGATCATAGGTTTTTCAATAAATCCACAATTTTTACCAATTTTTCTCTTACGATAATGTATCCGTCCCGACCGCCACAATCCAAATAGTTCCAGATTTTCAGGGACTTTTTTGTTATATGTTCAGTTTTTATCCCCAATTCAAAATTACTTTCCCACATTCACCGCTTTCCATCACATCAAAACCTTTCTGGAAATCATCAATTTCAAAGCGATGAGTAATTACGGGGGTCAAATCAATGCCTGTAATCAGCATCTGTTCCATTTGGTACCAGGTTTCCCACATTTCGCGGCCGTAAATTCCCTTCAGAGTGAGGGCTTTGAAAATTATTTTATCCCATTTTACAGTGGTGGTATTGGGTAAAATTCCTAGCAGAGCGATCTTTGAACCATTGTACATGTTTTCGATCATGCTTTCAAAGGCTGTTGGTGAACCCGACATTTCGAGGCCGATATCAAAGCCCCGCATGTGTAAATCCTTGATGGCCTGTTCAATGGTTTCACCTTTAAGAGGATTGATACAAAGTGTGGCGCCCATTTTTTTTGCTATTTCCAAACGGTAATCGCTTAAATCGCTGACTACTATATGCCTTGCTCCTGCAAAACGGCAAATAGCTGTTGCCATAGTTCCTATCAATCCTGCCCCTGTAATCAGCACATCTTCACCAATTAACGGAAACGATAAAGCTGTATGGGTTGCATTGCCAAACGGATCCATTATTGATGCCATCTCGTCAGAAATTCTGTCGTCCAGGTGAACAATATTTTGTGCCGGCAACGACAAGAACTCAGCAAACGATCCATCGCGATTTACACCAATCCCTATAGTGTTTTCGCAAACGTGCAGCTTTCCGCGACGGCAGTTGCGGCAATGTCCACAAGCAATATGACCTTCACCGGTTACGCGGTCGCCTATCTGTATATTTTTTACACCCCGGCCTTTATCAACAACTACACCGGAGTATTCATGCCCGATGGTCATAGGAGTTTTAATCGTTCGTGCCGACCAATCATCCCATTTGTAAATATGTAAATCGGTGCCACAAATGGCGGTCTTTTTAATTTGGATCAATACATCATTGATGCCAATTTTTGGAATTGGAACTTCTTCCATCCAAATTCCCTTCTCGGGACGAAGTTTTACCAGGGCTTTCATAAAAAAAAGTTGAATTATTTAATTGTCTGATGTGCTGATTGTATTGAATCTGATTCTTCATTTCATCCGTTTTTCCGAATGTGAATCCGGTAGCTAAATTATCATATTTTTTGCTTTTGGTATAATAAAATGAAATATAGATTTGTTGTAAAATCAATTTGGATGGACTGTGCAGTAAGATTGTATATTTTGAAAATAATCCATCTTTTATTAACTCTTAGATCACTAATTTACGCTCTACCAGTTGAAATATTTTTAAAACTGTTGATAATATCAACAGTTGTATAGAAAATATACACTAACCCTTAACATTTTGACTTATAGATGTTTGTAGGCATTAAAAAAACAGAGTGTTGAATAATACAACACTCTATGTGTATAATATTTATGCATAATGCTATTTAATATATTGATATACAGATACCTATAATCGTGGCATTGTTATTGGATGGTTAATTATACAATGAATTGAAATCCTAAAAGTCATGAAAACAAAAATTTTATCATTCATCGGACTATTGCTTCTGTTATTCTGCAGCAGTGCAATCAGCCAGGACATTACAGACAAAAACGCATCTCCACAGAAGATGACATTTACCATTTCGTGCACTCCTGATTTATACTCTATGACTAATCAATGGGTCAGCGAATATAATCGTGTAAATCCGGATGTTAGAATCGAAGTAATTAATCTTGCCGGAAAAAGCTTTGATAAAGGTGCAGACGTAAATCTGAATTTCATCTCTACTAATAAATCGGGGGCTGCAATTAATAATGAAACAAATTGGAAAATACTGGTTGGCCGTGATGTGACAGTCCCGTTCATAAATGCTGCAAACCCGTATTTAAATGAGTTAGTTAAACAAGGTGTTTCGCAGGAAAAATTTAACCAATTATTTAATAATCCTGATAAACAAAATTGGGGAACCCTGATTGCTGAAGGCCAAAATACTGCTGTTCACATTTATATGGTCAACGATGAAACCGTAATGGCTGGAGTGGCAAAATTTCTGCAGGCATCCCAGGTTCCGGTTGCCGGAATTATTGTTGGGAATAAAAATGAAGTAATATCAGCAGTTCAGAATGATCCTTATGCAATCGGCTTTTCTAAAGTTGTTGATATAATGGGAATGGATAGCCATGGACTTGCTGGGAATTTAAGGCTGTTACCCGTTGACAAAAACGGGAATGGAACAATCGATTATATGGAAGATATTTATAGTGATGTAAATACATTCATGCGTGGAGTATGGATTGGGAAATATCCGAAAACATTGTACAGCAATATTTATGCAATTAGTAAGGTTCAACCCACAAAAGAAACTGAGATGGCTTTCCTGGCATGGATTCTTACTAATGGCCAGCAGTATATGAATTCAAACGGGTTTTGTTCCCTTGTAAATTCCGAAAGTCAGTCACAACTAAATAAAATTAATCCTGCTATTGTAAATGTTACCACAACTGATGATGCCTCATCAACCGGCTTGGCTTTATTGGTTTTAGCAATGGTTATCATTCTTGGTTTTGTTATCATTGCAATTGTACGTCGTTACAGGAAAAAGGAAAAAGTAATTCCTGATCATAATGATTCATTATCCGGTTTTAACGAAAATTCTGTAGAAGTTCCAAAAGGCTTATATTTTAACAAATCCCATAGCTGGGCTTTTATGGAAAAAGACGGAAATATATCTATCGGAATTGACGATTTCCTGCAACATGTTACCGGTCCGTTAACGCGGGTTGAAATGAGGAATCCTGGCGAAAAAGTTAAAAAAGGGGAGCTTATGTTCTCTATAGTTCAGTCCGGCAAGCGGTTGAGTTTATACTCACCTATTTCGGGAATTATAAAACAACAAAATGAAACGCTTAAAGAAGATGCTTCCAGGATCAATTCTTCTCCATATTCCGACGGATGGATTTATAGGATTGAACCATCAAACTGGTTTGTTGAAGTAAACTTTATGGATATGGAATACAAATATAAAAAGTGGATAAATACTGAATTCTTGAGGATGAAAGATTTTCTTGCTGCTACTCTAAAACCCGATAGCCTTGAATATTCGCAAGTTGTGCTCCAGGATGGCGGTATTGTTAAGGAAGGAGTATTGGCTGATTTCGGACCAGAAGTATGGGACGATTTTCAAACCAATTTCCTCGAAATATATAAATAGCATCTACTATTTCTCTTCGAATTAAAACGTTCATCTTTAAAATAAATAAGGACATGGATTTACATCGTCGTGATTTTTTCAAAATAATGGGTGCCACAGGACTAACTATTGCAGTAGGGCGAGAACTTAAAGCGGCGCCAAAAGCTAAAAATGACCCGGAGTTCAAAGGAATTCTGTATGATGCAGCACGCTGCAAAGGCTGCCGCGGTTGCGAATATGATTGTGCTGATGCCAATGGTTTACCTGAACCGCTTCCCAATAAGGAAATCAAGGGTTTGCGCAAACCTGATGATAAACATCGCACCGTTGTTAATGAATATAAAACATCGAAAGGAATTGTTTATGCCAAAATGCAATGCATGCACTGCAACGAACCTGCTTGTGCGGCTGCATGTCTTACCCAGGCTATGACCAAGACTAAAGAAGGTCCTGTAATCTGGAGAGGAGATAAATGTATGGGCTGTCGGTACTGCATGGTTTCGTGCCCGTTCGATATTCCGAAATTTGAATACCACAGCCCAAACCCGAAAATCGAAAAGTGTACGATGTGTTTCGAAACAAGGGTACAAAAAGGAGAACTTCCTGCCTGTGTTGAAAATTGCCCCAACGAAGCCCTGATGTTTGGTTCACGAAGGGAATTGATACAGGAAGCTAGGAGGAGGATGTTTGAAAAGCCCGATCTGTACTATGACCAGATCTACGGCGAACATGAAGCCGGAGGGACCTGCTGGTTGTATATTTCACCGGTTCCATTCAAGGAAATCGGCCTGAATACAGCACTTCAAAAAGAGTCGTACCCTGCACTAACAAAAGGATTTCTGTATTCAGTGCCAAGTGTTTTTGTTCTTGTTCCGGCGCTGTTGTTAGGTATTCAACAAGCAACTAAAAAGGATAACCCTAAAAACATAAATGAAGATGAATAGTGGTCATATAATTTCGGCAGACAACGATGGAAAACCCATCTTGAAGTTATTGTTACGGGAAATGAAACCAAAAGGGAAATGGCTAACTCCTTTTAATATCATATCCATTCCTATAATAATGTTAGGTATTGTATTGATTGTCATTCGTTTCTGGAAAGGAATCGGTTCAATTACCAACTTGTCGCAGGAAATACCCTGGGGATTGTGGATTGGTTTCGATGTGGTTACCGGTGTTGCTTTTGCAGGTGGGGCTTACGTTATCACTTTCATGGTTTACATTCTTAATATGAAGAAGTACAAATCCATTGTGAGGGTAACAGTACTTAATGGTTTTCTTGCATACTTGTTTTATGCAGGAGCTTTGCTTCTTGATTTAGGGCGTCCCTGGAATGTGATCAACCCTATAATCGGGAATAATTTTGGAGTCAGTTCAGTATTATTCCTGGTTGCATGGCACTTCCTGCTGTATATGATAGCGCAGCTTATTGAGTTTTCGCCGGCAATTGCCGAATGGCTTGGGGCCAGGCGTGCCCGCAAAATCCTTTCAGGAATGACACTGGCCGCGGTTATTTTTGGCATTACTTTATCTATGCTTCACCAATCCGGATTAGGAGCTTTATTCCTGATGGCAAAGGAAAAAATACATCCGCTCTGGTACTCCGAGTTTATTCCCATTATGTTTTTTGTTTCCAGCATTTTTGCAGGGCTTTCGATGGTTATTTTCGAAGGTTCAATCAGCCATAAAGTGTTTGCGAACCAGATCAGTGATAAAAACCAGAAAGCACAGCATGGAATTATTCATGGACTAGCCAAAATATGTACAGGTACATTGTTTGCTTATTTTTTCCTGCAATTGTTGGTGTTTATCCATGGCAAACATTGGGATCTGATCAATACACCGATGGGTTATTGGTATCTTGTCGAAATGATCGGTTTTGTGCTCATACCCATGATGCTGTATTTCTATAGCTATCGAAAGAACAGCGTATTTCTGATACGGCTGGCATCCATACTTACAATGGTAGGCGTGGTATTGAACCGGCTTAATGTTACCGTTATCGGATTCAGATGGGATATGGCTATACACTATGTACCTTCATGGATGGAACTTGTTGTTACCCTCACTGTATTATTTACTGAAATATGGATATTCAGATGGGTAATTAACCGTTTGCCGGTTCTGAGGGAATCGCCTAATTGGGTGAATGAGGAAAATAAAATAAAACAACCCGCTTTCGGACATGAACACCGGAGAGCATAAAAATTACGAAAATGGACGGATTCAGTTATAACAATATTTTCGACACCAAAGGAATTGAATACCTGGTGATCATTGCCTTCCTTTTATTGCTCATCCCTTTCTGGCTGGCTTTAAACAGAAGAGTTACCTTAAAAGAGCAGATACAGAAAGCATTGGGTGTACTTTCAGCCAGCATTTTAAGAGTACCGCAGGGAATATTTTACAGTAAAAACCACACCTGGACCTATCTCGAGAAATCGGGTATAGCCAAAGTCGGGCTTGATGATCTGTTGCTTCATATTACTGGTGAGGTAAGTATCCGCCAGCTTAAAAATCCAGGTAATCGTGTCAAAAAAGGTGATCTCATGGCAGAGATTGATCAGAATGGTAAATCGCTGAGCGTTTTTTCACCTATTTCAGGAGAAGTTCTCAATTCAAATCCTGTTTTAAAAGAGAACAATGGGCTGTTGAATACGGACCCGTATGGTCAGGGGTGGTTATATAACATAAAACCTACAAACTGGGTTACCGAGATACCGGCTTGTTACCTGGCCGAAGAAGCCACTAATTGGTTTAAAAAGGAACTGGAACGATACAAGGATTTCCTTTCAGTTAACCTGGGAAAATATGCCCCCGAAACTTCCTTTGCCACACTGCAGGATGGCGGTGAATTAATTGATAATTCGCTTTCGGATTTACCTGTTGAATTATGGCAGGACTTTCAGAAAGAGTTTTTAAACCCAGAGCAATAAACGGAATAATGTTTTCCTTCATTTCAATATGGAATTGTATTAAAACTATTCGGCAGGCAAAATAAATTTATGTTTTCAAGAAAAAATAAAAAAACTGGTGAATAATTCATCAGTTTTTTTTATATTGCGTTGATATATATACGAATGAGAATATATATGTAATTAAAACTTTTAAAAATGATCGTATGAACATCTTTAATAATAATAAGGACAGTAATGGTGGCAGATCTTTTAGGAGGTATTTGCGATTTGGACGCTCCATTTATGGGCGGGTAGTTCTGATCATATCTATTTTATCTGTTTTCCTGTTTGTTTCATTCGGGATTATTTTCAGGTCTGTTTACGAACAATACCTCAATACTGTTATTCTGCAAAGTGGTAATAATGTGGGCTCGCTTGTTGAAGGAGCTTTGTATCATTCGATGCTCGAAAACGATAAAGGTGCGTTGCAAAACACACTTGATGTAATACATACACTGCCCGGTATTGAGGATGTGAGTATGTACGATAATAATGATAGCCTGATATATTCTTCATTCCCGTTGGATACTTCCAATACCTTCAATGCCAATTGCATAGCATGCCATACTGATATTGGAACAATGTTTCCAAGGAATGAAAAATCGTATAAAATTATAACCGCAAAAAGCGAGTGCAAGATGAATAACAGGCCTGTTGGCCAGAGGCAGTTGATGATCCGCTCCCCGATACTCAATTCGAAATCCTGCTATGCAAGCAGTTGTCATGCACATACTATGAAAGATAAAGTACTTGGTTCACTTGTAATTAAGGTCCCGCTGAAAGATTTTGATGCAGCTGTAAATAAATCCTCGGTTGAATTTTATCTTCTGGCTATTTTCACTACTATCTTACTCGCTTCTTTTTTAATACTGTTTACACGAAGAGAAATTAAAAGACCGCTGAATGAACTTATCAGGGCAAGTATAGCAGTGGCCAATGGAGATAAAAGCACCAGGTTGGGAATCAAGCCGAATCAATTGGATGATATGCGGATGGTTTCAGTTGCGTTTAACGATATGCTTGATAATTTACAGACTGCTACCACTGAATTGGAAAACTGGTCGCAGCAGCTTGAATATAAGGTTCAGAAAAAATCGGAGGAATTAGGAACAGCTCAGAGTGAACTCATTCACATAGAGCGTCTTGCGTCTCTGGGTAAACTATCTTCATCCGTTGCACACGAGATCAATAATCCATTGTCAGGAATCCTGGTTTACACAAAATTGGTGCATAAACTTTTGAGTAATCCTGACCTGACTGCTGATAAAAAAGAAGTAATGCTCAAGCATCTGAAAATGATTGAAGCGGAAACCAAACGATGTGGTGACATAGTAAAAGGCTTGCTCGATTTTTCGAAAAAAGATCAGGAAGACTTTGAACCTAAGCATCTTCACGAAATTTTAAATGAAACCTATAGCCTGATGTCGCATCCTGTTAAAATAGCAAACATCAGTTTTGTGACTGATTTTAAAGCAAAATCAGATCTGATATTCTGTAGCCCGAACCAGATCAAACAAGCCTGCGTGGCTATTCTGGTTAATGCAACCGAAGCTGTTACCGAGAATGGGGAAATTGTGGTTAAAACTTCAAATCCTGATCCGGATACCGTTAAACTGGATATAAGCGATAACGGGATAGGTATTTCAGTTGAAGATATTCCACATATTTTCGAACCATTCTTTTCAACAAAACAGCAGGCACGGGGTATTGGGCTAGGACTGCCAATCGTTCACGGAATTATACAAAGTCACAAAGGGAAAATACAGGTTAAGTCAGAACCTGGTAATGGTACCACGATTTCAATCATATTACCGATAATCAGAAATTAAAGAGATTTCAACATGGAAAAGAAAATAGCGATACTGATCGTTGATGATGAAGAATCCGTCAGGGAATCCCTGAATCTTTGGTTTACTGAAGATGGATATCACGTTGAATGTGCCGAAAACGCAAAAAAAGCACTGTCGATACTTGAATCCGATGTTTTTGATATTATCCTTACAGATCTCAAGATGCCGGGCATGGACGGGTTGGAATTGCTCCAAAGGATTAAAGCCCTGAATAAGGATTCAATAATTATAGTTATGACGGCTTTTGCAACCGTTGATACTGCTGTTAAGGCATTAAAAGAAGGTGCATTCGACTATGTAACCAAACCTTTTGACCCTGATGACTTGTCGCATCTGATCCGGAATGCAACAAAGCAAATTTCGCTGGCCCAGGAGAACGAAACTTTAAAAAAAAGGGTTGATTCGCTGGAAAGTGTTGAAGACCTGATCGGTAAAAGCGAAGCCATTAAAAAAGTATTGAAAGAAGTTGAAAGCGTTGCCCCGACAAACTCATCAGTTATTATAACCGGCGAAAGCGGTACAGGCAAAGAGTTGATTGCCAGGGCTATTCATGCCAATTCGCTACGTAAATTTTATCCACTCGTAAGTGTGCATTGCGGGGCTTTAACCGAAAGTTTATTGGAGAGCGAATTATTCGGTCACGAAAAAGGCGCATTTACGGGCGCACTTTATAACCGTAAAGGCAGGTTCGAAATGGCCGATAGCGGAACCATTTTCCTGGATGAAATTGCCACCATTTCTCAAAAAATGCAGGTAGAACTGTTGCGCGTTCTGGAATCAAAGAAATTTATGCGGGTAGGTGGAAATAAGGAAATATCTTCCGATTTCAGGGTAATCTGCGCTACTAACCGCGATCTGAAAAGTATGGTCGAAAAAGGCACTTTCCGAGAGGACCTTTATTACAGGCTTAACGTTATGAATATTCACGTTCCGCCACTGCGCGAACGGATTGAAGATATCCCGTTACTGGTTGATTATTTTATCAAAAAGTATTGTACCTCCATGAATAAACCACTTCTTACTATCGAACCGGCAGCGTTAAAACGGATACTCGGATACCAGTTTCCGGGAAATATCCGCGAACTCGAAAATATGATCGAACGGGCAATTGTTGTTGGCAGCGGTAAGAAAATTGTTCTGAATGATCTGCCATTTGCGAAGGATACGATTGATAGCTCTGTCGAAAGTCTGGATGATTTTGAGAGAGCATTTATTCTACAGATTTTGAAAAAATACAGCTGGAATATTTCGCGTACGGCACAAGCTTTAAAAGTGGATAGGGTAACACTTTACAATAAAATTAAAAAATATGGGCTGAAGGCGTGAAAATGATGTTGAATGTCGGATATCGAATGTCAGGAACGAATCATTAAGCATTAAAAAATATTATCCATATTACCTCTGAATGAATAATCCAATAATTACAATCTTATCTTTTGGCCATTTCGAGAGGGGATTTCTTGACAAGATTTCCGAAGAAGTTATGTGTGAATTTAATTGCAGCGTTATTATTAAAGAAGCCCATGTTGATATCAGCGAATTTTATGATCCGGTCCGCCGGCAATACAATGGCGATAAGTTATTGAAAAAAGTGGATGCCCTGAATGGGCAAGGGAACTCCAAAACAATCGGATTGTTTAATGTTGATCTTTTTATTCCAATCCTCACCTATATTTTCGGACAGGCTCAACTGAATGGCAAAACAGCGATTGCATCGCAATTCAGGCTAAGTAACGAAAGATACGGAATGCCTGCCGATGACAAACTTTTGCTAGAGCGATTTACAAAAGAAGTTATCCATGAACTGGGGCATGCATTCGGATTAATCCACTGTCATACACCAACTTGCGTAATGCGATCAAGTACGTATGTTGAGGATATTGATCAGAAGGAAGTACAACTTTGTGTTAAGTGCCGCTCAATGTTGGAGAAAGGATAATTTATATTAATTTGCTATTGAAACAAATGGAAATCGCACGCGTCAGAAAATAAGAGTCGAGTAGGCAAGGGCATTTCAGCCCAAGCCTCTCACAGAACCGTACGTGAACCTCTCGATTCATACGGCTCTTGTTATTCCAATCACTGTTTAAAACCAAACCTCCAATGTG
>JBAZWY010000011.1:0-126880 GCA_041660125.1 Lentimicrobiaceae bacterium
ACTAACATATTTTGGGGTAAGTGCATGCTTTCTGTGGGTCTTATCCATATATCCGTGCATTTTATTACCCAAATATAGTTATAATTATTTAACTAACAAGCCCTTGCGAATTAAACAGCAGACCCTACTTAGTATGTGGATAATATTCTATATGCGAATGCCGTTCTGATTTAATTACCGCAAATGGTGGATGATGGGTTGCTGTAAAATCTTTTATAACAGTGTCTGCACACCTTTTTCAGGTGTCTGACACTGTATTATACCCTTTAAATTTAGCGGAAATTAAACTTTAAGCCATCAAATTGCGCCTTACTAAATGATATTTTCGAGAATCTAAATATCAGTCTTATCAATACCTGCCTGTTTGAGCAGTGCAAAGAAAAGGCCTTTGGAGAGATCTCTATTGCCATGAACAGGTACTATCAATGTTTTGCCCGATACTGCGTTGTAATACAAATGATGACTACCATTAGCACGTTTAAAATAAAAGCCCCTTTGTTCCAATAACCGGATTAGGTTCTTGGCCGAATAATTCATGTTGTCTGCACGTTTAAAGAATATTCCAAAGTATCGCTATCATCTGGAATTTCTTCTCCACGTTCATGAAGTTCTTCAATATAAAGTTCAATAGCTTCTCGTGCCATTTGAATAGCGTGTTCAACCGTATCGCCATAAGTCATACAACCAGGCAGAGCCGGAACCGAAACAGTATAAGAGCCTTCCGGTTCTTTGTGCATTAATATCTTATATGTGCGTTGCATATCATTTATTCATATAACAAATTGTAAAACACTTGACAATCATTCCATTGCTTTTAAAATTAGTTTGGGAGTAACAAATATACAACATATTACTTCCTTTCGTGTTCATCTTCCTTTATGAAGTACAGATACAGTGACCAGGACAAAAAAAAATGAGGCCATCTCAAAAAGAAGCCTCATTTTTTATTTCAAAATAGAAGTATCTACAATCCAAACTCCTTCTTAATCTTATCGACGCTATCAACTTTCTCCCAGCCAAAAAATTCAACTTCCTTAAAGTATTTATCTTTCCCATTGATCTTCTCGGTGCGGGTGCTTCCGTTTTTGTAATAAACTTCAACTTCTGCTTTGTAATGATCACGGCCAAAGTGCCCGTATGATGCGGTGCGTTCAAAAATCGGATTTTTCAAACCAAAGCGCTGAACAATAGCATACGGGCGCATATCGAAAATTTTGTGGACTTTTTCAGCAATCTGTCCATCGGTGAGTTTTTTACCTTCGGCATCTTTTACTTTAGCCGTTTTGTATGTGTTAACATAAACTCCAACGGGTTCAGCTACACCGATTGCATAGGCTACCTGTACAAGTACTTCGTCCGCTACTCCTGCAGCAACAAGATTTTTAGCAATATGACGTGCAGCATAAGCGGCTGAGCGATCTACTTTTGAGGAATCCTTTCCTGAGAAAGCACCACCACCATGAGCGCCTTTACCTCCATAGGTATCGACAATAATTTTGCGTCCTGTGAGCCCGGTATCACCGTGAGGTCCGCCAATGACAAACTTACCGGTTGGATTTACAAAGTATTTGACATCATTACCGAAAAGTTTGCGGACACGTGCCGGCAAGGTTCTTTTTACACGCGGCAAAAGAATATTTTTAACATCTTCGGCAATCTGATCCTGCATGGCTTTTTCAGCAGCTTTTGCAGCTTCACGCGAAGAATCAGACGGAAGCACGAATTCATCATGCTGAGTCGAAACTACAATGGTATCAATACGAACCGGCCTGTTACGTTCGTCATACTCAACCGTTACCTGCGACTTGCTGTCAGGGCGTAAGTATTTCATCTTTTTGCCTTCATGACGAATGGCAGCCATTTCCTGTAACATAATATGCGACAATTCAACAGGCATTGGCATAAGGTTATCCATTTCGTTACTGGCATACCCAAACATCATTCCCTGGTCGCCTGCACCCTGATCTTCGGGCTTACCATGATCAACACCCATGTAAATATCGTCCGACTGCTCATGTATAGTTGAAATAACACCACACGAATTATTATCAAAACGGTATTCGGCCCTGGTATATCCTATACGCTCGATTGTACCCCGAACTATTTTCTGAATATCAACATAACCGGTCGTGCGAACTTCGCCACTGCAAACAGCAAGTCCGGTAGTTACAAGAGTTTCACAAGCAACTTTACTTTCTGGATCAAATCGTAAAAATTCATCCAGCAATGCATCCGAAATCTGATCTGCAACTTTGTCGGGATGCCCTTCCGACACACTTTCTGATGTGAATAAATATCCCATCTCTATTTTATTAAGAGGTTTAAAATTAAAAGAATAACCGGGGGAAATTCAAGTGCTGCTTGCGGATAGTTGTTTTAGCATTTTTTCCTGTGGTTGCAAGCAATCAAATTTTTCCACTCAATATGGTGGCAAAGGTATAGATTTTTATTATACCTTTCCTAAAAAAGGCAGGTTTTCTAATTATTATGCTTAGTTTTCATAAATCTTATAATTGCATCCTTTTTAACTGGGAAATGGGGCAGTCACTTCCTTTCATTCTGTATCTTAGCAGCCGGTAAATTTTTAGATTTATGAGAAAATACGGCCTCTCAACATTTTTGTTCTTATCAATTTTAGTATGTAAGGCACAATTACCCGCATCATACGTAAATCCATTTATTGGCACCAATGAGATGGGCCATACATATCCCGGAGCTACCGTACCTTTTGGGATGGTTCAGTTGAGCCCCGAAACAGATACTATTCAATACTCTGTAGGACATGGATATATCAAAGATGTTTATCGTTATTGCGCCGGGTACCAGTATTCCGACAAAACCATCGTCGGGTTCAGTCATACTCATTTCTCGGGAACCGGGCATAGTGATTTAGGGGATTTTCTGGTGATGCCAACAACTGGAAAAATACAATTGAATCCTGGTACTGCTGACGATCCCGGATCAGGTTACCGGAGCAGCTTTTCGCATGATACCGAAAAAGCTTCTCCCGGATATTATTCTGTTTTGCTCAGCGATTACAATATTAAAGCTGAACTCACAAGCTCCGCGAGAGTTGGATTTCACCGGTACACTTTCCCCGAAACTTCACAGGCAAATATTATTCTGGATATGGTTTCGGGCATATATAATTATGATGGCAAGGTGGTATGGAGTTCCATCCGGATTGAGAACGATACCTTGGTTACGGGTTACCGGCAAACACAAGGTTGGGCACGTGAACGTATTGTGTATTTTGCCATGGTTTTTTCGAAACCGATCAGGAACTATGGCTGTCGCGATGAAGGGAAAGTAGTGTACAATGATTTTTACAGGAAATTCAATACGGAAAAGGATTTCCCGGAAATGGCGGGGCGAAAGCTGAAAACGTACTTCAGTTTCGATACAAAAGCGGGTGAGCAGATTTTGGTAAAATTTGCACTTTCATCAGTCAGTAACGAAGGCGCCATTAAAAACCTGGAAACAGAAATTCCAACCTGGGATTTTGATCTAGTTCATCAACAGGCTGAAGATGCCTGGAATAAAGAATTAAGCCGGATTATCATACAAGCATCGGATGAGAAGAAAATCATTTTCTATACTGCACTTTACCATGCATTCCTTTCGCCTACACTTTTTATGGATGTGGATGGCAAATATCGCGGAATCGATCACAACATTCACCATGCCGATGGATTTACCAACTACACCACTTTTTCACTATGGGATACATACCGGGCGCTGCATCCGTTATTTACACTGATACAACAAAAACGTACTTCGGACATGATAAACTCCATGCTGGCACATCAGCAACAAAGCGTGCACCATATTCTACCGGTTTGGAGTCATTATGCCAACGAAAACTGGTGCATGATAGGCTATCATGCCGTTTCGGTTATTGCAGATGCTTATATGAAAGGAATTCCCGGATTTGATGCGCAAAAAGCACTTGATGCCTGCATTTCTAGTGCAACATACGCACCGAATGATGGAATAGGAGACTATATGAAATTTGGCTACGTTCCTTCAGATAAATCGTCGAACGGAGCTTCAAAAACCCTTGAATATGCTTACGACGACTATTGCATCAGCCGTATGGCTGAAAAAATGGGGAAACCTGAAATTGCTTCCAACTTTGCAAAAAGAGCAGAAGCATACAATCTTATTTGGGACAAAAGCACCGGGTTTATGCGGGCAAAACGCAGCGACGGTACTTTTCAATCACCATTCGATCCACTTAGTACCGAACGGCAAGGATTTATTGAAGGTAACGCATGGAATTACTCGTTTTATGTGCCTCAGGATCCAATGAAACTGATAGCAATGTATGGAGGCAATAAAAAATTTATTTCACATCTTGATTCGTTGTTTAATATTAAACTTGATGAAAAATACTTTGCCGAATCTGAAGATATCAGTGCGGTGGGGATGATTGGCAATTATGTGCATGGCAATGAACCCAGTCACCATGTGCCATATTTATATGTATTTGCAGGAACCCCATGGAAAACACAGGAACGGATCCACCAGATCGTAACTACCATGTACCATAATTCAACTGACGGCCTTTGCGGCAACGACGATTGTGGTCAGATGTCAGCCTGGTATATTTTCAGTTCGCTGGGATTTTACCCGGTTTGCCCGGGAAGTAATGAATATGTAATTGGTTCACCTTCTGTTGACAAAGCTACTTTGAACCTTGAAAACGGAAAGCAATTTTCAATTACAGCTAAAAATCTGAGCGATAAGAATATTTATATCCAGCAGATCAGACTTAACGGTTTGATTTATAAAAAATTCATTATCAATCAGGAAGACATTATGGCAGGCGGAACATTGGAGTTTGTAATGGGAGTGAAACCGAAGAAATGAAAGAAGAAGTCGGAAGTCAGGAGTCTCAAGAAGGAAGATAGCCTGATCCGGGCTTCCCGCTTCATACTTCGGACTCCCAGCCTTTTTAACTTATAGCATCAAATTATTTTCCACCGCTACACCTCTCTCATATCCAAAAAATTGTATTTTTGATAAAAACAGAAAGCCATGGATTTTACTGAAGTATTATTAAAACGAGAGAGTATCCGCAACTATAATCCTGAAAAACCGGTTGATATAGATACCTTAAAAAGAATCCTTGAAGCAGGCCGTATAGCGCCTTCGGCATCCAATTATCAGCCATGGGAATTCTGGCTGATTTCATCAAAAGAAATGCTTGAAAAAGTAAAGCCGTGTTATTCAAGGTCATGGATAAGGGATGCTCCTCATATCCTGGTAGTTACTGGTGACCTGGATCATGCATGGGAACGTGCCGATGGCTATAACTCACTGCAAACCGACCTGGCCATTTCCATGCACCAGATGGTACTGGCTGCTACCAACGAAGGAGTTGGTTCGTGCTGGGTTACAAACTTTGACCCGGATATACTGCGCAAGGCTCTCGGATTGAAAGAGTCGGTAAAAGTATTTGGAATCACTCCTCTTGGTTATCCCCGCGAAAGCTATACCAAAAGGACTGTTATTATGCGCAAGCCGCTGGAAGATGTGGTGATATACTGCTGATTAAACGTCTTCACACAATTAACATTCTTTTCCAATAGCGATAAAGTTTATTTATAAAAAAACCTGTTTACAAAACTTATAGTAATCTAAACCTCTGAAATGATGAAAATAACGCAACGACAATTCCTGACAGTGTTATTTTCAGTTATTACTCTTGCATTAATCCTCAATCTCGGACAGGTTTATTCATTCTGGAATATTGAAAGATCTGTCCTTCTGGTCAGCCGTTGGGCTACTATGGCTGTTCTGGTGTGGTATGCCTTCCGTAAAAAATCCCTTACAACCTGGATACTGATAAGCATGATACTGGGTGCCGAATTTGGCCATGATATGCCTTCCATCGCCATTCACCTCAACCTGTTTAGCAAGATATTCCTGAATATGGTGAAAACCATCATCGCTCCCTTGCTTTTTGCTACGTTGGTGGTTGGTATTGCAGGCCATTCCAATCTGCGGCAAGTGGGTCGGATGGGTTGGAAATCAATTGTTTATTTTGAAATAATTTCAACAATTGCTTTGTTTATCGGTCTGCTGGCAATTAATGTCAGCAAAGCCGGAGTTGGTGTTATTATTCCGGCCGCAATCAACCAAACCGGAATTCCAACCGTTAAAGCGCAGACCTGGGAAGAAATCATCCTGCATATTTTCCCTGAGAACATTGCAAAAGCCATTTACGAAGGACAAGTGCTTCAAATTGTGGTTTTCAGTATCATTTTCGGTATTGCAGTGGCAATCCTTAAGGATCAGCACCGGAATCGCATGGTACATTTTGCCGAAAGCCTTTCCGAAACCATGTTCAAATTCACGAACCTGGTTATGTACCTTGCCCCGGTCGCCGTTTTCGCTGCCATTTCATATTCAGTAGGTCATATGGGCCTTAGCATTTTGGGGAATCTTTTTCAGTTGTTGGCTACCCTTTATGTTGCGCTGATAATTCTACTTTTAGGCGTTTTCTTACCTGTTGCCTTGTTTATGAAAATCCCGTTGAGAAATTTTATTCGTGCCGTTTCGGAGCCTGCAACCATAGCTTTTGCGACTACCAGTTCGGAGTCAGCATTACCGATTGCCATGGAAGCAATGGAAAAATTCGGTGTACCCCGTAAAATCGTAGCATTTGTAATTCCTACAGGCTATAGCTTCAACCTTGATGGAACCACCCTGTATCTTTCGCTGGCGACTATATTCGTTGCCCAGGTGGCTGGTATCGACCTATCGTTTGATAAACAATTGCTGATTGTTTTCACGCTTATGCTCACCAGCAAAGGTGTTGCAGGTGTTCCAAGGGCATCACTGGTAATCTTGCTGGGTACTGCAGCCAGTTTCGGGCTTCCAACCTGGCCTATTTTCATTATACTTGGAATTGACGAACTGATGGACATGGCCAGAACTGCCGTAAATGTGATCGGTAATTGCCTGGCCACAGCTGTTGTTGCACGCTGGGAAGGAGAATTCGATGAAAATGCAGCTAAAAACTTCAATACAAAGTTGATGGAATAACAGTTACATTGTTAACGTTCATTTTTGGCCTGTATTATTCGTGCAGAAGATAAAAGATAAAAGTAAAAAGATAAAAGTCAGGCAGTTGCAAACCATTTTCATAATTTTTTTTGTAAAGATAATTTTTATGATTGCCTTCATAATGTTTTGATCCTTTTGTCTTTATCCTTTTATCTTTTGTCTTTTTTGAAGTTTAGGAATTAATCAAATTAGAATATTCCGGATAATGAGCACTAAAAGCAAAAGAGCAGCAAAAAGCTGCTCTTCTTTCAATCTGGTTGACCTAAACTATACAGTCATAATATCTTTTTCCTTGTGTTCCAGAATTTTATCTGCTTGTGCAATAAAGCTATCCGTTATATGTTGAATTTCTTTTTCCAGCACTTTGATATCGTCTTCCGAAACGCCGTCTTTTTCCAGTTTTTTAGCATCTTCAACTGCGGTACGGCGCATATTGCGTATCGCAACTTTTGCAATTTCGGCTTCGGCTTTGGCTTTTTTAACCAGGTCGCGGCGGCGCTCCTCGGTTAGCGGTGGAACGGCAATACGCAATATCTCACCATTATTTTGCGGGTTGAAACCAAGGTTGGCATCGAGTATAGCTTTTGCAAGTGGGTTAAGCATGTTCTTTTCCCATGGCTGAACCACGATGGTGCGCGCATCGGGTGTGTTTATATTGGCAATTTTATCTACTGAAGTGGGATTACCGTAATACTCAACCCTTACGCCTTCAAGCATTTGTGGCGTTGCCTTACTGGTCCGGAACTTATGAAATTCTTTCTCAAGATGAGTCAGGGCATGTTGCATGCTTTCTTTTATCTCTTCTATAATAAAATTAGCTTCTTCAGTCATGGCTTATAGTTTTGTATTGCAAATTTATAAATTGCATTGGAATATTTGGTGTGCTGTATGAAAAAGTGCAATAATTATAGAGGGGTTGGGTTTTTGGGGTTAGGATTCAGGGATGAGACCTCCAAATGTTACCTTCTATCGCGAATTTTTAAATAGACATATTTTAAGAGAATGAAGGTTTGTTATAAAATAGAAACTTGAAACCTTTCAAACCTGAAACTTTTCAAATCCCCAACCCCAAAATCCTAATACCCAATCTCTTCTAAATACAAATAAGTGTTCCGCAATTATCTCCGTTTAAAATCTTTTGAAGGTTTCCTGCTTTGTGAACATCAAAAACTATTACCGGCATCTTATTCTCAATGCAAAGAGTAAAAGCTGTCATATCCATGATATTCAGGCCTTTACTATAAGCCTCATCAAAAGTTAGTGAGGTGAATTTTGTTGCTGTATAGTCTTTTTCAGGATCGGCAGTGTAAACTCCATCCACGCGGGTTCCTTTAAGTAATACATCCGCCTGAATTTCGATGGCACGCAAGGCTGCCGCGGAATCGGTAGTAAAAAACGGGTTTCCTGTACCTCCGGCAAGAATGACAACATACCCTTTTTCAAGACTGCTGATGGCTTTAGGCCCACTCACTTTCTGAGCGATTGGATCGACTGCAAGCCCGGAAAGAATTTTGGATTTTATACCAACGTTTTGCAATGCCGACTGCAATGCCAGGCTATTGATAACTGTAGCCAGCATTCCCATATAATCGCCATTCACCCGGTCAGTACCTGTATGGTTCCCTTTCAAACCACGAAAGATATTTCCACCGCCAAGTACAACAGCTACCTGTATTCCATTTTCGATTGCATCCTTAATTTCATTGGCGTATAATTCGAGCATGGAAGTATCAAATCCTTGTCCTGAATTTCCTGCCAACGATTCACCACTGAGTTTGAGTAAGATACGTTTATATTTCATAAATAAAAATGCTTTTAAATATAAGTTCCAGTTAATCCTATTGATGGAGCAATTTACGCTTCATCTTTCCCGTGGCAGTTTTTATATTTCTTTCCGCTTCCGCATGGACAAGGATCATTTCGCCCTACCTTTTTCTCCACTTTCACCGGGCTTGCTATGGTAGGTTCACTTGTACGCTGGCTCAGAATATCGTTTCTGTTTTCACGAAGCCGGCTACTGTCGGTACGTTGTGGCTGGTGCACTTCTTTTACCTGGTCAGCCTGTTGTATTGGCAGATTTGCACGGGATAAAAATCCGATAATATCCTTATTTGCTTTCTGAAGCATGGTCTTAAACAGGTCGAACGACTCCAGTTTATAAATAAGCAATGGATCTTTTTGTTCGTAACTGGCTGATTGCACGCTCTGGCGCAGTTCATCCATTTCGCGGAGATGTTCTTTCCAGGCATCGTCAATTACACCCAAGGTGATCGATTTTTCAATTGCCAGCGATACTTCCATCCCTTTATCTTCGTATGCTCTCTTGAGGTTAGCTGCAACCTGCATAGTTTTGATTCCATCGGTGATGGGGATGGCAATAAACTGGTAGCGAGGGTTGTTTTCGTAAACGTCTTTTACAACCGGATAAGCTAATTCGGCAATACGTTTCGATTTATTGAGGTAGTTCTTGTAAACATGATGGAAAAGTACATCAGTAAGTTTTTCCTTATTCCCCGAAAGAAATGTTTTCTGATCGAAGGGACACTCTGCAGCAAATGTAGCCAGCAGTTCCATCGTTAACCCTTCATAATCTCCGCCATCCTGGAAGTCGATAATATAATTCTCGCAAAGGTCATAAATCATATTGGAAATATCCAGTGCAAGACGTTCGCCATACAATGCCTGGCGGCGTTTGCCGTAAATTACTTCGCGTTGGGCATTCATCACATCATCGTATTCAAGTAAACGCTTCCGTATTCCGAAGTTATTTTCTTCCACCTTTTTCTGGGCGCGCTCGATGCTTTTTGTAATCATCCGGTGCTGGATCACTTCGCCTTCTTTCAACCCAAGACGATCCATGATACCGGCAATACTTTCGGAGCCAAACATCCGCATCAGGTCATCTTCGAGCGAAACGAAGAACTGCGAACTACCCGGGTCACCCTGGCGTCCGGCGCGACCTCGCAACTGCCTGTCAACACGACGTGATTCATGACGTTCGGTACCAATAATGGCTAATCCGCCGGCTTCTTTTACACCGGGACCTAGCTTGATGTCGGTACCACGACCTGCCATGTTAGTGGCAATGGTAACGGTGCGGGATAAACCGGCTTCGGCAACAATCTGGGCTTCACGCTGGTGTAACTTGGCGTTCAAAACATTGTGAGCAATGCGGTCGCGGGTAAGCATACGACTGAGTAGCTCTGAAATTTCAACGGAAGTTGTACCAACCAAAACAGGTCTTCCTTTTTCGATCAGGGATTTAATCTCGATGATAACCGCATTAAACTTTTCGCGTTTGGTCTTGTAAACAAGATCCTCGTTATCGGCGCGCACAACAGGCCGGTTGGTTGGAATAACAACGACATCCAGTTTGTAAATATCCCAAAACTCGCCTGCTTCTGTTTCGGCAGTACCGGTCATTCCGGCAAGTTTGCGGTACATACGGAAGTAATTCTGCAATGTAACCGTAGCATACGTTTGGGTGGCGGCTTCAATTTTTACATTTTCCTTGGCTTCGATAGCCTGGTGCAATCCGTCGCTATAACGCCGGCCATCAAGAATACGGCCGGTTTGCTCGTCAACAATCTTCACCTTATTATCCATCACCACGTATTCGACATCTATCTCGAATAAGGCATAGGCTTTCAGCAACTGGTTTACGGTATGGATACGCTCGGATTTTACAGCGTAATCGCGAAGGAGTTCTGCTTTTTGTTCTACCTTCTCTTTATCTGTAATCTGTTTCCTTTCCATTTCGGCAATCTCGGCACCAACATCAGGAAGGATATAAAATTTAGGATCGTCGTACGATTTGGTGATCAGGTCGATGCCTTTATCTGTGAGCTCAATGGAATTATTTTTTTCGTCGATAACAAAATAGAGCTCATCATCCATGATGTGCATATTTTTCGACTGTTCCTGCATATAAAAATTTTCGGTTTTCAGCAGGATGGCCTTGATACCAGGCTCGCTGAGGAATTTTATCAGTGCTTTGTTCTTAGGCAATCCGCGGAAAGAGCGCAACAGGGATTCGCCGCCTTTTTTCTCATTTTCAGAAGAAATTTTACCATCTTCATTAAATACCAGCAGGCTCTTTGCTTCCGAAAGTAATTTGGTTACAAGGTTACGTTGTTCATTATAAAGGTTGGAAATTTCCGGTTTTAACGCTTCGAATTCCTGGTTTTCGCCGCGTGGTGTAGGTCCTGAAATAATAAGCGGAGTACGGGCATCATCAATTAAAACTGAGTCAACCTCATCCACAATAGCATAGTTGTGCGGACGCTGAACCAGTTCATCCGGGTTTCGGGCCATATTGTCGCGTAAGTAGTCGAAACCGAACTCGTTATTCGTGCCGTAGGTAACATCAGCCAGGTAAGCTTGCCGGCGTTCGGTCGAATTTGGTTCATGCCGGTCGATACAATCTACCTTAAGCCCGTGAAATTCAAAAAGTACGCCCATCCATTCAGAGTCGCGTTTGGCAAGGTAATCGTTAACCGTGACCACATGAACACCTTTACCCGGAAGTGCATTGAGATAAATTGGCAAAGTAGCTACCAAAGTTTTACCTTCACCTGTACCCATTTCGGAAATTTTACCGGAGTGAAGCACAATTCCTCCAATAAGCTGCACATCATAATGTACCATATCCCAGGTAATCATATTCCCGCCTGCCATCCAGCGGTTATCCCAGTAAGCTTTGTCCCCGACAATATTAACACTGTCCTTGCGTGCCGCCTGGTCGCGGTCGAATTGGGTGGCAGTAACTTCCAAAGTTTCGTTCTCCGCGAAACGGCGGCTGGTTTCTTTTACAACAGCAAAAGCAGTAGGTAATATTTCGAGCAGGGTGTCCTGCGTTTTACGGTATTCTTCTTTGTCAAGAAAATCAATCTTTTTATAGAGGTCTTCCTTTTCTTCAATATCTATATCGAAATCAGTATCAATCCGTGCTTTGATAGAATCAATCTCATCGCGTTCGGCCTGAACGGCGTCAGCAATTTTTTGCCTGAACGAAGTAGTCATGGCACGAAGACCATCATTATCAAGAGATTGTATTTTTTCGAATTCAGCCTTGGCTTTTTCAACCAAAGGTGTTAAGAGTTTTATATCACGGTCGGATTTAGTACCGCCCGAAATCATTTTCAGAAATGAGTTAAGCATTTTAATAACGAGTTAAGCAAATGTGAATTTGTTCAATCAAACATGCAAAGATAATGTATTCTAACGAAAGGCAATCATTTAGCCCGAAGGATTGGAATTAAGAAGACGTATCAGCAAATACCATACTAAATTGGTTTTAATTATATGGATACGACAAAGTGGCAGATTTATAAATGGAATGAAAAACCAGAATGATTAGCACGGAATCCGGGATGGGAGTAAAATAGATAAATAATGTAAATTCTAAAAACAAATCAGGGCGTTGGTATTTCCAGCGCCCCGAATGGTTTTTGTTAATATTCGTCTTCGTGAAAGAAGAAATCTTCTTTTGAAGGATAGTCAGGCCAGAGATCTTCGATACTTTCGTATATCTCGCCTTCATCTTCCAGTTCCTGGAGGTTTTCAACTACTTCCATTGGAGCTCCTGAGCGAACACAGAAATCCTGAAGCTCTTCTTTAGTAGCCGGCCAGGGGGCGTCCTCGAGTTTTGATGCTAATTCTAACGTCCAGTACATTTGTTGAAAATTAGGTGTAATTTTTTTGCAAAAATAATCTATTCAAAATAATAATCAATACCTAAAGTAATTTTGTGAATAACTTGTTAAAAATTAGGCAATTTACATCGAAATATCATCAATAAACATGCCTAAGTACAAATAATAAACGGAATTTTATTTTCCGAAAACGTCAGATTTCCATGGAAGATCAGGAATACGATTAATAAAAGCCAGTTCTCTTGCCAGTATAAAAAGGTAATCCGAGAGCCGGTTAATATATTTAATCAGGATTTCATCAACAGCCATTTCGGAAGATAATTTTATAATAATACGTTCGCCTCTTCGGCAAACCGTACGGCATACATGGCAGAGTGACACCAGCGGATGGCCGCCTGGTAAAATAAACGAACTTA
The DNA here is from genome assembly GCA_041660125.1 of Lentimicrobiaceae bacterium. Taxonomy (GTDB): domain Bacteria; phylum Bacteroidota; class Bacteroidia; order Bacteroidales; family UBA4417; genus UBA4417. The sequence goes on from JBAZWY010000011.1 coordinate 13,145, forward strand.
ATTCAGGTAAATGTAGGTTCATCAAATCGATTTCCTTTTCAAGTTCAATCACATCTTCTTCGTTTAATTGCGGAAGTACCCGGTTGATTTCTTTTCCGGGATCGGTTGCAAGCAACGATTCAGCTATAAAAAGATTCTCCTGTACCCGCAGTAATACTTCACGGAAGTGTATATCGGAGAGCTGGTCGCGAAGATACCCTATAAAGGAATTCAGCTCATCCAGTGTGCCGTAAGCTTCGATACGCTCGTGGTATTTAGGGACACGGGTTCCGCCTATAAGCGAAGTTTCTCCCTTATCTCCTGTTTTTGTGTATATTTTCCACTCGTTTCGCATGTCTGTATGTCCAGCTCAGAAGGGTTTCAATTATGGTAATCCGATTAATTATTATAGATTAACAACTGAACCAGCACTAATTGTTCAACGACTGGGCTGACGAAAGGATGTTTGTATTCTGATAATCATCCGAAATCATTCCGTCCATAAGCCGGATGATCCGATGGGCATGTCGCGCAATGTCTTCCTCGTGTGTTACAAGAATAATAGTATTGCCAGCGCGGTGAATCTGCTCAAGCACACCCATAATTTCATACGAAGTGGTTGAATCGAGGTTTCCTGTTGGCTCATCTGCAAGAATAATGGATGGTTTGTTGACTAATGCGCGGGCTATTGCTACACGCTGACGTTGTCCGCCCGAAAGTTCATTTGGTTTATGATGTGCCCTATCGGTAAGTCCTACGCTGGCAATTACCTCGTTGGCACGTTCAAGCCGGGCTGCTTTCGAATATCCGGCGTACACCTGGGGAAGCATGACATTATCGAGTGCTGTGCTGCGAGGCAAGAGGTTGAACGTTTGAAATACAAACCCGATTTCCTTGTTGCGTATGCGGGCAAGTTCGTTATCATTCAGTTTACTTACATCCTGGTCATTTAAAATGTATCGCCCGCTGGTAGGTGTATCGAGGCATCCAAGCAGGTTCATCAAGGTTGATTTTCCCGAACCTGAAGGCCCCATTAATGCTACAAATTCATTCTTATAAATTGAAAGCGTTATCGAACGCAGTGCTCTTACCAATTCGGTACCAACTCTGTAGGTACGTGTAATATCGGTTAAACTGATTATTTCCTTCTGACTCATCTGAAAAAGTGATAAATTGATTTAATAACAAAAGTAATAGTTTTTATTAAGAGATAATTTGAAAAGTAATTAATATTTTGCAACTTATAATTTCAAACTATGCTCTGATTATAAATTTCTGTTTACTTAGCTCTTTCCTCAGAAATACAATACCCATTCGGTACAGGTCGATACTAACGGTAACACGCTCGTGGCCCGATATTTCAGTCCATGCATTTTGCATGCCTGCCGACCAATGTATGTCGTCGAAAACAAAAACAGTATCGTTGTGGGCGATACTTAATAAGGCTTCAAAATTGGCAAGTGTTGCTTCATACGTGTGATTGCCATCAATAAATGCAAAATCAAGCTTACCTGCCTGTTTTATTACATCGGGAAGTACTATGTCGAACCGGCCTATGTGCTGGCTGATATTTGAAACTTGCAATGCCTTAAAATTGGCTTCAGCTTGTTCTGATTTTGTGGTACAGCCCTCAAGAGTGAATATGCTGGAATCAGGATTTGCTATTGCCATGTAAAGGGTGCTTAGTCCAACCGAAGTACCTAATTCAATTATAGTCTGCGGTTTAAAGTATTCAACCAACCTGAACAATAAATGGCCATATCTTTCGCTCACAGCACTGTTTCGTACAATGGAAGCAATGCTTTCGAACCGGTGTGCATAATCTCTGAAATTTGACCCTGACCCAAAATCAGTAATTTCTATTACCTGTGATTTGTGTAAAAGTTTATTCCTGAGCTTCCTGATGTCCTGAAATGCCTGATGATCCTGCTTGTTTTTGAAAACTGAATCAACAAGAGTATAAACAAAAGGAGAATGAACGGAATGCCGTGTGCCTGAATGTTTCAGGTATCGCATGTAGGCCAGTAATTCAAAAATTCTTCGTTTCATTGCAGAATTGAAAGGGGTAGTAAAAATAATTTCTTAAATGAAACTAACCTTGTGTATTTTTGTAACTTATTTTAATAAAAACAGGGTTACATGTTATTTCAAAAAATCAACGCAAAAGTAAATAATTATCTCTCACTCGTTAAGTTTCCGCATACTATATTTGCGCTTCCTTTTGCATTGCTTGGATTTTCACTTGCTACAATTCATCATAGTGATACTCTAAGTTGGACTCTATTGTTATTGGTTTTGCTGAGTATGCTTTTTGCAAGGAATGCTGCAATGAGTTTTAATCGCTGGGCCGACAGGCATATTGATGAAGTGAATCCGCGTACAGCACAACGTGAAATACCTGCCCGGATAATCGGACACCGGTCGGCACTTGTATTCTGTATTGCTAATGCCTTGCTCTTTGTTGCAGCAACCTGGTTTATCAATCCGCTTTGTTTTTACCTTTCACCTATTGCCCTGATAGTAATTCTGGGATATAGTTTAACTAAGCGATTTACTGCATTATCGCATTTTGTTCTTGGTTCTAGCCTGGCGCTCGCGCCAACAGGCGCTTACCTGGCTGTTACAGGTACTTTCGATTGGATACCGGTAATAATATCATTATCTGTACTTTTTTGGGTTTCAGGATTCGACATTATTTATGCGCTTCAGGATGACGATTTCGATCGTGAAAATCATCTTCGTTCAATCCCCGTTTTGCTTGGAAGAAAAAATGCGCTGCTGCTGTCGCTGGTATTGCATATCATTACATTCCTTTTGCTCGCAGCTGCAGGTGTAATCGGTGATTTTAAGGCTATTTACTGGAGCGGGCTGGTGATATTTTCGTTACTCCTGTTTTACCAGCATACTATTGTGAAATACAATGATCTGGGAAGGGTAAACATGGCATTCTTTACACTTAATGGAATAGCGAGTATTGTATTCTCAATATTTGCTATTGCTGATCTGCTCATTTAAAATTAACTTTCTTTTTTTTTTGGCTTGATTTTACAGCAGACATGACAGCCTCATCAAATACTGTCTTATCTGCCGGGTGAAATTCAAATTCGATGGGGGTATAAAATATTGGCAGCTTACCTAAAATGGCTTCTGCCTCTGCATTTTGCAACCGTTTTGCATCTTTCTCAGTAGTAACTATTATTTTTCGTTTGGTTGGCAGATTTGTAAATTTATCTTTCAGCATCAGCAATTCCTTCTTGCTAAATTCATGATGATCAGGGAATTTAACCATCTCAAGCTCTGTGCACAACCTCCTGAGATATTGTTGCATCGGCCCGGGATTGGCTATTCCGGTTAACATTATTATTGAATAGTAGTTTTCGGTTTTTCCATTGTAATTGCAATTGCTGCTATAAACCTGTTCAAAAGGCATATAATTAATGTATGAAAAGCAAACTAGCTGTCCTGGGAAAGGAATCATATCTTCAAGTATCTGTCTGCGAACTATTGGAGAGAAGACACGGGGTGTTTTGGTAACCACAATAATGTCAGCGCGTTTACGTCCTGAAATAGGCTCGCGTAATTTTCCCAACGGCAAAAGCCAGTCGTTTGTAAATAATTTAAAATAATCGGTTACCAGTATGGATAGTTCCGGTTGTACAAATCTGTGCTGAAAAGCATCATCAAGAATAACCATTTCAATATCTGCTACTTCGTGCACCAGTTTGCGGATGCCTGTCCGCCTTTTTTCGCACACGGCAACATTGATATGGTTGAACTTCTCATGGTATTGTAATGGCTCATCTCCGAGTGTTTCAACAGTTTCATTTTCACCGGCAAGTCTGTACCCTTTTGTTTTTCTTTTATATCCACGACTCAGTATTGCAACGTTGGTTTGTTCGCCTAAAAGGCGGACCAGATATTCCACCATTGGAGTTTTTCCCGAGCCACCGGCTACAAGATTACCAACTGAAATAACAGGGATTTTAAACTCTTCTGAAGGCAGAATATTAAAATCAAACAGCAAATTACGCACCCGAATAAAAAATCCATACAGCAACGCAAGTGGGAAAAGTAAAAATCTAAATTCTTCCATGTGATAAAGATACAAAGAAAACTTTCTGAATAACACAAATACCAGATAGAAATTATTGTATTATTCCGAATTTATTTTTTGCTAGTTGATTCAGAGAATGATTATTCAGGCTATCCACATAACTTTCGTGAACAAGTGGATATACTATATAGAAATGAAATCTCCCAATACTTTCAAACCGGTATTTGCATACGAACCGCTTTTTATCTAATTTTGCACGTTCTCTGAAACTACTGCCCAACAGATGATTCTATCCGAAATTACATCCTATCTGAACAGTGAGATACCTCCGGCTTTACAGGAAAGTTATGACAATTGCGGATTATTGATCGGCTATTCCGATGCTGAAATTACCGGAGCATTAATTTGCCTGGATATTACAGATGCAGTGCTTGACGAAGCCTCTGTTAATAACTGTAACCTTATTATTTCGCATCATCCACTTATCTTTTCAGGAATTAAAAGTCTTACTGGCAGCAATACTACGGAACGATTGGTTATTAGAGCGATTAGGGAGAATATTGCTATTTTTGCCCTTCACACTAACCTTGATAATCATTTTGAAGGTGTTAACCGGTTTTTATGTAGCAAGCTGGGTATCTTAAATGCGGAAATATTGAAACCTCTGCCCGATAAACTAAGGAAACTTGTTGCTTTTTGTCCTCCATCTCATGCAATCCAGATACGTGAAGCCATTTTTAATGCAGGTGCCGGACAGATCGGAAACTACGACAGCTGCAGTTATAATACTGAAGGAGAAGGAACGTTCAGGGCACAAGCGGGCGCAAATCCTTTTGTTGGAGAATTGGGAAAACTGCACACGGAAACTGAACTGCGCATAGAAACAATATTTCCGGCAAACCTCGAAAATGCTGTGATTACAGCCTTGAAAAAGGCTCATCCATATGAAGAAGTTGCTTATGATATTTACCCGCTTGCCAATCTTCACCACCACATCGGTGCGGGCATGATCGGTACACTTCCCAAAGCTCTTGATGCAGAAGAATTTTTATTATTTGTAAAAAATACACTACTGATAGGGTGCATTCGTCATACCGAAATAAAAAATAAAAAAATAAAACGTATTGCCGTTTGTGGCGGTTCGGGAAGCTTCCTTATTAAAGACGCAATATATTGTAATGCTGATATATACATGACCGGAGATATCAAATATCACGACTTTTTTATCCCCGAAAACGGAATGATATTAGCCGACATCGGGCACTACGAAAGTGAACAATTCACAAAAGAACTGATATATACCTTATTAAAGAAAAAATTTACTACTTTTGCACTCTTTATTTCCGGAACCAATACTAATCCGGTTAATTATTTGTAAATCAACATAAAACATTATAATCTGCTATGGCAAAAAGTGTTGCTAAACCAGCTGGAACAATCGGGGAAGAGAAAAATAAAACTTCAAAAGCTGTTGAAACAAGCGAAACGGTTGGAATATCTGCTCCTGCTGAACATCCAAAAGATGAAACAGAAATTTCGATTGAAAAAAAACTCATTGCTTTGTTTACCCTTCAGCAAAATGATTCAAAGATCGACCGGATAAAAATTGTTCGGGGTGAATTACCACTTGAAGTGGAAGATCTTGAAGATGACGTTGCAGGCCTCGAAACCCGGATTGATAACTACATCCAGGAAATTGAAATGCTTGAAAAGCAAATTGCTGATAAGCAAATGGCGATTAAAGATAGCCAGGGTCTAATCAAACGCTATGAAGAGCAGCAAACCAATGTACGCAATAACCGCGAATATGATGCCTTAACCAAAGAAGTTGAGTTTCAGAACCTGGAAATCCAATTAGCCGAAAAACGCATCCGCGAATTCACTGCTCAACTCACTATGAGCAAAGAGGAAATCGAAAGTGCACAGCACGAACTGGGCGATCGCCGTAATGACCTGGAAGCCAAGCGCAGCGAGTTAACTGATATTGTTGCTGAAACCGAACTCGAAGAAAAAGAACTCAATAACAAATCAGAAGAGCAACAGAGGCTTATCGAAGAACGTCTGCTGATAGCTTATAAACGTATCCGCAAAAATGCTCGTAACGGCCTTGCAGTTGTGCCGGTTGAACGCGATGCCTGCGGTGGTTGCTTCAGCTACATTCCTCCTCAGCGTCAGCTTGATATTAAACTGCATAAGAAAATTATTGTTTGCGAGTTCTGTGGCCGTATCCTTATAGATAAAGAATTGGCTGACTCGCTTAGCTAATTAAAACAAAAGACTATTTGAGAGCTGGTGAGATTTTTACCGGCTCTTTTTTTTATTTAAAATACTGGTACCTGATAAGCAATTATTTCGGATTTTTGCATAAAGAAATTTATTTTCGATCGTGAAATATATCCTATGAAACTTATTCCCATTTTCCTTTTCCTGCTATTTTTTTCTTTATCGGCTCAGGCTTCATTTTCTTTTAATACCAACTGCAAACAGGCATATACTGATATGATGTGTCTCCGATTTGAACAGGCGGCCGCAAGGATGCAATCGGAGAAAAAACTTAACCCTGATAACCAGGTTCCCTTTATTATCGAAAATTATATTGACTTCCTGAAAGTAATTCTCGGGGAAGAAGACAGAGACTTTATCCATTTAAAAGACAATAAAGACTTGCGTTTGCAAAAACTTGCCCTGCATGGGGAAAACTCACCCTGGTTCCTATATAGTCAGGCTCTCATTTACCTGCAATCGGGAGTGGCAAGGATTAAATTCAGTGAATATGTAAATGCAAGCCTTGATATCAACCGGGCCTATCGCCTGCTGATTGAGAACCGTCGTAAATATCCTGATTTTGTTATGAATAAAGCTGGTCTAGGCATTCTGCATTCACTTATAGGAACAGTTCCTTCAAAATACCGTTGGGCTGTTCGTTCTCTCCGGTTCGAAGGTACAATCCCCGAAGGCAATTCCGAAATAAAAGAAGCTTATCTCCAGGTGGCTTCCGACCCTCAACTTAGTTTTTTATTGCCTGAGACTGTCTTTTTGTTAACCTTTGTCACACTTAATCTTTCAGCTGATGTGCCGGAAGCGCTTAACCTGGTTGAAAAGCTCAATGAAGCGTCTATTTTGCAAATAACGAATGAATGCCCTTTGCTTGTTTATTCATTTGCAAATATCTATTCCAGGGCAGGAGAAAACGATAAAGTAATTAAGCTGCTTTCTGATTATAAATTTTCACCTGATAAGTACCCATTCTATTATCTTAATTATATGCTGGGTGTGGCAAAGCTTAACCGGCTGGATGCAGACGCATGTTATCCCTTACTGAACTTCCTGGGCAATTTTAAAGGCAAAAATTATATCCGAACTGCTTATATGCACCTGGCTTGGTATTACCTGATCTACAACGAACCTGAACAATACAAGATTTATGTAGAGCGCATCAAACTTAGGGGGAATGACCAGGTTGACAACGATCGCGAAGCATTGACTTTTGCCCAAAAAAACATCACACCAGATCTATCATTATTAAAAGCACGCCTTCTTTTCGATGGCGGATATTATGCCAGGGCCAAAAATGCGCTTGATGGCTTCAGGACGGCTGACAAAGTAGCCAGGCTCGAATATACCTACCGGCTTGGCCGTATTTATGATAACTGGGATAAAAAGGACCTGGCTATTCCTTATTATAATGAAACAATTAATGAAGGAGACAAATTGCCTTATTATTTTGCTGCCAATTCAGCGCTTCAGCTCGGTATGATCTATGAAAAACGTAACGACTTTATGCAGGCACGCACGTATTATTCAAAAGTATTGGATATGGATTTTGACGAGTACCAGTTTAGTATCAGCAATAAAGCACAGGCCGGGTTGAACAGAATTAAGGGGAAGTAGCGGGAAATGGCTGCGCTGTTCAAGGTTTAAAAGTTCAAGGTTATGGGTTCAAATGGCTGCGCCGTTCAAGGTTTAAAAGTTCAAGGTTCAGGGTTCAAATGGCTGCAACTTTCACGCGTCTTATGTTTCAGGCTTTAATTGCCAGGCCATATTTTTCATCTTTATACCTCATTTCTACACTTCATCTCCTCTCTCTATTTCTCCTTTCGAAGTTTCGATCCTCACAAATTAAACATAGTCATTTAGTCCTTCGCCGGTTTAAATTTAGATACTTTTAAGATGTTCCTGGCATCCGTGTCTTCCATAAGTTGTTTCAGAGTGATGCCATCGGCTTCTTTCATATAGGTCCTCACTATCATCCAACCCATATAGGCCCCCAACCTGCCAGGCGATTCAGGAGCAAAGCCCGAGGTGAACGGAGCATCAGTCATCATTTTCGAAATGCCTTGTGGATCTGATGAAAACAGCATTTGATGTTCAATAATAAAAGCCCATATATTGCTTTGGTTGTTGCGGGTCCAGTTAAGCTGATCGGGAGTGTACCCGATTTTATATTCATCGTTTACGCCGGGCAGCGTAACATCGAGAAAATACAATGCTTTCCCTGCCATGACCATCTGATCAAGAAGTGTATTGCTTTTTTCATCCACACGTATAAGATGGTCGGATACGGCCACCATACATTGGGGCATGATATGGTCAGGGGTAAAACGATTGATTTTGTATTTCGGAAGCCCTGCTTTCTGGTAAGCAATTACATCATTACCCAAAAAATCATCTAACCCGATAGCCATGGCCGTATCGGAATAATACACAGGGTTTTCAATATCAAGGCCCGAAACATAAGTGAAGACCATAGGGACAGGTTTTTCAGGATATGCTTGCCTGAACCGGTCGAAAGCTTTTGTGAGATCATTTTCAAGAAAGGATACATCGGGATATTTTTTCAGGGTCAGATTGTACAACTCCTTAATATTCGGATCATTCAGGAAATTATATATCCTGAGGATATTCATGGTGTCCTGCCACTGATTTCCAAGAAAATAGGAATAATCGGGATAAAGCGCAGCCATACCTTGCTTCAGGTGGTTTTTATCAAGAGAGAAAAGTGCCTTTTCGTATCGCTTTATTGCAATTTTACTTTCTGGAACTTTAACATTTAGCTGCGATGGCAAGGCAACCTCCTGATTCTTATTCCTGCAGGAGTTAAAAAGGACTATCAATAAAAAAAGTAAAAGAACAAAATGTCTGTTCAGGGGAATAATTCTCATAATTTATCAGTTACAGGCATCAAGCTAAGCTAAAACAGCTTTAATCCTAGACTTACATTAAACATATTGTTCTTCATATTTAAGTCACTGTTTCCACTGTAGGTATTATCAATGCCCATTTCGTATCGAACATCAAGTGTCAAAAAAAGAACATCCATTCCAGCTCCCATCTGGACTGACCAGGTGCTGTTTTTCAGATCGTCAACTGAATAAATAGGCCAAAGTTCCGACAAGGCTGCCGGATTTATCTTTTTTTCTAAAATATAATTGAAAGCAGGGCCGGCAAATATCCGCAAATTGAAAACGGAACCATTAATGAGTTTTACCCCAATCAGCGCAGGAATTTTTATTGATTTCAATGTCACATCCTGGCTGAGAATCGATAATCCAATACTTTTATCCACGGTAGATTTTTCTACCTGGTAATTTGCTTCGGGTTGGAAATACACCTTTGAACCGACACGGATAAATGCTCCGATTTGAAATGAATTCTGAATACTGGACTTAACAGAATCCATATTATCGGTTAAGGAGTATGAATTGTAACCAACTTTTGGTCCAAGACTGAATACACTCTGCGATTTTACTGTTAATCCAGAGGCTATTATGAGTATTATTAAAAAAATAGTTTTCATGGCTCAGTTTTTTTTATAATAAGAACGATTGAAGTGCAAAGTTAGTATTCAGAATAAAAATTTGTACATTTATGCATATGAACTTCTATTAATAATAATTGTTTATTGTTAAAACTTATTATTTTACGATCTTTGCCATTAATTTCATAAACCATTTATACCTTTCGTATGAGAACAAAAATAACATTACTCCTGCTATTAGTTTTCGGAACATATGCCGCAAATGCTCAATTCCAGTCATTTTATTTTGGGTTAAAGGCAGGACCACAAATAAGCTGGATGAAACCAAACGTGGATAATATTACAGGTAACGGAGCAAAAATAGGTTTTGCCTGGGGATTCATAGCTGAGAAAAATTTCACTGAAAACTACAGTATAACCAGTGGCTTTAACATGCTTTTTAATGGTGGAAAGCTTACAATCAAAGATGTGGCCAGTACCACAAACAGAGAGTACTTCCTGAAATATATCGAAATTCCGGTATCGCTAAAGATGCGCACCAATCCAATCAACGGCATCAGGTATTTCGGGCGGATTGGATTTGGTACTGCCTTTAAAATCGGCTCAAAAGTAATTGATGAAGTTACGCCAATAGGTGGCCCAACCACCACCAGTGTAAAAATGAATTATGATAAAATCAGTTTCGCTCGTGAATCATTAATCGTGGGTGTGGGAGGTGAGTATGAACTGAATGAAGGACCAAGAATAGGAGTGGAGCTGAATTTTAACAATGGGTTTACCAATATCCTGACCGAGAAAAACCAGAAAGCCATGCCTAATTTCTTTGAACTGGCTTTTTCAATACTTTTTTAAACTAAAATATTTTACTTTTTTCAGCCCGGGTATTCATCCGGGCTTTATTTTTGTAAGCTGGTAGAAGTAATTGCTATAAAAATAAGATTAATGCGAGTGCCAGGAGTGACTGCACAGCGAACGGCAAACGGCACAAGGAACTCGGACAACATGGCACCCGGAACCCGGAACATGGCACTTTTAAATTAAAAGTTAATATCCCAAAAGGCTTTAAAGACTAACATTTTCAATCTAAACACCATGCGTATTGCCCTTGCTCAGCTTAACTATATCATTGGCGATTTCGACCTGAATACCGCTAAAATTATTGACACTATTGAAAAATGCAGGCAGCAAGGCGCTGAACTTGTTGTGTTTGCAGAACTTTCGGTATGCGGATACCCACCTCGTGATTTCCTTGAATTTGATGATTTTATTGATAAAAGCTATAATGCTATTGATGCAATAGCAGCGCATTGTACTGATATTGCTGCCATTGTTGGAGCACCGTCACGCAATCCGGAAGTTAAAGGCAAAGACCTTTTCAATTCGGCATGGCTACTGGCTGATGGCAAAGTTCAGGCACTGGCTCATAAAGCACTCTTGCCCACTTACGACATCTTTGACGAATACCGCTATTTCGAGCCCAACCGAACTTTCGACTGCATTACATATAAAGGAGTAAAAATCGCTCTTACCATTTGCGAAGATATCTGGAACCTGGTTCCTGATCCATTATACGTTTCAACACCGATGGATATTCTATCCGATCAGTCTCCCGACATCATGATCAATATTTCGGCATCGCCTTTTAATTATACCCAGGAAAAAGAGAGGCCCGAAATACTGAAGGCAAATACGCTTCAGTATAAAATCCCCCTGGTGTATGTTAACCAGGTAGGAGCTCAAACAGAATTGCTATTCGACGGGAATTCATGTGTACTCGACAGCCAAGGCAAAATAATTACATGCTGTAAGGCTTTCGATGAGGACATCACAATAGTTGATTTTAATCCTCATAATAAAACTATAAAATCAGAACTTCCTGTAAAATACGGAAATCATTCCAAAGCAGCCTTGATTCACGACGCCCTTGTGATGGGCATCAGGGATTATTTTTCAAAAATGGGATTTTCGAAGGCAATCCTGGGCCTTTCGGGCGGAATTGATTCGGCGGTTACACTCGCTTTGGCTTCCGAAGCCCTGGGGAATAAAAATGTATATGCTGTTCTACTGCCTTCGGAATATTCATCGGGACATTCCATTGACGATGCGGTAGCGCTGGCAAAAAACCTGGATTGTAAGTATGATACTATCAGCATCAAAGATGGCTTCAATGCTATACTTGGATCACTTCAACCGCATTACAAGGAATTGCCGTTTAACGTTGCAGAGGAAAATATTCAGGCACGTGTCAGGGCTGTTATTCTGATGGGATTGGCTAATAAATTCGGGTATATTTTACTCAATACTTCCAATAAGAGTGAAGCGGCTGTAGGTTATGGCACCTTGTATGGCGATATGTGCGGCGGAATTTCGGTGCTGGGCGATGTGTATAAAACCGAAGTGTATGAATTGGCAAACTATATCAATAGTGAACGAGAGATTATTCCTTTGAATAGTATTGTAAAACCGCCGTCAGCCGAACTCCGCCCCGGGCAAAAGGATAGCGACTCTCTTCCCGATTACGGCATCCTCGACCAGATTTTATATAACTACATAGAACTGCGCCAAAGCCCTGCCGACCTTATTGAATCCGGATTTGACGAATCTACCGTGCGGCGCGTTTTGCGCATGGTAAATATGAATGAATGGAAGCGCCATCAAACGCCTCCCATTCTGCGTGTATCGCCCAAAGCTTTCGGACAGGGACGAAGGATGCCGATTGTGGGGAGGTATCTGGCGTAAGAATATTTTAAGAATGCTTGTATCAATCGGATCATTGGTGAAAACACACAGGCATGCAATTTTATTAGAATTACTATTTCTGCTCCTTTATTAATTCATTGCTGATTTATTTTGTGGTTGCTAAATTATTGTACATTTGAATCCTTGAACCTGATATGTTTTTTTTGAATTCTCGTTTTCAAATATAAATAATTGTATGCTGCATAAACTCTCTGTTATCCTGAAATGGCTGATTATCATTTTTCCTGCAATTAGTTTCCATGCCTGTTTCTCTCAACAATATGATGCTGAGCTTATCAACCAGCAAACTACAATTGATGTTTCCGATGGTAAAGTTACTCAAACACATTACTTTGAAATCCGGATAAATAACCGAAAAGGCGATAAATACGCGGAAATTTCCATTCCTTTTAATAAAATGAATAAGGTTTCAAATATTGAAGCTTCCATAGCAGACAGAACTGGCAAAGAAATTAAAAAGTTAAAAAAGAGTAACATAATTGAAAAAAGTGAAAGTTCCGCGATTAGCTTCTACGAAGATAATTATGTTAAGGAATTCGCTCTGAGAAGCAACATTTACCCTTATACACTGAAATATTCCTACCGGATGCAGACAAACGAATTTATATTTGTTGTTCATTGGCTCCCGCTTATTGATAATGAAATTCCTACACTACAAGCCATATTAAAAGTTACGACGCCTGCCGGCTACCTGATAAACTACAAATCAAACCTGGCTGAAAAGCCAAAAGTGGATTCCATCGCAGGGAAGATATATTATTCCTGGCAAACTTCATTTCCTAAACCGGTTTTAGCTGAAACCTGGTCACCGCCTTTACTTCAGTTTATACCTTATGTAGAAATTGTCCCTGACGAGTTTTATTATGTTCTGAAAGGTTCACATAAAAGCTGGGAATCTTATGGCAACTGGAACCTGGGTCTGCTCAACGGATTGGACGACTTGCCTTTAATGGAAAAATATAAAATCCAGGCTATAACCAACAACATCCGGGATGAAAAGGAAAAGATAAGGGTATTGTTTCATTACCTGCAGGATGCAACCCGGTATATCAATATTTCGATCAAGACCGGAGGGTTAAAACCATATCCCGCTTCGTATGTAGCCAAAAACAAATACGGCGATTGCAAAGCGTTGTCAAACTATTTCAGGTCTTGTCTGTCAGTTATCGATGTTAAAGCATATTATACTACAATCAATGCAGGTGATGTGATTGAAGCGATAGATCCCTGTTTCCCGTCACAACAATTCAATCATGTAATTCTTTTTATTCCTTTAAAACAAGATACAATCTGGGTGGATTGTACCAGCGATCTTGCATTTGGCTACCTGGGAACTTTTACTCAAAACCGGCCGGCATTTGTTTTGAGTGATAATGCCAGTAAGTTGATAATGACACCACCACTTACATTCAGTGATGTGTTGGATAGTCGGAAAATTAATGCCAGAATAAATCCCGACAAAACCATGAAGGCTGATTTTACTACTATATTGAGAGGAGATAAGTATGAATTGCTATCGTATATCATGACCGCACTAAGTGAATCGGAACGGTTTCAATACCTGGGCAGAAGAATTGTTGAGACTGGATTTCAAATGGATAACTATTCTTTGACAGTACCTGACCGCGATACCCCGGAGATTTGTTTGAAATATACTGCTTCATCTGATAAAATGATGAAAGCATATGGAAATGAATCACTTGTAAAAATAATTCCTCTTTATTTTCCGTTCATGGAAGAACCTAAAAAAAGGGAATTGCCGGTCCAGATAGATTATCCTGTTTACAATGTTGATTCAATCGAGTATGCGATTCCTGAAACTTACACCGTCACAGATATTCCTAAAAACATAACGATTACCTCAGATTATGGCGAATATAAAGCAGATTTCCTGTTAAGTGGACATTCCTTACTGGCAATCAAACAATTAAAATTAAACGCGGGAACCTACCCTTTAGATGAATATCAAAAATTTTATAACTTTATTTCACATCTATCTGAAGCTGAAAACTCATTTTATCTAACCATGACAAATAAATAATATGAAGAAGTTATTGCTTTTATTTCTATTGAATACAGCTATTTTAATTCAACTTAACGCACAGGATTATTTCAAAGAATTTGGAAAGATCAGCCCTGATCAACTTGTAATGAAATCGTGTAGCTTTGATCCGACCGCTGATGCCGTAGTTCTCTTTGACGTTGGGAAATCCGGTTTCGTCAGGGTCGATAACGGGTTTGATGTACTATTCCAGCACATAACCCGGATTAAAATCTTACATGAAGCTGGTAAACAATATGCCGAAGTTTCGATCCCGTTTTACCAGGAAGGCAGTATTTACGAACAGGTAGAAATTGTTAAAGCGTGCACCTACACTATTATTAACGGAAGAATAAGCAAAATAAGCCAACTGGATCCCAAATCATGTTACGAAGAAAAAATAAGCGAAAATTGGAAAACCATGAAATTTGCCATGCCCGATGTGCAGCCGGGTTCCATAATCGAATATACATACAATATACGTTCGCAATATCATTTTAACCTGCGTGATTGGGAATTTCAGTGGGATATCCCGGTGCTTTACAGCGCATATGAGGTACGAATGATCCCGTTTTACGAATATGCATGGGCAATCCAGGGACGTAAATCAATTGACGACTACAAAGCATATGAAGATAGTGATGCATTTGAGCAAGTTTTTTATAATACAAAGTACCGCGAAATGGTTTACTTTTTTGGCCTTAAGAATGTTCCTGCATTTAAGGATGAGGAATTTAGCCCGTCAAGAGAAGATGATATCATTAAAATCGATTTTCAATTGTCGGCTTTCTATCATCTCAATGGTGTAAAAATTAACATTATGACCACCTGGCCTGAACTGGTGAATGATTATCAGAAAAATACCAATTTTGGGAAATATGTAAGGAAAAGTGAGAAAAGTGCTTCCAATGTTTTAGATCCTGACTCGTTGGATGGAAAAACCCAATTGCAACAGTTGAATTATATCGTTGACTATGCAAAAAATAACTTTAAATGGAATCATGAGAATAGCCAATTCTCCAATAAATCGCCATCGGAATTGCAAAAGGATAAAATAGGAAACAGCGCTGATATTAACTTATGGCTTGTCGGAGCATTCAAGTCAGCTG
The DNA here is from genome assembly GCA_041660125.1 of Lentimicrobiaceae bacterium. Lineage (GTDB taxonomy): Bacteria > Bacteroidota > Bacteroidia > Bacteroidales > UBA4417 > UBA4417. Next base: position 28,846 of record JBAZWY010000011.1, read on the forward strand.
GTATCGAAGCGTACCCGGTAGTAATCAGCACAAGGAGACACGGTAAAATCCATACAGATTATCCTTTCAGCAGTGCTTTTAATTCAATTATAGCTTATGCTTTGGCAGACGGAATTCCTATTTTAGCGGATGCAACTGATCCATTTTGTCCAAACAACAGGATATCAATACAATACATGAACGACAAAGGTCTTTTGGTGAATAATGATAACATTAAATGGCTGAGCCTGCAAAGCCCGGTGATTTCCGGATTGAGTACCAGTATAAAGATTGATTCAATCGGGGAAGAACAGAAGGCTAACATAATAATAACCGCAACAGATTATGAAGCACTTTCTTACAGGAACAAATATGCCGGCAATCATGACATTCTACTTACAGATTTAAGTAAAAAAGACTACCAGGTTGATGATTCTTCGCTTAAATTCAGGTATGAACTGGATAGGACACGGCCATATTCCTTCATGTACAATCTTACGTACAAATCCGAAATTATTAATGAAAAGATTTACCTACAGCCCTTCCTGAACGAAGTTTTTTCTGACAACCCTCTTAAGCAGAAGACCCGGACATACCCGGTTGATATGACATACCCGGTTAAAAGAACCTATTTGGCCGAAATAAAAATTCCCGACGGGTACCAGGTCCAGTTTTTACCGGTTAAAAGCTCGCTTAACGATGACCTGTTTGAACTTGACTACGTTGCTTCGCAGAATGAAGAAACGATCAATGTTTCATTCACCTATGCTTTTAAACATCCAGTTTATACGCCTGAAGAATATTCCAGGGTTAAAGCTATGTTTGACCGGATTGTTAAGAAGAGTACAGAAAAAATTGTGCTTGTACAGAGATAGAAAATGGCCACGTGCAAAACATGGCCATTATTATTTTGATAGCAGTTATCTTTTTTGTTGAAGAAACGAGGAATACACTACTATCCTGAATTACAATTATGAAATCGGGCAATTTACGAATTGAAATTGGCAGAGCTCTATCAATTGGATTAGCAATGAATCGGGAATTACATATTAATTGCTTCCACCGATTTGATTTCGGGCAGCGCTTTCCGCATAGCTTCTTCAACTCCGTTTTTCAGTGTCATCCGGCTGAAAGGGCATGAACCGCAGGCTCCCTGGAGTTCAACATTTACTACGTTATCCCCGGTAAGTTCCACGAAACTGATATCGCCTCCATCGGCCTGCAGGTAAGGACGGATCTGTTCAATAACGTTGCGTACTTTGGTTTCTAATTCTGACATTTGCTTAATTTTTTATTTGTTTATTGTATTTTATTAAAAATCTGATACCAGATTTTAATAAAATCCATGATTATGATTTGATTTCGACTATCTGGGTAGGATCCATTGTAGAATTCCGGATAGCGATCTGCTGAGCCACCGATTCAGCTAATTGCCTGAATGCCAGTGCAACCGGGGAAGAGTCATTCAGCAAAGCAACCGGGCTTCCATTATCGCCTGATTCGCATATGCTCTGTACAAGAGGTATTTGCCCAAGTAACGGAACCCCGATTTCTTCAGCGAATCGTTTGCCGCCTTCCTTTCCAAAAATAAAGTATTTATTCTCAGGGAGTTCGGCAGGTGTAAACCAGGCCATATTTTCAACGAGACCTAATACCGGTACTTTTATGCTGTCGGTAGTAAACATATTGTAGGCTTTCCGGGCATCAGCAAGAGCCACTTCCTGGGGAGTAGTAACAATAGCTGCGCCGGTAACCGGAACCGTCTGAACAAGGGTTAAATGTATATCGCCGGTTCCTGGCGGCATATCGATTACAAGATAATCAAGTTCGCCCCATTCGCCACCTGTAAGCATTTGGGTCAGGTAATTGGATGCCATAGGTCCGCGCCAAACCAACGCTTTGTTTGGATCGACAAAAAAGCCAATCGATAATAATTTTATTCCGTATTTCTCAATAGGTTCGATGATGGTCTTTCCGCCTTCTTCGCGTGCTTTTGGCTGGGCATTCACCAGGTCGAACATCAACGGGACGGAAGGGCCGTAAATATCAGCATCAAGCAATCCAACTTTTGCCCCCAGCTTTGATAAAGCAACAGCCAGGTTTGCCGCTACGGTTGATTTGCCGACTCCTCCTTTTCCTGAGACTACTGCTATAATATTTTTTACACCTTTCAGCAGGGTATCATCAGGCCCGCGGCGGGTAGTGGTTCGTGACGATAACTCAACATTTACTTCAGCGTATGGGTTTACCTTCGATTGTATGGCTTTTATACAGTCATTTTTCATCTTGTCCTTCAAAGGGCAGGCAGGCGTAGTGAGAACCAATTTGAAATTAACTTTGTTTCCGTTAATCTCAATATCGTCAATCATGCCGAGAGAAATCAAATCTTTATGTAAATCAGGATCAACAACAGTTTTTAAGGCGCTGATTATCTGATCTTTATTCATTTCCATAATTTGTATTCTTATTTTTATTTAGAACGCGTAAAGATAATTTAATTAATGATATGCTGTAGAATTTTGTAATTATTTATATTTTCAGGAGTATAAAAAGGATGTTAAAACATACGCTGTTCACTTGACTGATTTCGCTACTATTTCCAGGTAAAAATCAGTATAGATGAGCAGGTATCCAGACTGAGTTTAAAACTTTGTATAAAATGATTTCAGAACTTGTTCTTTCTTTACAATTTTCCAATATACAGCAGACAAAAAAAACAATCCCCCTCACCGCTTAAAACATCGGGAGGGGGAAATTAGAAGGGTAGAGAAGTCCCTAATAATAAATAATCATTACCGGTTGAATAACAGTTCCCGATACTTAGGCAATGGCCACTTTTCGTTGTCAACGATTAATTCAAGCTTATCGATATGGTATCGGATTTCGTCGAAATAAGGAAATATGACCGTAGCATAAGCCAACGCCTTTTCGCGGGCATTTTCAATGGTATTAGCCTTTTTTCTGGCCTCAATCATATCACTCACTTTATCTTCAATATTCCCGACATGCTTCGAAATTTCGATGATCAGTTTAAGTCTGCGAGCAGCAAGTACCTGGTATTCTTCATCACTGTATAGGTTTTTCATGCCTTGCGTGCTATCTATCAACATGGCCTGGTATTCAATAACCGTGGGCAAAATATGATTCATTGCCAGATCGCTGAGTACGCGCGCTTCAATCTGAACTTTTTTGGCATAGAGTTCGTTGCGAACTTCGGTACGGGCTTCCATTTCAATATCCGTATAAACATTGGCACGTTTGAATAGCTCACGGGTTTGTGGTGTCAAATAAGCATCATAAATCAGAGGAACGATGGCTTCGAAATCGAGGCCACGTTTTGCTGCTTCCTCTTTCCATTCTTCACTGTATCCGTTGCCATCGAAACGAATAGCTTTAGAACTCTTGATCAAGCGGCGGAGTACCTGTAAAATTGCTTCATCTTTTTTCACGCCTTTTTCGATAATCGCATCTACTTCAATTTTAAAATCAACGAGTTGTACAGCAAGGGCTGTATTTAGAGGTATCATTGCCGAGGCACAGTTAGCAGATGAACCAACAGCACGGAACTCAAAGCGGTTACCTGTAAAAGCAAAAGGCGATGTACGGTTTCGGTCGGTATTATCTAATAAAATCTCAGGAATTTTACCAATATCGAGTTTGATAGCCGTTTTTTCTTCCGGCGACATTTTTTTGTCAGATACTCTTTGCTCAATTTCATCAAGTATCTTTGTCAACTGTTGCCCGAGAAATGCGGAAATAATTGCAGGCGGTGCTTCGTTGGCTCCGAGGCGATGCTGGTTACCGGGCGAGGCAATTGACGCTTTTAGTAGGGCATTGTGTTTGTGAACTGCAACCAGGGTGTTAATTAAAAATGTAAGAAACTGCAGGTTTAAACGTGGCGTTTTGCCGGGTGATAAAAGATTGACGCCGGTATTAGTCGAAACCGACCAGTTATTGTGTTTCCCTGAACCATTTATTCCTGCAAAAGGTTTTTCGTGGAGCAATACCTTAAAATTATGACGACTCGCAACTTTTCGCATTACCATCATTACCAATAGATTATGGTCGTTGGCAAGGTTAGTCTCCTCATAAATAGGAGCTAATTCATATTGGTTTGGTGCTACTTCGTTGTGGCGGGTTTTAATAGGTATCCCTAATTTATAGGCTTCATACTCCATGTCTTTCATAAAAGCCAGTACCCTGGATGGAATCTGCCCGAAGTATTGATCTTCCAACTGTTGGTTTTTGGCCGAAGCATGCCCCATTAAGGTCCGGTCAGTCAGTACAAGGTCGGGACGGGCGTTGTAAACAGCTTCGTCAACCAGGAAATATTCCTGTTCCCATCCCAGGTTACTGTTAACCCTAGTAACATCCTTATCGAAATACTGGCAAACTTCAACTGCGGCCTTATCCAGGTAATGAAGTGCTTTCAGCAGGGGTGTTTTATAATCAAGTGCTTCACCTGTGTATGAGATAAAAATGGTAGGAATAATCAACGTATCGTCCATAACAAATGCCGGTGACGACGGGTCCCATGCTGTATATCCCCGTGCTTCAAAAGTATTGCGGATTCCACCGCTTGGAAAACTCGAAGCATCCGGTTCCTGCTGCACCAGCAATTCACCAGAGAAAACCTCAATGGCAGAGCCACGCCCGGTTGGCACAGTGAAGGAATCGTGTTTTTCCGCAGTACTTTCGGTTAATGGCTGAAACCAATGTGTGTAGTGAGTAGCTCCCAGGCTCATTGCCCAACTTTTCATTCCCATGGCAATCTGGTCAGCTAATTTCATGTCAATGCGTTTGCCCAGGTCAATCGCATCGATAACAGCTTTATTTGCATCTTTCGGAAGATATTTTTCCATTTTATCCCTGTCGAAGACATTAATCCCGAAATAATCCGAAATTTTCTCACCGGGAGCAATTATTTCGACCGGTTTCCTTTTTAGCGCATCTTCTAACGCTTTAAATCGCAAAGTTGCCATATAATATCAGAATTTATAATTTAGCTACAAAAGTAATATATTTTCATTTACCCCCTATAATTTTAATGATAATTAATATTTTATATAAAATATTAATATTTACCCCAGTATTTTTAAGACCAATATGTTATTTATTCTTATAAATTACACATGAGCTATTTTATAAATTATATTATTAGGATAATGGAGAGTAGGTTTCAAATCTATTTTTGGCTGAACCAGGCTTGGGTATTTCCGGATTTAAAATCAATTTAAAGAATAATAGTAAAAAGTAGAATAATAGATGTTACGCTTTCTTTTATGGGAAACGATTTTCTCGGAATTACATTTTTGGATCGCAATCATACAAGACTGTTATGCATAAATCAGGCTGGCCGCTCAATTACTGAGCCCCATTCTCATAGGTTACAACTCTAACTCCTTAGACGGGTCCCAGAAAACATCCTTGAAATTAACTATCTGATCATTTTCAACCATGATGCCTTCGCTTTGGAGCAACTGTTGCATAGTATCCAGTCCGCCAAAATGATGCTTCCCTGTAAGCAATCCGTTGCGGTTTACAACCCGGTGAGCTGGAATATGCTGAAGCATCTGATGCGAGGCATTCATGGCCCAGCCAACCATGCGCGACGAACCGCCGGTGCCAAGGTAGCGGGCAATAGCTCCATAGGAACTGACCCTGCCATGTGGAATAAGTTCTACCACGGCATATACTTTTTCGAAAAATGAAATATCTTTCTGCACGGGGAAAAGCTAATGGTTTACTAAATAGTAAAAGGGATTTTTTACAACCGAAAGCCAGGTATTAATATCAATTCTTATTCCACTTTCAGTTTGAATCGCAAATATTTAATGGTCAGTCCCTGCTCAAGCCATATTTTCTCGTAGTGAGTCTGCACATCAATTACATCCTTCACTTCCGGGTCGCCAGGATTCAGATACAGGTCATTATTTTTGTATAAAAGATGGTGGCCATATTCTCTGATAACTTCTAATGTGTAGGTATAAAACATTTCATTATCCGTTTTCAAATGGATTATACCTCCTGGTTTTAATAACTGCCGGTATCTTTGAATAAACTCGGGAGAGGTGAAACGTTTGCTATGCCTGGGACTGTTTGGCTGGGGCTCTGGGAAAGTGATCCATATTTCATCTACTTCAGCAGGGCCGAAAACTTTACCGATATTCTCAGCGCGAATACGAATAAAGGCTACATTCGGACGGTTTTCCTCGCTGCTGGTTTTTGCACCCCGCCACATTCGCGCTCCTTTTTTATCAATTCCTATAAAATTCCGTTCAGGATATTTTTGAGACAGATCAACTGTATATTCCCCTTTGCCGCAACCCATTTCTATGATAATTGGGTTGACGTTGCCAAAGAAATCAGTGTTCCATTTTCCACGCAAAGAAAATCCGGCGGAAAGCTCTTCCCAGACGGGTTGAAAGAAATGAGTAAAAGTTGCATTTTCAGCAAATCGCTGAAGTTTCCTCTTAGCCAAGGGTATAATATTTTTAGTAAAGACTTTTATTGATTTTGATCTGCGAAAGGGAGGATATTTGATCCTAAACTTTTTGTTTTTTCAGGATCCAGGAAGATGGAAAGCCGTTTTCTTTGATTTCACTGAGTTGATTTATCGCTTCGTTATAAGTATTGAATCCGTTCATGCTCACTATATATAACCCACCCGAAGTAGTATCTATAACAGATGCTGGATATCCCTGATCCTGGAGCATACTGATAAGTTTCACTGCATTGCTGTAATCGCGAAAAGCTCCGCCAATAATAAAATACTTTTGGCTTGAAGTGATGGTTTCAGTGTCCACAGGTTGAACAGCTCCGATAATTTTTATTTTATTTTTATCAAGTTCAGTATAAGATACTATGCCCGGGTTAAGCTCAATATTTTCAGCGGACAAAACACTGGCTGGTGATTGAACATCTTCCGATGACGCATCTTTTTTATTCAGTGCAGGTATTGAAACGGTTTTCACTATGGCAGTTTTGCCGGGTGTTGAACGCACCCATGAATACATTCCTGTATAATTGTGAACGTAATTATTAATGATATTGCCGTTGATAGAACCCCATAATACAAAAGCAATAAAAGGTGCAAGAACAGCGGCCCATTTAAGTGTCTCGGGAATCAACCGGCGTAATTTTGTATGCTTAGAAGAATGTTTAGTCTGTTGAATTTCAGGCAAAACCAACGTCTCTATACCTGTGGCTTTTGCAAAAAACACAGGAAGTCCAAATGAATCGGCATTAAAGTTCACCTGCATTGAAGGGCTGAATTCCAGTTTCCCTGACGAATTCAGGAAAAGATCCCCTATGCCATTAATAACAACCTTTTCTCCTTTAGTAACAGAATTGAGGCATGTTTCGGCCCATTTTTTAATTTCGTAGAGAGCTTCGCGATAGGAAGTGTTTTCAGCAGAAGCAATATAATTGGCAAGTTGCCCGTCGTTACCGGAAAGCCCGGCATTAAAAGCTATAGTTCCCGACGGTGGATAAAACTCGTGAGTAGTATGCACAATCTGTGCAGGCCGATACGCTTTAATAAAACCTCCCAGCCCGGGAACAATCACACACTCGTGATGATACAGTAAATCAGCTATATGCCGTGTTATCATTAGTTTTCTTAACTTTTAAGTTGCTAAGATAATACAATCAGACTTAAAATATCAAGCATTGTTAGTAAGTTTCAATAAATCTTCAGGAACATCAATACCAACTGTCTCAATATCAGTAATAGCCGTATGAATGCTGTATCCATGGTATAACCAGCGTAATTGTTCCAGCGATTCGGCTATTTCGGGTGGAGCAGCGGGCAGGTTTAAGATGGTTTTTAAAATAGACGAACGGTATGCATACAACCCGATATGCCTGTAATAATCCTGGTGGTCGAACCATGTTTCCTGTGGCATCCCGCGGAAAAAAGGAATAGGTGAGCGGCTGAAATACAAGGCTTTCCCATTCTGATCAACAACGACTTTCACTACATTGGAATTAAAAAGCTCATCACTATTCTCAATTTTCCTGATAAGGGTACCAATTACTACATCTGGATTGTTAAAAAGCGATACAGTCAGATCAATTTGTGAAGGATCAATAAATGGTTCGTCACCCTGAATATTTACAATTACATCATACGGGCATTCACCCAGGAATGAAAGATTTTCCACAACCTCACCGATACGTGATGTCCCTGAAACATGCGATTCAGAGGTCATCATTACCTCGCCGCCACAATCTTTTACATGATTGAAAATACGCTCATCATCCGTTGAAACAATTACCCTGTTTAATACCGTAGTTTTTAACGTCTGCTCATACACGCGCATGATCATACTTTTACCATCAATCATTACGAGCGGTTTTCCGGGAAACCGGCTGGATGCATAACGGGCAGGGATAACGCCTAAAGTGCTTACAGACATATGAAAGGGTATAAATTATATTGAAGATTAATACGCTCGTGCAAAAATAACCCGTCGTTTCGATGGCTTTCCGGTAAGAATGCATTTTCCTGCTTCAAGTTTACCATCGATAGGTATCAGGCGGATGGTAGCCTTGGTTTCGTCCTTGATGCGTTGTTCCGTTTCAGAAGTTCCATCCCAATGAGCTGAAATAAATCCACCTTTTCCATCAAGAAGTGCTACAAACTCATCCCATGTATCCACCTTATTTGTATTTTCCTCGCGGAAATCATATGCTTTCTGGAAGAGGTTTTCCTGAATACTTTCGAGCAAATGGCTGATTTTATGCTCAATATCCGTAATCTGATAAACTGATTTTTCCAACGTGTCGCGGCGGGCAACTTCCACTGTGCCATTTTCGAGGTCGCGTGGACCTATTACCAAGCGAACAGGAACACCTTTAAATTCGTACTCGTTAAATTTCCAACCTGGTTTTTGTGTATTGCGATCGTCGTATTTAACGTTGATGCCTAAGACTTTCAGTTTGTTGACAATATCATTTGCCGTTACCGATATCTGAGCAAGCTGTTCATCATTTTTATAAATGGGAATGATAACTACCTGTATAGGAGCGAGTTTAGGAGGCAGAACCAGCCCGTGATCGTCGGAATGAGTCATGATAAGCGCTCCCATGAGGCGGGTTGAAACACCCCAGGATGTAGCCCAGACATATTCCAGTTTATTTTCTTTACTAAGAAATTGTACATCAAAAGCCTTTGCAAAATTCTGACCCAGAAAATGCGATGTTCCGGCTTGTAATGCCTTTCCATCCTGCATAAGTCCTTCGATACAATAGGTTTCAATAGCACCGGCAAAGCGTTCGTTGGCTGATTTAACCCCTTTCAGTACAGGCATTGCCATCCATTTCTCTGCAAATTCAGCGTACACATTGATCATCTTTTCGGTTTCCTCAAGGGCTTCGGCTTCGGTAGCATGCGCAGTATGCCCTTCCTGCCAAAGAAACTCAGTGGTGCGTAAAAACAAACGGGTCCGCATTTCCCATCGCACTACGTTGGCCCATTGGTTGATAAGTAACGGCAAATCCCTGTATGATTGGATCCAGGTGCGGTAAGTATCCCAGATAATGGTTTCCGAAGTTGGCCGAACGATAAGCTCTTCTTCCAGTTTTGCATCAGGATCAACCACAACTCCTTTTCCATCAGGTGAAGATTTTAACCTGTAATGAGTAACAACGGCACACTCTTTGGCGAAACCTTCAACATGCGAAGCCTCTTTACTGAAAAAAGATTTTGGAATAAAAAGCGGGAAATATGCATTCTGATGCCCTGTTTCCTTGAACATATCATCGAGAACCCGTTGAATTTTCTCCCAGATTGCGTAGCCATAAGGTTTGATAACCATACAACCACGGACTGCAGAATTATCAGCCAGTTCAGCCTTTATTACCAGGTCGTTATACCATTGTGAATAATTCTCTTCGCGTGTGATAAAATCTTTTGCCATTATGTTATTTGTGGTATGATAATTGTGTATTTTTAACTGTTAATAAGAAGCTGCAAAACTACAAAAAATATAGCTGTGCCAGCATTAAAACCAGTTTTGAAAAAAGCATTTAACCTAAGGAGGTCGCCATGAAATACATTTTAATCCTTGCCACTGTTCTGCTAATCATGTCGGGATGTACAACACAATACCAGGCTACCAATTACGACGATGTCTATTTTTCGCCGAAAAATCAACCTGTAGCAACGCAACATGCAATGATTGTTAATACACCTGAAGCGGATGCAAATGCTTATAAATCAGGTGAACAAGCTCAGCCTCAGGAGGAGCAGCCAGTTCAGGCCGAGGCAAACGAGAACCAGGATTCAACTTATACTGATGATCAGCAGTATGCAACGAATAATAACGTTAATGCTGATAGCGGGTATAACGAAGATGATTATTACGATTATGCTTATTCGGCACGCCTGCGTAGGTTCCACAACCCGTATCTCTATAATAATTATTATGATGATTATTATACCAATTCATACTGGTACGATCCCAATCCCTGGAACTTCGGTACAAGTATTTATATGGGATACAACTGGTGGGGGCTATATCCTTCGTATTCGTTTGGATATAATCCATGGTACATGAACCCATTTTATGACTGGTCGTATGGCGGATATTACGGATATGGCTTGGGTTATGGTAGTTTATGGAATGGGTACTACTATGGTTACATGAACGGATATTATGACTATGGAAATTATTACAATAGCTACGATGGTAATTCACATTATTATGGACATCGTGGTTCGGTTGGAAATTCCGGTAGCATTGCCACTACAGATAACAGAACTTTTGGCGAAAGATATGAGGCTGTTAATGGTTCAAGAAAATCAACTGAGGCGCGTACTACAGGAACTGTATTGCGTGATTCACGGAATGCAGCGGCTAATCAAACCCGGGGTGGAACTTCAATTGATGATAAAAAAAGCAGTTTAGTCAGAGGTACAGCACCCCTTCAGGATGCCAGGAAAGCATCAACCGGTAATGCTGCAAACACTAATATGCGAAGCCAGAACGCTGCCACCAATATAAATAATACCCGAAACAACAATCCAGGTACATACAACCAGCGCCCTGCTACTAATAATGTTCAGCCTCAGCGTCAGTATCAGTACATTTCTCCTAACCGCAACAGCCAGAATGCAAACGGGCAAAACCGGAATAACGTAAACACAGGACGAAATACACAAACTTATACTTCGCCTGAATACAATCGTCCGCGGTCAGGCCAGGAATACACTTCTCCAAAGTACAGGAATACTCAACCATCGGTAAATGAGCAGAATAACACTACCAGGGAAACGCCGGTTAATAATAACAATGCAGGTACTCCAACCCGTAGATACACTCAGCCATCAAACAATCGGTCAACGCCTTCAAACTCAAGAGAGAATTACCAGGCACCACGCAATAACTCAAACTCTCAGCCTGCCCGCTCCAACACTTACTCGGCACCACAACGCAACAGTTCTCCTCCCCCGCAACGTTCAAACCAGAGTTACACGCCATCCCGCAGTTCTTCAGGATCAAGTGGAAGCTACACACCTTCAAGGAGTTCATCTTCCAGTTCAAGTGGAAATTCATCCGGGAATTCATCTTCCGGTTCAAGCAGGAGTTCGTCATCAGGATCAGGACATCGTAAGTAATTGTTGACAGATGATTACAATTTAAATTTTAGTACAACCTGCACATCCTGATAAGTTCGTTTATAGTGACTCCAAAAGGGTGACAGGTATTTAGTTGTCTTAAAAATTAAAACAGCCATGAAAAAGATTTTTGCAATACTAATCACAACCTGTATCTCACTTACACTTTTTGCTCAGAATGAGAATGATGCGCTTCGTTATTCGCTTCTCAACTATGGAGGTACATCCAGGTTTACAGGCATGTCGGGTGCATATGGAGCAGTAGGCGCCGATTTTTCGAGTCTCAGCCAGAATCCGGCAGGAATCGGGCTTTACCGTAAATCAGAATTCTCAATTACACCCTTACTGAACAATAGCAGTACACAATCTAATTATCTGAGTACTCAAAGCACCGACTTCCGCAACACACTCTACCTGGGAAATGTGGGTTATGTGATGGCGATAAAACTAAATGAAAATAATGGAAGCCACCTTAAACAGGTACAGTTTGGATTTGGGATGAACAGGACATCTATGTTCAGTAACCGCATCGTTGTTGAAGGACAGAATAATGATAATTCCTTGCTTTCTCAATATCTTGATGATGCTGATGCTTCCGGAAGCAGCAGGACCAGCCTTAATGATTTTGGAGCAGGGCTTGCATACGATGTAAACCTGCTTTTCCAGGATACCAGTAATATTTGGCAGGCTGATTTGCCTAATGGAGGGTTGCACCAAACCAAAACCATTGAAACAAGGGGAGGCATTAGCGAAACTGTATTAAGTGCCGGTACCAACTTCGACGACAAACTATTCCTGGGTATAACATTCGGTTTCCCTCATATTAATTATCAGGAAGAAAGTAAATATACCGAAAGTGATAACAATAACTTAAGCCCATATCTAAAATCATTCGACCGTACTGAATACCTTAACACTAAAGGCAATGGTTTTAATTTTAAGTTTGGCTTTATTTACAAGCCGGTTGAATTTATCCGGATTGGCGGTGCATTTCATACACCTACATCCTATGGTGATATGCACGACTCGTATGGTTCTACCATGACGGCCTATTTTGATCAGCCTCCACTGAGCGATAACAATGCTACCCGCTTCGAAGCCAGTTCGCCGGATGGTAGTTATGATTATAAAATAACAACCCCGATGAGAGCTCTGGGAAGCCTTGCAGTTATTATCGGACAGTATGGTTTGCTAAGTGCTGATTACGAATATGTTGACTATTCAACAGCCAGGCTCAGGGCCAGTGATTATAATTTCCTGGACGAAAACAATACTATACGAACCACATTTGCAGCTGCCAACAATTTCAGGTTCGGAACTGAATGGAAAGCCGGTGTTTATGCTATCAGAGGTGGTTACAGTATCTATGGTTCACCATACAAGGGAGAAAGTACGCTAGGTTTAGGCTCGCGCACTGGTTATTCTTTGGGATTTGGAATTCACGAAAAGGCTTATTTTATTGATTTCTCGTTCAACCATATAGATTCAAAAGACAAGTATTACATTTATGGTTATGCTCCAGCTTCCGACAACAAGTATAACAGCAATTCATACAGTTTTACACTGGGATTCAGGATGTAAGACCGGCATACAGAATCCTTAGCAAATACAAAATAAAACTGTTGATAGAATCCTGCAAATGCGGGATTCTTTTATTTATAACCAATAGAATTGAAAAGGGGATTTATAAATGCAGAGACTTTTGCCAGAAATTACTAACTATCAAAAATATCAGGTAGCTGCATACGAAGTGTTGTCATTTTAAGGATTTCACCTCTCTGAAAATCGTTATATACGCTCCAGTTGGCTATTTCGTCGAGTTTACGGAAACAACCTATACATTTCCCTTTATGATCGAGCGTGCACACTCCCTTGCATGGCGATTTTACCTGGTTGCTGTTTTCTTCGTGCGCATGTAACATGATACTTAATTTATAATGTAAAACGGATCATTTTATAAAAAGTTCAATCACGAGCTTGATTTGCACAAAGTAATCATTATTTTACTGATTTCGGGTTTCAGATTCTGCAAATCTCTAAAAATAATGTACTTTTAACCTGCTATAAAAATATTTCTTATGCTCGTTAAAACATTTGGATGTGCTATTCAAGGTATCACGGCTACTGTTATTACTATCGAAGTTAATGTAGATCAGGGCATTCAGTTTTCGATGGTTGGTTTGCCCGATAATGCGGTTAAGGAAAGCCATCAGCGGATTGAAGCCGCTTTACTGAATATCGGATATAAATTTCCCAGGAAGAAGATCATTATCAATATGGCCCCGGCCGATATCCGTAAAGAAGGTTCATCCTATGATCTTCCGATTGCCGTTGGGTTATTGGCAGCATCGGAACAACTGGTTACCGATGTGCTGGATAAATATATTATCATGGGCGAGTTATCACTCGACGGTAGCCTGCAACCCATAAAAGGAGCCTTGCCAATTGCAATCGAAGCCCGCGACAACGGGTACAAAGGCTTTATTTTACCGGCTGTAAATGCCCGTGAAGCCGCCATTGTTAACGACCTTGAAGTTTACGCAGTAGAAACATTGGGTGAGGTAATCCAGTTCCTCGAAGGCAGCCTGCAAATTGAACCTTTAATTATTAATACACGGGAGGAATTTTATTCGCATCTCGATAATTACGAGTTTGACTTCAGCGATGTTAAAGGACAGGAAAATATAAAACGTTCCCTGGAAATTGCGGCGGCGGGTGGACACAATGTGATTCTTATCGGGCCTCCCGGCGCCGGTAAAACCATGCTTGCCAAGCGCCTTCCATCCATATTGCCACCTCTCAACCTCCACGAAGCCCTTGAAACCACAAAGATTCATTCGGTTGCAGGTAAAATGGAACGCGAAACTGCCCTGATCAGTATCAGGCCGTTCCGTAGTCCACACCATACAATCTCGGATGTTGCCCTGGTCGGAGGGGGAGGAAATCCACAACCGGGAGAAATTTCGCTGGCAAATAATGGCGTTCTGTTCCTGGATGAATTGCCCGAATTTAAACGTACGGTATTAGAAGTATTACGTCAACCTCTTGAGGACAGGGTTATTACCATTTCGAGGGCTAAGTTTTCGGTTACTTACCCTGCAAGTTTTATGCTTATTGCAGCTATGAATCCCTGCCCATGCGGTTATTACAACCATCCGGAAAGAGACTGCGTGTGCGGTCCGGGAATTGTGCAGAAATACCTTAATAAAATTTCGGGGCCTCTGCTGGATCGCATTGATATTCATGTGGAAGTGGTACCCGTACCTTTCAGGGAGCTAACCAGCCTGCGCCAATCCGAAAAAAGCGCCTCTATCCGCGAAAGAGTCACTCGTGCCAGGCTTGTGCAGGAAGAACGGTATAAAGAAAGCAAAAACATACATTGCAATGCCCAGATGAGCAGTAAAATGCTTCGCCAGATTTGTGTAATAACCGAAGAAGGACATAACCTGCTAAAAACGGCCATGGAAAAGCTGAGCTTATCGGCCCGTGCTTACGACCGCATCCTGAAAGTTTCACGCACCATTGCCGACCTCGATTACAGTCCGGATATTAAAACTGAACACTTAGCGGAGGCTATACATTACCGAAGCTTAGACAGGGAGACGTGGGGAGGGTAGAGAAAAGTTTCTGGTTACTGGTTACTGGTTTCTAGGATAAAAAGAAATATTCAAAGGGACTATTTTCTATTATCTATTTTTCTATTTAAATTACTCAAGTATTAAGGTTTCAATTTACAATCCGAAAGCAAAAAAACGACCTTATTCTGCAGTAAGACATTCAGGATTCATCCTAACTATTTCATTAAATTTAATTCCATTGAATTAAACATCTTCAAAGCTCGGATGTTGTTTTACATTTGCAGTTCCAAATCAAAACAATCAGAAAGTATTGTTTCAATTTTCATTACTTAACTAAAATTCAAACTAAGCTATGCTACCTGAAATCATAAAAACACCAGATATTAATAAAAGCAAAACCAATATTTACCTGGTTTCAGAAATATCAGATTTAGTAAAAGGTATTTTTAATACTGAAGAAACCGAATACATCTCAAGCCGGTTAGCCCGGAAAGACCAGCAAACAGTAATTTTAAATAAACTTGGGCACATTGCTGTTATTTATAAATTGGATTCAGGAGAAGAATCAAACCAGGATCAAAAACTTGAAAAATACCGCAAAGCTGGTGAAAATCTGCTTGGTATCATTAATGAGCATAAGATGGAGTCGGTTTGTATTGTGGATACTAGCCACCTGCTTAATGAAATTCTTGCATTTGCTGAAGGAATGGCATTAGGCAACTACCAGTTTCTGAAGTACCGTAAGGATAGGGAAGATAAGGAATCGACGTTAAAACTGATAGAAATTGTAAGCCAGGACCTTGGTCAAAAGGATGTTTCAGAGCTGAATATTCTTTGTAAAGCAGTTTATTCCTGCCGGTCGCTGATAAATGAACCCCTTTCAAACCTCAATGCCGAAAAACTGGCAATTGACTTTGAAAGTATGGCTCATGAAGCCGGAATAAAAATTGAAGTATTAAACAAACAGAAGATTGAAGCGTTGAAAATGGGCGGCTTGTTGGCTGTAAACCTTGGTAGTATTGATCCGCCGACTTTCAGCATTATGGAATACAAACCTGAACGTGCAGTAAATACAAAACCTATCGTGTTTGTCGGTAAAGGCGTGGTATTTGATACTGGTGGCCTGAGCCTGAAACCTACATCATCCATGGACACTATGAAATGCGATATGTCGGGAGCAGCAGCAGTAGCTTCGGCTTTGTATGCAATTGCATTAGCCAAATTACCGGTATATACGATTGCTTTAGTTCCGGCAACTGATAACCGACCTGATGGGAATGCCTATGTTCCGGGTGATATTATTACCATGATGGATGGCACCACCGTCGAAGTATTGAATACCGATGCCGAAGGTCGGCTGATACTTGCCGATGCACTTACGTATGCAAAAAAATATGATCCAATTCTGGTAATTGATATAGCAACACTCACCGGAGCGGCCCAGGCTGCTTTAGGTGATATTGGTATTGCCGGCATGCATCATAAAGCTGAGGAATATTTCCCTCATCTTGTAAAATCAAGTTTTAGCGTTTGTGAACGTATTGCTGAATTTCCATTCTGGGATGATTATGAAGAAATGCTGAAATCCGAAATAGCAGACCTTAAAAATATTGGAGGCAAGTTTGCCGGAGCCATTACTGCGGGAAAGTTTTTACAACATTTTACCGGATATCCATGGATTCACCTTGATATTGCCGGGCCGGCATTTCTGGATAAACGCGACAGTTACCGGACTATCGGGGGAACAGGGGTTGGAGTAAGGTTATTGTTTGATTTTGTGAAAAAATTTGAGAAGGAAGTATTGGAAGCTAAGATTTAGGGTTTGAAATGTTTCGGGTTTAGCTTCGCTGAGCTCGCTTCGCTCGGTTGAAGAGTTTCGGGTTTGAAATGTTTCTGTGAAAAAGATAGCACCTGTGACTCTCACAATGTTACTTTATATTATATTTTTCAATCTGCTACCTGAGTTTAACCTCAGCAAAACAAAACTAACAAATTGATATATAAAAATGCACGATAAAGGCAAAAGCTTATCTTTGCAACCAAGGAAATAAACAGGAAAAGCATGATCCGTACCTCTGACAACGAAAACCGCATTGCCGTCGGCATCACACATGGCGATATAAACAGTATAAGCTACGAGGTAATCATTAAGACCTGCGTGGACCAGCGCATTACCGAACTTTTTACGCCTATCGTATATGGCACATCCAAAGCCGCCTCCTATCACCGAAAGATGTTGAATATCCCTGATTTTAGTTTCAATATTATTCGCAGTGCCGACCAGGCTTCACCAAAAAAAGCAAACCTGATAAACCTTACGGATAAAGAAGTGAAAATTGACATAGGTGAATCGACGATTACAGCAGGCGAAATGTCTTTGTTATCTATAAATGCAGCGGTTGAAGATCTGAAAAAAGGGCTGATTGATGTGTTGGTTACCGCCCCGGTGAATAAACATAATGTGCAGGATGCAGCCCAAAAACCTTTTACAGGCCATACCGGTTACCTGGCTGAAAAATTCGGTGTATCTAACTACCTGATGCTCATGGTCGGCGATAACCTGCGTATTGGTGTTGTTACCGAACATATAGCACTTGATATGGTTTCAAAAACCATTACTTCAGCGCTGATTCAGGACAAAATCAATATACTTGAAGAGTCGTTGCGCAAAGATTTTAATATTCGTAAGCCACGAATTGCAATCCTTGGCCTGAATCCTCATGCCGGCGACGGCGGCCTGATCGGGAATGAAGAACAGGAAATAATTACGCCCGCCATTTTAACAGCTCAACAGAAAGGCTTGTTAGTGTACGGACCTTATCCGGCTGATGGTTTTTTTGCATCGTCAGGGTATAAACAATTTGATGCCGTATTAGCTATGTACCACGACCAGGGACTCATCCCTTTTAAAACCCTGAATTTCGAAGAGGGTGTTAATTTTACTGCCGGGCTTCCCTATGTACGCACATCACCGGCACATGGCACAGCTTATGATATTGCTGGTAAGGACCAGGCCTCGTCAGAATCAATGCATGCGGCTACCTACCTGGCATGCGAGATATTTAAAAATCGTATGCAATGGGCAGAACTGAACGAAAATCCGTTAGGTTTCAGTAAAAAAGAAAAGGAATAATAACCAACTGTTTTCATACTATAGGCGATTTAATACTTCATTCAGTACCTGAATCAATCATTAAAAAATAGGAGCAAATTCAGGCCGGAATAAATTAATTTTAACTTGAAGAATGAGCAAATCCGAATATTCAATAAGTGAAATAACCCAGATTGTAAAAGGCGAATTAATACATGTGAGTGATGCCGATGCGCTTATTACTGAGCTGGCTATCGACAGTCGCAGGATTATACTGCCCGAAGGAAGTTTATTTTTTGCACTTACCAGCAAACGTAACGATGGGCACAAGTATATAGAGGAACTTTACGAAAAAGGTGTTCGGAATTTTGTCGTCGAAGAAGAACCAGTCAATCTTTTACTTTTATATAATACCAATATTATCAAGGTTAAAAATACATTGTTTGCGTTGCAGGCTTTAGCTACAGCACATCGTAAACAGTTTAATATACCGGTAATAGGAATTACGGGAAGTAACGGTAAAACCATTGTAAAAGAATGGCTTTACCAGCTACTGAACGAAAGCAAAAATATTGTTCGCAGCCCTAAGAGTTTTAATTCACAGATCGGGGTTCCTTTGTCGGTATGGCAAATTCGTGAGGATCACGAACTTGCCATTTTCGAAGCCGGGATATCCGAACCGGATGAAATGGATCACCTTCAACCTATAATCCAACCAACGATTGGCATTTTTACCAACATAGGACATGCCCATGATGAGAACTTTATCAACCGCATCCAGAAAGCCGGCGAGAAATTTAAACTTTTTACAAAGGTAAAAACACTGGTTTACTGTATCGACCAGAAAGAAGTGCAGGAAGGCATCATAAAAACCGGCTTACTTAAAAATATTGATACGTTTACCTGGAGCCGTAAAACATCAGCAGATCTTCAGATAACGACAGTTTGTCCCGATGGACATACCATGCAACTTACAGGATTATATCAAGATGCTGAGATCAGCATAGCGATTCCTTTTACTGACGAGGCTTCTATTGAGAATGCCATCCATTGCTGGGCAACCATGCTGTTAATGGGTTACAACAACACCTTGATATCGAGGCGTATGCGAATGCTACAGCCTCTTGCCATGAGGCTTGAGATGAAAGCGGGAATTAACAATTGCACGCTCATCAACGACAGTTATAGCAACGACATTGACTCTCTTTCGATAGCCCTCGACTTCCTGAACCAACAGAAGCAACACCGTAAAAAAACAGTGATACTTTCGGATATTTTGCAGAGTGGACGCAGCGACAGTCATTTGTATGGCGATGTGAGTGAGTTGTTGAACCAAAGACATATAGACCGGCTGATAGGGATTGGGAATGGCATTAGCCGCCACTCGACACTTTTTAAAATGGAAAAAGAATTCTTTTCGACTACAGAAGAATTTCTTGATTCATATTCGATAAGCGCATTTGCAAACGAAAGTATTTTACTCAAAGGAGCACGTATTTTTGGTTTCGAACGGATTACGGAAGCGTTGCAGCAGAAAACGCATGAAACGGTTCTTGAAATTGATCTCAATGCCCTGGTTTATAACCTGAACTATTATCGGTCGAACCTGGACCCCGGTGTTAAAGTAATGGCAATGGTTAAAGCTTTTTCGTATGGTAGCGGAAGTTATGAAATAGCAAATGTATTACAATTTCACCAGGTTGATTATCTTACGGTTGCGTATGCCGACGAAGGAGTGGAACTTCGCAAAGCCGGCATAAAGATGCCCATCATGATAATGAACCCTGATGAAGAGAGTTTTGATGCTATCATTAAGTATCAGCTTGAACCTGAAATCTATAGTTTCAGGGTGTTACGAATGCTCGAAGCTGTATTGATAAAGCTGTCAGCTAATACACCTTCAATTGGCATACATATTAAAATTGATACCGGAATGAACCGGCTGGGATTTGATCCTTCCGAAGTGGACGAGCTGATAAACCAGATTAAAGACCGGGCACAAATCAGGGTTAAATCGGTATTCTCCCATTTGGCAGCTTCCGATAGTGCTACTAACGATGACTTTACCCGTCACCAGATCAGTTTGTTCAGGATGATATCGGAACGCATAAGTTTTGAATTCGATTATCCCATTCTTCGTCATATTGCCAATACAGCGGCTATAACCCGTTTCCCTGAAGCCCGCTTTGATATGGTCCGTCTGGGTATCGGGTTGTACGGCATTTCTCCTTTACCCGAAGAACAGGAATACCTTCAAAATGTTAGTACACTGCGCTCGGTAATTTCGCAAATTAAACATGTTTCGCCTGATGAAACAGTAGGGTATAACCGCCGTTACAAAGCCCAAAAGGAGACTACTATTGCCATTGTTCCCATTGGCTATGCCGACGGGCTGAGCCGGGCATTGAGCAACGGTATCGGCTACTTGAAAGTGAACGGGAAGTTTGCGCCTATTGTTGGCAGCATCTGTATGGATATGACCATGATAGATATAACCGGTATAAATGTCCACGAAGGTGACGAGGTGATTATTTTCGGGAAGGAACTTCCTATTACTCGTTTAGCTGACGAAATGGGTTCCATTCCATACGAAATCCTTTCGGGCATTTCGCAAAGGGTGAAGAGGGTGTATTTCCAGGAGTAAATAATATTTAACAACCAATTTGTTTTAATTTGATTCCGATTTTCACAGTTAACCGGAAAACATTAATTTTGTCAACGTTTAATCAAGTAATATTTAATGCGCTATGAAAAAAATTCTCTTTTTTTTAACTGCAGGATTCATCCTGGCATCATGTTCAAATTCCGGTAGCAAGCCTCAATCAGGTGACCAGGGCGAACCAAACGAAATTGTAATTACAAATGACCTGGAAAATGCAATGGGAGTAATTCCTTCCTGGCATAATGAAAGAACCGTTATTGCCATGAAAGAACCTCCGGCCCACTCAGGGAAATATGCATGTATTACAAATGATACCATGGAATACAGCTATTCGTTTTCTGAGCTTTTTAAAAACCTGAATAAAGGGTTGCCCAAGATGGCTGTTGTTTCCGGTTGGATATATACAACCGTTGCAAGCCCTAAACAAGGCATTGTGCTGGATATAAAAGATAACAATGATCTTTACGAGTGGAAAGTTTATCCGCTGGATGATGTCCTGAAAGTACCTGGCAAATGGGTTGAATTTAATGCCAGCTTTTATTTCTCCAAACCATTAAAACCTGAACAGAAGGTTAGTATCTTTTTCTGGAACCAATCCAAAAAGCCTATCTATGTTGATGACTTTAAGATCAGTTTCATATATTAGAAACCATTCTTGCATCTGTTAAAACAGATCAGGCTCGGATACATGGTTAATCTAATACGTTTAATTGGTTTTCCAATTCAGGTTTCAATTCCGATATGCTGATCTTACCTCCATTTACCGAGAAATCAACTTTCTTGATATTCCAAAAGTAAATACTGAGTTTTGAAGCTTCCTTCGGCATATCAAGCACAAATCTGTCGAGGAAATTATGAGGCTTACCGTCCCAGGTTTCCTGGGTCCAGTGCAAAAACCGAGGCTCCCATACCAGGTTTTTTCCGGAACTATCATTTATCGATATTACAATACCGCCATAAATAAGCGATTTGTAAGATTGTATCGTAAGATCAAATCCGATTTCTATCGGCCTGCCTTTAAATTTTTCAGCCTCAACTTCATACAAAGTAAAATATTCATTGCTGGTTACACCGTCGGTACTGATATTCTGACGGGAATAAAGATTGAGCCAGTTGAAACTTGTTTTAGCCTGAAGCAGGTACTTGTTAGAAATCTGATCATAATCGATGGTGTCATACAACTGCTGCCAGTTTTTGTTATCCTGTAATTCAATAATCAGGTATTGGGTGCGGAAAGAAGGAGGCCACGGCACTTTCGAAATGAGACTTGCTTTATTATCATTTAAACGTATCAGATAATTCCAAGCAAAGGCTTGCAGAGGATGAGCTGTTACTGAAGGCGGAATTTCACCTGATTTATAGCCATCCATCACCTCCCTATAAAACCTTGGGGGGATATGACTGTATTTATACCATACTGAATATTCAAAGTTTACAGCTTTTACAAAATGAATGGGAAAATAAGCTAACGGGATAACCAGGAATAAAAGGAAATTTAATCGGGATGAGCTAATGGCAGTATCCAGTAAAAACACAATGCTCCCTACAATTAAGGGATAAAAATAGAAAGCCATCCGATCGGCAGGAAAGCTCAGATCCATCATTTTAGCTCCCAGATAGGTTAAAGCTGCATTACCAAGTAATAAATACGGGAATAGCAGGTGATAAGTGACTGCTTCTTTACCGTGGCGCAGAATCCTGAACAGCAAAAACAGAAAAGGGATCAGAAGTGAAATGGATAAGGCCATCAGCATATACTTTATTTCAACAAAATCCAGATCACCCAGGCCCATAAACAGAGACACAAAAGTACTTTTCCAGAAATCAACCTTGTTTCCGTCGAAATACGCTCCGTTCGATTTAATAAAAATTGAAAATGTAACCAAAAACAATAGAGGCAGAATGCCGAAAGCAATAAACTTAAACACATCAACTTTCCCGAATTGCTTAAAATTCAGAATCATAAAAACAACTATGTATCCCACCATCAATCCATAGGTATACATCAATGATAGAATTGCGACAGATGAGAGGAAAATAAACAGAAAACCCAGGTAAAGCCGCCCGGAATTTCTGCTGCGAATGCCAGATACAATTTGCCAGAGAGCGCCTACCAGGAAGGTAGCCGAAAGCCCGTAACCCCGCGAAAGGGCGTGGAATTCTATGAAGTGAAGCGTCAGAGCCATTGTCAGGAAGAAAGTCCAGCCCAGGAATTTTGACCGCAACGTTTCGGACAACCTGAAGCAAAAATAGAAGTAAAGTAGAGAAAACAGCAGGTTAGGTAATCGCAAAGCAAACGGCGACGATCCAAAAACATGATAAGAGATAAAGGTTAAAAACGAATTCAACAAGTGATTGTTCCCGTCGGTATGATCAATAAAAGGACGGAAGTCACCGGTTTGGGCATACATATAAAAAGAAACAATTTCATCATGAGTCATTGGTACGACAATGGCTCTTAACAAGAGAAAGAGAAACAGGAGAAGAGAAATGGCTATAAAAGAATAGACTTCGATCTGAGTATATTTCTCTGACCTTGGGATAAAAAAAAATGTTTTAAAGTTCATATGAAAATTTTATGCTCATAATTTGATTGTAAAAGTATTAAAAGTCCAGAAATTAAGTGTTTCCACCTCACTTTAAATCCGGAAAGAATATGCATCTCAAATAGTTTATTGATTAAAATATCAGCAGATAATTAGATGTTATATTTCTTTTTACTTTTGGCATGCTATATGAAAAGGAGTAAACCAACTATTATTAATCTGAAAAGCATAAAGAATAACTATGGCGAAATTTATTGCTAAACACAAAATTCCATATCTTATTTTAATTGCATTTGGCATTCTCCTGTTTATAATGGGAATTGCAAATCATTATTTTTTTCGCACAGTTACCTACGATTATGGGGTATATAACTTTGCATTCTGGGATTATTCGCATTTTCGTATCAGCCAGAACCCAGCGTACCAGGGCACATTCCTTCAGGATCATTTTTCGTTCACTCTGATGTATTTCGTGCCGGTTTTCTGGCTTTTCAACTGGCTTACAGGAGCCTACACACTTATCCTGATACAGAATGCCATGATATTGGTAGCGGCCTGGTTTTCATACAAACTGGTGATGCTGAAGTCGAAAGACATCTGGCTCGGTATAGGGATAATGGTTTATTATTTTGTGATACTCGGACGGTATACCACACTAGGAAGCGATTGCAACATTGCAGTAATTTCAGCTTGTTTTGTACCTGTATTCCTCTACTTCTTTGAACTGAAGAAATACATTTATGCGTTTATCATCCTGGTTCTGGCCTTGTTTTCACGCGAAAATATCCCGATCTGGTTTGTTTTTATTTTCATCGTACTCATAATCGAACACCGCAAGGAAAAGAAAATTATCCTGATCAGCTTACTTGGAATTTTAATTTCAGTGGTATACTTTATCCTGCTTTTCAAAGTCTTTATCCCTGCTATTGAAACGGCCGATAAAAAATTCACTTTGTTTAATTATGGAGCATTAGGAGTAAATCCATCAGAGGCTATTGTTTTTATTGCTCAACATCCGGTGGAGGCTGTCAAAATGTTTTTTGTCAACCACCTCAACAACCCGGCTTACGATGGGATCAAGAGTGAGTTTTATTGGGTATATTTTCTATCAGGTGGTTTTATTTTGTTACTCCGTCCAAAGTACCTGATCTGGTTCATCCCCATTGTTGCACAAAAAGTACTGAATGACAGCATTTACCGCTGGGGAATATCAATTTACTATTCTATCGAGATAGTTACATTGCTTCCCTTATCGGTCTACCTGGTTTTATCAGAAATCAAATCAAAATATTTTCGTTACGGGCTGGCTGTAGCTGTATGTGCCATCACTCTCGGAGTAACCATTTACAAGCTCAATCCCGTGAATTGCCGGATACCCTGGACCATGCATCCTGAAAAGGAAACAATATATGATAAGTCCTTTTTCAAAGCCCAGTTTAATATACAAAAGGTAAATAATCTACTTGCATTAGTTCCTGATGATGCCAGAGTAAGTGCTTCGGATCATATACTGCCACACCTTGCACAAAGGCAGTATATATATATATTCCCTACGGTTGAGGATGCCGAGTATATAGTGTTTTCAGTATTAGATGACAACTGGTTAATTCCTCATGAGGATAACGAAAAGGTGCGCGAAAAATACCTCACTAGTCCAGAGTGGGAGATCATTGCCAAGGAGTACCCTGTAGTACTTCTTAAGAAAATTGAACTTCAAAGAGATCGTTATATCAGGGATTCAAAACTTAAAACAGGGATTCTGATGAGTGATATGGAGAAAATTGATGAAAGCAAACAGCATGTACTTTTCTCAAATAACGAAACCGCGGATACACTTACCAACAGATCGGACGAAACAGCACATAGCGGAATGCATTCCATAAAGTTAAGCAAGGAAAATCAATTCAGCAAGTCGCTTAATTTCAGCGATTTCAAGGAGTTAAAATACATGCAGGTCAGCATTTGGCGGAGCCCGAATGGCAAAACTGGAAATTTAGTAGCATCTTGTGGCAACTATTTCTATCAAAGTGTAAATTCAGGTATTGAAACAGACTCAACCGGCTGGGAAAAACTGGAATTGAAATTCCTTGTTCCGGAGCAAAAAAATGATGCTATTTTTACGATTTACCTTTGGAACAGTGGTCCTGAACCAGTGTATTTCGATGATCTTTTAATCAAGAAATTCTAAGGTCTTGTAAAAAATGCAATTCTTAGAAAGACTCATGTCTCACTGAAAAAAACCACGATGGAATATACTCTCTATTTCAGGTTTTCTTTTAGTGAATTCCCGGTACAACACCTTGCTTCTTATCGCCTGATTTCGAATCTATATTCCTGTTTTGGAGAAATCGTATCCTGATTACGGCGATCCTCATTTGTAAAATAAGAATAGTAATGCTAACTTTGCAACTCAGTGCTAAATATTGATTATAAGACAATTAAACATATTACCCTTAATTTCATTCAAAGAAGGGAATAAACAGGGGATGAACAACTAGTACAATCCTGAATTACAACATAGTTAAAACGATGTAACAGACTACCAAGCCTAAAAACCACATGACAGAATCAAAAAGCAATCTCAAACTTTCCATAATTATTCCTGCCTATAACGAGCAGGCTACCATATACAATATTCTTGAACGGGTTAGTGCTGTTGAGTTAATACAAAATATTGAAAAAGAGTTGGTTGTAGTAAACGACTGTTCAAAGGACGATACCGAAGCTGAGTTGTACCGTTTTCGGAATGAAAACCCGGAAATCAGCATCAATTACCAGAAACATGATGTAAACCAGGGTAAAGGTGCAGCTCTGCGGACCGGTATTCAATCAGCAACCGGTGATTTTATAATAGTACAGGATGCCGACCTGGAATATGATCCCCGCGAATTCAATATACTTTTGCAACCTATTCTCGATGGTTTTGCCGATGTAGTTTACGGAAGCCGGTTTGCGGGAGGAAAACCGCACCGGGTTCTATTCTTTTTTCATACAATTGGCAATAAATTCCTCACTTTTTTATCGAACTTGCTTACCAATATAAACATAACAGATATGGAGACCTGCTACAAACTCTTCAAATCCGAGTTTATTAAAAGCATTTACCTGAAAGAAAATCGTTTTGGCTTTGAACCTGAAGTAACGGCTAAAATAAGCCGTATTCCAAAAATACGAATATATGAAGTGGGCATTTCCTATTATGGCCGTACATATGCCGAAGGGAAAAAAATTAATTGGAAAGACGGTTTCAGGGCACTTTATTGCATACTAAAGTATAACCTGTTCAGTAAGTGATGCATCTTCAAGAAATCCTTATGATTTTTTATATCAACATTCTATGAAGCTATCACTAATTTCGTAGATATTTTCTGTTGCGTTTGATTTTGGCTTTTCACTTTGAAGAAAATTAGAAAATAGTTCTACTGATGCTTTACAAAGCAGAACAATCCATAGTAAAACCCACTTTCATATCAGGCATTATTGGCTTGTTAATATGCATTGTAATTAATAGCTTTGTCAAATGTTAGTCCAAATGCACTTCACACTTAACCGGCAATAACCAGGCATGAAGTTCTCTGATAAATTTATTGCACCAGTTGCTATTTTGATTATTGCAATCGTACTGATTATACTCCAATGGTTATCAACCGGTATTAATGGCGAAACAGATTCAGTTACGCATTACCAGATAGCAAGGTATGCATTTCAACATCCCGGGTTTTTTCTAAACCATTGGGGGAAACCCTTGTTTACTATCCTTTCTTCACCTTTAGCTCAATTTGGATATGCCGGTGCTGTAGCATTTAACCTGATCTGCGGTTTACTTAGCGCCTGGTTTGCTTTCCTTATATCCAGGCACCTTGAATACCGTCATGCCTGGATTGCTATTGTTTTTACCATTTTTACACCGGTTTACTTATTTATAATGTTCTCAAGCCTGACTGAGATTCTTTTCAGCATGGTTCTGATTGCAGCCATATACCTGTTTATCAGTAAGCGTTTTATCTGGTCGGCAATTGTAATTTCACTACTTCCTTTTGCAAGGACCGAAGGGATGATGTATATCATTCTTTTTATACCAGCACTTGTCTGGATGAAGCAATACAAATCGGTGCCATTCCTGCTTACAGGTTTTATTATTTTCAGTATTGCCGGATGGCCTCAATATCATGACCTGCTTTGGTTTTTTACAAAAATGCCATATAGCAACAGCGGGTCGGAGCTTTATGGCAGTGGATCTTTCTGGTATTATTTTGGAAAGTTGAATGAAATAATAAATTACCCACTCCTGATACTGGGAATTACAGGCCTTATTTTTATTATTCTAAACCTAAAGAAAGGCTTGAAAAACCTTCATGATATAAAATATGTCACTCTTTATTTCCTTATAATTCCTTCCTTTTTTGGATTTATACTTGCTCAGAGTTTTCTTTGGTGGCAGGGAATGATGGGTGTATTATCCTCAACCCGCTTTATGGCATGCGTGTTGCCTTTAAGCGCAATTATTGCTACAACAGGTTTCGAATGGGTGATGGAAAAAGCAAAATCATACCGTTTTGTTTATTTGATTACAGGCGCCTTTATCATTTCACTTGTGGTGTATAAGCCCTTTACTTACGGTGAATTACCCATGAAAACAGGGATCAACTTTGCTGTTATGGAAAAGCTGACTAACTGGCTAAAAGATTCGCCATTCAGTAACCACAGGGCTATTTATTCCGATCCCATGTTTCCTTTTTATATGAATATTGATCCCTTTGATCAGCAAAAATGTTTCAGGATTTACAATTACCCGGATACTGATCCTGCTACCATGCTTAAACCAGGCGAATTGCTGATCTGGGATGCCCAGTTCGCAGGCTTTGAAGGCCATCTGTCTTACGATTCGCTGATAAAAAACAATAACCTGAAGCTTTTAAATGTATTTACACCTGATGAAGCTTTTACTATCATCGGTGGGGCAAAATACAAGCTTGCTGTTTTTATGAAAGCTCCGCGCGACACAACCCGGGCAGTTTACAAACAGTTTTATTTTAACGACTTTGAGGGGAACTTACCTGAAAATCAGTTAAAGCATAGCACAACCGCATTCAGTAACAGCGGCAAAAAATCCATTTTAATGACCGGTGATTATATTTACGGCCCAACTATCGAAGGTAAACTGAAAAGCCTGCCTGGTATCAGCAATATAACTTTACGGGCCAGTGCCCGGATTATGAATCCTTCATTGACCGAAAAAGGCAATATCATACTTGTAATGAGCACCGAAGATCCTAATCATAAAATTTATAAGTATATAATAGCCAAAGACACTGATATTAATTATAAACCTGGCGAATGGTTCGATATTTCCCTTTCCGATGTATTTGAACGAAGCATTCCTGTTGACGGCAATTATAAAATTTATATATGGTACACAGGTAAAAACAAAATTTATGTGGATGATATGAAACTGGAATGGATGCCAGTAGGCTATGAGTAGTACTGGTGGCAGAAGAGTTTCAGGTTTCTAGTTTCAAGTTTCTGGGGCTAAGTATTAATATTTTGATAGCGTTTGGTATGCAAAATACCCATTTTGTTCATAAAATGCGAGATGGAAGTTTTCAATACGCCCAGGGCATAAACCGTGCTACGCGATAGGTTAATGGATGAAGCTTCCTTAAAATATTTGGTAGGGCATGTGATTTCGCCAACCGGGAAACCCTTGTAAATAATCTGCGACATCATCTGGTTATCGAAAACAAAATCGTCGCTATTGGCATGATAATCAATTGCATTCAATACTTCTTTCGAGAAAGCCCGGTAACCGGTATGGTATTCGGAAAGTTTCTGGTTAATCAGAATATTCTGAATCAAAGTCAGTCCACGGTTCGAAATGTATTTGATCAACGGCATTCCGCCCTTGAGCGCTCCATTACCAAGAATACGCGAACCAAGAACAACAGGGAACACCCCGTTAGCGATCAGGTAGGCCATGGATTGAATTAGCTGTGGTGTGTACTGGTAATCGGGATGAAGCATAATTACAATATCACCACCCAGTTGTAACGCTTTGTCGTAGCAGGTTTTCTGGTTTCCGCCATAGCCTTTATTGTGTTCATGCTGAATTATATGCCTGATTCCTATCTGCTGTGCAACTTCCACGGTATTATCCCGGCTGCGGTCGTCAACCAGGACTACTTCATCCACTATATCAAAAGGAATTTCTTTATATGTAATTTCAAGCGTTTGACCGGCATTATAAGCCGGGAGTACAACCACAATTTTTTTTTCGTTTATCATGTCTTTTTTGAATTCATTAATTTTTTAATTCCATTTGCAGCATGCATCATTATTGTTTGCTGCTTTCATACCTGGCAATCTTAAAATCATCGAACCAAACCGGGCTATTGCCATTATTCCAAAGGTAAATCTTCAATTTATTTTCTTTAAATCCTTCGGGTATTTTAAAGCTGAGTGTTACTTTCTGCCATCCCTTGCTATCGGTATCAATGTATCCGTTGTTTTGCTGATAGAATACATCCGCTGATCCTGCTGCAGCTACCAGGAATGCCTCCTGATTACCTGAGCGCCAGATGCTGATTTCGAACATTTCGCCCGCTTTAATATCCGAAAGTTCATAATCCATTCCATAACTGCCAAAAACAGAAAGCTTAACAGACTTTTTCCCTGAACGTGCCCGATCGTTAACCAAAGCTGAATTTTTACAGAAATTGGTTCCATTGTTACTCAATACCCATTGTCCATCGGGACTTACAGTTTCAAAATCACATTTCGTCACGCTGCCTGTAACTCCGGTATGAATAATGTTTTGGAATAAGGCAGATTGCGCTGTATCTATTTCATACACAACCTGAATTCGTCCTTCGAAAAGTTTTGAAAGCTTCAACCCCCCGGCTTCAACCCTTTTAACACCTTCTCTGTCCAGAGGCCCGCCAACAAGCAGAATATTTCCTCCATATTTTTTCAAAAATTCTCCCGGTTGAATGGTCGTTTCCCATAATTGGAAAATATTATCCCTGACGTCGTAAAATAAACCCTCGGGAAACAATTCCATAAGCTTTGGAGTACTATACTGCCTCGAATACACATTTCCCCACTTAAGGGATGAATATACATTGAATGAAGCCGGGTAATAATACACTTTCACAAATCCTTTGTAATCGTGTTCGAGCCGGGCGAAAGTTTCATCCGTACTTTGATTCGACATGAGATACCCGTCATAGGCCAGGGCTAAATAAGGTATATTGAGCGACGAAATACTGATGATTAGAGTCACCAATATAGGGAATGAGAGATTATAAATATTTCGGTTATTTTCTTTTATATGCCTGTTAATCAGTAGATAAATAAAAACAAGGACAAACCCTGTAAGACTGAGCGCCGGAAAAAGATAATGGTTGCTATGGTAATGCTTGGCAACTAACAATATACTGCCAAGTTGAGCGACGACTAAAGCCAGAAGTATATTAAATTCCTTTTTTGGTTCTTTGATTTTAAATTTCCGATACTTAATCACCACGTAAATTAGTGCAATTACCGCCAAAATTATTACAGTGGTAAGTTCTTTGTTATTTATAATTATAGAAGCTAGAGATGATATATATACCGATGGATCAATAATTCCAGCCTTTCCCTGTCCGTATGTCCCCGTATGTGTACCCATATTGAGGAACCATTTTGCCATATGCAGGTACCCTTTTACTGCCGGAAGTGTAAAAAATACGAACGATGGAATTACAGAAATGGTATAAATCCATTTGCTGCGTTTCCCAACCAAAACTATTATAGGAATGATTAAAAGTGGTAAAAAAGTCATTTTGGTAGCGAGTCCGAAGCCAGCAAGCAGTCCAAAAAGCAACGGGTATTTATTTTTTTCCTGATCCTGAGAAGTATAATATTTCAACAGGAGCATGATTAAAATGGATACTGAGGCAAATAAAAAGGGTTCAGGAGCTACCTTTGTAAACAACTCTTCCATAAGTGTTACCGATAAAAAAGGCGCCACCTGGAGCAATAAGCCCGCCCAGAAATTTCGAAGCAGCGATAACGTTACCAGTCCAAGTAAAAACATTATGCAAGCATTTAAAACGATCAGGCTTTTACGAAGCACTTCGATAAAATATTCCGAGTGGAGCAATACATCTGTTTGTAGGTCGAAATCCGAAAACCGCAGGAAATGAGTAACACTTATAATCACGGCACTGTACATCTGAACTGTAGTCCCCGGATTATCATAATGCCCAACGGCTTTTCCCATAGCAATGTTCATCCCGTTCATCAGGTAAGCACTTTCGGGATCCCCGCTATATTTTGTGCGATCGAAACGTAACCCGATAACCAGAAAAATCAAGGGGATAAAAAGAAGAAATATAATCTGAAGCTTCTTTATCATATGTATATCAATCCCGATTTAGCTTAAATCCAAACATGATTCCTACCTGCAATTATCTTTTTAAATACCTTCAAAAAGCTGTAAATCAGAATGTGATACCAGCTTAAAATGCAAATTTAACAAAAGTATGCGATTTTGGAAGTGAAAGTAACAGAGGAATCAGAAATACATAATACATCAAGGGTATAACCTTCCGTTTTATTCTGAATCCTTGAACGATCAAGAACTCTTCATTTTTTTATATTATTCAATAAACCTTCGCGAATTGATTAATAGAGGAAAATCAGATGTACATTTTAAAATACAGAACACTTACAGCTATCCTTTAATTAATCATGATTCTTTGTATTTGATTCATTGGTGATGCAATGTCGGCAAGTGCTTAAAAACCCGTTTGGCATAATATGCAGCATCGAGGCAATAAGGTTGCGGTCGTAACCTCTGAATCCTGAATTGTAATCAGGAAGCTTTTGTTCAACCAGGTATTCGCCTACTTTACGAATAATAAGTTTGCCTTTTTTACGATTACTTACATGGTGCGAATCAGCTCCACGTTCGCCAATTACCATATCATATTCACTCAGCATTTCAATTAATTGACCGAGATTATCAGGATCGTGCTGCCCGTCGCTGTCGAGCATTACCACTTTGTTGCCACTGGCCTTGCGAATCCCTGATTTTAATGCTGCTCCATAGCCTTTATTTGCTCCATGCCTGATAAGTTTTACCGGAAATTTTTTAACTATTGCAGCAGTCTCATCGGTGGAACCATCATCTACGACAAAAACTTCGCAACTCTCTGTAAGACCTTTTTCTACCATAGCTGAGAGCAGGTTTCCTATCGCGGTTTCTTCATTAAAAGCCGGGATAATAATCGAAATTTCAGGTTTGGGATTCATAATAAAAGAAAATTTGCTAATTCCAAGTCAGAAATGCAATTTGCAGGATGACCAAAATTAGGGATAAAAACTATAATGACAGGGAGTTTGTTAGCTTTTATCAGTTTCAGGTTTAAAAAGCATAAATATACTTTTCGAATCCTCTTTAACCTGTTGAAGCGAAATTGGCATCAGAAGCCAGAATACCAGGCCGATTAAGCCCCCCCAAAGAAAAAATGCCGTGAAATGCATGAGCGAAAATGAGATAGCGGTTTCACTGGCTAAACCGTAATACGAAAATAACAGCACCAGCGTAGCTTCGCGTGTTCCAAAACCTGCTACCGACAACGGAATAATGGTGCTCAGGCTCATTATACTCATGATAAAGGCCACATCCATATAGGAAGGACTTAAATGTAATGAGATCATAATAAGCCACGAAAATCCAAAATACATAAAATAGGCCAGCAATGTAATAGCCCACATGTACATGGAGTGTTTTCCTAAAACAGCCAGGAAACTTTCATAAACAAACCTGATAACCGGAAGTCGTTTGACATTTTTGAAATTTAAAAGTATTGCCAGAAACTTGATACCAATAATATAGCCTAATACAAAAAGTGCTAATACACCCATTGCATAATATAAACCA
The DNA here is from genome assembly GCA_041660125.1 of Lentimicrobiaceae bacterium. Lineage (GTDB taxonomy): Bacteria > Bacteroidota > Bacteroidia > Bacteroidales > UBA4417 > UBA4417. The sequence continues at coordinate 62,250 of JBAZWY010000011.1, forward strand.
GGGTGATCGCCAAATGTTTTAAAATAAAACAGCATTCCTGACAAGCCGAACCAACCTAACATGGTGAAATCGAAAATACGGTCGGAAACTATAGTTTTGAAGGCTGAATAAAAACTAATAGGAGTGTCTTGCCTTACATAATACAGCCGGGCAATTTCGCCAATCCTGCCCGGTGTGACAATACCGATGGCATCGGACGACATGTAAGCTGCAAAAGCTTTATATGCAGAGTATTTAGCACCTTCGTTGCGGATAAGCAGGCGCCAGCGGTAGCTTTTTATTCCCAGTACAAATATAACGCCCAACAGCGAAAGCAGGAAATAGCCCGGACGAGCCGAAAGAAGCGTTTCTTCGAAACCCTTTGCATTGAACTCCACCTTCCAGAAAAGGAAAAGCAATATAGCCAGGGTAACGGCAATTTTTATAATACTATTGAGTTTGATATTCATGAGGGCCAGCGGGTAAATAAAAATGGAATTAACACTTAATTCCTGTATTTAACTTATTTGAAGGATTAAATTGATTTTCGTTACTCTTTTATTTGTGAGTTTCGAGATATTTATTTCACCATGAAAGGCCAAATGTACTAATTTGTAGCCAATATTTCTCCAGGTATAATGCAATCGTTTTTAGCATAGCGACTTTTATCCATGAATATAAGTTCGAACAAATTATTCAGAATTTATTCAGTTTATTAATTTAATTTGTACTAAAATGGGAAATTTTAACTTAACCAATTATGGCATACTTGAGATGAATGCCGGGGAGCTGCTCAAGCGTAGATTTATACTATTAGAAGGGAAAGGAAAGTTGTTTTGTTTAAACTTTCTTCTCCTTTTCTTTAATGATTTTCTGGATTACTAGTAACATGCAACAATTGTTTTATATTAGCGAGAAATATATTCAGTTTGTGGAAAATAATTTCCTTAACCTAAGTATATTCGAATAATTACAGAAAGATGGAAAGTTTCAAACATCTACGGCAAAAAATTAATGAGAAATTAACCAATTCTAACCGCATCATTTTTGTAGCAATTATAACAACGATTTTGTATATTCTTTTAATTGGCTTTAATTTTGGTTTTGATTTTATTAGAGAAAAAGATATTATTTGGTTTGATTCTCCAAGTGGGGGGAAGAATATATATATTCTTTTCTTCACAGTAGTTATACTATCTCCGATTATTGAAACGTATATATATCAATCATTGCCATATAGATATCTTAATAGAATTGTGTTTCTTAAGGAACGGAAGTATCTAATATTGATAATATCAGCTTTGTTCTTTGGCCTATCCCATTTTTATAGTTTATTTTATGTAATCTATGGGTTTTTTATGGGTCTTGGATTTATGTATAGTTATATGGTAAGAATAAGAACTGATAATAGAACTTTTTACCTTATTGCCATGTGCCATAGTTTAGTTAATCTTGGTGTTTTTATTAGCCATAATATTTAATAGTCTGATGCTTTTAATGCCAATACCTGGGGATTTATTAATGGAAACGTGAGTGAAATAGCCAATGGTATTACAATTATTCAAAATCAAATGCAGGGTTATAAAGTGATTTGCAGATTAAATGCCAGGTCATTAAAATATCAGAATAAAACAATAACAGTTAAGGAAGGAATGAATGAAGATGTTGGCGTTTATACATTCAGCTTGGGCGGGGCAGCTGGTTTAGGATGTAGGCCTTGTGGTATAGCCGGTGGTTTTCTTGTTGGAATAATGGCATTGGGATGTATGCCTGCTTATAATTAATATATACTACTATGGAGGATAATGGATGGAATGTTAAGATTAGTCCCTCTACAGAAATAATTCTTTTTGTTATCGGACTTGTATGTTTAATCTTGCTTGTCTTTGGAAATACCCCTCTTTTACCTCTCTCCAGATATATCTTGCCAATAGTGGGTGTAATTGCTTTTATAATAAGAGGTGTTTACCTTTATCGAAAGCGTAGGATTAAAAGAGAATGATTCTTGAAGATTTAAAGAAGGGAGTCGTTTGACTCCTTTCTTATTTTGTTGATGAAATCAGACCTTTTTTTTACTTAAATTCTGCAATAACTATAAAATGAAAATGTAGATGAATATTGATGGATTTGTACATCAGAATAATCATGCTTATTTTGTGATAATCCATAGCAAAGTGAGCCATTAAATTCGATGCTAATCATTTCACTGAAATTTGACGCATAAAATTTCAGGAAGAATTTTGTGCTTTTTCTCAAAATAATGACTGCCAACGCAATACCGATAATGGAAACTATTATTAAAAATGTTTTTTTCTTCACATCTTCAAAATTAGGAAGTTAAATGGCATAAAGAGCGATAGTTAACAAATTATTAACAAGTCAAAAGTGAGATTAGTTTCATTTACTCCGGAAATTAAAAAGAAATTATTTAATGTGGTTTCAAAATAATTTATATTTGGCAAAATAAAGAAACTATTTTGGTTTTAAATTCTATAATTGTAATTGAAGCTAGAAATTTTATAGTTTAACAATTACTGAATATGAATAATTTGAACAATTGAAATAAGAGATATGAGTGGATTCATATAATTTATAAAGTAAATTGCAATCTTGTTAATAATATATGATTTTTGCCCTTGTATTTTTAGTATATACTCTTATAAAAAAAAATTAAATTATGTTTAAACAGCCAATATACATTTCGCCTTTTCTGATTATAATTATTCCGATATTAATATTATTTTCTCAAAGCATTTTGGGGCAAAATCAAGATCTAAAAATAGGTGGTATAATTGTTGACAAAAACACACATGAGCCTTTACCATTTACAAATATACAGGTTGAAAGAACCGGAATTGGTACAATAAGTGATAATATTGGACGATTTAGTTTAAAAGTTCCTGTCAAATATTTGAAAAACAATATTTTATTCTCTTTCATTGGATACCAAACCGAGGTTAGGAAAATTAGCGATCTACATAAAGATGGTATAATAACTATGAATAAAACCGAAATTGAATTAAATGAAGTTATAATAATGCCAAAGGATGTACTACTTGATTTGCTTAAAAATGCATATGAAAAAATAGAAATAAATTACCCAACTTCACCGAGCAAACTAAATGGGTTTTACAGAGAAACGTTGAAAACGCCAGAAAATCAATATTTATATTTTGCTGAAGCAGTAACTGAAACCTATAAAAGTAGTTATAAGGTCAAATCTGATGATGGTCAAGTAAAAATACTAAAATCTGTAATTAATGAATTCCCTGGTGCGGACACATTAAATAATTTGATTCTTTACGGAGGGTTATTTGTAGCCAATAATGGAGATTTTGTAAAGAAAAGGGAAGATTTTATAAATCCGAAATTTTTTAAAAAGTATAATTACTCTGTGGCTGGAATGACTCAATATTTGGGTAAAAAAGTATATATTATTAGTTTTGATACTCAACACGATTTATTGGATGGAGTTGCTGAAGGAACAATTTACATTGATCAATCTTCGCTGGCTTATGTTTCATGTGCTTTTGAGTTAACAGCTAGAGGCATTAAACAGGCAAATAATATATTTGTTCCATTTAAATGGACAAAAGCGAAAGTATCAATAAATTATGTTGAGTACAACGGGAAATGGCATGTTAAATACATTGCTGAACAAATTGCAGGAATCAACACAAAGTTTAAAAGCAATCTAAATTTAAGTACCGAATACATTACTACTGAAATACATACGGATAGTGTAAAACCAATACCCTTTAATGAAAGAATTGATTATAGGGATATTTTTTCCTACAAAGCTTCAGATTATTACACGGATGACTATTTTTCGGAATATAATACATTAAGGAAAGATACTTTACTTGAGAATCAAATTAAACCGCTTTACAGTCTGGAGCAATCAAAAGAATTGTTAACCTTAAAAGTGAAGCAACCAAAGGAAAAATTTGTGCATATGGTTTTAAAAAATATTTCCGTTGGATATGGGATAGGTTATTTGCCAATCAATTTTAGTTCCGGAAGTTATCAAATTGTCAATACAAATGGGAATAAAAGTATTGATTTTACGCAGGAGTTAAAATTTAATGGTAATAATTTCTTTTTCAACGTTCAATTTAATTATAGCCTAAACAAAAAATGGGAAATCACTTTTATTGAAAATAAAAATATTGGACATAATTTTTATTTCAAATCTCTGAACATAGGGATTACAAGGAATTTTTTATTAATAAAAAAAACGAAACCTCTGATACTTGAAACCTCATTGTTATATTCTCAAAATAATATTGCTCAAAATTTTTCTACTATCAAGAATGAAGTGGATGATTTCAAGTTTGACAATAAAACTATTGATGCCCACAAAATACAATTCGGAATTGGAAGTAAAACATTTGGTATTCAACCCAAATTAGCTTTGCAATATAAAATAGGTAAAATGGTATGGATAAGTACTTCTATTGGATATTATTACGGCGTGAAATCATCAGATAAGTTATTCTTACAAGAAAAGTCCGGATTTTCCCTGACCAGAAGACAAGCAAATATTGATTTAACAGATAATACGCTTCAAATTACTATAAATGGCAAACAAACCACAAGCAGCAGTTTGAAATCCAACTATTACAATGTTAGCATTGGAATTATGTTTAGATTTTAAAATTTCTGGTAGTTGAGTATATTTAAAAAACAAAGCTATTTTAAAATCAGCTTACTAAAGATATAAAATGTAGATATACAGTACCTTAAATAAATCATGATTTTCAATTTAGGTACCCTTCAATAACTTTCCTATCTTTGCACCATAAACATTTTCCCATGGAAACTTCGAGGATTATATATACAGGCGATTTGCGCACTGAAGCAACACATGTAAAATCCGGGCAAACTTTCGTTACTGATGCTCCTATTGACAACAAAGGTAAAGGCGACGCATTTTCACCTACCGACCTGCTGGCAACTTCATTGGGAGCATGTGCAATAACTACGATAGGTATTGCCGCACAAACGCATGGATTTGATGTGGATGGAACTACAATGAAAATAACGAAAATTATGGCTTCTGATCCTCGCCGGGTTAGTGAAGTGATTGTTGAAATGTATTTCCCTGAAGTAAAATACTCTGAAAAGGAAAAAGCCATTATCAGAAATACCGTTGATACCTGCCCGGTAGCCAGGAGCCTCAGTCCTGAACTAAAACAGACTTTTATTCTCAACTTTTCAGACTGAAACTGCAAATGGAATTGAATATTACCACTGGAATTGAAGGACGGAAGGAAATTGCTGTTACCATGGAGATGACGGCGGTAGCTTATGGGTCGGGTACGGTTGAAGTATTTGCTACTCCTGCCATGATTGCTTTAATGGAGCAAACAGCTATGGATAGTGTTGCGCCATTGCTGCCTGAAGAATTTGTTACAGTCGGAACGGAAGTCTCGGTAAAACATTTCAAAGCAACCTTACCAGGTAAAGTTGTAACATGTTTTTCGAAATTAATACGCTCGGAAGGTAAAAAACTGGTTTTCGAAGTGATTGCCAACGACGAATCAGGAGTAATAGGAACAGGAACTCATACAAGATACATTGTTGATAAACAAATGTTTATCGGCAATCTTAAAGATAAATAGAATTGATTACCTCATTGGAAAAACAAATGCTTTTGGAACCTTCAACAACCGGCCCTGAGCCACAAACATTTATTGTAAAAACCATTGCAGGCCTCGAACAGGTGCTGGCTACCGAAATCGAAGAGCTGGGTGGAGCTAACGTGCAGTTGCTGACCCGTGCAGTAAGTTTTGAAGGCGATAAACGCATGCTGTATAAGGCTAATTATTGCCTGCGTACGGCCCAGCGGATACTGATGCCGATTTTTACTTTCCAGATGGCTGACGAGGATGATTTGTACAACCAGGTAATGGCATATCCATGGGAAAATTACCTTACGCTGCAGAAAACATTGGCGGTTGATGCTGTTTCGAGTGATTCGGAATTGACGCATACACACTACATTGCCCAACGTACCAAAGATGCCATTGTGGATCGTTTTCGTACAATCAGTAATGGCCGCAGGCCAAATGTAGATACCGAAAATCCGCATGTCAGGATCAATGTGCATATCCGGGGCAGTATTTGCGACGTATCTGTCGATAGCTCGGGTGCTTCGCTGCATAAGCGCGGATACAGGGTTTCCAATGCCGAAGCTCCTTTGAGCGAAGTTTTGGCTGCGGGTCTTATCATGCTTTCGGGCTGGAAACGCGATTGCAATTTTATCGACCCTATGTGCGGGTCAGGTACTTTGGTAATTGAGGCTGCCATGATTGCTAATAATTTCCCGGCAGGCATGTACCGGAAGGAGTTCGGGTTTATGCACTGGCCCGATTTTGACCAGGATATGTGGAATGAAGTTACCAAGGAAGCCATGGATAAGCAGACAGAGTTTGAATTCCAGATTTTGGGCAGTGATATTTCGCCAAAAAACCTGGCTTCGGCAAGAGCAAATGTAAAATCCGCGCGTCTTCATAAAGATATTACGCTTTCGGTAAATCCATTTTCAGCACTTCAACCACCTGTCGGCGAACCTGGCATTATCATAATCAACCCGCCTTACGGTGAGCGTATCAGGTTGAATGATATTATCGGGTTGTATAAAAGTATAGGAAATACATTGAAACAGGAATTCGCCGGTTACCAGGCATGGGTGATCAGCAGCGACCAGCGGGCATTAAGTATGATTGGGCTCAGGCCATCGGCCAAATTGCCTGTTTTTAACGGTCCGCTCGAATGCCGCTTCGAGCATTTTGATTTATACAAAGGCAGCAAAAGAGGCAGGTATATGGATGGTGAAAACCCGGATGAAGATGGCCGCGACTATTCGAAAAAGGAAGACAAACCGGATTGGCGCAGCAAAGAAGCGCCCGAAGGTGAATTTGATTCGCTTGATCCAAAACCCCGTGAGGCTAAACCGCGTGAATTTAAACCACGCAGCGAATACAGCGAGAGGAAATCAACCCGGTTCGAAAGCAAAGAAAGCGGAAGCTCTGAAATCAGACCACGCCGGCGTGACAACGAATCCCAGGAAAGTGAATATAAATCAAGGGAATTCAAACCGCGTGAATATAAACCACGTGATGAAAGTGGCGATACCGTTTTTACTCCCCGCGAAAAGAGAGAATTCAATAAGGATGGCCGGAAAAGCGATAGACCCGCCCGTGATGACCGATACAACAAAAGTGACAGACCCGAACATAGAAAAGTTGAAAAAGCAAAACTGAAACCTGCAACCCGGATTGAAGACAGAAACGAATACCTCAGTCCGAAGAAAATCAGTACAGAGACAGAAGGAGAAAACCCGGATATTGAAAAAATGGTATTAGTTCCTGAATCACCTGCTGAAAACACTCCGCAGCGTGAACCCTCAAAAGGAAATAAGTTTACCGAGCAGCGTGATTATAAGATCATGCGTACCCGGGAACTCAGGCCCCGGAAAGCAAAACCGGAGGAAAGTGAAAAGGAAAAACCCAAAGCAGAGCTGGAACCAAAAATATCCAGACCTGAGCCCAAAATTCCTAAGCCTCCGATTAATTATGATGATCTGGAAGATTAGGTGATTTCAGATACACCTTTCTCCATCTTGAATTTCGTAAACAAAATGATTATCTTTGTTAGATACAAATTGATTATGACAACAAAAGAAAAAATAATTAACGGAATTAAGAATTTGCCTGATACTGTAAGTGTTGACGACATCCTTGACCAAATAATGCTCATGGAGAAGATCGAAAAAGGGATTGATCAGTCAAATAAAAATCAGGTTGTGCCGGATGATGAACTTGACAAACGATTAGGCAAATGGCTCGTTTAAATTGGACGGAACTTTCAATTAATGATCTGGCAAACATTGCGGAGTTCATTTCAAAGGATTCCTTCAAATATGCGACAATTCAGGTAAAACGTATAAGGGAAAGAGCCAGGCTTCTTAGAACAAAGCCCTTTCTGAGAAGAATAGTCCCGGAAATTCAAGATGATTCCATCCGGGAGTTGATTCTTGGGAACTATCGTATCATCTATAAAATTGTATCAGAAGAAAGAATTGATATTCTGACTGTTCATCATTCCGCAAAATTATTGAGAATTGAATTCTTGTGAGGCTTAGCTTAAGCCAAAATCAACAAGGGCCGAACCCAAAACTCCTAATCCTCAGATTAATTATGATGTATTGGAGGATTATAGGTTTTATCAGTAAAAATTTCTAAAATTTAACACAAAAGGCACAAAAGAATTTCAGGATATTTTGAGATTCTTCTGTCTCGGAAACTGAACAATATGCAACGAATTTTGAGAATAATAGTGTAAATTTGCATAAAATCAAATGATATGAAAAAGGGTGTTAATCTAACAGCTTTAATAAAGCAATCCAAATCAGGTAAATATATTGGACAACTTCAGGAGTTTCCGGCAGTGCTCTCTCAGGGCGACACTGAAGAAGAACTATTGCACAATTTGCAGGATGCGTTTTTGCTTTTAATGGAAAGTAACCGAAAAGACAATAAATTGTTAGCTAAAGGTGAAGGCAAAATAACTAAACGAAAACTATCTCTGGTTTAATGAAACGAAGGGCTTTTTTGAAGTATATGAATACTTTTGGCTGTGTTTTGCATCATGAAGGAACCAATCACTCAATTATTATTAATAGCAAATCGGGTGTAAAAACTACCCTTCCAAGACATTCAGATATTGACGATGATTTATGCCGGGATATTTGTAAACAACTTGGCATTCCCAAAATACGCAAGTAATCTTCTAATGAACACTATGAATAGTGATTTGATGGATATATTTACCATTCAGAGCATTCAGGACAGTTTGCTCCGCCTGAACATTGTGGCGAATTAAGACGCTATTCTCTATATTGGACTCATTCCTCTATATTTCGCTAGCCAACTCCGCAGGGTGAATTATAAAAGCCATTCTATTGTATATTCTATTCGAAAAAACATTATGCTTGTTCATCGCATAGTACTCCAGTCTTCTAATAAAGACTGATTCATAAAAATCCCTACCTTCGCTTCTCGGGTTTACTAATTCACAATGCGCACCACTTTATTTGTAAATGTTTTACTTCCACTGCCGGTGGCGGGTTATTTTACCTACCGGGTACCTTTCGATCTGAATGATTCGGTTGAGGCAGGGAAGCGCGTGGTGGTACAGTTTGGGAAAAAGAAGGTTTACACTGCCTTAATTCATAGTATTTCTGAAAAGGCACCTGCCGTCGAAACCAAATATATTCTGGGTGTTCTCGATCTTCATCCTATTGCAAACGAACACCAGTTTAAGCTTTGGGAATGGATAGCGTCATACTATTGTTGCACAGTGGGAGAGGTGATGAATGCCGCGTTGCCGGCAGCCTTGAAACTAGCCAGTGAATCGAAAATAAGGATTGTTCCGGGAGTAGAACTCAGTGAAAAAATCCTTTCGGAAAAGGAATACAACCTGCTACGTGCCCTGAAGGAAAACGGTGCGCTGACAATTACGGATGCCTCGCGTTTTGCCGACCTGGTTAAAATAATTCCCCTGATTCATAATCTTATTGAGAAGGGTTACATCGTTACCGAAGAGGAAATCCGCGACAGGTTTACCCCGAAAACACTCTCTTTTATAAAACTTACCGATACATACAGCAGCGAAGAGCAGCTTCAGCAATTATATGATAAACTGGAGCGTAAAGCTCCAAAGCAACTTGATTTGCTGATCGAATATATCCAGCTTGCGAAAATCATGTCGGATAACCCTGTGGAGGTTTCGCGTAAAGATTTATTTTCACGGATTGACGATGCTGCTTCAAAATTTAAGGCACTGGAGAAAAAGGGTGTTTTCGAGGAATATGATAAGGAAATAAGTCGTTTAAACTACAGGCAGGCGACCCACACCACCGAAAGTATAGAATTAACACCTGAGCAACAGTGTGCATTTCAGGAGATTACTGATTCATTTGCTGCTAAAAATGTTACACTTCTTCATGGTATAACGTCAAGCGGGAAGACTGAAATCTACATTAAACTAATCCGCCAGATGCTGGATGAAGGTAAACAGGTGTTGTATCTTTTACCCGAAATCGCACTTACAACACAGATCATCAACCGTTTGCAAAAGTATTTTGGAAATGAGGTCGGAGTGTATCATTCAAAATACAACGAAAACGAAAGAGTCGAAATATGGCAGCATGTTGCAGGAACCGGAAAACAGGCTTTTAATGTCTTACTTGGCGCACGCTCGGCTATGTTCCTGCCGTTCAAAAACCTTGGATTGATAATTATCGATGAAGAACATGACGCATCCTATAAACAATACGATCCGGCGCCAAGATACAATGCCCGCGATACGGCTATCTTCCTTGCTTCGATGCACGGGGCAAAAGTGCTGATGGGTTCGGCAACGCCTGCCATTGAAAGCTTTTACAATGCCAGCCATGGGAAATATGGTCTCAGCACACTTTCGGGACGCTATGGCGGATTGTTGCTTCCACAGGTAAAACTCGTGAATCTGAAAGAAGAACATCGCATGAAAACTATGCAATCCATATTTTCATCAGCACTGATCCGTGAAGTGGAAGCAGCCCTGGCAGCTAATGAGCAGGTTATTCTTTTTCAGAACCGTCGTGGATTTTCGCTGCATATCGATTGCAACAATTGTGGCTGGATACCGCACTGTGTGCAATGCGATGTTTCGCTGGTCTATCATAAAAATCAAAATCAACTCAGGTGCCATTACTGTGGCTATACTACGCGTATTCCTGACAAATGCCCCGACTGCGGGCATACACACCTGGTAATGAAAGGGTTCGGTACTGAGAAAATTGAAGAAGAGCTTTCGTTGATTTTTCCCCTGGCAAAGATTGCCCGCATGGATCTCGACAGCACCCGGACACGTTTTGCTCACCAGAAACTAATTACAGCATTCGAGGAACGAAAGGTTGATATCCTGGTTGGAACACAAATGGTAACCAAAGGCCTTGATTTTGATCATGTAAGCCTGGTTGGAATTCTGAATGCCGACAGCCTGTTGTCGTATCCCGATTTCAGGGCTTTTGAACGCGGTTTTCAGTTAATGGCCCAGGTAGCAGGGCGTGCAGGACGAAAAAACAAACAAGGAAAGGTGCTGATTCAGGCTTTTAATCCTTCGCATCTCATTCTCGGCATGGTACTCGAACATAATTACGAAGCCATGTATCAAAGCCAGATGGTTGAAAGAGAGCGGTTTAACTATCCGCCGTTTTGCCGCATAGTACAACTTTCGCTCAGGCATGTTAACGCCGACCTGATCAATAAAGCCGCCGACGAACTGGCTAAGAAACTCCGTGCCTTATTTGGCAAACGTGTTCTCGGGCCTGAATATCCCACAGTTTCACGTATCCGGAATCAATACCTGAAGAATATCCTGATTAAATTCGAAAGGGGAGTTCCTTTGCCTAAGGCAAAAGAGGAAATCAAAAAAGCTGTTATGAAATTAAATGCCCATCCTGATTATAAGCCGGTACGGGTTGTGATAGATGTGGATCCGATGTAGATTAATTCCTTAAAATTATTTTCTATCCTCTTGCCATCGTTTAAAATTTGTGAGAATTTTCACCACAACAGTATCTGATAAATTTTCCGGAATATCATGACCCATGTTATCAAGCCATAAACTATCTGCATTCGGGATTAATGCGGCGCATTTTTTGCCATGTTCAATCGGAATAAAAGGATCTGACTTCCCATGAATAATTAATGTTGGCATGTCGAGCAACTTTAGCTCTGCATATCTTGACCCTGATAATCGCACTGCTGCCTGGTGTTGCTTTGAAACACCGGCATTGTATCCTTTCCGTTTCCGGATATTATAGAGAACATATTCTGAGATTTCTTTTACATTCAACTCATAATCTGCGTTTCCCCTCAGTATAATTCTGCTCGCAACATTGAGATTGATCATATTTTTCTCCCCGCCAACAATTCCATATTTCAAAGCTGTTTTGATCAGTTTCCATGCAACTTCGGAAGAAATTTTCGTAAGTTCAGGATCTTCAATATATCCGGATGACATAATTGACGTAAGTGTTAAAACCCTTTCCGGATGATTTATTGCTAGTTCCTGGGCTATCATTCCACCCATTGAGATGCCGATTATATGTGCTTTTTGTATTTCAAGAGAATTCAGTACAGCAATACCATCATCTGCCATATCTGAAAGTGAATATGGATTATTTTTATCCCAATTCTTTACCCAGTCCGACATTCCTGTGCCTCTATGGTCGCAACGGATAACCTGGTACCCCGAATTTGTCAGCTTATTAATAAACTTCTGGGGCCAACCTAATGCATCATTCGAAATACCCATTATAAGCAGCACTGCGCCTTTTAATGAATCTTTCGGTGAGATGCTCTCGTACCAGATATTCAGCCCCTGTGATTTGGCAAAGCCAGTTTTGCCTTTGATTACTTCGGGCAACGGTTCTTTAATAACATTTTCGATAATCTGATTGTTTTCTTTTGTCAAAGTTGGTCCAGATGAGTATATGTACACTATGCTGCCCAAAACCACAGAGAGTACTATAATTCCTGTGATTACTGCTATTTTCTTAATTGTTTTCATTGTATCGCTTTTTATTGATTATTAATTTTGGTTGAATTTTCCAAACTCAGTATTGTCATTTTTTGATTCAGAAAGTTCAATTTTTGTTTCTGACTTGTCTTCTTTTTTCGATGTCGGTTGAACAGGAACTGCACCGCCTATACCAATGCCTACTGAAGCTAAAATTAAAAGAAGCATAAGCCCTATCCATCGCATTATTATTTTTGAACGTACCATATTTGCGGAATTATACAGATAGCTGTTACGTATGAGTAACAGGTTGATTTTTTTTAGAAAAGTGAATGAAGCCATCTTATGTGGCAGACAGGAGATAAGAATTAACCTATCAAAATAGATGTAATAATTTCTTCTTCCGGACTCTGAGGATATGTCCTTAAATGAAAAAGACGTAAATCGGGATAAAATGATTTAAACTGCTTTGAAATGGAAATGAAATTGACTTGTTCAAGGCAATTATATGTGAATAAATAATTTGCTTCTTGTTCACGTGTTTTGTGTAAAGTGCTGGTTGCAAGTGTATAAGAATATGTTATTGTAAATATAACTGTATGCTTTGCAGCCTTGGATTTGTTCGTGACAACTAATTCGGTCTGAAGGTCTTTTTGCAGCAGGGACTGAGCCTTGCCTGTATACCCCGAGAACGCAAACACGCTAAAAAACAATGGTAGCATCAAAAACCATTTTGATAGCTTGTACTTGAGATATGTTTTTGTGTTTAACATTGCAGTAACAAAACTACAAAAAAATCACTTATCACAGCTAGATTGAATAGCTGCAATGCAACATAATAAATCAGAATGTTTTGGTTGGAAACTAGAACAACCCGTGCAGGTTCGCCTGCACTCCTTCAATAATCTTTCCCAGGTCTTCCGCATTTTCCTGGAAATTGATATTATCTACATCAAAAATTAATAGTTTCCCCTCGGTATAGCCATTAATCCAGTTTTCGTAACGTTCGTTCAGGCTTTTAAGGTAGTCGAGACGAATAGAAGCTTCGTAATCGCGGCCACGTTTTTGGATGTTCCTTACCAGGGTAGGCACATCAGCACGCAAGTAAACCAACAGATCCGGGGGTTGAATAAATGATGACATGAGCTCAAACAACGACTGATAATTGTCAAAATCACGGGTAGTCATCAGGTTCATTGCATGAAGGTTAGGCGCAAAAATATGGGCATCTTCATAAATAGTCCGATCCTGGATTACATTTTTGCCGCTTTTTCTGATATTAACTATCTGCCGGAACCGGCTGTTGAGAAAATAGATCTGCAGGTTAAATGACCAACGTTGCATATCTTCGTAAAAACTAGGAAGATACGGGTTAGTATCCACGTCTTCATAATGTGGTTGCCAGCCATAATTTTTGGCCAGTAAACCTGTAAGTGTTGTTTTGCCGGATCCTATATTCCCCGCTATTGCGATATGCATTCCCATAATTTTAAATATTATCAGTCAGCTAATTTATTAAGTTTCTTGTTTATGATCTAAAACTTTTGCGTTTTGTTGATAACTAGTCATCCTGGCTTAGGTGTCAGGTATTAGGTTTTAGGGAAAAGCAACAGAAATCTCACTTCTATAGTCCGTGTTTTCAACGCTTCAAACCATTCAAACCTTTTTTCCGCTCAGCGACAGTATTTCTTCCACGTATTTTCTGTCGTTCGACAAACGGGGAACTTTATGCTGCCCGCCAAGCTTTCCGCGATTACGGAACCATTCATAAAACGAGCCTTTATCAATGCTCCGGATCACAGGAAGCTGAAGTATCAGGTTATGGTACCTCTTGGCTTCATAATCCGAGTTAATTGATTTTAATGCATTATCGAGCACTTCGCCGAAGTATTCCAGGTTTTCGGGAGGTGTCTCAAATTCTATCACCCATTCGTGCGCTGCTTTTTCATTATCCTTTAAAAAAACAGGAGCTGCTGTGTACTCAGTTATAATGGCGCCTGTTTTCTCACAAGCTGTAGCTAAAGCCTTTTCTGCATTGTCGATGATCAGCTCTTCTCCAAAAGCATTCATAAAACTGCGTGTACGCCCGGTAATTTTAATCCGGTAAGGTTCGGTAGAAGTAAACATAACCGTATCTCCAATCAGGTAACGCCACAATCCTGCATTGGTGCTGATCACCATGGCATAATTAACACCGGTTTCAACCTGCCAGATGGGAAGTGTTTTTGGATTTTCATTTTCAAATTCAACCATTGGCATAAATTCGTAAAAAATCCCGTAATCAAGCATCAACAACATGTCGTCAGAATCCAATCTGTCCTGAATACCGAAAAAGCCCTCACTGGCATTATAGGTTTCGAGGTATTGCATAGTAGGCGGGCATATTTTACGGAACTGTTCCCGGTATGGTGTAAAACTCACGCCGCCATGTATAAAGAGTTCGAGGTTTGGCCATACTTCTGCAATATTTTTTGCACCGGTTATTTCAAGGATTTTATTCAGCAGAACCAGCGTCCAGGAGGGTACGCCTGTAATGTTGGTCACATCTTCTTCCTTGGTGATCATGGCCATACGATACAATTTTTCTTCCCATTCATCCATAAGTGCAACACTCATATCAGGTGTACGAATAAGTTGTATCCAGAAAGGCAGGTTCTCCATCAGTATTGCAGAAACATCGCCATGATAGGTATCGGCCAATTCGTTATCCGCATGGAAACTGCCTCCCATGCCCAACACTTTGCCGCTGAAAATATTCGATGAAGGATTGTTGTTGCAATAGATGGACAGAAGATCCTTGCCGCCTTTCATATGGCATTCCTCCAACGCCTCGGCGGTTACAGGGATAAACTTGCTTTTGTCACTGGTCGTGCCCGAACTTTTGGCAAACCATTTTACATCTGTCGGCCACAAAATATTGTTTTCGCCTTTGCGCAACCTGTCGATAAAAGGTTTCACGTCATTATAATCGCTGATGGGCACGCGCCTGCAGTATTCCTCAAACGAATTAATTGAGCGGTAATCGAATTTTAATCCCCATTCGGTGTCCCGGGCCGTGTGAAGCAGATTCTCGAACCATTCTTCCTGCACCTCGTGAGGGTATTTCATAAATAACTCTATCTGGTGGATGCGTTTTCGTATAAACCACGATATCACTGAATTAAATAGTGTCATAAGGTTATAGGTTCAATTAGTTCGACTTTTCAAAATTAAGGAATAATTGCTATGGTTTTTCGCCGGGACTATTTGATTTATCCACAAAATGGGTTATCCACTAATTACACGAATTTCACACGAATTATCATGAATCTTTGTGCTTATTAGTTTATCATCTGTGCAAATTTGTGGACATTTTTTTATTTCACTCACTTTCTTAATTCAACTATCTTTATTCCTCAAAATATTTTGCAATGGAAAAACGCAACGCCCTTATTGCCGGAGCAACCGGCCTGGTTGGAAGCAGTTTATTACGGCAATTGCTGACTGACGATCAATATGATAAAATCATCATAATTACCCGCAAACTAATTGATAATAAACATCCTAAACTCATTCAGCAACAGATAGAGTTTAATTCAATTGAAACGCTAAGGCTTAACTTGCCGGTTGATGATGTTTTTTGTGCCCTTGGCACTACTATTAAAACGGCCGGTTCGCAGAATGCATTTTACAGGGTGGATTTCACGTATGTTATAAATCTTGGAAAATGGTGTGAAAAATATGGCGTAAAAAGATTCCTTGTTGTAAGTGCTATGGGCGCCAATCACAGATCCGGTATTTTTTACAATCGCGTAAAAGGAGAAATGGAAGCAGCTGTTAGCCAGCTGGATATTCCTCAAAAGCAGGTTTTCAGGCCATCACTACTTATGGGAAACCGCACCGAAAAACGCGGAGGCGAAAAAATCGCACAGGTGGTTATGGGAGGTTTGGGATTTCTGTTTGTCGGTCCTTTCTTGAAATACAAGGGAATACATGCTGATGTGGTTGCTGGTTCAATGATAAAAGCAGCAAAGCTGGATGTAAGTGGTTTCAAAATATATGAATCCGGAGAAATGCAGGTGATGGGGAAGGATATATAGGTTGATGGTTTGCTTGATTTTCGTTCAGGATTTAGTTTTCAGAGCTATCAGATAAATTAGAACCAGAGTTTAATGAAGTAGTTTTATTTCATTTTTCAGAACCTGTGATTAAGGAATAACTTTGGTAGCAATATTAGTTTGACTCGTCGATAAAATAACGTATCTTTGTTTATTGAATTTGATAAGAAATTGAAAATGAAACGATTGCGGATTGTTTGTGTTGTAGTTATGATGCCGATTTTACTCCTGGCTCAAGACTATACCCCAAAAGAGATCATCAAGAAAGCGGATGATAAAAACCGCGGTCTTTCGAGTAAGGGCGAAATGATTATGACTATTGTGCGTCCTGATTGGAGCCGTGCTGTAAGCATGAAAGCCTGGAGTAAAGGAACGGAATATTCAATGGTACTGATTACCGCTCCACCAAAAGAAAAAGGCCAGGTTTTTTTAAAACGGGGCAGCGAAATGTGGAACTGGGTTCCATCAATCGAGAAAATGGTGAAACTTCCTCCATCCATGATGCTCCAATCGTGGATGGGTTCCGATTTTACCAACGACGATCTGGTGAAGCAATCGAGCATTGTAAAGGATTATACCCACAAATTGCTTGGCAAAGAAAACATCAGGGGCTTGGAATGTTATAAAATTGAACTCATTCCCTTGCCGGACGCAGCTGTGGTTTGGGGCAAGATTATTTCCTGGATTACGACAGATGGCTTTGATTTATGGAAGTCGGAATATTACGATGAGGATATGGATTTGATTAATGTAGAGAACGCCTATAATATTAAAAAAATGGGCGACCGGTCCATCCCCTCGCGGATGGAGATAGTTCCGGTTACAAAGAAAGGTCAGAAGACTATCCTCGAAATCAATACTATGCAATTCAATATTCCGATAGAGGAAAACTTCTTTTCGCAGCAAAATATGAAAAAAGCAAGATAGAAAAGTCATTTTTAAAATTAGTAATTATGTTGGCTAAACTTGCATGGAGGAATATCTGGCGAAACAAGCGGCGAACTCTCATCACTGCAGCTTCGGTGCTCTTTGCGTTGTTGTTTGCCCTGGTGATGCGTTCCATGCAGATTGGCACTTACGGCAAAATGATCAGCAATCTTGTGCAGGCTTATACCGGTTACATACAAGTACAGGAAGCCGGTTATTGGGATAAAAAGGACATAAATCATACCTTTGAACTGAGTGATACTCTTTTACAGGAAATTTCATCAGTTAAAAATGTAGCAGCAACTGTACCACGGCTTGAGTATTTTGCATTAGCTTCATTTGGACTTCAGACTAAGGGCAGCATCCTCGTTGGTACTAATCCGGAGAAAGAGGAAAAATTTACGCATCTCACCAAATGGTTAATTAAAGGGAAATATTTAACTTCAGATGATAGTGGAGTGTTAATTGCCTCTAAACTTGCGAATTATCTTAAAATAAATGTAGGTGATACCCTGGTACTGCTTGGACAGGGATATCATGGAATAAGTGCAGCCGGTAAATTCCCTGTCAAGGGCATACTCCATTTCCCCTCGCCTGATCTCGACGGGCAAATGATTTATATGACTCTCAGCATGAGCCAATGGTTTTTTAGTGCTGAAACCCAGGTAACATCCCTGTCTATAAATCTTCATAATCCGGAGAGCTTAAGTGAAACAAAACAATCAATTGATAAACTGATAAAATCTCATCACCTGGTAACCATGAGCTGGGAGGAAATGCTTGTTGAAACTGTACAGCATATTAAAGCAGATAATGCCAGCGGCCTGATTATGCTGGCTATACTTTACCTTGTAGTTGCTTTCGGTGTTTTTGGTACCGTAGTTATGATGACTTCCGAACGCACCAGGGAATTCGGAATAATGATTTCTATCGGGATGAAAAAGGGAAAACTGGCCATTGTTACTCTTTTCGAAATGCTGATGATCGGAACTCTGGGAATACTATCGGGAATTGTTTTCAGTTTACCAATTATAGGTTATTATCACCTGAATCCAATTTATTACGGGGGCGAAATGGGTGCAGTTATCGAAACATATGGAATTGAACCTATGCTGTATTTTGCCATTCAGCCTGGGTTTTACTGGAATCAATCTTTGATTGTCGGGATAATTGTGCTTGCTGCCGCATGTTACCCGGTGATGAGGATTTTGAGGCTGAATGAAACAAAAGCAATACATAGTAAGATTTGAGAATGTCGGATGTCGGAGTTAAAATTTAAAGTTGGAAACCAGAAACTCTGATACTCTGAAACCAGTAACCAGAAACATTGAAACCCTTAATACTACTATTAAAAACGAATAGTCATGATCTTTTCAATTGCCTGGAAAAACATTTGGCGCAACAAATTACGGAGTCTGATCGTAATTGCTGCGACTACAATTGGTGTGGCTGCAGGAACTTTTTCAGCTGCACTTATGTTTGGTGTCGCAACACAAAAGGTCAATTCCTCCATAAGTAACGAAGTATCTCATATACAAATACATAATCCGAACTTTCGTGAAAATTACGAATTTCAGTATTCGCTGCCGGAGGCTGAAAAGATGATGAAAGCTATTGCACGATTACCGGAAGTTAAATCGGTAGCTCCGCGAACAATTATTACCGGCATGATCATGTCGGCCGCCTCCTCGTCCGGGATAAAACTAAGCGGGATTGATCCGGAGATTGAAAAAAAGACAACCACTCTTTACACAAAAATCGCTGATACCAGCGGAGTTTATTTTGGTGAAGGCTTGCACAATCCAATTGTTATAAGTCAGAAACTGGCAGATAAACTGAATGTGCGACTCAAATCAAAATTGATTCTTCGGTTTCAGTCTGCTGATGGAAGCCTCATTGAAGGTGCTTTTAAAATATGCGGTATCTATCACACATCTAACGGGATGTTCGATGAGATAAATGTGTTTATCAGGCAATCGGACCTGGGCTCTTTAATCGGTAGCGTGCCGGTTCACGAAATAGCCATTTTGTTGCACAACGACCTGCAAACTACCGAAGTTTTTGCAATCTTGAAGAAGTCGTATCCTGCTCTTGAAGTTTTGAGCTGGAAAGAATTACTTCCCGAGATCGGGATGATTACAGCCATGCTTGGAATGATGAACTACTTTATCCTGGGAATTATCCTTGCCGCATTGGCTTTCGGGATTGTAAATACCATGCTGATGATAGTGCTCGAACGTAGCCGTGAACTTGGAATGTTATTGGCTATCGGCATGAATAAAAACAGGCTTTTCAGGATGATCATGCTCGAAAGTATATTGCTTTCACTTTGCGGAGGCGCTGCAGGTATGATCATCAGCACTTTCATTATCTGGCTAACATCCCGAACAGGTATTGATTTGAGCTCGTTCAGCAAGGGATTCGAGTCTTTGGGATTTGATCCTGTAATGTATCCTGAAATCAGGCCGGCCTTCTACCTGGGAACTGTTTTAATGGTAATTATTACTGGAGTCCTATCTTCACTCTACCCGGCCAGGAAAGCATTAGGAATCAATCCGGCACTGGCTGTAAAAAATGAATAATATTTTTAATACGGATAAACCTACTATTCAGATACTGGGTTTACGTTTGTTCTAATACCTCAAAATATGGAAATCATTCAACTAAAGAACCTGTATAAAATATATAATGAAGGCAGTATTGAAGTAAATGCTGTAAATGGAATCAGTTTAACAATTGCCGAAGGTGAATTTACAGCCATTGTTGGTCCTTCAGGTTCAGGGAAAACAACGCTGCTAAACCTGATTGGCGGCCTCGATAAGCCAACGCGCGGGGAAGTTTTTATTAATGGAACTGAAATAACAAAACTCAGTTCCAGGGAGCTCATTGATTTCAGGCTTAACAATATTGGTTTTGTATTTCAATCGTATAACCTTATTCCTGTTTTAACAGCACATGAGAATGTAGAATTTATTATGCAGCTTCAGAACAAACCAGTGGCGGAACGTCATCGCCGCACGAACGAATTGCTCGAATCGGTTGGACTGGGTGATAAATTGGACGTGAGGCCCAGCCATCTTTCCGGAGGGCAACAGCAACGTGTAGCTGTGGCCAGGGCTCTTGCATCAAAACCAAGGTTTATTCTTGCCGACGAGCCTACTGCAAACCTTGATTCCAAAGCTACAACCAACCTGCTCGAGATCATGGAGCACCTGAATCATGAGGAAAATATGACTTTTATCTTCTCAACGCATGATCAGCGGGTTGTAAACAAAGCGCACAGGGTGATCACCATCGAAGATGGTGTGGTGATCAGCGATATTGAACAGGAACAACTGGCTCATTCATCGCAAATATGATTTTTCAATAATTTAAGTTGCATTTCCATGTCAGTGAAGCCAGGAATACCGGGATTATTTGCCTTTAATTTGATAGTTCAACATTCCTTTATCCTGATCTGTACCCTGTTGTTTCATACAACCCTGTTAGCCCAGGACACTTTACGACAACCCTACATTACAATAAATGGCTATATTAACGATATGCCAGGCCTGATGTACAACAGTATAACAGATGATTACGAGTTCAGCAACCAACTCCATAACCGGCTTAATTTTAAGTGGCAGCCTGACAATCCGTTTTCCGCGGCATTCGAAATCCGTACACGGTTGTATTATAACCAATCTTCTGCATACATATCTGAATATGCCAGTGGATTTGAACAGGATGCAGGAGTAATTAAACTTTCAAAAAACATTTTTACTGAAAACCACCTCCTGTTCAATGCTTCCGTTGACCGGCTCTGGGTTGATTACAGCAAAAACAAGTGGCAGATCACTTTAGGGCGGCAACGAATAAACTGGGGGCAAACTTTTGTATGGAATCCCAATGATATTTTTAATACATACAACTACCTTGACTTCGACTATATTGAGAAACCTGGGAGCGATGCAATCAGGGTTCAGTGTTATACTTCCGAAACCAGTAAAGCTGAACTAGTCGTAAAAGCTGACAGCAGCGGAAAACCAACTGTTGCAGGATTGTATCGATTTAATAGGTGGAATTATGATTTCCAGTTTATCTCCGGACTCATGAGTGAAGATGTAGTTATAGGAAGTGGTTGGTCTGGTCAGTTAGCAAAAGGAGGATTCAGGGGAGAGGTTAGTTATTTTATGCCGAAAAAAGACTTTCTTCATCGCGATGGGACTCTGGCAGCAAGTGTAGGATGGGATTATATGTTAAAGAATTCACTTTTTCTGCAGTTCGAATGTCTGTATAATGGAAATAAACCTGATAGCTCGGATGTAAATATTTTCGGGAATAATGCGTTAAAAATAAGCGCTAAAAATCCTTTCCTGAGTGATTTCTCATACTTTGCATCGGTTGCATATCCAATCACCCCTTTATTGAATGGCAGCCTGGCAACAATTATAAATCCTCACAACAAAGTATATATCCTCGTTCCTTCACTCGATTATAATGTCCTGCAAAACCTTGATTTATCTCTTATAGCCCAGATTATAGGTTTTAAAATGCAGCCGGGTAATTTATCCACATTAAGCATGTGGTTTTTAAGAGTGAAATATAGCTTCTAGAAAAAGCTGCATCCTTCTGGCCTAATTCATTTGTCGGTGTTTCTGATTTGTCAGTTTAAGTTCTGTCAGCCTGATTTTTTGAATATTTTTTGCTTTCCGGCTGCAATTTTGTATTTTCTGAATTATGCACTACATTTGAGTCATTAAATCTCGCGCCATGCAAACCATTCCCGATTTCTTTGAAGAAAATGTTAATAAGTATTCCGATAATATCTACCTATGGGAGAAAACAGGTACTGCTTACCAGGGTACAACCTATCAGCAGGTGAAAGTGTTGGTTGAACAGTTTGCCGCGGGGTTGCTCAGTCTTGGAGCCAAAAAGGGCGACCGGATCGCACTTCTCTCCGAAGGCCGCAATGCCTGGGTAGTAAGTGAGTTGGGAATGCTGTATATCGGAGCCATCAACATTCCCTTATCGATAAAACTTGCTGAAGCTGACGAAATCCGTTACAGATTGGCACACGCCGGGGCGAGTATGGCAGTGGCATCAGGAAGCCAGGCCAAAAAGATTCGTGAAATAAAAAAATCACTGCCTGAGTTAAAAAAAATGGTTTTGTTGGATGGTAATGCTGACGATGATACAGAAATTACATACGATGCATTGCTGACCCTTGGAAAGAAATTTTTAGAAAATTCGCCTGAAGTTTATCAGAAAGTAAGGCAATCCGTTCAGCCTGCCGATCCGGCCAATATCTGTTACACTTCCGGTACTACAGCCGACCCCAAAGGAATAGTACTTTCGCATAATAACTATGTTTCAAATGTGTATCAGGGATATTCGCTTATGGATATACCTTCGGATTATAAAACGTTATTAATCTTACCCTGGGATCACGCATTTGCTCATACAGCCGGCATTTATTGCATGATGGGCAAAGGCGCCTCTCTGGCGTCTGTTCATTCGGGGAAAAGCGGAATGGATACATTGAAAAATATTCCTGTCAATATTAAAGAGATAAAACCGAACCTGTTGTTAAGTGTTCCGGCCCTGGCAGCCAATTTCAAAAAGAACATAGAGAAAGGCATCAACGAAAAAGGGGTTTTGGTAAAAAGTCTTTTCAATCATGCCTTAAAGATATCATATGCATACAACAGTGATGGCTGGAAAAAAGGCCCCGGGTTAACATTTTTATATAAGCCTTTAATGAAACTATACGATAAAATCCTGTTTAGCAAAATCAGGGAAGGATTTGGTGGCGAGCTCGATTTTTTTGTAGGTGGCGGCGCATTGCTGGATATTGAATACCAGCGGTTTTTTTACGCTATCGGCATGCCTATGTTCCAGGGATACGGACTCACCGAAGCATCACCTTTTATTTCGTCGAATTCGCTCACAAAACATAAATTCGGGACTTCCGGTTACCTGGTGAATAATATGCTGCTAAAAATATGTGATGACAAAGGCAATGAATTACCATTAGGCGAGCCTGGCGAAATTGTGATCCAGGGTGAAAATGTAATGCAGGGTTACTGGAATAATCCCGAAGCCACCGCTAAAACGATTCGTGATGGATGGCTGTACACCGGCGACCTGGGCTATATGGATAGCGATGGTTTCCTATATGTGCTTGGTCGTTCTAAAAGCCTGCTGATAGCTGATGACGGCGAAAAATACAGTCCCGAAGGGATCGAAGAAGCGTATATTGGCCAGATCCAGTATATTTCGCAGTGCATGCTCTACAACAATCAAAACCCATATACGATTGGATTGTTTGTGCCGGATAAAGCGCAGTTATTAAGCCATTTAGCCCACAAAGGCCTTGATCCGGCTTCGGATGAGGGAATCCATGAAACCCTTCATTGTATAGGGCACGAACTAAATCATTACCGTAAACACGGGCATTATGGCCATATGTTCCCGCATCGGTGGCTTCCTGCAGCAATCGGAATATTACCGGCTCCGTTTACTGAAGATAATCATATGATAAATACGACCATGAAAATGGTGCGTGGCAAAATCACTGATACTTACAAGCCACTTATTGATTTCCTTTTTACTTCGGATGGAAAGAATTTGTACCATAAGCATAATGTTGAAAATATGAAGACTTTCCTGGGGAAATAAGCTAATAGTTCCCTTCGGCTACGCTCAGGGTAAAAATTGGAAAATAGTTACTAGTAGATCGTTCAAGGTTCGGGGGTTTAAATGCTTGCGGCGTTCAAATTATATGTATTCAAGTTGTCCTGTTGGTTTTGAAATGGCCAACTTAATAATGATATAGAATTAATCTTTTATGAGATTGTTTTTGAGGCTATTTAAAAGACAAATAAGATATTAACATTTGGGTTATTGCTATAGACTAATTACCGCCAATGATAAAAAAACGGAAATCTTACGGGCAAGAAAGAGATATGCAAATATCAATCATATTAGAATTCAGAGAAAATTTACAGAAAATGTTAAGTACGAATTATTTCTCCTTAACTTAGTGAACTGATCATTAACCTTAAAACTCACATTAGACATGTTAAGATTGACCGAAATTTTAATGAGTATATCCAATTATATTTCCAAATATTCTTCATTGATTTTAAGTTCTGGATTTATTCTGCTTGGCATTTGGGTATTTTTTTTTTCGGCAGAACTTTCTCGAAATGCAGGAATTGCAATGTTTATTGTAGGCTTTTTATTTGGTCTGTTGATATTGCGGAAAGGAAAAACTATTTGAAATCGGAAATTTGACAGAAAAGTAACGTGACAGCAAAAAAGATATTTACAAGTGAATTTTTTAATGAGCTGAAAAATTCAAAATAATCTACGGAATTCAATCTGATATCAGTTTTATTAATCTCAATTACAATTTGTTATTTAAAAAGCACAAACAAAATGTGTGAATGATGTAATTCTTATTCAGAATAGTATAATACTTTTTTATTTTAAAAGCTTGAAATTTGTAAGTTAGGTAAAACTTTTAAGACATTTTAAAAATTTACACCTTTAAAAATAGCTGCTATGTCTCATGCAACTAATAATCAAAATTCAGAAAAGAAAAAATCAACATCTTTTTTGGAGAAAGCTTTAATTGCTTCGGAAATTCATTATCGGCGTCTTTTTGAGTCCGCTTAAGAGTGTTAAAAGCCAAATTATATGTGATAATTATTGATATGCTTTTAATAATAATGGGTTTTCGATTTTACAAATCTTAGTTGAAACAGGATATGAGTAGAAACGAGAAATTTGGTGAGTTAATCGCTGCTAACAAAGAAATTGTATTTCAAAACGAGGAGAAAGAAAAACGAGCCGCAGAATTAATCATTGCCAACAAAGAACTTACCTTTCAAAACGAAGAGAAGGAAAAACGTGCCGCAGAATTAATTGTTGCCAACAAAGAACTTGTTTTTCAAAACAGGGAGAAAGAAAAACGGGCAGATGAGTTATTCATCGCAAATAAAGAACTTGTATTTCAAAACGAGGAGAAAGAAAAACGCGCAGCTGAGTTAATTATTGCCAATAAAGAACTTGCATTTCAAAATGAAGAGAAAGAAAAACGGGCTGCAGAGTTGATCATTGCCAACAAAGAACTTGTCTTTCAAAATAGAGAGAAAGAAAAACGGGCAGACGAGTTATTCATTGCCAACAAAGAACTTACCTTTCAAAACGCAGAGAAGGAAAAACGGGCCGCAGAGTTAGTAATTGCCAACAAAGAACTTGCATTTCAAAATGAAGAGAAAGGCAAACTCGCAAAAGAGTTAGTCATTGCTAACAAAGAACTAGCTTTCCAAAACAGGGAAAAAGAAAAGCGGGCAGATGAGTTATTCATCGCAAATAAAGAACTTGTCTTTCAAAACGAGGAGAAAGAAAAGCGGGCAAATGAATTATTTATTGCGAACAAAGAACTTTTATTTCAAAATGAAGAAAAAGAAAAACGTGCTGAAGAGTTAATCATAGCGAATAAAGAACTTGACTTTCAAAAAGCAGAAAAAGGGAAACGTGCAGCAGAGCTGGTTATTGCCGATAAAGAAATTGCTATTCAGCATGAAGAGAAAGAAAAACAGGAAGCGGCCAATAAAGAACTCGAAGCATTCAGTTATTCCATCTCCCACGACCTGCGGGCGCCCTTAAGGCACATCGGTGGTTTTGTTGATCTTTTAATTAAAAATTATTCCTCAGAGCTCAACAAGACGGGGTTAAGGTATTTGAACACTATTTCGGAGTCAACCCATGAAATGGGAGACCTTATAGATGCATTACTGATATTCTCCAGGTTAAGCAGGACAGAACTGCAACGGACATTAATAAATTCAAAGAATATGGTAACCCATGTTCTTAAAACTTTCAGAGATGAATTGGTTAATCGGAATGTTGAAATCAATATATCAGAACTTCCGGAAACCAGGGGCGATGAAAATTTAATCAACCAGGTTTGGGTTAATCTTATCTCCAATGCGATAAAATATTCCCGAAACAAAGAAAAAGCAGTGATTGATATCGGAGGTACTACCGAGAATGGTACGACAATATTTTACATTAAAGATAACGGTGCCGGATTTGATATGAAGTATGCCGATAAACTATTCTGCGTATTCCAGCGACTCCATAAAACCCGTGATTTTGAAGGGATCGGCATTGGGCTTGCCAATGTCAACAGGATTGTAACAAGGCATGGCGGAAAATGTTGGGCAGAGGGTGAAGTCGGCAAAGGCGCCACATTTTTCTTTAGTGTTCCAAATGATTATCAACTATAAATAAAGAATCAAAATATGAATACAGAAGTAAAAAGGTTCCTTATCGTGGACGACAGCCCCAAGGATGTGGAGCTTACCATTTCTGTCCTTGTTGATTGTAACCTTGCAAACGAAATTGTTGTTGCGGAAGACGGCGTTGAAGCATTAGATTATCTTTATAAACGCGGTAAATATACTGATTCTGAAAATAGCAATCTCGCTGTTATTCTATTAGATATAAAAATGCCAGGGATGGATGGAATAGAAGTGCTTCGACACATCCGCTCCGACCCTAAATTTAATTTAATTCCGGTAATCATGGTCACTTCGTCACGCGAAGAACGAGACCTGATTGAAAGTTACAAACTTGGCGCAAATTCGTATGTGGTTAAACCGGTTGATATTTCTCAGTTTATTGATGCAATTAAAGTTTTAGGGCAATATTGGGCTGTCATCAATCAACTTCCATCCAAGCAAATATAATTGAGTTAAATCTTGAAAGTCTATTAAAATTTGTCCCAATGAGTAAAACAATAAAAATACTTCACCTTGAAGATTCCATAAATGATTCCGAACTAATCCGGTCATTGATTGTAAGTGGAGGAATCAAATTTGATTATTTTCTTGTTGAAAGTGAAAAGGAGTACCTGAGAATCCTGGAAAAGGAAAAAATCAGCATCATCTTAGCTGATTTCACCCTACCCGATTACAACGGCATCGAAGCATTAAAGGTAGCACGGGAAAAATATCCTGACTTACCATTTATATTCGTTTCGGGGACAATGGGAGAAGATGCCGCCATAACCTCGATGTTAAACGGGGCAACGGATTACGTCCTCAAAAATAAAATGGAGCGCCTGGTTCCTGCAATTAAAAGGGCGCTACATGAACATGAGCTTGAGATTAAACATACACGTGCTATGGAGGAGCTTAAGGAAAGTGAGAAAAAATACCGCAGTATTTTTGAGAATATACAGGATGTGTACTATGAAGTCTCGATTGACGGAAAGATACTCGAAGTTAGTCCTTCCATTGAGATTCAGTCGAAAGGCAGATATCAAAGCGAAAATCTCATTGGGAAGTCGATGTACGATTTCTATTCTGTCCCCGGCGGGCGGGAAGCTTTCCTTGAATTATTACAAAAACGGGGCAGTGTCACGGATTATGAGGTCATTCTTAAAAATCTTGATGGTTCAAACGTGCCATGTTCCATTTCAGCAAAAATACATTTCGATGCCAACCATACTCCGTCGAAGATAATCGGCAGCATACGCGACATTACTGAGCGCAAGCGGGCGGAAGAAATTTTGATTGAGAATGAGGCGAAATACCGAACCCTGGTAACACAAAGCCCGGATGGGATTTTTATTATGGATCTATCTGGTACTTTTTTATCCGTAAATAAAACCATGTGCGACAATCTCAAATATTCGGAAGAAGAATTCCTTTCGATAAAGTTGTGGGATATTATACCTCAAAAGTACAAGCCGCTTTATAGGATCCGATTTGCGGAAATACTTAAAGGGGAAAGGAATAATGAGGCCACAGAATATGAAGTAAAAGGTAAAGACGGAATTTTTCATTATATAGAAGTCATGTCGGCACCTTATTATCAGAACAAAGTAATCATTGGATTTCAAGGCATTGCCCGCGATATCACTGAAAAGAAACGGGTAGAAGAAACCATAAGAAGTTTAGCCAAATTCCCATCCGAAAATCCTGATCCTGTTCTTCGAATAAGCAGGGATGGTCGTTTGCTATTTGCCAACGAAGCCAGTTATTCTTTCTTTACATGGAGATTGGAAACAGGAAAACCGGCGCCGGCAGTTTTGCAAAATATCGTCAATGATGTATTCAAACTAAAGAAATTTCGGAGAATTGAGATTGAAAATAATAAAAGGATATTATCAGTTCACGCAGTTCCGCTTTTGGAATTCAATTATACAAACCTTTACATTCGGGATATTACTGAAAACAAACTTGTTGAAGAGAAAATATATAAAAGTGAATACCGCTACCGGAATTTATTTGAAAATATCGGAATTGCTATTTGGGAGGAAGATTTTTCAGATGTAAGAAATTATATCGATAAATTAAAAAAAACCGGAATTAATGATTTTCGTTTGTATTTCGACAAACGCGCTGATGAAGTAATTAAGTGCGCTTCACTGGTGAAGATACTCGATGTTAACATGGAAGTGCTTAATGTAGTAAAAGCAAAAAGTAAAAAGGAAGTCATAAAAAGCCTGCCCGCCTTTTTTATTGAAGGATCATTTAATGCGTTTAAAGAAGAACTAATTGCATTGGCGGAAGGGAAAATGAAAATTGATGGCGAAATACCCATTAAAATTTTAAATGGTGAAATAAGGCAAATTTTCTTTCAACTTACCATTGTTCCGGGGTATGAAGACACTTGGGCAAGAGGATTATTCAGTTTCATCGATATAACAGAGAAGAAAAAAACGGAGCAAGCGCTAAGAGAAAGTGAAAAACATTTACATGAGATATTGGAAAATATTGATGCTGTGTTTTATATGATGTCCGGTAAAACCGGTGAGCTTGTTTATGTCAACTCTGCCTATGAAAAACTTTGGGAACGCCCGATTGCTGTGGTAAAGGAAAATCCTGAATCATGGATTGATGCAGTTCATCCTGAAGACGTTAATTCAGCAATAAAATTTTACGAAAAGGGGAGCGGGGAATTGCAATACCGGATCATCCTTCCGGATGGAACTATACGATGGATTTTGGACCGAATGTTCCCTGTATTGGATGAAAAAGGTGAAATCGTTTACTTATGCGGAATGGCGGCAGATATCACGGAGCGCAAGCTTTATGAAGAAACTTTGCGCGAAAGCGAAGCCAAACTTGATGAAGCTATGAAAATTGCCAAACTGGGTATGTGGGAGTACGATGTTGACCGGAATCAATTTAAGTTCAACGATCAATTCTATACTCT
The DNA here is from genome assembly GCA_041660125.1 of Lentimicrobiaceae bacterium. Taxonomy (GTDB): domain Bacteria; phylum Bacteroidota; class Bacteroidia; order Bacteroidales; family UBA4417; genus UBA4417. The sequence continues at coordinate 92,048 of JBAZWY010000011.1, forward strand.
CCTACACACAACGGCTGAACGCGAAGGCGGTTACATCATGTCACCCATGCATTACGCCCAAAAATTCGTTCATCCGGATGATATGGCGCTGGTGGGTGAGGAAACTAAGAAAGCATTGGATACTAACGATCCAAACTATAATACCCGGCTGGATCATCGTATAATATACGCGGACGGTGAGTTAGGCTATATCAGCGTCAACATTCGCGTTGTGAAAGATTCACAAGGCCACACCGTGAAAACATATGGTGTAAACCAGGACATTACTGAACGCAAACGCACCGAGGAATCGCTCAGGCTTTTCCGCACGCTGCTCGACAAGTCAAATGATGCTATTGAGGTTATTGATATGGAAACAGGTCATTTTATCGATGCGAATGAACGGGCATGTACTGATCTCGGATATAGCCGGAGTGAACTTTTGAACATGAAAATATATGATATCGATCCGATTCAAACACCGGAAATCTTTCAATCATTAAAGGATGGATTTAAACTATCAAATTCAACAATTATAGAAACTTTGCACAAGCGCAAGGATGGCGCCACATTCCCGGTTGAGGTGAATGTGACGGTAGTGAATCTTGAAAGAATTTATATCATTGCCATTGTTCGGGACATCACCGAGCGCAAGCGTGATAAACAGGAACTGATAAAAGCCAAAGAAAAAGCGGAAGCAACGGAGATTCAATTATTATCAATTTTGGAAAACTCCCCTACCGGTTTTGCCATAAATACAATTAGCACAGGTAAAGTGAGATACTTTAACAAGGCATTCAGCAATATTTATCATATTCCCCATGAATTTTGTCAAAACGTAGAATCTTTTTTTGAATATGTTTATGGTGATCAAACGGAACTTGGCAACAAGATTTTAGACGACGTAAAGAGTAGCGATCCTGAAAGAATGAAGTGGAACTTGATTCCTATAACTGATAAAACAACAAAAAAAGTTCATTTTGTTTCAGCGGCCAATATTATATTAAAAGACCTGGATTTAATGATTTCTTCGGTATGGGATATTACATCGCAGGTAGAAAACGAAGAAAAGCTTGTTGCAGCCCTTCATAAAGCTACGGAATCAGATCGTTTAAAATCTGCATTCCTTGCCAATATGAGCCATGAAATCAGAACTCCCATGAATGGAATTCTCGGTTTTGCCGGTTTATTGAAAGAACCTGGCCTTAGCGGTGAAAAGCAGCAGGAATATATCAAAATAATAGAGAAAAGCGGCGCACGAATGCTTAACATTATCTCCGAAATTATGGATATTTCGAGAATAGAATCCGGGCAAATGGAAGTTATATATAGGGAGACAAATATAAACAAACTGATAGAAAGCACATTTAACCTAATAAAACTTGATGCTGATTATAAAAGAATAAATCTTTCTTTTAAAAACAGTTTACCTGCTAAAGAAACCATTATTAAAACTGATAGTGAAAAATTGTATTCGATTCTGACGAACCTTGTAAAGAATGCCGTTAAATACACCGACAAAGGTTCTGTAGAATTTGGCTTTAAGAATTTAGGGAATTATCTTGAATTTTATGTGAAAGACACTGGCATTGGAATTCCTTTAGAAAAGCAGGAAGTCATATTTGAACGTTTTATTCAGGCGGACATTGCAGATATACAGGCACGCCAGGGTGCCGGGTTGGGTCTATCTATTGCAAAAGCTTTTGTGGAATTATTAAGAGGTAAAATATGGGTTGAAAGCGAACAAGGAAAAGGTTCAATATTCTATTTTACCCTCCCATTTGATCATGAACCGGAAGAACCAAATAGTGTGAGGCAAGTTGTACCACCTGAAGGCGCAATGAACAAGATTGACAATTTGAAAATATTAATTGCCGAAGACGATGAGACATCGGAAATGTTGATTTCAATAACGATAAGTGAGTTTAGCAAGGAAATTATAAAAGCAAAAACTGGTAGTGAAGCTGTTGAAATTTGTCGCAGTAACCCCGACATTGACTTAATTCTGATGGATATTCGAATGCCAGACTTGAACGGTTATGAAGCTACGCGTCAGATCCGTCAATTTAATAAGGATGTTATCATCATCGCACAAACGGCTTTTGGACTAGTTGGTGACAGGGAAAAGGCTATTAAAGCGGGTTGCAATGACTACATTTCGAAACCTATTACCAAAAACAAATTACTGACATTAATACAAAAGTATTTCAAGAAATAACTAATATTGATGATAGAAATACAGGGCATAAAAATCAAATCACTGGTTATAACAAATAGCGGGTTTTGGAGTATATTTGGAGCCTCGTCGCACACTTTTCATAACTTGTCCCGTTTTTGGGAGCCTCAAGCGTTGTGCTTTATACTAAATAAAATCCGCTCATATAAGAAACTGAAATGAAATTAGAAGATTTTGGATATAATGATAAACTTGAAAAGTTAAGGATTGAGAATAACCTTAAAGACTTTGAGATTGGAAGGGTCGTTTCAGAACATAAGGAAAGATATATTGTCATAACTGAAAAAGGAGAATTTGAATCAGAGATAACAGGGAATATGCGATTTTCAGCAAACAGTCGTGAAGATTTTCCCGCGGTTGGCGATTGGGTTGCATTGACAATTTATGATTCTGATTTTTCCATTATTCATAAAACGCTACCAAGATTCTCAATCATTTCAAGACAGGCTGTTGGTCAATTCGGAGAAATACAAATAATTGCAACAAATATTAATTATGCATTATTAGTTCAGGCCGTTGACAGAGACTTTAATATCAATAGGCTCGAAAGATACCTGACCATTTGTTATTCTTCCAAAGTAAGCCCGATAATTGTATTAACAAAAACTGATTTGATAAATGAGCAAACAAAAGTAGAAATTATCGAAAGCATAAAACAACGAATAAAAAATATACCGGTTTTTGCAATTAGCAATGAAACAAAAGATGGATACGAAGCCTTAAAACTGATTATCGAAAAGGGTAAGACGTTTTGTATGCTTGGTTCTTCTGGAGTTGGGAAATCTACTTTGCTGAATAATCTCTCTGGAAGGCCTATAATGAGAACAGATACTATTAGCCAAAGTACAAACAAAGGCAGGCACATTACAAGCTATAGGGAATTAGTTGTGCTGGGAAATGGGGGAATACTTATTGACAATCCCGGAATGAGAGAGGTTGGAATCGTTGATACAGCCAATGGATTGGAGACCACGTTCGATATAATATACCGTCTTTCCCGAAATTGCAAATTCAAAGATTGTACACATACCAACGAGATAGGGTGTTCTGTTCTCGAAGCCGTTGAAAAAGGAGTGATAGACAAAAGGTCTTATGAAAATTACCTGAAAATGGAAAGAGAGAAATCACATTTTGAATCATCGGTTGTTAAAAGACGAAAAAAGGATAAGGATTTTGGGAAAATGGTAAAAAACTATAAAAAAGACATACGTAAAAATAAGTCCTAAGCACAACTCTTTGTATAAAACCTCCACTGGCGCTGATTTGTAGCTTAGCGAAGCGATCTCATGAGGCGTAGCCGAATAATCAGTGCCGGTAAAATAATTGGCTCATACCGGGAATTAAACTGCCTTTAAAACGAATGAAATCAGAAATCAGGAATTTGTAAATTTGGGGTCTTGAAACTAATAACAAAGGAATCAGATTGGATGTTTTCAATGAGCTGTTGATTGAACCGGCTCGCATTGAAATTGCGCGCCGGTGATAAAGAGTTTGCGTTTATTATGAGAAACAGGAGTTTGCCGAAAATTCATATTAGAGTAGGCGAAATTTAATATGTAAAAAAATGAAAACAAGAAACTTAAGAAGAAAGTATAATCTGACATTTACTGTTGCAATTATAGCCACAGTATTGACTTTGGGTACCACATCATGTAAGCAAACTCCAAAGGACAAACAAAATGGAACTGTCGTTCAACAGGTAACCGCAATTTCTATAACCGAACAAGAAGTATTGGATGCTCAAAAAGCCTGGGGCGAAGGAATTGTAAAAATAGGTAAAGTGTATCTTGAAAAAGGAGATTACAAAACAGCAGCGCTTAACCACATCAATGAATTTTACAATTATGAACAAGGACCTGTTTTGTTTAAACCAACATTAGTTTCTCAAAAGCAATTTCGAACAGATTTACAAGGAGCATTATCTTATTTTGTTTCAGGAGATGAAAATTATCCTGAAGACCATGGCTTTGCCATAAAACCATGGAGTGCGGTTCGTTGGGAAAATATTGGAACGAAAATTACAGGTAATATGGCGGTTGCGATGGGAAATTATTATTTTACTCCGGCCAAAGGTGGTGAAGATGTTAAAGTTGAATATTCTTTTGCATATTCCAAGGATGAAGATGGCAAATTAAAAATCATACTTCATGATTCCCACTTACCCTATACTCCTGTTGAGAAACATTAAAAGATTTATGCTGAACTTAAAGTTAGTTTAAGAACGGATTATCATAAAAAAAAGCACGAACCGCTGACAGGCGGGTATAAAAAACGGCAGGCGAGGTATATAATTGAGTCCCGATACCAATCGTGATCATCAATACTCCTAAACAGAACCACATAAGTTCTGAAGTTCTCAAAAAAAGAAACGTTTGAACCCTGTAACCCTGTAACCCTGTAACCCTGTAACCCTGCAAGCTGAAATTATACAAACCTGAAACTTTCAAGCAAAATTTTAATGATTACCTTCCCTAACTGTAAAATCAACCTCGGCCTTTGGGTAATACAGCGCCGCACCGATGGCTATCATAATATTCAAACGGTGATGATTCCTGTTCCCTGGTGCGATATACTGGAAATTGTGCCGGCTAATGACTCCGAAACAACCTTAATCGTAACAGGTAACCAATTTGAGTCGCCCATTGAGAACAACCTGTGTTATAAAGCCTGGAAATTAATGGCTGATCAATACACCGTTCCGCCGGTTTCAATTCATCTGCACAAAGTGATTCCAACAGGTGCAGGACTTGGCGGTGGCTCATCGGATGCATCATTTACATTACGCATGCTTAATTCAATGTTTCAATTGAACCTGGATAACGAAATCCTCCGTTCCTTGGCTGTTCAACTGGGAATGGATTGCCCGTTTTTTATTGAAAATGTGCCAGCCCTTTCAACCGGGCGGGGCGAATTCCTCAAGCCTGTATCGCTTAATTTTGAAGGCTTCTACTTGGTAATTGTCAAGCCGGAAATTCATGTAAGTACCGCCGCGGCTTTTTTAGGAATTAAACCGGTTTTCAGGGAGAATTCAATTGACGAACTTACCTCACTTCCGATACAGGAATGGAAAAAGGTATTGCATAATGATTTTGACGAAAGTGTTTTTGCATTGTATCCTGAAATACAGGAGGTACGGAATTTACTTTACCGCCATGGAGCAATATATGCAGCTATGAGTGGAAGTGGATCGGCAGTGTTCGGGCTATTTGCGCGGAATCCGGGTGAAATGGATTTTCCAGGTTGTGATGTTTTTCGAACTCTACTTGGGAGCCATCCTTAAGAGAACGATCGCTACTATGGAGTACAAAATATTGGGAATCCATAATGCAATTGCTGTCGGTAGGTTACCGAAAATAGCAAATACCGAGGTTACCTGGAGTAAAAGAATAAAGGTGAAGGCTATGGCTATTCCCATTCCAAGGTGCATACCGATTCCGCCCCTCACTTTCCGGCTCGAAAGTGCTACGCCGATAAACGTAAGCACAAGGTTAGCAAATGGGAAAGTGAGACGTTTATACTTTTCGAGGTTAAATTGCCCGGTTAAGGTGCTTCCCCGCATTTCCTCCCTTTCAATAAACTTGTTTAACTGGTTGTAGGTCATCATTTTGGCATCCTCAATATCAACCATAAAATCGGATGGGGTGAATGCCATCACTGTATCAGTTTCCCGGCTCTGGTATATAGTTTCGCCTTGCGGATTTATTTTACGGCTCACGTAATTAGTCATTTTCCAGCGGTTCTGTATGCTGTCCCACGTAATCATATCTGCTTTGAGCTTGAGTGTCAGACCTGTACTGTCGAATTTTTCGAGGCTGAACCGGTAGCCTGTTTTCGCGACACTGTTAAAATTTTCAACATAAATATAGGTACCCGGTTCAAGTTGCATATGCAGGTTCATTTCATTCGTTTGGAATGGATTCTTTATGTATTGCTTTTCAAAGGCCCGCAAATCACGGTTAGTATATGGAATCACATAATTCATAAGCCCAAATGAAAGTAAAGTGAGGAAAACGCCTGAAATCATATAGGGGACTAACATTCGCCAGAAACTGATCCCTGCGTTGAGTATGGCAACAATCTCCGTATTTGAAGCCATCCGCGATGTGAAATATACTACCGCGATAAAGGTGAACAATGAACTGAACATGTTCACAAAGTAGGGGATGAAATTCAGATAATACTGGAAGATAATGGCATGCAGCGGTGCGTCCTTTTCGATAAAATCATCGATCTTCTCCGAGATATCGAAAATAATAATGATCACTGTAAGTAATAGGATGGAATAAAAATACGTCCCCAGAAACTTGCGGATAATGTAGATATCAATTTTTTTTAGTCCTAACACGTTAAATGTTTGAATTGGCTAATTGCATAATGAATTTGCTCTGTTTTTAAAAACAGATAGTTATTTTTTGTATCTGATGTTGCCGGGCTGGTGATTATTCAACTTTTATGCTGTTCTGATACAATACCTCAGGGTCAAGATCTGCTTCGTTTTCCCATTCAACAGTGTCAAAGCACTTATGGACTGTCTTAAACAATTTCACATCTTTTAATTCACTGAATATTCCGACATTAAGATAAGGTTTCATATCAAACTGCCTTTTTTCCCCGTTTTCGAAAGTCAGGAGAAGTAAATAATCATCTTGTGGCTGTACATTTTTAACGGCTAAATACATACTCCTTATTTTAAGGGTTCAATTGTAAATGGCTTTTCCCCGTTTTGGCATAATTCCCAATCTGCTAACAATTCGTCGCGGTGAATTTCTATCCAGGCTAATATCAAACGCAACTGGCGTGAAGGCATTTGCCCATCCAGAATTGCACAATCATAAATACTTATTGTTGACCTATAGTCTTGATAATAAGCATGAATATGCGGTGGATTATGTTCTTTGGGGGCATAATACATGCGTATGATGATACCAAAAAACATAGATATGGTAGGCATGACAATTTGTTTTGACAAAGATACAAATCTTCAGCGAAAAAGAACGTCAAATCGGTTTGATAAAACCCCGCGTTGATTGGTAGAATGAATAATATTAACTGCTTATCCGTTTTAAACGAGTTGTAAGGATTTTAAGTGGTTGGTTTTATAGAAATGATTTAAGAACAAGGATTAACGATTTTTGATTTTTGATATGTGCTGAATATCATTAGATTATGTCAATCTTCATAAATCGTTAATCAGTATTATTCGCCCCTTGCTCATTTTAATTTGAGCTCATGAATCCGCTTCGCTAAGTTCCTTGTTCTTAAATCAAAAAAAATCATACTTGACTGAAGGAAATAAGCAGTTAATTTCTTTACTTGTGCGAAGTAGATAAGCAGTTAATATTAAAGTCTTATAGCTAATTGTTTAACTATTACCGATTTCCAGTTCATAAAATCGCCAGCCTCAATATGCAACCGGGCTTCACGCATCAGCCACTGATAGAAAGCAAGGTTATGAATGCTCGCGATCATAGGCCCAAGCATTTCGCCGGCTTTAAACAAATGTTTCACGTAAGCCAGGCTGTATTCGCGGTCAACAAAAGACGTGCCTTCTGCATCAAGCGGCGAAAAATCATCTTTCCATTTCTCGTTTCTTAGATTTATGGTTCCTTTGCTGGTGAATAGCTGTCCGTTGCGCCCGTTGCGGGTGGGCATCACACAATCGAACATATCAATTCCGAGAGCAATATTTTCAAGTATATTTGACGGGGTTCCTACTCCCATCAGGTAACGGGGTTTGTCTTTCGGCAGTATTCCACATACAAGTTCTGTAATTTCATACATTTGTTCGGCAGGTTCACCTACCGAAAGTCCGCCTATAGCATTTCCATCCGCATTGTGGCTTGCAATTTCTTCGGCCGATTTTATCCTCAGGTCGCGGAAAGTGCTTCCCTGCACAATCGGGAAAAGCGATTGCTCATATCCGTAATGCGGATCTGTTTCTTTAAACCGGGTCATGCATCGCCCAAGCCACCGATGGGTAAGGTCGAGCGACTTACTGGCATAGTCGTATTCGCATGGCCAGGGTGTGCACTCATCAAAAGCCATTATTATATCGGCACCTATCACACGTTGAATATCCATTACATATTCCGGTGTAAACAAGTGTTTCGATCCATCGATATGGGAATTGAAAACAACGCCGTTGTCGTTGAGTTTGCGCCTTTCGGTAAGCGAATAAACCTGGTATCCGCCGCTATCGGTAAGTATGGGGCCCTGCCATCCGTTAAATTTGTGTAAACCACCGGCTTTTGCAAGTATATCGAGCCCGGGGCGGAGGTATAAATGATAGGTGTTGCCCAGGATAATTTGTGCTTTGATATCGTCTTTTACTTCGCGCATATGCACTGCTTTTACAGCACCGGCAGTACCTACAGGCATAAATGCGGGTGTCTCAATCACACCATGTCCGGTTGTTATCGTTCCTCTTCGTGCAGCACTTTGCGGGTCAGTAATCTTTAATTCGAAATGCATCCTTGTTTCAGTAAGTCAGTAGGCGAAAAATATTGAGAAAACTGTTTCGGACTTCAATATAGAACAGAAAAAAACAGGCAAACCACAATATTATGATTAACAAAAGACTTATAAGTATAGCTATCTTTCAGTAAAACAACATTTTACATATCAGTTTAGCTGTTATAAACTTTTTTGCAAAGATAGATCATAATTCATTCCAGAGTAATACTTTTGTTGGTTCAATTAAATGTAATAGATGATTCAGGAAATTTACGAACAAAATCCACTTCTATTTATTGTGCTTTTATTGCTGGTTTTAGCCACGCTTGTGCAGTTGATTTATTATTGGGTCGTTTATGGTAAAGTTGCTTTTTTAAAACAAAAAAATGAGTTTGTCCGTTCCGATCAGCCGGTTTCGGTGATTGTATGTGCACGCGATGAGTACTATAACCTGAAAGAAAATCTCCCGTTGTTGCTGACCCAGGATTACTCTACATACGAGGTTGTGATTGTTAACCATGGCTCAGAAGATGACACTGGGTATTTATTGCGCGACCTGGCTGATAAATATAAGAATCTGAAAATAGTGAATGTGTCGCAGGATCTTAATTTCTTTACAGGGAAAAAATTTCCACTTTCAATCGGCATAAAATCAGCCAGTTACGAAGTGCTTTTATTTACCGATGCTGATTGTATTCCAGGCAGCAATCAATGGCTGCGCCGAATGGCAGCTAATTTTACCGAAGGAACCGAGATAGTGCTTGGTTATGGTGCATACCATAAGACGAGATCGTTGCTGAACCTGCTTATCAGGTTCGATACAACCCGCGTTGCCATGAATTACCTGGGTTTTGCACGTATCGGAATGCCTTATATGGGAGTAGGTCGCAATATGGCTTACCGTAAATCATTATTTTACAAGCAGAATGGATTTATTTCGCATTACAGGGTCCAATCAGGTGATGATGATCTGTTTATCAATAAGGCCGCTACCGGAGCAAACACCCGTATTGAGATTCAGGCTGATGCACATACCATAAGTGTTCCGAAAGCTTCATTAAATCAATGGCTTATGCAGAAACGCAGGCATCTTATGACAGGTGGTTATTATAAGCCGCTACATAAATTTGCACTGGGTTTATTTGCTTTTTCTCAGGTATTGTTCTGGGCTTCAGTCATAGGTTTGCTAGTTATGTGGTATCAGCCGTATATTGTTCTGGGATTACTGGGATTACGCTTATTCAGCCAATTGCTGATAACCGGAAAAGTTATGCAAAAACTTTCAGAGAAGGGATTTCTGTTGCTGGTTCCGGTTTTTGAGCTTTTCCTTATGATAATTAGCCCGGTACTTGCTCTTACAAATATGCTGAATAAACCCGTTAGATGGAGATAATGATTTTAGCAGCCTGCACAACAAAATTATTACTATTTGGTTATTAATATATTAATTGTCAAGTTAGTATTCTCATAATTTTCAGGAAGTGATCAAAGCAGAGAGCAATGGTAGTATCAGCAAGTCCGAGCGGGATTTTCGTTTGGTTAAGCAGATATTGGAATCAGGGAACCGGTCTGCTTATTCGCAACTTATGGATGAATATTTTGAAAAAGTTTATACCCGGATGCTGAAAATGACAGGCCAGCCCGGTGATGCTGAAGATCTTACCATGGAAGCATTTAATAAGGCTTTCAGCAAACTCGATCAATATACACCGGACTTTGCATTCAGCACATGGCTTTATCGTATTGCCAAAAATAATTGCATCGATTATCTCAGGAGAAATAAAAAAGATAATAATACCAGGGTGAATCAACAGGAAGCAGGGATTGGAATTGCTGCTCACGAGATGGCAAATCAACTCCCCAGTCCTGAACAACTTATGATCAACCGGCAGGAAACGCGCTTACTTCGCGAAATCGTTGATACACTTCACCCTAAATACAAGGATATCATTAATTTGCACTATTTTAATGAATTGTCGTGCGAGGAAATCGCTGCACAACTTGATCTTCCCGAAGGCACAGTAAAAGTGCGTTTGTTCAGGGCAAGGGAGTTGCTTTATAATATTATGAGGAAAACCTGATTCGGTTGATAAGGTAAAGACTGATTTAAAACAGGAGACCAGGCGAAGTTTGTTTTGAGCCTGAAACACTGAAAAACTTAGTAATTGTCTAAATTTAATTGAATGGTTGAATTAAGAACAAGGAACAAGGATTTACGATTTACGAAGTCAATATAAACCTTGAATTTGGTTATACTTCTTAACTTGATTAATTTATAAACTTTAAAAAAGACAAAAGATAAAAGGATAAAGACAAAAGGATCAAAACATTATGAAGGCAATTATAGAAATCGTCTTTACAAAATAAATTATGAAAATGGTTTGCAACTGTCTGACTTTTATCTTTTTACTTTTATCTTTTATCTTCTGCACGAATAATACAGGTTAAATCAAAAATCGTTAATTCTTGTTCGATATTCATAGAAATTAGCAGTTTTAGAAATAGCTTAAGAAATTTAGACAGACTCTTAAACTCTTCAAATTTCACCTTCCTGTCTTATCCAGTGCCTTGCGGCATGCAACCCGCCCAGTTTCAATCAGTTCTTCTGATTTGTAGAAATCGAATAGGGAAGCTATATCAACCGAAGTTTCCACCAGCACATCGGGTTTATACTTTTCAATATAAATGCCAGCGGCTTTATTCTGTGCAAGGATGATGGATTCGGAAATTACATCAAACATATTGATTGGCTTTGGTTTGGATTGTTTCTCATTTATGTATTTTTCAAAATAATGATCAACAACACCCGACCATTTCTTGTTGAGTGCAGATTTCAATTTACCATAATATTTTTCCAATTCAGCATGTTCCGGGGTTTTTACAGGCGAAATGTAAGGGATATTCGCGTTAACATTTACTGCAATGAGAATATCGCCTCTTGTGCGCTTCACCAGGTCGAGCGGTAACGGATTCAGAACCCCTCCATCAACCAGCCGCATATCGTCGGAGCTAACAGGGAGGAAAACGGTAGGTATTGAACTTGAAGCTCGTATTGCTTTCAGCAAATTGCCTTTATCAAACACAATTTCTGTATGGCTAATCAGATCGGCTGCTACACAGGAATAGGGTATAGGCAGGTCTTCGATATTAACATCCCCAATATACTCTTCCAGGACTTTCATTATCTTTTCGCCTTTTATCAGGCCACCATGCCCTATGGTGAGATCCATGAATTTTATAATATCCATTTTGGTCAGGGAAAGCAACCATTCGGAAAATCCAGGCAGTGTGCCTGTTGCAAACATGCCTCCAATTACTGCACCCATCGATGCTCCTGCTACTGATGTAATTGTAAAACCAGATTTTATGAGTTCATCAATCACACCTATATGGGCTATACCCCTGGCACCGCCACTCGAAAGAACTAATGCTACATTGCGTGACATAAAACCGGAATTAAAATGAATGAAAACACTTCAATTATTCTTGAAAAAAGGATAATAATGAGTATTCACAAATATAGTGAAATTAAACATATTCCGGAAGTGTTTTAATAATATTCTTTAGTGACACATAGCTTATCCCGGCTGGAGAGTATGGTAACAATGTACATACAGCCATCATATATTCATTCGGAAGCTGTTGGTTTTCAATGCCATATCTCTCAGCTTCTTCGTTGCCGGTGAGTAAGTATAAATCTTTTTTTTTGATGATTGTAAAAGAATTCAGATGCTGGGTAAGCCCGCGGCCAATGGCTTTCAGGTAACTTTCCTTAATTGTCCAGAGTGTAATAAAATAATGCATCCGGTCTTTTTCATCGCACGCCATCAGGTCTTGTATTTCTGTTTCCGAAAAAAATCTTTCTGCAATCCGCAGGTTAACGTTACGCACCCTTTCCACATCAATACCAACCTCGGTTGGCGCAACTGCACACACCACATAATGGCCCGAATGTGAAATATTAAAATGAACTCCGGGCAGGTTTCCAATGTGAGGCTTGCCTTTTTCGCCAAATTCAAGATTCATTTCCTGATCAGGATTACCAAGGTATTGTCCTACGGAATATCGTGCAAGCAACTCTCCGGCAACAGTGTGCAATTTGCTGGTAAGATTTTGCCGGTTCCGTACACGCAACTTTCCCGCTAAAGGCAGATACTGAATCAATAGCTCCTGAAATTCAGGAGCGAATTCATTTTCTTCCAGATGCAGGACAAAGATTTTGATCATGGTTAAAAAGTTCGGGTTTTAAGTTGGTTAATTGATAAAGGTTCAAAATCAAATTAAAACTCATCTACATCTAATTCCCTTGGGGTTTGGGGTAACCTGTAAACTCAAAGTTCAAAGGTTCTCCCACCATGGCGGGCTCGTGTTCAAGGTTCAATGTTTCGCGTTCAAAGTTGAATGCTTCGCGTTCAAAGTTTAAAAAATTTACATTCCACTGCAACATCGCTAATCCTCAAATCTGCACATCCCCCTTTCGCCTCTCGCCCTTTCGCTCCTTCACTCTCTCTAAATTCCTTTATGCTCAGCAACCTCGTTCATCACCCGCATCAAGTTTCCACCCCATATTTTTTTAATATCTTTCTCACTGTATCCCCGTTTTACCAACTCAAGTGTAATATTTCCCATCTGGCTTACATCTTTACAGTCAGCAACTCCGCCACCACCGTCAAAGTCGGTTCCGATGCCCACATGATCGATGCCGGCAACATTCACCATGTGATCGATGTGATCAATCACATCGCTTACTGTTGCCAGTTGTTGAGGGAATTGGTCATCGATGGAGTGATATTCAGTAATTGCGACTTCCCACTGCTCGTCGGTCAGGTCCTGGAAATTATTGTATTTTTTCCGGATTGCCATCCGCAGCGAATCGCGCACGGGGTTAGGCATGGGTTTTTTAACATAATCGCTTAGGATACACATTTGCACCACCCCGTTGTTGGCAGCGAGGGCCCGAAGCATATCATCGGTGAGATTTCGCGGATTATCGCAAAGTGCACGTGAACAGGAGTGCGAGGCTATTACCGGTACTTTGCTTAGCTTCATAACATCATAAAACGACTGGTCCGAAACATGCGACACATCAATCATCATTCCCAGGAGGTTCATTTCTTTAACAACCTGTATCCCGAAATTGCTAAGCCCGGTTGTATTATTAGTATCAGTCGAACTGGTGCAGATATCATTATTTTTGGTGTGGCAGAGGGTGATATAGCGCGCTCCCCTGTCGTAAAAATGTTTCACATTGGAAAGGTCGTTTCCAATGGGATAACCGTTTTCAACTCCAATAAAGACAACACTTTTCTTCTGTTTCACATGCTTCATAGCTTCAGCTTGCGTAGTAGCAATCCCACAAATATCTTTGTTACGGTTAACAGCTGCATAAATTGAATCGAAAATGGTTTCAGCCTTGGCTTTAGCTTTGGCATTTCCTTCGGCTGTACGCGGACCCTGGCCGATAAAAACCGCAAAAAATGTGGCATCAAGACCGCCCTGGCGCATCCGTGGAAAATCAACGCAGGTGCGGGTTAAAGTTTTGCTGTTGTCTTTTGCTATATCGTACTTCATATTTAAAAAATTTAGCGGGGCATCGGTATGTGAATCAACGGTAAATGCAGAATTATGTATCCGTGCAGCCTTCGCTTCAAGAGTATTGCTTTTTTGTGCAGATAATGTATTATAAGTTGACAAACTAAATACTGCAAAAAGTGTAAAAATGTAACCAGGTTTCATCTGTTATTATTTATTTTTTACGGGTCAGATGCCTGCCTTGTCGGCAGACAGGGAACGCCATGATGAAGAATAATATCATCTTCTATTGGTGTTTTCCAATCATGGCTATTTCATGAAGAATGAGTTTAGATGATCAGGCAAATATAACAATATTAGCTTTTCATGACGGTTTGATGCCCATCATTTGAATCACATCGGCAAGTCCTTGATGCAGAGGACCTTCATCAAGAAGTACTTGAGTTTCACTCATTTTTACAGATACCAGGTTGCTGAAATCGCTTTTAATCTGATCCATTGTGAAAAGCATTTCCGGTGTTTTTGGTCCTCCGCTTGTTCGTGGTAGCTGGTTAATTGTAAAAGCTTCCAGTATGAGGGTCCCGCCGGGTTTCAATGCCCTGATTGCAGCCTGGTGGACCTGTTGTCGCAATTCAGGGGGCATGTGCACCGAAATGAATGCGATGCAGTCGTATTGATCTGGCAAAGGATTCCATTCACCGAGTGACTGGATAATGTAATTGATGGTTACACTTTTTTGATTTGCCAGTTGTTGGGCTTTCTTTTGTCCTTCGGTGCTCTGGTCGAAAGCTTCGGTTTCCCAACCCAGGGAGGCTGCATAAACGGCATTGCGCCCTTCGCCTTCGGCAGGGAATAGAATTCTTCCTGGTTTTAGTTTCGTCAATTCCTCTTTCAGGAAATTATTCGGTTTTGTGCCGTATATAAATTCCTGCCTACCATAGCGTTCATTCCAAATATCTTGCATTTTGTCTTTTTTAGTTGTCTGCTTTCTGATCAGGGAGCTTATCTTGCCCCGGCTATCTTGCCCCGGCTATCTTGCCCCGGCTTTCAAGCCGGGGGCAAAGATATATGTAATGCCAAAGCTTTCAAGCATGTTCAATTATCTGAATTTTATCCCGGACTTCATTCCAGGGCAAATAATTAGTTTCATCAATTTATTCTACATCAATCTCATAAACAAACAGCCAGAACTTATTGCCTGCTCCCGGATGCCAGGCCGGGCAAATTCCCAGGTTTACTGCTGTTATACTGAAAACGGGATAAATTTCTGCATTCATCAAGTCCCATCCGCTTGGGGCGGACCAAGCTCCAAATTCCAAGCGAGGATATAAAGTAGGTCTTGCTTGCCTACTGCAAGCAGGGTTCTTGTCCCGCCGCGGCGAGATGGGACTTGGTTCTTGGATCTTTGAATGCGTGATTTTACCTCACTTAAAGTATAGTTTTACATACCTGATTTTACTTTTTACAAATTTATGATTATTATGTGACATTAATTCGCGATACTCATCCTTTCAGAACATGCGTCAGTTCGACCTGAATTACTCGTTTTCAAAAACCCATTTGATTTCTGCCAAAATTGTATTATTTTTAGGTACAGGGAATTGCAGTTATTTCCCGGTTGAGTTCTTTGACGTATTTTACCATTTTTAAAAACACAATTCAAAGGAATTCTATCATATGATTGATCGGGTCAACAGATTCAATCGCGGAATACCTAATCGGGATGAAATGTTTATTTCAAAAACTCTCCGCGATGCAAAACCTCTATTGTGCGACGGTGATACCTTTATTACTTCCGATACTTTGCAAAACTGGGCTGTTCTGAAATAATAGCCTGATTGGATATCAGCATCTTGTTAGAATTGTGGATTCATTGTTTAATGTGGTAATTTATAAATTCCCGAAAAACAGGGTAGCTTTATACGGGCAATTCCCAAGAACAATTTAGGTTGCCATTTGTTGCTATTGAATTGATCTTTATTGAAAAGAAGTTAGTTTTCTTTCCTGGCCTGGAACCAGATGGCAGGTTTGAAGAACTTTATCAGAAAAATCCTATCCAATATCAAATCTTGACTTAATCAGAAACTATTTATGCATAAAAACGTTTATGGTGAGAAATTAATTCCCTGCAGCACTAAACCAATGACCGGTTTTTACCGAAACGGCTGTTGCGATTCAGGCGATGACGATACTTTTGTGCATTCAGTTTGCGTAATCGTTACAAAGGAATTTCTGGAATTTTCAAAAGAAGTTGGTAATGATTTGATTACCCCGCACCCTGAATGGAGTTTCCCGGGCCTGACCCCTGGTGATCGTTGGTGTCTCTGCGCTTCACGCTGGGTGGAAGCCTGGAAGGCCGGAGTAGCACCTTTGGTAGTTCTTGAGGCTACACAGGAAAAAACTCTTGACTTTGTTCCGCTCGCGGAACTGGTTAAATTTGCTTTTATGAACTCCATTTCGGACAATGAGAATAATGCTTCTGATAATTGAAAGTTTCAGATTTTAAAATAATACAATTTTAATTCTTTTTCGAAACATATACTGTTTTCAATGCCAGCATATTGATCGTAGTTTGGAATGCGTTTGTACCCGCTCTTTTTATAAAGTCTGATTGCTTCCTGCTGCCTGATTCCCGTTTCCAGTACAAATTTTTGGCAATATAATTCAGCTGCCCAAAGCTCTAATTCAGCCAAAACCTGGGTAGCAATTCCTTTTTCGCGGCTATCGGGTGCCGTGTACATACGTTTTATTTCCAAAGTGTTTTGAGCATATTCTTTTAATGCTCCGCAGCCGATGGGCTTATTGTTTTCATAAACGACAACCACATAATTGAGTTTGTTGGTTTGATTAAATTGTGCATAAAATAAATGTTCCTCACCGTCGATAAGGGCCAAAAAAGCATCAAGATCTTTTACCAGCGCAATAAAGTCCGGGTTAGAAGAGTCAGTTCGTATAATTTCAATCATTTGCTGGTTTGATAGGTGATATGGATTTTTGGGATCTTCCTTTTGGCTTCTGGATTGTTATTCACTGCAAAAGTTATTTATAGATTCTTTTCCCCGATGTTATTAAAATGTAATCGCGGCTTTGTCGCAAGTTAATTATTTTTATTCGATTCGTTTATACAATGGAAGCGAAGTTATACGTGCCAGTGTTTCGGCACCCAAATCGCCTTCCTTGCTGAAAGTCCACACAAACAGTGCTTTCAATGGGTGGTCTTTGCGGATGTGTTCAACTGCATTGAGTGCAAGCCGTTTTGCAATACCCTTTCTGCGGAATTCTTCCAGCACCATTGCCGAACACAGGTATAATGCCTCATACGGTACATCCATTGGAGTGAGATCGAAAAGTTCTTTTTCTGAAATCGAATGTTCCAGGAACCTTTTCATCAACTCAAGGGTTGTAGGTATCAATAAAACCCATGCTGCCGGGCCATTACCATCGTCATATTCCGAAACAGTGGAAGGGTGGATCTGTAGCAGGCGCTCAATTATAGTCTCGTTAACATCCAATTGATTGGGATCGCTTTTAGTGGCAAAAACTTCGTCTGCCAGCTGTATCATGCGTTCGAAGTTGCTTAATGGCATAGAGTGAAATTAGATTTTCCTGTGGTTCTTACCTTCTTTGTTAGATGCGAATCTGAAGAAGGTATTATTACATACACGTTGCTGAGAATGCTCCACTAAAGCACAAAATTCTTCTGTCGCATTGGCTTTTGTAATTGCGCTTCAGAGAATACTCATCGGTTTATAACGGTTGATTGTTTATGGCCCATTCAACTGCTTTCTCGGCATGAATCCTCGTGGTATCAAATGTCGGGATATTTACATCCGAATCTGAAATCAGCAAGGGAATTTCGGTGCAACCTAAAATAACACCTTTGGCACCTGCCTTTTCAAGATTTTTAATTATTGTTATAAACACTTCTCTTGATTCATCTTTAATTACTCCATGAACCAATTCGCCGTAAATAATGTTATGTACTTTTTCCCGTTCCTGTTCATTTGGAATTATTACTTCAATGCCAAACTTGTCGGCAAGAACCTTTTTATAAAAGTCTTTTTCCATGGTAAATTTAGTGCCCAGAAGCCCGATTTTTCTGAGCGATTGTTTCTTGATTTCCAATCCTGCGGCTTCTGCAATATGAAGGAATGGGATTGAAATACTATCAGTTATGGCCTGGCTGCATAAATGCATGGTGTTGGTGCACAAAACCACCAGGTCGGCCCCTCCTTTTTCGAGCCGTTTTGCAGCATCTGCCATAATTATATCCAGCTCTTCCCATTTTTCGGCATGCTGCAGTTTTACAATTTCATCAAAATCAACTGTGTACATAAGACTTTGGCAGGAGTGATGTCCCCCAAGCAATTCTTTTGCCTTTTTGTTTATCAGTTCATAATATACGATGGAGGATTCCCAACTCATTCCACCTATTAACCCGATTGTTTTCATGTGTTTCTCCAATTATCTAAAATGTAATCAGCTTTTTGCCTGATTTTAAAATTTCGGTTAGTGGCTGGCGCATATATTTTACATCAATTCCCAGCTTCGCCAGTTTCTCAGATACGCCATAATGATCGGCACAGGCTTTACAGCTTCGGTTTTAACGCCGGCTTTTATCAATTTTGTAAAGGTTTCCCGGATCTCTGCATTTTCAGGAGTCAATTTCGCCGATGGTCCCCAGATAATCAATTCCACTTCGCTCCACCAGCCATTTTGCTTTGCAGCATTTGCATACATGAAACGAACATGACATAATCAGCCAATTTTGACACCCAGGCAGATGACCCCGCCATGGCGGGGTGTCATGGAGTTCCCTCTCTGCCGACAAGGCAGGCATCTGACCCGTAAAAATTAAAAAATAAACAGATGAACATTTCAAATGTTTTTCTTTCTTCCTTATTGTTTCCAGATCGAAATAATTTCCTCTGTTTTTAAGAGAATCATCAGGTTTTTTAAATTTTCGAGCGACCTGTAATGTGCTTCCTGATTATACGAAGAAACAGCATCGGTAATGATTACAGGGAAAAAGCCCCGGTTGCTTGCATCTCTGGCCGTAGATTCTACTCCAAATTCGGTTGCAATGCCAGTAATTACGATGGTTGTTATCCCGGCATTCCGCAGAAGCTGTTCGAAATTAGTGCCAATAAACATACTGGCTGTATTTTTAGGAATCACAATATCATCCCCGCCGGGGGGAATTGCTAATTCTAATCCGTCGGCTACCTGCTTCATGGATGATAGCCGGTTTTTGAGAAAATATGTCCTGACCGGAGATTCAAATCTCGGGGGAAGCGGTGTGATTTTTGAAAATATTACAGGGATGCCGTGTTCTTTGGCTGCTAAAATAATATCTTTAGTATGGGTTATAAATATTTCGGTATTGAAAATATTCTGTACCAGCATGTTTTGTACATCCCAAATTAAAAGTGCTGTTTTGTCAGGCTTCAGAATTTCTTTCAATTCGTTATTAATTTCCATATTCGTTATTTTTTTATTGTTGCCTCGATTCTTTAACAGATAGTTGAATAATGATTTTTAGGAAGTAATTATTTCCCAAAATTACTAAGTGTTTTTGAATGCTTTAATACCGGCAAATCTTGATGCTTTACCTAATTCATGTTCAATACGCATAAGCTGGTTAAATTTTTCGATGCGCTCGCCACGACACCCACTTCCGGTTTTTAAATGACCGGCATTGATACCAACGGTTAAATCGGCGATAAAACTATCAACCGTTTCACCACTGCGGTGTGAAACAAAACAATTGTACGAATTTTTATAAGCAAGTTCTATTGTTTCGAGTGTTTCGGTAACAGTTCCAATTTGATTAAGCTTAATCAGGATTGAATTTGCAACGCCTTTTTCTATGCCTTCTGCCAATATTTTTTTATTGGTGCAGAACAAATCATCGCCTACAATTTCAATTTTCTTTCCGAGTATGTCTGTAAGGTTTTTCCAGCCTTCCCAATCGTTTTCGGCTAAGCCGTCTTCGAGTAAAACTATAGGATATTGGTTCACCCAGTTTTCCCAGAGTTTAACCATATTGTCGCTTGTTACGAATTTGCCTGTACTCTTGAACATCTTGTATTTTCCATCTTCCCATAATTCGCTGGCAGCGGGGTCGAGGCATATGCTGATCTGATCCCCGGGTTTATATCCTGCTTTAACGATGGCTTCAAGAATTACATCTACAGCTTCTTCGTTCGATTTAAGATTTGGTGCAAAGCCGCCTTCATCACCTACTCCGGTGCTATAACCCTTGGCGTTAAGCACGCTTTTCAAGGCATGGAACACTTCTTCCCCCATCCGGATAGATTCGGTAAAAGAAGGTGCACCATGGGGTGCAATCATAAATTCCTGGAAATCCACATTGTTGTCGGCATGTTTCCCTCCATTGATAACATTCATGCAAGGGACAGGCAAAAGGTGGGCATTGCTTCCGCCCAGATACTGGTAAAGCGGTATTCCTGCACTTATTGCTTTGGCGCGGGAATAAGCCATTGAAACCCCCAGTATTGCATTAGCGCCTAATTTTGCCTTGTTGCTGGTGCCATCCAGTTCTATTAAAAAATAATCAAGTTCACGCTGGTTGGTAAAACATTCGTTTTCAATTGCTTTGGCAATAATGGTATTGACATTTGCTACGGCCTTTAAAACGCCTTTACCACCAAAACGTTTCTTGTCTCCGTCTCTTAATTCGGTTGCTTCACGTTCACCTGTTGATGCTCCACTCGGAACCATGGCACGCGATACTGTTCCGTCTTCTAACTTTAAATCTACCTCAACAGTAGGATTTCCTCTTGAATCGAGGATTTCAATTGCTTCAACTTTCTGAATTTTCATGATTTATGTCCTCCGTTTTTAACTCTTGGTTTATGTTTGGATTATAATGAACTAATATGCCTTTGGATTTTTTCTCCTTTTACACCTCTGTTGTAAATACTGAAAGCAGGAGACAAATTTCCAAACTTCCAGACATTTTCCATGCCAAATATAATACTCTTTTAGATATTAATTTCATCCGTTAGGTGTTGAGAAATGCGAATGTATTTTCAATAATTATTTCCTTTATCCCCTCAATTTTTTTCAATTGTATTATAGTTACATGAGGTTGAAATTCAGTTGTGTTATAATCTCATGATCCGGTATTTCCCGTATCTGTTTTACATTTGCTTCTTCTCTGGTAAAAACAGGTATCATGATAAATGTTTCTGCTAAAACAAAGTTGTTACTTTTTCAGGAATTATCTGGTCCTATTTGAATTACCATACATAATTAATCCATACTTTTACCTGTATTCTTGATTTCAACTTAACGTCTATTATGACCATTCCAAACAGCAATTTCAGCGGCAATGATTTTTGTAAATTAATGAACATTGAGTATCCTGTAATTATGGCCCCGATGTTTTTGATTTCGAATACCAAAATGGTGTTAGAGGCCCTGGCAAGCGGTATTACGGCTGCTATCCCTGCTTTAAATTACCGCACCGACGAAGCCTTACGCGTGGCTATTGCCGAAATCAAATCAAAAACAGATAAACCGTTTGGAATTAATCTTATTGTAAATAAATCCAATATAAAGTATAAAAAACAGCTTGAAACCTGTGTTGAGCTGGGCGTTGATTTTATTATCACATCGTTGGGAAGCCCTGAAGAAACGATTAATCGCTGTAAATCTAAAGGGATAAAAGTTTTTTGCGATGTAGTTGATTTGAAATTTGCCCAAAAAGTAGCCGATTTAGGCGCCGATGCCATTATTGCCGTTAATTCCGAGGCAGGCGGGCATGCCGGTAATATTTCGCCAAAAGAACTGGTCCCGCTTTTAAAAGCTAATTTTAAAATTCCTGTTATTTCAGCCGGCGGAGTGGCAACAGGCAAACAGTTGAAAAGCATTTTTAATATAGGTGCAGATGCCGTTAGCATTGGAACTTTGTTTATTGCCTCCACCGAATCGCCCGTTACTGATGACTATAAAAATGCCATTATTGAATACGGGGCAAAAGATATTGTGCGTACCTCCAACCTGTCGGGAACTCCATTAACGGTTATTAATACGCCTTATGTCCAAAAAACAGGTACCAAAGCTTCCGCTTTACAGAAGCTGCTGCTGAAAAATAAGCGTTTAAAGAAATATGTTAAGATGTTTGTATCCTATCGCGGGATGAAATCAATGGAGAAATCGGCCTTCAGCGCCAGCTATAAAACTTTTTATGTGGCAGGTACATCCATTGAAGATATCCATGAAATAAAACCTGTGAAAAAAATAGTAGCTGATTTGATTCAGCAATATGCTGAAGCATAATAACAGGATCTGGCACCGTTATCGCAACCTTTTTCGCATCATGAGACTAACTCCGGCCATGGATACAAGCCCACCGAAAACCTGTATTGTAGTTGGAAGGTTGCCGAAAATCAGCAAGGCGCCTGCCAGCACAAACAATCCGGTAGTACTTTGAACAATTGCTGCCCTGGAAGCTTCAATAAATCGGAGTGCTGAATACTGAAATATGGATGTTAGAAAAGGGCCGATAAAGGAACCACCCAGGATAATGAAGAATACGTGTGTGGGAATTTTAAACGTGTGTTTTTGGACAATCATAAATATAAGTGCAAATAAAACCAGGAAAATGGCCCTGTTGATGGCCAGCACTACCGGACTGATTTCACGAATATGCTTTTTGACGGTTATGGTACGAACCGCATAAAACGATGTGGAGAGTAACATAAGACCGGAGGCCGCGGTAAAAAAGCTGTCGGCAGAAGTGGTTCGTAAACTAATAATAAAAGCTCCCGAAAGTGTAAGAACAGCGCCTGCCAATGCAACTTTTCCAAACCGCTCTCTTAGCAAGACAAACCCAAATACGGTTACAAACAGATATTCAAGGTTTCGCAGAAATGAAGGTATGGCCGGATTGGGCGAAACTGAAATGGCTGCATAAAGAGATGTAGTTGCAACAATTTCGATCAAACCGATATAGAGTAAAGTCCGGTAATCCTTTCGGGTGAAAGACTTTACCGAGAAGCCGCCCCTGGGGTGAGCCGCCATCATGCTGTTCCAGAAGATAGCTGTAAGAAACCACCAGAAACCAAACTGGGGCAGGCTGATTTCGTTAAGTGCGGCTTTACTGAACAGGTAAACCAACGAACCGCAAATAGTAGCGATTAATGCATACAGATAACCCCGGTTTGATTTTGTCATTTATAATGAAAAAAAACTAAGAATAAGAACAAGGAGAACAATAACTGTAAAAACAACATACATATAGTCTTTTTCATAAGCAAAAGCGAACACTGAAAAAAGGACTCTAAGAACAGGGGTTGCGATCAGGAGCAAAATTCCTAATTCCATTATTGAAACAGATCGGAAAGTAATGATTCCGTTGAATAAATCCCGAAAATCAGAAAAATTAAAGATGTCGGGTTTAAATATATGATAACTTGGTATTTCCGATCCATGTCTTACTAAAAATAGAACTGCACCAATAATAACTACACTACCTGCAATAATAACGCCTATTCTAAGCAAATTGCCTAATATGGTTTCTATGCCCTTATCAAGATTTTCCGTGTTAGCGTATCTTTTTATCATTTTAAGCCATTTTTTAACATTTCATAAGCCATAACAAGTATAATAACTGAAAAAATAATTTTCAAACTTTTCGAAGAGGTAAATGTCAATAATTTAGCGCCCAGAAAAGCTCCGGTTAAAACACCCAGCATAACCGGCATTACGAGAGCTGCATGAATATATCCGTATTTCAGATATATTCCGGCACTTGCAGCAGCAGTTACGCCTATCATAAAATTACTGGTTGTTGTTGATACCTTAAAAGGTATTTTCATAATCTGATCCATCGCCATTACCTTTGCAGCGCCTGACCCTATACCAAGAAGACCGGAAAGAACGCCCGCAAAAATCATCATAATAAATCCTTGCGGAACTTTCTGTACATTATAAGAAACAAATGTATTGCCAACAGGGTAATTTCCATTTAACTTCAATTTTCCGGCTATTGGGTCCGGTTCATGCATAATATTCTCATCCTTTTTTATGAATGTGGTTAATGCTGAATAAACTAATATGAAAGCAAAAATAATTGAAACAGCATTTACAGAAATTATTCCTACGATAGAGGCTCCTATAACAGCACCTATTGTAGTTGCAATTTCTAAAAACATACCAATTCTTATATTCGAGTACCCTTCTTTAACATAAGCTGAAGCGGCACCGGAAGATGTGGCAATTACCGAAATGAGAGATGCACCTGCAGCAAAATGAATATCTACACCAAATAGAACAGTAAGCATTGGAACAACAATTACTCCGCCACCAAGCCCGGTTAATGAACCGAGCAGCCCTGCGGAAAATGAGCCAATATAAATTAAAAGTGTGAAAAGAAGATTGTTCAAATCATGCATGATTTAAAAGCTTAAAAGATCAAAGTTAATTTGTAGCATTTTATCAAATGCTTGCTGGCAGAAATTTTCAAATATGAGAAACGGGAGATTTTTACTTTTTCTTTATGGCAAGCCGTCCCTGCCCGCTTGCAATGTCGGTCAAGTGGAATCCCTATAGCCTGCTGATGCATAAGGTTGATAAAAGTCACCGGCTTGTCGGCAAACGCTTTTTCAATACGTGTGGTAACATCGCCATCCATGCCGATCACCGTCTGAAGCACGACCTTGTCGGTACCGATATCATTTGCTTTTTTAATGACCATTAATTGCCGCAGGTCGAGGTTAAGTTCATATTTTATGCTTCATGGCTACTTAAAGTCCTGAAATCATTTACGGTTTCTATCTTGTCGAAGTCGTGGGTCGGATCGTTTTTTGCGGGATCAACCCCATCTATTTTAAAAATGCGCCTTATGTCATCCGAAATGGTTACAATGCGTTGAAGCATCATAACATCCGAAGCTATGCATGCTTCAGTAACCTGGCCCCTGGATTTACCGGTTTCAAGCAATTCAACAGCTTTTTTGGAACGCTCGCTCAACGATTTATTTCTTTCTGATGTTTTTAGGTTTGTTGTGTTCAGTCAATCAAAGATACTCTCTACCTATCGGGACGAAAAGCAATGTTGCGATTAATACCCTGCCGCCTGCCCATCTTTCCGCGATTCGGAGGCGCCGAAATAAATTTTTCGTAACGAATCATACATAATAGCCTGATACCCGCCGTAGTCGCCAAAGGAGAAACCGACTTTATGGCCCATTTGCATCAGTTCGCGGATTACCTGGTAGTCAAACCCGCTTTCCAGTTGAATTTCTCCGCGCTCGGGTTTGCCGCTGCCTGTCGGGTCGCTGCCGCCGCTATGATTTAAACGTGGGGCATCACCGGCTTCCTGCAGGTTCATTCCGAAATCAACCAGGTTCATAACAATTTGCACATGGCCCATAGGTTGAAAATCGCCACCCATAACTCCAAAACTAACGTAGGGCACGCCATTTTTTGTAATGAAACAGGGTATTATGGTATGAAACGGGCGTTTCCCGGGTGCTAAAGCATTGGCGTGATTCGGATCCAGGTTAAATAATTCGCCACGGTCCTGCAGCATAAAACCAAGTCCCGGAGGCACCATACCCGAACCCATTCCCCGGTAATTGCTTTGAATAAGCGAAACCATATTTCCTTCATTATCAGCGGTAGTGAGGTAAATAGTTCCTCCTTCCATAGGATCGCCGGCTTTATAAATGCCTGCTTTATTTTCATCGATAAGTTTCCTGCGTTCGTCTGCATATTTTTTACTGATAAGCTGCTGCACTGGAACTTTTGCAAATTGCATATCGGCATAGTATTTTGCACGGTCTTCGAATGCCAGTTGTTTGGCTTCCGTAAACAAATGAATATGCTTTGAACTTCCGTAGGGTATTTTCGAAAAATCATATCCTTCCAGTATATTGAGCATTTCCAATGCAGCGATCCCCTGCCCGTTTGGAGGTAACTCCCACACGTCATAACCCCTGTAATTCGTCGAAACAGGTTCAACCCATTCGGAATGGTGCGTGGCCAGGTCGTCATAGCTTAGAAATCCACCCTGCGACTTTATAAAATCAGCAATAGTATGGGCGATTTCGCCGGTATAAAAAGCATCCCGGCCTCCTTTTGCAATTTTACGGTATGTGTTTGCCAGCATAGGATTTTTAAAAATATCACCTTTTTGAGGTGCGTTTTTCCCATCCACAGTGTAAGTTTCCAGCACATTTGGGAACTTCCCGCCCATTGCTGCTACTGAATGGCCCATATAATAGGCAACCAGTTCGGAGACGGGAAACCCATTTTCAGCATAACCGATAGCCGGAGATAAAATCTGCTCCATTGTAAGTTTTCCGAAGCGTTTATTCAATTCGATCCATCCATCCACGCATCCGGGGACATTTACCGGTAAGGGTCCAAACGGGGGAATTCTTTTAATTCCTTTTTCTTTGAAATATTCAATGGTAAGTGTTTTTGGCGAACGACCTGATGCATTTAATCCATAGAGTTTTCCTGTTTTCGCTTCATAAACAATCGCAAAAAGATCTCCCCCGACACCGGAACCTGTGGGTTCCATAAGTCCAAGGGCGGCATTTGCTGCAATGGCAGCATCAACAGCTGAGCCACCTTTTTTCAGAATATCAAGTCCGATCTGTGTTGCCAGGGGCTGACTCGTAGCAACCATACCATGCTGGCCAATTACTTCGGAACGGGTAGCAAATGTACGGCCTGTGATACGGTCCTGGGCTGAAGTGTAAATACTCAGGAACAGGAAGAGCCCTGGAATTGTTAATTTTAAAAGGGAGCGGAAATGAATAGAGTCGTTTTTCATAAATTAGGTTTGTTATGGTTGACACATCTTGTCGAAAAAATCATACCGGTCTGAATACGTCAGCAGGAAAGGATACAATCTGAGACAAATGCAGGTGTAAAAATAAGGATTAATGATAATAAAAAACAAAGTCCGGGTGGAATAATAATTCGCACCCGGACCAAAATGTAACAGTTGACCATTTTTTATCCTGCAACATTCATTACTTTCAACTGGTGGTTAATTGATTCCTGGTGAATGGCTTTAAACATTTGGTCGATAAATTCTATACTCAACCCTTTACTTTGACCTTTTGTTGCCACTTTGCGGATGATTTCTTCCCAACGCTGGTTTTGTAAGATAGTAATGTTGTTATCCTTTTTGTATTTACCTATAGTTTCGGCAACATTCATTCGCTGCTCAAGCAAATCAAGAAGTTGCTCGTCGAACCTGTCGATCTGGCTCCGGAGTATGCTAAGTTTATCCAGGAATTTGCTGTCGCTCGAAACGGATTGGCGGAGAACCAGTTTGTTGAGTAATTCGAGCAATGCCAGGGGTGTAACCTGTTGGCTTTTATCACTCCATGCATTATCGGGATCAATATGCGATTCGAGCATAAGTCCATCATAATTCAAGTCCATGGCTTCCTGGGCAATTTCATAAAGATATGCCCTGGCACCCCCGATATGACTGGGATCGCAAAGCAACGGCAATTCAGGGATACGAAGGCGAAGATCGATTGGGATCTGCCATTTAGGCTGATTGCGATACGCTGTTTTTTCGTATGCCGAAAACCCGCGATGTATGGCTCCAATACGTTTAATTCCGGCAGCATACAGCCGTTCGATAGCGCCAATCCAAAGTTCCAGGTCAGGGTTAATAGGATTTTTTACAAATACCATCACATCCACACCTTTCAATGTATCAGCAATTTCCTGCATAGCAAAAGGATTTGCCGAAGTACGGGCGCCAATCCATAACACATCCACACCAAATTTTAAGGCTTCGTACACATGAGTCTGAGTGGCGACTTCAGTGCCGGTTGCCAAACCGGTTTCCTCTTTCACTCTTTTTAGCCATTTAAGACCTTCGGTTCCAACACCCTCAAACGAGTTGGGACGAGTACGTGGTTTCCAGATACCGGCCCTGTAAACATCTACTTTTTTTAAAGCTGCCAGTTGGCGTGCCGTTTCCATTACCTGATCTTCCGTTTCGGCACTGCATGGCCCAGAAATTAGTAATGGCCGGCCTTTGTATATGCTCCAGTTTGCTAAAGGTTCGATTTGAAGTTTTGTTTCCATAATGGGTAATCGTTGATGGTTATTTGTTAAAAGTTAATGGTAAGGCAAGTTTGTGATTATAGGAGTGTTTTTTTAGAATAATTCAGGTTAGATAGCACTAACCTCTATATCCTAACCCCCAACCCCTCAATTCAGTATTTTTCTTATTTTATTTGCTTCATTCATAAGTTCTGTAAGACCTTCCGCGTTTTTCTCGAGGATGTATTTCCTGAAAAGGTTCATTTTCTCGAGGTAGTTGTCCAGGACTTCGATGATATAATCGGAATTTTGTAAAAAGATTGGCGCCCATGTTTCGGCATTGCTTTTAGCCAGGCGCACGGTCGATTCGAAACCACCACCTGCCAGTTTCAGGATATTTTCTTCGTCTTTTTCCTTGTCCAGAACACTCAGAGCCAGTGAAAATGATGTGATGTGAGAGATATGCGAAACATATGCAACATGGATATCGTGATCCACCGATTTCATATAAGATATTCGCATATTAAGCACATTGTACATTTCTACGATGGTTCTGATGGCATCCGCATCCGAAAGTTCCTTGTCGCAGATGATAACATGCTTGTAATCAAATAATTTACCAATAGCTGCCATGGGACCAGAGAATTCAGTACCTGCCATAGGGTGCGAAGCCACATACCGGCCACGGTTGGGATGATTGGCTACTGCCTCAGCCGTACCTGATTTAGTTGACCCCATGTCGGTGACTACTTTATCTGTTCCTTCGATCAGGGTGAGTATTTCGGGGAGTAATTGCCTGTTAACATTTACCGGTGTGCTCAAAATGATAAGATCCGACTTTTTAACGGCATTTTCTAATGTATCAATTTTATCAACCAGCCCGCTGTGTATAGCTATGTTCTGGTGATGTTTATTATTATCCACTCCAACAATAGTGCTTGCAAAACCACGTCGTTTCAGGTCGATAGCCAGCGAACCCCCAATTAATCCAATTCCTATGATACAAACTTTCATAGCGTTATCTCCTTTTTGAATCGTTATTCGTTAATCGTTAATCGTTGATGGTTAATCGTAAATCGTAAATCGTCATTCGTAAATCGTTATTCGTCATTCGTACATCGTACATCAAAAATCCCCAATCCCGGCCAACCTTTTAAGAGCCTTGCCCAACATTTGTTCGTTCGCGCAAAGCGATATGCGGATATATCCATTGCCCTGGCCTCCAAAAACCATTCCCGGTGTGATAAAAACATGTGCTTTGTGAAGGATTTCTTCGGTGAGTTCTTCTGCATTAGAATATTTGGCTGGAATTTTGCCCCATACAAACAACCCGGTTTGATTGGGATCGAAAGTACATTGCAGCTTGATCATTATCTGTTCGACCAGTTTACGGCGTTGGCCATAGGTTTCGTTTATGGAATCATACCATTCGTCAGGACTTCTTAATGCTTCAACAGCAGCCAGTTGCATGGGCTGAAACATTCCTGAATCCATATTGCTTTTCACTTTTACGATGCTCTGAATATATTCTGCATGGCCTGCTACCATCCCGATACGCCAGCCGGCCATGTTATGCGATTTGCTCATGGAGTTTAATTCCAGGGCGACTTCCTTTGCTCCATCCACTGACAACAAACTTAAATGATCCTTGTTCAGAATGAAACTGTACGGGTTATCGTTCACCATCAAAATGGTATGCCTGTGGGCAAATGCAACCAGGTTTTCGAACAGTTTCTTATTTCCACGTGCTCCTGTAGGCATATGCGGATAATTTACCCACATTATTTTAACCTTGCTTAAATCGCTGTTTTCCAGTTCGTGCAGATCAGGATGCCAATTTTGTTTTTCGTTCAGATCGTAAAACCTGACTTTCCCCCCTGTTAATTTCGAAACCGAAGTATATGTTGGGTACCCCGGATTGGGCACCAGTACTTCATCACCTTCGTTCACAAAAGCCATACTGATATGCATAATGCCTTCTTTTGAGCCGATTAAAGGTAAGATTTCGTTATCCGGATTTAAAGTTACATGGAAATATTTTTCGTACCAATCAGCAAAAGCTTTACGCAATGCCGGAATGCCATTGTAACTCTGGTATCCGTGTACATTAGGCAATTTTGCTGCTTCGCCTAGTTTTTCTACAACAGCAGGAGCAGGAGGGAGGTCCGGACTTCCGATTCCCAGGTTAATAATATCGAGGCCTGATTTCCGCATCTCATCAATTTGCCTGAGTTTTTGCGAAAAATAATATTCCTGAACCAGTTCAGTCCTCGATGATGGCGTTATTATCGTTTGGCCGTTGTCCATTTTGATATTCTCCCAGTATTTGTAAATGTTCGGTTAAAGGTCTTACAGCTTCCAATGCTTGTTGATATCGGTTAAAATCTTTAAAAACCAGGTCGATATAAAAAAAATATTCCCATTCAACTCCAACAATTGGCAGCGATTGAATTTTTGTAAGGTTCATATTGTAAAATGACAGAACCGAAAGTACCTGCGACAAACGCCCTTCCTCATGATGAAGTGAGAAACACAAAGTAGCCTTGTTAATCGTTTGGTTGGCAATTTGTTCCAGTTCCTTAACGGTGTCGCTATCGGTGATGATCTGGAATCGGGTGAAATTACGTTTGTTGGTTTCAACCTCCCTTTTCAGGATTTCCATATCGTACATTTGGGCCGCCAGTTCGCTGCCAAGAGCACCAATGCCCATCAGGTTTTCGTCCCTGATCCATTTTACACTGAGCGCCGTATCAACCGAATCGATGATTTTTACCCCTTTGCGTCGCAACTCATTAAGGAAAGTATGACATTGCTGAATGGCAATCGGGTGAGAGTGTATTTCCCTTATATCGTCTATGGTTTGACCGGGAAGAGCGATCAGGTTCTGTACTACACGCAGGTATTGTTCGCCCATGATGGATAGACCGCTCTCGCGCAGCAAGGTGTGGTTTTGAAGCAAACTCCCTGCAACGGAATTTTCCATGGCAACAATTCCGCAATCTGCTTTTTTGTCCTGCAGTTCATTAAACAGGTCGGTAAATGTTTCGCAGGGAACGATTTCAATAGGGATATTTCCGAAAAATTGTTTTGCGGCAATTTCATGGAAAGCGCCGAATCCGCCCTGGATGGCAACGCTGATACTATTTTCTTTTAGTGGAGTCATAGTTTTAGCAAAAAAAAAGTCCCGAATCATCCGGGACTTTAACATTATTTATTTTTAAGCAATAACGTATCAGTCCGGCTTCGGCGTAAAATAAAAAAAGAAGAAGAATTGATACGAATTATTGTTTTGCATATCTGTGTTACATTGAAAATAGTAGGTTATAATCAGGATTAAATCCTTTTTGTTTGCCTTACTGAATGCAAAAATAAATCATTTCTTATTATAAAAATGATTTTAATGATTGCTTACCAATTGAATTTATTGATTAAATCATGTAAAATACTGTATTGTAAATAATTACATGTAAAATATTTTTTTTTCACAGATATTTCCAGCACTCAAATACATCCCACTGCCGTTTCTCTGATCAACTCCCAAGCCTTTTCGACATGTTGCTGAGTCGTGAGTGTCCCTGCAATGGACATACGCAAAGAATATTGCCCGTTAAGCTTGGTATGGGTAAGGAATATTTTCCCGGAATGGTTGAGTTCCCTGAGCAATTCTTCATTTATTTGGTTCAGGTTTTCATGACCGGTAAAACTGGCAGGTTTGTACCTGAAACATACCAGGCTGAGCGGCACCGGCGCCAAAAGTTCGAAATCGGGATGTGCAATAACCTGTTGTTCGAGCCAGCGGGCAATGCGGATGTGTTCCCTTATTTTCGCCTGGAGCTGGTTTACGCCAAATGAGCGTATTACAAACCATAGTTTCAACGCCCTGAACCTTCGTCCCAATTGAATGCCCCAATCCCGGTAGTCATTTACCAGTCCGCGGTTGCCGGTTTTCAGGTATTCGGGTAATATTTCAAAAGTCCGGAGCAAGGCTTCCTTGTCTTTTATAAAATAAGCTGAAATGTCGAAATTGGTAAACATCCATTTGTGTGGGTTGAAAACAAAGCTATCGGCTTTTTCAATCCCATCAATCATCCAGCGGTATTCAGGCAACAACAGGGCTGTTCCCGCATAAGCAGCATCCACATGCAGCCAGGTTCCGTATTTTTCGCAAACTTCAGCTATAGCGGCGAGTGGATCAACGGCAGTGCAACCAGTAGTTCCAAGAGCTGCCACAACACATAGAGGTATGTATCCGGCAGCGATATCATTAGCAATTGCTTCGCTAAGCAGGTTCGTGTCCATACGGAATTGAGCGTCGGTTGCTATTTTAACCAGGTTTTTACGCCCAATACCGGCAATTTTCACTGCTTTTTCGACCGATGAATGTGTTTCGGTAGAGCAATAGACACGCAACTTCTCAGTTCCTTTAAATCCATTCTCATTAATTTCGAAAGCTGTAATTCGTTCACGTGCGCTCAGAATGGCTACAAGCGTGGATGTGGAAGCCGTGTCTTGTATAACTCCACTCCAGTTCGCAGGTAAGCCGGTCATGGATTTGAGCCAGTTCATCACCATTTCTTCCAGTTCAGCCGCGGCAGGAGAGGTGTCCCATACCATACCCTGCGTACCAAGCGAAGCAGTCAGCATTTCGGCCAATATACTCGGATAGCTTCCGTTGGCAGGGAAATAAGCAAAGAAATTAGGACTTTGCCAATGCGTGATCCCAGGCATTATGATACTTTCGAAATCATTCATAATCTGGGCCATATCTTCACTTTCGGAAGGAGGAGAAGAAGGGAGTTGTGCTAAAATATCACCTGGTTTTACGATCGATTTCACGGGATATTCCTCAATGTTTTCATAGTAATCAGCCATGCGGTCGGCCAGGCGATGTGCCCATTCACGGAATTCGGTATTATTCATTGGTACAATTATTTTTTGGTAAAAGTAAGAATTGTGGGTATCGGAGGCGTAAAATTTCACACTATCGGAAATGGACTTTTCAAAATTCAAATTGCCATTTTCAAAGTCCAAATTGCCATTTACAAAGATAAATTTACTTTTTTCAATTTTCAATTTTACTTTTTCAATGTTGGATTTTCCATTTTCAAAGTTCCATACGTCGCATAATAATTTTTGCTTGCTTTTTGTAATAGAATGTGCGAAGAGGGAAAATATTATCTTTATGTTTTCTTTAACAATTACACATCTTGAAATTCTACAAACTTATGAAAACATCTCCTTCAATTTTGGTTGCTGGTATTTTATTGACAATCTGTGTATTTTGTGTAAATCTTTCTTGTTTTGGCCAAGATATTGAACCCTACAAAGCTAAAGAAATTCAACCTTATAAGGCTAAAGAAATTCGGGTTGACAAACCAAAAAACGTTCAATCGGACAGAACAAACGGTGTCAAAACGGATTATAGCAAAAGGAAAACCGATGAAAATAAACAAACAAACACCACACACCAAAAAATATTTGATATATCTGAATTTACAGGTCAGTATGAATTATGGGTTCCAGGAACTTCTTATGTGACAACGGATTACTCTAACCAACAGCGAGTTTTGCATAATTCAGCCGGAACAGGAGTTCTGCCGGGGGGGATAAAAATAAATAATGATCAAACTTATATCTGGAATAGTTCTTGGGATAATAAAATAATAAAAGGCCACTGGAAAGCTACCGACGATTCCAATTACCCGATTGAATTATTGAATGCTCAGGAAGGTAAAAACTGGAAAGTTGGAAAATCTAATGACAAAGGCGTCTCAATTATTATTTGGGATGGTTACACCTGGTACAACGGAAGAAAAAGATAAGACTTGATATTTTTTATTTTGATTTTACTGGATATTCATTGATATGTTCGTAGTAATCAGCCATGCGGTCGGCCAGGCGATGTGCCCATTCACGGAATTCGGTATTATTCATAGTAAAATTGAATTTTCAGTAAAAGTAAAGATTGTTAAAATTACCAGGGATATTTTTTTAATATTTCATCTATTATTATATTCTTAACCAATGATTTGTGCTTTATCGCAAACTATTTGAAGTAATTATCTGTCAGTTTGTTTTACTGGAGAGATTAAAAATAATTTCGATAGGGCTAAACAATATTTTAAAGTAAATTCTCTTTATTAATAATATATGTATATTTGTGATGTAAAAAAGAAAGGGAATGATCTGGAATATAATCTGTAAAATGGGATAACCCAGAAGACAGCTTTGAACATTACGTTTAATTCAAAACAAAAATATCTGAACGTTTATATTAAAGTATATTTATATTTTATTCGTTAATTGGTGCAAAATAATGATTTTCAAGAATTATATCCCTGTATTAAATGTAGCAGAACTGAAAGAACTCTGAATTCTTCAAATGGATTGACAATCTATTGATGTAAATATATTTTGACAAAAAGATTGATGCATATTGTGTACGTTTAATAAAATTATTTAACTTTCGCAAGTTCTATTTACCCTGCTTGCAATAGGGTTGTGTAATTTGTTAGTTTTATAATTCTTTGATTATCAGAGATTAGTTTTTCCATTAACACTTCAGTGTCAATTTCGAGCAGT
>JBAZWY010000012.1:0-119537 GCA_041660125.1 Lentimicrobiaceae bacterium
AAAAATCATTGGACTTTTGTATTTTGGTTTGCAAATACTATTTTACACTAAAAGTCCTTTGGTTTTTTCTTTGTATCTATTTTGTTTTCAACACTTTATTGTTAATTGTAATCCATAACTCACGTTATATAAGATAATGCAGCAAATTTGTGGAATTTTTTAGAATCTTACTTTTATATATTGCTAAGTTGTTCGCTACTCAACTGGTTTTTATAGAGCCACTTTGTAATGATGCCAAGCAACACTGCCGACCAGAATGAAAACATTGAATATATGAGTGCAGGTTTCACCATATCCTGGTTCTGGAGTAAGCTGCCTGCTATCAGTAATGCCAGGGTGGTATTGTGAAGCGATACTTCAATTGCAATGGTAAAGGCATCGCGAATATTGAGCCGCGTTAACTTCCCGAAAGCAAAGCTAAATAAGAAACATGCAACGTTGAAAATAAAAGCATATGGGATTATCAACCATATTTCGGCGGATGTTATTCCTGTGCCTCCATGCTGCTCCCCTGCAAAGAACTTAATGGAGTAAACAACAGCAAGAAGTATCATGAGTATGTATTTTAGCTGCTTTTGCACTACCAGTGCAACAATCGGTTTTACATGCCGTACGAATACTCCCAGGGCTGCGGGAAACAAAGTAACCAGGAAAATCTGGGTGATGGAGCTTAGTAACGGCAGATGTAATTCAACTTCCTGGTTCATGTAAAGCCCTAGTGCAATATTCACAATAAATGGAATGGTAAATATGGTGAGAATGCTATTGACGGCTGTGAGCGATATGGACAATGCCACATTGCCTTTCAGCAGGAAGGTAACAAAACCGGATGTTGTACCTCCCGGACAAGCTGCCAGTATCATTATCCCAACTTTGAAAGCATCAGGAAGATTGGAGAATAAAAGTATTATGTAGGCTATGATTGGCAAGGCAATCATCTGAGAGCCGAGCCCTATGAAAAACGCTCGTGGGAAAATTATTATTTTCCTGAAGTTGTCTAATGTAAGCGATAATCCCAGACCAAACATGATGGAAGCCAGTACGATGCTTATAAAGATGTCGATGAAAGAGTATGAGATTATTTCCATGGCATATTTATGCTTGTTTTTTTATTCACCAGCCTTTCTATGATCAGTCTGTTACTAATCCTTCCATAGATCAATATGTTGGGTTTAAAGCACAAATATACATATTCTTAAATTTATTTCCAGGCTGCAAATACCTATTATCGTGTGGTTTCGAAAATTAGCGAAGATGGCTTTTTTTAGTTTAGGCGATAAGCTGGGGATAAGGGTTAATATGTTCCGTGAGTTTAAGAATTAGAAACGGAAAGAAGGCCAGGCAGGAAAAGCAACCAATAAGCCGATTGATAAACTCAATCATGGGATTAGCTTCACCGAGTTCGCTTCGCTCGGTTGATGTGGTAAGGTAAGTTTGCCTTTCAAAGGAAATGGTGAAAAGGAAGCGGATGGTGAAGGAGGCGGGGTGTAAGGAGTGAATAATGAATAACGAAAAGTGAATCATATTTTTACCCGCACGCGACAGAAAATAAGCCATGTGCGAACGGGGAAGTTCCCTGTCCCAAAATCAAATCCCCTTCTTATATTGCCCATTTGTCGTAGTATAAATTACCCTTTCCAGTTCCTGTTTTGCATCCGGTTTTTCATTCACCAGGTTTTCAAATAGCTTAATGACACCCGCTTTATCCAAATCCATTTTAGTCCCGGTTTTTATATCCCGCAAATCAACCAGGTAATTGGAATAAAACCCCGGTATATCTGTTATTATTTCTGTATTTAAATAATTGGTTTCGTTATAGATGCGATTAAAGTTACCTTTTGATTTTTCGATAACGAACGGAAAATTCTTTAAATTCGTAATGGAAGCGGTTCGCTCACATTCTGCCAGACACGTATTATCCATTGCATCTTTCCAGCATCCTGTTACCTGGTGAAACAGGCATTGCCGACTTGTCATCAGCACGATAGGATGGTAGATGCTGTAAAAGAGCTCAAAATCATCAGGCTTTTTAATGGCGTGCATCTGCATTTTACTGATTTCATTCGAAATATAGGCGCCCGAGCAATTGAATTCTTCCTTCAAACACAGCAGGCTAAAGGAATTGATGATGTTCAGTTGTGGACCGGCAATCCAGGGAATTCCTTTTTTAGAGGCTTCGAAAGCTATTCCGGTATTATCGGTTACAATACGTTTGGGTTTCAACCTTTCAAGGATTTCAATCGCAGCGCTATAGGCTGAACCGATTAAAACGGAAGGGAACCAGGGAATTAATTCTTTGTTGTTTGTAAAGAGATCGAAAAACTTCGGAATATCATTCGTAAAACTATTCGGAAGCTGGAAATAAATGGTTGCAGAAGTTTCGTTACAGAGGTGTAAATCATCAGGTGAGGAAATCAATACCGAAAGTGTTGGTTTTAAAACCAGGTTTTCTGACTTTTTGATTACGGGAACAGCTTTTGGTTCAATATATTCTCTCGAATCGTTCAGGATAAAGAGCAGTCTTTTTTTGATCGAAGTAAGTTCTTTAAACGGAAGATAAACATCAGCTTGAAGCTCTTTCAAATCCATTTGTTCAATGTAATACTCAGTGTCATTTAAAACTTTCAGCCTTTTCAAAACCATTTCCCGGCTTAATGGCTCAGTTCCTGCGCCGGAAAGATTAACTTCCGAAAGCAACACAAATGAAAAGTCGGGCGTTACAACCGAAACTTTTAACGGGCTGCCGCCTACGCCCGAAAGGCTTATCTTTAAAGCTGCTTTTGCTATGCTTAACTTTGCAATTTCTTTTTCAACTTCAGTGATGATTCCGGTGCGTTCATCGTAAACCTCTCCTTTCGCTTTTTCTAAAGATGCGTCATAACTGTTGCCATTTTTCCCGGATAAATAGATCGCAGAATGATCGCGGGGATTGTCGATAAACATATCCTTCGTGATTTCTCCCTTCAGGTAGCTGTTTGAGAAATCTCGGTTAAACACTTTGCGCAACGCACTGGTACCAGTGATCAGTTTATTGTCATTGTAAAAATTGCTGAGTTGTTTGCGCCAGGCATCAACTACCGTATATACATAATGGAACTTCTTTATCCGTCCTTCAATTTTCAATGAGTCAACACCTGCATCCGACAGTTCCTTCAGATCGGTGTAAGCCGAATTATCTTTCAGATTTAGCGGGAAGTTTTTGCCTGCCGGAGTTGTTATGTACTGGTCCCTGCAAGGCTGGCTGCAACGGCCACGGTTTCCGGAGTTTCCGCTATGAACCGAACTCATATAACAAAGTCCTGAAAATGAGATGCATTGCGATCCGTGCACAAATACTTCGGTTAACATATTGTTTTGATGTGCAACCAGGCATAAAGCCTTGATCTCATCGATATTTAACTCCCGCGACAGGTTTACACGGGTAGCATTTAGTTTGCTTAAAAACTTTACCTGACCTTTGTTATGCGTAGTCATCTGGGTGGAAGCATGGATTTTGAGACTCCTGAAATATTTATTAAGCAGGTACAGCATTCCTAAATCCTGAACTATAATGCCATCGATACTTGTATTGACTAATTTATTCAGAACACTGATCAAGGCTGGGGTTTCACTTTCAGTAATAAGAATATTAAGAGTTAGAAAAACTTGGCATTGATGCTGATGAGCAAGCCTGAGAATCCCGTTTAAATCGTCGAAACTTATATTGGTTGCCCGGTTGCGGGCGTTAAATTTATCCAGTCCGCAGTACACAGCATCAGCACCGGCAGCGATAGCAGCTTTAATGGAATCAATATCTCCACCCGGGGCTAATAATTCAATCTCTTGTTTCATTCGTGAAAAGTACAGATTATTTGAGAATTAAACCGCAGAACCTTGTTAAGACTTATCTGATTTTCGGAACGATTCCGACACCTGGCACCCGGCACCCCCAACAAATCACCATTCACCTGAAAATTCTTTTTCAGGAGTTTACATAGGCTTCGGAGGAATAGCAGAACCTGCGTAAAAGGAACTTGCGAAATAATACGCTATCACTAACTCAAAAAGCCGATAACATAACGGAAACCTTTACGGGGTTCAAACAATAAATATTTGTGTGCCAAAGTCCTTATTGGGAATTTGAACAATTATTTGTATTTTTGGCTTACAATTTCAAAGCGATTGTAAATATTCGAGATTTATTTTTTATCAAAGCGGAAGCCGAAAAGCGTTTCAGAGTAGGCAAAAAAATAAATTCTATCCAACATGACAAAATTTACGAAACCTTTCATCGCCATTCTTTTGCTAAGTCTTTTTGTTTCCGGATGTAAAAAAGACGAAAAAAAAACCGTTAAAAATTATTTCAATTATAATGGTACTGAATATATTCTAACGCAAGGATTTCTTGAAAATTACGGAAGATATGGAGATCAAGGCTATAATATAGATTTAACCCTTCTTTCATCAGATTTAAAAATCAACGAAAGCAATGGTGAAGTCGATTCTCTTTCGGGTACAGGGCATGCTCTCATTTTCGAAATTTTCACTTCCCTTCCAAATAAATATGATATAAAGGATTATCTGTACGATGCATCCGAATCAGGGGCTGACGGAACTTTTGATTGGGGCATGGTTGGGATGAATCTTGATTTTTCAAATGAAACCGGATTAACTTTCGATATTACCGGGGGAAAAGTAAGTGTAACAAGTAACGGCACCGAGTATGAGATAACATTAAACTGTACTGATGAAAAAGGAAAAACCGTTACGGGATATTATAAAGGAAGCCTGAAATATTACGATTACGGCAAGAAAAAGAAATCAGTTTTGAAGTTTCCTGCCAAATAAATTTCGTCTTCAGATTATTGAATATCTATTAAGAAAAAGGATTCTGGCCGAAAGGACGTTCGCTGTTGTATTTTAGCTGAACCAGGACCTGGTAGTTTGTGGGTATTTTTTGATAAGTTTATTCCGGCATCTAAAGGATATTATAGAGATGAATGTGAATAAATATGATATAAATATCAAAAGGCCTCCTTCCGGAGGCCTTTTGCATGATAGTTAGTCGTTAATGGTTATTTGTTAATTGTGCGAGAACATTATTGATCATCTGGTTTTATAGTAAAAGTTTAAATTAACCATTAACCATTTACTATTTTCTATTAACTATTAACGACTATACCAATCCCTGGGCCAGCATAGCCTCAGCCACCTTTACAAATCCGCCGATATTGGCACCTTTTACATAGTTGATGGTTCCGTCAGCTTCCTTGCCAAATTTTTCACATGTCTTGTGAATATTGATCATAATAGTATGTAGTTCCTGATCTACGCGTTCGCGGCTCCAACTCAGGCGCATACTGTTTTGTGACATTTCCAGACCTGAGGTTGCAACACCGCCGGCATTTGCAGCTTTGCCAGGTCCGTAAAGGATTTTAGCTGCTACAAATATATCAGCGGCTTCGTTGGTCGATGGCATATTGGCGCCTTCGGAAACAACCATACATCCATTCGCCAGCAATGTTTTTGCATCGTTCTGATTGATTTCGTTTTGCGTAGCGCAGGGTAATGCAACATCACATTTTACACCCCAGGGAGTTTTGCCTTCAATAAATTCACAATTGTATTTTTTTGCATAATCGCTTATACGACCGCGTTTTATATTTTTAAGTTCCATTACATAGGCAAGCTTTGCAGCATCAATGCCATTCGGATCGTAAATATATCCGCTCGAATCGCTCAGTGTAACTACTTTACCTCCTAATTGGGTAACTTTTTCACAAGCATATTGTGCCACGTTTCCCGAACCGGAGATGAGAACTGTTTTTCCTGCAAAACTCTGTCCGCGGGTTTTCATCATTTCTTCAGCAAAATAAGTACATCCATAGCCTGTAGCTTCCGGGCGTATCAGGCTGCCGCCCCATTCGAGACCTTTTCCTGTAAGGACGCCGGTAAATTCGTTACGGATACGTTTGTATTGCCCGAACAGGAACCCAATTTCGCGGCCACCAACACCGATATCACCGGCAGGAACATCGGTATCAGGTCCGATATGACGTTGCAATTCAGTCATAAACGACTGCGTAAATTTCATTACTTCATTATCGCTCTTGCCTTTGGGATCAAAATCGGAACCGCCTTTACCGCCACCCATTGGTAAGGTAGTAAGGCTGTTCTTTAGTACTTGTTCAAAAGCAAGAAATTTCAGGATTCCAAGATTTACGGTAGGATGGAGTCTTAAGCCACCTTTGTAAGGACCTATGGCACTATTCATTTCAATACGGAATGCCCGGTTAATTTGAAATTCACCTTTGTCATCGAGCCAGGGTACACGGAAAATGATCACACGCTCCGGTTCTACCATACGCTCAAGAATACCCTTATATTTGGGGTTTTCTTCGATGAATGGCATGAGCGATTGTACAACTTCCTTCACAGCCTGATGAAATTCAACTTCACCTGGATTCTTGGCAATTACTTTTGCCATAAACTGTTCAACCTTTTGATCAATAATACTGTTTGACATAATGATTAGAAATTTAGTTGTTGAATACAATATTTTAATGAAGCAATATTACTACTATT
Organism: Lentimicrobiaceae bacterium; assembly: GCA_041660125.1. Classification (GTDB taxonomy): domain Bacteria; phylum Bacteroidota; class Bacteroidia; order Bacteroidales; family UBA4417; genus UBA4417. The sequence continues at coordinate 6,565 of JBAZWY010000012.1, forward strand.
GGTATGAATAGCAAGTTTTTTGTACTATTTCTTGTTGTATATAAGTATCTGATTTGCAATAATATGTAATTCATCTAGATTAAATAGGTATTTTACTTATTAAATTCAGTGGAATACTTACAACTAGAGTCAAATTTGGAGTATTCATTTAGCTGAAAAACGCTTTATTCATCCTGATCCTGGATTTGACTGTTTTATAAAGTTAATTCTCCTGTCAGGTAAGTTTTGGCATCAATTTTTTGCCCATTTTTGTTAAGCGTTTTCAAAAGGTATAAAAGGAATATAAAATGACTGAAGAGAATGACTTATTGAAAGATCCGCGTGAGATCAAGAAATTGATTTTTGAACGCACTGAGCGTCTCAAAGAACTTGCTGCTATTAACCAGACCAATGAAATTCTTCGTGAAGGTAAACCAATAGATGAAACTTTACAGCAACTGGCAAAACTATTGCCGGGGGCCTGGCAGTATCCTGATTTTACAGTATGCCGCATCGGGTTTAATGGCAAGGAATATTTTTCCCAGGGGTTTGTCGAAACCCGCTGGTTACAACGCCAGTCATTTGAATCCATTGATGGTGGTTCTGGGTTTATCGATATTTTCTATACCAGGGAATTTGTCCAGCTCGATGAAGGGCCTTTTTTAAAAGAAGAACGGCATTTGATTTCTAATCTGGCTACGGCAATCACAGGATACCTGAATAGTATTGCTGCCAGGGAATTGCTAAAAAGAACGCGCATTTTGGATAAAAGCAAAGGTGCCGAAATCCAGCAATGCGAAATTCCTGTTAGCGGGAAACAACTGTTGCAGCGCTTCCTCAATAAAAACAATTTCGACCGTGATGTGTATCATGATCTGCAACCGTTTAAAGTAAAGGAAATCCTGCTCGTAGCTAATCTTTATGATGCCTATACGATTGAAAAAGAAGGTCGTTTTTCGGAGTATGTTCTGGGTGAATACCATCAACTTAGCCTGACTTCAGTACCGCGTATAACAGGAGTTTCGTCAGTGGAAGAAGCTGTAATTCAGCTGAATGCTAAACATTACGACCTGGTTATTTTCATGGTTGGAGTTGATAAAACATTACCTGTAAGTATTTCGGAACAAATCAGGAAAGAATTCCCATACATACCCATTTTTGCCCTGCTCAACAATAATTCTGATGTTGCCTATTTCACCGAAGTGAGTGAAAGATATAAAAATATCGACCGGGTATTTGTATGGAATGGCGAAAGCAAAGTGTTTTTTGCTATGATCAAATTGTTGGAGGATCGAATAAATGTAGAAAATGACACGAAAATTGGATTGGTCAGAGTACTGTTGCTGGTTGAGGACAGTCCGCAGTATTATTCGCGGTATCTGCCACTTCTGTATGGTATCGTTATGGAACAAACCCGCCGGATTATTGACGATGTGAGTACCGACGAACTTTATAAAGTGTTGCGATTGCGTGCCCGCCCTAAAATTTTACTGGCAGCCAATTACGAAGAGGCTCTTGGGATTATTAACGATTACGAGGATTTTTTGCTTTGCCTGATAACAGACGTTAAGTTTAACCGGAATGGTAGTGAGGACCGTGAAGCAGGCTTCGAATTAGTGAAACATGTGCGCGAATTCCATGCCGGTCTTCCCGTAATTATTCAATCAGCAAATCCTGAAAATGCCATGAGGGCTTATGAACTCAGAGCTACTTTCATTGATAAGAATTCGGAAAGCTTATCACAGGATTTTAAGAGTTTTATAACGCACTACCTTGGATTTGGAAATTTCATTTACCGCGATAAAGACGGGGTGCAGATTGCTGTAGCCAAATCACTGCGAGAATTTGAAAATCACCTCAGGACGATCCCTGATGAATCGCTAATGTATCACGCCCGGAAGGATCATTTTTCGCTTTGGTTAATGGCACGTGGGGAAATTCAGGTAGCTAAAATTATCAACCCGGCAAAAGTCAGCGATTTTAGTAGTCCGACTGAATTGAGAGCCTATCTGATCGATGTCATCCGCAAATTCAGGAACGAACAGGATAAAGGCAAAGTTATTCCTTTTGAGGAATCAGCCTTGCTCGACGAGCATAATGTAGTAACGCTTGTACCGGGTTCCTTGGGCGGGAAAGGAAGGGGGCTGGCTTTTATCAATACGTTGATATACAATTACGATTTTAACAAACATGTTCCCGATATCAATATCCGTTCGCCCCGCACATCAGTGATTGGTACCGACGAATTTGAATATTTTATAGAAAGAAACAGGATCAAAGAAAAGATCACTGATTTTGAAAATTACGACGAGATCAGGAGCATATTTACTTCCAGTGTTCTTACTGATACATTGATACGCAGGCTCAGGGTACTGCTCAAATTAATAAGTAAACCGATAGCCGTTCGTTCATCAGGGATGTTTGAAGATTCGCTTTCACAGCCTTTTGCCGGCATTTTTGAGACTTACCTGTTGCCAAACAATCACCCGGACATTAATGTCAGGCTAACACAGGTGACGGATGCTATTAAACTTGTATATGCGTCGGTTTATTCACCAGAGGCACGTGGATATATCGAAGCCATAAATTACAAGCTCGATGAGGAAAAAATGGCAATTGTTATCCAGGAAGTGGTTGGCCATCAATATGATGATGTATTTTATCCGCACATCAGCGGTGTAGCCCAATCGTATAACTATTATCCTTTTGCGCATATGAAACCCGAAGAAGGGTTTGCTGTGGCAGCGCTCGGGCTCGGTAAATATGTTGTTGATGGCGGCAGAGCATACCGGTTTTCGCCAATTTATCCTGCTGTTGAAATCCTGACTCCAAAGGATTTATATAAAAACTCGCAGGTAAAATTCCTGGCTGTTGACCTGGCAAAAAGTGATGTAAACCTGCTTGAAGGCGAAATGGCAGGTTTGCGCGAAATGGATATAGACATTGCCGAGAGCCATGGGACCATGCGCCACCTGGCATCCGTTTACGATCGGGAAAATCAGCGTCTTATTCCCGGTATTACTACTTCCGGACCGCGGGTTATCAATTTTAGCAATGTATTGAAATATGAATATTGCCCTATGGCAAAAACTATCGAAGCTGTTCTCGATATTGTTAAAGAAGCCATGGGAACACCGGTAGAGATCGAATTTGCCATCGACCTTACACGTGATGAAAACTATAAAACTTCCTTTTACCTGCTGCAAATCAAGCCATTGATTGGCGCCGAACTCGACTACCAGGTGAATATGGACGAAATAAAGCGCGATGAAATTGTTATTTTCTCCGAAAAAGTTATGGGTAATGGACTGGTTGCTGATATCACCGATGTTATTTATGTTGATATCAATGAATTCGATAAGAGTAAAACCAGGGAAATGGCTCTCGAGATTGAAGAATTAAACCACATGATGCGGAAGGAGAACCGGAAATATATTCTCATCGGCCCCGGCCGCTGGGGAACACGCGACCGCTGGATCGGAATACCGGTAAACTGGCCACAGATCAGCAATGCAAAAACCATTGTCGAAACCAGCCTCGAAGCATATCCCCTCGATGCTTCGTCGGGATCACATTTTTTTCATAATGTGACTTCAATGAATGTGGGCTATTTTTCCGTTCAGCCCGAAATGGGAAATAGTTTTATTGATTACAATCTGCTGAACAAACAAAAACTCATCAACAAAACGAACTTTTTCAGGCATATACGGTTTGATAAAGCATTGAAGATTCATATGGATGGGCGTAAACGCATAGCGGTGGTAACTTTGGGGTAGAGGAGTGAAGAGTGTTGCTTCGCTTCGCTCGCAATGACAGTGAATAGTGAAGAGTGAAAAGTGAAGAGTGAAGAGTGAAGAGTGAAGAGTGAAGAGTTGAGTCAGTTTATCAAAATCTTCCGGGGGTGAGTTTGTAATAGTGAATAGACCTACACGGTCAAAAAATCGTGCTATACCTTGAACCAGATAAATTTCCGCACATCATTAGCCCCGACCTTCAGGTCGGGGAGTGTTGATATCCAATACAATGTGGGCTTTAGCCCCATGATTCAAAGTGCGGAAATTTATCCCGTTTGCAGTATAATTGGAACTAACCGGAGTAAAGATTAAGTTTAGAAAGATTGAAAAATGTAAAGCGAAGAGTGAATAATAGATAACGAATAGAATGGCACCAACTGTGAAATAGCTGGGTCAGAACCTTAAATCCTAAACCGATCCCGATTTTTATCGGGAGAACTCATCGTAGATAAACCATGAAACCTATTAAACCCTGTAAGCCTGTAACCTGACCCCAACCCCCAAGCGCTCATTTTATCAACCTATGGATAAAGCCAAACCACTAAACAAGAAAACATTCCTCTATATTCTTCTGGCAAGTTTTTTTATCACCAATGCGCTGATTGCTGAATTTGGAGGAGTGAAAATATTTTCTGTTGAAAAACTGCTAAACATAGCCCCTTTACATCTTAATATTTTTGGGATGATTACGGATTTGAACCTCAGTGTCGGTGTTCTGATCTGGCCGGTTGTTTTTTTATTTTCAGATATTATTAATGAATATTTCGGTAAAATCGGGGTACAGCGTATTAGTTTTATCACGGCTGGTATGATAGCTTACGCGTTTATTGTAATTCTGGTTTGGACAGATATGCCTCCGGCCGATTTTTGGTTGAAATTGAACGGAATAGATAAGCATGGCAGCCCGTTTGATATCAATTTTGCATATAGTACAATATTCAGGGCAGGGCTTGGCATTATTGTGGGTTCACTAACAGCATTTCTTGTCAGCCAGTTAGTGGATGTATATGTGTTCCATTATCTACGGAAACTAACGGGGCATAAATTTCTCTGGCTGCGGGCGACTGGATCGACTGTTGTATCTCAAATCATCGACAGTTTTGTCATTCTTTTTATAGCCTTCTATTTCCTTGGCAACTGGAGCCTGGAGCAGGTTTTCAAGGTTGGAGTGACCCAATATTTGTATAAAGTATTGCTTGCCATAGCGTTAACACCGCTTATATACCTTGTTCACATAATAATAGACAAGTATCTCGGCAAAGATATATCCGAAATAATTATTGAAGAAGCAGATCAGAATTGGGAGAGTAAAACGAATTTATAACCAATCCCCAGGCAACACCTCATTCCATCATCCGACATCCGACATCCGACATCCGACATCTGACATCTGACATCCGACATCCGACATCCGACATCCGACATCTGACATCCGACATCCGACATCTTACATCCGACATCTATACCTTACTCCCTTGGTTTTAAACTGGCATGCAACTTGCCTGGAAGTTTTTCACTATAGTCTATTACAACCGGAAGGCCCGAGTGTTCCCATTCAACCAATCCACCCGAAAGATTGGCGCAACTTCCGGTAAAACCATTTTCAATCAGCATTTTCACAGCCTCAGGACTATGAATTCCACTGGCATCGGCTATAATAAGGGGGCTATCAACAGGCAGATCCGTCATCAACTCAGCCAGTCTCTTTTTCGGGCAAAAGATGAGGCCGGGTACTTCAAATATTTTAAACCGGTTCAGATACTCTTCTCTTACATCAACTAATATTGCACCTTTCTGGCAGAGTTTCGATGCTTGCAGTGGTGAAAGATTATAAATATCATTTGATTTTATTGTTTTCCCTTCGAAGAAATTATCCATTTTGTGGTAGTATATTATTGTCAGTAATTGTACTGTAAAAGTACAGGTATATTCATATGCAATTGATTCGAAACATAAAATTGTTAGCAGTATGGAGATTCTTTGTATTTTTGAAATTTAAAATTTCGGTCTTTTATACAATCCGGTTACCTGTTTGTATTATAATACTAGAATGACCTTGAGTGATAGTCCAAGAGAGTTCTTTCAACTTTAAATGTATTGAATAATTGTTAAGGTTTATATGACTCTATTATCGTTTCCGGATCGGATCAAACTTAAATACATCCTGATTGCCAGCACTACATTTATATTAGCAAATGTGGTGGTCAATAATTTTCCTCTTTCCCAGAAGTCGATGAGGCTGGTGAATTCTGCATTCGAGTTAACCGCTTCAATGCTGGTATCGGTTACATTGCTTGTAATATACTCTGCTTCCCGTAAGAATAAATATGTTTTTAGCCGCACTGTCTTATGGCTTGGGATTGCAATGGCGGCATGGGCCATTGGAGATGCATTGTATTTTTATCTGATACTAATACATGTTGACCCTTTTATTTCGCCTGTAGATGTTTTTTATATGGCATCATACTTATTACTGTTAGTTGCCATATTAACCATACCGGGTTCACAACCTCCGTCGCGAAGGCGGAATATGGTGTTTATCGAGATCAGCATTCTCATATTATCAGCAGTTGTACTTTTTGCAATACTTCTGCGTGTGCCGGGAAACCCTGATTTAAACTTTGAACCATTCACCTTGCTAATGGTATTTATTTATCCTGTGGTGGATGTTATCCTGATCTGGATTATAATGATCCTTTATTTCACGTATTCTATCAGTTCTACCCGAAGTGTATTGCAATTATTGTTTGCAGCGACTTTCAGTATTTTGTTCAGCGATCTTTTTTACCTTTTCCAGAACCTTTACGAAGTACAGTTCGCCGATTATTTAGTGGATTTAGGATATTATCTTTTCTACATTTTCCTGTTTCTTGCCGGCTTTACTGGTTTTAAACTGATCAGGACGCGTGAATCAAACGGTGAAGAAAGCGCGGCAATTTTTAAGCAAAATAACTGGATAGTTTTCATCCCGGGCATTTTTCTGATTTCCTTAATCGGGGTATTATTAGTTTTTGTTCTGAACCAGACTTTTATTATGTTTTTGGGAATCGTGGTTCTGATTGTCCTCATTATTATTCTTTTTGTAATTCATCAATACCTTGTTGTGGCTGATAATATCAAACTTACCAGCAAGATGAGGAACATCAATGCACAACTTGAAAGTAAAGTCGAACACCGGACGGCTGAATTAAGCAAAGCTAACTTTGAACTTCAGAGTGAAATGAAGGAAAGGGAAAAAGCCGAAGCGCACCTGGAAATGAGCCTTCAGGACCTGGCCCGCTTGAATAAGAATAAAGATAAACTATTTTCAATTTTAGCACATGATCTTCGGAGTCCTCTGGGATCAATGATGAACCTTTCATCTCTTTTGGTTGAAAATATTAAGGATTTCGACGAAAGCGAATTAATGGAAGCCATTACTGCACTCAATAAATCGGCAACACAAACATTTGAGCTGCTTAATGATTTATTAGCCTGGTCAACTATTCAAATGGGAAGAGGAGAAAGTATGAAAACGGTTTTCCCGGTATCGGAAGTGATATCCGAAAATATACTTAGTCTTAAGGAGGATACTTTGAGAAAGCAAATCGGAATCCATTCAGATATTGATCCTGCCATAACCGCATTTGCAGATAAATATGCCATTCATACGATATTGCGAAACCTGTTAAATAATGCGATTAAATTTACGCCAAATCAGGGAAGTATTACCATGAAAGCTGAAGAAAATGATAAATATGTGAAAATATCCGTGATGGATAATGGAATTGGTATTTCGCAAGAGCGGCAGAAAAAAATATTCAGGGTCGATACGGTTAGTTCAACCCCGGGAACGGAAGGTGAAAATGGGACAGGTTTCGGGTTAATACTTTGCAAGGAATTGATTGAAAGTAACGGAGGGGAGATAGGATTCGAAAGTGAAGAAGGGAAAGGAAGTACATTTTATTTTACAATACCTGTTAATAGTAAGGAGGAAGAAATGCTAGTAATACAAGATGAAAAACCAGGTTCCCGGATAGAATACCAAAAGGACGATACCCGGAGACTCGGATTTACAACCCTGTTTGGGGATTTTAATTCAGCGGTTTTGAAAGTGGAATTAAACAAGTTGTGGAGCAGCTCACAATTTAACCCAAACTACTCCGTACTTATCGATGTAAGAAAAGCTACATTTAGCGGGGATAGTAAAGCATTACCTGAATTTCTTGACATATTAAAAGCCATACCAGGCACCCGGACAAACCGGAAATTTGCACTGCTGACCGAAACTCCCCAGCAAGTAGCTTATGCAACTATGTTCGGACAGTTTATCAAGTCTAATTTCCCTTTAACCGTAGAGGTCTTCAGTACGTATGAAGCTGCAATGGTCTGGCTGGGAGTATAATATGTATATATTAATTATTTGTTAATCAGCTAATTAGATAGTTTAAAATTTCACTTATTAAAGGCAGCCATATATTAAGCAGTAAATAAATGCCGTATTTATACGTCATTTTAAAATATGTCGTATATTTGCGTCATAAATCTTAGTATAAAAAATGGCTAAAACCGAATTATTTGACGAATCACTTCAGCAGGCTGCAGTCTATTTCAAGGCACTGGCGCACCCGGCAAGGCTTGCAATAATCAATTACCTTGCCGAAACGGGCACTTGTATTACCGGGGATATTACCGAAGAACTCCCGTTAAGCCGCACCACGGTGAGCCAGCATCTGCAGGAATTGAAGGATTGTAATCTGATTCAAGGTACAGTTGAAGGTGCAAAAGTTAATTACTGCATTAGTGCCGTTGGATTGGAAGATATTATTAAAATGCTTCATGAACTGATTGAAAAACTGGAGAAATCAAAAACCTGTAAATGTTAATAGTATGAAGATACTTATCCTTTGCACCGGTAATTCTTGCCGTAGCCAGATGGCTCATGGATTTCTTCAATCTTTTGATGACAATCATACGGTATGTTCGGCTGGCACACAGGCTTCGGGGAAACTCAATGAAAAAGCTGTTCAGGTGATGAAAGAAGCCGGAATCGATATAAGTCACCATACATCCGATTCCATCGATAAATACCTTAACGAGGAATGGGATTATGTAATTACCGTTTGCGGCGGTGCTAATGAATCCTGCCCTGCGTTTTCAGGGAAAGTGAAGCACCGCCTGCATATTGGCTTTGATGATCCATCATTTGCCATAGGTACGCCCGAATTTATTATGAGTGAATATTACCGGGTACGCGACGAAATTCACGTAGCTTTCCGCAAATTCTACGACGAACAATTAAAAACCGTTTAAAATGGACCATTCAGAAAAAGCATTATCCTTATTTGATAATAATTTTAATTGCGCACAATCCGTATTAACTTCATTTGCTGAAGAGTTGGGATTAACTGAAGATGAATTGCTTCGTGTATCAAGCGCTTTTGGCGGAGGAATAGGAAGGCAGCAATTTACTTGTGGAGCTGTAACAGGTGCGGCGATGGCTCTGGGACTTAAATTTGGAAAAGGGAAAAACGATAGCGACGATAAAAAACAGCTAACGTATGATAAAACAATTGAGTTATTCGACGAATTTACCCGGCTAAACGGATCTACCATTTGCCGTAAGTTATTGAATGATTTGGATATGCGTGATGAGAAGCAACATGCTGAAATTGAGGCACAAAATCTTTTTCATACCAACTGCAGGAAATATGTAGTCGATGCAGTAAAGATAACGGAACAGATAATAAGCAATTCTTAATAAAGTTACTATGGAAGATATTAAGCAAATAATCAAAGAAAAGTACGGCGAAATCGCTAAACAAACCAAAGAGCAAAATGCGCCTTCATGCTGCGGAGAAGTATCCTGTGGGTCGGTGGTGGATTACTCAGTATTCAGCGAAAAGTATGATAACCTGCAGGGATATGACCCGGATGCGGATCTTGGTCTTGGGTGCGGACTACCCACTGAATATGCCGGAATACAGCCGGGAAACAGTGTCCTCGACCTGGGATCGGGAGCAGGTAACGATTGTTTTGTTGCCAGGGCGCTGGTAGGTGAAACCGGCTATATAGCAGGCATCGATTTTACTGAAGCTATGATCGAAAAGGCTCGTGAGAATACCCGGAAACTGGGCTATTCTAATGTTGACTTTATACAGGGCGATATCGAAAATATCCCGGTCAGGTTTGGGGTTGTTGATGTAGTAATTAGTAATTGTGTACTCAACCTGGTTCCCGACAAACCAAAAGCTTTCAGCGAAATATTCAGGGTGCTCAAACAAGGAGGTCATTTCTGTATTTCGGATGTGGTGCTGCAAGGCGAATTGCCAGTAGGTGTTAAGGAGGATGCAACCATGTATGCCGGTTGTGTTTCGGGTGCATTGCCACGTGAAGAATACCTCAGTATAATTGAAGAAGCCGGATTTGTAAACATGCAGGTTAAAAAAGTAAAGAAGATTGACCTGCCTGATGAGTTGCTGTTGTTATACATATCAGGTGAAGAATTGGAAAAGTTCAAAACCGGAGAAACCGGCATTTTTAGCATCACAGTTACCGGTAAAAAACCTGAAGGCTGCGGATGTGGATGTTCCTGCTCCTGACATAAATCTTTATCCACGAATTGACACGAATTAAACACGAATAAAAACGAATTAATATTGAGTGACCATTTCTCTTGAAGCAATATTCCACAAGGCTGGTTTTCTCATTTAGCTCCCCTAAAAATGCCTTCAACCCCACGATTAAAATTCCTCGACCGGTATCTCACTTTATGGATATTCCTTGCCATGTTTATGGGTGTTTTATCGGGCTACCTGTTTCCGGCTATTGCTCAGTTCTGGGAATCATTGAAGTCGTCGCCTGATAGCACAACCAATATCCCTATTGCTATCGGGCTTATATTGATGATGTATCCGCCGCTTGCCAAAGTGAGATACGAAGAACTGGGCGATGTTTTCCGGAACTGGAAAATACTGGCACTCTCACTGGTGCAAAACTGGATTATTGGTCCGGTGCTTATGTTTGCCCTTGCAATTACACTCTTTAAATTGTATCCGGGCGAAAACAATGCCAACCTTCCATACATGTATGGCATTATCATGATAGGCCTTGCCCGGTGCATTGCCATGGTAATTGTATGGAACGACCTGGCCAAAGGTGATACACAATATGCTGCGGGGCTGGTGGCTTTCAACAGTATATTCCAGGTGCTTTTCTTCTCGGTATATGCTTACTTTTTTATTGCTGTGTTACCCGGCTGGTTTGGAATCCCAACTAACGAAGCCGTTGAAAATATCACTATTGTTCAGATAGCCGAAAGTGTGTTTATTTACCTGGGAATACCTTTTATAGCTGGTTTTCTTACACGTTTTATTTTAATCCGGGTCAGGAGCAGGGAATGGTATCATACTAAATTTATCCCGAAAATCAGCCCTATAACGCTGATTGCGCTCTTATTTACAATTGTGGTAATGTTCTCATTGAAAGGCGAATACATTGTTAAAATCCCCTTCGATGTTTTACTCATTGCAATTCCGCTGCTTATTTATTTTCTGGTGATGTTTATGCTCTCATTCTTTATGGGCCGAAAGATAGGAGCCAGCTACGGACAGTCGGTTACGCTTTCGTTTACAGCTGCAAGTAATAACTTTGAACTGGCAATTGCAGTTGCTATAGCCATATTTGGTATGAATTCGGGCGAAGCCTTTGCTGCTGTAATTGGTCCGCTGGTAGAAGTTCCTGTGATGATTGCACTGGTAAATGTGGCGCTGAAATTCAGGGATAAATACTTTTTGAAAAGAGTCTTATAAAAGCAGGTCAATTTTTGCGATTTTATTTGGATAAATTCAGATTATAATTCGTGTGGTTGAGATAATCGCCTAAAAAAAATTTAAATCCAGAATGTGAAGTTTTTGCGGAATAGTAATGAAAGGTGGTTGTGAAAAATAGATCAGAATTAGAGAAATGTGGTTAAGAATTTATATCTGGAGCCGTTTTTTGACTAATTGGAATTGGTCCATTCATAGTTCTTTCTATTCACATCAGGTAATACATTTTCAGGATCAAGCATTATTTTATCAACTTTACCCGTCGAAGAATAGTTGAAGGTCCATTCACCACCACGTTGCCATATTTCAACTGGCAGTTCAGTGAAAAGCCAAGGCTTATCATTTGAAATCAGAATACTAAGATTTTTTTCTTGCCGTTTTTCATAAAGGTTGTTTGTAAATGAAAAAATGGCCGTATTTATTTGAGGTATTTTCTGAACCAATTAATATGACTGTTATACCTGTGAACTATATAACTGGGAACTGTGATTCCGTGATGTTGATTCGGATAAATTATTAATTCGGTCGGAATGCCAATCGATTTAAATGCCTGGTACATTTGTTCAGCACCCACCACCGGGACATTGAAATCATTTTGACTGGCCATAAAGAGGGTAGGAGTTTTAATTTCCTTTACCTTGAAAAATGGGTAAGAAACATCTAACCATTTTTTCACATTCTCCCAGGGTTTCCCTAATTCAGGTTCATATTGAGAGATATACATATCCGTGCCATAAAAGGAAAGCATTAATGAACTGCCAGCCCCGCTTACGGCTGCTTTAAAGCGCTTATCTGTAGCTATTGTATAATTGGTTAAAATTCCGCCATAACTCCAGCCGGCAATTGCCATCCTGTTGGAATCAGCAATTCCTTGTTGAATCAGGTAATCGGCTGCTCCGATAATATCTTTTACTTCCTTATTTCCCCAGTCGCCATATATGGCTTTAGTGTAATCTACTCCGCGACCACTGCTGCCCCTGTAATTTACGCCTGCCACAGCATAACCTGCTGCTGCATAAATGTCCCTGGTTAAATTATAAGAATAATCATCCTGGCCGACCGGGCCGCCATGTATAAAAAGGACCAATGGTAAATTTCGCGCAGTGCTGTCTGTTACATATAAAATTCCGGAAACTTTATTCCCGTCAGATGCTAAAGCAGTGAATCCTTTAACATAAATCTTTCGCAGTGGCGCTAAATAGGCATCCTGTATATGGGTAATCCTGATAAATCTGGTGTTGTCGGAAAAATAGATTTCGTTAGGCACATCCGGATTGCTGTAAAGTACAGCCATGGCACCTTTTGTATTCATATTCAGTGAGTTGTAAACACCCATTTCATTCGTAAACTGCGCAACAGCACCATTGGTTATATCAACCTGCACCATATTTTGTTTCCGGTCATCTTCAACCAAAGCGAAAATAGTTTTACCATTCCTGTTCCAGGTAATATTTTCAAAAGACCGGTTAAAGTTTTTCGTTAAAATTCTGGTTGTCTTTGTTTTTATATCAATCAATCCCAATTGTTTCAGATCATACATATTAAAATCATCTGCAGAACTTGATTGTAAAATAGCAATAGTTTTGCCATCCGGGCTAAATCGTGGCGATAAATCGGATCCTTTATAAACGGTTAATTGTTCAGGCTTTGAGCCCGGCACTAAAGAAAGTATGAAAATATCCGTATTTGAATTTTGATCAGGAGTTGCACTAATATTGCTTGAATAAGTTATAAATTTCCCATCAAAACTGATATCCACATCGGATTCGTTATAATTCCCTTTGGTAAGCGTATCCATTTTCCTGGTTTCGACATTAAAGAGGTACAAATGTGTTTTGCTATCATCCAGGTACCCATCCACATCGTCTTTAAACTGGTACCTGTCAATTTCATAAGGTTTCCTGATTTTAGACTTGGCGGTATCAGCGTAATTAAAATCTTTGATTTCAAAAACCAGTTGTTTCGCATCCGGGAACCAGTAATAATTTTCAAGTTCCCCTTTGATGTGGGTAAGCTGAACCGGCTCTCCGCCTCTCCGGTCCATCAGGTACAATTGCGATCCTTCTTTTTCATCCTTCCCTTTTGAAAAATAGGAGATATACTTCCCATCCGGTGACCAATTGTAGTTATTGAATTTTTTCGTTTGTTCAGTTAATGATACCGTTTCTTTTCCATCGCTGCTTACCATGTATAATTTTGAAACATTCTCATCTTTCACCGAATCTGCCCTGGATACGCTGTATAAAATCCAATCTCCACCGGGTGAAACTTTTGGACTTCGAACATTCATAAAACGATAAACATCCTTAGGTGCTGTATTCCGTAAGCTTTCATTTTGAGCAAAAAGGACAAGCGGAAAAAAGAATAATAACAGGATAAAAAATATGGAATTTTTCATAAAGAATACGTTAGAAATGAACGGACGAAATTAATGTTTATTTTAATTAGTGGTTTGCTTCTGGATCAAAAAGCTTCTACCCCTGTTTTAATGAACTGTCATCAATGAAAAATCTTGTAAAATCTCGTAACATCGCATGGATGGGCGAAAATAATTTTCTATTTCCAGGCAAAATCTTCATGGAAAGAAACCGGGCTATGGCTAATTTATTATCATCCGTAACAATATGCATATAATTGTTTGATCAGGATGTTAAAAAGGCAATCCAGACTAATACGGTACTAATTTTGACAACATACAATAACTGAGGATAAATATTGATATGATTTGCAAATTTTGTTTCAGGCTGATTTTTAGTGTTTTGAAGACACGAAATACAGGCTTCATGATCGAAATCTGTTTATACTGCAGAAAATACAATGGTTAAGGCACACGAAAATCAAAAAGCCCGTATAGCCCGCACAAAATAGGTATTTGGCTTGGATCCAGCAGCTTTATTCCCGCTGTCCATAGCTTCCCACCATGCAAAACTTGCACTTTCCTCGCTTGAACTCCAGTACCGGTAACCGTCAAAATCACCGAGTCCATTGGCATAAAGGTTGCTACGCATTAAGCCAAGTTCGTCTTTGCTGGGTAAAAACCAGTCGCTGAAGCCATTCACATCGAGATTATCGCACAGGCGGGCCGCTATGCTATCGGCAGAACAACCATTTACAATTGCAGTTGTATTTGCCTGGCCGGAACCTATGCCGGTGCCTTTTGTTCCTATAACAACATTTATGCATCCCCATTGATTTGCAGACCATTCGGTGGATTTAGGTGCGGCTTCCAGTCCGCCTCCATTACCATCCAGGTAAAACACAAGTCCTCCGGCCGGACCGGTATCCCCGATTGCATAGGCTACTTTTGTTGTAAAGCTTATTTCATTCCCATAAGCAGTTCCCAGGATATTGGTTGCGTAAGCACGAACATAATAGGTGGTTTTTGCTGATAAACCAGTTATTGAACTCACAAATGGACCACTGCCGGTGCCGTTTGAAGTAGCACTATCGTTAAATTCAGGATTTTGGGAAGTACTCCAGCAAACTCCCCGGGAGGTTACCACCGATCCTCCATCACTCGAAATATTGCCTCCACAGGTGGCAGTTGCCGAACCAATAATTGTCGCTTCTTCAGTGGTTAACGTTGGCAGGCTGTAAGTAGAATACGTAATGCTATCAACACAAGCAACAGGAATTTGTAATACGCCGCCGTTACATTGGTATATATTCATCACATTCTGGCTGTATAAAAAACTGCTTAATACTACAAATATGGAGACTGTTATAAGTTGTTTCATGGCTTATGATTATTTAGAAATGATGATTTTTGTGACTGATGAATTTTCAGAATTCCTGATCCTGCACAGGTAAATTCCTGGCGGCAAATCCTGTCCGGCAAAATCTTTTGCGATCAGGGGAATTTCATTATTGCCTTCCTTACTTTGCCGGGTAACGGTATTCAGGATTTCTCCGCTGCTCGACAAAAAGTCTATAGAAACATTTCCTGGTGATGGCGCATTGTAATGTATTGTAATTGTTCCGTTGCCTGGATTTGGATAAACCGAAATGCCGCTTCCCCTGGTAAGTCCTGTAATACCTGTATTCACGCTGAAACCTGTATAGTTGAAGTTGCTTATAGTGTTAAGAGGTAAAGCAACGATTGAACCGTCTGCCATGTTTAAGTTCATATCACTTGCCGTAAAAGTAATAGTATGAATATCACTCAGGAAATATTGAGAATAGGTGGAATTAGAAAATTGAAAATAGATTTTTTGTGCATGTAAATTTGTAATGACAATGCATAAAAGCAAAAGAAATGTGAACATTGCCTTTCTATATCGAATGAGTCCGCAATTCTTGTCGAGGGTAGAAACTTTTTTCATTTTGTACTTGCCTTTATAATTTATTTTTCCTGTTATGAATTTATCTTTTCATTACATATTTATGCATTTAGAAAAACAGGACAATAACATGTTGTTAATCAATTTTTAAGGATGGTCCGATAACCTGCATATCGTTGTCAGCAAAAATAGCTTTCATTTCTTCCGTTGTTGGTTCGTGGTCCAAACCAGCCACAGTTACAAAAAAGTTTTCCAGTTTTCCTGCAGGCTGTAAAATAACTGTCATTTTTCCTGTTTCTGAAACCTGTGTCCAGGCATGAGGAACCAAACGAGGTAAAAATATACTGTCTCCTTTTGTTAAACTGTATTTTTCGTCACCCACCTGAAAATAATATGAGCCTTCAGTTACATGAAAAATTTCATCCTGCGAGTAATGGAAATGCAAAGGTGTTCCCTTCCCTTGTGAAAGCGAAGTCTGTTCAAATATTGCCAGTGCTCCATTTGTATCGCTTCCTGATACTTTTACATCAAGTATATTAGCGTTTACCCCTTTTAATTTGATGTGACCATGAATACGGCCTTCACCGGCATTAATTTTAAATCCTTTATCTGTATTCACACGAAAATCTGTTTTTATTTTAGGGAAAACACTCAATGGGAAAATTGCAAGTGTTGAGAGTAAAAAATGGCTTCGTTTCATTTTGATGATTCTAAAGTGAGATAAGTTAATGTGTTATAGATTCCTTACAAGGGTTTGTATTCAGGAGGATCACCAGTGTCGGCAGTTGAAGAAATGAAATCGGCGTTAAATCGTGAGCTTGTGTTAACAGATCAGCGTCACAAGGCAATTGATTAAGACGTATATAACAATATTGATATGAAAAATGTTTAACAGGCTGGTAGAATTATTTTTTTAATGAAAGGGCCTCTTTTCCATAAATAAAAAACCCGGCCGAACCGGGTCTAATTAATTATTTATCTGTGATTATTACCTGTTTAGCCAAAAATATCCAGCATTAAGAGCAGTAGCAAATGTAACCCATAATAAATATGGAATATTGATATATGCTGCCAGCGGTTTTAATTTGTAAAAACGGGTAAGCATTATGACTATCATAATCCACAAGGCAAGAATATCTATCAAAGCAACGCCTATCATTTTGAAATGGAAAAAGAAAAAGCTCCAGCAAAAATTTAAAAGCAATTGCCCCGTAAAAACCAGGATTGCCTGATTTCGTTTTTCCCCTGGTTCAAGTCTCCAGATCAGGAATAAGGAAATGCCCATAAGGATGTAAAGAGTTGTCCATACCGGCCCGAAAACCCAATTCGGTGGGTTGAACAATGGCTGGTTGAGCGTGGCATACCATCCCGGAATTGCCTTGGCCGTAAATATCCCGGCGATGGCTCCAACCCCAAGAGGTAAAATGAGCGAGACAACCAGCCTGACTGCTTGATTTGCTTTCATAATTGGTTATTTTAATTCCTTCAGTATTCTCAACGCTTCATCCACATGCTTTGTCGCGTTTGTTTGCGAATTGAAAATATAGATCACTTTCCCGGTTTTATCTGCAATATAGGTCACACGACCCGGTAATAAGCCTAAAAAATTGGTGGGCACACCAAAAAGCTTCCTGATTTTATTCCCCTCGTCGCTTAACAATGTAAATGTTAGCCTGTATTTTTTGGTAAATTCCATATGGCTTTCGACCGATTGTCCGCTAATGCCAATGATCACTGCATCAGCTTCATTAAACACTTCAAACTGGTCGCGGAATGAGCAGGCTTCTTTTGTACATCCCGGACTGTCGTCCTTTGGATAAAAATAAATTACGAGGTTCTTTTTGCCGACAACTGAGCTGATGTCAAACATGTTTCCGTTTTGATCAGGCAAGGAAAATTCCGGTATAGTACTTCCGGTTTTAATATCGTTCATGGGTTTGTTTTGACTTAATGTTAGATAAGATGTGAATAAAAGCAGGTAAATGATGAGGTAGAAACGATAGAAGTTTCTGAATTTCATGTAATTCATATTGCCAGGATAAAGGTTTCCAAATAGAGCTTTCAGTTCTTTCCCGAACAAGGGTTTGATATTTATCGTCCAGCTATCGGTTTGATATACGATTTTCCGGAATTTGCTCCGGTAAAAAGCCAGGGGTATTCCCCAGGAGATAAAAAGGATAAGCCAGATGTTATTGAGGATAAACATGTGTTTGAGTCTGTGTTATGTGTTATGCGTTATAAGTTGTAAAGAGTAGAGCTAAATCATCATAAACATCCGCAATCCGCAATCCAACATCCAACATTCTTTATTTTTTCGGGAACCATGGTATAAAAGCACTCGTCTTTTCAATATATTCCTTGTACTGCGGTTTTGTTTCTTTCAATGTTTTTTCCAGCAATGCAACACCTGAAACTTTGATTATCAATGCAGTCATTAAAACTGTTCCTAATACCGGAATATAACTCCCTGCCGAAAGGCAAATAAAACCATAGCCTAACCAAACGGCAGCATCGCCAAAATAATTGGGATGACGTGTGTAATGCCATAACCCGGTGTTCAGCACTTTGCCTTTATTGGACGGATCAGCCTTAAACCGTGCAAGTTGAAAATCGCCGCCTGCTTCGAACACCATTCCGATTATCCAAAAAATAATACCGATATAATCCAGGATGCCTAAATGGGTGCCAGTATAAAATTGTGCCCCAAGCAATGGAACTGAAATAAGCCACATCAGCACACCCTGCAACAGGAAAACCGAGAAAAAACTGTACCACCAGTAGCGGTGTTCTCCAAAATCTTTCCTGAATTTTTGGTAGCGGAAATCCTCACCTTTGCCCAGGTTACGCCACGCCAGGTAAATGGAAAGGCGTAATCCCCAAATCGTAACCATTGTCATTAAAAGGATTTTGCGTATTTCGAAACCTTCAGTGTAAATGAAGTAAACCACGCTGGCTACCACAAATCCAATGCCCCAGAAAAGGTCAACAATGCTCACATTTTTGATCATTATGCTTGTAAGCCAGAGTAATGTCATCATTAAAATAATGGCAAGCAGAGCATAAAGGTAAATTTGAAAAAATGGCATAAAACCCGTTTATGATGTATTGATAAATCTTACTTGAGTTTACTCATATCAATCTCCTGTCCGAACTGAATAATATATTTATTGTTATCGTAAATAGCAAATTCGCGCATTCCTGTTTCAAAGTTATCTATAGGGTAAACGATTTCAACTTTATCCTTTAGTTCTTTCCACGCCTTTTCCACATCATCGGTATGAATATAGATAGTCCCTGTAAACTGTGCTTCTTTGAATTCGGGATGTTGCTTCGGAACTGCAAGCATAACCTGTACATTATCGCGGCTTAGCGAAGCCCAGCCCAGTTTCTCGTTCAGTTCGTCACACTTAAATTTTAAAATGTTGGTATAAAACCCAACGGTAAGGTTAAGGTGTTTTGTCCATAACATGGGTGAGAGGCCGAGAAGTTTCATTGCAGTGTATGTTTAATTTAATGATTTCAATGTTAAAAGTACAAAAGCTTTGATTACAAACAGGATTGAATGAATTTTGTTTGATATTTCAATGATAAGTTTAAACATAAAATTCCCGGCGGGAAATTAAAAAGCCGGTAAAAGGGCTTTCCTCACCGGCTTTTGATTGAATATTTGCGTTCTCCTATCGGATAATATGTTTAATAAGGTTCACATTACCATTTGTAATGGCTTTAACGAAATACAACCCAGCGGGTAAAGATGCATCAATTGTAAGCCATTCATTATCAGGTATTATTTTATAAACCAATTGACCGTTGGAGTTATAAATTTCTATTAAGGAAGTTTTCTTTCCCGAGGAAATGGAGAAAGAGGATGAAGAAGGATTCGGGAAACTCCTCAGGCTTTTTACTTCCTGATTATCATAAATACTTGTATTAGGCATTCCGGTTACTATAATATCGTCAATTTTCGAAACGCCGGCTGCTGTAATAGCAGGTAAAGAAACATCCTTGTTTGAAGCCATAATCCAGCGGATATATACAAGATCTGACTGGTCCTGGCAATCAACCGGAAGATCAAGATTTGATATAATGCCTGAAGTCCAGTTATTAGCCAGTTTGATAGTATCAGTTGTTAAATCAGTCCACGTTCCCACACTGCCGATTTTGTATTGCATCATAAAGTCAACTGGACCTCCATTGGTTCCTCCGGCGCTTTGTTTCGACGAAATTTGAACTTGCCCGTAACCAGTGGTTAAAAAACTGATATACCAGTATTTGGAATTCATTCCATTATCCCAGTTGGTGGCTTGTGCAGCGTAGTCGGACGCTCCGTTTTTCATTGAAATAGGCCCTGCTCCTTCGATGCGAAGCGTAGAAGTCAGATTCAGCGGATTGGTGCCATTCTGCACTGTGTCGCTTAACTTATTGTTTGGGAAAGTCCATTTTACAATTGTATCCTGTGCCAGGGCTAATTGAATAACAGGAAGTAACATCATTAATAAGAGTAGTTTTTTCATCATAGGATTGGTTTTAAATTATTTATTGATTGATTTTGAATTATTTCAGAAACGGTAACCTACATCAAGCATGAAAAAACGGCTAATTCCAAGGTTGCCTTTGTTATCAGTATAAATATTGTTTGTCAGGTTTTGAATAGTGGCCGAAACAAAATACCTGCGGGTAAATACACGTGATATTTTCGCATCCAGCCGGTAATAGGCCGGCATCTCTACCAGGTTTTCGTCATCGTTATATAAAGGACCGGTGTATTCGAAAGCAAGCATGGTGTTGAAATACTTGTTTTTCCAGTTCAGCATGGTGGTGAATCGGTTTTTCGGAACTTCCATCAGGAATTTGCCTGAAAGATCCTTTGCAACGAATCGTATTGTATCAAATGATTTGATCACCGAATGATTGTAGGCATAGGTGAAAGTAAGTTCAAGCGATTTTACCGGATAAGTTCTCAAAGTAGCCTCTGCTCCGGTTACAGCAGCTTTGCTTACATTTTCGCGTTTAAGGATTGCTTTCGGACTTGTTGTGGAGTAAACGGTGTCGCCTGTTCCGACAAAATATTGAAACTGGTTGCCCACCGAATAATAAACCGATGGCTCAAACCGCAGGTATCTGTTGATGATAAACGAACCGCCAGCTTCAAAGTTATTCAGATGTTCCGGCTCCAACTCAGGGTTAGCCATTTTAAATCCTTTCGAAATACTTCCGCTTCGGCACATATCATCCAGTGTTCCTGGCCTGAAACCTACAGCATAATTTAAATAAACTGAATTGGAATGCTTCAGATCATAACGGGCACCAAGTTTTGGACTAATCGCAAGCCAGTTTTTGTTTTTATAATTC
This sequence comes from Lentimicrobiaceae bacterium, assembly GCA_041660125.1. Lineage (GTDB taxonomy): Bacteria > Bacteroidota > Bacteroidia > Bacteroidales > UBA4417 > UBA4417. Next base: position 27,778 of record JBAZWY010000012.1, read on the forward strand.
CCTGTATATTCCATCATGTAACTATTTGTCACTGACGGAGCTAAGATTATAAATGCTGCATCCCTGAAGAAAACAGCATCGGCTCTTGCGCCAGCCACAATTTTCAGGCGGTTATTCATCATACTAAACTCATCCTGTACAAAAACAGCAAATGCGTTCATTTTTCCCCTGTTGGTGATGGTATCTGTGGAGGTAAAATAAATATCTGATGCATCGGCTCCGCTTAACCTTATATCGGAACCATAAGTGAATTTATGATTGGCACCAGCTTTGGTGGTAGCCGAAAGCCAGATTCCACCGTCGTTACGGTGAGAATCAGTGAGGTATAATACGTATTGAGTGATAGCGTATGGAGGAGTTTTTTCAGTTTTGAGTTGCTCTTTCTGATTCATGTAGTTTTCGAGCTGCATATACGCGTTGGCTGTAATGTGTGTTTTACCTATGTACCCATGATAGGTTGCATAGGCATGATTTGTCCGGTACTTGTAATATCCGCCTTCAGGATCATACACCCGGGTTCCATCACCGGTTTTGTCATCAAAATAATTGTACCCGATTTCCAGCCGGCTGCTGTCGTTGAAATAGTAAGCCAGTTTTCCGCCTACATTGTATTCCCATAAATATGCTTTTACGTCTGTGCTGTCGCGCGATTCCTTTGGTGAAATAACATATCCGTCGCCACGCCTGTAAAACGAATTCATGCTCCAGCCCAGTTTCGGCATTTTTTTGGAACGATTGCTAAGGAATGCCTGCACGCCCTGTGTATTGCACGAACCCAGCGAAACTTTGATGCTGCCTGTCGGTACAGCCTGGATGTCTTTTGTTATTATATTTATAACACCACCCATAGCATTGCCGCCATACATGGCTGAACCAGGTCCTTTTATAATTTCAATCCTGTCGATACTTTCGGTATTTATACGGTTCCAGTTTACACCACCGCCGTCGGCTTTGTTCAGTGGAACACCATCCATCATTACCAGTGTGCGGGCCGAACTGTTAAGACCACGCATATTAATAGATGCATTTTTCGAAAAAATGCCATTTTTCCTATCAACATTTATTGAGGCTTCTGTTCGTAAAAGATCGTCAATGGCGGCAGCCGGCATTTCCTTTATCTGTTCCGAGGTTATCAGCCGCACTGAAGCCGGAAGTTCCTTAACGTTTTTCTTAGTCCGGGTAGCTGTAATAACGGTTTCAGCTATTTCAGATGCTTTAGGATTAAGTATAACGAAAAGTTCTTGGACCCCCTCAGCTGGAACGTATACAGTCTTAACAACAGTTGAATAGCCGATATGAGAAACAACAATGGCCACACGGTCCGTTTTATTAGTATGAAGCAAAAAGCTTCCATCCTCTCCTGAAACCGTTCCCAGGCTTGTTCCCGAAATAAAAATATTGGCATTGGCAACAGGTTTCTCAGTTTTTAATTCAAGAATAAATCCTCTGATATCCTGTGAATATAGGTATCCCGGAAAAAGCAAAACAAAAAAAGTAATTATTTTCAATTGTTTCATGAAGTTTATTTCTGAACTTTTATATCGGCTATAATATGTCCGCCGGTTCCTTCTTCTATCGATTTTATCCGGATAAGGCCTCTTTTGCCGGCTGCCGGCCCGATAGTAACCTCGAAAGGGATTACATACCCTGCACGAACTATTTTGAATTTCCGCTTTCCGATTGTGGCGGAGGTGTAATTGGTGATGATCAGGCTGTCGTTAAATGCGGCATCAAATGCAGCCTGTGAAATACTGAGACTGTCGGCTTTATAGCGAGTTTCGTTTCGGGGGGATGCCCAGTTTGCGATTGTAGGATAAAATGTAGCAACATCACTTTCGCCCGGCGACGATAAGGTGAATTCAGTTGAAGGTGACAGCAGATCTCCGAAATAAGTAATGAGGTTAATATCTGATTGATTTGCTTCAGCATTTTGCTGCGAATATAAATCACCCTTTGCTACTGAGAAAAAGGAATTCCCGGTAACATCGTCCTGTGCTGACAATTTTACAGATGAATAAGTTGTTATCGGTCCGAATGCTGATGTTTCATCTTTAAAGATAGTTACTGAAGTGGTTGCTGATTTCCCGTTTTTATCACGGAGCATAAACGACCATTTTTCAAAATTTGAAGCTCCGTAAGAAATGCTCCGTGTGTACCTGAAATCATCCGAATACATTCCGCTGTCGAGTGCAGTTTCCATGCCGTTTTCGGTAGTAAGCGTAACAACCAGGTTGGTAATTGCCGCATCTCCCTTGCCTGCATTTATTCCGATTTTGAATGGAAAACCTATAGGAACCACGGTAGAGTCAGAAGTAAATCCACTTTCGGTAATAAGCTGAATTGATGGAGGCTGCTGGTCAGTTTCCTCTTTGCATGCTGATACTGCCAGCAACAGAACTAAGGTAAAGATGCTGATTTTGTAATAGCGAACTAAAGGATATGAATTCATAATCATAACGAAGGCATTCTTGTTTGCTGTAAGGATTTTGTTTTATAAATTATTTTGCAAACCTGCCGAAAATACCTGCCCCTGCAAGGGCTCCCAATGCTCCGAAAATAAAATGAAGTGCAAAAGGATACATTAATCCGGTAAGCAACGAACCAAAGGGAATACCGGTTGTCATCATGATGATCTGCCTGCTTAACGGAATGGATGAATAAGCTAATCCTCCGGCAATAGCGGCATAAAAGTAATTTGATTTCCCTGTTCTGTTTATAATAAGGTCACCAATAATACCTGGCAGCAGGAAAGTAAAAGGCATAAAAGCATTACCGAAATGGAATATAGGTAAAAATGCAGAAGCTGAAGCACCAATGGATGAAATTGACATGGCGTACCGTTGGCGGCTCAGGGTTTTGCCTGCCATAAACAAAAGCATAAACTCCAGGCCATGATGTCCTGGAATTTTCAATGGAATATTAATGCGTTCGCGAAGCACAACTGCGAAAAAGCCCAGAAGCAGTAAAAGACCTATTTTGAGAAGGTCATTAGTGCTTTCAATTTGAAATGCTTTTGATGTATTCTTTTGGTACATGTTGCCATTGGTATTGTCCATGATCATCAGTTTTTTCAACAATCAATGTAATTTTATTATCACGCATCACCGGCCTGATCCAGTTGTCTGCCTTAATTGTATCGTCATTATGGATTTCTGTTCCTTCTTTCGTGGTAATCCTGTCAACAGTTAACCGGTTTTTTAATTCTGCCGAAGTGAAAATACCTTCAGTTTCTCTCAGCAAAGGTAACCAAAGTACCCGGCCATCATTACCTGCATGTCGAAGACCTACTGCTGCCAGCGATCCTATAACACCAATCTTTTCACCGGTAAGACCTTCAAGAAAGATATTGTTCAGGCTTGCCAGTTCATGCGCCAGCGTTTTATTGAGAACTATCCTTTTTGCATTCTTCCCCCAGTTTTCAATACCATGATTTATTGCAGTTGCCGCAGCAATGCATAAACCGGCATCGGAACCCGGAGCCGATTCCCTGAGCAGGAAATCGCGGCAAAAAGTGGAAAGTTCAGCTTCTTTACCTGGTTCGGAATCCATCAGCAGGCAGGCCGAACTGTTATGTGAAGTATATGGAATATCCTTATGAACAAGCAATTGGTGACGTGTAATGCAAATCAGCCTGGCAATTCCTGCTTCTTCAAGCATGGTGCCCAGTTGCCGGGCACGGTGGCCGGTTCCCCTGCTTTCGAGGTTATCAGTGTCGTCGATGCCAATATAATAATGCATATGGAATTCGATATGATGGTGGTTTCATATCCTGTGCAAAAGTAAAATACTTATTGGATAAATAAAGAAGAATTTTCGATGATATGTAGTGCGGAATTGGACGAAAAATATTGTACAGCCGGTTGCTAATTATGATATACTTAGTTCCTTCAAAAAAGCAATAATAATATATATGTCAAGCCATAAGATTGATGGACAGGATGAATGTCCGGAGCTCTTCAACTTACCAACCCCGACAAAATAACTGCCAGGGGTGGTTATGATCAGGGAACAGATGATGTGAAGTTTTACGACATGGCAGGTTCTTCGGTGATAGCAGGCGACAAGAGAAAGTCAACCACCAGGCTTTCGCCCGCAACAGCAGTAAGTGAAATTGCTTCAGGAACCTGGTAATTGTTAGCATAACAATGTACAAAATATGTACCGGCTTCGAGTTCATCAAGTATGTAACAGCCATCAGCATCGGTGGTTGCAATCAGATCATAATCGACAATATTGATGGTGGCGTTGGCAATAGGAAATCCTGTAACACTATCTGTTACTGTTCCTGTAATTTCAACCGGATCGGCTTCCATTGTTCCTGTTTTTGTTTTAGCCGACTTTCGTTTACGCAGGAACATATAACCGTGGTACAATTCAGGATGATCTTCTTCGGCAAATCTGACAAACGAATCAAGTTGCATACGTAATACATGGTGGTTTGCAGTAATAAGATCCTTTAATCCGTAATTTTTCAACAATACGTAATAGTTATTACAGAATACCCGTCAAGTTTGACTTGCCGGGTTTTTTGTTGTAGTTTAAATATTACGTAAATACCTAATGTTATGATAAATCATCCTGAATGGGCTTTAAATCACAAGCAGAAAGGGATGGAGCTTAGACTTCTGAAAGGGCACTATTATCTTTATGAAGTACATAGCAAGTGGGATCCCGAGAAAAAACGGTCTAAAAAGATTACAGGTAAACTCTTAGGAAAGATAACGGAGCAGGATGAGTTTATTATCTCGGACAAGGATCGCCTTCGAAAAAAGGAAGTATCAATATCAAAAGTAACTGTCAAAGAGCTAGGCGTTACAGTCTTGATTGATGAGGTTTAAACAATTATACCACCTTGCTGAAAAAACATTTTCCCCTTCAATTGCAAACCATAATAGCACTTGCCTACGGACGGATGCTATACCAGTCACCCCTTAAAAACATGGCCTTTCATTTTTATCACAGCTATATGTCCGAATCCTATAAAGAGGTAACGCTCTCTGACAAAGATTTAGGTGGCGTACTCAGGGAACTTGGGTATAACCGAACATCTATTGTTTCATTTTTCAAAGAGTTCAACAAGGCCAGCGACTGTATTTTGTTTGACGGAACCGACTTAACATCCTGCTCGCATGAGATGGATATCAACAAACTGGGGAAAAGCAAAAAGGGAACATTTAATTCTTTGATCAACCCGATGTTTGTATTTTCAGTTGATCAGCAATTGCCCATTTATTATCGTATTACACCAGGAAATATAAAGGATGTAAAATCATTCAAACTATGCCTTGAAGAAAGTGGCGTTAAAGATGCGGTGATAATTGCAGACAAGGGGTTTTATTCGGAAAAGAATGTACTGCAACTTACAGACGAGGGACTGCAATATATTCTTCCATCAAGAAGGGATAGCCTGCCAATAAACTATACACCTCTTGAAGATGGAAACAAGAAAGCCTTAGACGGCTTTTTTAAATTCGAAAAGTGGATAATATGGTATTATTCTATTTATGAAGAAGGGCGCAAGGTTATTGTGTTTCTTGATCAGGAACTTAAGACAACCGAAGAAAAGGACTTCCTTGAAAGAGCTGACTCTTGTCCGGAAGAATACACAATTGAAAAGTTTTATGAAAAGCAATACAGCTTTGGAACCATTGCCTTGCTTACTAACGTTATGAAAGAACCTAATGACGTATATTCAGACTATAAAAGTCGCGGTGAAATTGAGCAAATGATAGACACTTTAAAAAATGTTGTGGAAGCTGACAGAACCTACATGCAGAATGAACAGGCTTTAGAAGGATGGATGTTTATAAACTACATTGCACTGCATTGGTACTATATAGTTTGCCATCTATTGCTGAAAAACGAACTAAACCATAAGTACTCCCCAATTGATATTTTGCAAATCCTGACCGAAGTACGTAAAGTTAAAATCAATGATACCTGGCACAATTCTGAGGTGACAAGCAAAACTTCTGACCTAATTGCCTTGCTCGGTTTGCATATTACATAAAAAAGAAAAGTTACGGTTCAACGTTTCTATGACATTATAACCAATTGACAATTGTTTGATTAGCTAATGACTACCGAATTATCATTGAATAACTACGAATGATGAATTAATCACAACTGGATGACCATTACCTATTTTCTATTAACCATTAACTATTCAGATCAATCCGTTTCAACCTTAAACTGTTCGTTACGACCGTAACCGAACTCATTGCCATGGCTGCACCGGCAATCATAGGACTTAATAAGAATCCTGTTGCTGGATAAAGCGCCCCGGCTGCAATTGGTATGGCAATAACGTTGTAGAAGAATGCCCAGAAAAAATTCTGCCTGATAATCCGCACTGTATATTTTGACAAGCGGATAGCTTGTGCGACGGCTCGCAAATCGCCATTCATTAAAATAATACCTGCACTATCTATTGCAATGTCTGATCCGGTTGACATAGCAATTCCCAGGTCGGCTTCGGCCATGGCAGCCGAATCATTTATTCCGTCGCCTACCATGGCAACTTTATACCCTTTTTGCTGCAAATCTTTAACAAAGCGGTTCTTATCAGCAGGAAGCACACCGGCAAAATAATTCTTGATACTCACTTTCTTGGCCATTGCAGCTGCGGTGGCTTCTTTATCACCTGTAAGCATAAAGACTTCTATTCCTGCTTTTTCTAGCTTATTTATAGCTTCCAAAGCGCTTTCTCTTACTGTATCTTCAATGGAAAAACTGGCTATGATTACGTTATTGACTGCAAAAAATACCGAATTCTCATCTTCAGATCCTTCAGGAAGTAAAATGCCATTATCGTCCATAAGTGCTTTATTCCCAACCAGGCAGAAGGTGTCAAGATATAAAGCTTTAACGCCCTTTCCAGGGATATCTTCGAAGTTATCAACAGCAAGTAAGGGAAGGTCGCCAAATAGAGCGGCGATGGCATAAGCCAGGGGATGTCCTGATCGTTTTTCGAGCGAATACAGGAGCTGTTTCATCGTTTCATCCTCACTAAACCAGGCACTTTTTGTTACAGAAGGATTCCCGGTTGTTAGGGTTCCGGTTTTATCAAAAATTACAGCGTTTATTTTACAGGCAGTTTCGAGGGTTGAAGCATTGCGGATCAGGATTCCCTGTGAGGCGCCTCTTCCAATGCCTGCCATAAGTGCTGTGGGCGTTGCAAGTCCAAGAGCGCAGGGACATGCAATAATCAAAACGCTGATCGTAGTCAGGAACGCGAAAGTAACTGAAGGCTGAGGTCCAAAAATCCACCATATAATAAATGTGATAACGGCGATCGCCAGAACAACGGGGACAAAAACTGAAGCAATCTTATCCGCCAGTTTCTGAATGGGTGGTTTGGCAGACTGTGCTTCCTGAACCATGGCAATTATGCCTGCCAGCAGTGTGTTTTTACCTGTTTTGGAGGCAGTTATCATCAGATTGCCATTCGTATTGAGCGTTCCCGCAAAAACATTTGTTCCGTTGGTTTTAAATACTGGCAGAGGCTCACCCGAAATCATGCTTTCGTCGATGTAGGAATCACCGCTTTCGACAACACCATCCACAGGAATGCGGTCACCGGGTCGCACCATAACGTGGTCGCCGGGAGCAACCATTGCCAGAGGCAATTCCATTTCTGCCCCCTCGCGGGTTACAGTAAGGCTTTTAGGCTGTAATCCCATCAGGCTGCGGATTACCGACGAGGCCTTGCTTTTAGAACGTTCTTCAAGGAATTTTCCTGTAAGAATAAAAGCAATGATCACGGTTGCTGACTCGTAATATACATGTGGCTGTAATCCAGCCCGCAGAAATATGCCGGGAAGAATTGTATTTAGAAAGCTGAAAATAAAGGCAACACCTGTACTGAGAGCTACCAGCGTGTCCATGTTTACCATCCGGTGATGTGCCTGCTTCCATGCATTAAGATAAAATTCAGAACCTGAAAATACGATAACCGGAATTGACAAAGCCAGTAGAATCCAGTTCTTATACTCCAGGTGGAAAATATGAAACATGGATAATACAAATACGGGTACGGTGAAAATGCCTGCTATCCATAGTTTTCGCTTTAGTTCGTGAAAGTGCTTGAATTCTATTTCTGCCAGCTTTTCATTGAGGTTTTCCTCTTCAATGATCAGTCCGTATCCTATGGATTCAACTGCTTTGGCAAATTCAGGGGGAGTTATTACACCAGGGTCGTAAGCAACATGTACATTAGCTCCGGCATAGTTTACTGATGCATTGGTAACGCCTGGAAGTGAGGCAATCATGCTTTCCACGCTTCCTGCACAAACGGCACACATCATTCCTGTAACAGCAAATACTTCTTTTTTCAACGTTATTAGTTTAATTAGTTTACCTGATAGAACAAAGATAGAGCATGGAGGTTTTAGGAAAGCAATTATTTTATGGAATTAATGTGTTAAATTTCATTAACCAGGATTTAAAAAAAAATCCGCTCTAAAGCAGATTTTTTTATATGAGTGACCCCGATAGGATTCGAACCTATGACCCGCAGCTTAGAAGGCTGCTGCTCTATCCACTGAGCTACGAGGCCCTGAACGGGTGCAAAGATATAAAAACATTTCTTATCTTTTCCTTTAATGTAACGCTGTGGCAGAATTAACTCAGGTATGGATTGACTGGGCTTTGGCATTTAGAATTGTAAAGTATGATTTAATCAGGATAATAATATTTCTAATTATTTTATCAATATGCTTATTACTTTTTCTGTAAAGAGTAATAAACTACTAAATGATTCTGATTACACTCGCTCTTTTGACTTTTCAACTCGTAAACTAACGCACTCACTCAACTACACTAACTTGTACTACTTTGAAAACTAGAAGTAAATATCTAAGATCTGGAACTCTATTCCTGATTATTATTTTTATCATCATTCAGGTAACAGACGGGTTTTCCGGAATCCTGCTCCTCCCACTATCAAGCTTTGTATATTATGCACTTACAATAGGTTCTGAAATACCTGTTATTGTTCAACTTGTATTTTTATCAGCTATTATTCTTTTAATATCCGGTTTATTGAAACCTGGTTTTACCGGTAAGAATAGCATACATGAGTTTAGTTTAAATTATCTTCAGCCAACAGATGGAAGCGGAATTGTTTACCTGGCAGCCCAGGCATTAAGCACTACTAAGAATAGTCTGAAAAAGAACATTGCTCCTGACCCAATTCCCCAAATGAAACCAACTAATGAACAGGGTATCATAATGATATCATCAGGTTGCATAATGTTTGCCAATAAAGCATTCTTTAAAATCACCGAATTTCAGCCTTTGGACATTTTTGGCAAAGATTTTGCTTCACTGATCCGTCCTAATTCATTAATAAATTATACCATGCTGAGCCGGATAACAACAGAAGAAATCCCGCAAGCACAAGGTATCGGCATAATTACACGAAATGATAAAAATATCGTTGCCTACAGCGCTGCTACCAAGGGAAACGAATTTAATCCGGATGGTGTGAATATTTTCCACATTCGACAGGAAGATAACCTTAAGAACACCGAACCATCTCTGGATTCCTTGTTTTTTGATTCGATTGAGAATGTTGATACCTTACACTGGATTTGGGACGATAAAGGAATTATATATTTGAATAATAGTTGCCGTAATAATCTTTCGTTTCCTTTGGGTCAAATTATCAGCAAACCTGGATTATTGATGAAGTCGGTTACCAAAAAAGACCGTAATGCAATCAGGTTGTCACTAAAGGCCTATTCAGAAACAGGTAAATTTAGCAAGGACGTTTGTTGCATAAGTGATACCGGAGAGACAAGGTATTTCAGGGTTAGCATTATCAGACGGCATGAAAACGGAATCTATCCTGTACGGAATTTTGCTACCGCTTATGATATTACTGACGAAAAACAGTCGCTGCATATTGCTGAAACAGCAGTTATCGAAGCAGAAACTGCCAATAAAAACAAAACTGCCTTCCTGGCTAATATGTCACACGAAATCCGATCGCCTCTCAATGGAATTATTGGATTTTCCGAATTACTTGCCGACAATAATCTTACGGATGCTGAACGCGAGAGGTATCTGAATATCATTCAGAATAACGGGAATGCATTAATTACATTACTCAGCGATCTGATTGACATCTCAAAACTCGAATCAGGCTTACTCGAAATTTCAAACCGTAAGTTTGTTCCTTCCAACTTGATGGATGAACTCAAACATCAGTTCGGAAATCTTGCCAATGGCAAGTCTCAGGAAGTTAGTATCATTTTCCCCAGAAATACTTCTTTTCAGGATCAGGAAATTGAATCAGATCCTAACCGGCTGAGGCAAATACTTGTAAATCTGATCACTAATGCCATTAAATTCACAGTTAAGGGCAGAATTGAGATCGGGGCTGATTTTTCGGACAGCGAAATGCTCTTTTGGGTAAAAGACACCGGGATAGGTATCCCCTATAAAAATCAACAATCTATTTTCGATAGATTTCACCAAATTGAATCATTTAATTCTAAACCAATAGTAGGTTTTGGACTTGGTCTGGCCATATCAAAAGCACTGGTCGAAATACTCGGCGGTCATCTGTGGGTCGAATCAATTCCTGATCAAGGATCACTCTTCGTATTTACTATAAAAACTAACATTGTAAGCAATACTATGGAAACAACTAAATTAAAAGTCGCCAACAGCTCTTATCCTTTCGATTTTAGAGAGCGTACAATCCTGATAGCTGAGGATATTGATTTCAGCTTCCTCTACATAGAAGCAGTACTTCGCAAAACCGGAGTAAAAATTCTGTGGGCTCAAAATGGCCGCGAAGCCGTTGAGCATGTTAAAACTAATCATGACATCGACATCGTACTGATGGATATGCACATGCCAATAATGAATGGATATGAAGCCTCAGGACTTATTTCAAGCCTCAGGCCAGGTTTGCCTATCATTGCTCAAACAGCATTTGTGCTCCCTGACGATGTGAAAAAATGCTATGCATCTGGTTGCACAGGATACCTTGCAAAACCAATTCGCAAGGAGCAATTGCTGGGTACATTGTCAGAATACTTTGACAAAATGGAACATCACGAAGAAGCTTTGCCTTTATATAAGGTTAGCAACGGATAGAACTTTTTAGCAGGTAATTTCCGGTCACAGTTTACGTTCTGTTATTCAGTAACTTAGTGAATATAGTAGCTGCTTGTGGCTACACATTTGCACGATCTTTATTAAGAGTTATCCCTTATTGATTGCAATAATTAGTATGATAAATAAAAAAAACCCTGCATATGCGGGGTTTTTGGGTTGAGTAATACGGTAATCATCTGATAAACGGAAAAGTATTCAAGGGTTCAAATGCCTCCAGTGTTTAAATACTGTTCGTTCAAATGTTCAAGCTTCAAAATTCCCTGCCTGCTGATGCAGTCAGGCAGGAAATGCCTTTGGCGTTCAAATGCTGTACGTTCAAACATGCCTAAGGCTGGTTGTTATTCAAATGTTGTGATCTAAAAGTCATGAATCCTGAACCTGTAACACTGTAACACAGTAACACTGCAAATCATTTAAAAAGTGGAGGCTGCTGGTTATCATGATCTGTTGCATCCTGGTACATTTTTGCAAAAGCCAGCAACACTGCCTCATCATAGAGGTTGCCGATAAAACTGATGCTCGTTGGATGGCCTTTTTTATCAAATCCGTTAGGAACAACTACACATGGATTTCCGGTCAGGTTCGTAAGCAGCGATTGATTCCCGGCAAAACTTGGTGTGATAATTACATCATACTGTTTCATTACGGCATACATTTCCTGGATGAGTTTATAACGCAAGCGGTTTGCCTGTATGTACTGTACAGCCGGTATAAACTGTGCTGCGCGAAAAATATTCGGCCAGGCATTTTTGTCTTGTAGGTTCAACTCATCATCTTTATTTGTGCGCGTAAGGTCATCAAAAGCAGCGGCAGCTTCAGCAACAAGGATAATGGCCAGCGAATTTACCGGAATAGTAGCTGAATCGGGTAAGCTAACAGCAGTGAAGTTTATTCCCATGTTGTGGATTTCGGAAAGTGAAATACTATCGTTTGCCCGGTTCTCGTCATCCTTTTCAAAAAGTGATTTAAGATATCCGACTTTCAGTTTTTTAAAGTCAATGGATGAATTGTAGTTAAACGGGTAGTCAGTCACGGATTGGTCGAAACCATCGGAACCAAGTAGCGAATTGAATACCAATGCGCAATCGAAAGCACTGCGGCAGATAGGGCCGACTTTATCCATGCTCCAACTTAACGCCATGGCTCCTGTGCGGCTTACACGTCCGTATGTTGGACGCAAACCTGTTACACCGCAACGTGTGCTGGGCGAAACAATCGATCCCCATGTTTCGGTTCCAATGGCAAATGGAACCAGTCCTGCCGCGGTGGCAGCTGCCGATCCTGCCGAAGAACCACTTGAGCCTTGGTTTAAATCCCATGGGTTGCGGGTAAGTCCTCCAAACCATACATCATCCATTGCCAGTGATCCGAGTGAGAATTTTGCAAGCAGAATTGCACCAGCCTCTTCAAGTTTTTTAACCACGGTGGCGTTTCCCACGCGTGTCTGGTCTTTATAAGGTGCTGCTCCCCAGGTGGTTTTATACCCTTCAACAGCAAACAAGTCTTTTATTCCGTAGGGAATTCCATGCAAAGGGCCGTGGTTAATACCCCGTGCCAGGTCTGCATCTGCTTTCTGAGCCTGTTTCATGGCGAGTTCTTCGGTAAGTGTAATTACACAATGCAGCGTGTCGCCATATTTCTTAAGCCGGTCTAGGAAAAACCTGGTAAGTTCAACTGAGCTTATTTTACGGGTATGTACCAATACCGAAAGATCAGCAACTGAATACCAGGCAAGCTCGTTTTTTTCAGCAGGCATGGCAACATTGGCCGGAAGGTTCCAGTCAATTGGTTTTTGTGTCTGGGTGTACACTACTCCCGCAGGCACCGGGTTAAACCAGACTGCCGGAGGTACTGAATTATCGATATCCTGGCTATGGATTTTTTTGTAATCGCCCAGCTGGCTTTCGAGCGTGGTGATCATTGAATCGCGCTCTTTGGCATCCATCGTTAAGTCAAAAAGCTTTTCGGTGGCTGAGACAAGGTTAGGATTAACTGCTTCTTTTGAGGATTGGTTTTTGCAACCGGCCAGTGAAATAATTCCGATTGCCATGGCGAAAAAAACATTGAGTAAAGGGATCTTCATATCAAATTGTTTTAAAATGGATTAAACTAATCTAAAAGCCAAAAAGGAGCTTTGGGAATTCAAATGTAGGAATTTATTAGGTTAGAAGGAGTGGAATAAATTATAGGTCAAAAATAATTAATTGCCAGAAATGAAAAAACCTCTTGCGATGCAAGAGGATTTTCATTTTGTCGGGGTAGTAGCCCCGCCGCTGGCGGGGGAACCTACGACCCCCTGGTCCCAAACCAGGAGCCCCGCCGTGGCGGGGCTATACCGCAGTAATTAATCGTTTGAATGCTTGCCCACCTTTGTAGCTTTTTATTTGTTTCTCTCTGATCAAAGCTTGTTGTTTATCGGTAAACTCTTCGGTATAAACGATTATGAAAGGAATTCTTGATTTTGTAGATCGTTGAAGTCCTGCATTATGAAAAGCTAATCGACTCTGAACATCATGAGTGGATCCGATGTAATATTTACCATCTTTTTCACTTTGAAGTATGTAAACGAAATATGCCATAGGAAGAAATGAAAAAAGCCGAATTAACGGCTTTTCATTTTGTCGGGGTAGTAGGATTCGAACCTACGACCCCCTGGTCCCAAACCAGGTGCGCTAACCGGACTGCGCTATACCCCGAGTCAATAATTTCTGGGATTTTACCTGGTCCCAAACCAAGTGCCCCGCCGTGGCGGGACTATACCCCGAGTCAATAATTTCTGGGATTTTACCTGGTCCCAAACCAGGTGCCCCGCCGTGGCGGGACTATACCCCGAGTCAATAATTTCTGGGATTTTACCTGGTCCCAAACCAGGTGCCCCGCCGTGGCGGGACTATACCCCGAGTCAATAATTTCTGGGATTTTAACTGGTCCCAAACCAGGTGCCCCGCCGTGGCGGGGCTATACCCCGAACTATTTAATCAATCTTTCCGTTAAAACTCTTATACATTCCCAGCAGCATTTTTGAAATCCGCTCGTAGTTATCATATAACTCCTGGTAAGTAACGGCTTTAATTCCGTTGGTGGATTTCACCAGGTCAAGCAGGGATGAACATTCAAAAATATATCCCCTGGAAAGGGTAATCAAATCTTTTTTCTCAATACTGTTTACTCTTGCCGATGCCTGAACCAGGTTCATAACAGCCAGCAACATCGCATTCTTCCAATGATCATGGATTTGGCGATCCATCTGGTCATCTTGCCTGAGCATCAACATCACTTTGTTGTGCTGTTCTTTCATAAGTTGGTAAACCTCTAACTTTTCGAAATCAAACATTTCAGGCAAAAAAAACGATAATTTTAAACTTTAAAAGAACTGGCGGAGAAAGGGGGCTCCATAAAATTCCCTCTGTATCGCTTATGAATAAAGGATTTAACGAATTTGGGAACTGTTACGTCCACCGATTAAACCACGGTAATTTTTTCACCAAATTGCTTTGCAATGAACTTCCTTGCGAGGCGGCAAAGATAGTATTTAAAAGCGAATTCCAAAGAAATATGATGTAATGTTCGAAAATAATTAAAAATACTAACTTTTCATCATTATAATATGCATCAATTTAGCATATGGTGAAACATTTGTAAAACATTTGTGAAACAACTAATAAGACCCTTTTGAAATTGGAAATCATGGATTTAGCAGTTGAATTGCATTCGTTTATAGGCATTGCGATTAAATTCCTACTGCTTCCATCACTAAAAGCATTGAAAAATACCAATTTTAATGACCCGCAGCCTATAGGACACCGGGTCATAAACAGCATATTTATTACAATAATTTATAAACTGCTTATCCGTTTTAAACAAGTTGTAAGGGTTTTAAGTGGTTGGTTTTATAGAAATGATTTAAGAACAAGGATTAACGATTTAAGATTTTAGATGTACATCATTGATTTAGCGAAACTTCGAAAATCAAAAATCGATGTTCCTTGTTCGATATTCAAAAGAAATATCCTTAACAAAATGACATTGACCCAAAGGGGGATTCCTTTTTCTGTAATTTCCCAAAAACTGTTTCAGCACTATAACAATAAATCAAAATGAACATTGGCGAAATACTCATCTATCAAAATCCGGAAGGCAGCATCAAAGTTGATGTTCGGCTTGAGGAAGAAACGGTATGGCTCACACAGGAGCAAATGGCTATCCTTTTTGGAAAAGCCAGGAATACCATCACCGAACACATTCAAAATGTTTTTAAAGAAGGCGAGTTGGACGAAAAAGTGGTATGTCGGGATTTCCGACACACCACTCAACATGGCGCTATACAAGGAAAAACGCAGGAAATATCTGTAAAATATTATAACCTCGATGTTATTATTTCGGTAGGTTATCGTGTAAAATCTCAACAAGGTACTCAGTTTCGCCTCTGGGCAACTCAAAGACTGAAAGAATATATCGTAAAAGGCTTTGCTTTAAACGACGAACGCTTTAAATCAGGCACTTCGCTGAATTATTTCAACGAACTGCAGCAGCGCATCCGCGAAATCCGCTTATCCGAACGTTTTTTCTATCAGAAAATAAAAGATATTTACGCCACCAGCATCGATTATAACCCAAAGGACGAAAAAACGGTAGAGTTTTTTAAAATCGTTCAGAACAAACTGCTCTGGGCCATTTCGCAAAATACGGCAGCCGAATTGGTGTATCGCCGGGTTGATGCTTCACTACCCCTGCTCGGTATGCAGTCATTCGACAAAACCGGTACCAAAGCCATCGCTAAATCCGATGTAAATATTGCCAAAAACTATTTGAAAGAGGATGAAACGAGCCATGCCAATAAATTGTTGCACAGGGTGATGGTTATTCATGGCGAGTTCCATGTGACCCGTAAAAATTAAGAAATAATCACATGAAATAAAACTCCTTGGATTGCTGGTAGAACAATACCTGGCCTTTGCCGAAACTATGGCACAGCAACAATCTCCTATGTATATGCACGACTGGATTGCCCGTTTGGATAGCATTCTGCAATTAAATGGCCGCGAATTGCTCACCCATACTGGCAAAATCAGTCATGATTTAGCTTCGCAAAAATCAGCATTGGAATACGATAAGTTTAAAGCAACTCAAAATCTGCTCGAAAAAGAGCAAAGCCTGAAAGAGATTGAGGAAGATATAAAGAAACTGAAGAAGCCATAAACCATTAGCTTGTAAAGTATTCTTTCCCCCCGCTGGCATATGTTTGAACGCACGACACTGCTATATCTCCGATACTGCCCTATGGGAATCTAAAGGCGCGTTTATAAAGCGTGTCGGTATAATTTCCTTCCTGCCTTCCTTCAGTTTTAGCACATTTGTATGTCTTTCTGCTTTACAGGATATTATTTTTCAGTTCTCTTTTCCATTAAAACATATGTCACAATATGTAGAGCAGTTTTACCTCTTATTTCAAAGGTTTTAATTTCAAGAATGTCAAAGTATAAACTAAAAAGTTTTCTCAATTCATCCTCCGACGAAAAATACAGTATAGTACCAAGCTGAGTTTTTCTGTATTTTCCTGAACCGCCAAATTGGCCATCTTTCTCGTTGAAGCAAACAGATAAATATCTACCTCCCGGGTTAATAAGACACTGCATGTTTTCTAAATATTTATTCCTATTCTCTGGATATATGTGGTGTAACAACTCCCAGTCATAAGCGAAATCATAAGTTTTATCAACTTCTTTTTCCAAATCACCAAGAACATCAGCTCGCAGAAAGTCGCATCTCACTTTTTTATCTTTTGCATTCTTCTTTGCATACTTTATAGCCGATTCAGAAATATCAACACCAGTCACGGTAAATCCTTTGCCGGCAAGATAAACCGCATAATTACCAGCGCCACAACCTAAATCAATAACAGTACAGGGTTTAATCTTACCACTTTCAATCAATTGTATTAAAGCATCAGGAGGGTTTTCAATATTCCAGGGAATTTCTTTCAATGGAATATTACTGTATATTTCATCAGTCTCAGTTTGTTTCATACCTCAAAATTTATCATTAAGTATAATTCATATTCAACGACGTTAAAGTTACTAAATAACTCCCTCTGATTTCCTATTCCACGTATATTACCGAACTGCCAAAAAAGAAAGTAAAACTATCCCTTACTGATGAAGCCGAATGGGAAGCCTACTTTTTGCAGGAAGCTAAACAGGCGCTTGCTATAAAATCCGAAATCGATAAAACCGATAAAGAAATTGACCGGATGGTTTACGACCTTTACGGCCTGACCGAAGAAGAAATCAAAATAGTGGAAGGTTAATACTTAACACTTAATTATACTGAAAACGGGATAAATTTCCGCATTCATTAAGTCCCAAATTCCAAATCCCAAATTCCAAATTCCAAGCTCCAAATTCCAAGCGGTGATACAGATTGGGTCTTGGTTCTTGGGATTTGGGACTTGGGTCTTGGTTTTTTGAATGCGTGATTTTACCCCACTCTAAGTATAATTCTCTAAATCATGAAGATTCTGCCTATTTTAACTTCTTGTGCGATGCGAATGGAGCATAAACACTTACAACAATTGCGTTCCGAAACTTTACTTTCCCTCCTCAAAGTGGAGCGTGAAAACAATAAAAAACCCATTCCGGTTAATAAAAATTTTACTGTAGTTCAGATGATGAATGACATGCAATTTTAAGTCTATCTGGTAACCATTTATTTATACTTAAAGGGCTATCCATTTATAATCTTGAACATCAAAAAAATATTTTTTTAAAACATTGAACTTAATAACTATGGAACTAAACTTAAATATTCATGAAAACAGGAAGCCGACATCGTTTTGCATGATACGGTTATTAGGGGTATCCAAGGGTGACTTTGAGTCTTGCCGTGACTAATTGGAAAACAGAAAAAGCCGGATTCGTCCGGCTTTTTCTGTAACAAAATGATTTGATAAAAGGTTGTTTCATAAGGACAACCTGACTATCCTGTTTCGAATTCAGGCGTTAATTACTATCTTTCACGAGTTTTAATACCACTCTCCTGTTTTTCACCCGGTTTTCGGTGGATGTATTAGGTACCAATGGCTCATTATACGCTTTACTTATGGTTTTCATTCTTTCAGATGGAACGCCATCCTTAATTAAAAGCTGCTTCACAGCACTGGCCCTTCTTTTACCAATTCGGACATTTACTTTATAAGAACCCTTATCACATGTATAACCAAACAGATACAAAGTAATGTCAGGATTTGCTGTTAAAAAATCATTTAAAGCGCGTACGTCTCCCTTATGTGATATTATAGGTTGCCTGGAGTTAAGCCTGAAATTGTATTTAAATGACTCTGCAATGTTTTGGGCAGCCTGCAATTTAGCTTCTGAGTCGTCAACCGGTGTAACAACTTGTTCTACAATAACCGGTGTAACAACTTGTTCTACAATTGCTGGTTTCTGATTCTGTATTGGCTGTGAAGAAGGAACAACTGAAACCTGTACTTCCTGCGCTTTGACTGCCTGAGGAACTATTTCTTCTGCCTGAGGAACTATTTCTTCTGCCTGAGGAACTATTGCTTCTGCATGAGGAACTATTTCTTCTGCCTGAGAAGTTGCGGCTGGCACCTTGGGGTTGAGTTTTTCTTTAAGCAAATTCAAATACAATCCAACTTTAACTCCGAATGCCACCGGCAGAACCTTTTTCACCTGGTCCGAAATAAAAACGCCATTGTAAGTTCCATCTTGTTCTGAAACCGATTGATTATCGGGTGTCAGCACGTTATTCAATCCGTAATTAAAATATCCGCCCAAATATAAATCTTTCTTCTCGCTCAATTTAATCAATCCTCCAACATCGGCAATGGCAATATAAGCTGTTTTTAATGTGTAATTGCCTTTGTATTTATTGGTATTGGTGCCAAATCCATACTGGGGCATTTCGCTCAGTTCGACATTCCACTGCGGGTAATAACCTTTGGTTACAATTTGCCCATTGGTAGTTTTATAGGCAGTACTAACCGGGATCGAGATTTTTGCGCCAACTGAAGCCAGCAGACTGAACTTTTGTCCTACACTATACCGGTACTGTCCAACCAATGGAATATCAACAAATAAGGTTTGTTGTTTTTCCTGCCAGTTTTGGTAGGCTGTCCCCAATTCGAAAGCATCTCCATCGGTATCGAAGGCCGGGGAGGTTGTGGATAAATTGAGCGTGGATGATCCGTTGAAGGATTGAATGCCTACTCCCGTCTGAAGCCCCCATTGAGGTGAAAAAAAGTAGCTGTAAGCCGCATTTACGGAGTATCCGAACTGTCCTTTCTGGGTTCCGTTCTGAAGGTTATACGATAGATTGTTCAAACCTCCGCCAATATTGAAATGCAGGTATTGGCCGGGTTGCTGCGCTTTTAGTGAAACCATTGCCAGCAATGCTAATCCTACTATGATGTGTCTTTTCATTTTCGTTGTTGTTATTTTCATGATTTAAATTGATAATTGACATGCAATTCACCTGGATTTTATCCATCCAGCTGAACTTTTTTCATCATTGCCGTACAACGATTTTAAACACATAATCAATTCCATTCCGGGATGTAACATGGCCGATGTAAACCCCTGAAGCAGCAGGTAAATTCATCAGGTTCAGATTAGTAACCTCTTTGGTTTGATAAACACGAACTCCCTGGATATTGAAGACCGTCAATTCTGAATTTTTAAGTTCTTCATCTGAAAAACCGAAAATATTAACAGTGCAGACCTCATCCGCTTTCATTGGGTTAGGATAAGCAAATACCTTTTTAGGTGTTGGAATATTCAATCCTTTGCCGCAGGAAATCAGCGTTTGTCCATCGATAGTTACTACTTCCAGCGAATAAACTCCAACCCTTCCATCCGGATCGCAATAGAATTGCTTAGTAGCTCCATCTATTTTCACTCCGTCCTTGTACCACTGATAAGCTGTAAAACGTTTGCTGCTGTTATCACATAGCACAACATCCTCAAACTTATCAATAATATAATCCGAAGAAAGATTAATGCTGAAACTGAATGTATATTCAGGACTCTCCAATCCAAATTCATTTCTAATTCGTAAGGTTCCCTGGTAGGATCCTTCGCGTGTTCCTTTTGGAATTGGAATCTGGATCACTCCATTGTTGGACGTTGAAGGCATACTGGTATAGCTTACATTCTGAATACCAGCTGCAAGAGCAGCTTCGTTGAATGTAATCTTATATTCAGCCGATGATCCTGAAACAATTGTATAGCCTAATTCCAGGTCCGAGCCTTCGCAACCAGCCGCAGGAGTAATTACAGGACTTAGAGCAACATTATCTGAAATATTAGCTCCGTTAATCACAAAATTGGCAGGCACAATGTAATTACCCTTTGCACTGCCGCTAAGCGAATAAACCACGGTTATGGTTTTGTTTGTTCCTACATTTGCATCGGCGTAATCAGCTTTGGCAGCCAGGATCACATTGTCAATGTCCGATGCTACAACTCCTTGAAGACTTCCATTTGAAGTTATTACAGCAGTTGTATTCCCGTCAACAAATTTGTTTGTAACTACTACAGTATTTAATACTGTTAATGACTTAGCAGTAATATTTGCTTTCAACCCGGTCGGCTGTGTCAGCATGTAATTGGCAATATCAGTTCCGGAAATTGTCATGGCTGAAGTAACTTCGATATCGGTTCCAACACCAGCCTGGGCAAATGTTCCGGTAGCGGGATCTGACAATATAACGTTTTCTGTTCCGACAACACCAGCAAGAGTTGCTCCTTTAATTGCAGCTATCGTTGTTCCATCGTAAACTTTATTCGTTGCAGCAGCAGTGTTTACCCTGAGTTCTTTAGCGGTAATATCTGCCTTCAATCCAGTTGCCTGAATCAGTGTGTAATTGCTGATATCAGCACCGGAAATTGTCATGGCAGGGGTAACATCAATACCTGTTCCAATACCTGTCTGGGCAAAGGTGCCTGAAGCATAGTTTTCAAGAAAAACATCATCAGTACCGACTACAACGGATAAGAGTGCTCCCGTTATGGTTGCATCTGTGTTGCCGTCATAGACTTTATTCTCAACCTTTGCTCCGGATATCGTTAGTTCCGCTTTTGTAACAGCGAAGTCGGCGGCCACATAGGTTATATCGTAATTGTTATCCGTTCCTGGACTTAATGTGATGGCATTGGTGTACGTTCCAAATCCTGTAGTCTGATCTACTGTAGTGCTCGCTGTGGGTTTCGTTTCCAGTACGCTTTCCGTATCGCCGTTTTTCCAGCCATTATATTCGAACGTTAGTTCCGGGTTTGCTTTGCCATATACCTTGGTCTGAGAATCGGCAGTTACAGTCAGCATGGCTTTGGTTACTTCAAAATCGTTAGTCACATAGGTGAAATCGTAATTGTTATCTGCTCCTGAACTTACGGTGATGGCATCGGTATATGTTCCAACTTCTGTAGCCAGGTCAACGCTTGTGACTGCTGTAGGTTTGGTATCCAAAACACTTTCGGTATCATTGTTTTTCCAACCACTGTATTCGAGCGTCAGTTCCGGGTTTGCTGCGCCATATCCTTTGGTTTGTGAATCAACGGTAATGGTCAGCATGGCTTTAGTAACTTCAAACTCGTTAGCAACATAAGTGAAATCGTAATTGTTATCTGAGCCTGAACCTGCTGTAATTGCATCTGTATAGGTGCCAACTTCCGTGGTCATATCAACAGTTGTACTTGACACAGGTTTGGTATCCAAAACACTTTCGGTATCATTGTTTTTCCAGCCACTGTATTTGAAAGTCAGTTCCGGGTTTGCTGCACCATATACTTTGGTTTGTGCATCAGTGGTAATCGTCAGCATAGCTTTGGTAACTTCAAACTTATTAGCCACATAAGTGAAATCATAGTTGTTATCTGAGCCTGAACCTATTTTTATTGCATCGGTATAGATTCCAACTTCCGTGGTCAGATCTACGATTGTACTAGCGACGGGTTTGGCATCCAGTACGCTTTCTGTTTCACCGTTTTCCCAGCCACTGTATTTGAAGGTTAATTCCGGATTGACTTCGTCATATACTTTAGTTTGAGCATCAGAGGTTACGGTAAGCATTGCTTTGGTGATCTGCAGAGTTATTAAAGTGCGGCTTACGCTAACGCATTCTGTAACAGAATTTCTTGCTTCCGCGTAGGCTGAATATGTGCCGACATTTGTGCCGGATGGCGCTGAAATAGTAATTCCCCCGGAAGGTACTTCGTACCAGTCAATAACTATACCGTCTGCGACTGTTGCAGAAGCTGTTTTTTCTGTTCCATCATAGGTATAAGAATTAATACCTGCTGTGGGTTCGGCCGGCGCAGGGTTCACTATAACAGTAAAAGCCTTTTCATAGGTTAAACCTCCCTGGTCGGTTGTGTGGACACGGACTGAATAACTACTCTTCGTTTCGAAATCCGGGCTATCAGTAATTCGTAAACTATTTCCGCTGATAGTACAGGAAGCATTATCGGTATCCCCGCTGCCGGTTACAAGCGAATAAGTGAAAGAATCGGCCACATCAGGGTCTGTTGTGCTTAATGTTCCTACTGTGGAGTTGGCTGCTACATTCTCGTTGATGGTGCTGTTCGACAAGGCCATGTCGGTGGGCGTCTCGTTTACGTCATTCAGGTTTACCGTTACGATTTGGGAGGCAGAGGTATGTAGGCCATCGTTTACAGTTACAGACAAATAGAGTGAGGCAATGGTTTCATGATTGAGCGCTGCAGAGTTATTAACTGTAATTACCCCGGTAGATGGATTAATTGCAAATGCATTGCCTGTATTGCCTGCAGCAAGTGTCCAATCCTGGAATACAGTGCCATAATCAGGATCTGTAGCCAAAACCTGACCAACAGTTGTACTATTGGCAGAGTTTTCGTCAATGGCAAAAGATTGAGAGGCTGTAATTACAGGATTTTCATCATTAACTCCATCTACTACTATTAATACTGTTTGAGATAAACTTGTATTTGTTCCATCGGATACTGTCAACGTTAACGTAAAATTTGGGTTAACAAATGGATTTAGCACTGTATTATCAACTACTGTTATTACTCCAGTTGATGAATTTATAGCAAAATATCCATCGCTATTACCTGCAGTAATTGTCCAATTTTGAAAAGTTGTTGCGGTGACGTCTCCATCAGTAGCTAAAGCAGTTCCAACGGTTGTTCCGTTTGGTAATTGTTCTGTAACATGTAATATCAGCGCGGCGGTTAATACCGGAGCTACATCATTAACGTCATTAAGGTTAACAGTCACTATTTGGGGGGTAGAGGTATTTACACCATCACTTACAGTTACTGTGAGGCTAAATGATGATACCAACTCACGATTAAGCACCGAAGAGTTGTTTACTGTTATATTACCTGTAGCAGCATTTATTGCAAAGGCATCGCCGGTATTGCCGCCAGTGATTGTCCAGCTACTAAATGTGGTTCCCACATCGCCATCGGAGGCACCCACGATGCCAATATTAGAACTGTTGGCAAGGTTTTCGTTGATGGTGAATGTCTGAGCGGCTGAGATTTCAGGAACTACATCGTTCAAATCGTTTATGGTAATGGTAAACGCTTTTTCATACGTTAGGCTGCCCTGGTCGGTGGTGCGGATACGTACCGAGTAACTGTTCTTTGTTTCAAAATCCGGACTGTTGGTTATCCGCAAACTGCTTCCGCTGATGTTGAAGTAAGCATTATCGGTACTGCCGGTTCCGGAAACAAGAGTGTAGGTAAAAGTATTTCCGGTATCTTGATCAGTTGAACTTAAAGTTCCTGCAGTTGTGTTGGCTGTAACATTTTCATTAACAGCACTGGCTGATAAAGCTATGTCGCTTGGTGCGCCATTTACCGTTATCTCAACCGTTATCGGCGTTCCGGAACAACCATTCAGTAATGGAGTAACGATGTAATTTACAACACCATTACCCGTAAGTGTCTGAGCTATAGTAGTTCCCGAACTGGCTGAAGTGCCATTTACTGTTCCTCCTGCTGTGGCTGTTGTCCAGGTGAAAGCTGAACCTGTTGGCGCAGAAGTCAGTGCAATACTTGTTGCTACTCCGCTATTGATAGCTGCTGAAGACGGAGTAGCTGTTGCCACTGGATTTGGTTTTACCATTATGTTGTAAACAGTAGTAGTGGTAGCAGCGGAACAACTATTAACGTCGTTATAGTTAACGCTTACAGTCTGGGCTCCTGCTGTATTCCATGTAACGTTGATGTCATTGGTGTTAGTGCCGGTAGTAATGGTTCCACCTGCCGAAACGTTCCAGGTATAGTCTGTCATTCCTGTAGCTGTTGAATACACATTACCAGTGGATGTCATACATGTGCTTGCCGGACCTGTGATTGTAGGAACTATAAGTGGGTTAACTGTGATCGGCACCGTGATCGGAGATCCTGCACAACTATTCAGCGTTGGCGTTACCGTGTAGTTTGCAATTCCATTGCCTGAAAGTGTCTGGGCAATCGATGTTCCTGAACTTGCCGAAGTTCCGTTTACTGTTCCGCCTGCTATTGCTGCGGTCCATGCGAAAGATGCACCTGTTGGTGAAGAAGTCAGGGCAATATTGGTAGCTGTTCCGCTGCAGATAGCTGCTGAAGACGGAGTAGCTGTTGCAACTGGATTTGGATTTACAGTTATTGCTACAGTAATCGGTGATCCTGTGCATCTGTTCAGCGTAGGTGATACCGTGTAGTTTGTAACTCCATCACCCGAAAGAGTCTGGGCAATAGATGTTCCTGAACTGGCGGAAGTTCCGTTTACTGTTCCGCTTGCCGTTGCTGCGGTCCATGCGAATGATGAACCGGTTGGCGAAGAAGTCAGGGCAATATTGGTTGCTGTTCCGCTACAGAGAACCGCTGAAGACGGTGTAGCTGTTATAGTTGGATATGGATTTAACATTACACCAACAGTTATTGGGGAACCAGCGCAACTGTTCAGCGTTGGTGTTACCGTATAGTTGGTAACTCCATTGCCTGAAAGAGTCTGGGCAATAGATGTTCCTGAACTGGCCGAAGTTCCGTTTACTGTTCCGCTTGCTGTTGCTGCAGTCCATGTAAAAGATGCACCTGTTGGTGAAGAAGTCAGGGTAATATTGGTTGTTGTTCCGCTACAAATAGCTGCTGAAGACGGAGTAGCTGTTGCCGTTGGAGTTGGGTTAATGGTAAATTTAAAGGTCTTAGGGGTACCAACAAACTCTGCAGTTAACCCACTGTTGATTCTGAAATTATCCACCAGCAAGCCTGAGTTTGTTTCGGAATCATATCCGTTTAATGGAAGCAAGCCTATAGTATATGTTCCGGCGCTGAGGAAAGTATATGTAAACGTTTTGTAGCCTGTCTGATAAATATCATTTCCCGGATTTCCTGCAATCGTTATAAAATCTGAGTTGTATGTACTGGCCAGCATTGTAAGCCCGTTGCCTGAGATAGATAACAAAGCTGCATCCCATTGACTGGGTATATTCTCTGTAGTTATAAAGTTATAGTCCACATACATTATATCTCCTGCCTTTACCGTAACAGTACGCTTTATTGCAGAACCCTCTGTGTTTGCATGACCAAGATAAGTATCAATAGAGCCTGCCGGTTGTAACAGAAAGGCTTCTAAAGCTGTTATATCAATACCGGATTGGTTTACCAGGTGTGCTTGTAAAGCACCCTCTGTTGGGTTTACGCCTCCATATACTCCAGTTATGGAAACAGCTCCGATTGTTTCCCAATCCGGACTAAATAAACCACTCTCAAATCCCAATGAAGACAAATTCAAAGGTGTTACTGTAACTGTAGCAGTTACCGGGGCTTTTGTTGGATTGGTAGCTGTAAAGGAAGGTATATTGCCTGTGCCGCTGACGGCTAAGCCGATGGCTGTTGAAGTATTGGTCCAGATGTAGGTAGTACCTGCTATGGAACCGGTATAGTTAACGGCTGCTGTAGCACCGTTGTTACAAACCACCTGATCTTCAGGTTGATCCACGTCGGGTGGCAGGTTAACTAACACTTCTCCCGTAATCGGAGATCCTGCGTAACTATTCAGCGTTGGTATTGCCGTGTAGTTTGTAACTCCGTTGCCTGAAAGTGTCTGGGCAATAGATGTTCCAGAACTAGCGGAAGTTCCGTCTAAACGTACAGAACTAATATTAGAATTCAGAACGCCCCAAAAGATATGCTCTTGTGCATTAACTGCCATCTGAAGTGCTAATAAGCATATGAATAATAAGTAACATGTTTTTTTCATAAATACTTGTATTTATTTGTTTCAGTATCTTGTTTAAATTTTTGAAATTACTTTTTAATTCCTCGTCCATTTCTCCACCAAGGTTGCTATCCTTTCAAAGTCATCCATTTTCAGGTAGAAATTATTCGGAAGAAATACATTCATCTTAATACCTCTATGGGGGATACAAATAAAAAGCATAAAATTTGTTTTGTCTGTAGGGAAAAGACTGATTCTTTTGTAGGGTTTATCCTACAAGAAAAATGAAAATAGCAGGTGTTATTGGCGAAAAAACAGGGTTGAATGAAATAGAAAGTAGCGCGAAATATCTGCATCAGCAGCACTTCCTGATAGTTATAAAAGCAAATCAATAAAAAACGGGAAGTTGAATAGTGAGTTTAATTTTCAATAGTTGTATTAACCACAGAGACACGGATTACATGGAGGGTCACAGAGGTGATTTATTCTTAGTGAATGTTAGTGAACTCAGTGCCTGAGTGGTTTTCCTTTAACCACAAAAAGAACAAGAGTTAAACCATTTTCTCCATGCTTCTTTGTGCCATCCGTGCCTCTGTGGTTTACTTTTTTGAACCACAAAAGGCACAAAAGTAATTGTATAATTTATCAGCCGGGTGAAAATATACAACAGCAGCCATACCTGCATTATACTTAAGTAAAAAAAGGGAATGCCTAAATCAGGTTATTTTCGATACAATAACGGGTAAGCTCTGCATTCTTATGGAACTTCATCTTCTCCATAATACGACTACGATATGTGCTAACCGTTTTATTAGATATAAAAAGCTCATTGGCAATATCCTGTAATGATTTGCCATTAGCCAGCCTGATCATAATTTCAAATTCGCGGCCCGACAGGATTTCGTGTTCCTGCTGTTTATCATCTTTGGCAAGATGTATGGCAAGGTTTTCGGCAAGCGATTGCGAGATATATTTCCCTCCCTGTGATATTCTCTGAACCGCAATCAGCAGTTCGTCCGATGCTGTATCTTTTGTAAGGTAACCGGAAGCCCCGAGTGTAAGGGCGCGTTTTGCATACTGCTCCTGCGGATGCATGCTCAACATCAGCACGTTTGTAGCAGGCCATTTTGCTTTAACTGACTGAAGCACTTCCAGCCCGTTCCTGTCGGGAAGTGAAATATCAAGTATTATTATATTGAATTCCTCTTTTTTTAATTGCTCAAGCAATTCATCACCTGATCCTGCCTCGGCGATTAACGAAACTTCGCACAGTTGCCGGAGGATTTGCCTCAGCCCATCCCGGACAATTTTATGATCATCACAAATCAGAATTTTCATAGTATCATATCTTTTACAGGTATAGAAAGCACAATTTCGGTTCCTTTGCCGTTTTCGCTGTTAATAAAAAAGGTTCCTCCTAACGACGCGGCCCTTTCTTTCATGCTTATCAGCCCAAATGCATTTTTCGCTTTCTTTTGTTCTTCAGTTACACCAATCCCATTATCCGAAATTATTAAACTGATAAAACCCTGCTTTTGATAAAGCAATATACAGGCAAGATTAGCCTTGGAATGCCTGGCTATATTAGTGAGCGATTCCTGTATGATCCTGAAAATGATAAGTGAATCCCCAGGTGATAGACTAATGCCTGGATCCATATCAAGAGAAATTTCAATACCAGTCCTTTCTGAAAATTCGTTTGTATACCATTCTATCGCTGCTTCAATGCCAAGATCATCAATAATATCAGGCCGTAACTGCGAAGTAAGCCGCTGAACAGTTTTTATCGTATCTCCAACCAGGGCAGTCACTTTGTTGATTTTATTAACAACTTCATCATCTGTAACCTTATGCCTGATCATCCCAAGTTCAATTTTAACTGCTGTAAGCGACTGTCCCAGGTCATCATGCAGTTCGCGCGAAATAGCTATTCTTTCATTTTCCCGCACCTGCTCAATATATTGCGTCAACTGCTGCAACTGTGTGAGAGAGCTTTTTAATTCATCAGCATTTGCTTTTAGGAGTTCAGCATTTCGGACTATTATTTTTTTTTGTTCGAAAAAATTCAGGAACACATTAACCTTACTAAGTAAAATTTGGCTATTAACGGGTTTAAAGATATAATCAACAGCACCTGAGTTATAACCTTTAAATTCTTCTGTTTCATTTACAGAGTTAGCAGTTAGAAAAATAACCGGAACTTTATCCTCTGAACGTTCTTCGTTCAGTTTCAACGCCAGCTCATACCCGTTCATTTCGGGCATTTTTACATCCAGAATTGCGAGTGCAAGTTCAACACCCCTGGTTTTCTCAAGTGCTTCGTAACCAGAAAGTGCCTGTATCAGGTTGATCTCTATTTTATTTGTAATGGCTTTAAGATAGGCCAGGTTGATCTGATTATCGTCAACAATAAGTATATTTGGGAGTTGTTTCATCCAGATTGAAAGTGTACATTTTAGTAATCAGGTTCTAAGCAAATTTATTTATAAAAAGCTGAATTACAAATTTATTAATTGCAGGATTAACATTCCGTGTTATACAGGCCGGAGTATCCTTCAGGCTAAGTTTTGCGATGCAAAATACATTTCTGATTCTATTTGCCTATCAACACTAAATAATCTGAATTCCATTCAAAATATTGAGGCTGCGACAACTCCTTAATTTTTTTCGTTTATCTCCTCTTTTTCTGCCTTTGCAAAAAAACTAAATCTATGAACAGAGGTCCTATATCCCAGTTTATTGAGCATCATTACAGGCATTTCAATTATAATTCAATTCGGTGGACTAAGAGTTTTCAAAATTTAGTTCACCGATTAAACTCCTGTAACAGTACTTTTTAATGCGTTTTTCTACTTTACAGAAAATAAAAAAACCACTGAAACGTATTGGTTTACAGTGGTTTTCATTAAATATCCTATATTTTAAGCGGAGAAAGGGGGATTCGAACCCCCGGTACCCTAATCGAGTACGACAGTTTAGCAAACTGTTGGTTTCAGCCACTCACCCATCTCTCCAATGGTTAATGAAAAAACGAATATGTTCCTTCAAAAATGGAGTGCAAAAGTACACATAATAATAACAAGAGCAAATTTATTTTTTTGTTTCTTTTCAGGTAATTGAAAACAGGTGTAGCATTTGAAAATACGGGTATTAACACAATTTTTAAATTTGTATTTGATCTTATTGCATCTACTTATCTTAAACCATTATATTTGCCTGAAATTCAATAATGATATTTATTTCATTTTCTGAAAACTTATGCCATACTCATTGAAAACAGCAAAGAGGAATTTACGAATAACCAACGATAACGATTAACCAATACCAGTTTTCCCAAAACCATTAACCACCTTATACCCATTCATTATGAAAAAAATCTTATTGGCGGCCCTGGTTATTATTTCAACATCAGGAGTATTCGCACAGATATTGGCTACAGCCGACTCGCCTGAATACAGAAACGTTTTGAAGATGTCGGCTTCGCTTTTCACCAGGAACACTTTCCAGATGGGGTATGAAAGATTCTTTAACCCGAATACTAGTCTGTACCTGGCTGCCGGGCTGAATTTTCGCGATAATGATTATGAAAGAAACTGGGGTGTTCGCTCAGAGGCGCAACTGCGATTTCATGTGTACACCATAATCTGGCCAAAAGTGAGCCACAGGTTGTATTTCGCTCCATACCTGATGAACCATTACCTCGAAACAGAAAACATAAATTATAACATTTCCGGACAAGGGATATGGCAAACTGATACTTTCGACGCCTTCGGTGGTGGGATGCTTTTCGGATGGTCCTACTCGTTTGCCAACCGCATTAATCTTGATATATACACAGGAGGCGGATTCAGAAAAACATTTAACTACGATAACACTAGTAATACCAGTAATAATGGCGTTTTCGATTATAGTTACAACGGCATTGTCCCCCGCCTTGGAATTGATATTGGATTCTGGTTTTAAGACTTATTTTTTGTCAAAAGCTCATATTTCGTGGAGGGGTCTGGATGTTTTTTAACAATCGTAGAATTTTCTTTTTTTAGACATATTTTTTTCGAAATTTACTATTTTAAACCCAGCCAGAGTTTTGCTTTTATTGATTTTGTAACATGCAGATAAACAGGTAAATATTCACTATGGGAAAAACATTTGCTGAAAAAATTCTGGGTGCCGAAGCTGGTGCAATAGTATTCCGCAGGCCCGATATTATCTTAACTCATGATAATACAGCCAGTATCGCCAATACCTTCAAAAAAATGGGTGGCGAAAAGGTTAAAGATGCCGACCAGTTGCTGATCGTTCTCGATCATAATGCACCGCCGACCAGCGCCGAATTGGCCAATGATTACCAGAAAATCCGTGATATTGTCAAAGAGCAGGGCATTACGAAATTTCATGATGTGGGAAAGGGCATTTGTCATCAGATTATGGCTGATTATGCGAAACCCAACATGATCATCGTTGGAAGCGACAGCCATACTTGTACAGCCGGTGCTTTTAACGCTTTTGCTGCCGGAATTGACCGTACTGAAACTGCCGGACTATGGCGGCAAGGCGAAACCTGGTTCAGGGTACCTGAATCCATTAAAATTACCCTGAAAGGTAAACTACCTCAGGGAGTGTATGGTAAAGACCTTTCGATCTGGATCATCGGTATGATAGGCTCAAGCGGTGCCGACTATATGTCGATTGAATACCATGGAGATGGCGTAAAATCCTTATCTGTTTCCGACAGGATGACAGTGGCCAATCTTGCCTCTGAAATGGGCGCCAAAAATGCGGTGTTCCCTGCCGACGAGGTGTTGGAGAAACATTTTGGCAAAAAGTATGAAGGCACCTGGGCAGACGAAGATGCTGTATATGCAAAGGAAATTGAGATCAACCTGGATGAATTGTTCCCGGTGGTTGCAGCCCCTCACAATGTTGACAATGTGAAAGCGTTGGCTGAAGTTAAAGGGACTAAAGTTCAACAGGCTATGATTGGAACCTGTACCAATGGCCGCATCGAAGATTTGCGCGAAGCTGCCGTTATCCTGGAAGGTAAAAAGGTTCCCGATGGTTTTCAATTGCTTATCATTCCTGCTTCTCAGCAAATCTATCTCCAGGCCATGGACGAAGGTTTGATACGGATTTTTATGGAAGCCGGCGCCAGTGTTCTTGCTCCTTCGTGTGGCCCATGCCTTGGAACCGGACAGGGGATTCCGGCTGACAATATGACCATCATTTCAACGGCTAACCGTAATTTCAAAGGAAGGATGGGGAATAAAACTTCCCTGATTTACCTGGCTTCACCGGCAGTAGTTGCATATTCGGCATTGAAAGGCGAAATTACTGACCCTCGTGGAATGGTTACAAACGAAAAATATCCTTTCACCATTGCACAAAGCAAAACGGTAGATATCAGTGCTGATGACGACCGTTATGCAAACGGAATATGGAATTATGCCGATGTTGACAACCTGAATACCGACCAGATGTTTGCCGGAAACCTTACCTACAATGTAAAAAGTTCGGAAGCTGAAAAAATTATGCCGCATCTTTTCAAAGGATTCGACGATAGTTTTGCCGAACGCGTTAAAGAAGGCGACATACTGGTTGCCGGGGCAAACTTCGGTTGTGGAAGTTCACGCGAGCATCCTTCGGTTGGATTAGCTTTTGCAGGTATCAAGGCCGTAATTTGTAAGAGTGTAAACCGCATTTTTTACCGTTCGTCGGTCAACCAGGGATTACCCATCATTTTACTTCCCGAAGCAGTGGATGCTTTTAAGCAAGGCGATACTGTTGATATTGATTTTGAAACCGGAAAAGTTGCGATAGCCGGGAAAATGTATGGTTTTTCTCCTCTTCCTGATAAACTGGTTGGTATTTTCAAAGCAAAAGGACTGGTGAATTATGTGAAGGCAAGTTCGTAATTACAATATATTCTGTTTGTTAAAAGAAAGTTATTGCCAAACTAACAGCTTTCTTTTTTTTAATATGCAGATTAAATTATTTTATTTAATTTCACTGGCTTGTACGTTAAGCAAATGAAGGTATTAAAAGTTGGGTATATTGTGCAGATGGTCATCGTGGTTGCTATTATTCTGATAGCCGGCGGACACGAGTTACCCAAATATGCCAGCCGATTAATATTTCTTGCAGTGATGGTTATTATTGATATGCGTTACTGGTTCTCAGTGAAGAAACATTTCGCAAAACGGTATAACAGATTTTTAACAACTGCATACTGGTTGCCATTGTACATGCTGTTATCGTTTTTTATTTTGGGTTTGTTTACCCCTTATCCTCAATGGTATTCTTTTATACGGATTTATTTTGCAGGGATATTATTGATATTGCTGATTGGGAAAGGAATTTTCCTGACAATACTGATTGCAAGCGATATTTTTATTATTCCTTTGAATGCAATAAGGCGGATAAATCCTGAAAATATAGAACGATTGGGCAGATGGTACAGGCCCCGGATTTTCTTGCTTACTCAAGCCGGATTAGCCACAATTGTAATGCTATTATTCTTTTCAGGGATGTTTTTTTGGGTTACAGATTACAAACTCTATAGGGTTGAAATACCGGTCAAAAACCTGCCTGAAGAGTTCAACGGTTATAAAATTGTGCAGATTAGCGATTTTCATCTCGGAAGTTTTCTTACTGACCGACCGCTGAATAAAATTATTAAAATTGTGAATGAACAGAACCCGGATTTACTTTTATTTACCGGCGATATGGTCAACTTCACAACCGATGAAGCCATTCCTTTTGAAGACCAGATGAAGGAATTTAAAGCAAAAGATGGAATTTATTCGATATTGGGCAATCACGATTATGGTGAATATTCCCGTTGGGATTCGCAGGCAGCCAAGGATCTAAATGACCTTGAATTGTTTGAATTTTATGATCGTATTGGCTGGCACCTGCTTCTTAACCAGCATGCAATTATCAGTAGAGGTTCGGCATCAATTGCATTGATTGGAGTTGAAAACTGGAGCGTGACAAAACGTTTTGGTAAAAAAGGTGATCTTAAAGAAGCGTTGGCAGGAACTAGTGCAAGGCAGTTTAAAATACTTATGTCGCATGATCCATCGCATTGGGATGCTGAAGTTAGTACGATGTATCCCCAGATAGGTCTCACATTATCCGGACATACACATGCTTTTCAAATGGCAATTGAAAGCGGTTCGGTAAAATGGAGTCCGGCAGCTTTGCTTTTCAAAGAATGGGGAGGTTTATATGAGAAAATACATCCAAACGGCGTGAGGCAATACCTCTATGTTAACAGGGGAGACGGCACACTGGGTTATCCGGGCCGAATATTCTCCCGACCTGAAATCACGCTTATTGTTTTGCGAAAAGCTCCGTAAAAAGACGGAAAACTTCCATTTATTAAACAAGGAATATAGGCCGGTCTGCTAGGCTGGAATTTTTTTAATCATCGAGTCTAAACCAACTATTTACAAGTTCGTCTTTCTGATTTGTTTCGTTTATGTAAGTAAACTCGTTGGTGCGTTTGTTATACAAATAATCCTTCTTCCATTCCAGGTGATGAACTGACACCTGTTTGATAGCATCAGTTATAAAAAGTAATTCTTCGTCGGTCATAGTAGGGTGGAGGGATAGTCTTATCCAACCAGGTTTCTGCGATAGATCGCCGTGGGTGATCAGATCGGTAATTTCTTTGGATTTCTCATGACTTACATCCAGTAAAAAATGTCCATATGTACCGGCACATGCGCATCCGCCTCGCATTTGAATGCCATAACGGTCGCTAAGTAATTTTACTACCAGGTTGAAATGCATCCCGTCAATATAAAAAGAGATGATTCCCAGGCGGTTTTTCTGATTGTCAGCCAGTATATGAACGCCGGGGATACAACATAATTCCTTAAAAGCAATCGTAAGCAGTTCTTCTTCCCGCTGCCTGATGAGTATAGTGGTCATTTTGTTTTTCAAGCGGATACTTAAGGCTGTTCTCATAGCCTGCAGGAAGCCGGGTGTACCGCCATCCTCACGTATTTCGATATCGTCAATAAACTTGTATTCGCCCCAGGGATTGGTCCAGTCAACTGTTCCACCACCGGGAGCATCCGGAACTTTGCTGTGGTATAATGCCGAATTGAATACCAATACGCCGGAAGTACCCGGTCCGCCAAGGAATTTATGAGGAGAGAAGAAAACAGCATCCAGTTTTTCCAAAGGGTCAGCAGGATGCATATTTATGTCCGTGTAAGGTGCAGATGCCGCATAATCTGCAAAGCAAACTCCGCCGGCTTCGTGCATGATACGCGCCAATTCATGGATCGGCGTTTCAATTCCGGTTACATTTGAACAGGCTGTAAATGAGCCTATTTTCAAAGGTCTGTCTTCATATTTTTTAAGCAGGTGCTTCAGTTTTTCAGGATCTACCAACAAACCATCACCCGGTGGAATAACTTCGACATCAGCAATCGTATGATACCAGGAAGTATGGTTTGAATGATGTTCCATATGAGTGATAAAAACAACCGGTTTTTTACCATGATGTTTGAATTCCCCATAAATATCTTTCTCGGGGACCTTAAGATTTAGGATACGCTGAAATTTTACCAGCACACCTGTCAAGCCAAATCCTGAGGTAATAAGCACATCGCCGGGACCCGCATTTACATGCTCTTTTATAATGTGTTGTGCTTCGTGATACGCTTTGGTTATCAACTGTCCGCTTTCGCATGTTTCGGTATGGGTATTGGCAACCCAGGGGCCAATAACATTCGATATCCGGTCTTCAATAGGCTTGTAAAGCCTGCCGCTGGCTATCCAGTCGGCATATATCATTTTTTGAATTCCATAATGTGTTTTATATTCCAGATCATATCCGATAATCTCCTTACGGAATCTGCTGAAGTATTCTGATAGATTTACCATTTGATGTTTTTTGAATTTGGAGGCCGGCAAATATCAGAAAATTAAAACTAATTAAGGAAATTGTTTTTGATAAATTTTCACTTTTGAAAAGACGCATTCATTCTACCCTAAAAATAATGGCCTAAAAAAACTTTTAAATACGGAAATATCTGACAAACAGGTTAAATTGAATTTTTAATTCGCTGATTAAACACATATAAATACAGGAAAGGTTTTCCCCCTTATCCCTTCGCCCTCTCTCCCTTCGCCCTTTTTCCCTCTCTCTTCCAACTCAATAAACTCAACCATCTATTCATCCCCCGCTGCAATCTGAATTTTTGTGATTTCAATATCTCCTGTTTCAACAAAGAGGCTAATCCAGTTATTATCTTCGCGATACCATTTGTCCTGAACGCTGATGCGGATAAGATAATCGTTGAGGGTGGTTTTATCGAGGCTTCGGAGTACAATGCCCCCGTTTTTCTGGCTGTCCTTACCGTAATTCAGATAGACTTTTGGCGCAGCTTTACCTGTTGAGCGTGCTTTAAGCAGGATGTAATTGTTTTTCCGAAGTCGTGGCTCAATGGCTGAAAAGGTGAATTTCTTTTCGCTTCCTTCCGGAATAAGCAGTGTTTGCGAATACAAATCCTGAATGGCATGATCTTCCATGTATTTCCTGATCTTACTGATCTGCAATGAAGGATATGTGTCGCCGGGATTGATTTTGGACGCATTTTCATAGGCATCAATGGCTTGGTCGAAAATTTTGGTATTGTACAGTTTATCCGCTTCACCCAAGGCTTTGGTGTATTCAACTTTTCGTGCAAGAGCAATTTCCTCTGTAATTTTATCGATTTCAGTGATGCGTTGTTTGGGGTAGGTTTCGGCAGGTTTTATCCCGGCAGCTTTTGTAAACGCTGATTTAGCACCTGCATAATCTTTGCTTTCGAATGATTTATCGCCTTCTGAAATATAGGAATTATACATTTTCGCCAGTTCTTCTTTCTGAGCCACTAATGCCGAATTTATTTCAGCAATTTTCGACCTGGGATATTCTTCGCCAGGCTTGATTTCAAGTGCGTTCTGATAGGCATTTAACGCATTCATCAGATTATTAGCAGCCAGTTGTTTGTCACCGAGGGCAATAGCCTTTGAGTAGTTTTCATCAAGAGCCTGAATTTCAGATTTTAAAACAGCAATCCGTTCCTGAGGATACTTTTCAGCAGGTTTAATTCCCAGAGCCTCTTCGTATGATTTTACAGCACCGGCCAGGTTTTTAGCGGAATACAAGTCAGCAGCTTTGTTTAGTGCTTCTGCATAATTTTCGTCTTTCAGTTTTATACCGGCAAGTATTGTATCAATTTCAGTAATTTTTTCTTTGGGAAGTTTTTCGGAAGGTTTCAGTGCGCCGGCATTTGTGTATGCGATGCGGGCTTCATCGTATTTTCCGGCTTTTAACCGGGTGTTGGCATCGGTTATCAGATTTTGATAATCAGTATCCAGTTTTTCCTGTTCGGCCAGCAATTGATTGATGTGCGCAATTTGTTCCCGGGGATATTTTTCACCCGGTTTGAGGGTGCTCGCCAGTTGGTAAATTTCAAGAGCTTCGTGGTTTTTCCCGGCTTTTAAATAGGTATCGCCTTTCGAAATGGCTTCCGTGTAACTTTCATTTTCAGCCTTGATTTTATCTAAGATTGATTGTATCTCAGCTATTTTCTGTTGCGGATACAATTCACCGGGTTTTGCGGAAAGAGCTGTTTTAAATTCTGAAAGAGCACTTTCGTACTGCTTTCCAGCCAGTTTTTTATCCCCTTCGGCTACTGCTTTTTCGAAGGTTAGCTGTAAAGCTTCCAGGTCAGCAATTTGCTTTTCGGCTTCTGCAATTTTTTCTGAAGGATATTTTTCCGAAGGTTTCAACGCCAGAGCTTTACGGTAATCGATAATGGCTTCCGCATATCTTTTAGCATCAAAAAACTGGTCAGCAGATGTAACTTTATCCAGGAAATCCGCATCCAGTTTCTGCTGTTCGGCAAGCAGGACCTTTATCTTTTCAACCTGGGTTTTAGGATAGGTTTCCGCAGGTTTAATGCCAGATGCTTTCGTATAAGAAGCAATAGCTTCGTTTAGTCTTTGATTTTTAAAACTATTATCACCTTCATCAATAGCCTGTTTGTAGTTTTCCTCCGCTGAATGTAATTCATCAAAAATTTTATTGATTTTTACGATTTGTTCCTGAGGATATTTTTCATTCTTTTTCAATCCGGCTGCTTCGGAATATGCCGTCTTAGCCAGATCGTAGTCCTTTCCAGCAAACAACTGATCACCTGAGTTTACCGCAGTGGTGTATTTCTCATCCGTTTTTTGCTGTGCAGCTATTGCTGCTTTTATTTCGGCAATTTTATCCTGTGGATATTTTTCTCCGGGTTTAACAGATAAGGCTTCCTGAAATGAAGCAATAGCAAGACTGTAATTAACTGACGCCAGTTCTTTTTCACCATTTGCAATGGCTTTGGAATACTGCTCGTTATTCGATTTCTGTTCTGCAAGTATTTTATTTATTCTGTCTAATTGGGTTTGCGGGTATTTCTCTTCCGGTTTCAAGCTAAGCGCTTGTTTATAAGCATCTAACGCATCGTTGTATTTTAATTCAGAAAACAGTTTGTCGCCGCTGGCAACTGAAGAAGTGTAGTTTGCTTCCGTGTTTTTTGTAGCAGCAATCCTGCTTTGGGCTTCGTTTATTTTTTGCTGAGGATAAACTTCATTGGGTTTAAATCCAAGGGCTTGGTTATAAGCAGGGACAGCTACTTCGAAATTACCTGCATTAAATTGCTTATCGGCTTCAGCGATGGCTTTCAGATACTTCTCATCAAGCGTTTTCTGTTGCCCTGTAAGTGTTGTTATTTCTTCGATTTTTTGTGCAGGATATTTTTCGCCTGGCAATAATGACAGGGCATTGCGATAGTAGCTTATCGCGACATCGTATTTTTTATCAACCAGCGACTGATCCCCGTTCCTGACAGCAAGATCGAATGCTTCTTTTTTCGCTGATTGTCCAGCGATCAGTTTTTCAATTTCTGTAATCTTCGTTTTCGGATAATTTTCAGCAGGCTTAATAGCTAAAGCTGATTTAAAACCAATTAAAGCAGCCTGGTAATCGGCAGCTTGTAAAAAGTTTTCGGCACTTGCCAGGGTGGCATCGTATTTTTGCTGATCCGATTGTAACTGCGATTCGCCAGATTTCGTTTTTTCAAGCATATCGTTCGGATATCGGGCTCCGGGTTTCGCTTTCAGCGCTTCCTGGTATTTCAGGCGGGCATTGGTAAAATCGCGGTTAATATAGAACTGATCAGCCTGGTCGATGGATTTATCATACGTATCCTGTAATGATTTTTCTTCATTGATAAACTTATCTATTTCCTGTATTTTGAGTTTAGCATATGGATTTCCCGGTGTAAGGTCCAATGCTTTCTGATATTCGGCTCGGGCCTCAGTTCGTTTTTCGGCCTGAAGCAATTTGTCTGCGGCAGCAATATTCTTTGCTGATTGTTCAGCCCTCACTTTATAATCAGCCTGTTGTTTCCTTGTATCAGATATTTTGTTTTTTACTGATTTTTCGCCAGGCTTTACTGCCAAGGCAGTTTCATAAAACATGACAGCTTTGTCAAAATCAGAAGCGGCGAGTGCTTTGTCGCCACTGGTAACAGCTTCGTTAAAATAAATCAAGTCATCGGGATCCGTATAAATGGCGCTGATCTGCCCCAGGCGGTCTTTCGGGAACTGCGCTGAAGGATCTATCAATAAGGCTTTCTGATATTCTGTTTTAGCCTGGGAGTAATTTTTTTGATTATATAAACCCTCAGCGGCGAGAATTAGGTTTTCGAACAACCTGTCTCTTGAGCCAGGATTTGCATCAAGAGTTGCATTGATTTCGTCTATTTTTCCAGGAGCATAATTGAGTGCAGGGTTGGCATGGCTGGCTTTTGCATAAAGAAGCAAAGCAACCGGGTAGTCTTTTGCGGTTAAAGCCTGGTCAGCCTGCTGGATAAGAGTCGAATACGCTGCAGCATTGGTTGTACTTTGCGCCGAACAAGGATTATTCAAAAATGGTAAAAAAGCGGTTCCGATAACAACAAGCCATACATATAAATTAAAAGCTTTCCGGGAAATGCAATTCTTCATCAGGTAAAGTGGTTTGATATTTTTCTCTGAAAAGTACTAACGTTTGTTTCCCGTATTTATTGGATAAACATTACTGTATCATGCTTTTTTATTGAATTGAGAATGTTGAGGTAATACACAGGACTTCAGGTAAGTATTATAAAATACGGCCATCGACCATCATCAGCTTACGATCGCTCATATCAGCAAGTTCCTGGTTGTGAGTAACAATCACAAAGGTTTGACTGAATTCGTCGCGCAAAGTGAAAAACAGTTTGTGCAACTCTTTGGCATTGGCTGAATCAAGGTTTCCTGAAGGTTCGTCGGCAAGGATCACGGAAGGGTGGTTCATCAGTGCACGGGCCACAGCAACACGTTGCTGCTCACCGCCCGAAAGTGCCGAAGGTTTATGTTCAGCCCGATCGGATAAGTGCAGAAATTCAAGCAATTCCATAGCCCTTCGATTGGCTTGCTTGTGAGAAATGCCTGCTATGAAAGCCGGAATACAAAGATTTTCGAGTGCTGTAAATTCAGGCAGAAGGTGATGAAACTGGAAAACAAAACCAATATTCTTATTCCGGAACGATGCCAGCCGTTTCTCTCCCAAAGTTGATACATCCTGGTTATCGTATTGTATTGATCCTGAAGTTGGTTTGTCGAGAGTGCCGATAATTTGAAGCAGGGTGGTTTTCCCGGCACCCGAAGCGCCTACAACCGAAACAATTTCTCCCTTGTTAATCTCCAGATCGATGCCTTTGAGTACTTCGAGCGAGCCGTACGATTTGTGAATATTTTTCCCGGATATCATAATTTTATTTCAGATTGCAAATGTACAAGTTAATGTAAAAGATACTACTTGTGAAAATTATGAAAATTATTTTTGGTTTCAGGAATAAAGTGTTTGAAGAGTTTGAAGTGTTTGAAGAGTCTGAAGTGTTTAAGCGTTTGAAGAGTTTGGAATCTCTGTCGCCCCCTCGCCTTGTCGCTCTTCGCCTTGTCGCCCATCGCCTCTTAACTTCTCTCCTGATCCGGAACTAACTGCTGTTTCTTTTACTCGTCAATCTTTGGTAATCAATATAATAAAGCACCTTGAGTGAAATATTATTCAGATTAGGTTCCTGAAAAGTATCATTAAAATTGGTAAAGTAATTTCCGGAAACTTTGTCTTTTTCATTTATTATTTCATTTTTCCATACAAAATTCAGGCTGCTGCCAGGCGCAAAAATCCACGAGAAAACCATATCAACATTGAACGAATTAAAAATGAAATCGTGATTTTGGTTGTACGTTGAAATAGGTTCCAAATATCCGTTGTCAATTAAAGTATAGAAGCTTTTATATTGTCCCTGCGAATAATAATGACGTGCTTTAATGCTTATCGAGATGTTATTTTTAATCAGGTATTTCCCGCTGGCTGAGTTCTCGAAGGTATTGATATCTCTGTTTCCGAAGATAACCATATCATTCTCATTTCCGGCAAATCCGTAATCATTGAATAATTTCTCGTACCTGAACGATAAATTAAAAGTGAAGTGATTGTTAACTCTTAAAATTGGCGAAATCCATGGCGAGAATCCTTTAGAGTCGTCACGGGCTGAATAATATATGCTTACAGAACCATCAAGGGCAAATTGTTTCCGGTAATCTGATGAGAACCCGAGGTTGCTCCAAACGGCTTTGGGTTTCATATAAAACATTCCTTTCGTGCGTGGCTCATAGTAATCGTATGTTTCTGAATAATCATGCCCCGCTTCGCCCCAGATAGTCAGGTAGTTTAAGGTTGTCATAAAAATATTGTATTCCAAATGGGCTGTCTGGGGTTTATGTGTTGTAAAATTATTCTGATTTGTAATCTGAACAGTATTGTTCATTTCACGTAGTATCCAGAAAGGTTTATAAATATTGTAGCTTACACTTGCCGAATTGTTATTGTAATTATTGTAGAAGGTAACCCCCATATCGTTGGCATCAAATTTATCATTCATGGCAGACCGGCTTATCATCCATTGGAATTTTCCGTTGGTTTTCAACGCACTGATATCGTATTTGAATCCACGGGAATTTATGGCTTTATCACCGGGCGTGAGCCCTGGAATAAAAACCTGGCTCATTCCTCCTGCTATATTAATGCGGTATGTATTTGATTTGTCATTGAGAGTTAGTCCGGTTGCTGTAACATTGGCATCCCGGAATTTATTATCGCGGATTACATTAGTGTTAGTGAAATAAAAATCCGAATTATTCTTAAGAGCCTGGTCAAATACCAGGAGGTTGTAATTTGTGAGAGGATCGGTCAGTATTTTGCGTGTATCGCCGAATTCATTTTCAACCACGGCATAGGTATTGGCAGTTACAGCATTCAGAAATCCTATTGCCAGTCCTTTATTATTTCGCCCTGATACTTTCGTGGCATTTATTAAGCGTTGTTGTACAGGATTCTTTTTGATATATTCTCCATCGTTCAGGGAATCCTGAACGCTGTAAAATAAAGCCGGTGTTTTACCGATCCTGCGGGAGTAAAAAATATCGCCTTTCATAAACAGATCGACAGCTTCCTTGAAAAATGGGCGCTGTTCGTCGTACACAGTTTCGAAGGCAGTCAGATTTTTTACTTTATTGTCCGATTGCACCTGGCTAAAATCAGGAAGTAGCGACATGTCGAGTGTAAAACTTTCGTTGATACCGTATTTAAGATCCATTCCACCTCCGAAAGAAGTGGAAATATCTTTTTCAGATGCATTATCAGGAAAGTGTTCAGCTTGTAATATTAGATAGGGCGTAGCCGAAAGACGTACCGGAGGTTCAATATTATCAATGCCTTCGAGGGTTCCCCAGTAAGGCAGGTCATTCTCTGCTTCGAGTGATTCGATTGCCCATTGGTCGGTTTCGCGGTAGCGGCGGATAGAACGCGATATTTGCATTCCCCATAGTTGCGGATTGGTTCGTGCAAACCTTAAGGCAGAATAGGGAATTTTTATTTCAGCAACCCATCCGTCATGAGTAATATGGGTTTCACTCTCCCAAACAGCATCGTAAGTTTGGTCCGATTCGCGCCAATCGAGTTGAACTCCCGAAGCAGCCACCTTGAAACCATAAGCATCCAGTTGGTTGTTATATGTATCGAACTCTATACTGAACATGTCTGCATTCAGGTACTCTTCATCGCGTAA
This sequence comes from Lentimicrobiaceae bacterium, assembly GCA_041660125.1. Lineage (GTDB taxonomy): Bacteria > Bacteroidota > Bacteroidia > Bacteroidales > UBA4417 > UBA4417. Next base: position 70,323 of record JBAZWY010000012.1, read on the forward strand.
GCCAAGTTGCCGTAATATGCTGTCGGGATTCGGATCGTACATATATGCCAGTACATAAATGGCATAATCATCATAAGCAATTTTAACATCAGTGCGATAGGACGGCTCTGCATCGTACACAGGTTGGTATTGCCTGAAATCTGAGTGTGATGGAATGGTGCGCCAGATTGAATCATCAGCCATTCCATTAATTTTAATTGATGAATTTATTTTAATTGCCTGTGCTGATTTCCTGTTGGAACGGGGATCCGGATTCTTTTCTGCAAAGGCTATAAAGCAGAAGAATAAAGCTGATATAAGTAGAAAAAGGGTGCGCACCAAAAATGAATTTAGTCTGCAAAGATATAGGTTGCCTTTTATTCATTTATTGTCATAAAAATATTTATTTTAGCAGCCTGATACAAATATTGAAAGGTACATATTATATTTTTCAAATTGTATTCACAAATAGCATTAAACCAATGCTTTACGGTTGAGGATATCATGAATTGTTTTGTGACATGACTATTTTTCTTGATGTAAGGAATTAATTACTACTCAAATACATAAAATTAATCTACAATGAATCTTCACGAATACCAGGCAAAGCAAATTTTAAGCAGTTTCGGAGTACCTGTGCCCAGGGGCATCATGGCCGAAACTATTGAGCAGGCAGTGGATGCTGCTAAAGAAATTCAGAAATTAAGCGGATCGCAGTATTGTGTTGTCAAAGCACAGATCCATGCCGGGGGCCGTGGGAAAGGCGGTGGTGTAAAGCTGGCCAAATCGCTTGACGACGCTCGCGAAAAAGTTACCAACATATTGGGGATGAATCTTATAACTCCTCAAACAAGTGCCCAGGGTAAACTGGTACGTAAGGTTTTGATCCAGGAAGATGTGTATTATCCGGGCGTTTCCAAAACCAGGGAGTTCTACCTGAGCATGTTGCTGAACCGCCAGGAAGGAAAAGCGATGATCATGTATTCAACAGAAGGTGGGATGGATATCGAAGAAGTAGCTGAACACACACCGGAAAAGATTTTCGTTGAAATTATCGATCGGAAAGTCGGTTTACAACCTTTCCAATGCCGTAATGTTGCATTCAACCTCGGGCTTTCGGGCGAAGCGCATAAAAATATGGTGAAATTCGTGAAAGGCATTTACGATGCATACATGGGCGCTGATTGTACCATGCTCGAAATTAACCCGGTACTGAAAACCAGTGATGACAGAATCCTGGCTGTCGATTGTAAAATGCGCCTGGATGACAATGCTTTGTACCGACACATTGATTATAGTGCCATGCGCGATATTCACGAAGAAGATCCTTCGGAAGTAGAAGCCGGCAAGTATAACCTGAACTATGTAAAACTCAATGGAAATGTGGGTTGTATGGTGAACGGCGCAGGTTTGGCCATGGCTACCATGGATATCATTAAGCAGTGTGGAGGTGAGCCGGCAAACTTTCTTGATGTGGGTGGAACAGCCAATGCCGAACGGGTTGAGCGCGCTTTCCGCATTATCCTGAAAGATCCTGCTGTAAAAGCAATTCTTGTCAATATTTTCGGAGGTATCGTGCGCTGCGACCGTGTAGCACAGGGAATTGTTGATGCATACAAGAATATTGGCAATATTCCTATCCCTATCATTGTAAGGTTGCAGGGTACCAATGCCGAAGAAGCCAAGGAACTCATCAATAATTCGGGACTTGCGGTTTATTCGGCTACCACTTTGCAGGAAGCTGCGGATCTGGTGAATAAGGTTTTGAAAAATTAAATTTTAATTCACTGGATTGCAAATCCAATACTCTTTGGGTGCGGATCGCAGATCCGCCTCAGCAATCCGCACCAGCAACTTCTACCAGTACTAAAAATGCACCTTGTAAATCACAAGGTGCATTTTTAGCTTCATGGAAATTGATTTTATCGGTTCTGTTTTAAAACATTGTAGGAATATTTTTTATCAGAAGTTCCAGGATCCATATGCCGGGTGCCACAGTTCTTAATTTCGATCCTGCTTATTTAGATGTTTTAAGAATTATTGACAGCACACATGTTTAAATCGGCAGAAGCCTGTTTGCTGTAGGCACAACGGAACACGGAACACGGAACTTTTATCTTGTTGTAGTTACAAATCTGGCAATTTTCAACAATCTTCCTAAACAGAACCATTTTATTTAAACGCCAACTCAATCGGATGTGTCTGCCCTTCAATATCACTCAACATAGCGTCATCAAAAATAAAGTTAGTCAGCTTATTGTCGAGGTATTGCTGGTAGGCATACATATCGAAATAACCATGACCGCTCAGGTTGAAAAGAATGGTTTTTGGCGTGTTTTCGGCTTTGGCTTTTAAAGCTTCACGGATAGTGTATGCAATGGCATGAGAAGTTTCAGGTGCCGGAAGAATTCCCTCTGCTTGTGCAAATTTTAAACCTGCTTCAAAACATTCAAGCTGATCAAGAGCCTGTGCTTCAACAATACCTTCGTTCACCAGCGCACTAATCAAAGGAGCTGCCCCATGATAACGTAATCCACCGGCATGAATTCCGGGCGGGATAAAATCGTGACCAAGTGTATGCATGGGTAGGAGAGGAGTCATGCCGGCCACATCGCCGAAATCGTACCTGAATTTTCCTTTTGTAAGTTTCGGACAGGAGGAAGGTTCAACGGAAATAAACCTGGTTTTCTTTTTCCCGTCGAGATTATGCCGTATAAAAGGGAAAGAAATTCCTGCAAAATTCGACCCACCGCCTAAACATCCGATAACGATATCAGGATAATCACCAATTTTTTCAAATTGCTTTTCAGCTTCGAGACCAATAATGGTCTGATGCAACAACACATGATTTAATACACTTCCAAGTGCGTATTTAGTATTTGGATCGGCTACAGCTAATTCCATAGCTTCGCTGATAGCAATACCAAGACTACCCGGACTGTCGGGAAACTTTGCAAGTATATCACGTCCTGCTTTGGTGGTTAGGCTGGGCGATGCTTCAACTCTTGCATTCCAGAGGTTCATCAGCATTTTGCGATAGGGTTTCTGGTCGAAACTCACCTTTACCATAAAAACCTGCAAATCAATTCCAAAATGATTGCATGCGAAAGCAAGTGCGCTGCCCCATTGTCCGGCACCGGTTTCGGTAGTGATTTTTTTAATGCCTTCCATCTTGTTGAAATATGCCTGTGGAATGGCCGTATTGGTTTTGTGCGAACCCGCCGGGCTTACACCTTCGTACTTGTAGTAGATTTTTGCCGGGGTACCAAGCATTTTTTCAAGGTTAACAGCCCTGTAAAGTGGTGAAGGTCTGAACATGCTGTATAGCTGGCGAACTTCATCAGGAATATTAATAAATCGTTCGCTCGACATTTCCTGACGAATCAATTCATCGGGGGAAATAGCGCTCATCGAGGCGCCGTCAATTGGTTTCAGTGTTCCCGGATGAAGAGGCGGCAACATTTTGCCTCCAAGGTCGGCAGCAATATTATACCATTTAGTTGGCATTTCTTCAGGTAAAAGCACAATGTTTCGTTTGTTGTTTTGCATAACATTAAGTATTGAGTAAGAAAATGGATGGATTGAAAACGAAAAGGGCACATCGTAACGATGTGCCCTTCAATTGAGTATTCTTATATTTATTTACATACCCGGGATTACGCTACGATGTGCATTAGCCATCGGCGCCACCAATTATTTGTAAGAGTATGTTTAAAATTGGTCATTGGGTGTATTTGTGATGCAAAGATAAATAAATAGTAATTCCGGTTGCAAAAAGATCCTTTTTTTTGCTTCAATATTTCTTATCATTCATTCTTTAGTAATCCGTCAGATAAATCTGACGGCCAGGAAAGGTTCAAATCACACTTTGAACTTACATTAGAGAATTGATTTTTAATCAGCTAATAATTGATCCAGACTTACTAAAGTCTGATATAACAATAGATTGACGATGGATTTATTACAGTTTGGCTTTAGCCAACTGAAAATAGAATAAATACTTTATTTCGAATTAACACAATTTTTTCCCTCAGTGGATACCAGCACAATTAATTTATTTGAAGTGTTCTTATACCTTTTATTTCTGTATACTTAACTATAGTTTTGCCGATTCACTACTATTGCATTTCAAAGCCTCATTTCTGATTGTGCAGCTGACTCAAGTTTATTGAAGACTTCTTTTGCATTTCGTTCATTAGGCTACAATTCCCATTTCAATTACCTTTGCACTCTTAATTTTATAATTATATTTTATGCAAACAGCCGAACGCAGCTCCGGGCACGATCCTTCAGAACAGGTAATTTACAACAGGTGCCTTTATGCCTACAAGGCTGCTTCAGAATTAGTAAAAGGCAATATTATTGAACTTGGAAGCGGCGAAGGTTATGGTATTAAAATGCTGGCTCCTTTGGCTCAACATTACCTTGCTGTCGATAAATTTGATACCGATATTTCGGGCCATGCCAATGTGGAATTTCGTAAACAATTATTGCCTTCTTTGGCCGGTATTGCTGATAATACATTTGATTTCGCGGTTACTTTCCAGGTTATTGAGCATATACAGGATGATAAAACTTTTATAAAGGAAATACACCGGGTACTTAAACCAGGTGGCGTTTTAATGCTTACCACGCCAAACCATCCGATGTCGCTAACCCGCAATCCATGGCATATCCGCGAATATACTGCTGATGAACTGGCTTCGGTTGTTGGTAAAAGTTTTGGTAAAGTGGAGGTGAAAGGCGTATTTGGTAGTCCGGTTGTAATGGACTACCATGAAAGAAATAAAACTTCGGTTCATCGCATTACAAGGTTTGATATTTTAAAATTGCAATACAGGCTTCCGCGCCGGCTGTTGCAAATACCCTATGATATAATGAACCGGCTTAACCGCCGCAAATTGCTGAAAGGCAATACCGATATTGTGAATAAGGTTTCACTTTCCGATTTCTTTCTGAAAGGTACTACTGATAACTGTTTCGATTTGTTTGTTGTGGCTACGAAATAGAAAATGGGGAAATAGAAAATGGGGAAATAGGGAAATAGGGAAATAGGGAAATAGGGAAATAGGGAAATAGGGAAATAGGGAAATAGGAAACCTGACTTCGTCTTAAGACCAATCAGTATTTGTTCAGAAAAAACCAAGAAGGTTAGAGCTTGAATTTTCCTGTTCTTTTTTTTTAACATTGTGGATATCATACTTTCAACCGAAAAGTGCATTGTGCATAATGCCTGGTGCTCTGCACCCTGAGTAGTTGGTTTTGCATAAATACAGCAGTTATCGCTCTTTTTAATTCTGAGCGCAGAGCCCTAAGCACAGAGCACTATGCACAATTTATTCCCCACAATTTCCTTAAACAGAATTGTTTTTTTTAATACATTTCAACTTTTTTAGGCTATAAATTGAATCTTTCCTACATTTGACGCACCTGAAATCATATTTTAACTAACCAATAATCCATGTTTATGAAGAGAATTATCGCACTGCTTGCCTTCGCATTGGCGGCTTTTCCTGTGTTTGCCAGTGAGGCCGACCTTAAAATCCCTAGCCTGTCGCTTGATCAGAACAATTTGCTGTTGTTTGGATTTGTGATTTGTATTCTGGGATTACTCTTTGGATTTTACCAGTTTACTACGGTGAAAAAGCTTAGAGCTCACAAGAGTATGCTGGATGTTGCCCACATCATCTTCGAAACTTGCAAGACTTACCTGATCCAGCAAGGGAAATTCCTGGTCATTCTGTTTGTTTTTATAGCAGCTTGTATCTCTTTCTATTTCGGATACCTGCAGGAAATGGGTTTTGGAGGCGTGTTGCTGATCCTTTCGTGGACGGTTGTTGGTATTCTGGGTTCATATGGTGTTGCCTGGTTTGGCATCCGTATGAATACACTTGCTAATAGCCGAATGGCTTTTGCTTCGCTTGAACGCAAACCATTGAAATTACTGAATATTCCACTTGATGCCGGTATGAGTATCGGCGTTTTACTTGTAAGCGTTGAACTTATCATGATGCTTATTATCCTCCTGTTTATTCCACGCGAATTTGCAGGGGCTAGTTTTATTGGTTTTGCAATTGGTGAATCACTTGGTGCATCTGCACTTCGTATTGCCGGTGGTATTTTTACTAAAATTGCCGATATCGGTAGCGACCTGATGAAGGTGGTTTTCAAAATTAAGGAAGATGATCCACGTAACCCTGGTGTAATTGCCGATTGCACAGGTGATAATGCAGGTGACAGCGTTGGCCCTACAGCCGATGGTTTCGAAACGTATGGTGTTACCGGCGTTGCCCTCATTAGTTTTATAGTGCTGGCTGTAATGCAGGTGGCTGATCAAACGCTTTTACTTACCTGGATTTTCCTTATGCGTATCCTGATGGTGATTACTTCCATTGCGGCATTCTATATCAATAAGGTTTATACAAATGCAAAATACCGCGATGCTGTAGATCTGGATTTCGAAAGACCTCTCACTACATTGGTTTGGATTACTTCTATCCTTTCTATCATCGTAACTTTTGCTGTAAGCTATATTATGCTTGGCGACCTGGCAAATAACCTTTGGCTTACCTTGTCCATTATTATCAGTTGCGGAACGCTTGGTGCAGCGCTGATTCCAGAATTCACCAAGATATTCACCAGCCCAAAATCGCATCACGTTAACGAAATTGTAACTGCATCACGCGAAGGCGGAGCATCACTCAATATTCTATCGGGTCTGGTTGCCGGTAACTTCAGTGCTTTCTGGCAGGGAATGGTTTTCCTGGTTCTCATGTTTATAGCTTATTTTGCCTCTACGCATGGGCTTGACAGTATGATGATCTATCCTTCGATTTTCGCTTTTGGCCTTGTAGCTTTCGGTTTCCTTGGAATGGGACCTGTAACCATTGCTGTTGACAGTTATGGCCCGGTTACCGACAATGCCCAAAGTATCTACGAGCTTTCGCTTATCGAAGAAAATCCAAATGCAGCAAAGGAAATAGAACGTGATTTCGGATTCAAACCTGATTTCGAAAATGCTAAACATTATCTCGAAGCTAATGATGGTGCAGGGAATACATTTAAAGCTACTGCTAAACCGGTTCTTATCGGTACAGCCGTGGTTGGGGCAACTACAATGATCTTTTCCCTAATCCTGCTGATCCGGAATAAATTTAATATCGAACCCGAAGCCATCCTCAATGTTCTGAATCCATATACTATCCTTGGTTTCCTGGCTGGCGGGTCTGTAATTTACTGGTTTACGGGAGCATCAATACAAGCTGTTACAACCGGCGCTTACCGTGCAGTTGAATATATCAAGAAGAACATCCATCTCGACGAAGGTGCTGATAGCAGTGCTTCCATCGAAACATCCAAGGAAGTTGTGAAGATTTGTACCCAATATGCACAGACGGGGATGTTCAATATTTTCATCGCTATTTTCTCTTTTGCACTGGCTTTCGCATTCTTTGCAGGTTATCGCGATATGTCAGCCACTACCCCGACTCATATGTATGCAGCTGCTTCATTCTTCGTAAGTTATTTGATTTCAATAGCTGTATTCGGTCTTTTCCAGGCGCTGTTTATGGCTAATGCCGGCGGTGCATGGGACAATGCCAAGAAAGTAGTTGAAGTTGACCTTCGCGAAAAAGGCACTCCTTTACACGATGCATCTATCGTTGGCGATACTGTTGGCGATCCTTTCAAGGATACATCATCGGTTGCACTCAATCCAATCATTAAATTCACTACACTGTTCGGACTTCTGGCCATGGAAATTGCCATCTCCGATAGCTTCTATTCAGTAGCACCTTATGTTGGGGCAGGTTTCTTCCTGGTTGCCTTGTACTTTGTTTACCGTTCGTTTTATAAAATGCGGATTATTAAATAAGCACGTGGTGTTACCTATTTATTAAAAATCCGGCTCAGAAATGGGCCGGATTTTTAGTCTGATGAAAATTGTACCGGAATATATCAGAAAATAAGACACGTGTCAACGGGGCGCCGGTATATTTTATTTTTCAAATATTTTCTCCGCATTTTTATACATTAAATAATCTACTAAATCTATAACATCACTTATTGTTATCCAATTTTCAGTTACTAATTCAGTCAAGGCTTGAGCAATCCCTTTACGGGCGACAAAAGCATGCCCAATTAGATTCTCAACAATTTTATCATCACCACCAAACGTGAAGATTTTATTGTTTGGTACGGTAAGTATAAATTTTTTCAAAAAATCTTTAGCTGCCAAAGGATTAATAGACCAGGACCAGCACATATCAATGTATGCGTTTGAATAACTTTTGGCCAAAGAAAGCATTTCCTCATAATGAGGATAACATAAATGGAAAAAGACAAATTTTGTATTTGGAGCTTGCCTGCACAGCGAAGCACAATCGGATGGGTTGTCTTTTACCCAGTGCATGTTCATTACATTATTCATTGCCCATTGGCCAGTATGCATTTTTACAGGCAATCCATATTCAGTAGCTTTGTCAACACAATACCAAAACAAATGGTCCTGAAGTTTTTTTTCCTCCCCGGGGCTGATTATTTGTAAGCTGATTTTTCTTATAAATATTTTTTCAACTTCCTTAGCATCGACCCTTTCAAAATCAAGCCTTCTAAAATATGCATTCCCGATTTTCACGCCTTTTGAAATTTGGTTATATTCGGAAAACCACCAATCAATCAGCGAGTGCCAATCGGATAAAGAATTAATCTTAACATTTTCAGGAACAGAATAGGGCTTTATTGCTACCTGAATTAGTCCATTTAACGCAATATCCAGAAGCAATAAGTCGGGAGACTCACTTTTTTTACATGCAATAACCGGGGAGTTTACATGACAATGTTTAATATTAGCTATATCCTGAATGATATATTTATAAAATCCTTTTTTTCTTGTTTGTTCGTATCTGTTTTGCAGTTCTATACTATTATCTTCCGAAATCTCGTCGATACCGTAAAGTATCCTGATTGTATTCCGAAATACTATTCCTGAAGCTGTGTTTTTTAGATATGGCCAATATTCCTTTAAGATTCCCCATTTATTAATTGGATTGACCTGTTTTGAAAACAAACTATCCATCTGTTCTACTGATATTCCTGCTGAAATCAAGTCGAAGCCAAAATAATGATTAAGCAGTAACGCCCAATCATCACACGGAATTATTGGTTCAATACAACCCAAACGTTCAGACTCATCAACCAAATGCTCATGAGTATCAATGAATGGCGTTTCAAAAACCTTTTTCTCTATTAGATCTTTATGCTTTTCCATTTAATCATTTCTTTTTCGTTGAGCAGTCCTTATATTGGCGCTACTGCTGAAGCGTCCGAAAATAGGGACAAACAGTGCGGGTGACGAAGCTTCAAATATACTCCAAAACCCGCCATTTGTTAAAGCCCCCTTTGTTGGTCGCTGCTTAGTATAAATATATCCATGGAATCAGTCTTTTTGTCCTTTTTTGATATTCAATATATTTTTGTCCCATTTGCTCAATCATAAAACGTTCCTCTGTTTTTATCCGGTAAATGTATCCGGTTAAAACCGGGATAATCATTAATAAAACAGACAACCAATTTGATAATGAAGTTGCAATCCCGGTAAAAATAATCAATTGCCCAAAATACCCGGGATGTCTGATGTATTTATATAATCCTGTTTCAATCAACTCATGATTCTCAATTTGTGTCACCGTATATGTGAAGTATTGTTTAAGAGTTAATATGGATTTTATTCTTATAATTAATCCAGCTATTGTCAATATTGCACCTATTACAAAGAATGTATCCCAATAATAAATCCTGCCTGTTCGTGTTGCACCGATGCTAAAAGAAAGAAAATAACCAATCCCGATAAAAATGGTGAGAATCCAGATACTTGCTTTATCTCCTGACTTAACGATATCCTTTTTCCGTTTTTGTTTTTGCCGCATGCTCATGAATAACTCAAAGAATCCATATAAATAGGAGAAAGCTATAATTATGATAAGCTTTGTATTCATAGTAACGGTTTGTTTTTAAGTTCTGACTAACGCTCGCGTCGGGAGATACGTGCCAGCGAGAGGGATCTATATGTATATTCGTAAAAATTTATTACTACATTATTTTTTCAAATGGTTTCATAATATTATCAAAACGAAAATCAATATTTTTCAATTCCTTCTCTTTTTCAAAAATTATAAAAGTGTGCTTATTTAATAGATTCTTAGGATTAATATTTATTTTCAACTGTTCTGTATAAACATTTTTCATATATATTTTAGGTATTTCTTTATGTTTTTTGATATTTTTAAAAAATCGTAAATACGAACTAATAAAAATAAGTGGATAAAAAAATGGAAATAAAAATAGGGAACCTTTACTTATCCGTAAATATCTTATTTCCTTAATTTTAAATCCTGAAAGCTTTGCAATAATTTTAAGTTTTTGCAATCCTATGAGAAAAATATGTCCATGATAAATTTCATTAGTTAAAGTTTTGTCAGCCATCCAAATATCATCTATTTCATTTGGTGGCATTAGTTTAGTGTTTTCACTTTCAAATAATAAATAACTGAGTTTAGATGCTAAATTTGAATATGAAGGCGTTGTTATTAAAAGTTTCCCATTAGTTTTTAGTACTCGATTAAATTCTTTAAACGTCTTTAATTGGTCACTAAAATGCTCAATGCCTTCCTGGCAAATTAGCATATCTGCATAATTATCCATTGTAGGAATTTTATCAACAATATCAGCACGTTTACATTCGATATTCTTTAACATGAAATATTCAGGGAACAAATCAAAAGCCTCAACTTTTGCTCCATTCTCTAATAATATTTCCGTCGTAACACCATTACCTGCTGGTATATCTAATACAATTTTATTTTTTAACTCTTCTTTTATGCTGTCCAAATACTTTTTTACATAAAATTTTGGACTTTTCGGATTTATTACATAATTATCTATCATTATTTATCTATTTAAGTTGTAATTCTGTTTTGGGATTACGCATAACCGTTTGCAGTATTAAACGTGCCAGATTGTGAAGCTTCGACTGTATCCCATGATTAAACCACCATACGGTATGAATCGCTTGCAAAACTTCTAAACCCGGCATGCTTTATGATCCTGTATCGGACGCTATCAATCCAATTTATACTGCAAACGGGGTAAATTTATTGATTATTGTTAATATTCCAAAGTATAATTGCCAATACCATCCGATTTAGCAGTGTAAGCACATCCCACCCTGGGCCTATATAATATAATATCACTGAAACCATCATAGTTATAATCTAAGGAAATGATTCGATCTCTCGTGTCATATAAATCATAGTCGGCAATGCCATCATTATTGTAAACAGTAGAAAACATTCCATTGCCATTTGATTTCAACAGATACCAGGCTGAACCACCCGGCCTATAACACATACTATCATCATATCCATCACCATTATAATCTAATGATATGGCTTAATCCTGGGGTTGATCAAAGTTTCTATTCCGTTGCACCTTGCATTGGCGGTGTGTTTTTCCTGATTGCTCTATTCTTTACTTTGTTTACCGTTCATTTTACAAAATGCGTATTGTAAAGTAAAATCAACTAACCAAAATTTGAAGCCCCGCCTTTCTTAATTGTAGCGGGGCTTTTTTATAGATACTACTCCCGGACAAAAGCTATACAATAAGTTTCATAATTGCCGGAATCGGAGTAATTTTGCAGCCTGAACAAAACAGACAGCTTTTGATTGATAGAGGTAGAAGTTGCTTGTTTCTGGTTTCTTGATGCTGGTTGATACTATATATCGAGTTATTTGAGTGCTAAAAAGCTGAAAATATTCATTCAGCAATTAAACGCAGCACCAACAAGTAAGTAACATATACACAGTAACTTGCAACCAGCAACCAGCAACCAGCAACCAGTGCCAGTCACACAAATACTAATAATACAAAATCAAAAATCACATTTAAAGCAATACATTATGGGAAGAGCATTTGAATTTCGCAAAGCACGCAAAATGAAGCGTTGGGGCAATATGGCCAGGGTTTTTACCCGCCTTGGTAAGGATATCGAAATGGCAGTAAAATCTGGTGGGCCCGATCCTGCCAGTAACTCCAGGCTGCGCTTACTTATTCAGACAGCTAAAAGCGAAAATATGCCGAAAGATAATATCGACCGCGCTATAAAACGTGCTATTTCGAAGGATTCGTCCGATTATAAAGAAGTGGTGTACGAAGGGTATGCACCTCATGGAGTGGCAATAGTTGTTGAAACGGCTACCGATAATCCTACACGCACAGTGGCTAATGTCCGTATGTATTTCAATAAATATGGCGGTAGCCTGGGCACAACAGGAATGTCTGATTTTTTATTCGACCGTAAATGCACGTTCAAAGTAGCTATGAAAGAAGGTATTGATATTGAAGAACTTGAACTCGAAATGATTGATTTCGGGTTGGATGAAATATTTGTGGATGAAGGCGAAATCGTGCTTTATGCTGATTTTCATAACTTCGGGTCCATACAAAAATACCTGGAAGAAAATAAATTTGAGATCCGGACTTTTGCTTTTGAGCGTATCCCCAACGATACCAAGGAATTAAATGAAGAGCAGCAAGCCGATGTGGAGAAATTGATTGAAAAAATGGAAGAGGATGATGATGTGATCAATGTGTTTCACAATATGCGGTAGGGATTTGAAGGGTTTGAAGAGTTTCAGTGTTACACAGTTTAAGGGTTAGGACTCGCTTTGTCGCTCTTCGGCTTGTTGTCCAGCTTGCCTTCCCTTTATACCTCTATACCTCTATACTTTGAGTCTTATTTCTCTACCTGCTTCCGGTTTCTGTATATCAGTCCCAGCATAGTCAACGAGAAAAAAAGCACAATAATATTAGTTGCAATAATCGAGAAGCTATGTATTAAAATACCATAAACCAGCCAGAGTGTTGTACTAACTGAAGCAATCAGGAACATAGGAAGAGAAATATCTTTGGTGGATTTTGATTTCCAGGTCTTTATCACCTGTGGCAGGAATGTGGTACACGACAAAGCACCTGCCATGATTCCAATAACTTCGTTATTCATCTGGATTTGAAGTTGGTGATTGGTTTTTCTATGTTATAGTGTCAGACACCCTGCGGATGTATAGACACTGAGGTTAATTAAAAATTTTATTCAATGCTATTTGTAATTCTTCTATCGACGGATTAATATCGAATACTTCGGATGGCTTCAAATAGTGCAATGTTTTGCCGCTTTTAAATTTTTCCTCACCGCCGCCAGTAATATTCAGCATAACTATTGCTTCAGGTTCCACTTTGTTTTTATTTATAGCCTGTATCAGCGAAGCAACAGCAACTGCCGCTGCCGGATGAATATCATTGCCTTCGTGTTCCAGGAATAATTTCGCTGCCTGTTGAGCTTTCTCATTAGTAACAGATAGAACTTCGCCTTTTGTATGGGTAAGTGCGTCAAAAAGTCCGCCGATAGGAGGGTAGGGAGGCTTGCGATTCGAAAGTACTTTGGCATCAATTATTTCTACTTCTTTTCGTGCAGTATCATGGTCAAATGCCAGCATTTCGCGCGAATTGGCATTCCACGCGTTCATAATAGGTATAAAAGGATGATTCTGCGATACCATCAGTTTCATTATTTTATTTCCAAACCGGCCATCGTCAATCAGGCGCAAATTAGCTTCCCATGCGGCAATGGCACCAGTTCCGCTTCCGATGGCCTGGAAATAGTAATCAGGAATTTCACCTATGTATGTAGTGGCTGAAAGCATGGTTGTACCCATTCCATCGCGGCGGGCGACATTTTTAGCGCCGCCTTCTGCTACGAATCCTTCGCATTCGCAAGCAAGGTTCGAAAGGTGAATAGCATCAAAATAATCAGAGCCTTTGCGCGTAGCAATCAATTTCACACAGTTGCTTAGAGGTTTTTCAAACCACAAAGCATCCAGGTTATCCTCAGGCACACATAAGAGCAAAGGAATATTATTATCGGAACACACTTTGGCAAAAGCCCGGGCTGTATTTCCTGCCGAAGCTACTACGAGCACTTTTGGCTGAGCCGGATCCATCCGGGCGCAAACCGAATATGCCTCGGTTTCTTTAAATGAACATGTAGTCATTTCTACCCCTTTTTCGGGCCAGTAGCCGCTGAAAGTGATGTACAGATTCTTTAATCCTAGTTGAGTAGCCAGTCCTGAACTTTTATAAGTTATCGGAGCCGACGATCCATTCAGCATCCGGTTTACAGGCAGCCAGTCGGCAAAGCGATAGATTCCGTATGAAGCATCCTTCGGATTTAACTGTTTATGTTTGTATATAGCTCTGATTAGTCCGGGTTTTGACTGGTTGGGTGCATCCAGCAGCCATCCGGTATCTTCAAAAAGTTCGCCTGTAACCAGTGATTGTAATGTGTATTCGGTAGCCTTGAAATCCATAAATATTAATCTAGTGCCTGTTTGAAGGCTGTAAAGATAAAAAAAAGGACTCCAATGGAAGGAATCCTTTTTAATAATTCGTTGAATAACCAATTTCAGGAATCCTATTATTTTCATAATCTGTCAGCTCATTGTGCAGGTATTTAATTACTTTTGACTTTTTAAATTCAATCAAAGTTTTCAAACTGAATAATGAATTGGTTTAAAGTTACCACTATATGGAAATCAAAATCTTGATCTCTGCCTTTGTTGCTATTCTTGCACTTATAAATCCGGTACATAAAATTATGGTAATAAGTTCGTTGCAGGATCAGTACTCGAAAAATGAATTAAAATACCTCTCTTCAAAATCATCACTTACCGCACTGATTATCCTGATTTCCTTTTTGTTTCTTGGGCATTTTATTTTCACCTATGTGTTTCATATTGAGTTATATGCTTTCATGGTAACATGTGGAGTAGTTTTGTTTTATAATGGAATTACCGGCTTGCAAAAAGGCAACTTCCTTCAGCTTGATCAGAATGTGAAATTGGTTGACCTGTCAGCAGTTCCAATTGCCATGCCTATGATTGCCGGACCGGCAACCATCACGGCAGCCGTCACATTTCCGGAGCACTACGGTAAGCTTGTCACGATTATTGCAATTGGCATTGCAATTGCCGTTAACTTACTTTTGATGCTTAACGCGATACGAATAGGCAACCTGCTGAACAGGTTTAACCTGATGAATGCACTTATCCGTATTACAGGTTTGATTGTTGCTACAATTGGTGCACAAATGATCTTTACAGGGATTTCAATTTTTATAGCAAACTTAAAGGGATAAAAGAGCTTGCCAGAAATGCCAACGACTATTTAAAGGTCTGAGCAAATATTTCGGAATAATTATTCTTTGTTTTGATTTCAAAAATCTAATTTTACAGTTGTTTTATCAGGCTGTTATTTTAAAGCATAATTAAGAGTCTAATTAAAATTTTAAAGATTTAATAGGTTTAAAATCCAATAATTTACCCATAAGAATGTTAGTAGAAGATACCTATAATCTGATAAAAAATAAATATGGCAAACGATTTGAGCTCGTTACCATTAAGCGCCTGGTAGCCGGTATTTATTTCACGGCAGTTGAATTATCAAGCGGATATAGCGGACTTGCTTACGCCAACCCTGATTCCCTGGATTGTTGTACACACACACGGAAGAAGGGTTTTGGCGATTTTACACCCGGGAACTTTAAAGGACGTAAAGTTTCGGACTTGTTCAACCATCCCGATCAATCGCTTTTTATTAAAAATATTCAGCTTGCAGTTATGAATGCCCTTTCGGCTGAATTATTGGCAGAAACAAAATACCATATTATTGAGAACCGCGATCCGATAGAACTAGTTGATTTGAAGGGGGAAAAGCAGGTTTGTGTGATTGGCGCATTTTTGTCGTACATTAAAAAAATAGCTGCAACAGATTGTACTTTAAAAATTGTTGAGCTTAACGAAGCCGCTGTCCCTGACGAATATAAACCGTCCCTGGTACCTTCACAACTTTCGGAATCTGCTATTACTCAATCCGATATTGTAATAATTACAGGTGCAACTTTGGCAAATAACTCTTTAGACAGACTGCTTGAAATCATTCCGCATAAAACCCAGGTTGTCCTGGTTGGACCTACAAGTAGCTTACTTCCCGATGTGCTTTTCGAACGTGGGATTAATATTATCGGGGCAACACGAATCACGGATACCGCTAAAATGCTGGAAATGGTAGCTGAAGGCGCTACCGGGTTTCATTTGTTCAATTATTGCGCTACCAAAATCTGTCTTGTAAATGAATCCTGAAAGGCACCTTAGCATTACATGGCTTAAGGCTGCCGTGCTGGGTTGCCTGTGGGCTTCTTCGGAAATAGTGCTTGGTAGTTTTCTGCACAACCTTCGTGTTCCGTTCACTAGTATTTTCCTGACATCGATTGGTATCATACTTCTTGTCTCAGTTAGTTTTCAATGGAATGATAGAGGCCTGATATGGCGTTCGGGACTGATATGTGCGCTGATGAAATCGGTGTCGCCGAGTGCAGTCATATTCGGGCCCATGATAGCCATTTTAGTTGAAGCATTTTTGTTGGAATTTTCAGTACGTGTTATAGGGAAAAACATGGTTGGTTTTATCATTGGCAGTTTGCTGGCCATGTCATGGAATTTCATTCAGAAAATCGCAAATTATTTAATTTTTTATGGTTTCAACATCGTCGATTTGTATGCTTCGCTGGTGAAATTTGCTGAAAAACAGCTTCAGATGCATTTCAGCACGGTTTGGATGCCTGTTATCACCTTATGGATTTTCTATTTGTTTTTTGGGCTGTTGTCAGCAGCTATCGGTATATACATAGGCAAAACAGCCCTGGCAAAAGGCGTTCCCATGATGAGTTCGGACAAAAAACGCATGGCTGAAATTAAATCGAAAAGGCAAACTCCTGATATTCGTTATTCCCTGCTTTGGCTTTCATTCAATTTTCTGGCGATGATATTGGTGCTTTTGCTAATGAACTCTGCAGGCATCCCGTGGTGGTTGCTAACTGGGTTATTAATCATAATCGTATGGGCCATACGTTATCGAAACTCACTTAAACCATTACTTAAGCCGAAATTCTGGATTCTTTTTATCGCTATTACCATGCTTTCCAGTTTTCTGTTTACAAAATTCCAATCCGCGCAACTTACAATAACCGATGGACTCCTTGTAGGTTTGCAGATGAATTTTCGTGCAGCGCTTATGATTGTGGGTTTTTCGGTAGTCGGCAAAGAATTAAGTAATCCGGTGGTCAGGAGCTTCTTCTACCGATCTTCGTTTCGACAATTGCCACTGGCATTGGAGATAGCATTCGAAACACTTCCGTTTGTAGTTGCAAATTTACCATCGCTGAATGATATCTTTAAAAAACCGCTTACTGTGCTAAGGCAAATTGTGGCTCAATCTGAATACTGGCTCGAAAAGGTTGCCCTGACCATGAAGAAAAAAAGCAATGTGATCATTATTACCGGCGAAATTGGCAGCGGAAAAACATCACTGATTTCCGGAATCTCAGTACGATTAAAAGAATCCGGTATTTTAGCAGGAGGAATAATTGCACCGGCTGTATTTGAAGGTGATCAAAAAACAGGGTATAAAATTATTGATATATCCAACTATATCGAAATGCAACTTTCTCAAATCAACGAAATTGATGGAATGGCAAGAGTCGGGAAGTATTTCTTTTTCCCTGAAGCTATCGAATTTGGCCGGGATGCACTCACCGTAGCAAATAACCAACATTTAAAAATTTTATTGATTGACGAGATCGGTGCCTGGGAACTCCAGGGGCAGGGCTGGGCCGGCAGCCTGAACGAATTGATCATAAATTGCAATATGCCTTTGATAATTACCGTACGGAAAAGTTTCCTTGACCTGGTTATTGAAAACTGGATGTTCCAAAAGCCTTTGGTGATTGAGGCAAAAGATATAACAGCGGATAAAGCTTACGGTGAAATATTGAAATTCATCAAGATGGGAGAAAAAAGCATTTGATTCCCAAAAGCTAAAAGGATACTTACTGTAAACCGTTTGTTTTTACCTGAATCATACTTTTCTCTGTCTTAAAATAAGCTTTGGCTGGTATTCCTGCTATTTTTACTTCAAATGAAACGAGGGAATAAAAATACATTAGCAATTATTTCGTATATAATTAAAGAATACTTTATAATTAAAGAATACTTTTGTACATATAAAATCTGAATTTATGTCGGAGTTATTGGCATCGTACGAAAGAATTCTTCTGGAGAATCTTAAAAACGATGACCAGTCAGCATTCACAATTATTTTTAGAAAATTTTACCAGGACCTGGTTCGGTTTTCGTATGGCTTTACAAGGGATTCAGATGCTTCGGAAGAAATTGTCCAGGAAGTTTTTCTGAAGCTTTGGGAGAATCGTTCGTCATTGATTATTCAAACCTCACTCAAATCCTTCTTGTTAAAGGCAGTTCAGAACCGCAGTATTGATAGTTTGCGCCATGCAAATATCACACATAAATATGCTTCAATTGTGCTGGAGCATCCCGTTCTTTCAGAAAACGATACTGAAAATTACATTTTACATTCTGAACTTTATGCGAATTTCAACCACGCAATGGAAAAAATACCTTCCCAATTTGCGGAAGCTTTCAGGATGAGTCGTATGGAGTTACTTAATTATCAGGAAATTGCACAAAACCTTGGGGTATCAGTCCGTACTGTTGAAGTGCGAATAAGTAAAACATTGAGCCTGTTGAGAGAAGAACTAAAGGACTTTCTTGTTTTTATGTTAATACTATTTCAACTCTTTCATTAAAAGCTGCTTAGTTTTATGATTTTATCCCGGAGCAGTAATATTTAAAAAATATCATTTTTGGAATGTGGATTATGGATTGTCAAACGTCGTTATGTTGATTGAGAAAAATATGGATACTAATAATCCCGGTAAAATAGATAAATTAATTACTACTTTCTTTGGAGGCATTGCTTCCGAAGAAGAAATTCTTTTTCTGGAATCATGGATTCACGAATCAGAAGAGAATCAATTATATTTCAAACAGTTTAAAAATATCTGGGAAGCTTCTGTTGAAATGCCTGTTTCAACCGATAAAGCGTTGGCAAAAGTTTTAAAGAAAATAAATGAAGGGCAAAAGAGTTTAACTTTTTGGCAAATAGCGCAAAGAATTGCTGCGATATTATTTATTCCTTTACTCATCTCAATGCTCTGGATGAATTTCAGCAAGGATTTTAAAAGTAAAAACTCTGATATTACCTACAATAAAACAATTGCAGCATTTGGAACCTTTTCTGTTCTCGAACTTCCTGATGGATCAAAAGTCTGGTTGAATTCAGGAAGCAGTTTACGGTATCCTGACAAATTTTTAAGCAACAATAGAACTGTTTACCTCATTGGAGAAGCTTACTTTGAAGTTCATTCCGACAAGACAATGCCTTTTCTTGTCAATACTCCATATTTTACTGTAAAGGCTACGGGTACCAAGTTCAATGTAAGGGCTGAGAGAAATTTCCTAACACCTTCTGTTACTTTAGTTGAAGGAAAAGTTGCAGTACAAAAACTGAATTCAGGCAAACAGAATTGCCT
The DNA here is from genome assembly GCA_041660125.1 of Lentimicrobiaceae bacterium. Lineage (GTDB taxonomy): Bacteria > Bacteroidota > Bacteroidia > Bacteroidales > UBA4417 > UBA4417. The sequence goes on from JBAZWY010000012.1 coordinate 89,863, forward strand.
GATCACTATGCTGCAGCCTAATCAGCATATGACTTACGATACATTAAGCGGTCATGTTACAATCCAAACAGAAGACACTTACAAACATTTTGCCTGGAAAGATGGTAAACTTGTTTTCCGTAATGATAATATAAGCGAAGTTGCCAGGAGAATCAGCCTTCAATACAATGTAGATATAGAAATTAAAGGTGACGAAATTAAAAAATATCGCTACAGGGCAACATTTGAAAATGAGCCTCTGGATGAATTATTGCGACTGCTTAAAATTTCTTCTCAAATTGATTATCATGAAATTAAACAAAAAGAATTGCCGGACGGCTCTTTCTCAAGAAGAAAGATCATAATTTATTCCACGAATAATTAATTTCTTTAATTCCCATGCCTATGACCATCTAAATGTCAGTAAACTAATTGAAAGTATCAATGTAAAAGAAATAGAGGTTTATTTTTTCGGAACCTTGACTTTTATTCAATGTACTTTATCATCAATCCATTCAAGCAGTTAAAATTAAATTGAAGTTATCGGGTACTGATAATTTCAGTTATAAGGATTCTTATTGTCTTTTTTCACCTTTAAACTAACCAAAAAATGAGATTACTTCTACTAACAGGTCTATTCATCATTCTTGTATTAGCGCCTGGCAGATTGAGTGCACAGTCAACAAAAATAACATTAAACCTGTCAAATGTTCCTCTGAATGATGTGCTGAATGAAATTGAGAAAAAGAGTGATTATACTTTCTTAGTCAACCAGGAAGTTGTGGATGTTAACAGAAAGGTAGATGCTGTTTTTACAAACACATCCATTAAAGATATTCTTAGCCAGCTTTTTAAAGGCGAGAAAGTCAACTTCGTTACCAGCGATCACCAGATCATTATTACACCAACCAAGACTAAAGGCGGGGATTTTCAGCCAAAAAAAGTCACCGGAAGAGTAACTGATGAAAAAAACGGTGAGGCACTTATAGGCGTAACCATTCAGATAAAGGGCACAACAACAGGCACAACTACAGATATTAATGGGAATTATACAATTGACATAACGTCACCGGATATTATTCTGGTATTTTCCTATGTGGGTTACGAACCTAAAGAATTCCCGGCCAGGGACGCAGTAATACTGAATGTTGCAATGCATCAGATTGCAACTCAACTTGAAAGTGTTGTTGTAACCGCTTTGGGTATTAAACGTGAGGAGAAAGCCCTGGGTTATGCTATTCAGAAAGTAGATGGCAAAGACTTACAGACGGTAAGACCAATTGACGTGGGAACCTCACTTACTGGTAAAGTAGCTGGATTGTCGGTTTTAAACAGTACTGAATTTGGCAAAGCACCTGATATAACAATACGTGGAGAGCAACCTATTTTGGTAATAGATGGGGTGCCCTATTTTAACATGACCCTCCGGGATGTACCTTCTGACGATATTGAGAATCTTAGTATACTTAAAGGTGCAACAGCCTCCGCGCTATATGGTTCCCGTGGTGGAAGCGGTGCAATTTTGGTTACTACCAAAAAAGGGAGCGCAAATAAGGGGATAACAGTAACAATTAATAGCAGTACCATGTTTGCAGCCGGTTACCTGGCCATTCCCGAATCACAATCTACTTATGGCCGTGCTGTTAACACGGCAGCCGATGGTACCATGACTGCTGTTACAAATGGTGATGGTGCCTGGGGGCCTCCTTTGGAAGGACAACCAGTGGTTCAATGGGACCCGATAACAAAAACATGGAAATCTATGCCATATCTTCCTGTTGGTAAGGATAATTTTAAAAATTTCCTGGAACCGGGTTATATTCTGAATAATAATATCAATATTGTACAACAAGGAGAATTCGGAAGTTTTCGCGCTTCGGCTACCTGGGTGAAAAATAAGGGACAATATCCCAATTCAATGTTTGACAAATTCACCTACAACATTGGCGGGGATATGAAAGTGAATAAATTTACTTTATCATCCAGTATATCCTATAATAAGCAATCCTCCCCCAATCTCGGCTTTAACGGGTATGCGGGATATGACCCAATGTATTCCATGCTAATATGGTCGTCTCCTGATTGGAATATGCTTGACTATAAGGATTATTGGATAGTTCCGGATGTATCACAAAATACCAGTTATACAGATACTAACAACAATCCCTGGTTCGACAGGAACGAAAGGATTCACAGCTTAAACAAAGACATTTTTAATGGTACACTTTTATTGAGTTATGATCTGGCTTCATGGCTGAAAGCTACCATTCGTTCAGGCTTCGATACCTATAGCAACCGGCAGGTGATACGAATTGCGGAAAGTTCATTAACAAGTGCCGGTTCTGCAACAGTACTTGATATGGGAGAGCAGGTTTGGGGTGAAAGCAGGTTAGGATCATACAATCTGGGACTTGGCAGGGGCTATAGTTTTAATAACGATTTTTTACTTTCCGGTAATCATACGATAGAAAAATTCACAATTGATGGGTTTGTAGGAGGTTCAATTTTTTCCCACCAGGATGAAGGCACAGATTCAAGAACCCAGGGAGGCCTTAATATTCCAGGGTTTTACTCACTTAAGGCTTCAGTTTTACCGGCGTATGTAACTTCCAGTATTTACAAGCAACAGGTAAACAGCTTGTATGGCCGGTTAGCATTTTCATGGAACCGGTTGGCATATGTCGAAGGTACTTTACGTAACGACTGGAGCTCTACTTTATCTGCTTCTACCCGATCTTACCTTTATCCGTCTGTATCAGGAAGTTTTGTCGTTTCTGAATTATTACCCAAAATGGATTGGCTTTCGTTATGGAAATTGCGTGGTTCATGGACGGAATCAAAAAAACCTGCAGATATCTATGATATTAACAAAGTGTATTCAGTTACCAATCCTGCATGGGGAAATTTGAGTTCTGCAGCTGTACCGACAACTATTCGTGGAACTGATCTGTTTCCTGAGTCTTCATCTACCTGGGAGATAGGAACAGCAGTTAATCTTTATAAGAACAGGGTTTCTGTTGATATAGCTTATTACCAGAAAAGAATGTATGATTTCATTGATTTTGCGGACATATCTCCAGCCTCTGGATATGAACAAAATCTAATCAATATTGATGAGGAACACACACGAAAAGGGATTGAAATAACCGCAAATGGAACTCCGATACAGTCTGGTGACTGGCAATGGGATATTTCTGTAAACTGGTCGAAGTATGCCACATTCTATACTAAAATAGATTCGGTGTTCACTGAAGACAAACCCTGGAAAAAAGTAGGTGAAAGAGTTGATTTTTTTACCCTTAATGATTTTCAGCGCGATCCGGAAGGTAATCTTATCAACAGTGGCGGGGTACCTATCTTTAATCCTCTACCCTCAAAATTTGGAAACTCCGACCCCGATTGGATTTGGGGAGCCAGCACTACAGTCAGATATAAAAGTTTAAGTTTGACTGTGTCTATTGATGGCCGCGTAGGAGGATTAGCGCAAACCACTACTGAAATGTATATGTGGCGTGCAGGTTCACATCCAAATTCAGTAACTCCTGAGCGATACCTGGATGCTACCATACCAAATTCAAAAAACTACATCGGTCCGGGAGTGAAAGTAGTTTCAGGTGCAGCAACCTACGATACCTATGGCAATATTACGAGTGATACCCGAGTATATGCTGCGAATGATGTAGCCGTAACTTACGAATCATATATAAATGATATTCACAGCGGGACCGCCTGGGGTGGGTCACCATCACCACTCGAAGCTTATACTACGACATTTTTCAAGGTACGGGAGATGTCATTTACCTACGATTTACCCAAAACCCTGTGTGCTAAATTTAAATCAAAAGGGGTTTCCGCGTCGGCAGTTGGTCAGAATATGTTCCTTTGGGCAAAGCAGTTTAAGTACTCCGATCCTGACGGAGGGTATGAGAATTTTAGCGATCCATCGATACGCTACATTGGTTTTAACCTGAAATTTATTTTCTAAATAAGATTACAATTGAAAAACTTTTACTCTCAGGCATCGTGTATGACAAAAGACTAAAAGAATTTTAAAAACTAAAACGTATCATAAACAGAACTACAGATGAAAAACATAAATAAATATATAGGATTAGTAAGTGTACTCATCTTAATTTTCCTTATTAGCTGCAGTAAATTTGATGAAATCAACACGAATCCGGATACTACCACCAAGGTGCCCGCATCAATGGAATGCACAAATATTGTATTGAATATGATAGGGGATGGAGGACTAGCTATGGGATTTATTTCCGCTAATGCCTTGCCCAAATATGTTGGCTTCACCCTCCTTGGGAAAAATAGTTCGCAGTATAACAATACCGGAAGCAGTGGTTTTGGAGCTATGACCATATTACCTAATATCGATGCAATGTTAGAAGCTGCCAAGGGTAGTACAATGGAAAATTCGTACATAGCGATAGCCCATTTTGCCAAAGCCTACGAATTCTACTATATGACGATGTGGATGGGCGATATTCCTTACTCCGAAGCAGGGATGGGTGCTGAAGGTCTTTACAGGCCTAAATATGATACCCAGGAAGAGGTTTTTATAGCTGTATTGAACGAGCTGAAAGCTGCTGACTCAAGCTTTGCGATAGGTATTAAATTTGATGGTGATCCAACACCTTATGCAGGGGACCCCCAAAAATGGAGAAAAGCTGTCAATGCTTTTGCGTTAAAAGTACTGATGAGTTTAAGTAAAAAAGAAGGCCTGGCATCATTAAATGTTACAACCCGATTTGCCGAAATTGTTGCGGCAGGTAATTTAATGGACAAAACCACAGGTTATTTGGGGCTTGCTTATTCTACCCAGAACAAGCATCCTTTAAATGCAGCCGTTATGTTTGTGCCAAAAACTGTTATCAGCAAACTGTTTCTGGACAATTTGAAAATACTAAATGACCGGCGCTTGTTTTATTTCTGCGAACCTGCTCTAGCGCTCACAATAGCCGGAAAAGTACAATCAGATACGGCAGCATACAGAGGCGTTGATGTCGCTATGGATTACGATGCTATGAATGTTGAATACAAAGCTGGTAAGTTGTCACAAATTAACAAACGTTACGAAAAGGAAGATGCTTGTGAGCCGCGTATGATGATGACTTACGCTGAACAACAATTGATTCTTGCAGAAGCGAGTATTAGAGGTTGGATTACTACCGGATCCGCGCAAACCTATTATGAGGATGGTGTAAAGGCTGCTCTGGGGTATATAATGAGCACCAAATCGAGTTATGCACACACAGTGCCGATTGACGCAACATATATTAACGGATATTTTACCGGGGAGGCCGCATTTAAAACAACACCGGATGAACAGTTGAAACAAATCTGGATGCAGGAATATATCCTAAGGTTCATGCAGGATGCAGATTTTAGTTATTTCGAATATAGGAGGAACCATTATCCGGAATTCCCTATCAACCCTGCTTCAAGCATGAACGAAAACAATACAAGCGCTATTCCTATGCGTGCTCTGTATCCTGGTTCAGAAAGCAGTTACAATAGGGAAAACCTGATTATTGCATTAGACCGTCAATACGATGGCTACGATGAAATAAATAAGATTATGTGGCTGTTGAAATAGCAGACAAACACGTACATTTCAGATTGACTTTACACAAACCCTTTATTATTAACCCCAAAACCAATTAAAATTATGAAAAAAACTTTACTAAGTTTGGTCGCGATCCTGGCTTTTGCCAGTTTTGCAAATGCCCAGGTACCTGCAAGAACAGGCTGGTGGAAATTTGATGATGCATCCAATTTGCTAAAAGCCGAAATTGGCAATCCATTAGTTACAAAATGGAGTGCAGTGGAAGGTTATACGCCGTTTGTTGATATTTCATTAGCGGCTGGACCTGCAGCCGGAAATTTAGCAGTAGAGGTTTCTAAGGGCACCTATCTCGTTGCAGACCATGGAATTGCTCCCAGTAATGGCACTAAAGTTAATGAATATACTCTTCAAATCGATTTTTCCATCCCAGTAACTGAAACATGGTATGCATTTTTTGATACAGATTCAACTTCGGCTGATGATTATCAGGACGCAGACTTGTTCGTTTCCAAAAATACTAATCCTGACACTGGTGGAACACCTAATGCTATCGGATGTGGAAGTACCAGATATTCAACCAATACTCTTATGTCAGATACATGGTACAGGATGATAGTATCGGTTAAAAACGGTGAATTCTTTAGGGTTTATGTTAATGGAGATCTTTGGTTAGAATCGTTAACACAACCTTTGGACGGAAGGTACGCACTGCTTCCGACACTTTCATTTTTTCAGGATAATGATGGAGATGATGGTACTTTAAATTGCTCTGAAATTGGTATGTGGGATGTAGCCTTAACAGCTGAACAAGCCTTACTCTTAGGTGATGCAACAACCGTTCAGACTGGTATAAAAGAAAACAGAGCTGCTAAAGCTTCCGATCTGATGCCAAATTTTCCAAATCCTGTTGCTCACAATACTATATTCCCATACCAGGTTCAGAAAACCGGAAATGTTACCTTCCGTATTCTTGACCAGACAGGAAAAGTAATAGACGTTATTAATGCCGGCGCTAAAACTCCTGGAAAATATAACTTTAATTATAATTCCGATAAACTGAACAATGGAATTTATATAGTACAGATGACAACAAATAACCGTACTAGTGTCCGGAAAATGGTTGTTTTACAATAATTAAAACAGAGGTTGGATTGGTAATGGGTACCTCAATTTCTGAGGTACCCTTTTTTAATCAGATCATTTACAGTTTAGCACACAAAAGGGTAATTGTTTCTGGCAGCCCATGTTTAAAATATTAATCAGAATCCAATGAGAATAAGAAAAAATCCTGCCATCATTCTAGCTTTTCTATTGTTTTTTAATTCTGCGCAGGCTATCATTCCGCAAAGGACTGGTTGGTGGAAGTTTGATATTCCCTCTGATCTTCAAAAAGCTGAAGCCGGATATGGACTTGATCTTATTCTTACCGGAACTCAAGCAGTTGCAGCAGGGCCTGAGGCTGGTAACGGAGCTGTATTGATCGGAAAAGGAAGCTATTACAAGATGCAGCATCAGATTTCCTCAAATGGTGGCGGAACCTTTGTAAATGAATACACCTTGCAATTCGATTTTAAAGTTGAGGATATTGGAGACTGGCGCTCTTTTTTTCAGACTGATATGAGCAATAGCAATGACGGCGAGTTTTTTATAAATCCGTCGGGGAATGTTGGTGTTGGCGCTGTGGGATATAGTTCTTATTCTATTAACCCAAATGAATGGTATCGTTTGGTTATATCAGTTAAAAACGGTAGCCGGTTTATGTGTTATCTTGACGGGCAACCTTTAATTTCGGGCAATATTCAGGATGTTGATGGTCGTTTTTCGTTGGCAAGCCTATTATTGATTTTTGCTGACGAAAACGGAGAAGATGCCAATATTTATTGTTCTGAACTAGCTATCTGGAATATGGCTCTGACTTCTGACCAGGTTTCGGAACTAGATGGATTCGGGCATAAGTTCGATTCATTTCTTATGACAAGGATTCCATACCTGCAAGGACAGGGTACAAATACTATGACTGTTTGCTGGCACGATATCGCCCAAACCGGAACTAAAGTTAAATATGGTATTGACTCAACTTCTTTAAATTTGGAAACGGCTGGAACCAATGAAATAATCAGCGACCCATATCGCTGGCATTCAGTTAAGCTGACAGGTTTGCAGCCCAATACGCGTTATTTTTATCGTGTTGCAAGTGGTACCGGGGAATCTGGCATGTATGCATTTAAAACCATGCCTGATTCAACTTATACCAGGAAAATGCGCTTTGTAATTCTTGGCGATACTCATGCATCGGACACTACGATGGCGGGTGAAGTGCTCCGCGCTGCAAAGGAGAAAATCGCTCAATTGTATGGCTCCGATATTGAAAATCATGTGAACGGAATTTTTCATTCCGGCGATATTGTTGTAAGCGGTGATTCTCCTGGTCAATACACCAAACAATATTTCAAACCATTATCCGCCTTATCATCCAATATCCCAACCATGGTGGTTGCCGGGAATCACGAAGCTGAAAGTCCTTATTTTTACCAATACCTGAAACTTGACGATGAATCTGCTATTCCCCAGATACCGGCCCTAAACGAAAAAGTCTGGCAGCTGAAGGTTGGAAATTCATTGTTTATTGGGTTGAATACAAATATTACAGATCAGTATGGAGAAACTGAAGCAAATTGGCTCGATACCAGGTTGAATATGGCTGAAAATGATACAAGTATTGATTTTGTATTTATATTTTTCCATCATCCGCCCTTTTCTGAATTATGGATAGTTGGAGGTACAGATTTTGTAAAGAACCGGTTTTTACCTGTGATAGACAAATACACGAAAGTTCAGGAGATCCATTATGGTCATACGCATGGTTTTGAAAGAGGAACCATTACATCAGATAAGTACGATGGGGATTTCAGAATGATTTGTGGCGGTGGTGGAGGTGGGCCCCTGGATCCATGGGTTGAAGGAGAAAATCAGGATTTGAACGATATCCATATTTGCATTAGCAATTATTTCTTTCAAATCCTTGAAATTGATATTGCAAATCACTCTTTTCAGACTTCAGTTTACAGTTTGGGAACCCTCGCTAAGCCCCAAAATTCAGAGCTAATGGATAGATGGCACAAGTCGAAAAATCAATCCGGGCCTGCAACTCCGGTAATTGAAAATGTTGAACGAACCAATGAATATGTTCAGATTACAAGCTCTAAATTCTCAGGCATCGACTCACTCATGTCAGTTCAATTCCAGGTAGTTGACAGTTCGCAAAATTGGCCCGTTGTAATTGACTCAATAACACATTGGGAAAATGTCTATGGAGTTGATGCTAATTCCAATCCGGTTGACCTGAATTGGAATATTAATTTATATCAGAGTAAAATCAAAAGATCCTTGCTTTCTGTTGATAAAGAATATTTTTTTCGTGTCAGGTACCGCGATCACAATCTGAAATGGAGCAATTGGTCAGAATTAGCCCCATTCAAAACAGTAGGGATAAGTGAAAATCCGGGTTTTCAGAATGGCTATTTTCTCAATCAGAACTTTCCAAATCCATTCAGTAATGAGACTTCATTCACATATCATATTCCTGAAAAATGCGAAGTTGTTTTTTACATCTATAACGAAAACAAGCACTTAATTGACGAAATAGACGCAGGCGAAAAACCAGAAGGAACATACACCCTTAATTACAATGCGAAAAACCTGAGTAGCGGCATGTATGTCTATGAGATGCATACCCGAAATCTTTCGGTTTCAAAAAAAATGATAACCATAAAGTAGGTTATAAATGTTAAGTGCCGGAGGTTGTGAAAATTGAATGAAAGTTCCTCTTCCAGGTTTAAACAGAATGAAATTTATAAAACAAAAAAAACACTATTTTATCACTTTCAAATACATCTAGCAAAATGAGTAATTCAAAAACAGCAATCATTCTCTTGTTTCTTTTCATTTCTATAAGTTTGTTTTCGCAATCGAAAAAAGGCTACTCACTTGTTTGGAAAGATGACTTTAAGGGAAATTCACTCAACACAACAGACTGGAATAACGAAGTTGCCAATCCCGGAATGGTAAACAATGAGCTGCAACGCTACACTAATGCCAGTAACATAGAGCTTTCCAAAGGAAAACTGCTGATTATCGCAAAAAATGAAAATAATGAATACACATCAGCAAGAATAAATACCAAAGGGAAACAAATTTTCACCTATGGGTTGGTTGAGATAAAGGCGAAACTACCTGAGGGCACAGGTACATGGCCTGCATTGTGGATGTTGGGACAAAATATTGACCAAGTCGGATGGCCAGCTTGCGGAGAATTGGATATTATGGAACATGTTGGTAAACATCCTGATTTTATACACTCAACCATTCATAATCCTTCGGGATACGGCGCTACACCTTATACTGGTATATTGAAGATACAAAACCCGTTTAGTAAATTTCATATTTATGGTATGGAATGGACAAAAGAATTTATCGACTTTTTTATCGATGGTAAGTTGGTGTATCATTACCAACCGGAAGTTAAAAATCCGGATACCTGGCCATTTGATAAACCATTTTTTCTTATTTTCAATATTGCAATTGGAGGTGACTGGGGCGGACCAGTAGTTGATGACCAACTATTTCCTGCAGTTATGACTGTTGATTGGGTTAAGGTTTATCAAAAAAAAGATTTGAAATGATGCAATCGTGAATTGGAATATGAAATTGTTTAAATGCTGGTTTAGGAAAAGTTTAAATAGAAGACTGGAGAACCTATAAAATAAGGTAACAACAAATTTTGGTGTAACCACAGACTTAAAATAACATAATTTGCAACTTTAATCAATAATACCTGGAATATGGAAGATGCTAAAAAGTTTAACAGGATAGCTTCAATTGATGCACTCAGAGGTTTTGATATGCTGTTTATTATTTTTCTGGACCATTTTTTTAATGCGCTGAATGTTGGTGAACGTTCACCTTTTACCATGGCTCTTGCAAAACAATTTGATCATCCTGAATGGTTCGGTTCATCCCTGTATGATATTGTAATGCCATTATTTCTCTTCATTGTAGGAGCTGCTATACCCTTTGCCTTATCGAAACGAAAACAGGAAAATTCAAGTATGTTTGCAATGTATGCTAAGCTTATAAGGCGGTTTGTAATCCTCTTTATTTTGGGTTGGATTGTGCAAGGTCATTTGCTGGAACTCGATATTAAAACATTTAGTATTTTTAGTAATACTTTGCAGGCCATTGCAGTTGGCTACCTCTTTTCAAGCATTGCCTTTATCCATTTCAACAGAAATGTACGCTTACTGATTTTTGCTTGCTGCCTGATCATTTATACATTGCTGCTTACCATTCCTGATGTGCCTGGAGTAGGCCCTGGTGTTCTGATGCCTCATAGCAGTTATGCATGGTATATTGACCAGGTTGTTTTCGGTAAGTTTCAGGACGGAACCGAATACACCTGGCTGCTTAGTGGATTTGGTTTTATAGCAACCACCTTGTCGGGTGTTTTTGCCGGCGAGCTTATTAAATCTGATTTGCCGCAGAAGAAGATTGCCTTATATTTATTTGTATTCGGCATTGCAGGCATTCTTGCCGGAATGTTTTTGGGAATATGGCATCCGATTATTAAAAAGCTTTGGACAAGTTCTTTTGTACTTGCATCTTCCGGAGTCTGTTTCCTTTTAATGGCTCTTTTTTATTGGATAATCGATGTAAAAGGAAAAGTTAAATGGGCTTTTCCGTTAAAAGTTATAGGAATGAATGCAATTGTTGCCTATGTACTTTCGCATGTGTTCAATTTCCACCAGATCGCTGAAATGGTGTTGTATGGTCTGAAACAATTCGTCGGAGAATTTAATTATTTAGTTCTTACCATCGGAGGTTTTGGCATCCTGTATCTGATTCTGTGGTATATGTATAAGAATAAAACTTTCATAAAAGTTTAATATTCATATAACTTTGCTGTTTAAGATTGTTGAATCGATAGAGGTTTATTTATAACAAGCAGAGGTGAAATGATTCTTCATCCAATTACATTCGGGCTTTTTAAAAATGTTGAATAAAAATATTTAGATATGAAAGGAATCTTGTTTCTCTTGATTTGTAGCCTGTCAATTAATAGCGCGTTGATGGCCCAGAAAGAAATTAAATTGTATAAAAACGGACCAGCAGAGAATAGTGGAATTACTGAAAAGGAAGTAAACCACGATAATACGTGGGTTACCGGTGTCACGGAAGCGCGCATGTACGCTTATCTTGTTCCTAAAGAAAAAGCCACCGGAGTAGCAGTATTAATATGTCCCGGAGGTGGCTATGGTGGTCTTGCGGTTGAGCATGAAGGTTCGCAGGTAGCTATCTGGCTTAATTCGATCGGTATTTCAGCATTTGTACTTTATTATAGGATGCCGAACCAACATTGGGAAATCCCATTGACAGACGCCCAAACTGCGTTGGAAATAATTAGAAAGAGCGCTAAAAAATGGAACATCGACAAATCCAAAATCGGAATCATTGGTTTTTCGGCAGGTGGACACCTAGCTTCCACAGCCGGAACACAGTTTACAAAGAAAAGCAGGCCTGATTTTATGGTTCTGGTCTATCCTGTGATTTCTATGACCGGTGATGGCACAAGCATTAATCTGATCGGGGAAAACCCATCGGATGATCTGAAGAAACGTTTTTCCAGCGAATTGCAGGTTAGCAAAAACACTCCTCCAACTCTTATTATTGCTGCACTAGACGATGATGTGGTTCCGGTTGAACACAGTTTTATGTTTTACAAAGCACTTCAGGCGAAAAATATTCCTTGCGAAATACATACCTATGCTAAGGGAGGTCATGGTTTTGGCATGCACAAAAATGGACTGGATGTTGACCATTGGCCTGATCTGGTTAAGGAATGGCTGAAAACAAACAAACTGATTTACTGATGATTGGGTATAGGTATAAATTGATTTGGTTAGCATATAAACTCTGGTAGCTTAACAAAACCTGTAGTTGAAAAGCTGGTGTGGGAAATAGTGCTCACAACATTCCTTTACGAGGTTTATAATGAGCCTGAAGTACAAAGAATATCTCAGATGTTACATTTCAGGATTTTTGAATCCGATCCATAATCTCAACGCACCGAACCTGGTTTGTTGCGTTTTGCAACTATTCTTTTTTCAAATTTTAGCGCAACAATCTTCATCAGGATTAAACAAATTGTAATATAAATTTACTGAAAGGATTAATAGAAAAACACCTGATTAAAAAAATGCAATAAAATGGTTATACTGATTACTTGCGTAAATTTACAAAATATTTGAATCATGTTTGATATAAATAACCATAAAACGAATGCAGGATAAGGGTCAAAGCGCAACTCCTTCGGAGCAAACATATTCCAGCTTAGCCAGCATGCTGTCACATAGAAAGATTAAGAAGAAAAAGCCGATTGTCCTAACTCTTTGGGTACTCCACAGGGCAAAAACTTCCGATTGTTATAAAACACTTTTAAAAACATGATTACTGTTCTTGATTTGCAGGTGGTTGCTGTTCCTGATTTCCATAATGTGTTTATTTTTGAGAATTTATCAATCCTGTTTTGTTTGAATTCAACTTATTATCACCTGGCGAATTTCAATGCTAATTTTCTACTAAAATTTCACTCTCTTATAAAAAGCTTTTTTCACAATTTCAGCAGTGAAAATATAAACTAATATGATAAGGCCGATAAAAAACAGGAAAGGAATTGGAAGCGGGCTGAATCCAAATACCCCGGCTAATGGTGTATAAGGTAAAATCAATGTCAGAAAAACAATTGAAAAAGTTGAAATTTGAAGATATTTACCTGGCCTGCTCCTGAAGAATGGTTTCCGGCTTCGTATAACAAGTACTATTATAGATGCAGATATAACAGATTCCAGAAACCAGGCTGTTCTGAACTGAACCTTCGAAGCATGTAGTACAAGTAGAAGTATGCCAAAAGTGAGATAATCAAATACCGAACTCACAATTCCAAATGTTATCATAAACTTACGTATTGCTTTTATATCCCAGCGTCGTGGATAGTTAACCATTTCATCATCTACATTATCAGTTGCAATAGTCATTTCAGGAAAATCAGTCATTAGGTTTGTTAGTAGAATTTGTTTTGGTAACAGCGGGAGAAACGGGATAATTAAAGATACTCCGGCCATACTGAACATATTACCAAAATTAGCGCTGGTAGCCATAAACACATATTTTAGTGTGTTTGCAAATGTTTTCCTTCCTTCTATAACTCCATGAACCAAAACGTCGAGCCCCTTCTCAAGCAGGACAATATCAGCAGCATCTTTTGCAACATCCACTGCACTGTCAACTGAAATGCCAACGTCGGCAGCATGTAAGGCTGATGCATCATTAATACCATCACCCATGTAACCAACTACATTTCCGGCTTTTTTAAGCGCAATGATGATACGCTCTTTTTGATTGGGCTCTATTTCGGCGAAAACATCTATTCCTCCGGCTTTCTTCATAAGTGCAGCATCGCTAAGGTTGTGAAGTTCAGGTCCGGTAAGGATTTTAGTGTTTTTCAAACCCATCTGTTCACTCACAGTTGCCGCTACTAAATGATTATCACCGGTGATGATTTTCAGGTTAACTCCAAGGGTTTTAAGTTTTGTGATCGTCTCAAGAATATTTGGTTTTGGAGGGTCAAAAAGAATAAGGAAACCAGTAAATGTCATTCCTGATTCGTTGTCTTTACTGATGCGTGAGTCCGATCCCATATTCTTGTATGCCACACCCAGGGTCCGTAATCCTTTTCTGCTGAATTCCTCAAAGTGCTTCTTTATTTGATCCTGAACTGTGGCAATATCTACAACCTTTCCATCACTGATTTCCGCCGAAGTGCAAACGTCCAGTATATTGTGAAGTGCTCCTTTAGTCACCATCAAATGAGCATTATCATGTGAAACAAGTATGCTTAATCGTTTCCGGAGAAAATCATATGGGATTTCGTCATGTTTCTGATACCCGGTCAGGTCAATTTTCTTATAGTTACGTATAGCTTCATCAATCGGGTTTGTAAACCCGGTTTCGTAAAATGCGTTGATGTAGGCCTGAAGCAGGACTTTCTCACTTTCTATACCATTCACATCAAGTGCTGATTGCAGGTGAACAGTTCCTTCGGTTAAAGTGCCTGTTTTATCGGAACAAATAATGTTCATACATCCGAAGTTTTCAATCGAAGAAAGTCGTTTGACTATCACTTTCTTTTCTGCCATCCGTTTTGCGCCATGTGAAAGGTTGATGCTAATAATTGCAGGTAGCAATTGCGGGGTTAGTCCAACAGCCAGTGCAAGAGAGAAAAGAAATGAATCGAGTACGGGGCGTTGCAGATAGACATTAATGGCGAAAATGGCGACTACCAGCACCAGCGTGACTTCCATCAGGAAATATCCGAAACGGCGGATTCCGTGCTCAAAGTCCGTTTCAGGAGGCCGGAGTTTTAAACGTTCGGATACTTTGCCAAACTCCGTTTCTGTACCTGTATGAACTATTATTGCAGTCGCAGTACCGCTAACAATATGTGTCCCCATCCAAAGAGTATTTGTCCGCTCACCAAGCAGCGTTTCTGCCGGTAATTCTGCAGCCATTTTTTCAACAGGAAAAGTTTCGCCTGTAAGCATAGCTTCATCCACGAAAAGATCTTTCGATTCCACCACAAGCCCGTCGCCGGGAACTATATCACCTGCATTCAGGATGACGATATCGCCAGGAACAATCTCTTCAACTGAAATTTCTTTGGATTTTCCGTCACGCAGTACTTCTGCTTTTATCTGTACAATTGTTAGCAGTTTTTTCACGGCATTGGATGCGCTGTGTTCCTGCCAAAACCCAAGTAAGCCACTCACCATGACGATTGAAAGAATAATAAGAGCATCAACCGGATCGTGGAGAAAAAATGATAATAGGGTTGCGAAAAGAAGAATAAGAATAATAGGGCTCTTAAATTGAGAAATCAGAAGCGATAATACATCCGACCTCTTTTGTGGTTTTAAAAGATTCGAGCCGTATAGCGTGAGCCGCTTTCGAGCTTCATTGCTTGTTAATCCTTCCTTTTTTGTTTCAAGTTTTTTAATAATCTCTGCAACTGGAATACTCCAGAATGATGATGGGAGTTCGTTTTTCATGTTCTTTTATTTAAAAGTCCCCAATGCTATCAGTTTTTGCTTTCGGTAATATAAAACCATTCTTACTTCACCAATAATCAAAGGTAATTTTTTAACCTGTATTATTCGTGCAGAAGATAAAAGATAAAAGTAAAAAGATAAAAGTCAGGTAGTTGCAATCCATATTCATAATTTATTTTGTTAAGATGATTTTTATGATTGCCTTCATCATGTTTTGATCCTTTTTTCTTTATCCTTTTATCTTTTGTCATTTTTGAAGTTTAGGAATTATTCAGGTTAATAAGTAATCTTCCAAAAAAATAATCACACCTTGTTGTTTTACACATTATTAAAAAAGGTATTCTTCCTATAACCTCCCCTGCTACCGCACGAATCCGTTCGCGTGGCTCTTAAAGAAACAAGCCGTTGCCATAAAATCCGAAATCGAAAAAGCCGAAAAGAAAATTGACCGTATAGTTTATGAAGTGTATGAGTTAAAGGAGGAGGAGATAAGGATAGTTGAGGGCATTAATTAGCCACTTAATTAACACAATATAAAAATATAAACTTCCATAATTGAAAATAAACCAATAGAGCAGTTTTTTCACATTTTGTTTTTGCGATTCTACTGGTATGAATTTTATGTAATGTGAACTTTCGATTTGTTAAATAGTCAATGAATTTCTTTGACTTTGATTTCCTTAACCCTTTGTTTGCATGAGGTTTCGTTAGCAAAACTTTTAATAAAATTGATTAGATTCCTGTCAATGGATTATACATAAGATAGCACCTTTATTTAACTTTACCGATGCTCATATTAAACGATTCAGTTTCCATTAAACGGTTATGAGTAAGAGAACTCAAATAAATATCTACACGCTTATATTACCACAAAGGTGCCTCTGAGTTCTGCGTGAAGAGGGTGATGGCTACTCAGGTAAGTACGCATTGCATCTATAATCCGTTCAGATTGGTTTTCGCGATTGCGCCCGTATTTTTGTGCAACCCCCTGTGGTGTAACGAATGCTGCTGAGTAATATTTGTCAGCCTGAATCTCTTCATTGCCAACAAATAGTTTTTGAATTCTGTTGCCCGAAGGATTTTCTATCTTAAAGTAAACATTGAGACCGAGACAACGCTTGACATATCCTCCCATTTGATTATATGGATCGCACGAAAATGTCCTTTCGAGATTCTCCTCCAACATTACCATTATTTCCTCCCCTGTCAACTCTACTGTTGATACCGGCGGATTCATTGGTATCATGTTATAGAGATCATTCAAAGTTATTGGTCCCGGTACTATTGGTGCGCCATATCGCCAGCCATTCGAAAATGCCAGTTGTGCACCCGTGCTTTCGAGTAACGCCTGAAGAAGGAAATTGTCCATCGTAGTTTCCAAGGTTGTTCCCCGGTTAAGCGCTGTAGCTGTTTCTCCAACAATCTCTGCGAGTTCATTCTTGTAATGGGCGAGGGCCTGCTTTACCAGTTCAGCTACTATTGGATCAGGTTGTATGACTGCTTCAACCTCTATCAACCGATGCTGATAATCAACAATCTGTCCTTCAATAACCTCCAAATCCAGGCGACCTAAAAAAGAACCATGGCAGCCTGATTGTATTAAAATGGTTTTCCCAATAACAATCGGTTTGTAAAGTCGGTTATGGGTATGGCCGCTGAGACAAACATCAACGCCTTGTACTTCGGACAAAAGCTTCATATCCTGAGTGAAACCCAGATGCGAAATTAAAACGATTAAGTCTGTTTTTTTTCTGGTTCGTAGCGCATCAATAATTGGTGGAAGCTCATCTTTACCCAGGGTAAAGTAGATCCCTTCGCTGTATGATGGCGGCATAGTTTTGTCCACAATATTCGAGGCTATCCCAATAAGACCGATGCGTAATCCGCCAATCTCTTTTACGATAGAAGACTGAAATACAGTTTTTTTTGTCTCTTTATCATAAACATTGTTTGCCAGCATCGGGTAATTGAGTTCAGCAACTCGCTGGTTAAATACCTTTGGGCCATAAGCAAATTCCCAGTGGGCTGTCATGGCATCAAGCCCCAATGAATTTAAGATTGGGATCATAGCCTGTCCCTGGGTAACCAGAGCAGGATAGGTGCCATGCAACGTATCACCGCAGTCGCAAAAAAGGCAATTCCCCTGGCTTTCATCCCGAATCTGTTTTACAATGGTGGCAATGCGGGCGTAACCTCCTGCCTGACGGTATTCTGCGTGGTCTCCCTGCCAAAACATCTCCTGATGGATATCAAAATAAGCATGGGTGTCGTTCATTTGAACGATGGTGAGCGATCTTTTAGTTGCCATTGCTTCTCCGTTTTAATGTGGA
Organism: Lentimicrobiaceae bacterium; assembly: GCA_041660125.1. Lineage (GTDB taxonomy): Bacteria > Bacteroidota > Bacteroidia > Bacteroidales > UBA4417 > UBA4417. The sequence goes on from JBAZWY010000012.1 coordinate 107,910, forward strand.
ATTTTTATCTGTTCTTATAATCCAAATTTCCGGAACATATAGTATTTCGGGAAATCAATACCGAACGTAAACAGAACTGATAATCCAAGAATGGTGAGTACAACCAGCGGACTTAGCGGAGGAATAAGAATTCCGAACAGAGCTATGAGTGCAAACACGATGATAGCTGCGGTACTGGATATAAGTAATCCTTTACCAGGTAGAGATGACCAGAAATGTCTTCTTTCCCTTACGATTAACACTCTGAATTGGCTGTTAAATATAAGGCTCAGCATTACGAGTGTGGTGAGTTCATTCCATTGTAAATGAAAATAATACTTACCCGCCAGAATGACCAAGATGTCTTCTAAAACATAGCACAGCGCCGGAATAAGAGATGCCAGAATATTATTTTTCACGTTCCACTGATTTGGATTACTCGTATGTTTCATATTGTCAGTTGCCAGCGACATGGTCACAAAATCATTGGCAAACACTAAAAATGATACGCCGATAAGCGAAAGCAACATGTTATGCAACCAGAAGAATCCAATAGTGAGCAAAACCACAAATTCCATCACCTTGGCAACTTTATTGATGACCCAAGTCAGCATTCGCTGATAGGTTTGCCTGCTTATGGTTATGGTGTCAATTATTACGGCTATGCCGGCTTCGGTCAGGACTACACTTGCTGCCGCCTTTGCCACATCCGTGGAATTGCTCACTGCTATACCCATTTCTGCCTGTTTCAAAGCAGGAGCATCATTAACGCCATCACCTGTCATACCTACCATGTGCCCTCCGGATTGCAAAAGCTTCACAATAGTGTACTTGTCCTCAGGATATATCTCTGCAAACCCGTCGCATTCACTAACTGTCTTTAATTGTTGATCTTCGCTTAGGTCCTTAATATCCGCCATTCGGATAATGTTATTCCCAATGCCAATCTGATTAGAAATTTCTTTTGCTATATCAATGCTGTCACCAGTAAGCATCAAAGGTTTAATACCCAACTGCTTTGCCTGTTCTATCATGCTTTTTGAATCCGGCCGCGGTGGATCAGCAAGCGGCAACAATCCTACCAGTTGAAGGTTATTCAAATCATCTCCTTCCGACCGGGCAACAGCAATTGTCCTATAGCCTTTTTTTGAAAATTCGTCGATTGTTTTATTTACTTCATCTATCGTGCCTTTATCAATGTCTTTGCAGAGTGACAAGATTACCTGTGCAGCGCCTTTAACCGATCTGAATTTCTTTCCACCAGTTTCAATAGTGGCTTCTGTTCGCTTTACAGATGGATCGAAAGGTGTATAAGAAACTTGTTTGTAATCATCAAAATTTACTCCCGAATTGGCAGCGTAATCAATAATTGCCATATCAATCAGGTCCATTCCTTCTGAGTGGGATGTGAGTGAAGCTATTCGCAACACATCTTCTTTCTGATTTCCCGAAAAAGGAATGCTATCAACAACCGATAACTTGTTTTGTGTTATCGTACCCGTCTTGTCAAAACAAATAATATCGATGGAGGCTGCATCTTCAACCGATTCAAGCCGTGTTACCAATGCTCCTTTCTTGGCCAACTCCGTAGCTCCGACAGATTGTACAATGGTGAGAACCGCCGGAAGAGCCACCGGAATTGCTCCCAAAAGGAAAATAACCACGAAAGTCAATATTATTAAAATGCTTAAATGCATCAATAAAGCAGATACGGAAACTAAAATAGACGCAGCGATACCGAGATACATCATGTATTTTACCACTGCCATCATTACTTCCTGTTGATGCGACTTTGGCTTTGCAACTTTGACCAATTCGGCTGTCTTACCAAAATAGGTATTGGCGCCGGTGTTGATAACAACACAGGTAGCTTCACCCCGCCGGAGTATGGCGCCGGAGTAAATAATGTCAGCCGGATGGATTTCAACAGGCATGGATTCTCCGGTAAGAGCCGACTGATCAACCGAAAGTTCACCGGTTATAATTTTGGCATCCGCCGGAACAATATCCCCAAGTTTTACTGAGATGATGTCGCCAACCACTATCCCTTTTGCATCTTCCTTCGACCATTTTTTATTCCGCAAGACTTTGGCCTTGATGGCTAATTTTTTCTTTAAAAGCGCCATCACGTTTTGTGAATTGCTTGAATGCAGTTGTCCTATGATGGCATTCATGGTGAGCAGCACAAAGATGATCACGCCTTCCATGTAATGACCTAATGCAAAGGAAAGTCCCATTGCCAGTTCCAGCAACCACGGCATAGGACCCCAGTAGCGAAGCAGGAATTCAAGAAAAGAATTTGTTTTCTTTTCTATTAGTTCGTTCGTACCGAATTTCTCAAGACGGTTCTTCAGTTCCGCATCTGAAAGTCCGTCTGCTGTTGTCTCTAAGAATTTATAGGTCTCTTCTATGGAGATATCTTTATATTCAGCGGTTGCTCTAACTTTTAAATCCATTTTTATAATCCGTATTAAGTACTATGAATACTATTATTTTAATTTTAACCGCAAATACGAACATCTGAAGCCTTTTCGATTGCGGTTGCTACTTCGGGAATAATACCCAACCGTTCATATATGGGTTTTACAAACTGGTGGAGAGAAGGCAACTTTTTAAAATAAACGGAAACGCCTATAATGCAGCTTGCCCCTCCCAGGATTAATGTGCCTGGTGCCCCTATTAAACCAGCCAAACTTCCACTTACCAGATTACCGAAAGGAGCCATTCCCAGGAATGCCATTGAGTAAAAGCTCATTACCCGTCCCCTTTTATTCTCCTCGGTAATTGTTTGAAGCAAAGTATTAGTAGAAGCTACATGTAACATCATTCCCATGCCCGAAATTATCATCATAATGATAGAGAGCCACAAAATTCGGGATACAGAGAAAACAATCAGGCCCGTTCCAAAAAGCAGAACGGAAAAGGCAATAAGTTTTCCGAGACCCAATACGTTTTTTCTATTTAACAGATATATAGCGCCAAATAATGCTCCGGCGCCATAGGCACTCATAAGAAAACCGAAAGTACTTGAATTGCCGTGCAGATAATCTTTTGCGAAAACAGGCGCCAGCAGGGTTAGCGGTGTGCCTACCAGGCTTACAAGCGCTAAAAGTAAAATTAGATATTTAATCGGCTTAAAACCAAATGTGTATGAGAAGCCTTCCTTTAATTCTGTCAGAACACGTGCCGTACTTTTTATTTTAGGGATAGATATGATATTCATTCTCAGTAATGAAATAATAACAGCTACATAGCTTAAACTATTGATTGCAAAGCACCAGCCATCGCCAACAGTTGCTATCAGGATTCCGGCAATGGATGGCCCTATCAATCTGGTACCATTCACCATTGACGAATTCAACGCGATGGCGTTGCTCAAATCCTGCTTTTGGTTATCGAGCATGTCAATAACAAAAGCCTGGCGAATAGGCATATCAAATGCGTTTATAATCCCAAGAATTATACTCAGTACGATTAAGTGCCAGACTGTGACTATGTTTGTAAATACAATTACTGACAGGACTAAGGCTTGCACTAAAGCAAGTGATTGTGTGACGAGTAATATCCTTTTTTTATTCCAGCGATCAGCAATGATTCCGGCAATAGGCGCTAATATAAAAAGTGGTATCTGTCCGGAGAAACCAACTACTCCCAGCATGAATGCTGAATTGGTAATCTTATAAACCAGCCAGGTTGTGGCAACCATCTGTATCCATGTACCTATTAGAGACAAACTTTGTCCTCCGATAAACAGCCTGTAATTTTTATACTTCAATGTCCGGAACATCACACTGAACCAGTTGGAAATGTCTTCAATTTTTTTGGTGTAATGGATCATAGAGTTTATAACTTTTTAAATTAGTGATTAACAAATTATGCCAATCCTCTATAAATTTCTATGGCCTGATGTATGCCCACCCTTCAGACTGCTTTTTCACTATTTCGCTAACTCCGGCGGGCACAACTTCTACTTGAGCCATTAATGAATCGCTGGTAAGGCCTGCTTGGCGTAGAGAATTAGCGCAAACAACAAAGCGGACTCCTTTAGCCATTAATCCTTCAATTTTTGATAAATGCCAGCTAGGCTCTTTTAGAAAAGCAATTACACCTTCCGAATTAGCTACTAATTCTATCGTCACATTGTCTTCGCCTAAGTCGGCTATGAGGTTGGTAATATTGCCTAAAACCAAATCGGCGCGGGCTTTAACGCTTTCGTCAAGGTGAAACACTACTTTATACTTTTCCATTTTGATTTTTCTTTACATTTTTAATCTGTATAATATCTCTTGAGAATAAGTAAATGTACCAAATTAGCTCCTGTTATTTTATTTATTTCGAAAATTCACTTTCAAAAAAGTGGTGATACATTATAGGCACTATACTCTTCCTGTTTGTGTTACAAAATTCATTGCTAATGTGAGTATATTGCTGCCTATAAGCCTGAGGATATTTTCGCTTTCAGCCGCGTTGTAACACTCGTACATTTTTACACCGCCTCGTTGCATTTCTTCGATGAGAGCTTTAGACGGATTGCCTTGGTGACGCGACTCTTTGCCTAGTACGGTTTGTAGTTTAATACCCCTTGCATCACGCCAGGTCATTCATTCAACAAAAAAAGGAGTGGAATGGCCACTCCATTTAAAGCTAAAAAATACGGTCTGTTACGATGAAATATATTTATTTATGCCTTTCATGCTCTTCCTCTCTGCCTTCTCTCATTTGCGGTTGAACCATTACAGGCCGTCCAATATTTTCACCATAATAATGGGAGACTTGCGGTGGCCTTGAAGGTTCAGCATTTCTTATAACATTGACATTTCGCCGGGCTTCATGCGTCCTGTTCCTGTCTTCCTGTGACCAGGAAATAGGTTTACGTTCGTTTTCATTAAAACCCCTCATGTTTGCAATTTCGTCACGGTTATACATACTCCGGTAATAGTACCTGGGATAATGCGATACGTAAAACTGGTGGTGCATCCATGGCTGATAAACCCCAACGTCTAGGGCAACTACAAATGCGTCATACAGATCATATCCGGCATAAATAGAAGGCAAGCCGTAAGAGAACATCCATTGTCCGTCATCCAGATACACAAAATCCTGGTTTGACAAATCATAGTACATTTCAAGATCAGGTATGTAATAATATCTGACTCCCGGATAATAAGCAGGCGCCCATGGCGGATTTGAGTATATCACCGGTTGGGAAAATGCACTGCTGCCATCCAATGCTGAGAATAAAACCACAAACATAGCGGCAATTCCAATTTTTTTAAATGCTTTCATTTTAACTTAAATTTTGGTTAGTAATATAGACAAATTAGATTTAAATAAGTTTAGCGCTAAAATATCAATACTTAAATCTCCTTTTTATTTAGGTCCATTTTACCGGAAATGAAACTAATATTTACCTCATATTAAGCTATGATACAGATATTTAGTTTAATTCCTTAAAGAAAGGCCCAAAATGTTAAATAATGCTAACGAATAATCAGTCATTTACTTCCAGCCTCCTCCCAAACTCCGGTATAGCAAAACAACAGCTTGCAATTGCTCTACTTTATCACTTATACTGCTCAATTGAGCTGCCAACAGACCTTGTTCCGATGTAAGTACATCTGTGTAGTTCGTATTCGCCGTGTATTTAAGCAATTCTTTCGTAAAATCAACTGATTTTTCCAGATAGCCAATTTGCTGTGTACGGATATTAATTTTATCTGTCGCTGACTTGTATTTGTATAATGCATTTGATACTTCCTGACCTGCATTAAGAAGCGTCTTCTGAAATGTGGCAATAGACTCTTCTTGCTGCGCCTGGGCAATACTGAGTCTTTGTTTATTTAGTCCATGATTAAAAACAGGCTGTACCAACCCGCCAACAATATTGCCAAATAAAGATGTTACACTGAATAACTGCGAAAAACTTGCACCCGAAAAACCACCTTCCGCCGTAATAGTCAAAGACGGGTAGAAGTACGTTTTGGCAGCATTGGTTAATTCAAAATAATAGCGTAACTGGAATTCAGCTTCCTGTACATCGGGTCGGTTAGACAATAATTGTGCTGATACACCTGTCTGTAAATTAGCGCTAATATGCTGATTATTCAGACTGTCTCTGACTATACTGCCCGGGCTTCGTCCCAGTAAAACACATAATGCATTTTCTGTCTCCCTGATGTATTGATTCAGGTCCGGAATAATTACCTCGGCTGAATAACGGTTGGCCTCACTTTGCACAACAGCGGCGCCGGTTACTACATCGCTTTCCTTTAGTTGCTTCATGATATCAACATCCAGTGTTCTGTTCTCCACCGTTTTTAAAGTCACCTGTAGCTGAGCATCATAAGCCATTAATGCATAGTAACTTGTTGCAATATCCGAAACTAACTGAGTTTGTACAGCTTTTCTATAGGCTTCGCTTTGCAGTAATGTTGCCATTGCAGCCCTATTGGCACTTTTCATCTTGCCCCAGATATCCGCTTCCCAACTTGAGGTACCAAACAATTGGTAGTATTCAGCTCTAATTCCGGAATTGGCTAATTTTTGATTCGTATAACTGGCATTCCCCAGTAGTGTTGGGTAAAATGCAGCATTGCTTTGCCGTACGTTTACCTGCGCCTGTTTTATGCGCGCAACAGCAATTTTAAGATCAAGATTGTTATCAATGCCCTCCTGTATCAGGTTTTGCAGCAGAGTGTCGTTGAACATTTGTTTCCACGGGATAACAGCAATCGTAGTGGTATCCATTGTAGTTACATCACGATAGAGATTATTATATGTTATGCCGGCAGGGCGTTTATAAGTTTCTGTCACTTTGCATGAAGTAAAAGCCAATCCAGATATCAGCAGGATTCCTATTAACTTTATCGTCTTCATTTTATTTTTCCGGTTCATATTTGTACCTCCTTTTTATCAACCGTTGTATTAACCTTGAACTTTTCCTGCAAGGTTTGAAAAATCACAAATAACGGTGGTATCACAAACACCGCCAATAGAGTGCCAAACAACATTCCCCCAATAGCGCCGGTCCCAATTGACCTGTTCCCGTTTGCACCCACGCCTGCCGAGAACATCAGCGGCATTAAACCAAAAACAAATGCAAATGATGTCATTAATATCGGACGTAGGCGGACCTTTGCCCCTTCAACGGCTGCATCTAGTATTGACATGCCTTTCTCTCTTCTTTCCTGGGCAAAAGTTACAATAAGGATTGCATTCTTAGCCAGCAAGCCAATCAGCATGATGACCGAAATCTGCATGTAAATATTATTATCCAGGTGAAACATTTTCGCAAACACGTAAACCCCCGATAAACCTATCGGCAAGGATAACAACACTGCCAACGGTAACAGGTAACTTTCGTACAAAGCACTCAGCAAGAGATAGATAAATAATAAACTTAAAATAAATATATAGATTGTCTGAGAACCGCTGTTTTGTTCTTCCCTGCTGATTCCTGAATATTCATATCCATATCCTGCCGGCAGGGTTAACGCGGCTACCTCCTTGATAGCCTGAAGCGATTGCCCGGTTGTGTATCCTGCATTGGGCGAGCCGTTTACAGATATGGAAGTGAACAGGTTGAACCTGGTTTCACTTTCGGGGCCATAGATCCGCTTAAGTGTAATAAACTCATTAACAGAAGCCATGACGCCGGTGCCGGTCTTAACACTGATCAGGTTAAGTCCCTCGGGGCTGGCCCGGTAATTGGTATCGGCCTGGAGAATCACCTGGTATTGCTGGCCAAACTCATTGAAATTTGAAACGTAAGCGCTGCCATAAAATACCTGCATCGCATTAAGCACATCAGTCACCAATACACCCGCGTCTTTACATTTTGCCACATTCACATCCAGCAGGTATTGCGGGAAATTGGGATTGTATGAAGTGGTAGCATAAAGTATTTCAGGACGTTTGCTTAAAGTAGATAAAAATGTTTGTGCCACCTTATAAAACTCGGCGGGCGTATGGCCTCCCTTATCCTGTAACTGTAGTGTGAAACCTCCGCTGATGCCAAAACCGGTAATGGTAGGCAGCGACATAAACCGGATTTCTGCTCCCCGGATATGTGAAGTTTTTTGAATAAGGGTTTTGATCACATCATCATTGCTGATCCCCGGACGTTCGCCCCAGGGTTTTAATCGGATCACCACCATACCGTATGAGCTGCCGGTTCCACTGATGAAATTCCGACCCAATAAACGCAATGTATGCGCTACCTGGGGTATAGTGTGTGAAATTTTATCAATTTCAGTGGCCACAACCTGCACCCGCTCCATGGTTGAGGCCGGCGGAAGACTGATATTTACAAAAATGGTTCCCATATCTTCGTTGGGCACAAAGCTGGATGGCGTTGATTTTGTTAATAAATAGAAGCCCAGACTAAATACGGCGACTGAAGCTATAACAATCCATTTTTTCCCCGATAGAAAATGCACCGAACGGACATATTTATTCTTGACGGTTTCATAACCGGCATCAAAGTATATACCATACCGTTGAAAAATTGTTTTCTTCTGATGGTCCGTGGCTGGTTTAGGTGGTCTTAAAATCAGGGCTGCCAAGGCAGGACTAAGCGTCAAAGCATTTACCGCCGAAATCATAATGGCTATGGCCAGGGTAATGCCAAACTGTTTATAAAACACACCCACAGAACCTGTTACAAATGTTACCGGCACAAACACCGATGCCATGATTAACGTTATGGATACAATGGCGCCAGCAATCTCATGCATGGCATCTACCGCTGCTTTGTGTGACGACTGGTAACCACCTTCAAGTTTGGCATGTACCGCTTCCACCACTACAATGGCATCATCCACGACTATTCCGATGGCCAATACAAGGGCAAACAAGGTCAACAGGTTGATGCTTAACCCAAACAGATACAAAAAGAAAAATGTTCCAGTGATGGCAACCGGGACTGAAATGCCATGAATAAGCGTTGAACGGAAGTCATGAAGGAAAATTAAAATAACTAAAAACACCAACAGAAAACATTCAATCAGTGTACGAATAACCTTATCAATCGAAGCATCCAAAAACTGGTTGATATCGACAAGGTAAACAAACTTGATGCCGTTGGGAAATGAAAGTGCAGCCTGTTCGATTACCTTCTTTGATTCATTTACAACATCCCTCGCATTACTCCCCGGCGACTGGCTGATGGCAATACCTAACGATGGTTTGCCATCGGTTACAGTAGAGCCGTTATAGGTTTGTGCTCCCAGTTCTATCCTTGCAATATCCTTCAGCCGCAAATAATGTCCCTGGCTTGTTGACTTGATGATGATATCCCCGAATTCCCCTGGTGTCTTCAACCTGCCTTTATAGGTAATCACATATTGAAAACTTTGATTATCATTTGCACCAAATTCACCGGGTGCTGCATCCAGATTTTGTTCGTTCAGTGCGCTGGTAACATTGGCGGGCGTGATACCGTAAACTGACATCACATCAGGTTTCAGCCAGATCCGCATGGAGTAGGTCATCACCGGACCAAATACATTGGCCCCTCCCACACCATTGACCCGCTGCAATTGTGGTATCAGATTGATAGCCGCATAATTCTGTAAAAACTTTTCGTCATAGGAAGAATTATCACTATAGAGCGACAAAATCAACAGGTTACTGCTTTGTTGTTTTCTTACGGAGACGCCCGTCTTTACGACATCCTGGGGCAACAGACTGGTGGCAGCGGATACACGGTTCTGTACATCAACAGCAGCCTGATCGGGATTAGTACCTACGGCAAAATATACACTTATAGATGCAGCGCCGGAATTAGTAGCAGAAGAGGTGATATAGGTCATGCCCTGTACCCCATTGATTTGCTGCTCCAATGGCACAATCACACTCTTCAGCACCACATCGGCATTTGCCCCGGCATATGTAGCAGTGACCTGAACAGTAGGCGGTGATATATCAGGATATTGTGCAATGGGTAGTTTCGCCAGGCCCAATATTCCTAACAAAACGATAAGCACCGAAATAACGGTACTCAATACAGGGCGTTCTATAAATCGTTTAAGCATATAACCGGTTTAATAAGTTTTTGATGCGTGGTTATACAAGCTATCTGCGTTAACAGGTTTAGGAATTACCAGTGTACTGTCTTTCAGATTGGAGCCACTAAGCAAGATCCTGTCGCCTTTTGACAAACCAGCTGTAACTATAAGGAACTGCCCGTCATTGGTAGGCTGCGAAACAATAGATTTGCCTATTACACGATTTTCGGCGGTAACTGTGTAAACAAATCGCTTGTCCTGGATCTCATACGATGCACTTTGCGGCACCAGTAAAGCAGAATCTATGGTGCTTGACACCCTAACAACAGCGCTGGCTCCGCTATGGATAATACCCAAAGGATTGGGAAAAACTGCTTTAAAGCTGGCGCTGCCTGTTTCTGTGTTTATAAGTCCGCTTGCCGTTTCAAGCTTACCTTTTTTATCATATTCTGTTCCGTCGGCTAAAAGCAGAGTTACAAGTGGCAACTGGTTTAATTTGTCCTGCATCGTGCTACCAGCTATACTGGCAGAAAAAGAAAGAAGCTGTTTTTCATTGCAGGAGAAATATGCATAAACATTACTTATATCTGACAAAATAGTCAGAGGGTTGGACGTTGTGCTGCTTACCAATGCGCCGATCTTGTATGGAATGGAGCCTATAATTCCATTTTGCGGGCTGCGTATTATCGTATAGCCCACATTGGTTTTTGCATTGGCTAAAGCAGCATGGGCTTGTGCCAGGACAGCTTCTTTTGATTCCAGGGTGTATTGAGCAGATTCAAGCTCGTACTTGCTTACAATATCTTTCTCTACCAATGGCCTTACTTTTTCAACATTCATTTTGGCGGCATCCACATCGGCAATTGCAATTTTAATAGCCGCATTGGCTGTAACTACGTCCTGGTCATATTGCGGATTTCTGATTCTGAAAAGCAATTGACCCTTCGTAACTGTTGCGCCTTCCGCCACATAAATTGCCTCCAGGTAACCATTCACCATCGGTCGGATTTCGATCACATCCTCACCTTGTATGGTGGCAGGAAAATCACTGTACGTTGTTGCGGGGCGGGGCTGAAGCGTGAGCACCTGGTAATCCTTTGTAACGAGTACTTTTCCGGTTTTCTTTTTTTCTCCGCATGAACACAGGAGTAAAGCCAGTAGCAAGGCCAGAAAACTGTTTCTTTTGCTGCAATAACTTATCATGATGCGTTTATTAATAGTGATTAAAGTTAATCTTTTTACATATATTAATTGAGCGAACTTTTTATTTTAAAAAATACCTTTTTAAGATCAGTAATTCCCTTTCCCGCTTTCAGATTAATTTCAAATCATTTTCAGCCCATATATCAACCTGATTGACTTATAAATTTTACCCATCCATGATCAATGGCATTAAAACAAATCCGGATCATGTTTGATTTAAATAACCATAAAAAATGCCGATAAGGCTTAAACTGAAGTTTCATCGGCGCAATCATATTACAGTTAAGCTTGATTAATTCATAAACTTCAAAAAAGACAAAAGATAAAAGGATAAAGACAAAAGATAAAAGGATAAAGACAAAAGATAAAAGGATAAAGACAAAAGATAAAAGGATAAAGACAAAAGATAAAAGGATAAAGCCAAACGATAAAAGGATAA
>JBAZWY010000013.1:0-118622 GCA_041660125.1 Lentimicrobiaceae bacterium
CAGGAAGCGGGCAGCTTTTGCCTGCTTCTTTGAAAAGAATCATAAAAGTGTTCAAATGGAAATTTATCTATTCCCATTGTGTGGTTATGCAGAAAATTTTGGATTGCAACATAGAAGGGACGAAATATTGGTAGAATAAAAAGTGACCCCCTCAGGCAAAAAGTCCTGTAGGGACGATATATATCAGGCATTACAGCGTTTTTAATCCAATTTAACCGGACAATAGTGATTACTATCAAAAAAACGAAAATCGTATAATGAGGAGTGACAAAAATAATTACCTTTGCACTCCAATTTGCCCCGGTGGCGGAATTGGTAGACGCGTCGGTCTCAAAAACCGATGAACTCTGTTCGTGCCGGTTCGATTCCGGCCCGGGGTACATTAATAATACGCAACCACTTGTTAGACGGTGTCTTACAAGTGGTTTTTATTTTTTACATTCCTTATTACAGTCATTTCTGGAAATTTAAAACTTTGACTTTCTTGACAAAGAGTACCTGACGCCACGGTGTATTTGTTTTTTTTAAATTCCATGAAAGGAAAAAGCACATGGAGCCATCCGAGAAAAAAGTAATTATCACATTAGTAATACCCTTATACTATTGTATATACTAATACCTGTTTTTAGCCAATTGTAGTTAAATCAAGCTAAATTATTCGTATCTTAGTATTCTCTTTTCATCTTGTACTTATGTTTAAATAATTCTCTGTTTAACTTTGATAGATACTTTTGTACTTATCCTAAGTTATCTGGTGAATATTCTGTAGAACTATTTTTAAAATTTTTCTATGTGCGCTTCGAATACATGGAAGAAAATTAATAAGAATAATCATGGATTCATTTGATATTTCAAGAGTAGGATTTGATCCCCTCAAACATTACTCTGGTGTGCGCATGCAGCAAGGACGGGTCATTACAGATGATGATTATAACGAAAACAATAGAATTGCAAGTGAACAAGAGCGCAGAAACAATCTGCACATTATTGGTTCAACAGGAAGTCCGGACAATGGATTCCGCATTCTAAATATACGGAATGAAAATGGGCGGTTCGATTTTGACATCTCCCCGGGGAGCATATATGTCGGTGGCCTGCGTTTTGAAATGGATGCCCTGAAGCTGAAGGAAAAATTAAAACCCGGCAAGAATGACTTGAACTCTAAACGCAAGAGGACTTTTGAAACATACAGGACGCAGCGAGATTGGCTGCAACAACCTGATGAAACAGAATATAAACCACGATTAGATTCCGGCGTAGATCGCTACGACCTGGTATATATTGAATGTTGGCAACAGGAAGTTAGTGCAGTTGAAGATAGCGAACTTCTAGAGGTAGCTTTTGGTGGACCCGATACCGGAGTAAGGATACGCAATATGAGGCGTGTTAAAATCAATGTAGATATAGGAGAAGCAGATTGTGTGAGAGCCTGGCAAAAACAAATCCAGAACTGGAAAGATAACCTGATGGGAACGTTGAACAATGAAAATGAGTTGATCCATGATGTTCATCTCAAAGTGAGTTTTTTGAAAAATCCTGTTACCGATATTCATATTGCACCCTCCAATTCCAGTGGCTACCGTGGATTGGGAAACGAGGCAATACGTGTTCAGTTGACCGATAAAGACCATTTTACTTGGGGATTGAACAATGCAAGTCCATTATATAAAGTGGCTGTTAATAAAGATATCTTAACCTTTATTTCTCCTTTAAATGATCTGGAACATTGGCCGCATTCGCGACAGGTAGTAGAAATTTTGCCATGTGCCGCCATTCTGCCGAATGGAGAAAAGATTGCGGAGATGACTGGTTTCTTTACTAAAATCAATGATTCATCTAATTCCAACTCCGGAAAGTTCAAAATGGATATGCCCTTTCCTTCTAATTTTGGTACTGCATGGAAGAAAATTATGGATTACATTGAACCTGATAAACAAGACCCTGCTGAATTCTTTTACTTGCGAGTTTGGAACCGGGACACCGATTTATCATCACCTGCGATCATTCCAATTTCCACAGGTACTCCAGTCCCTTTGGGAAATACCGGCCTGGCAGTCACTATTACAGGCAAAGACAGGATTTGCAATGATTTCTGGGTTATTGCAGCTCGTCAAAACACTCCTAACAGGGTAGTACCCTGGAAACTTGAAGTCTCTGCTTCTCCTAACGGTGTGCGCAGGTTTTATGCACCGCTCGCAATCCTCCACTGGCATGATAATGGAGTAAGTATTGGAGGATACATTCTCCATGATTGCAGAAGGAACTTTCGCCCCCTTACTGAGTTAATGTAGTATTTCAGTTGTGATAATATTGAAACATATTTGGACTTTCTTTTCGGAAAGAAATAAACCCTGCAATTATGAAAAGTATTCTTATTTCCCCAAAAATCAGTATCCCTGGTAAGCTAATACGGATTCCGGATTTACCAGGATTGAAAAGAATATCAATTCAAAGTCTGATAAGCTTTTGCTTAAAAACCAGTTTATTATTCATACTCCCAATGAATATTTCGAAAGCTGCAGACTTAAAATTAGTGGGCGATCAACCCATAGTTTTTATTGATGGAACTAAATCATCCGGATCTGTAATGATCCACTTGAGAAATGATTCAGAAAGGACAATTAATGTCTTACTGTATGCTAAAAATATAATTAACGAGAAAACAAAGAATACTCTTCCTGGTAGAATACAATTTAAAAGATTGGGTTCAAATACATCTGTCTTCCTGCTTAAAACATCAATAAGACCTGATAGCATACTATTGGTTGAATTAGAAGTCATTAATTTCACTGGCGCTGGTGAAGCTAAGGCATACCTCTTAAATGATAAGGATACGATAGCAACTTTAAATATAATAAATAACAATATCCCGTTTAATATAAGCCTTCAAACCAGTAATCCAAACGATCCCGAAATCATTATCCAACGAGGTAAACCCGCGTTGATCGTCCTAAAAAATGAAGATGCAATGAGTTATTTAATTAACTGGTCACTTTACATCCCGGAATCTGATTTTCTCTTGACTGATTCAATGGTTCTTTGTCCCGGAAATAGCTTCACAAAGAGAAGTTTCACCCTACCTGATAATATATTTACAAGCCGGTTTTACAGTCAATTCAAAGACCAGGAAAAACAGGGCCAGTTAATATTGCGTTATCATGCCTCAGGAAGTGTTGATTATTCAGTACCCAGTAAAATAATCCCTGTAAAAATTAAACTGCAATTTTATTCTGATGTTGGAAAATATAGGCACAGCAGTATTATAATTCTTTTGGTGCTTTTCTTAGGGGGTATTGCCTCATGTCTTTTAAACCTCTGGATGCCAAATAAATTAAAACGTCTGGACTTGTTAAACCAATTAAATAAACTTGCAAATCAAACTCATTCAATTTCCGATTATATTGATTCAGATTTGAGAGTTGGAATCCGGGTTGAACGATTACGGCTTGCCGAATTGATTAATTCGATTAAAGCATTTAGTCCTGGGGCAGTACAAAATCTTGAAAGTTACAGAAGCGAGATAAATACTTTAAATCAACGTATAGAAATTATTCAAAAACTTGACATTGTCACCCATTTTTTTGAGGCTTTTAAAGGAAAAGCCTTTGGAGCACCTGCAAAAAAGATGGATGATGTAAAAAAATTACTAGATCAGGCAACAGAAAGTCTGAAACTGTTCTTGCCAGAATTGACGAATTTAAATCAAGCTAAAGAAAATATTCAACTTGCAGATGAGAAATTAAAGACCATGACTAAAGAAGATCCATTATTTGCAAAAGAATTATCCCAGATGGTTTCAAAATTAATTGAAGTGTATGCGGAGTTGGATAAAAAAGTTTCAAAACTTCCGGAATTAAGAGCAAAGTTGAAGGATCTTTTTAGTCTGCTTGATAATGAAAACGCAGTAAAATATAAAGATGAGACAAAAATTTCACCAGAACACTATCACTGGTTAAGTTCCAGTATAGAGAGCCTCTTTGTGCTCCGGCATTATATTAATACCTGGGAAAAATATGAAGATAGAAGAGATGTATTGAAAGAACGCGAGCCTGAATTTATCAAATACCTGAATAATCGCACATGGTATTCCCTGGAAATTGCCCGTCAATTCAGGCTTGAATTCGAAGAAAATGTTTTTGCGAAACAGATTAAAGAGTCCATTCAAAAAAAGGAATTCTATATAAATATTTCACCTACACGACAACCCAAGCCAAATGAGCGAGTGAGCATCGAAGTCATATTTGATAACCAGGAATTGAAGCTCAGCTCGGCAAAAAATCAACTACTGTGTGAATGGGATTTTGGTAATGTTGGTTTTGAAAGCGGATGGAAAATTTCTCATTATTTCCGCACAAAATCTGAGGCAAAATTCAAAACCATGTTCTATGATGAAAAAGGGAAACCCATTATTATTGAGCCGGATAAAAAATACTTTGAAGCCACAGATGTAGAACTCCAAACTGTTAAAGAAAAAAAATATGATGAACGAACAGCAATTGAAATTATTAAGTTCTCAATCGCATTTATTATTGCAATCATTGCCCTTTTCACCGGAGCAAAGGAGCAAATCCTGAAACTGGACCTTGTAAGTGGCCTGATTGCGGTGTTTCTTCTCGGATTTGGTGCAGATACCATTAAAAACTACATAACAAAAAGCTCTCAACAGGAATCCTGATGATCGGAATGTGCGATTTTGCCAAACGCA
The DNA here is from genome assembly GCA_041660125.1 of Lentimicrobiaceae bacterium. GTDB lineage: Bacteria > Bacteroidota > Bacteroidia > Bacteroidales > UBA4417 > UBA4417. The sequence goes on from JBAZWY010000013.1 coordinate 4,706, forward strand.
CTAAAGTCACTCAAATGCATCGTTGAGGAAGATAAGAACATTATAATTACAGGTGGAAACGTAAAATTAGTTGTAAATGTCGCCAGCTCATGTTTTAAAGAAGGACGCACATCAAACAGGGAACCGACACGTGAAGGAAGAATTATATAATGATTTATATCATGATCAAATTATATTTTTTTGTTCCGTCATGAATAGAGAGACTCACGTCAGCAGAATAGAATTATAGGAATTTACTAATAAAAGCTACTAACTGTGACAGAAGCGGGAAATGCGAAAATGATGTAACATATTCCCGGAATCATGTAATGCTTTCCCGTTCTTTGTGATATACCTTTGGCCCTTTATTAAACAAAAAACATTCTTTTAGTTATGCTTTGTCGGTAGATTTTTATCGACTAATTTATCCGAATCAACGACTATTTCAATCATGCGAATATAATTTACTCTTTAGCAGAGTAACACGGTTTTCTAATTTCAATCCTGATTTTGGCAAAATCATTTTTCACAACTATAAAACTGAAAAGTATGAAAATGCAAAATTCAACAGTGAAACAGTCAATATGCCTGTTATTCAGGGTTCATCAACCTTACCGTTTGAAACCCTACAGGTTTTTCGACATAGGTGTTGATCATTCGTATTTTAATCAGCACCAAAATGCAGATATTTTAGGAAGAATTGCACGTGACTGTTACATGCCTGTTAACGATGTTCTGATGAAACTGATCAGGAAGTTTGGTAGCGGCTTTAAAATTGCTCTCAGTATTAGCGGGACAGCTATTGAGCAGATGAAAAAGTATGTACCGGAAGCACTTGAAAGTTTCAGGGAATTATATAAGACCGGAAATGTTGAATTGGTTGCAGAAACTTATTCCCATTCTCTTGCTATGATAATGGACATAGCTGAATATAGAAGACAAGTTGAGAAGCAGGTAAAAATGCTTCACTGCTTCTTTGGCTGCACGCCGGATGCGCTTATTAATTCCAATTTTATACACTCAAATGAACTGGCATCACTCGCATTAGGAATGGGATTCAAAGTTGTGCTGGTTGATGAAGCGAAAAAGGTCGCAGGATTGAGAGATTACAATCTGAGCCAGGATAGCAAACCATATCCTGAATTGAAGATAGCCTTGCGTAATAATGAACTGAGTGAAGATATTTCATCGCGTTTTTCGAGCAGGGAGTGGACTGAGTGGCCATTAACGCCGGATAAGTACGTGGGCTGGCTTAACGGACTTGAACAAAGCACAACACCGGTGAATCTCTTTACAGATTATGAGACATTCGCGGGTTATAAGAATATGAATACCGGGATATTGAACTTTCTGCAGACTTTTGCCGGAAGGATAGTGGCATCAAGAAGGTGGCTCTTTAGTACGGTAAGCGAAGCAGCAGAAAAAGTTCTGACTGTGGTTAAACCAGATTCTCTGAACAGGGATAAAGTAACAGGTGATGACCGCGTTCTGTTTTCGTGGATCGGTAACGATCTGCAACAGGAGGCTTTAAATGGATTATATTCAGCATTGCCAGTTATGGCAACTTGTACAGACATTTCCTTGCGGAACGATTGGAGTAAATTACAATCGAGTGATCACTTTTATTATATGTGCCTGGAGCAATCTCATAACGGCGGAATGAACACTTCTTTCAGTCCATATAATTCACCCTATGATGCCTTTATAAATTATATGAATGTGCTTTCTGATTTTCTGATCAGGGTAAATAAATATGAAAATGATCATATTTACTTTGAGCAATGCAGGTTATAATGTAATTAGTGCCATTTTTATCTTTAAAACCGAAAGACATTGTTGGTGTCTGCTTACCCATGCATGCTGGTATAATTTTATATATGGATTACACAATAGTTAATTTATTTTCTTATTCCGTCATGCTCCGGGCGACTCAACCTAAAAGGGGTACATAAAAAGCCTTATAATCCCAGTATTGTAAAGCTTTTTTAATTGAGTGATTTAATCGATTCTACTGTAATTTCAGAGGTAAAGCTTCCGACAGAAATGTGAGTTTGAACATAAATCCTTTTATGTATTTTTGTGTATGGCTGAAAGTAAGTGTTTTAAAATAAACTACTGTACGCCACCCCAGAAAAATTCATGAACAATGAAAAATGTAATGAACAATAGTATGAATCCAAATACAATCAGAGAATTTGCCTCTTCCTTTCAGAAAAGCAGGATATTATTAAGCGGTTTTGAACTTGATTTATTTACCAATATTGATGAAACAGGCACAACAAGCAACCAGCTTGCAGATAAATTGCATTTGGATGAACATGCCTGCGAACGGCTGCTGAACGCATTGGTGACATTAGGTTTTCTGACAAAGCAAAACCAATTGTTTTTTAATACTCCCGAAAGTTTTACTTTTCTGTCGAAAAAAAGTCCTGAATATTTAGGGGGGTTGATGCATTCCAACCAGCTATGGAATACATGGAGCAACCTGACGCAGGTTGTTAAAACCGGTAATGCTGCCCATCGTGCCGAAATTAATGAAAGAGGAGAAGAATGGCTATTCCCTTTTATACATGCCATGCACGACAGGGCTAAAAAACAGGCGCCACAACAGTTAGCAACAATTGATCTGTCAAGAATACAATCTGTGTTAGATGTCGGAGGTGGTTCCGGTGCGTATTCCATGGAATTTGTTACTAAGAAACCCGGACTTGAAGCAACTGTTTTTGATTTGCCAAATGTGGTACCTATAACCCAAAAATTTATTGATAAAGAAGGTTTTACGGGAAAAATCAAAACACATACAGGCGATTATACCACTGATGATTTACCCAAAGGATTCGACCTGGTGTTTTTATCAGCTATTATTCATAGTAATTCACTGGAGGTAAATCGGGATTTAATAAAGAAATGTTATAGCGCATTAAATAAAAACGGTAAAATTATTATCCAGGACTGGATCATGAACAATGACCGGACACAACCAACATCCGGAGCTATATTTGCAATAAATATGCTTGTAGGGACTGAAGCCGGCGATTGCTATACAGAGATGGAAGTTACAGAAATGCTATCAGCCGCAGGCTGTGCAACTATTTCACGAATAGAATTTGAAACAGGGTTGAGCCAGGTGATTGCGCAGAAAACTGTATAATTTCAATCCCATCAGGCGGGATTTGCAACTTAGCGATTAATCAATTTTGCAGAACCTTCCGAATATCTATCACCTTGTACCTTCATTTTTGATGCAGCAGTTTTAATTTCAAGAAGATCGTCTGATGTAAGTTCAACTGCTGTTGCTCCTATGTTTTCATCCAAGCGCGTCAATTTTGTTGTGCCCGGGATAGGAACAATCCATGGCTTTTGGGCAAGCAGCCAGGCAAGCGCTATTTGTGCAGGTGTGGCATTTTTGCGTTGCGCGATTGTCGCAAGTAAATCTACAAACACTTGATTTGCTTTACGGTTCTCAGGTGATAAACGGGGAACAGTGCTACGGAAATCTTTGCTGTCGAAAGTTGTGTTTGTATCCATTTTCCCAGTCAGGAAACCCTTGCCAAGTGGGCTAAAAGGCACGAAACCAATTCCAAGTTCTTCAAGTGTAGGCAGTATTTCAGCTTCCGGTTCTCTCCACCATAGCGAATATTCGCTTTGTAGTGCTGTAACAGGTTGAATAGCATGAGCACGACGGATTATTTGCACTCCAGCTTCGGAAAGTCCGAAGTGTTTAACTTTACCTTCCCGGATCAGGTCTTTTACCGCGCCGGCCACATCCTCGATAGGTACGTTTGGATCAACACGGTGCTGATAGAATAAATCAATTGCATCTACCCTGAGCCGTTTTAGCGAAGCCTCTGCAACCTTTTTGATATGTTCAGGACGGCTGTCGAGTGCAGAAGCGCCTGTAGTATCAAAGCCAAATTTGGTGGCTATCACCACTTTACCGCGGAATGGAGCCAGGGCTTCTCCTACGAGTTCTTCATTAATAAAGGGTCCATAAACTTCAGCAGTATCAAAAAAAGAAACTCCGCTTTCAACTGCTTTATGAATGAGTGTAATCATCTCATTCTTATCAGCAATAGTTCCATAGCCAAAGTTCATTCCCATACAACCAAGCCCGAGAGCAGAGACTTCAAGGTTGCTGTTTCCTAATTTGCGTTTTTGAATTTTAGTATTCATAATTATATGGTTTTAATAACGGTACAAAATCAGACCTGAATCTGTCAGGGAAATAACTAAAATAAAACAAGAGCTTACGAAATTCAGACAGTTTCTTAGCCAAATTATTTCTTACTTTGCTTTTATATCGTAAGCCATTAAAGCATTATTGTGCCTGACATAAAGAACTCCGTTGTGAATTACAGGGTGCGCCCAGAAGGGTCCTGAAACACCCTGTGTAACCTGAAAACTACTTACAAGGTCAAATTTTTCGGGATTTGCATTAAGTAATCCGACATTTCCTTTCTTCTCTTCATAAATATACAGCATACCTTCGGCAGATATAATTGAGCCTTTACAATTCCAATGTTCTTCCCACATTTTTTTACCTGTGTTCCAATCGATACAGCACCAGTTGCCATTGCTGTTGTTCAGCCAGTTTGAACCATAAATATAGCCGTTTACCAGCACTACTCCTCCGTGGTGTACATCCAGAACATTATCGGTCCATGCAACTTTTGCGCTTTTCCCATCTTCAGCAATTTTAACCATCATTCCACCAATATCATAACCTCCGGTTACGTAAACCATACCATCATGAAACAGTGGCGTTACACAAAAGATAAGATCCTGTCCCGGCCTTGCCTTTGCGTGAGCCACCTTCCATAAAATTTCACCATTAGAAGCATCCACGGCGAAAGCATGTCCCAACGAAACATTTACAATCATTTTTTTACCCGCATATTCGATGAGAATTGGTGAAACATAGCCGGGTTTATCATTCAGGCTTGCAGATTTCCAAATAAGACTTCCATTAGCTTTATTAAGGGCAATGGTCATTGTCTCAGGTCCACCTGGCGAAAAATAAAGTTTATCGCCATCAATCAGGATCGATTCCGCAATGCCCCAACTTCCGTAAGTGCCTTTGTGAATTTCACTGGCTTTATAGGACCAGATTATCTCACCGGAAGTTGCATCTACACAAGCCAGGTCACCAAAGCCGCTGGAGGTGTAAATCCTGTTTCCCTCAACCGTTGGAGTGCTCCGGCTTTCGGGATAGGAGTCGGTCCATGCACGCCCAATGGAAGTTTGCCACTTTATTTTCCCAAGTGTATCCAGGGAAACCAGTATATCATTTTGACCGCTGAGTCCTGTTAAAAACAGCGAATTGCTGTTAAACGACACGGAAGAATTCCCTTTGGGCAGTTCAAGGTTTGTCCATAACAATTTCGGTCCGTTTTCCGGCCATGATTTAAGCAGCCCCGTTTCGGAAGAAACACCTGTTCTGTTATCCGGTCTCCACTCACTGATTGCCTGGGCAGCGACAGGCCTGGCTGATAACAGCAAAACGATGATTGGTATGAGTATTTTCTTCATTTGCATACAATTTGAGGAATGAATGATAAGTTACATTTTCAGAATAAATATCCGGCTCAATACTTCTGTACGATTTTAATTTGAGAAACTCAAAGAAACTTCTGATTTTGTGAAGTAATAGCAAAAGTACATAAAATTGTAATTATTTGAAACGTAGCGAAGCCCCGCATGGCCGGCTTAATGATTCCACCTTAATCATAGTATCAATAAGTGATATTGTGCTGCGATGTATCTGAATTATATTACGCAGGCATCGGGAGTTGCACCGGCAAGGTTTTATAATCTGAGGACTGCAAGATCTTTTTTATTTGATGGAACTGGTGGTTCCACAAACCCCAAAGGATTACGTGCCAACTGATGAGATTTACCGTATTAAACCTTTATTACCCTTTCCAATCCCATGTCTTTGAAAGGTTTATAGTTTTTATATTGACAAAAAAATGTTTCTGAATTAACTTTACAATATAATAATTCTGGCAGTTTCAGACGGTCCTACTTAGTTCCGGTCGGAATTGTAATCATCCAGGTTATCAATGATTTATTGTTGTTTGTTTGATTTTTTACAGTATGATAATCCATTGTACATGAGATGAAAACGATCCGGAACGAGAAGAATTTATGTAGTAATCCATTAATCTTTACTGCAATGAGAAACAAAAAAAACATTTGGGTTTACACATCGATATTGATCGGAATGATAGTGTTGCTTTGGAGTGGCTGCAAGAAAGGCAGCAATTCCGTCGGTACCACAACAGCTGTATTTAATCCGGAATTAACTTATGGCACCATGACCGACCAGGATGGAAATACATGCAAGACTATCCGGATCGGCAATCAGATATGGATGGCCGAAAACCTGAAAGTAAAGACTTACCGCAATGGCGATTTAATCGAAACAACAGATCCATCCACGTTGAGTATTTCAAATGTGGTTAATCCAATCTACCAATGGCCAGGTCTGAACGATGAAAGCAGCGTTGTCACATATGGTCGCTTATATACCTGGTATGCAGTTAATGATAGCCGCAATATAGCCCCGGAGGGCTGGCATGTTGCCTCCTACCAGGAATGGAATACTTTAATTGATACTCTTGGTGGCGTGAACACTGCCGGAGGAAAACTTAAAGAAACCGGTACAACGCACTGGATAAGTCCTAATACCGGGGCAACCAACGAATCTGGATTTACAGCCTTACCTGGTGGACTGCGCGATCCGGGTGGATTTTTTTATACCAATGGTCAATCCGGCAACTGGTGGACAGCAACAGAAAGCGTTTCGCAAAAGGCCTGGCACGCTTATACTGACGGGGTTGCAGGTTATTTGCTGTTATTGGACAGCCCTGAGTCGGTTGGATATTCCATACGATGTGTAAAGGACTAAAATACACCTGTTGCTATTGTCACACAACAAAGCAAATTCAGAATGCAATAATCTGAATGGGTATTGATTTGTTAGATATAATCCTGAAACCCGTTCATTCGCAGCTTAGATGTCTTAACAAAATTGGAAATGAAACACTTCTTAATTGTAAAAATAAAGTTTCCACTGTTTTTATTGCTGCTTTTTTATCTGCTGTTTGATTCAAACAGGACAATTGCAGGCCCGCCGTATGATACGGATGATCCTGTACCTGTGGCTTTCAGAAGCTGGGAGCTTTATCTTTCGTCTCATTCAAATTATAACAGGACTATGGCTGAGGGTACATTTCCACATTTTGAAATAAATTATGGAGTTTTAAAAAATGTGCAATTGCACCTGATTGTTCCGCTTGCTTTTAACAATGCATTTGATGGTAAAAAGAATTATGGAATCGGGGATCTTGAAGTGGGGGTAAAATATTGTTTTATCCAGGAAACTATGTACAGGCCTCAGATCGGGATTTTCCCATTATGCGAAATACCAACCGGTAACCCGGCAAACGAATTAGGAAACGGGAAAGCGCAATTTTTACTGCCTGTCTGGATACAAAAATCCTTTGGCGATAAATGGCAAACGTATGGTGGCTATGGATATTGGATAAATCCCGGAGATGGAAATACAAACTGGAGTTTTTTAGGATGGCAGGCACAATATCAAATGATTAAAAATGTTAGTATTGGCGCTGAAATTTATTACACAACACCTGATACTAAAGATGGTAAAAGTGATGCAAGATTTAATTTTGGAAGTGTTATTGATATCAATCCACAAAACCACATACTGATTTCGGCAGGACGCAGTTTTAATAACAGTACCTTGTTTCAATGCTATGTAGGTTATTTATTTACTATTTCTAAAAAGGCTTCAGCATTTAGCAAACAACATTTTAAATCACCAAATAATTATGTTGCAGAAAATAATACATACAGATAGTTCGGCTACAACCATTCTTATCCGGATGATGGTTGGTACAGTGTTTTTATCTGAAGGTATTCAGAAGTTCCTGTTTGCCAATGCGCTGGGCGTAGGACGCTTTACTAAAATTGGTTTCGCCAATCCTGAGTTCTGGGCTAATTTTACAGGGTTTTTTGAAATTGTGTGCGGATGTCTTATCCTGCTGGGATTTTTAACAAGGCTCTCATCTGTTCCCCTTCTTATTATTATGATTGTCGCATTTATTACTACTAAGTATCCTATTCTTATTGGTAAAGGTTTTTGGGCAATGGCACACGATTACCGGACGGACTTCGCGATGACGCTTGGAAATATTTTTTTAATAATCAAAGGCGGAGGTAAATGGTCACTTGACAAAAAGTTAATCAGGAAAGAATGATTAAACAAGTAAATGGATAAGTGAACAACATTTTCCTGATAGGGTTGCTGCGACAAATCAAATTCCCTGACCGAACAGCAAAAGTAAACGAAAACTACTATAAACTCTGTAACAGGAGCACAGTCCAGGGCAATAAAATGCCCTGTATCTGCACTAAACAAACTAGGGCAATTATTTTCAAAATTAACTTAAAATCTACTTGCCTATTCCGATCACCCCGCAGGCTACCCGTGCTCCTGAATTGCCGGTAGGCTGTGTTTTAAAATCGTCTTCATCTTTATGCACTACAACCGATCGTCCGATAATGGAAGTCATGCCTTCGAATGAAATAGATTTATCAACATATTCCAGGTGAGCATTTCCGCTTGCGTCAGCTTCGATGTTACCCATATCACCTTCATGGTGCATGGCAGCCATAGGTGAACCATGGCTTTCACCCATCGGGTTAAAATGACCGCCGGCTGACATACCGTCAGCAGAAGTACAATCGCCGTATTCGTGAATGTGAATGCCGTGTTTGCCTTTGGTCAGGCCTTTCAGGTCAGCTACAATTTTCACGCCGCCTTCAACCTTTGTGAATGTAACTGTTCCGGTAACATTATTGCCTTGAGTCGGATACAGAACACATACAGCCTTTTGAACCATGTTTTTCATGCCTTCCTTTTTCATAGAACCGTTCATTGTTTGTGCGTTTGCAGTGGTAAAGATGGCTGCAATAAGCAGGACGCTGATAATCGTTTTCATGTTTTTCATAATCATGTTTATTTTTAGTGTTTTATTAAAATGAATTCAATAGAAATATCTGACTTTTATAAACATTATGAAATCTAAAAAGTTTGTATTGAATTCCCTAAACGAAGCAGGAATTATACTAATAAATGTTAAATCCTAAGACACAGTTTAAATTCACTTACTCTTCGCAGTTAATTAAGAAAGAGTCGGAAGACCGGATTCAGAAGACGGAAGAATCCTCAATTTAAGATTAAATTTCCTAGAATATTTTCGCCCTTCGCCCCTCGCCTTGTCTCCCTTCACTCTCTCAGAATGTAAAAATTATAATTTTTAACAGACTATAAATCAGTAATAAATAACAGGTATATTCCTTTTGTTATTTCAACCTTGAAGATTATGGGGATATTCCCGATGCCACTAACATGTATTGTTGATCCGTTCATGGCAAGGGCTGATTGAGACCATTTTCGTACTATTTGGTAATAACATACTCCATCACAGGTATGTAAACCAACTGATAGTTTTTTAGCACCTTATCAGCTTTTAAAATATGTAGTTTGGTTTACCTCCCTGATTAATTACCTATTCCCGTTTATCATACCCGAAACAATGCCTTTCGATGCAGTACTGTCGGCTATAATCACACCTCCAATGTGAACAAGTACAAATGCATACATAAAATACTGCCCTATCTCATGTATTTCTTTAATAGTTCGGTGAAGTTCTCCCGAAAATCCCAGATCACGTCCAAATGCCATTCCCAAACCGGTTAAAGCCATGCAAAACAGTAAGATGTAAAACAAGGAGTAAGTTGCCTTAACTCCGATAAAATGGCGGTAAACTGACCTGTTTTCATCATTTTTTTTATATAACCCGACAGCATTTTTTAAATGGTAACGCAGTTTTTCTTCACCTGGATGAGTAAATTCAATCACAATCCTTGAAAACAGCAGAAATGCTACTCCAAATCCGATCCATTTATGTACGTTCCAGACTTTGTCTTCATATTCATGCGAAACGGCAAAAGCCTGATCCCGGGTAACAGTAACTCCTTTGTTCTGCAACTGTTCCTGAACCAGACCGATATTATCCCTGGGGTTCAACAAGGTTGAAGCAAAAAGAACTGTTATCATAGATCCGGAAATAAATAAAAAGGTAATCCAATGCCAGATGCGTACCGGTAATGAATGTTTTTGAAGAAAGAGGTCTGAATTTATTTTTGATTTAGCTGGGTTAGCCATGATCTAATTTTTTTATGAATGCTAAAGTACTAAAAAGTTAAACTCTATTTGCAAACCTATCGGTTCTTTCAAAAAAAGGTTTGTTTGTGGTATTCTATCTTTTCGTTTTTTTGCAATTTCTTAACTTAATGGCTAGTATGATCCCGCACGAAAAGCAAGAGATTTAAAAGCTTGTTATACTTTATTCCTGGAAAAAGTAAGCATAGCTTAGCATGTTGCTGAATATACATGATTAAGTAAATCAGAGAAATATTAAAACTGCCTGTTTAAAGGTAAATATTTATAAACACCCACCCCAAAATCTGATTTTTTATCCTATTTTCGCACATTAAAATCAAAAATATACAGAAATGGAAATCATCGGAAAAGTAGCTCAGTTGTTACCACTGGTAACCGGTCAAGGCAAAAATGGCGAATGGCGCAAACAGGAATTTATCATCGAAATAGCCGACGGACAGTTCCCGAAAAAAATATGTTTCAGCCTGTGGGGTGATAAAATTCAACAGGCCGGATTAGTCCTGAATGAAACAGTCAAAGTGTTTTTTGATGTAGAAAGCCGCGAATATAACGCCCGCTGGTTTACCGAAGCCAAAGCATGGAAAGTCGAAAAACAAGGCGCTGCTTCTTCTGCACCAACGCATACTTCGTCGCCACAAGTACCCAATGATGCTCCGGCTTCATTTAATGCTGCACCGGTTGAGGATGATCTTCCCTTCTAGGTTTGGGATTTGGAGACCTGTCAACGTGCGAAGCATCTGACAGAGTCAAAACTAATAGGCGACAAGGCAACTTTGAAAAAGTTGTGTTACCATACTCTGATAAAAGGAAAGACTTAATCAGGTGATAAAATATCTAGAAACAGATATTTTATCACCTGATTTGCATTTCAAGGAAGAGAACTCCAAACGAAAGAATCATTGAAATAATAGTAACCACTATCCCGAGGCGGAAAAATTCCATAAACTTAATCTTGATTCCTTTGCTTTCTGCTGACTCAATTACAATCAGATTAGCCATTGCTCCTATAATTGTTGCGTTTCCAGCTAAAGTAGATGCGGATGCCAAAGCCAGCCAGAGTATTTCGCTGTTTGCAGTCTTCATCAGCGGAAGCATTACAACAGTAAACGGTACATTACTTACAATTTGCGAAAGCAGTAAACTCATAAGGTGAATTCCGGCCAGGCCGGCGCCGTTTTCAGTCAGGTTTACATGATTTAACAATTGCTCCATTAGTCCGGATTTTTCAACGCCGTGTACAACTATAAACAAGGAGGCAAAGAAGAGCAGCAGAACCCAATCGACCTGGCTGATGACTTTAGATGGTTTTATCCGGCCCAGCAACAGGATCAATGATGCTCCCAGCAATGCAATCAGAGGGATAGAAAGATTGAGCGGGCGACTTATGAAAAACAGGATGATGACCAGGATAAAAATTGGAACCGAAAAGCGCATGGAACTGTAGTTAAAGGAAGTTTCCTTTTCGACCGCAGCAATATCCGGTTTTGTTTTTTTATCCGTTTCCGGGAAACGTGGTGTAATTACGGATGGATAATACCATTTAACGAAATATACGATCAACAGCATGCCCGTAATCGAAACCGGAAGCAGGTAAAGCAGAAAATGGCCGTATGAAATTCCTGAGTTGATACCGATTAGCATATTCTGCGGATTTCCGGTTATGGTCATGGCACTGCCTATATTTGCCGACAAAATCTCAGCAATAAGAAAAGGCACAGGATTAAGTTTAAGTGAGCGGCAGATACCAATAATTATCGGTGTAAAAAGAAGTACAACGGCATCATTAACCAGGAAAGCGCTCGATATTCCTGTTGTAAATGAAAGGATTACAAGAAGTTTAAAAGGTGTGTCAGCTACGGCAAGTGTTCGTGTTGCAATCCACTCGAAAAACCCATCTAGTTCAAGGGTTGCCACAATGATCATCATGCCAAGCAAAAGCGCAATGGTATTGAAATCGATGGCTCGAATGGCTTCATCAAAAGTTATAACCCCGAAAAGAATCATAGCAACAGCACCAAAAAATGCTGCTGATGGTCGGTCGATATTCATTCGCGGAAGTCGCGTAAAAATAATACCGATGTAGGTAATGATAAATATGATCAGAGCAGTGGTTTGCATGCGATTCAAATGTTCAATGTTCAAAATTGGGTAGAGACGCGATGCTCGCGTCTCTACCGTTCATAATTCAATTGTTTTTCAAAAGGTAACATACAAATCCCCGCCGTAAACCTCCCTGTAACACCACCTGAGGCCCGCGAAGAGAAAAAAATGTCGGAATGGCATCGTGTGCAAAGTTCTGACATTTCAATATTTTCCGGTTTTACTCCATTGTCGGTAAGTTGTTTATGATTCGCATACCAAAGATCGAAATGAGGTTTTGACGACGGATCCTTCTGAACCAGGTAGCCTTTGGTAGTTCCAAAACTCTGTGCTACAAAATCCTTCACATCTTCACCAACTTCGTAACAACATGGACCGATGGAAGGGCCGATGCCGGCAAGAATATCAGCCGGATCAGTTCCGAAATGCTTAGCCATGGCGCGTATGGTATTGGAGGTAATTTTGTGAACAGTGCCACGCCATCCGGCATGAATAACTGCACTCACTCTTTTTACCGGATCAAACAATAGCAACGGAACGCAATCGGCCACCATTACCATCAGGCAAATGCCTGTTAAGCCTGTAATAGTTGCATCTGTCCTGGGATTGGATAATAACACGCCGTTTTCAACAGCAGTCTTATCAATTATCTTCACATCGCCGCTATGAACCTGGCTGGCATATAGAAACTTGTCTTCAGCAATTCCTGTTTCTATAGCGAGTAATTTGCGGTTCGTCAAAACATGATCAGGATTATCATCGGTGTGCAACCCCAGATTTAAGGAATTGTAAGGTGGAAGACTTACGCCACCGGAACGGGTAGTTATAAAGTGTACCAGGTTTGAAATCCCGGATAGGTTTTCAAATCTTAAAAGAGGCAAAACGTCGTCTGATTTTTTCATTTTTTTTGCGCACCAAACGTCAAAATTATTTAAAAAGGTGGAACAATCATATATATGCAAAAATGTATTGCTTTGCATTATTATAACAATCTGATAATTAACAAGTCTTAACAATAATTAACGGGTAATAAGCAATATCTCGCTTTTTGTTCTCTATTTTTGAAGTGAAATCTATGAAAATACATCTCAAAACAAATAATCAAATGAAAACCAAGATTCCTTACCGCATCTACCTGCTTGCGTTCTGCTTAGGGGTAATCATGCTACTCAAAGGCAGCAGTTTTGCCCAACAGAAACCGGATGATCAGGCTAAATCAAAGAAAACCATTTCCATTTATATTACCAAAGAAGTGGATGGAAATACTGTTGTGATTGATACCACTTTCGTAACTGAAGGTGATTTTGATGTGGATGCTTTCCTTGATAAGAAAGGAGTACAAAACGATATGCCTGAGGGGCTCAGGGATATGGATGAAGATATTGTTATTCGTCATCCGGGTGATAAAGAATTCAACTGGAACGACTCAGAAGGGAATTTACCCGATTCCGTTATGAATGACATAAGAAAAAGGTTTGAGTTCGACGACAGCTTTGATAATCGTGCACCTGGTTCCCATCATCGCGGTTTACCGTATTATTATAAGTTCCATATGCCGGATGAATTTGCCCCTATGGAGGGCCCACAGTTTGAAGACAGGATGGAAAATATACTCAGGTCGCTGGGTTTGGAGGATATGATGCCTTTCGGTGACATGAAACAGATTGTGGTTAAAAAGAAACATAATGGCAAAAAAGTGATTATTTCTTTTAACGACAAAGATGGCGACAGGCATGAACACAGGAACAGGAACAAAAAAGAGGAAAGAGTAATTATTTATGAAAACGGCGATCAAAGCATGTCTCCCCGTAATCAAGAAAGGATCATTATTAAAAGAAACCCGGATAAAAAAGTGATTATTAAGGAAGACGCTGATGAAGCTGCACCGGCAAAAAAGGAGAAACAGGTAATCATAATAAAAAAGGATTAACACGCTTTTTACGGCGTGGAAAACCATTCGGGATAATAAAGTTAAGCTAATAAAACATCAATACGTTAAACCAGCAGCATATTCGCTCTTCTTGTTGATGAGCACCCTGCTGTTCGGGTATGTTTCAGGCAACCTGGCAAACAAAACCGGTTATAGTTGTAGTTCGTCCGAATGTTTGCTGCCGTTATGTTTCAGTGAAAAAAATGTATTAATACCTGGCACCCGATTTTGATCAGAATGATATGATAAAGAGAACTCCCGGCGAAAAACTTACTGCCAGGTATTACGCTGAGCAGTTTTTGAAATAGCGGGATGTTAAATCATGAAAAAGTGAAGTGTGGCTGTCTTATTTTGACAGCCATTTTTTATAGCAGGAATAATAATTTTTGAAAACCAATAATTGCTATCTTGCGACCTTGATTTTAAAAACCGTATAAATTATGAATAAAAGATTCTTATTAGTCCTTTCAATAATTGCTTTTTCAAGCCTGGCATTTTCACAGCCAAGGGGTGGCGAAATCATGATATGGACACCAGATGGAAATAGTTATACCACTCTCGAGAAAGGCAAAATCGTGAAAGTGGAATTGCCGTCAATGAACAAGACAACTGTTATTGAGCTTGAAAAACTTTTTCCAAAAGACAGCCTTCATCCCCGGGAAATCAGTTCTTTTCAATGGTCGGAAAACCAGGATAAAGTCCTGCTTTTTGTCAATACCGAAACCCGGTACCATAAGACCACCGGCGAGGTTTGGCTTTATACACCAAAAACCGGGATATTGAAGCAAATGGGTAAAGGACTTCGCCCGGATGGCCTTATGTATGCCAAGTTTTCACCTGATGCAACTAATGTTGCTTATGTATATCAGGATAAATCGAAAAATAAGGTGGTGTATAACCTGTATGTAGAGAACCTGCCTACCGGGAAAATCAAACAACTTACCTTCGACACCCGCGACCGCAGCATCAACGGCACTTTCGACTGGGTGTATGCCGAGGAACTTATGTGCAGGGATGGTTTTCGCTGGAGCCCTGACGGGAAAAATATTGCCTTCTGGAATATCGACGCATCACAGGTCCGGAATTACCTGATGCTCAACACTACCGATTCTACATATTCATTCACTGTTCCTGTGGAATATCCGAAAGCTGGAGAAGATCCTTCACCGGCCAAAATCGGGGTGGTTGATCTTGCCACTGCTAAAACAAAATGGATGAAAATTGAAGGAGATCCACGCCAAAATTACCTGGTTAGGATGGAATGGGTTGATAATAAAGGATTGATCATCCAGCAATTAAACCGTAAGCAAAATAAAATGACTATTCTCCTGGCCGATTCGAAAACGGCAGTATGCCGGAAATTATGGTCCGAAAGCGATGCGGCATGGATCGATATTAAGGCTTCGTGGAACGGCGGCGATAATGTGGGATGGGACTGGGTCGAAAACAGGAAAGCCTTCATCTGGGCCAGCGAAAAGGACGGGTGGCGGCATCTGTACCGGATAGGAATGGATGGCAAGGAAACACTTATCACAAAAGGCGATTTTGATGTGATCAGGTTATCCCTGGTTGATGAAGCTACTAACACTTTATACTTTGCGGCTTCACCCGACAATTATACCCAGCGATACCTGTACAGCACTAAACTGGATGGCAGCGGAAAAGCAGAGCGTCTTACTCCGGCCGATTTGCCCGGAACACATAATTACGTAATGTCACCCAATGGCAAATGGGCCAGGCATAGTTTTTCGAGCCATTTTTATATGCCGGCATCGGAATGGATAAGCCTGAAGGACATGAAACCCCTCGATGAAGCTAAATCCATCGCAAAGACACTCAAAGAGGATCCTTTGGGGGAACAGATTGAATTCTTTAAAGTGACAACAGAAGACAATATTACCCTTGATGGCTGGATAGCAAAACCTAAAGATTTTGACCCTTCCAAAAAATACCCTGTTTTCTTCTACGTATATGGCGAGCCATGGTCATCAACGGTTATGGATCAGTATGGGATTGGCAGAAACTCCCAGTTTGGTGATGATATTCCTGACCAGGGATACCTTTTTGTCTCTATAGACAATCGAGGAACACCATCACCACGTGGCCGCGAATGGAGAAAATCTATTTATCGCAAAATTGGAATTGTGAATATTCGCGACCTTGCCATGGGTGCAAAGGAAGTGCTTAAATGGCCATACTGCGATACAAGCCGGGTTGCCGTGACCGGCTGGAGTGGCGGAGGTTCATCAACTCTGAATCTTATGTTTCAGTATCCCGAAATTTTCAAAACCGGCATTGCGGTAGCTGCCGTAGCCAACCAGCTTGCTTACGACAACACATACCAGGAACGGTACATGGGAATTCCCCAGGAAACCCGGGCTGATTTCATAGCCGGATCTCCCTATACATATGCTAAAAACCTTAAAGGCAACTTGCTTTATATACATGGAACCGGCGACGATAATGTTCATTATGCGAATGCTGAAAAGCTTATTAATGAGTTGATAAAGTACAATAAACCCTTCCAGTTGATGTCATACCCTAATCGTTCGCATGGAATTTATGAAGGAGAAGGAACTCGCGAACATCTGAAAACTATCAGTTCGAAATTCCTGCATGAGAATTGCCCGCCGGGTGGAAGGTAATCAATTCCCTTACTACTTTTTAACTCTACAAGATTCCGGTTAAAGTACTCTAAAATTTATGTGTGAAAGCAGGCCTCACAGCCTGTTTTTTTATTTAATAAACTGTAGTTATTATACTTGCCAGTTTTTGAATTCATAGGTAAAATCAATCGGTTTATCCACAAAAAGCGGTCATCCGTATATTTCATTTTGGCATCATAGCTATATGCTTCAATTTTGTTCCGATTCAATATGTCTATTGAGTTTTTAGCACAAAGGGAATTTCAGTTTATTTAATAAAACGCATAATTAATCCTGTTGATATGCACTGGTTATTTAAGTCACCCGTTCGATCGAACACTTGTATTTTAATGTTATTCCTGTTGTTTGCTTTTTCCGCGGTTACAAAAGGACAGGTTTCTGATTCAATAAAAATAAATGAGTACTATTGGGGAACGCCCCTTGTTAAGGTATTGAATGACTTTAAAAACAAATACAATATCCCTATCGAATACAACCCTGAAGAGGCCCAAAACCAAAAATTTGATTATCTTTTTACTGATACTCCTGCCCGCCGCGCTGTTGAGATTTTATTCCGCAACAATACTATTCTGGGTTACACGCTTGATTCCAACAATGTTTACCATGTAGTATTACGTACAATACTCAATGCCAGTAATCTTTCATCAGCCACTCTGAAATATGAAGGCAAGCCCAGCAAATTCCGTTTTACGGCTACCGGTCTTATAAAAGATAAGTTGAGCGGTGAGCCATTGCCTTTTGCATCTGTAATTGTGAGAGGTACGGCACAGGGCTGCCAATCCAATGTTGACGGTTATTTCACTTTACCCAAAATCCCATCAGATACTTGTACGATTCTGGCTACGTATCTGGGCTATTACAAGCAGACATTTTACCTGAGCCCCAATGCCAATGTAAATAACATTACTATTCTGATGGATCCTATTGCTACTCAACTTAAATCCGTAGAAATTAACGGTCATAGGGAAGATCTGTTGAAGGCATCAGAAGGGGGAAACATAATTAAGATGGCGCCGGCAAAAATTGCAGAACTCCCGAGCCTGGGAGAAAAGGATATTTTCAGGACCTTCCAGCTAATGCCCGGCATAGGCGGAAGTAACGGATCTTCAGCAGGCTTGTATGTTCGTGGTGGCACTCCCGATCAAAACCTAATCCTTTATGATGGTTTTACAGTCTATCATCAGGAACATCTTTTTGGAATGTTCAGCGCTTTTAATCCGAATGCTATCAAGGAAGTTCAACTTTATAAAGGGGGTTTTGAGTCAAAATTCGGTGGACGCCTGTCGAGTGTAATGGAAATTATCGGTAAAACGGGAAATGACCAGAAATTTAATGCAGGTATCGATCTTGGGTTTATTGGGCTAAATGCCTATGCCGAAATTCCGCTTAAAGGGAAAGGATCAGTTTTCATTGCAGCCAGGCGTTCATATAAAACTTTTCTGTACCAGAAGTTTTTTGATTCATTCAGCCAGAACAATGCCGCCACCAACCCAGAGCCTGTAGGGTTTGGGCCGGGAGGGATACGCCGGAACATTCAAGAGCAGCAACCTACTTCCTATTTTTATGATCTCAATGCGAAAATAACCTACAATTTCAGCATGAAAGATATAGTTTCCGTTTCCTTTTTTAGCGGGCAGGATTATTTCGACAATTCCCGAAAAATGGGTAACAACCGGGGTGGAATGAGCATGAGCGGAGGAGTCACTGACCTTACGAAGTGGGGAAACTGGGGAAGCAGCATAAAATGGTCGCGGAAGTGGAGCCAAAAGCTTTATTCAAACAATCTGCTTTCAATTTCGGATTATTCAAGTTCCAAGAACCGCAGCGATGCCCGCACCATAGTGCTTTCTGACGGAACAACCAGCTCGTTTAATAGTGGCTCACTTGAAAGTAATATCCTCAAGGATTTTTCATTTAAAACGGATAACGAACTGAAGCTGGATTCGCTCAACCAAATTGAATTTGGTGTCCAATATAACCATTACGACATCAATTACAACTTTATTCAGAACGACACGCTCACCATACTGGATATGATAAATCATGGCGACCTGGTTGCAGGATATTTGCAGGACCGCCTCAGCCCTTTCAATAAAAGAATGACAATATTACCCGGATTACGCATTTCATATTACAGCAATTCGGGAAAGCCTTATTTAGAACCACGCTTTCAATGGTCCTATGATTTGACTAAAAAACTAAAGGTGAAGGCTTCTTCGGGCGTGTATTACCAGTTTACCAACCGGATTACCCGGGAAGATATACAATCCGGAAACCGTGATGTATGGGTTCTTTCCAATGGCACAAATATTCCGGTGAGTCGTGCGATCCATTATATTGGCGGCGCAAGTTATGAGACTAAAAATTACCTGTTTGATGCGGAAGCTTATTATAAGCAGCTTACTGGATTAACAGAATACACATTACGATTCTCACAAAACTTTGGTAGAAGCATCGATTATTCATCCCTTTTTTATGAGGGAATTGGGTACACCCGTGGTATAGATATTATGGCTCAGAAAAAATTCGGAAAATTCAGTGGTTGGGTTGCCTACACACTTTCCGAAACCAGGTATAAATTCCCGGTTTATGGAAATAAATATTTCAATGCATCGCAGGATGTTACTAATGAATTGAAATTTGTAGCCATTTACAAAATCAAGAAATGGGTGTTATCTGGTACCTGGGTGTACTCGACAGGCCTTCCCTTTACCCAACCCATCGGCGGTTATGTGTTAACCATGCCCGACGGCACTTCTCAATCTGTCATTATTCCAGGCACTAAAAATGCAGCCCGCCTGCCCGATTACCAGCGTCTGGACCTGGCGGTTAAATATGATTTTACAATGGGCGACACCGGTAAGGGATCAATAGGGTTCTCTGTATTCAATGTTTATAACCATACGAATGTTTGGTATAAGGAATATTCTATCGATCAAACAGGCCTTACCGAAACGAATGTAAACCAATTGGGCATTACCCCCAACATATCACTCTCACTTCAAATCAGGTAATATGAAGAAAATAATCATTCCCTTATTAAGCATTGCATTGGTTTTGCTGGCTTCGTGCAGTAAAGAGCTGATGACACCAATTGTGCCCGACAACGTAGCCATTGTTGAGTCATACCTTTACGCCGGCGACAGCGCCATCACCATTAAGGTAACTAAGCTGCTTCCCTTTTCGGTTGATTCAACTGATGCTACTGAATACATAAGTGGCCTGCATTTACAGGTGAATGGTGCAGATCTCACCGAAACTTCTTCAGGCGTTTATACACTTCAACTTGGCGAAAAACGGATTCAGCCAGGTGAACAATATAAGATGAAATTCCTATATGGTTCTGATACCGTTTCTTCAACCACTGTGATTCCGGCTAAGCCATTGGATTTCAGCATTTCATCACATTCCATCTATACGGATCGTATTACAAGTACAAGTGGAGGTTTTCCATCGGGTCCACAGGCTGATCTTACTCTAAGCTGGGACAATACAGATAGTAGTTATTATTATGTTGTAATACAGTACCTAAACAGCACAAGGGATTTAATTAATTACAGGTATGCAAGCCTCGATTTGTCTGACACAACAAGTATTTCACCCGTGAATGCATCGGAAACCCGTCTCGGAATATTGAACCTGCATTTCTTTGGTATGTATCGTATTGTACTTTTCAAGGTGAACACTGACTTTGCAGATTTATACCAGCAAACCGCAGTTACTTCAACTAACATTACTAATCCGGTAACGAATATAAAAAATGGTTTTGGCGTTTTTACCGGAATGGCAAGCGATACTGCATACCTTAAAGTGATCCCCTATTAAAGGAAATTCCGTTGTGCTGGATTAATTGATTGAAATGCCCAAAACTGTACCAGAAGTTTAACGTGAATTATAAAACAGGAATAAGAATGGATAAAGAAGTAGTTGTGTAAAGAAAGCAATTCATCGACAAGCCTGGCGAATATATTTTTGGACGAAGTATTCATTCATGAAATCCAATCCCGGTTCCATAAATCATGCACTCAGAACGTATGCTTCACGAATTCAAATACTTTAATATCAATTGTATGAAAAAATTCATCCGACAAATCAGTGGCATTTTTGTTCTCCTGGTGTTTGCATCCTGTTCTTCTGAAATGTACCAGGTATCATGGCAAACCAAGCCGGTTATAGCCGACGGCAATCCGACGGAATGGTCGCTGCCGTTACGTTTCAGCGATTCAAAAAGTGGTTTGCAGTATAATATTACCAACGATGATAAAAATCTTTACGTCTGTATCCGTGCTACTGAGCAACCAATACAAATGAAGATTATGAGCTCAGGGATGGATATATGGCTTGATCCTTCGGGGAAAAACAAGGAAACGCTTGGCATTCAGTTTCCGTTGCCGGGAAAACATGACCGAAAGCCAACGGCTGAAAATATGCAGCCTGATATATTAAAAGGCAGGAATCAAGGCAGAATGAATATGGAAGAAGAGTTTCATCTCCAGAAACCTCAGGTTACGTTAAGTGGTTTTTTGCCTGAATACAATGGCACATTTATGGCCGCCGATGCTAAAGGAATAAAAGTTGCTATCAACTGGAATGAACAAAATTTTATGACATATGAATTGGTAATCCCCTTAAATTCATTTAATAACAAAGAACTTAACACCCTGAAGGATAATCCTGTTATTGGTTTCAAAATTTATGTGAATGCCATTGCCGGCATGGGAAATAACTCAAATGGCGGTGGAAAGCGTGGAGGTCCTCCCGGTGGAGCAGGTCAAGGCCCGGGAGGCGGACCAGGTGGTGGAATGGGAGGTGGTCCTGGTGGAGGCCCGGGAGGCGGGCCGGGTGGTGGTATGGGAGAAAGGCCTCAACCTCCTGATGGACAGCCTGCAAGTGCACTAAGTTCAACAACTTCTATTAAGTTTAAAGTAAAACTTAATGGATTGGTAAAAAAATAAATTTGTAAATAACTTATATTTATTTTGTTAGCTTGATTGATAGTTGGCACAGCCCTTTCATCTTTTTGAAAGGGCTGTTTCTTTTTTACCTGAATTAAAGGGAACTTGTTCAATAATCTTATCACCTCCATTATAATTGTATTCCAGTAAGTAATATGCCTAACACAAATTCATTTCATAGATAAATAACACCTCTTTATCTATAAACTCCTCACTAACATATATATGGTTTTCAAACCCGTTATTATGTATTTAGTTTTGTACAATAATAAATCAAACCTAATTAACATGAATACGGGATCAAAGGTAATTATTATACTAAGTGTCACTCTCCTGTTTGTTGCCCCGGCAGTTATAGGCCAGCAGGCTACCAAGGAATGGACATTGCGCAATTGCATAGACTATGCACTGCAGAATAACATCCAGATAAAGCAACTGCAGGTTGGGGTAAAAGTGAATGAAGCTAATCTTGAACAATCAAAAGCCGCACTTTATCCTACTTTGAATGCGAGTGCCAGCCAGGACTTAACTAATAAGAAATCCTTACAGGGTAACTCAATTGGCAGTAATTTGTCTTTTACCGGTAATTACTCCCTTCAATCAAATGTGACTTTATATAATGGGTTAAAATTAAAAAATGGAATCGCACAACAGGATCTCAATGTAAAAACAGCCGGGTTGCAAGTTGCGGTAACACAAAACAATATAGAACTCGCCGTAACTACTGCCTACCTCCAGGTGCTGTATGCACGTGAATCGGTGAACAATGCCGTAAACACACTCAGCGCTTCACAAGCCCAGGTCGATCAGGCAAAAATTCAATACGATGCAGGATATATTGCCGAAAGTAACTACGCCCAGATTCAAGCACAATACAGCAGCGACTCCTATGCATTGGTTATTGCCAGGAACAACCTCAGCCAGCAAATTCTGAACCTGAAACAACTTCTTGAACTCGATATAAGCCAGGAGTTGGACGTTTATTTCCCGCAGTTAACTGATTCGGCAGTACTTTTACCTATTCCCTCCAAGCTCGACGTTTATAAAACAGCTCTTAATTTTATGCCTGAGATTGAAAGCGGGCAGCTGTCGGTCAATTCGTCGGAACTTGACATAGAGATAGCAAAAGCCGGTTTATTGCCCAGCCTTAGCCTGGGAGCTTCTACAGCAACAGGATACAACAACGCAATATCCAACGGGTTTGCAACTCAATTGGGCGATAATCTCTACCAGAATGTCGGCCTTAACCTTTCGATCCCGATTTTTAACAACAAACAGGTGAAAACTAATATTTCGAAAGCTAAACTCGGGCTGGAAACGGCTCAGTTAAACTATGCCGCAACACAAAAAGATTTGCAGAGCCGCATAGAATCAGCTTACCTTGATGCGGTTTCGGGGCAGAGTCGTTTTCAATCAGCCGTTGAGCAACTTAAATCAACAACAATAAGTTATTCTCTTGTTCAGGATCAGTTTAAGCTAGGTATGAAGAATACCGTTGATTTGCTGACAGAAAAAATTAAATACCTGGCAGCCGAAGAAGAATACCTGCAAGCCAAATATTCGGCCATTCTGAACTACAAGCTGCTGGATTTCTATCAGCAGAAGAAGATTGATTTATAACAGCATGTATTTTCTTACCTTGTAAATGTATAAAAATCTGATGTTAAAGATGAACACTCACGATCAAATAGTTGGCATAAAGAACACAATCGAAATTCAATAAGCAACCAAGTAATAAGCAACCAAGTCATGAAAAGAAAAAAAATCATTTTGTATTCCACCATTATACTTGCAGTATTGGCAATAGGGTATTGGTTCCTGAGGAAAGAAAAAACCCTGCAGGTAATGGCCTATACTACTGCCGAGGTGAAAATAGGATCAGTTGTAAATACGGTAACAGCAACAGGTTCAATTCAGCCTGTGAAGCAGGTTGATGTTGGCACCCAGGTTTCGGGTGTGATAAAAAAAATCTATGTGGATTTTAATTCTGATGTAAAGAAGGGTCAATTGCTTGCGGAACTGGATAAAACCCCTTTGCTTCAGCAACTGGCTTCCACTGAGGCTGACCTACAAATGGCCAAGGTTCAGCTTACTTACCAGGAAGATAATTACAACCGCATCAAAGCGTTATTTGATAAAAAAGCCATTAGTGAAACGGATTATGAAACCGCTTTATATCAATATGGTACTGCAAAGGCCAATCTCGACAATATGAAAGCATCCGTTGGAAAAGCGCAGACCAACCTCGGTTATACCATGATCTATTCCCCTATCAACGGGGTAGTACTGAACCGCGCGGTTGTTGAAGGCCAAACCGTTGCTTCTAGTTTTAATACACCTACCCTCTTTACCATTGCCCAGGATCTTACCAAGATGCAGGTATTGGCGAATGTAGATGAAGCCGATATAGGACAAGTGAAAGACGGCCAGAAAGTGGTTTTCACGGTAGATGCCTTCCCTGGCGAAAACTTCAAGGGAACCATCACTCAAATCAGGCTTCAGCCAATCACCAATTCAAATGTTGTAACATACAGTGTCGTGGTAGATGCCCCTAACCCGGAGTTGAAACTTAAACCAGGACTAACTGCAAGCATCACTGCTTATGCGCAGGAAGCTGACAGCGTGCTGATTATTCCGGCTAAAGCTCTCCATTTCAAGCCGGATTCAACTATACTTGCCAAATACAACATGAGCAGCGGAAAATGGAACAGACAGTCTTCGGGCAGACCTAACTATAATGGGGATAAAACTCATAATACAACTGGAAAATGGAAGGCTCCTTCAGAAACCGATTCATTGAGCAAGGGTGTAGTATGGATAAAAACCGGAGACTCCATTCAACCAAGGCACGTTATCACCGGTCTTACGGATGAAACTAACGTTGAAATAAAGAGAGGCCTGAAATTAGGTGAATCAGTAATTGTTTCCATGGAGCAGGTATCATCCAAAGCCGTGAAAACTCAAGACACTGAAACAAGCAGCCCGTTCATGCCAAAGAGACCGAAACGATAACAGGACAAGATTTTAGATCTGGAGACAAGGCGAGGGGAGACTGGGCAACATGATAAAGGGCGAAGATTGACGGTTTGAAAAGAAAAATGCAAATCTGAGAAAAAAGCTGTTTCCTGTCCATACCATTATAAAATCCGCCTGGAATTAAATACCAGCATTAAAGAAAAAACAAAATGTCAGATATATTATATGCGAATCACCTTAAACGAGAGTTTATCGTAGGTAATCAGAAAGTCGCTGCTCTCAGGGGAATATCATTCACTATCCGTGAAGGAGAGTTTGTTACCATTATGGGAGCCAGCGGATCAGGGAAATCCACCTTGCTGAACATACTTGGTTGCCTCGACACCCCTACTGACGGAGAATACCTGCTGGATGGAATCCCGGTTAAAACCATGACTAAAAATGAAAGGGCCCGCTTGCGGAACCTGAAAATCGGTTTTGTATTCCAAACCTATAACCTGCTTCCACGTACCACGGCGCTTGAAAATGTGGAATTACCATTAATGTACAATCCAGCTATCTCAGCTAAAGAAAGAAAGGAAAAGGCTAAAAATGTACTCGAAGCCGTTGGCCTTGCCGACCGCATGCTTCATATGCCTAATCAAATGTCGGGTGGACAGCAGCAACGGGTAGCTATAGCCCGCGCATTGGTAAATGACCCTGTTATAATTTTAGCTGACGAAGCCACCGGGAACCTCGACACACGGACTTCCTACGAAATCATGGCATTGTTCCAGCACCTGAATTCCGAGGGTAAGACCATCGCATTTGTTACACATGAACCCGACATTGCGCTTTTTAGCCAACGAAGTATCATGTTGCGCGATGGCCGGATCACTAAAGACGAAAAGAAAGGAAATCCGGCTTCAGCCGCCGATGCATTGGCTGCGCTGCCTGTTGAGGAGCTGAATGGAGTTGATGAAGATAGTTGAGCTGAATTGGGATAATTGATTAAGCGTGGAGAGTAATAAATATTGGTTCTGTTAAAGAAGATTGATGAAAAGAGATTGATTTGTAGCGCCAACCGGAAAAAGTTCCGGGTTCCATGTTCCGGGTTCCGGGTTCCGGGTTCCACTGATTCACGACAAGTTTACTTTCACACAGTAATTTAAAAACAGGTACAATGGGTAATCGAATTTGTGAAATGGGGCACCCGGCACTTGGCACCTGGCACCTTCGAAAAGAATAATCTTACAATCTTTTAAAACAGAATTTATAAAACAAAACTGTCATGAATATAACAAATCTTTTCAGAATATCGGTTAAAGCCCTTGGCAGTAACAAATTCAGGGCGTTGCTCACCATGCTCGGTATCATTATTGGCGTGGCTGCTGTGATTGCCATGCTGGCCATCGGGCAAGGATCCAAGCAAAGCATACAGGACCAGATTTCTCAAATGGGTTCTAATATGCTAATGATCCAACCTGGTGCAAATATGTTCCAGGGAGCCAGGTTGTCAGCCTCTGCCACTCAAACCCTGGTGCTGGCTGACTATAATGCCATCAAGACACAATGCCCTGATTTGTCGGCCGTTTCGCCCATGGTGAACGCCAATGGGCAATCGATAAATGGGGCCAATAACTGGCCTGTGAATATGCAGGGGGTGAATGAAGAATATCTTCAGATCAGAAAGTTTGAAATTAAAAGCGGAAGAATGTTCACCGAAAGGGAGATAGCTTCAGCAGCGAAAGTCTGCCTCCTTGGTAAAACCGTTGTGGATAATCTATTTACGGATGGATCAGATCCAGTCGGCAAATCGATACGGTACAATAAAATACCTTTCCAGGTTATCGGAGTCCTGGCTGAGAAAGGCACAAATTCCATGGGACAGGATCAGGACAATGTGTTGCTAGCCCCCTACACTACCGTTCAAAAACGGATAATGGCCATAACCTACCTTAATGGGATCTATTGTTCAACCACAACTCCTGAAGTTTCACAGAAAGCTAAAGCTGAAGTTGAGACCATATTACGAACTCAACACCACCTTAATCCCAACGGAAGCCAGGATGATTTCAATGTCAGGTCGCAGGATGAGATCCTCTCCATGTTCAGCAGCACATCTACCATCTTAACTATTTTGCTGGCCGTAATTGCAGGTATTTCGCTGGTTGTAGGCGGTATTGGCATTATGAACATTATGTTTGTTTCGGTAACCGAACGAACACGGGAGATTGGCCTGCGTATGGCAGTCGGAGCGCGCGGACTGGATATCATGACCCAGTTCCTAACCGAAGCCATCCTGATAAGCGTGTTGGGAGGCCTTATCGGGGTTGCATTGGGAATAGGCAGTTCATTTCTTATTCGCAATTTCTTGCACTGGCCTATTATTATTACAAGCTACTCTATCATTTTATCGTTTGCAGTTTGTACATTTACAGGAGTGTTTTTTGGCTGGTATCCGGCTAAAAAAGCGGCCAATCTTGATCCGATTGATGCGATACGTTATGAATAAAAAATATCGGATGTGAGATGTCGGATGTGGGATGTCGGATGTGGGATGTGGGATGTCGGAGATAGTTATTTTGAATAGAACGTTCGCCCAGTCGCCCTTCACCCAGTCGCCCTTCGCCCTTCGCCTTGTCACACTTCGCCTTGTCGCCCAATCATACAACAATAACAACAAATGGACTTAAACCCTGGTCATGTCTGAAATACAAAAAAAACGGCCGATTCAATTTTTGATTCATTTCATAATCTGGGGGATCATTGCTTTTTTTCCGCTGATATTTATATACAGTGAAGGAGAGAGAAATATTGTAAGGTATCTTGATTTTTCCCTGCCCATTATCTTTCTGATGATTGTGTTTTATGTCAATTATTTTGTGATCATAAGCCGCTTCCTTTTCAACAAAAAGATATGGCAATTTTTCCTGGCGAACCTGATCCTTTTCGCGGTTTGCCTCTTGTTGATGGATTTAATACGACAATTTTACTTTTCATCATATTATGCTCTGTTGGGAAACAACAAACATTTCCCTCCAAAAGCAAAAATGAGGGAAATAATCATGTACCGCGATATTATCTCGATGAGTGTCACAGCAGGTTTGTCAACCGCAATTAAAATGACAACACAATGGTACCGCTCGCTGGCCGAGCAGAAAGAACTCGAAAAACTGCATATTGAATCGGAGCTTAATAACCTGAAACACCAACTGAATCCGCATTTCCTTTTCAATACGCTTAACAATATCTATTCTCTGATTTCTATCAACCAGGAAAATGCACAGAATGCTGTTCACCAGTTGAGTAACCTGATCCGCTATGTGTTGTACGAAAGCGATCATTCCAAAGTACCTTTGAGCAAGGACCTCAATTTTACTACAAATTACATAGAACTGATGAGTCTCCGGCTTCCGTCGCATGTGAAACTGAATACGGAGATCACAAATGCAGGCGAAGGAATTACGATTGCACCATTGTTGTTTATTTCGCTGGTTGAAAATGCGTTTAAACATGGCGTGAGTCCCGTAAATCCGTCATATATTTCCATCCATATCCGCATGGTTGCTGCCAATGAATTGGAATGCCGTGTCGAAAACAGCAATTTCCCCAAACAGGAAGATGATATAAGCGGTTCGGGTATAGGACTTATCAATCTTCGCAGGCGGCTCGAACTGATATATCCATCAGCTTTTGAGCTCAGAGTGGAAGAAAATGAAGAAAGTTATATTTCAACTCTAAACCTTAAGTTATGACTCTGCGATGTTTGCTTGTTGATGATGAACCGCTGGCATTGGAACTGCTGGAGGGATATGTTGCAAAAACTCCATCCCTTACCCTGGCCGGACGTTGCAGCAGCGCGTTCCAGGCGATGGAAATGCTCGATAAAGCAGAAGTGGACCTGATGTTCCTGGATATACAGATGCCAGGGCTGTCGGGGCTTGATTTCTCGCGAAGTTTACAGGATGGCCCCAAAGTAATCTTCACTACCGCATTTGAGCAATATGCACTCGAAGGATTTAAAGTAGATGCACTCGATTACCTTCTGAAACCCGTTAGTTATCCAGAATTCCTTAACGCGGTGAATAAAGCGAAACGCTGGTTTGAACATTTCGAGAAGGCCAGTGTGTCTGAAACACGGACTTCCATATTTGTAAAAGCAGATTACAAATTGGTTCAGATCGAATTTAATGACATTTTGTATATTGAAGGATTGAAAGATTACGTGAAATTTTGTCTCGAAGACAACGAAAAATCTATTCTTTCGCTCATGAGCATGAAGTCGCTGGAGGAAAATCTTCCCGAATCAAAATTTATGAGGGTTCACCGCTCATTTATCGTGAATCTGGATAAAATTAAGACTATCGAACGCAATCGTATCGTCTTCGGTAAGGAATACATTCCGATTTCAGAGAATTACAAGGAGAAATTCCACAAGTTCGTGGATGAACGCTTTTTCTAAGTGTCTGCACACCCTTTTCGGGTGTCTGACACTTTTTGCTTTTCACCTTTTTCAGGTGTCTGACACTTTTTTTTAGCCCATTTCAGCTTTCAGCTTGTTTTATCTTCCTCCGTCCACTTATTCTCATATTCTAAAGTGAAAAACAGCCAGTTCGTCGATTTCACTTTTTATTTGAGAATGGCTGAGATACATTTACTTCAGATATTCAATCAGAGAAATCCTATCGATACTATTTTTACTCCCGGTAAACGAAATATTCAATACCTCACGGGATTTGCTTACGCAACTTCTTCGCGGTAGCTTTGAATCCAATTATTTCAGGCTGGTTTATTTTTTAAATATTAACAAAACTCTTTTCAATAATGAAACTTAAATTGAGAACTCATACATCCACAATCAATGCCGGCGATTCTTTTAAAGTAAGCGGGTTTGTAAAAACGGAAGCCGGAAAAGCCCGAAAAAAATATAGAAATTCTAATTTTGAGGAATTAATTCTTTCGGAGTTCAATATTGACTTCGAAACCATGGAAGAGCATCTTGACGAACTCATCCTCTTTATGATGCATCAGAAGGGAAAGAACAAGTTGCCTCATAATTGATTTAACCCACTTTAATGCCTTTATGTAATGGGAAAATTTTACAAGGACATAAATCCTAAGCTGTTTACCGGCAAAAAAGTCCATATTATCCTTCATGCTGCTGTCTGGCTTATTCTGTTTATATTACCATCATACCTGTTGTTTATCGATTCGGGTAATGACGAATCCATTCTAAGGCGAACTTACGTGCAGATTTTCCTGTATGCGGTAATTTTTTATGCCAACTATCTGGTGCTTACGCCCAGACTGTTTTTCATGCGCAGGAAGGTCTTATATTTTATAGCGGCAATTTCACTTGTCGTGCTGGCTACAGTAATAAACGAAGTTACGTTTAAAGCCTATGTTTTCCGCCGCTTTGACAATAATCTTGAAATGCGGATGCGGCCCAATATGCTGCCACCTCCGGGAGTTCCATTAATGCCACAGAATGAGTTCAGGGCTAAACTCAGGCATCCTTCCGCAAACTGGCCGATGTATAATTTTATTATCACTACTCTCTTCCTTTCCGGGTTCGGTTTGGGATTAAGTTTTACCGATAAATTCACAAAACAGGAAAAGATTCGCAAAGAAGCAGAAAAGGAAAAACTGAATACCGAACTGGCTTTCCTTAAAAACCAGATTAATCCGCATTTTCTGTTCAATACCCTGAATAATATCTATTCATTGGTTCAAACCGATGTTGCCAACGGCCAGAAAGCCATATTGCAACTTTCAAAACTGATGCGCTACATTCTTTATGAAACGGAGAAAGGCAACCTTTTCCTGAGCCAGGAGATCGAATTCATGCAGACCTATATCGAATTGATGAAACTAAGGATCTCGGATAAAGTTTCCTTTACTGTCAGTTTTCCTGAAAATTATAACGATGTGGCAATTCCGCCTCTGCTTTTTCTGCCATTTGTCGAGAATGCGTTCAAACACGGAATAAGCTACCGCCAACCGTCGTTTGTAAATATTCAATTGAAAACAGA
The DNA here is from genome assembly GCA_041660125.1 of Lentimicrobiaceae bacterium. GTDB lineage: Bacteria > Bacteroidota > Bacteroidia > Bacteroidales > UBA4417 > UBA4417. The sequence continues at coordinate 35,599 of JBAZWY010000013.1, forward strand.
GCCCGGGAAAATCATTTTTGAATGCAGCAACAGCATTGGAAATAAGGGAGATGTATTGTTAAATACCGATTCAGGTATTGGCCTTGAAAATGTAAAAAAACGGCTTTCATTATTGTTTCCCGGCCACCACAAACTGAAGATTTTTGAAACAGAGTCCATCTTTCATGTTATTCTAACTATTGATGTTGCCTAATTCATCGCATCATGATCCACACCATTGCCATTGATGATGAACCGCTGGCGCTCAAACTTGTAACGGGATACATTCAGAAAACCCCGTTTCTGCGGTTTGAGGGCGGCTTTGATAATCCGCTGAGTGCTATGGAATATCATGAAAACAAACCGGTTGACCTTATATTTCTTGACATTCAGATGCCTGACCTGCTAGGGACTGATTTTGCCCGGATGCTTCTGAATGGTCCTAAAGTTATATTTGCCACAGCTTACCAGAAATTTGCCCTCGAAGGATTCAAACTCGAAGCTGTGGATTACCTTCTGAAACCATATGGATACGAGGAATTTCTGACTGCTGCCCTCAAAGCCAGGAAACTTATTGAATGGGAAAATCTCAAAGCCAACGTTGTCGATACCAACGATCAGTTCCTTTTTATTAAAAGTGAGTATAAAATACGCAGGATCAATTTTGCCGATATACTATATATCGAAGGCATGAAAGATTATGTAAAGATATTTCTGAAAAACGAGGCAAGTCCAATTCTGTCAATCAATTCTCTGAAAACGCTTGAATCAAAACTTCCCGATTCAGATTTTATGCGCGTACATCGCTCCTTTATTGTGAACCTAAACCGGATTGAAACAATAGAGCGTTTCCGGATCGTTTTCGGAAAGGCATATATCCCTGTAAGCGAACAATATAAAGAGGCCTTTCAGAAATTTCTGAATGAAAATTTTCTATAGTGTCTGCACACCCAACGGGTGTCTGACACTACTATAATCTTTCCCGGTACCCTGTGTCAGACACCCTGCGGGTGTGCAGACACCGGGCTCTCAGCCAAAGGAAGTGTAAAAACGAAAATACTACCTTCATTTATTGTACTTTCAACTTTTATAGTCCCACCATTTTTTTCAACAAAATCTTTGCATAGTATAAGACCAAGTCCCGTTCCGGTTTCACCAGCTGTTCCTTTATTCATGAAATGCTGGTCATATTTGAATAGTTTTGCCTGGCTTTCCGGTGAAAGTCCAATACCTGAGTCAATCACGGACAATTGGGCAAACCCATCCAATTGCAACGATTCAATACGAATCCTGGTTCCATGGTAGGAATATTTTATGGCATTATTAATAAGGTTGTGCAGCACTGAAATTATCATATTTTCATCAGCCATCACCATTAACGCAACATCAGCTTTACTTTCAATTACAATATCTTTTTGCTTTGCTACTGTTTGAAGGTTATTAGCTGTTTTATAGCAAAGTTCCCCGATTGAAAATTTTGTTGGACGATACGTAATCATTCCGCTTTGCGCAGTCGACCAGGTTAAGAGGGTATTAATTATTTCGAACAGGTTGGTTGACAAAGTATGGATATCCCGGGTAAAAATTTTCTTATCCTCTAGCGAAAGTGTATCATAGTCATTTACAAGCAATTCGCTTATTCCATGGATAGAACTCAGTGGGTTTTTAATGTCGTGGGCGAGTATCGAAAGGAATTTGTCTTTTGATGCATTGAGCGTAATAAGTTCATCTCTTTGCAATTCAATCAGATCATTTTTTGCTTCGAGCTGCTGATTTGTTTTTTTCTTTATCCGGTTCTGGTTTGCAAGAAAAAAAACAAGTATCGCAATAAGTACCAGTATGGCTGTTAGAATATAAAGGAACATATTTTTCTTTGACAGCAAAAATTCTTTATTCAGGTTTTGTTTCACCAGATGTTCGTTTTCCGCTTCCCTTTTCGCAATCTCATACTGATACTGAACCTGGTTCACTTTTTCAGTGGTTTCAGCATTCAGAATACTGTCGTTGATTTGTTTCGATTTGTTCAGGTAGATATAAGCCTCATTAAAGTTTTTCTTTGCGGCATTATAGTCGGATAAATACTCATACGCCTTTGCCAGCAGATCTTTTGAGCCAACTTCTTTAGCAAGTTTTTCGGCTGTTTGAAGATATTGCCTGGCTTCATCAATTCGTTTCATATCAAGCATAATCTCACCCATATTCAGGTGATAATAACAGATATGGTACTGATCGTCTTCCTGGCTCCAGATTTTCAGTGCCTTATCCAGGTATTCAATAGCCAGGCTGTAATTCCCCATTTTTTTATAGGTAAGGCCCAGGTTGATATACGACGCAGCGAGATAAGAATTATTGCCTGTCTTTTCATATATTTTTGATGCCGAAATAAGGTTTTGGCAGGCTTTTTCATATTCTTTCTGCTTGGCAAGTAGGATAGCGATATTGAGTTCGCAATCGGCCATTCCGCCCTCGTTCCCGGTTCGTTTGAAGTAATCCAGTGCTTTTTTGTAATACGATAATGACATCGGGTAATTATTCATACAATCATGCACTATTCCAATATTCATAATTGATTTTGCCTGCATGGACGAGTCGCCCGATTCGCCAAAAAGCTGCTGGGCACGCATAAGATTATCCAGCGATTTATCATACCACGACTTTTGTAAATATATCAGCCCTATACGCCTGAAACATTTAGCTGAATCAATTTTAACTCCGTCTTTGCTTATTACCTCTAAAAGTTCATGTTCAGTTTCCAGCGCTTTGTCGAGTTCCGATTCATTATAATACGCTATGCCCAGAGCAGAAAGGACGTTAATTTTATCTTGCGGCGATTGAGATTTCGATAGCACAAGTTTCAGGCTGTCTGTATCCGGTCCTTTGGGCAAAGAAACCGGATTGGCAAAAGTGCTTGAGATAAGACCCAGACTAAAACAAACAAGCAGAACGCAAAACCACATAATCCTTTTAAACATTCGCCTTTCAGTTTTTAATAAGTGAAACAAAAATGTAAGTTTCATTACTAATGTATTAATTTGTCGAAATTTAATAATCCAGTATCTTTAAAAAATAAAATGCTTCATTACAGTACACAAGTTATTATATATAATTGAAAATGCGACTGTTATAATCATATATTAGACAACATTTCACTTCTTCGAAGATATTGAATTTTTTTGATCTGAACCATGGGTGCGGTACTTATATTTAAATATCTTCAATAAATCAATTTAAAAGACATTATATTGAATTGCGGTTAGCTAAATTTAGCCAGCCAGTTCTGTTTATTCTATAAAAACAAGTTCTGTGTCTATATAGCCGTATTCTTTCATATTATGCTGCATTATAGTATTTAAATACTGTTTTTCAATAACATACAACAGCATTAATTAATGTTTAATTTCTTATATCTTAAAATAAATTTGCAAATCGATTCATTGATTTCATATATTTGAACATCGGTAATGTTTATCCAAAAGTATTGAAATCAACCCGTTTTCCATAACCACTTAAACCAGGCCTATGAAACGTATTTTTCTATTCTCTTGTCTGATTTTACTCACAACTCTGGCATTTGGCCAAAATGCATCCGAAGCAGGTAAAAAAGTTAAAAGCAATGAACCGGCTACCCACTACGATCGTCTTTCTCTTACTTACATGCTGCTCGATTTCGGTACAGGGAATTATTATAGCATGTTGAAACAGTCGTTTCCACAACTGAAAACTGACGACAAATACGACGACAACTCCATCAGACAGACGATGTTGCCTTCGCCAGTAAGTCGCGAAGAAACCTTAAACTCATTTTCAGTCGATTTGCGTACCGCAGATATTGTTTCCAACAAACTGAAAGATGCCCTGGTAAAAAATCATATTGCCAATGCAGTAATTGCCAAATGGTTTTCACGAAAGGACGATGGTTCGTTTGGCGTTGAATTGCTTCAGCAACGGGGATTGTATAATGCTACTGATGCCGATGTGGCGGCTGCCAATGCCAGTAAGTTGGGTAAGGCCAAACTGATGGATGCAGGCGAAGGGTTACTCAACAATAGTTTCATCATTGTTTTTGATGTGAATGATCTGATTGATATGGAAGAATCCTATAACCGGCTCCAGAAAAACAGCAAGACTCCCATCAGCAGGACTAAAAACGGATTCCAGGCTAAGGTAAGTGCATATGTTTACAAAATAAACTTTAACGATACCATCAATACTATCTTCTGGAATGATCTGTGGGCCAACCCTACCGATGCTGACCTGGCACGGCGGAAAGTAAAGTTTGATAATTATAATTTTCCTGTCACATATTATACCCGCACTACAACCATGGTTGAAGCCAGCCAGTATAACCCAGGGCAGGCGCTTGCGCCAAAAGTACAGGCAACTCCCGATCAACTGATGTTAAAACTGCTGCGCGAAGGGGTTAACAACAACCTGGCTTCAATTGAATATAAGCTGGAAGAATTCAAGGTAAAAGCTGCCATATTCAGTACACATCCAATTGAAGCTAAGATCGGAAAAAAAGAAGGCCTCAAGACCGACCACCGTTACTTTGTTTATGAAATGGAGCAAAATTCATCAGGTAAGATTACGGCTAAAAAGAAAGGTGTAATCAGAGCTACCCAACATATAACTGACAACCGGACAGTATCAACCGGCAAATCGAAAACATCGCGCTTTTACCAGGTGGCAGGCGGCAGGCTTGATGAAGGCATGTTGCTTCAGCAGCGCAACGATGCCGGGCTTGCACTTACCCTCGGGGCATCAATAGGAGGATTTGGTGGTTTTGATGGAAGGCTTGATATTAACCTGAGCCGTTTGACCGGTGCTAAAATGCCTACCATGATCAAACTTTATATTGAAGGCGGATACGATCCGGTTGAAACCGAGTTAAAAATCGGAACATCCGAAACCATTTCAACCTATACCTCTTTCCTTCGGTATGGGGCTGGCTTTGGAAAGGAGTTTTGCTTTGCGCATCATTTCAAATTTCAGCCTTTTGCCGGCATAGGATTGGAAACTGCTTCGGATAAAGATGACAGTCAACTCACATTATCAACATTGTATGGCCGTGCAGGAGTTTTGTTCGGAATAAACATCCTTTCTAATGTACAGCTTACCTATGCATATGGGACGTATAGCCCGTTTGGCAAAATCACCGATAAAGATAACAAAGAGGTGCTTGTTAATGATGCAGCTAACTGGAAAGATGCCCTAGCCCGGGGAGGTGCAACCCATACATTTGGACTTAGAATTGAATTTTAATAAAGATATCTTTAACCAAATCAAACCCCAGCTATGAAAACACTCAAACTCACCCTGATGCTTGCCGGTTTGCTGTTGTTCAGTATTTCAGGCTATAGCCAGAAAAAAAAGAATCCTGCAGCTTTTTATAATTACGAAGTTGAATGCATGGGAACCGGTATGGATGGCACTCAACTGATAAAAGTGTGGGGATATGGCAAAAAGCCGAACGATGCAGTTGAAAATGCAAAGAAAACTGCCGTTCAGGCAGTTATGTTTAAAGGAATTCTATCAGGTAAGCCTGGCTGTATGATGCGCCCGCTAATTACAGATCCGGGATCAGAACAACAGCACCAGGATTATTTCACAGCTTTCTTTAAAGAAAAAGGCAAATACCTGAGCTTTGTAACAGTGAGTAGCGATGGCAGTATCGATCCTAAAGACCGGCTAAAGGTAGGCAAACAGTATAAGGTAGGAGTGCTGGTTTCGGTTTCACACTCAGCTTTGCGAAAAGAACTGGAATCTGCCGGGATCATCAAACCACTTGGAACCGGTTTTTAACTCAAATATGACGCTACAATGAAAAAACAACTCCTGTTAACTTTTGTGGTTATTTTGTTCATGGCAGATGCGTTCGGCCAGGCCAAAAAACCAACTATCATGGTTGTGCCCAGCGACGTATGGTGCACACAGAATAACTACATGATGACCTATGATAACCAGGGAACTCAGGTCCGGATACCTGATTACAAAAAAGCCATGCAAACGGATGGCAACCTCCTGCTTGTGATTTCAAAAATCAATACGATGATGGCTGAACGGGGATTTCCACTGAAAAACCTCGAAACCGTCATTAAAGATATAGAACAGATGAGAGCTGAAGATAATATGACCTCAAGCAAATCTTCAGGAGCTTCTATTGCTGAAAGCCCTCTTGATATACTCAAAAGGACAGCTAAAGCTGATATTATTATGCAGCTTACATATACTGTAAATTCCCAGGGGCCGAAAAAATATATCACATTCGTTCTGCAAGGCCTCGATGCCTATACCGATAAGCAGATTGCCGGAGCACAGGGCAGCGGGCAACCATCTTTGTCGGCTGATCTTCCGATATTACTCGAAGAAGCTGTGCTGGCACATATTGATAATTTTAATGCACAGTTGCAAAGCCACTTCGACGACCTCCTTGCAAACGGACGGGAAGTAACCATACGAATACGCGTTTGGGATAGTTCGCCTGTTAACCTTGAACAGGAATACAACGGCAAAGAACTTGCCGAGTACATCGACGACTGGATGGCCAGGTTCACCGTTCAGGGACGATACTCGAACAGCGACGGAAGCGAAAATTTTATTCTGTTCGAACAAGTTCGTATTCCATTATATACCGAATCGGGTAAAGCAATGGACACCCGGCAATTTGTCACAGAACTGAAAAAATATCTCAACGGGCCGCCTTTTTCAATTACCTGCAAAGTAATGACACAGGGACTTGGACGGGCTACCCTTGTAATCGGTGAAAAATAACTAAAGCATCAGGAACTATGAAAAATATCTCTGTTATATGGCTGATAGTCTTATGTTTAACATTGAACGTATCAGCTCAGAACAAGTTAGGCAAATCGGATGATATTGCCCGCATATCGCTTACTCCGGTTATTCCCGAGCAACCCGACGGCATGCCTGAAATAGCTGCCGAAGCATTGAACAATAAACTTCAGCAGATTGCTACTTCAAACGGGCTCGGTGGTATTGACTATGACAGCCGGTTTGTTATAACCGCAAAGATAAACCTGGGATCGAAGGATATTTTGCCAGGTCCACCGCCTATGCATGCCTACAATATGGATATGACATTGTATATCGCCGATGTAATTTCAAAAACGGTATTCAGCACCATCAATCTTCCTGCAAAAGGTGTCGGCACCAACGAAAACAAGGCGTATATCAGCGGTATAAATACCATCAATGTAAATTCGCCACAGTTAAAAGAATTTATCGAAAAAGGCAAGCTGAAAATCATCGAATACTATAATTCAAAGTGTGATTTCATTATCAAGGAAGCACTTACCATGGCTCAGACCGACCGTTACCAGGAAGCCATCTTCAACCTGATGTCGATACCCGATGTGGCTAAAAACTGCTACGAGGATGCTATGGATGCTGTGCCTCCAATTTACCAGAAGTATGTAGATTTTATGTGCAATGCAAATCTTGCTACAGCAAAAGCGTATTGGATTGCGAATCCTAACTCCGATGGGGCAAACTTTGTTGCTCAAAACCTGGCAAGCATTTACCCGGATGCCGAATGCTATGGCGAAGCACAGAAATTGGTCTCGGAAATCCGAACCAAGATCAGGCAGGACGAAAAACGCGACTGGAATTTTATGCTCAAGGTTTGGGATGATAATGTAAGTCTCGAGCGCCAGCGAATCAAAGCATGGCGTGATGTGGGTGTTGCCTGGGGCAATAATCAGCCAAGGCGTATTTATGATATTAACTGGATATTTATCCGCAAATAATCCCGAACCATGAAATTAAAAATAACCCTACTTGCTTTAATCATAGGCAGTACACTTACAACCTATGCACAGTTTAAATTTGGACCTGTTATCGATCTGAGTTATGCAGCCTATTCTACCAAAGGTGATAGCGTAACACTAAAAGGCGGCCTGGGACCGGCTTTCGGGATTACGACTGACAAATACATAAGTTACTGGCTTTCCCTCCGCGGAACAGCCCTGTACTCGTTCAAAACACTTAACACTACTCGTGTGCACGGTGGAGAAAAAGACAAAATGAACGGCCAGTTTTTCGACCTCTGTGTTGCCGGAAGATTTTCGGATTTTGACAATGATTCCAAGATTCTTCCATATGGACTTGCCGGACTTGGAGCCGCGTTCACTATCGTTAGTAAACGACAGGAGAATCACATGGTCGGCACAACATACAATTCCACTCTCCCATATTTTACGGTTGGCGCAGGTATTGGAATAAAAATGGGATTCTTCTCCGAAATTGATTTATCGGTGAACTACAACAGGTACTTGGCGCCGGTATTTACTATACCCATTGATGATAAGGCGGCCAGGTTAAATCAGTTCAGCCTGCGGTTTACAGGTTTGTTCTGATGTATAAACAGGTTGATTTTAAAGCCAATAAAGTTAAAGTTGTTTATTCCAATGCGATTGTCACCGGATCAATAAAAACACTCCTCTTTGGGTTTTGTTTTCATTGCTTCGAAACGATGGTGCATAGGTAGCCGTAAACGTGTACATCCCTTCCGGACATTCTTCTCCTTTGGAGGTTCCATCCCACCCTTTGGTAGCATCATCTGTCGAAAATATCATTTCTCCCCATCGGTTAAAAACAAGCATCCTGAAATTATAAATATTTTCCACCACCGGTTTGAATTTTTCATTCAGGTTATCCTTGTTGGGTGTAAATGCATCAGGGAAAAAGACGGTGCCTTCGCAATCTGGACCGTTCCGTAACAGTATCGTGGCGGTATCGGAATTCGAACATCCTTCAGGCGCCGTGTAGGAGTAAACGATTGTATGCAACCCTTCTGCTTCTTTATATGGGTAAAGGGTGTCGGCAAAAGTACCGTCAACAAAATAGCTACCTCCTTCCGGTTTTCCTCCAGTTAGACCGAAACCAGGTAAAGTATAGCAAATATCAGGAAATGGAGTTAATGAAACTTCCGGTAATGACATAAACATGATGTCCAAATTTGTTACCGGTCCATTGCCGCATACATCGTTATGACCGTAAACGGATACTGTGCCCGGGGCAGCACCTTCTGAAAAATCTAACTTTGCAGTTGTTCCCGACGCGTCAACAGTAACGCCGGCTCCTGAATAGGACCAGGTATAGCTGGTTGAATTTGGATCGGCGGCAACCGAAAAATCAAGGTTGCCTTTCCCTCTACAGTGCATTGCGTTACCCGAAATGGACAGAGAATCGGGTGATTTTTTTGTGATGAAAGTAACAGCTGATGTTTCGGTCCAGGTTACAAACCACCACGAATTTATTGTTTTAGTGTTACCGAAGCCATTAGGCCAGGTATGGCACCCGGAAGGACTAAGGCAACCGGTTGATATATCAGAATTTCCCCCGGGAATTGAGGTATCGTCCCAATATATCTTTAATTGCTTTCCTTTAGGACGTATTTGTTTAACAATAAATCCCTTATCATTGTTTTCGATATCATAGATAGGGAGATTAGTCAGTCCACTAAGATTTGTCACTGTAAACGACAGGGATGTTCCATTTTTAACAGGCCTTCCCAGTTTATCTTTGCCATCCCAATGGATGATGTTGTATCCTGAACCTCCCGGATCGGTTTTCACGTTGGCAATAATCTGAACATCTTCGGGATCAACACCCGGCGAAGGATTTATCTCCACGAAAAGCTTCACCGAACCATCTTTACCTACTTTAATGCCAAAATCGGCTCCCCCGGTAGTACAATCAGGAGAAACGGTTACCGGTAAAAAAATGCCTGCAGAAACCTTTTGGGTCGGAAACAGGATACTGTCGGGATCGTTGAGAAACACTTTGTATTGCGGATAGGTATGAAATCCTAACCTCGACATCCGGTCGTTTGACAGATTGCCGGTAGTGGAACAACCGGTACTGTTGCTTGAAAATGAGAAGGATCCCCCTTTGAAACCGTTGCAATCGACTTGTGTTACAATACTATCGTCCGAAAGAATCATCATTTTTCCATAAAACGGGTCACTTTCAGTCCAGAATTGCCAGGCCTTCGACCAAACCCGCCCATCTACAGCAGTTCCTGCTGCTTTTACCACCGTAATATCAAAAAACTCAAGGAAATGCCGGGTGTCATCGTTATTGAAATTTGGATAATTGAATTCAAGGTAATAGTCGCCGGTTAGAAGAGGTTGAATTTCAAGGTAATTATATCCGCCTGCAAACGGACCTGTAATCGCCTCGGTATAAGTACTAATATGACCGACGCCCGAAGCGGGTACAGGGAATGGCCCATAAACAATATTGCCGGCAGGGTCTTTTATCCTGTAAACAAGGTCGGAAAGGACAGCGTTGCTGTTGCTAAGCACTTTCCCGAAACCAAACCGTATAGTTTCGGAAACCTCAGCAATGGAAATACTAAGCCGGAATTCAGGCGGTGCATTATAAAATGCAAAGTCATTCCTCCATTTATTGATGCACAATTGTCCTTTCGCACCGGGGTTTGGCATTACCTGTTTTGTACCTTCCGAATACAGAAAAACGGATGGGAACAAAACAAGATATAAAACAGCGACTATGTTTATCTTACTTACTTTCATAAAAACGGATAAGCAAAGATACTTTTGTTAGGTTGATAAATGGGTAAAACTGTTAATAGTTAAGTTTTAATGCAAAGGAAATTAAGAGTATCAGGAAGGATAACGTAAAAAAAAACTGATTGATCCCCGCAGCGCAGAGATAACACAAAATAGGCAACTGTTTTAATAACAATAGATTACGACGATTGAGCCGCCAATTGTTTAAAAGACCCAAGCCCAAAATTCCAAGTCCCAAAATCCAAGGATTTAACTTTAGTAAACTTAGTAACTGTCTAGATTTAGTTAAATGATTGATTTAAGAACAAGGAATAAGGATTTACGATTTACGAAGTGGGCAGAAACCTTGTATATTATGATACTTCTTAAATCAAAAATCGTTAACTAAGCGAAGCGACTCATGAGCACTTTTTAATATAAGCAATGAGCGAATAACCCTTGTTCGATATTCAAAGAAACTTACAGTTTTAGAATTAAATAAAGAAATTTAGACAGTCTCTTATAAGCAACATTTTTCTTTCCCCTTGGAATTTGGGGCCTGGAATTTGGGACCTGGATCTTGACAACTTATTTGTATCCCTCGTTATGTACCGTTTTAACAGCGCGCCCTGAAGGATCGTTTTGGTTTTGGAACGATATGTCCCAGGCCAAAGCTTCGGCAGTGCTGCAAGCCACCGACGGCACCGAAGGAACGCATTGCGCTGCGGCATCCGAAGGGAAATGGTCGGCAAAAATGGAGCGGTAATAGTACTCTTCCTTCACCCTGGGCGGATTGATCGGGAAACGGTATTTTGCATTTGCAAGCTGTTCGTCGCTTACCTGCGAGGCTGTAAGTTCTTTCAGCGTGTCGATCCAGCTATAACCCACACCATCCGAGAACTGTTCTTTCTGGCGCCAGGCAATGCTTGCAGGCAAGTAGTCTTCGAAGGCTTTTCGCAGGATCCATTTCTCCATTTTCCCGTCTTTGGCCATTTTATCTTCCGGATTCAGCCTCATAGCTACATCCAAAAATTCTTTGTCGAGGAAGGGAACGCGGCCTTCAACACCCCAGGCTGCCAGCGATTTATTGGCCCGTAGGCAATCATAAAGATGTAATTTGGATAGTTTTCGAACCGTTTCCTCATGAAACGATTTGGCATCAGGAGCTTTGTGAAAATACAGGTATCCGCCGAATATTTCATCTGCCCCTTCGCCAGAGAGTACCATTTTTATTCCCATCGATTTTATGACCCTCGACATCAGGTACATGGGTGTTGATGCCCGAATGGTTGTTACATCGTAGGTTTCCAGGTGGTAAACCACATCCCGCAAGGCATCGAGCGCTTCCTGTATGGTAAATTCTATTTCGTGATGAACTGAACCAATATGGTCAGCCACGATCCGCGAAGCCGCAAGGTCGGGCGAACCTTTTAACCCTATAGCAAAGGAATGCAGTTGCGGCCACCAGGCTTCCTGAAGGTCGTGCGTTTCAATACGACGTGCAGCATATTTTTTCGCAATAGCTGATATAACCGATGAATCAAGCCCTCCTGAAAGTAAAACTCCGTAAGGCACATCCGACATCAGCTGCCGGTGAACAGCTTCCTCAAGGGCTACGCGCAATTCGTGGATATTACTCTCATTGTCCTTAACATTTGAATAGTCCGTCCAGTCACGCTCGTACCACTTGCGCACTTCACCCTCTTTACTATATAGGTAGTGCCCGGGCAAAAACTCTTCGATCCGGTTGCAGACACCTTCGAGGGCTTTAAGCTCAGACGCAACATAAAAATTACCAAATTTGTCCCATCCCATGTAAAGCGGGATAATTCCTATATGATCGCGGGCAATCAGGTAACAATCGTTTTCGGAATCATACAACGCAAAGGCGAAAATTCCGTTCAGGTCTTCAATGAAATTGATTCCCTTTTCGCGATACAAGGCCAGGATCACCTCGCAATCCGAATGGGTAAGAAATTCATAATCAGAGGCCAGGTTCTTGCGTAAATCCATATGGTTGTAGATCTCGCCGTTAACCGATAAAATCAGCTTTCCATCTTTACTTTTCAAAGGTTGGCCACCTGATTGCGGATCAACAATGGAAAGCCGTTCATGAGCCAGGATGGCCTTTTCGCCACAATAAATGCCTGACCAATCCGGTCCGCGGTGACGCACTTTCTTCGACATGTCAAGAACCTGCAGCCGTAAATCCTGCGAAGCCGTTTTTAATTCAAATACTCCTACAATCCCACACATAACAATTTATTTTTAAGTAAAACATTTTACAAACTTCAACTGGCACAAAATAAAAAAGGCTTCCCGAAAAGGAAAGCCTTATATATGATTTTTCAAACACAATACAGCTTCCCTAATCCGGAACGGGATTATAATTATTAAAGAGTGTATTTATGTTAAACATTTTTCAGGTATTGTATCAGGATGGCAAAGATACTATAAAACATTCAGATATTCAGTAAGCGAAATAAAAATTGGCTCTCTGGTTATGGTAATTTCAGTATTTGATGCGCTATGATAGGAACTGAGATAATCTGAAGTAGAAGAAATTCAGATTTCTGGCACCCTTGTTTGTTTGAAGAAAGTGTTGGATTATACTGTTGTTTCCTTCAGCAATGGCATTTGTAGCCCCGGTATAGAAGTAGTTCAGTATGTATCCCCGGTTTCTTTCGACAAGGGATTTAAAATTCAGGATTTCAGTTATATCTGCATCTACAACTCTTTTAATCCAATCATCCAGTTTATTCCCGATTCTGTTCAAGGCTTCGATTTTGGCAGGTCTCTCCAGTTGGTTGCTAATTATATGATCTGCACTGTACCACGCCCTAAATTGGCAGATCAACTCATAGGCCTTTTCTATGTCTGGGTAGTGTTTAAACAGCAATTCTGCGCGTTGTGCCTGGCTTTGTGTAAAATCGTTTCTCTTTTTATAAAGCAGGTACTGGCTTCTGGCCAACAGTTGCCTGTGTGTTTCATTGTTTTGAAGCTTTGTCTCGGGATATTCAAATACCAGCCCCGGAGTCGTTTTCTTTTTGAGCTTATATGCCTCATAGGCTTCCCTGCGTTGGGTGAGCAGTTTCTGGCGATAATATATCCTTATGTCCTGCAAGGCTTCAAAGGCGTGTTTTAGTACATGGAACTTATCGGCAACCTGTGCGGCATTCATGAAGTTTTCCCTGCCAAACCATTCATAGTTCGATGCCAGATCACGGGTGAGTATTTTTACATTAAAGAGTTTACCTTCAAATTTTGACATAGCACGGTTTAACAGTGAGGTCTTTGTGGTAGCTGCCATCAGCGCAATTTTACCTGTGTTGCCGTTAGTAAGTAATGTGTAAAACTCACCATTGATGTATTTTTCATCAACAGCCATGTGTTCGCCAATATTTTCAGGCTTAAGGATTGGAACATCTATACTCTTGCATGCTTTGGTAACCTCGGGCGGTAGCGGAATATCGTGCTCATGGAGTTGCTCTTGAACCCGTGTAGTTGTAAAATCGCTCAGGTGATTCTTGTACCAATCATGAAGTTTTTGTTTGTCTAATCCCAATACTATAGCGACTGAGCTAAACGTGAGGGGGTGGCTGTCAAAGAGTTTCTTTTTAAAAAAGCACCGAATAGCTTCGTTGCCATGGTGCCTGGAGAGGTAAACTCATACTCGTTAAAGTAACTCCTGGTATCTGTACTTCCCTTTATTTTCCATCTTCGTCGTCTCAAATGAATATAACAGCGCTTCCCCCTTTGAGGAAAGCTTTGAAGCGTTGTCTCGTTCATGTAACCATTCAGTACAGACTCTTCCCTTTGCAATTCTTTGGGAACACATGCCTCTTTCTCAAAAAGGTCAAATAACAACTCATCATCGTTTTCAATGATCTGGTCTAATTCAAAGCATTCTAATATTTCTTCTGGTATGAGTAACCTAAGAATATGGGCCTCCAGACCCTGGGGTGTATCACTTATATTTGCCATCAAACAAAGTTCGTTATTTTTCCCAGCGCATCAAATAATGATTTAACCCTGGTTATTGAATGCCGGCTCTGATATCCTGTAGATTTGAAAAGAAAATGGATTTATTGTTGCGCGAAACTTCCGGACATACCGAAAGAAAAGATTTTCGCTTTTTAAAAGGAAATACAAAATTGTTGAAAACCTGGGAACAAATTGCAGGTCAGCTATTCACCGGCTATCCTGGCGGAGGATTTATTGGGAATAAAAAATGGAAATTCGGGAGGAATAATGGTTAATGGATAATGATGGTTCCAAGCCATGCCCAGGCTACGAGCAGTATGGCAGTCCCAATAATATGATACGGCCTGACTATAAACTGAGTTGACGATTTTTCTGAAAGGATTTCATTATACTGTTCGGTTGCGTACAAGTCTGTGTTTTTCATAACAAGTATTTTTCAGTTGCTGTGTATAGTTAATATCAACTTCAAGAAAAAGTAATACGGATTTTTGAAAAAAATTATCCGACTAAAGTTAATTTCTTCCACTTTGCGCTTAAACAAGGAAGTTTGGCACAAAAAAAAACAAGGACGGGAGTTTAATTATTCACCGAATTATGCATATTATTTATAATGGGTATCGGGAAAGATTAATAATCTGTTCTTTTTCGTAATGTACCTTCCCCAGCCCTTCTAAAAAATAGGGAGGGAGTTGAATTGTACAAACTTAAAAGACTGCAATTCTGTTTGTTAAAGTCTGCCTCCCCTGGATGCTGAGCGAAGCCGAAGCATAGGGGAGGTGCTGACGGGCGGAGGGGTAATATTTATTCGAAAATAACCATTTTATTAGTGATTCCCGATACTCAAATTATTTAGTTGCAAGTTGGTGCAATTAATCAGGCATAAGCAGTAATTTACCATGATTTTATCCCCCGCAACTTGTGGGACAAGCTGTAATTGATTAAAAAAACAAAAAAAACGCACAGCTATCCATCGTTTAAATGATAACTGTGCGTTTATAATAACTATTACCCGTACTAAACCCGTGTGAGCCCGATTCTTATTCTTCGTTTTCTGACGAGTGCATGTCATATATTTTGCGGCCGCCATACAAGGCTGCCATGCCAAGGAGCAGCAAGGTGCCACTACCAATGGGCGCTCCAGCCCCCGAAGCCTGGTCGCTGGTTGCAGCGTGTAATACCGGAGGGGGAGGCTGTGACCAAACCGGTGAAAGTGAAAACGCTAAGAAGACCGTAATAACTGATATTTTAAGGATAAACTTTTTCATTGTCATGTATTTTTTTAGTTTTACTACTTAACGATCACTTTCCGGTTGTATAAGCCTTTGTCGGTGCGGATAACCACCACGTACACGCCGGGTGCCAGGCCCGAAAGGTCCAGTTTCTGGTTGCTGGAAACCGCCAGGCTTTGCGCGCTTACCAGTTGCCCCGTTGCGTTGTAAAGCATAAGGCTGCCTTTTTGTGCAACGGCCTGGTTTACTGTCAGGGTTTTGCCGTAGGTGTATGCCTGTATCCCGCCGCTGAGGTCAGGTTTCAGGCCGGTAGGGATAGCGAAGCTTAGCGTAAAGCGGTCGACATCATCGCCATCGGAAGCGGTGAAAGTATAATCCGGTGATAGAGTGAGGTCGGTAACTATACCGGTTTTTTTATCGGTAAGGAATAGCGTTGTTACATTGCTGAGGTTGTTTTCGGCCAGTTCGATGCGGAAGTTGCCTGCCGTGTTTTTCACAAATCCGAAATTAATAACCCTATCGGGGCTGATGCCGGGAAGGGTGTTGGTCGAAAGCTGCTCGTCGCCGGTAGTACTATAAAACTTTGGCGCGAAGCCTGCCAGGAAATGCGAATCGTATTGGGAATCAAATCCCTCTGAAGCATCGGCATTAACTTTGATAATACTTTCCTGCGCGGTGCTTTGATCCAGGTCGCGGGCAATAAGCTTAAGCTGCGGTTCGGAACTTTTGTACCAGGCGGTGGAATTGTGAACGCGGGCAGCGACAGGGATAGTAATTGAAGCCGGGGAACCTGAAAGAACCTCGACCATAAAGCCATTCAGCGCAGGGATATATACACCAGCTGCAATATCGGCATATTGTACATTTGCCTCGTCCCATATTTTAGCCGTGCCGGTGATTGTGGCCGGTACGGTCCAGTTGACGCCATCGTTCCAGATAAGTGCAGATGGGAAAGGGTTGCCCAGCAGGTTAAAACCCGTATATGTACCACCAGACCGGGTAAGGCCGTTAACCGCTATATCGGCATAATTGAGCGTACCGGTAAACTGTTTGGTTGCTCCTGTAGCATAAGCCACTAAATAACCGGTTCCGGGTACAAAACTAGTAATACTATTGCCTGCTACTTTCTGGTTTAACCACATGTTGGTTGGTTCATCCCATTTATAGAAATCGTAATTGGCAGCAGTTGCATCGGTAAATGCAGGATCAATAGCCTGTGCGGCCACCGGTGATGAAAGAAGGTGCCAGCCGTGAGCCGCATCCGACCAGGCAGTGATATCACGCTCAATAGTCGCATTAACACCAGCAGTATTTTCAATTAGCGAGCCGCCGGATTTCACCACCAGACCGGTGTTGCCGGCATTGTTGGTAAGAGTGCCGGAAACAGTAAGTTGCTTATCTGCTGGGATAATAAATGATTTGCCACTGGCAATGGTTAAAGTTCCTGATAGGGTGCGATTTGCATGTAATGTAAGACCTGAAGCGTTTGAGTTGTTAATAATTAAATCTTTTGGACCATTTACAGCAGGAAACTCAGCATCTGTTGTCGAAGTAAGCCCTGTTCCATCATACTTCAAAATTCCATTGGTTCCATATACAATTACCCCTGTACCTGTTAGTGTTATTGTGCCAGAAGTATAAGTGAATGTACCATTAACAGTTAAAGTAACTCCGTCATCAATCGTTAAAGTTCCAAGGGTTAAATCCACATTATTCAGAGTTTGATTTGATGAAACCTTAAGTGTGCCTCCATTTATTATAGCATTATTTGTAATTGGCAAAGTTGTGCCACCAGTTCTGTTTAGTTGAAGAGTGCCTCCTGAAATTGTTGTATTGCCATCATATGTATTAGCCCCTAAAAGAGATAAGGTACCTGCGGCAGTGGCAGCTATAGTAAGGCTTGACCCTGAGCCACTAATGATACCAGAAAATGTGTAAGTTCCAGTCGCACCTAAAGTAATAGTACGTGTAACACTTGAACTTAGAGAAACGTTGTCTGCAAATGAAATATTATATTTATTATCTGCATTTCCAAAAGTAAAATCACCGCCAATATTAATTCCTGTATATCTTGTAGTAATAGTTTTAGTAGCAGAAGCTGCAAGAGTACCCGCATTAATGTTAAGGGCTCCCCCATTTCCCAAAGCATTAAGGCTTCCAATAATCATGGTTCCGGCATTAAGTGTAAATCCGCCAGGATATGCTTTGCCATTTGACCAGCTAAGTGTTCCCTCACCTGCTTTAATAATTCCTGTACCGATAGCAGTTGAAATACCTGTTCCTACATCACCCAAATTTACAGTTTTACCAGAAGCTACATCAATTGTTACAACAGTTCCACCTGTTGCCAGCGTACCGGATGGAGAGCTATGAGTGTAATTCTCTGTTGCAATAATGCCACCCATAATAATTCCAACTGCACCAGAACCAGTACCATTTGGGGTGCATAAATAAACAATGCTGCCAGTGGTAAATGCATTTGTAAGGCCGGATGATACACATGCATTAGTAGCAGATGAAGCTGACCAAAAACTGCCCGTCCATGCATTTGTCGTACTTGCATCAAAAGACTGATAATTCTGTCCCCATCCCGGTAAAATCATAAAAATAGCCAGCGCTGCAATAGCAAGGCTGCGTGTAAAGCGTAAATTTTTTATCATGGCTGTATGGTTTTTGTTAAAGGTTACCCCTCCTAAATCCTCCCCGTGGGGGAGGACTTGAGAGGGTTGAGTGTTTCAGAGTTTCTGGTTACTCGTTTCAAGGGTTAAAAGTTACGTTCCAAGGGACTATTTTCTATTTTCTATTAACTATTTTCTGTTTGCTCAAGGTTAAAAGGGTTTCAAGTTTCAGAGTTTCAATTTTTCAGTGTTACAGAGTTTCAGGGTTACAGAGTTACAGAGTTACAGGGTTTCAGGGTTCAGGGTTACAGAATTTTCGCCTGACGCGTTTCGGAGTAGCAGAGTTGCAGGGATTCAAATGTTCACAGCGTAATACAAGGGCAGGCGGAGCGAAAAAATTATAATAAAGCAGTATAGTTGCAGTCCATTTACTAAGAATAAAAAATACTATCCAATTGAATCTTATTTATTCGCAGACGAGTTCAGGCTTCTGAGCTAATCAGTTCACAGTAACTTCCATTTTGCCGCATGGAATCAGTGAATATGCACCGGGATTGGCGGTGCAGGTTAATTCTCAAACAAATATATTAAATAAATTTCAAATGCACTCATTTTACAATAATTTAATACCGGGATGAGTCTTGTAATAGGAAAGCATTGTTATGCGGCATTATAGCCATACTCCTGCCCAGGCTGCGGCGGTTAGGGAAGCCTGGTTCCATTGGTTTTGTATCCTGCCGGAGAGAGCTGTTAACCGCAAAATCAAACCATGGAATTTAGAAATAGCGTTGGGCTGCAAGTGGTAAACCCGGGATTGAGTATCCGGCAAAATATAGTTTGAACGGCAGCACTAATGAAAACCTGGCTTCCCTGTTTTATGTAAATACAAAAACTAAAAAAAACCGTAGAAATGACACTTGCTCAATGGGTGCCTGTACAAGATTAAATAACTGTCTGAATTTAGCTAAATGATTGATTTAAGAACAAGAATTTACGATTTACATAGTGGGAGGAAACCCTTTATATAGGGATACTTCCTATATCAAAAATCGTTAACAAGCAAAGCGACTCATGAGTACCAATAAAAACAAGCAATGAACAAATAATCCTTGTTCGATCTTCAAAGGAACTAGCAGTTATAGAATTAAATAGAGAAATTTAGCTTGATTAATTAATAAACTTCTAAAAAGATAAAAGGATAAAGACAAAAGGATCAAAACATTATGAAGGCAATCATAAAAATCATCTTTGCAAAATAAATTATGAAAATGGTTTGCAACTGCCTGACTTTTATCTTTTTACTTTTATCTTTTATCTTCTTCACGAATAATACAGGTTAGACAGTCACTAAGACTTCCCTAATTCAGTTTTACAATCTTTTTATACTCAGCAGCCTTGCCGTTTTCGATTCTCACAATATACATTCCCGGGCCAAAGCCTGAGGTATTCACACGGGTGCTTTCCACAAAGTTTCCTTCCAGGATTACACTTCCGACTGAATTCATTATGCTATACCTTGTAGTTTGGGTATTCCCCTTCAGCTCCATCATAAAATCATTGGTAACAGGATTAGGGAAAACGCGGAGTGTCGCAAGAGTGTTCCCCGGCTCCAGGCCCGTATAAACCACATTAATCGTTTCCGATGGTTCTGAACTGCAGCCGTTCAGTGTAACGATAACATAATAATCATCATCCGCGGTTACGGTAAAATCCCGGGCTGTGGCATTGTCAATCAATCCGTTTTTCGAATACCATTGGTTCCCGCTTGCCGCGTCAGAATGTAAAATATTCCCGGTAAGTGTTATCGCAGGGGTTGGAGGTGTGGTGGGTTGTGCATCAATAACCACCGCTACCGATGGAGCGGAAGTACATCCTGAAACATTGGTAAGGGTATAATAATACGTATTGGTTGTTAATCCCGTTATGGTTGTACTTTCTGCGGAACCGCTTATTGCCCCGGGATTAATAGTCCAGGTGCCTGCGGGCAGATTGTTCAAAACCACACTTCCGGTTGCAAGCAAACAACCGGGTTGTGTAACGAGCCCTGCCACCGGTGATTCAGGCGTTGCATTAACAACTACTGCCAGGGTGGATGCGGAGCCTTTGCCCGAACTATTATCGCCTTTCACGGTAATATCTCCCGAAACAGCCGATGCGCCAAAGCTCACGCTGATGCTATTGGTCAAACTTGTTCCTGTTGCACCTTCGGGCAGCGTCCAGATGTAAGAAGTCGCATATTCAATGGCAGGAACGGTATAGGTAACAGAATTTTGTCCCTGGCAAACGAGTACCGGCCCGCTAATGGTTCCGGCATCAACCGGAAGCGTATCCGATGTAATTTGACCCGAAGTGACGGCAGGAGTTAAATACGTTTCGGAGCCGGCTGAACAGTTGTATTCAAAAACGGATACATAATACGTTTGGCCTGCAACCAGGTTGCTGATAGTTACAGAAGATCCGGAATTATTATAAACCACATATTCATCAGCGCCCAGCTCATCACCCAAACCAAAAACCGGGTCAGCTACATACGTTGTACCGTTTGCCGGGATTTCAGCCACCGGGCTTCCCTGGCTCATGACCACTAAACGGTTTGCCCCGTCTCCTTTGGTCCAGTTTATGCTAAATGATGTTTGACTTACCGCGGAAAATGCAATATTGCCGGCTTGTATAAGCGGAGAAGTACACGACGGGCAGGTTATGGAGTGTGATCCTAAATGGGTTACGTCATCGGTAGCAAATTGTGTCCATTCACTTGCAAGAGTCGGGAAACCTGAAGCTGGATTAATTGTAACCCCGGAGATTACCGAAGCATTCCGTACCAGGGTTCTATCCAATGTTGTAAACGAACCGCTACTCCAGGCCGTTCCCGGATCTTCCCCTATCCTGCCGAAAATATCAACATAGGAGCCGGTCGAAATTTTAAAGAGCGCCACGGCATCGTCGCCATTAAAGTTTACTGCGGAATTCGTGATAGCTATTCCGCCATAAGCTATTGCAGAAGTGTTTTTATAATCGATAACCGAATTATCGGCTAACATACCTGTTAAAGTTACCGTCGATGAAGCGATTAAAGCACCGTTTGAAAATAATTGCAATTTGTAATCGGAGAGATCAACAGTTGCCCCGGTGTTGTTCGAAATCTCAATGTATTTATTGCTCGAAGAGCCTTCGATGTATTCGGATATCAGCAGATCGGCAGCGCAACTGCCAGTTCCCCCGGCCACGGTAACACAGATAGTGAACGGGGCAGTCGGCGAAGTTTTATAATTGATCGCGGATGATGAATTGGTATAGGGGTAAATCTTGAAATAGTAAGTTGCAGAAGATGTTAAACCCGTAAAAGTAACCGATTGGGTTCCCTGTACCACATTTTTAACGAAAGTGCCATTGGCTTCAGCCATGCCATCGGTAGGATCTGCAATAGCATCAATGCTTACAGCGCTTGCTTTAATTAAATATCCGTCGGGAACTACGGGAGTGGCGGCATCCGTCCAGGTTAACGAAATAGAGGCAGCGGTTGTTGTGCCACAGGTGAATAAAGCCGGATAGCTGCCTGGCTCATTCTTAACAACTGTATAACCTGATATTACCGAAGTGGTCGGATTTCCTTCGTTATCGACAGCTACAATGCGGTAAGAAACAGCAGTGCCCGAAGGCTGAGCCGGAATTAATGAAACGGCCTCATATTTTGGGGCTGCACTCACATTCATTGCAACCTGATGGTCGAAACTTACTCCATCCGTACACCATTGCAGGTTAACAGAAGCTACAGAACCATTATCCGTTACATTTGCGGTAACGGCAACGGCATCAGCATAAGTTGGAAAGGAAGGGATGTTAACACTATTTGTAATTACGGGTGAAGAGGTACAATTCCAAACCAGGCAAACATATTCCGGATGATCAATAAACGGATTCCGGTTATGTTGCGGTGTGTGATAGTAAATATTGTTGTTCCGGTCAATTTCTTTCTGGCTAACCGGGTCGCTGTTGTTCCATGCAATCAGCATATCAATATACCATTGCTTATAATTTCCGCCGGTAGCATTTATAATATATTTGGAATCATAATTAGGATAAGTGGTAACCCAGGTGCTGAGCTGGTCCATATACCGTGCAGCTAAATACAGGTATGCACGGGCGAAATCCCCTTTGTATTCGTTTATAGGTTCAAAAACAGTTCCCGTATAACCCGGCACCGTGCATGGGCCCAGTTTACTTCCGTTGGTTGAAGTCCAGATCGGGGCTGAAGTTGCGGCTACTATGTAATTGCTTTTTTTATTGTTAACAAATTGATCGGCCGGGAATAAATGATGCAAGTCGGAGTATTGGGGATTAGCGGCATTATCGATACCGCCCCACCATGAATTGGGCATACAATGCTCCCGGGAGTAACAACTCCCTTCAGAAGGGGCAGAACCACACTGGCTGGTATAAATCGTGTATGTATAAGCCGGTGATCCGTTCGGGATATCGGAATACATATCCCACACTATGGTGTTATTAGGCGCCAGCCTTACATCGGTAACGGCATATGCATCCCAAATATCGAAAGAGGAGCTGGTGTAAGGAATTTTTACATGACCGGCGGTTGTGATATCGCGTAAGGCGGCACGTAATACATCACCTGATTTTCCTGCAGCAAGGTCATAATAACCTGCCGGGATTTGGGCGTATGCAACGGTGGAAAGGAGAAACCACAGGAACAGGCCAAGAGTACCACGAGTCTTCAAACGAGTATTTTTTTAGGTTTATAAATTCCTGTTGATTCCAGGTCATGCGAAAATGGGGCGGTAAATGTAATCAAGTTTTCAACTCCTGATGTAAGTCGTGAGAAAAAATAAAAAGATCACATTAATATCTTTTATAAAGATCCTTATCAACCTTAATTGCCCGGAGGCTGTATTAGTAATACGGCAAAAAGGGGTTTAGGAAGTGAAGAGGACAGGAAACAGATCAGAATTAAAATTTGGGGAATAAGTTAGAGTTGTAGCAGGTCATAAAAAATCAATCGTGATACAATTTAATACTTAATTTTGACTGTAATACTGCAAACGGGATAAATTTCCGCAAGCCGAATTATAGGGCTAAAATCCAATGTCATTAAGTTAAGCATTTTATTATTTAAGAACAAGGATTAACGAATTGTGATTTTAGATGTACATCGTTGATAGACCCATACTTCGAAGATCAAAAATCGGTGTTCCTTGTTCGAATTTCGAAAGACACTTCCTTAACTAAACAGCATTGGGCTAAAGCCCTCATCGTATTGGTTATTAATACTCCCCGGCCTGAAGGCCGGGGCTAAGAATGAACAGAAATTTATCCCAATCAAGGTATAACTAAATATATGACAATTACATCTAATCAAACCTCTTGTCACGCCGGGGAGATTCGAAATGCTTTCTGCTACTCAAGTTGGCACTTTCCCGGTTTATCATTATTTGAAATGCCTGTATAATACCTATTATCAGCACGCTTCAGGATATAAACATAGTAATACCTTCGAATGTAATTCACCAGATAAAAAATTGACAGTGCTTTTTATTAAGGCTTTCTGCCAGTCACGCATCTGAAATAAAGACGCGTGACAATCGCAAGTGAATTTTAAAAATTATTTTTCGAAACCTGAACGACAACCTCTGTCTGAATTTTTGCAGTTAAAAACTGTGCTGTGTAACTCTTTTTGATACTTTTACTCTTTCTTGCTAACAAACAACCACTATGAAAAAGATGAGTCATTTCCTTTTGGCATTTACATTTTCTGTCCTTTTGTTTCAACATGGCAAATGCCAGGATCAGGCGCCCGACCTGATGAAACAAGTTCAAACGCTTCAGGAAACACTTGACGATATGCAGCACCGGTTTGATATACTTGAAAAGAAAAGTGAGGATATCTTGTGGTATGATAAAATCAGCGATGTTGGCTATATTGATAAAGTGATCATTTGCGGGCCACCGCCTTCAAAGGTTCCAAATCCGACGGCTATGGGTGCAACGAATCCGGTAAAATTCCAGGTTTACATTTTCATACCCAAATCACTTGACCCTGCTAAGAAATACCCGCTAATCGTACTACCTCATGGTGGTGTACATGCTGATTTTACAACGTATCACACACATATTATCCGCGAACTGCTTGCACAGCAATATATTGTTATTGCGCCTGAATACAGGGGCAGCACCGGTTATGGGAAAGCTTTCTGGGAGAAAATAGATTATGGCGGCCTGGAAGTTGAAGATGTGAATGCTGCCCGCGATTATATGGTTAACAATTATGACATGGTGGATGCCGGCAGGGTTGGGATTGTTGGTTGGAGTCATGGGGGCTTGATCGCCCTGATGGATGTATTTGAACATCCCGACGGGTATAAAGTCTGTTTTGCAGGTGTTCCGGTAAGTGATTTAATAGCCCGGATGGGATATTACGATGAAGAATACCGGAACCTGTTTTCAGCAAAATATCATATCGGTAAAACAGCCATGCAGGATGTTGAAGAGTACAAACGTCGCAGTCCTGCCTGGAATGCTGCTAAACTGAAAACGCCTTTGCTGATTCATACCAATACCATTGATGACGATGTGAATGTGCTGGAGGTTGAACATCTTATCCAGGCACTGAAAGCAGAAAACAAAAAATTTGAATACGAGATATTTAAAGGCGTTGAAGGAGGGCATTCCTTCGATCGCATTGATACAGCTATCGGCAAGGAGATCAGGCTGAAAATCTATAAATTCCTGGCCGGGTATTTAGATCCGCCTGTAAAATTTAAAACGGTAAGCGATATGAACAGAGCGGCCTATTTTCATTAGGATTTTTTTTGATTTAAGTTCAAACACCAATCGTAACAAATCTTTCATCTGAAGTTAAATTGATAGCAGTCCAAAATTATTTTTGCCAACCCGTTAATCCGGACGCAATACCAAGCTTTTCAAAATAGTTTTTTACAGCGATTCAATTCCCACAGTGGAATGTTGGGTATCTCGCATGCCCTGTTTGCGCTTCCCACTAAATACAGGATAAAATCTCATAAGCAGAAAACCAGAATGCCGGATTTCTCCGGCAGTATTTTGCAGTGCAGTTGCAATTGGAAGAGATACAGGCTTTATGTAGCAGCTAGTTAAAAAGAAAGGGCGTAAAATATAGTGCAGCCACTCCGCCAAGCACCAATGCAAAACACAATACTACTACTATTACAATATTTCTGTAAGCAATTGATTCATTCTCTGCCTTTATCAGATTAAAGATATTGAATAATGAATAATGAATTCGTTTGAACTGGGTTTCGTTTTTAACAACATAATCAAAAGCCCCGATCCTAAATGATTCTATTGCAATTTCGGTATTGTCTTCTCCCGTGAGAAGGATAACTTTGGTTTTAGGATTCTGCCTTTTAAACCAGACCAAAACCTCATTGCCGTCCATTGCATCCTTGGTTTTTGAATTCAGGTTATAATCGAGAATAACCACCTGAGGTTTTTCTCCAGTGAATTTTCCCCAGCTTTCTTCACCTGTTTTAAATAATTGAATATCCAGGGCCATGTTTGAATAATGATTTTCTATATCTGCTTTTAGTGTCATTGCAAATACATCATTGTCTTCTACAATAAATATCTTGATTGGTTTGTTTTTCATGGTTTGCGTTTTGGGTATTATTAGTGTTTAAACATAATTAAGTTTCTCAATTCCTATTTCTGCAATTGCCTGCCTGTATATTAAATCAAGCATTTGATTCAGTTCTTTGATTCGGTCAATATTAGTTGCAGATGCACCCAAAGCTTCCATCTCTTCCAAAACAGGTCTGATGGCAGATATACCCATTATGGAAGCAGAAGATTTCATCGAATGAGTAATCTGATTTATGGTTACATAATCTGTTTTTGATATTGCATCGTTAATGGATGGCAGATCTTCTGAAACCTGGATAAGAAAAGTATCCATTATTTCCCTTATCAAATCTTTTTTGCCACCAACAATCTCAGAAAGATAGCTGATGTTGCATACATTTTCAATGCAGTTTTCGGATACGTTTGTTATCATGATATGATGCATTTAAAGTTTAGTTATACATTTTATTAACAATCAGCTCTGAATTTATTAGCTCAAATATTAATGGTGCTATCTCTGACACCTTCATTGCCTTCGCGGTCGCGCATTCTGCTCATGGCGGATTTCTGTGTAATTTAAAGAGAAAACATACTGGCATTATAGGAAATTGCATGTTAGAAATCCGATTTGTAAATATAATTGGCCAAGAAAGACATTAAATTCTTTACAGCCTATACATGTATATTATTAAATAGATGTAAAAGCAATAAGTAATATACTTTTTTAAATACTAATTAAATTCAGTAAAATATATTTACACAATTTGTTTTAGATGTTTTTTGTCGGATACTTAATAAAACATCAAAAATTATTCAATCACCCGTATGGGAGGTGTGAAAGGGAGTTGGTACTATTACCGGATTAGTATCTTTATTATTTCAACACCTTCCGTGTAAGCATGCTTTCTTTATTCTGACGTAAATACATAAAAAATCAGTTGAACGTTGATTGCGAAATTTAGATCGAACCAATGTGCATTACCTGACAATCTCCAGCTGGCGCGGATTTGTAATCCGTGCCGGTACAAATAACCTCGCAGGTGCTTATTTCTTACTTTGACAAGTGCCGTGTACATTTTCCTATTTAACAAAACAACCTTATTCCCGGTTAGCTTAAATTTTCCCTTCATGTAAATCACCAACCGGGAATATCATATCGTAATCGTTCCAATTCAAATTGCCATCAATAATTTTAAATTGTATAAACTGGGTCTCGTCTAAATATTTGCGGACTGAGGGATGAAGCGATGATTCCAAAAACGGTTTAAAATCAACCATGCGATTGAATCCATCACTAAAAAATAACCGTATCGCAAAGTCACCGATATAGTTTGCCGACTTGATCTCTATCAAATCAACAGGGAGGTTGGTATATTCTTCTGTTATTCTCATTTTATCCGGGTATTAATTTTTTCAAATTCTAAATCCTTGTGATACACAAAATAATCAATCATGTTCATTGGAGTAGAAAAAAATCAGGATTCCCAGGTATTCAAAAATCTTTGGCATTGTTAGTTTTTAACAAAATTATTCAACCTTTCACATGAATGCAAACAGATTTTGCAGAGGAGCATGATTCCGAAAGTAAATCAGGTACATCTGGCTTCTCAAATTCTGCGTCCAAATTTCCTGATCAGAATAAAAACGCACCGATTGCTCAGCTATGCTCAATTTCGAGGCACGAAATTTTTCTAACGACATGCCAGTTTTAACGATTTCCCATAATTTTCTCTCCCGCAAACGATTGCAATAAAAGTCAGAATTTTATATGGTATAATTTCTTATATCTTTGCGAAACCAAATTCCAACACCATGAAAAGGATCCCGCTGCTTATTGCTTGTTTTTTGTTGATACGAACCGCTTTCCCGCAGGTTACAATCGATCATATGGAACCGCCGAACTGGTGGGCCGACATGAAAAACAATTCCCTTCAGCTGATGATACACGGGAATGATATAGGCAAAACCAAAGCTTTTCTCGATTACAAGGGTGTTAAAGTAAAAAGTTCAACAAGTACCGGTAAGGACTATTTATTTGTCGATCTCTCTATAACCAACAGCGCAAAGCCAGGTACAATAACACTCAATTTCAAAGAAAATGAGAAGGACAGTGCTTTAATAAGTTATAATTACGAGTTGAAATCCCGTGCAAAAGAATCGGCCAAACGCCAGGGATTCAATACTTCGGATATGATGTACCTTATTATGCCCGACCGTTTTGCTAACGGTGATCCTAATAACGATGATATGCCCGGCATGCTCGAAAAAGCCGATAGGTCCAACCCGAACGGAAGGCACGGTGGCGATATAAAAGGAATTACCGATCACCTCGATTACCTGCAGCAACTGGGCGTTACCACAATCTGGTGCACACCCTTGCTGGAAAATAATATGCCGGCATATAGCTATCATGGTTACGCAATCACCGATTTATATAAAGTCGATCCCCGTTTTGGAACCAACGACAGTTACAGGGATATGGTAACCGCAGCTCATGGCAAAGGCCTGAAGGTAGTTATGGATATGGTGTTCAATCATTTCGGCACCAATTACTATTGGATGAAAGATTTGCCTCAAAAAGACTGGATTCACGAATGGCCTGAATTTACACGCTCTAATTTCCATGGAAGTGTTATTTCCGATCCCTACCGCTCGCAGTACGATGAAAAGAAAATGTCGGACGGATGGTTTGATACATCCATGGCCGATTTCAACCAGAAAAATCCGTATGTAGCCAAATACCTGATCCAGAACAGCATCTGGTGGATTGAATTTGCCGGCCTGGATGGTATCCGACAGGACACCTACCCCTATTCGGATAAAGATTTTATGGCTGAATGGATGAAGGCCCTGCGAGAGGAATATCCCAACCTGAACGTTGTGGGAGAAGTTTGGTTAAACTATCCTCCCCTGGTTGCCTATTGGCTTGATAACAAGACCAACAAGGATGGGTATCGCTCGCGCCTCACCAATGTTTTCGACTTCCCGCTGATGGGAGCTATTCAGAAGGCTTTTACAGAAAAGGAAGGCTGGGATACAGGCCTGGCGCGTTTGTATGAAATCCTTTCGCAGGATTTCGTGTACAGCGATCCAACAAAGCTCATCACGTTTGCCGATAACCACGATATTGAGCGCATGTACCCGGTTCTGAAAACGACAGATAATGTAAAAATGGCACTGGCATTCCTGGCAACAACCCGCGGATTTCCAATGATTTATTATGGTACCGAAGCCCTCAGCGACCGGGGAACGTTACAAGGTGATCCAGGGAAACGCAAAGATTTCCCGGGCGGATGGAAGGGCGATGAAGTGAATATGTTTACCGGCCAGAACCTCAGCAGCGATCAGAAAGATATGAAGGATTACATTTCGACCCTTTACAACTGGCGCAAAAACAATAAAACAGTTCAGGATGGAAAACTTACTCATTATATCCCCGAAGATGGAATTTATGTTTATTTCCGGACTTTGGGAAAAGAATCTGTAATGGTAATAATAAATAATAATGATAAATATTTGAAATCAGTTGCTACTGATCGTTTTGAGGAAAATCTGAAAGATTTCAAAACCGGTAAAGATGTGCTAACCGGCAGCCAGGTTAAAGACCTAAGTAAAATAGAGGTCCCGGCAAAAAGTGTAAAAATTATTGAATTATCAGCCAAATGATGAAATTAATCCGTTGCCTGACAATAGCTTTATTCTTTTTTATTTATCAGGTCTCAGTTGCCCAGCTAATCTGGCTGAAGCCTGAAAATCCTAAAGTCACTGATTCGGTTACCTTGTATTTTAATGCAGCCGAAGGAAACAAAGCTTTAATAGACTTTACAGGAGATGTTTATTTACACACTGGGGTAATCACCAGTAAAAGCCTCGACGGACACGACTGGAAATATGTTGTCGGCAACTGGGGGAAAGACGATAAGAGTGTGCTGATGAAACGGGAGGGCAAAAACCTGTATTCATACAATTTTGTCATTAAATCCAGATATAAGCTCTTACCGGAAGATGTTGTCAACCAGTTGGTTTATGTGTTCCGTAACCAGGATGGAAGCCTTGTTGGAAAAACCAAAGAAAACGAAGATATCCTTGTTCCGGTTAACGGTTACAAACCCAAAGGGCAGGAAGCCACAGCCGGGAACCGCGAAATCCATAAGCTGAAAAGGGTCGAGCAATTGCCAAAATCGTGGAATCTTTTTACCGATACAGGTATGATCTCAGTAAAACCTTACGATGACAACCTTGTTGAAGTTACTTATTTCCCTGATGGAATTTCAACCGCCGATCCTTCGAATTCTGTAATAATGAAACCCTGGAAAGTTTCACTTACTTCGGAGCAGATCCCTTCGGGTTATATCCTTCATAACGGACAGATGATAATAACCGCAAATGCAGATCCTTTCTATCTTACTTATATTTATAAAGGCGACACCTTACTGAGTGAAGAAAGTGGATTTTTCAACAACCCTGGGAATACAGGTGTACGCTTTGCACTCAAATCAGGAGAAAAGGTTTACGGAACAGGAGAAAGGGCACTGCCTATGGACCGCCGCGGGAAAAAACTACAGCTTTATAACAGGCCTAAGTATGGGTACGAATATGGCGCCGATATGCTCAATTATTCAGTGCCTATGACCATTTCATCCCGTAAATACGCCATACTATTCGATAATCCGCAAAAAGGATATGTTGACATAGGAAAGGCGGAACCATCGGTTACCGAATGGGGTGCCATAGGCGGAACAGCAAGGTATTATGTAGTTGCAGGAAGTTCATTTCCCGAAATCTCGAAATCATACACACAGCTTACAGGCCGCCAGCCTTTGCCTCCGCGATGGGCACTGGGCAACCTTCAAAGCCGGATGGCCTATCGCAATCAGAAAGAAACCGACAGCATCGTTACTCTGATGCAGAAAAAAAATTTCCCGATGGATGCCATAATCATTGACTTTTATTGGTTTGGCGACAGCATTCAGGGGCATCTCGGTAACCTCGACTGGTATAAAAAAGCATGGCCTGACCCAGCTGGTATGATTGCGAAATTCAGAAAAGAAGGTGTAAAAACCATCCTTATCACCGAACCTTATGTGATTGATACCGTTGCCAATTATAAAGATGCGGATGCAAAAGGCGTTTTTGTGACTGACAGTCTGGGTAAAACATATATCGATAAACAGTTCTATTTTGGTCCTGGCAGCCTTATTGATATTTTTAAGCCCGCAGCACGTGATTGGTTCTGGCAGAAATATAAAAAACAGATTGATATAGGAGTGGCTGGCTGGTGGGGCGACCTGGGTGAACCCGAAAGTCATCCGTCTGATATATATCATGTGAATGGCAAAGCCGACCAGGTTCATAATATTTATGGCCATTATTGGGATAAAATGTTGTTCGAGAAATATGCTGAGTTCTACCCGAATACACGTTTGTTTCATTTACAGCGTTCCGGTTTTGCCGGTTCACAGCGCTATGCAGCCTATCCCTGGACAGGCGATGTTTCCCGCAGCTGGGGCGGATTGCAGGCACAACTACCATTGTTACTCACCATGGGAATGAATGGCCTCGGCTATATCCATTCCGATGCCGGCGGATTTGCTCAGGGCGTTAAGGATGATGAACTTTACACCCGCTGGCTTCAATTCGCTGTTTTTACACCAATCCTCAGACCACACGGATCCGTAATTCCCAGCGAACCGGTGTATTGGAGCGAAAAAACGCAGGATATTGTCCGCAAATACATGAATTTGCGATATGCGATGTTGCCATACAATTATACGCTTGCTTACCAGAACGCAACTACCGGCTCACCATTAATGAAACCGCTTTTTTACCTGTATCCCAGCGATACAGCTGCCTGTCAGGTAGAGGATGAATACCTGTGGGGCG
This sequence comes from Lentimicrobiaceae bacterium, assembly GCA_041660125.1. Lineage (GTDB taxonomy): Bacteria > Bacteroidota > Bacteroidia > Bacteroidales > UBA4417 > UBA4417. The sequence goes on from JBAZWY010000013.1 coordinate 67,438, forward strand.
ACAATATTCTCGTTGCTCCCGTTATACAAAAAGGGCTTACCAGCCGCAGTATCTATCTGCCTGAAGGCAAATGGTACGATTTTAATACGGGAGCCAAATACAAAGGAAATACAAGATATGACTATCCCTTGACTCTCGAAAATATTCCGGTATTTGTAAAAGCCGGCAGCTTTATTCCAATGGCTAAGCCTGTTACCTCAACCGCTTATTACAAAGCAGATGAATATTTTGTAAAGTATTATCCTGCAGGAAAATCAGAATTTGTACAATATGAAGATAACGGACTGGATAGCAAATCACTTGCTGAAGGAAAATTTGAGTTGATTACGTACAAAGGTTCAAAGGAATCACAAAAAATCATTGTTTCAATTTCAAAAACCGGATCATGGGATGGAATGCCTGACAGCCGTAGGATGCACCTCGAAGTAAGGATAAAATCCCGGCCTTCGAAGGTAATTGTAAATGGTAAAGTTGTGAAAATCAAAACCCCAAAAGGCGCCTCTGCCGGAAACAACTCAACTTGCACATATAACGAAAAATGGCTGCATCTGAATTTTGCCTGGGACGGAAAACCTATAAAGATAGATATCCTTGAAAATAGGCACCCGTAAAGACGCGATGCTCGCGTCTCTTGTGTTCGCGTTGCTCGCGTCTCTTGTGTTCGCGTTGCTCGCGTCTCTGCTATTGACGTATTAGAGACGCAAGCATTGCGTCTCTACGCCGCAATAATGAAACCTTTTGAAAAACCCAATAAAAAATAAATATGAAAACCCTAACCAACTCCCTCTTTATGCTTTGCTGCATCTCCTTTCTTTTTACCGCATGCAAAACAAAACCTGCTGGCCCCGAAGTAAAAGCCAATTATCCCGATTGGGCAAAAAACGCGGTGATTTATGAAGTTAACGTCAGGCAATACACACCTGAAGGAACGTTCAAAGCCTTCGAAGCCAATCTCCCCCGCCTTAAAGAACTGGGCGTTGATATCCTATGGTTTATGCCTATACATCCAATCGGCTTTTTAGACCGTAAATTCCCCGAAGGATCCAAAACCAGCCTTGGAAGTTACTATTCGGTAAAGGACTACAAAGGAATTAATCCTGAATTCGGTACCGAAGCTGACTTTAAAGCCCTGGTTACCAAAGCACACGAAATGGGTTTCAAAGTGATCATCGACTGGGTAGCCAACCACTCTTCACGTGATAATGCATGGATTACTGAACATCCTGATTGGTATGTGAAAGACAGTACAGGCAAAATCCTTGCTCCCTTCGACTGGACCGATGTAGCCAAACTAAATTATAAAAACCAGGATATGCGTGCCGCTATGATCGATGCCATGAAATACTGGGTAATTAATTGCGATATCGATGGTTTCCGCTGCGATGTAGCCGGCGAAGTTCCGCTTGATTTCTGGGATACCGCCCGCGTTGAAATTGAGAAAGTAAAACCGATGTTCATGTTAGCCGAAAATGAAGACAAACCGGAACTTTGTAAGAAAGCATTCGATGCCGACTATGGCTGGGGCATGCACAATGTGATGCATAATGTTGCCCAGGGGAAAGACTCTGTTAATAAAATTGCCCGACAGGTTATAAAAGTCGATTCGGTGATGCCCAAAAATGCCATGCAGATGAATTTTATTACCAATCATGATGAAAACTCCTGGAACGGAACTGCCGCCGAGAAATTCGGTGCAGGTGAAAATGCCTTTGCTGTGCTTACATACACCCTCCCCGGAATACCCCTTATTTACAGCGGGCAGGAAGCCGGATTGAACAAACGCCTGAAATTCTTCACAAAAGATACCATCAACTGGTCAAACCTGGAGTTGACTCCATTTTACCAGACGTTGAATAAGCTGAAACACAGCAACGAAGCACTATTTAATCCACCTTACGGTGGAACGTTTACGCAGCTTAAAAACTCCGCACCCCAAAAGGTACTTTCCTTTTTACGAAAAAAAGGAAGTGCCCAGGTTGTTGTCATCCTTAATCTCAGCCCTGAAACAGTTACAGTTAACCTGAAAGACAGCCAGGCAGATAATGATTATATGGATGTTTTTTCAAAAGCTGATTTTACACTTAACAGCACCAACCTGAACCTTACCATGCTCCCTTGGAGTTTTTGGGTGTTCGAGAAAAAATAAGTCTCAGCTTTTAACCGGGGCGCGACTTAAAGTTGAACCCTGACTGAGGCGTACCATGCGCCCCCTCTGCCTTGAAAAAGCTGAGGGGACTTTTTTTATAGTTCCGTTTAGATAGTCAGGGAGCGGCTTCAAGTAACACTCCGATTAAATCGAATATTAACTCCTTCAATTCCATATCTTCTACCATTTTTTATATTATAATTTATACTATCTTTGCAGCCTTTAAAAAATTAGCTTAATTTACTTCCGCATGGGAACCAAATACACTGAATACAAACAACTTAGCTTAACTCGTATCGGAAACGAAGTGCTCGATTTCTGGAACGAGCACCGTATTTTCGAAAAAAGTCTTGAAAACCGCGGCAAACATCCTCCCTATATTTTTTACGAAGGACCGCCTTCAGCTAACGGTATGCCTGGTATTCACCATGTTATGGCCCGGGCTATCAAAGATATTTTTTGCCGTTACAAAACTTTAAAAGGATTTTTTGTTGAACGCAAAGCCGGTTGGGATACCCATGGACTACCTATCGAAATTGCAGTTGAAAAAACGCTTGGCATCACTAAGGAGGATATAGGCAAAAAAATCAGTGTTGACGATTATAACAAAGCCTGCCGCAGCGAAGTAATGAAATACAAAGACCGCTGGGATGAGCTTACTTTGAAAATCGGCTATTGGGTTGACCTCGATGATCCGTATATCACCTTCGAAAACACCTATATTGAAACCTGCTGGCATCTGCTTTCGGAGCTTTATAAAAAAGGGCTTCTATACAAAGGATATACCATTCAACCTTATTCACCAGCCGCCGGAACCGGGCTCAGTACCCACGAACTGAACCAACCCGGAAGCTACCGAAATGTAAAAGACAATACACTTGTTACCCAGTTTAAGGTTCGCAAGGATACCGGGCACGCGCTTATACCCACACTTTTCGGAAACGATAAAACGGATGTTTTTATCCTGGCATGGACCACTACCCCCTGGACATTACCTTCCAATACAGCACTGGCTGTTGGCAAACATATCGAGTATGTTCTTGTAAATACTTTTAATCCATACACTTACGAACCGATAAAAGTTGTTTTAGGCAAGCCGCTTTTAGCTAAATATTTCTCTGAAAAGAATGCTGAAATCCCTATGAGCGAATATGTTCCGGGACAAAAAACGATTCCTTTCGAAGTGCTTGCTTCTTTCACCGGCGATCAACTTGCCGGCCTCCGTTACGAGCAGCTTTTACCTTACGAACAGCCTGAAACCGGCGATGCTTTCCTTGTAATAACCGGCGATTTCGTTACTACCGAAGATGGTACAGGTATTGTGCACATAGCACCCAGTTTCGGTGCCGACGACTTTAAAGTGGCAAAACAATATGGCATCGGGTCGCTTACTTTGGTTGATAAAACCGGCCGTTTTACCGAAAGCATGGGGGAATTTGCCGGCCGTTTTGTAAAATCGGAATATGCCCGGGACAACGATCCGCAAAAGGACGAAAATGTTGATATCGATATTATTGTAAAGCTTAAAAAAGAGAATAGGGCTTTTAAAACCGAAAAATACGAACACTCCTACCCACATTGCTGGCGTACCGATAAGCCCATTCTATACTACCCTCTTGATTCGTGGTTTATACGTACTACGGCGATTAAGGACCGTATGATAGAGCTGAATAAAACCATCAACTGGAAACCCGAATCTACCGGCACCGGGCGTTTCGGCAACTGGCTCGAAAACCTGGTTGATTGGAACCTGTCACGCTCGCGTTATTGGGGAACTCCTTTACCAATCTGGGTCAGCGATGATCGCAGCGAAGAAATCTGCATAGGTTCCATCGCCCAACTAAAGGAGGAAATTGAAAAATCAATCAAGGCAGGATTTATGACCACAAATCCGTTTGCAAGCTTTGAACCAGGAAACAATTCGAAAGAAAACTATAATACCTTCGACCTTCACCGCCCGTATGTGGATGATATCTTCCTGGTATCGCCGACGGGCAAAAAGTTGGTTCGCGAAACTGATCTCATCGATGTATGGTTCGATTCGGGTGCTGTGCCTTACGCCCAATTCCATTATCCGTTCGAAAAAAATAACGGCCACCCCGAATATTTCCCGGCCGATTTAATAGCCGAAGGTGTGGATCAGACCCGCGGGTGGTTTTATACTTTGCATGCCATTGCAGCGCTTGTATTCGATTCGGTTGCGTTTAAAAATGTAATTTCCAACGGGCTGGTACTCGATAAAACCGGCAACAAAATGTCGAAAAAACTTGGGAATTCAGTTGATCCGTTCCAGACACTCGAAAAATACGGACCGGATGCTTTACGATGGTACCTCATTACAAACTCCCAACCCTGGGACAATCTCAAATTTGACCTCGAAGGCATTGCCGAAGTTCAGCGCAAGTTTTTCGGAACTTTGTATAATACCTATAACTTTTTCGCGTTGTATGCCAATATCGACGGTTTTAGTTACGAAGAAGCAGAAATACCTTTTACCGAAAGACCCGAAATTGATCGCTGGATACAATCCGAACTCAACAGTCTTATCGTGAATGTGGATGAAGCTTTCGCTGATTATGAACCTACACGCGCAGGCCGGCTGATCACCGATTTTGTAAATGAACATCTTAGCAACTGGTACGTGCGCCTGTCGCGCCGCCGTTTCTGGAAAGGAGAATATACCAGCGATAAGATTTCGGCTTACCAGACCTTGTACCATTGTCTCGAAGTTGTCTCCAAACTTGCTTCTCCCATTGCACCATTCTTTATGGACAGGCTCTTTATTGACCTGAATGAAGTTTCGGGACTGGATAAAAGCGAGTCTGTTCATCTTACTGATTTCCCGGTTGCCGACGAAAGCAAGATCGACAAACAACTGGAAGAACGCATGCAGCTGGCACAACAGGTATCAAGTATGGTGCTGAGTTTACGTAAAAAAACAAACCTGCGTGTACGTCAACCCTTGCAAAAAATTCTTATCCCGGTTACAGGAGATCATATCAAAGAACAACTGGATAAAGTAAGCGGCCTGATATTGAGTGAAGTTAATGTTAAAGAACTGGAATACCTCGACGAATCAGCGGGATTCCTGGTTAAAAGGATAAAACCCAACTTTAAAACACTTGGTCCGCGTTATGGTAAACTTATGAAGGAAATTGCTTCGGCAGTTGCCGGATTTACACAGGATGATATCAGCCGGATCGAAACACAAGGACATTATAACCTGCAGATTGGCGGCGAAACCGTTGAAATGCTTCTTTCGGATGTTGAAATCATTACCGAAGACATTCCCGGATGGGTTGTTGCTAACCAGGGCGCACTCACGGTTGCTCTCGATATTACGATTACAGGGGCACTCTGGCAGGAAGGGATTGCCCGCGAGTTGGTAAACCGGATCCAGAATATCCGCAAAGACCGTGGTTTTGAAGTAACTGATAAAATAACACTGTCGATACAAAAAAATGATGCAATAGAAACAGCAATTAGTAACTTTAATAACTATATTTGCTCAGAAACACTGGCAGATTCGCTCACTGTTTGGGATAATTCACTACAGAATACCGAATTGCTTGAACTTACTGATGAAATAAGTGTTGCTGTTAAAGTTGAAAAAAATTAACTACAAAAAACTAATTAACTGAATTTTTAAATACCTGAACATATGAAAGCGGAAGACGTAAAAGAAGAAAAAGGAAGAACCCACTACTCTGATGAGGAATTGGCTGAATTCCGCGAACTTATTCTTGACAAACTGGTAAAAGCCCGTCATGACCTGGAATTACTGACAGAAGCTTATACCAACAGCAATGATAATGACACGATGGATACTTCTCCAACCTTTAAAGTTTTAGAAGAAGGCTACCAGGTTCTTTCAAAAGAAGAAAATGCCCGTTTAGCAGGCCGTCAAGAAAAATTTATCCAGAGTCTGGAAAATGCATTGGTACGCATCGAGAATAAAACCTATGGGATTTGTCGCGAAACGGGTAAACTGATTTCGAAAGAACGACTGCGCAGTGTTCCTCACGCTACATTGAGCATGGAAGCCAAACTGAAGCAGAAATAATCTGAACGAAGTATATCGTGCTGAAGAAATCATTTTTAATAGTCGTTATCGTCCTGTTTATTGATCAGGCTTTAAAATTATGGATTAAAACCAATATGACCCTGGGCCAGGAATTTCACGTGGCGGGGAACTGGTTTATAATTCATTTTACCGAAAACAACGGTATGGCTTTCGGACTCCAGTTTGCAGGAGGATACGGTAAGCTTGCCTTAAGTTTATTCCGCATCTTTGCAGTAGGATTCCTTGGCTGGTACATTGTTAACCTGGACAGAAAAAAAACCGGGTTTGGTGTCATTCTTTGCTTCTCCCTTATCCTGGCAGGAGCCATGGGAAACATTTTCGACAGTGCTTTATATGGCATGCTTTTCAGTGAAAGCACCTACTTCGATGTAGCCCGTTTTTTGCCGGCTGAAGGCGGTTACAGCACTTTTTTACATGGCAAAGTTGTGGATATGTTTTATTTCCCCATCCTCGAAGGTATTTATCCCAATTGGGTACCTTTCCTTGGCGGGGATAGTTATGTTTTCTTTCGCCCTGTTTTCAATGTCGCTGATTCAGCTATCACCACGGGTGTGATAAGTTTGCTGATCTTTCAACGAAAGTTTTTTTATTCGCAAAATGAAAATCCTGTTGATAAAACAGTCGCTGAACAAAAAGAAGTATCTCCTGAACCTGATGATAATACCATGCCTGCCGACGAATAATCATAAAGCTGTTCATTATTAATATTGAAAAAGGTCTTCCTTTACAATTTGTTATTAAATTTGCTTCCTAAATCAATAGTATATGGCTCAAAAAATAACCGGTAAAATCTCTCAGATCATAGGTCCGGTGATCGACGTTTCTTTTGACGAAAATTCGCCGCTTCCTAATATTTATGATGCTCTTGAAGTTAAAAACGAACAGGGGGATGTGATCGTGCTGGAATGTCAGCAGGATATCGGTGAAAATACAATCCGTACTATTGCCATGGATTCAACCGATGGATTAAGCCGTGGGATGGAGGTTGTTTCAACCGGAATGACCATTTCAATGCCCATTGGCGATATCATCAAAGGCCGGTTATTTAATGTAATCGGGGATACCATTGATGGAATGCCGACTGTTTCGCGTGAAAGAGTTGCAAGCATTCACCGCGATCCACCCAAATTTGAAAACCTTTCCACTACAAAGGAAGTCCTATATACTGGCATTAAAGTTATTGACCTGATCGAGCCTTACTCAAAAGGCGGAAAAGTTGGATTGTTCGGTGGGGCCGGAGTCGGCAAAACGGTTATTATCCAGGAACTTATTAATAATATTGCCAAGCAATCAAATGGGTTCTCCGTGTTTGCCGGTGTTGGTGAGCGTACACGTGAAGGGAATGACCTTCTTCGTGAAATGATTGAGGCTGGTTTGGTAAACTATGGTGATGAATTCAAAAAGAGCATGGAAGAAGGCGGCTGGGATTTATCCAAGGTTGATCCTAAAGAAATGGAGAAATCGCTGTTGACTATGGTGTTCGGACAAATGAATGAGCCCCCCGGAGCACGTGCACGTGTAGCTCTTTCGGGACTTACTGTTGCTGAATATTTCCGTGATGGTGACGAACAAAGTGGAGGTAACGATATTTTATTTTTTATCGATAATATATTCCGTTTCACCCAGGCTGGTTCTGAAGTATCGGCTCTGCTGGGCCGTATGCCTTCAGCGGTTGGATATCAGCCTACACTGGCCACCGAAATGGGTACCATGCAGGAACGTATCACTTCAACAAAACGTGGTTCCATTACTTCCGTTCAGGCAGTGTATGTTCCCGCCGATGACCTTACCGACCCGGCTCCGGCTACTACATTTGCCCACCTCGATGCCACGACGGTTTTGAACCGTAAAATTTCGGAACAAGGTATTTATCCTGCTGTTGATCCGCTCGACTCAACTTCGCGTATCCTTAATCCTGATATCGTTGGCGAAGAGCATTACAATACCGCTCAGCGTGTTAAGGAAATCCTGCAGCGCTACAAGGAATTGCAGGATATTATCGCCATCCTTGGTATGGACGAACTTTCGGATGAAGACAAACAGGTAGTTCACCGCGCTCGCCGGGTAGCCCGGTTTCTTTCCCAGCCGTTCTTTGTTGCCACCCAGTTTACAGGTATCCCGGGTGCTTTTGTGGCCATCGAAGATACCATTAAAGGATTTAAAATGATCCTCAATGGCGAAGTGGACGAATATCCTGAATCCGCTTTCAACATGGTAGGTACCATTGAGGAAGCGATTGAAAAAGGGAAGAAAATGTTAGCGGAAAGTTAGAAGAGAGTGAAAAGTGAATAGACCTACACGATCTCCAAACGCGCTGATTGTAACTAACTGGAGTGAAGAAAAAGCTTAGGTATGCAGATAAAATGGTCTTTGTAATAGCTTCATATACAGTCATTTCTTTTTGGTTAGATGAAGAAGAAAGTGAAAAATGAGAGGCGACAAACAGAGGGATAACGAGGCGACTTTAACTCAATCCTGTCACATTTAGCGGAGTCGAAGTGCCAATCACTAAAGCCTAATCCCAAAAGCCTTAAACACAATGAAAATAGAAATAGTAACTCCCGATACCACAATTTACGAAGGTGAAGTTTCACTGGTCCAGTTTCCGGGTCTGGATGGTTCGTTCGAAGTACTGAACAATCACGCTCCGATGATTGCTGCGCTGAAAAAAGGCAAGATAAAAGTTATCGATGCCAAAAAGGCTACTTTATTTTTTGAAGTTAACGGCGGCGTTGTGGAGGTGCTTAATAATAAAATACAAGTGCTTGCTGAATAAAGTTTGCATCAGTTATTTGTAATAAAAGAGGGAGTAAGTCTTCCTTTTTTGTTTTTGCTCAACATTTTTATTCTATGTAAATTCTTTTTTGTACTTTTGCCTCATCAAACAAATAGAAATGAACTTTAATAAATTACATCACCATCATTTTCATACCAGTTCTCAGGACAGGAGGAAGTGATATTTGTAATCCATAAAATATTTCGAAAACCCGTCTGAGTAAACAGTCGGGTTTTTTTATTGTATCTCCCGTCCGCAAGTTTACTCAGCATTAACATCCAAAACATGAGTAAACTAAAAATTGCAATTCAGAAATCCGGACGTTTGAGCGAAAAATCGCTTGAACTTTTAAAAGAGTGTGGCATCAAACTCTCCAATGGCGACCGTAAGCTTAAAACGGAAGCTAAAAATTTCCCTATCGAAGTACTCTTTCTTCGCGACGACGATATTCCTCAATACGTGGAACAAGGCGTTGCTGATATTGGTATCTTAGGCGAAAACGAAGTCTGGGAAAAACAAAAGAATGTGCTGACTGTCGAAAAACTGGGCTTTGCCAACTGTAAACTTTCGCTGGCTATTCCAAGAGATGAACATTATACCGGTTTAACTTACTTCAAAAACAAAAAGATCGCCACCAGCTATCCTAAAATTTTGCAAAGTTTTTTCGATAAGAAAAACATTAAAGTCGAAATTGAAGAAATTGGCGGAAGTGTCGAAATTGCTACTGGTATTGGTTTGGCCGACGCCATTTTTGATATTGTTAGTACCGGTAGCACGCTTTTAATGAATGGGCTGAAAGAAGCAGAAGTGATTTTTTCGAGCGAAGCGGTATTAATTGCAAATCAAAACCTGAACTCTGAAAAACAGCAAATTCTCGATAAACTTCTTTTCAGAATTAAAGCCGTTAGAAACTCCTCCGAAAACAAATACATTCTACTCAACGCCCCAAACACTTCCATTGAGAAGATTTCTTCCATTTTACCGGGCATGAAATCACCAACTGTATTACCTTTAGCCATGGAAGGATGGAGCAGCATTCACTCGGTGGTAAAAGAAGATGAATTCTGGGATATTATCGACCAACTCCGGGATTTGGGAGCACAGGGAATTTTGGTAATTCCGATTGAGAAGATGGTGCTGTAATTTCAGTTTGCGGATGTTATAGTACATCGATAGTTTCCGGCAACCCTGACCTTCGGATCGGGGTTCAGGAAAACCCAAGTAACCCCGACTTAACCCCGACTTTTAAGTCGGGGGCAACCCAAAATCAAAATACAATGCAAAAAATCCTCAACCCCATACGAGCAGACTGGCATAAACTCGCCGAAAGGCCTGTAGTTGAAAAGGTTTCAATGAATACTATAGTTAACCAGGTCTTTACGGAAATACGTGAATACAGAGATGTGGCCGTAAGAAAATACAGTAGCCTTTTTGATGAAGCAGACCTGGTTTCTTTTGCTTTACCAGGAAAAGCATTCACTGATGCTTCTGAAAAAGTACCGGAGGATTTGAAAGCAGCCATCCAGCTGGCAAAACGTAACATCGAAAAATTCCATGCTCTGCAGATAGATACACCCGAAATCATCGAAACCAGCAAAGGGGTGGCGTGCTGGCGCGAAAGCCGGGGAATTGAAACAGTTGGAATATATATCCCTGGTGGAACGGCTCCCTTGTTTTCGACTGTGCTGATGCTTGGTATTCCAGCAAAGCTAGCCGGTTGTAAAAATATTGTGCTTTGCACTCCACCAGATAAAAACGGGGCAATCAACCCTGTTATTTTGTACACTGCCAAACTGGTGGGAATAACTTCTGTTTTCTGTGTCGGTGGTATTCAGGCTATTGGCGCAATGACTTTCGGGACTGAAAGTATTCCCAAAGTGGATAAAATATTCGGGCCGGGCAACCAATACGTAACGGCAGCCAAACAGGCGGCTCAGCAAATGGGCGTGGCTATCGATATGCCGGCAGGTCCAAGCGAAGTGCTCATAATAGCTGATACGAGCTGCAATCCTGCTTTTGTTGCGGCCGATCTGCTATCCCAGGCTGAACACGGAGTAGATAGCCAGGTAATTTTGCTTTCGGATAATGAAAGCGTGGCCGACAAAATACTTTTTGAATTAAAAAATCAGTTGCAGGTATTGCCCCGCATAGTAATCGCCGAAAGAGCCCTGGAAAACAGCAAGGCTATTGTTCTGAATAACATTAATGAATGCGTTGAATTCAGTAATTTGTATGCTCCCGAACACCTGATCCTGGCCGTGAAGGAAGCCCGGCATATCATCGCTCAGATTTCGAAAGCGGGTTCTGTCTTCCTTGGAAATTACAGTTGTGAAAGCGCCGGTGATTATGCCAGCGGAACCAATCACACTTTGCCAACCAACGGGTATGCACGAAGCTACAGCGGAGTTTCGCTAGATAGTTTTGTTACTAAAATTACTTTCCAGGAACTTTCCAAAGAAGGAATCAGAAACATTGGCCGGGCTATTGAATTGATGGCGGAAGCGGAACAATTGTTTGCGCACAAAAACGCGGTAACGCTACGATTGACGAATGAAGATTGACAATTGACGAAGTACGATTGACGATGTACAATTGGCGATGTACGATTAACGATTATAGCATTGCCTATCTGAATTTAAAAACTGAATTATGCAAAAAAATGAAATCAATAACCTTGTCCGCAAGAATATCCTTTCCCTGAAACCTTATTCCAGCGCTCGTGATGAGTTTTCAGGGAGCGATGGCGTGTTTCTAGATGCCAATGAAAATCCCTTTGGCGAACTCAACCGCTACCCCGATCCACATCAGAAAACGTTAAAGACAAAGCTGAGCGAAATAAAATCGGTTCCTGTTTCAACTATTTTTGTTGGAAATGGCAGCGACGAAGTCATTGATCTTACATTCCGTATTTTCTGCAATCCCGCAAAAGACAAAGCACTGATTTTTACACCCACATACGGCATGTATGAAGTTTCCGCTGAAATTAATGATGTAGATTTGATCAAGGTGCCATTGACAAATTCATTTCAAATTGATTTCGATGCATTGGAAAACTACCTGGATGATGAAACGCTGAAACTGATTTTTATCTGCTCACCGAATAATCCAACGGCAAACAGTCTTGTGAATATTGAGACCATACTTAAAAAATTCAACGGAATCGTAATCGTAGATGAAGCTTATATTGATTTCAGTAAAGCCGATTCCTTATTAACTAAAATCGGGCAATATCCCAACCTGATCGTTATGCAAACCTTTAGCAAAGCATGGGGATTGGCTGCTGCCAGGGTCGGAATGGCTTACTCCAATGATTTGATAATTTCGTTATTTAATAAAGTAAAACCGCCTTATAATGTGAGTGGACCAAATCAAAAAGCAGCGCTGAAAGCATTGGAAAATATAGCTGAATTCGAAAAAAGAAAAGCCATTATTTTAGAACAAAGAACCTGGCTGGAGAATCAATTATCCGGATTGGCTGTTGTAATTAAGATATATCCTTCGGATGCCAATTTCCTGCTTGTACAAATGACGGATGCCAACAGAATATACAATGAGCTTGTCAATCAAAAAGTGATTACCCGGAACAGGCACAGCGTAGTTAAGAATTGCATCCGGATAACCGTTGGAAGTCCGGAGGAAAACCAAATACTTATTGAAGCTTTAATAAACGTTTGAAAATAACGAACAAGGATTAACGATTTTAGATTTTAGAAGTAAAATACATTCACGTGACACAATCAGAAATCAAAAATCGTTAATCGATATTCTGAGATCAAATTCATAGTAGAAAAAAACCAATGAAAAAAGTATTATTTATCGACCGCGACGGCACACTGGTGATTGAACCGCCTATAGATTTGCAACTGGATAGCCTGGAAAAACTGGAGTTTTACCCCGGCGTTTTCCAATATCTTTCCCGCATAGCACAGGAACTCGATTACGAATTGGTGATGGTTACCAATCAGGATGGACTTGGAACCACTTCCTTCCCCCAGGAAACATTCTGGCCGACTCAGAATAAGATCATCCAGGCTTTCAAAAACGAAGGAGTTAAATTTGCTGAGATAATTATCGATAAATCATTTCCACACGAAAACCTTCCTTCACGCAAACCCGGAACTGCTCTGCTTACGCATTATCTTAAAGGGAATTTTAACCTGACGGATTCCTACGTGATCGGGGATCGCATTACAGATGTTCAACTGGCCAAAAACCTGGGATGTAAAGCCATTTATATGGGAACGGATTCCCTTGAAGATGCAGTTCTAAACACTTCAAGTTGGGCCGATATTTACCAACTTCTGAAATCAGAACCCCGTAAATCAAAGGTGATCCGTAAAACTTCCGAAACCAATATCGAAATAGAACTCAACCTGGATGGATCTGGGAAAAGTGCCATTTCTACTGGCTTAGGCTTTTTCGACCATATGTTGGAACAGATTTCCAGGCATGGGAATATGGATTTAGTTATAAAAGTTGATGGCGATCTTCATATCGATGAACATCATACTATTGAAGATGTAGCCATCGCTCTTGGTGAAGCATTTTTACAAGCTTTGGGAAGCAAAAAAGGCATTGAGCGATATGGCTTTTTACTGCCCATGGACGATTGCCTGGCCCAGGTGGCTATTGATTTCGGTGGCCGGCCCTGGTTGGTTTGGGACGCAGAATTTAAACGTGAAAAAATCGGTGAAATGCCTGCCGAAATGTTTTTCCACTTCTTCAAATCCTTCAGCGATAATGCAAAATGCAACCTGAATATCAAAGCTGAAGGCGAAAATGAGCATCACAAGATAGAATCCATCTTTAAAGCATTTGCAAAAGCCATCCGGATGGCAATAAACAAAACAGGTAATTTTTCGATTCCAAGCACGAAAGGAACGCTATGATCGCAATACTAAAATACAATGCAGGGAATATCAAATCGGTCGAAAATGCCATTCGCCGATTAGGATTTGATTGCCAGGTAACTGACGATAAGGAAACAATTCTATCGGCTGATAAAGTAGTATTTCCCGGCGTTGGCGAAGCCAGTTCAGCCATGGAGTATCTGAAAAAATATCATCTTGATGAACTGATCAAATCATTGAAACAACCTACACTCGGCATTTGCCTTGGCCAACAGTTGATGTGTAAATATTCAGAAGAAAATGATACAGAATGCTTAGGTATTTTTAATGCGGATGTTAAAAAATTCCCTCCCAATGAACTGGTTCCACATATGGGCTGGAATAATCTTGAAAACCTGAAAGGGAAGTTATTTAACGGAATAACCGATGAGGACAATGTTTATTTCGTACACAGTTACTATGCCGAACTGAGCGACGACACCATTGCCACCTGTCAGTATATTCTGCCTTTTAGCGCGGCAATGCAGAAGGACAATTTCTACGCCACGCAGTTTCACCCTGAAAAATCGGCATGGGTTGGTGAACGAATCTTAAAAATCTTTTTAGAATTATGATGGGTTTTCTACCGCTAAGGACGCAAAGGAATTTTCGCAGAGAACCGCAGAGAAATACGGATCAATATAATCTTTGCGTCACTCTGCGTACACTTAGCGTTCAGTTCGGCAGGCTCAGTGCAACGCTTTGCGTTTAACCTTTTTAACATTTAAAAATTCCTAAATGAGAATTATTCCCGCAATAGATATTATCGGAGGTAAGTGCGTCAGACTTAGCAAAGGCGATTATTCCACGAAGAAAATATACAACGAAAACCCGTTGGAAGTCGCCAAACAGTTTGAAGCCAACGGAATCCGGTTCCTGCATGTTGTGGATTTGGATGGCGCAAAATCAAACCATATTGTAAATTTCAGGGTGTTGAACGAAATTGCCACCAAAACGAACTTAAAAGTCGATTTTGGAGGTGGACTAAAAAGCAACCAAGATATTAAAATTGCTTTCGAAAACGGAGCGTCACAAATTACAGGTGGAAGCATTGCTGTTAAAAATTCAGACCTTTTTCTGAAATGGTTAGACATTTATGGGCCTGAAAAAATCATACTTGGAGCCGACTTCAATAATCGTAAAATCGCCACACACGGTTGGCTCGAAACCTCCACGCTAGATGTGGTTGATTTTATTCTCGATTACGAAAACAAAGGAGTACAATACGTTATTTGTACCGATATTTCGAAGGACGGAATGCTGGAGGGAACTTCAAACGAATTGTATGTTGAAATCATGGATAAATCCAAAGTCAGGCTGATAGCCAGCGGCGGAGTTGCTTCCATTGAAGATGTAGTAAAGTTGATTGAGATTGGTTGCGAAGGGGCCATTATCGGGAAAGCGATTTACGAGCAAAAAATCACCTTGAAAGAATTAAGGAAATTATGCTGAAAAAACGAATCATTCCCTGCCTGGATATCCGCGACGGACGTACGGTAAAAGGAATCAATTTTATTGATATCCGCGATGCCGGCGATCCGGTTGAGCTGGCGAAACGCTATGTGCAGGAAGGTGCCGACGAATTGGTTTTCCTGGATATCACAGCAACGCACGAAAACCGCAAAACGCTTTCCGCCCTGGTCGAAAGGATTTCGAGGGAAATAAATATTCCGTTTACTGTTGGTGGTGGGATCAATTCGCTCGAAGATGTTTCGGTTATTATTAAAGCCGGAGCCGATAAAGTAAGCATCAATTCATCAGCCGTTAAGCGCCCGGAACTTATCACCGAAATCGCTGAGCAGTATGGCAGCCAGTGTGTGGTGGTGGCTGTTGATACCAATTTTATCAATAATGAATGGATCGTATATGTAAATGGTGGCAGAATTCCTACTGAGCTGAAAACAATGGATTGGGTGAAACAGGTCGAGAAATTGGGTGCAGGCGAAATCCTGCTTACCTCCATGAATAACGATGGGATGAAAACCGGTTTTGCCATTGATATAACCAACGAAGTCAGCCAGGCTGTCAATATCCCTGTGATCGCTTCGGGCGGTGCAGGTACAATGGAACATTTTAAAGAAGTTTTCCTGCAAACCAAAGCCAGCGCAGCATTAGCTGCCAGTATTTTTCACTTTGGCGAAATCCCTATCCCCGATTTAAAAGACTATTTACAAACCGAAAAAATACCCGTACGATGCATATAGATTTCAGTAAAACAAACGGTTTAGTACCTGCAATAATTCAGAATTACCAGAACCAGCAGGTGCTCATGCTTGGGTATATGAACGAAGAAGCATTCACGAAAACCCAGGCTGAAGGAAAGGTTACATTTTTCAGCCGCAGCAAAAACAGGTTGTGGACCAAAGGTGAAACTTCCGGCAATTTTTTATTTGTAAAAGACATTCTTATAGACTGTGATAACGATACTATCCTGATAAAGGCCGATCCAATAGGCCCAACTTGCCATACCGGATCAACAACCTGTTTCAGTGAAGAAACCGCAAAAGGTTTTTTATACGAGTTACAACAAACCATTAATCAGCGTATTGATGAAAATGATGTGGATTCATATACCAATAAACTTTTCAGAAAAGGCATTAATAAGGTAGCTCAAAAAGTTGGGGAAGAGGCCGTTGAACTTGTGATTGAAGCCAAGGATAACAACGAAGAACTCTTTAAAAACGAAGCTGCTGATTTGCTATACCACTTGCTTATTTTGTTGAAAACAAAGAATGTAAAACTTGAGGAAATTGAGCTGGTTTTGAAAAACAGGGTAAATCTGCCTCGCAGATAACAGTATTTGCCCTTAAATAGGTTTTAAACACCTTTTTTAATTTGATTTTAAAAGAGCCTCGCGGAACTCACTGAGGCAATGAGACTATTTCCTTACATAACCATAATTCGTGTTATTTATGGTAATAAATTTTACTGTCCGACACAGCAATTCAACTCGTTAGATAATTACTATGCCAGCTAAATAAAGATAATCAAAGAGTTCAAAGAAAGTTGAATTTATTTTTTTTGGTATTTTAAGTTTTTTAAATCTAAAATGTTATATATTTGATATGTACTATCATATTCGAAGCTCATTCATCTATATGGGCAGGTGCACACTGCCGGCATTAGTTAAAAAAATAACGATGCATGCATATAAAAGCTTACCCGGAGACCGAAGCAGGTATGATTCATAATCATTACTGGGTCAAATTTTGAAGATCATCCTAAGGCCTTATTGCAGTTGCATGCTTAACGTAAGCATAAGTAACATTTGTATTTTGCTTTCTTCAAACAAGTATTTCCTTGCCAATAAAATCATTCGGGCCAAAACCCGGAAGCGATGAAATAATAATAAAAAATTCCTGCAATAATCAGGTTCCTAATTGTCAAATTTCTTAAGAATGTAATTTATATTACCCGTCAAACTTGGATTCACAATTCTAAAATGAAAAACAAAAAAGTAAAATTAATTGCGACACTGTTTTTGGGAGTAGGGCTAACTGTTCTGCATGCACAGGAAGCTGTCCCAGTGACAGGCGGCAATGCTTCGGGTAGCGGAGGATCGGTGAGCTATTCAGTTGGGCAGGTAGTTTATTCAACCAACACCGGAACAGGTGGCTCAGTGGCACAAGGTGTTCAACAACCCTTCGAAATTTCTATTGTAACAGCACTTGAAGAAACTGAAGGCATTACGTTGCAATGCTCTGTTTATCCAAATCCTTCTGCTGACTTTGTAATTTTAAAAGTTGTTGCTTCGGCTACACTCAGCATCCAAACTATGTTATATCAGCTTTACGATGGCAGTGGGAAACTATTGGAGAATACAAAAATAGTCAGTAATGAAACCCGCATTGCTTTGAGCAACCTTCCTGATGCAGATTATTTTCTAAAAATAATCCAGGGCAACAAAGAACTTAAGACTTTTAAAATCATTAAAAACTAATTCAGATGAAGAAACTGTTAACAATTATAGCTCTCGTTTTATTTTACACGAGTTTATATGCGCAATCGCCGCCTCAAAAAATGAGTTATCAAGCCATTATAAGAAACAGTAGTAATGCTTTGTTAGTTTCAACTAGTGTTGGTATGCAAATAAGTATTTTACAAGGTTCTGCCATGGGCGGTATGGTGCCAGTTTATGTTGAAACCCAAACTCCGACTACCAATATAAATGGATTAGTAAGCTTAGAAATAGGTACAGGAACCGTCATTTCAGGAATTTTTGCTGCTATCGATTGGGCACATGGTCCTTTTTTTATAAAAGCAGAAACAGATCCTTCCGGAGGTTCTGGTTATAGCATTACCGGCACCAGTCAATTATTAAGTGTGCCTTATGCTTTATATGCAAAAACAGTTGGAACAATTACCGAAACAGATCCCTTATTTGTAGCTTCGGCTGCAAATGGAATTACCACAACAAATATTGCGAATTGGAACAATAAGCAAAATATTTTAACAGCTGGGAGTGGAATTAACATCGCTGGTACAACCATAAGTACTTTAGCAAATACTCATTATGTTAATGAACGTTATGGTGGTGGTATTGTTTTTTATATTTATGATAATGGACAACATGGTTTAATAGCATCTCCAACAGACCAAGGTTTAATCCAATGGTATAATGGACAAACTAGAGCTACTGGAGCTACTGGAGATGGTTTGGGTGCAGGCGCTATGAATACTGCAATGATAGTTGCATCCCAAATGACAGATAATTTTACAGGAAATTTTGCCGCTAAAGTTTGTGCTGATTATTCAGTAACTGTAAATGGTATTACTTATGGAGATTGGTATCTCCCTTCAAAGTATGAATTGGAATTATTGTACCTGGAGTGGCCTTTCATAGATGGCATTCAAAATAATGCAGCTTACCAAAGTTCTACTGAGGACAGTAAAGATAACTACTGGGGTGTCATCTTCTCAAACAACACGTATTTCTCAAATCCAAAAAACACATCTGCCTTTGTCCGAGCCATCAGAGCATTTTAAAACTAAAATTATGAATAAACTATATACCAGTTTATTATTTATAGCATTAGCAACATGTGTTTGGGCACAAAGCCCTCATATACATTGAAGAGAATTCAAAAGACTTTGTTCCGAAAATAATTATAAAACAATAAGTTGATTTATAAGGATAGCAGGCAGTTTTTTTACTTTCAACAGGATGCCTTTTATTCTCAAACTACTCTTCTTGTCCCAAAATATCTCATTTTCAATGAGTTTGTACATAGTATCAATAAAAAGCCTACCTTTGCCGCATTAACTGACATTCGCAATCTAAGACGAGCGAACAGGGGATCAACCCTATGAATGTTGCCTTGAATTCTTCCGGGCACTTAATTTGGGAATGCGTATTCCCAATTTCTAACGATTAAAACTTTGCTGTGCGAAAGAATTTCTGAGAACCTTGTCTGTTCTCTTAATTTATATTTCATTACTAAACCATTTATGCAATTCGAATCACTAAACCTCATTGAACCCATTTTAAAAGCTGTAAAAGAAGAAGGATATACTATTCCAACCCCCATACAAGCAGAATCAATACCTATTATTTTACGCGGCACCGACCTCATCGGCAGTGCACAAACCGGAACAGGAAAAACGGCCGCATTTGCCATCCCTATACTTCAACTGTTAAGTGCAAATAAAGTTTATGACAGGAAAAGGAAAATAAGAAGCCTTATCGTTACACCCACACGAGAACTCGCTATACAGATCGGCGAAAGTTTCAACGCATACGGCCGCTACACAGGATTAACCAATACGGTTATTTTCGGTGGTGTTAATCAAAATCCTCAAACTTCAACTTTACTTCGTGGTGTCGATATTGTTATCGCAACACCTGGTCGCCTGCTGGATCTTATAAACCAGGGGTTTATGAACTTGCGTGATGTGGAAATCCTGGTCCTTGATGAAGCCGATCGCATGCTCGATATGGGATTTATTCACGATGTGAAAAGAATAATAGCCTTAGTGCCGAAAAAGAAGCAATCTCTTTTCTTTTCAGCAACCATGCCGGCTGAAATTGTTAAACTTGCAGCCACCATATTGCAAAATCCTTCACGAGTTTCGGTAACACCGGTTTCGTCAACGGTTGATATTATCAATCAGTTTGTTTACTTTGTCGATAAAGGAAATAAAAATTCTTTACTGGTAAATATTTTAAAAGACAAGGATATTAAAACCGCCCTTGTTTTCACACGTACCAAGCATGGTGCAGACAAAGTGGTGAAAATCCTGTTGAAAAACAATATTACAGCTGAGGCAATTCACGGCAATAAAGCACAAAACGCCCGTCAGCGTGCGTTGACAAATTTCAAGGCACAAACCACCCGGGTTTTAGTGGCTACTGATATTGCTGCCCGTGGCATTGATGTGGATGACCTGGAATATGTTATCAATTTTGAAATGTCGAATATTGCCGAAACCTACGTTCACCGTATCGGCCGAACCGGAAGAGCCGGAGCAAAAGGTACTGCCTATTCGTTTTGTGATGCCGAAGAAAAGGAATTCCTGCGCGATGTGGAAAAACTGATAAACAAAAGAATTCCCATTATTGATAATCATCCTTTCCCTTTGATGGATCATAATCCTATCAAAGAAAAGAAACAGCAGGGAAGAGGAAATTCAGGACACCAGGCACCAAGACCTGCTGCAGTTTCTAACACAAGAAGATGGGTGGGGAGATAGAATACTTCGAGATAAGATTTGTTTTTAAGTTGCTAGTTGCTGTCACAGAAGGACTGTTGAAGCAAAAAAAGCCGACTTACTTTTTCTTAAAAGCAGGATTATTCGAAAGCAATTTTGAACTGTGGTGAATTGTCAAAATAAAAGCGGACTCTTTCGTCTTGGTTTGATATATAATCCGGTAGTTACCTGTAATAATTTCCCTGATATCGTTTTGTCCAACTTCTGGAACAATTCTTCCGATTAACCGATTGGCTTCAATAAGTCTAGCCATTTCGATAAGCTTTTCAAGGGTCAATTTTGCATATTTTGAGGAATCTTTGGAGATATAATCACCGATTTCTTCAAGGTCTTTCAAAGATCTGGCTGTCCAAATTACTTTAACCATTTGTTAAGCTTTTCTTTAACCTCTTCAGTAGTATAAATATTCCCGTCTTCAACATCCTTTAATCCCTGTTCAATTTTATCCAGCATAATCATTCTGTCTATCACCTGGTCAATGGTTAAATTATCAGGCAATGTATCGATTGACTTTTTTATTTTGTCTTTTGTGAGCATGTCTTTTCTTTTTACAAATTTACAGATTTTTCGAGCAGAATGATCACTAAATCAATTCGACTTTATCTGATTAGTGAATACCCGTTTAATTCCCATATAAAATAAAATTGCACTCGCTCTACTGATTATCATCCGTAAACCGAATATCCTTAATATTTAATTGAATATTCTTAACTCCATTCCATTCGTTTTCTTCGATATGGTAGCAGATATTCATGCTTTGTCCTTTTTGGATCAGATCAAATTTCTCACCTTGCTGAAAAGCAATTCCCGAATAAGGATCACTGCGCACCGATTCCTGATAAACAGTCATTTTAACATGATTTTTACCGACAATACGGGCATGGCCGGAATCAACGGTATCGCGGGTCATAAAAACCGGTGACATATTCCCCGGACCGAATGGGGCAAACTGCTTCAATATTCGCAGGAATTTGGGTGTGATTTGGTTCAGATTCACTTCAAGGTCAACTTCTACTTCTGGTATCAGCATTTCATCCGTAATACTGGCCGAAACTATCGAGTTAAACCTTTCCCTGAATGGTTTCAGATTTTCGGGTTTCATGGATAGACCAGCTGCGTACATGTGCCCGCCAAAGTGTTCCAGCAAATCGCTGCAAGCATCGATGGCATCGTACACATCAAAATCTTTAACTGAACGGGCCGAGCCTGTTATTAGTCCATTCGATTGCGTTAATACAACAGTTGGTCGATAGTAGGTTTCGGTTAACCGTGAAGCAACAATCCCGATTACACCTTTATGCCATTCGGGATTAAAAACAACGGTTGCCTTGGCTTTGCGGAGTTTATCATCTTTACTAATAATATCAAGGGCTTCCAGGGTGATTTGTGTATCAAGCGTACGGCGTTCAGTATTAAAATCGTCGATCGTCTGGGCAATACCGGCTGCAGTTTCCATATCAGGCGAAACCAGCAGTTTTACTGAATTACGCCCGCTTTCGATACGCCCGGCTGCATTAATGCGCGGTCCAACCACAAAAACCATATCGCTGATGGTGAGTTCACGGCTGAAAAGCAATCCTGCATCTTCCCCGTCCGTTTTAATCTCATCCTCTGCTTTGCGGACAATATTGGCAACGCCCAATATGGATTCAATTCCGGGTCGTGGGTTTGTATTGATAAGTTTTAACCCGAAATGGGCAAGTATCCGGTTTTCACCAATAATAGGAACTATATCCGAAGCAATGCTGATGGTAACAAGGTCGAGGTATTTATACAAGGTATCGAAAGGGATATCATGCGTTTGGGCATAAGCCTGTATCAGTTTAAATCCTACACCGCAGCCCGAAAGTTCGTCAAACGGATAGGTCGAATCAATTCGTTTGGCATCGAGCACTGCTATTGCTTCTGGTAATTCGTCGCCCGGCCGGTGGTGATCGCAGATAATAAAATCAATTCCACGTTCCGTGGCATATTTAACCTTATCGACTGATTTAATTCCACAATCAAGTGCTATAATCAGTGAGAAATTTTCCTTCCGGGCATAATCAATTCCCTGGAATGAAATCCCATAACCCTCACTATACCTGTCGGGAATATAATAATCAAGGTGTTCAAATCCGTTTTCTTTCAAAAAAGCATATACCAGCGAAACAGCAGTGGTTCCATCAACATCGTAATCACCATAAACCATAATTTTTTGTCCATTGGCTCTGGCAGTTTCGATACGATCAATGGCTTTGTCCATGTCGTTGAGCAGGAAAGGATCGTGTAACTGCGAAAGATCGGGCCTGAAAAATGCTTTTGCTTCGTCAAAACTGGTAACGCCTCGTTGAACAAGCAATTCAGCCAAGGCATTTTCAAGTCCCAGCGCTCCGGCAATACCCGAAACAAGGGATGCATTACCTTTTTGTTTTAATACCCAGCGTTTTTCCATATGGTAGGCTTTCAGCAAAAACAACTCATTTAAAGCCTGTTTTTAACTTTAAATCAGCTTGTTTTGAGTTATGAGCAAGGTTCAACGAATTACAATTTATAAAGTATGAGCAATTCACTGATTTTCTGATTTTTTCTAAAATCAAAACCATTTGATCCTTTTTCAATAGTATATTCAACAGTTTTAAAACAGTTTAAAATCTGAAGTTTAATACACACACTTATCAAACTACAATTTTATTGTTTTTTTATTTATGGTACAATAGCTATATCAGAAATTATCTCTTATAAAAGCGGAATCCCTGAAATACTTTATTAAAAAGTGGAACGCATTGCTTCCACCGGGTCGAGGCGCGAAGCCGACCATGCAGGAAATAATCCTGATACCAATCCGATAAATGCTGAAACCGAAAGGCCGAGAATAATATTCTTAATGCTGAGGACCAATTCCATGCCGGCAAAATTAGTTACGATTACCGTTCCAATATAAATAAGCAGCAAGCCAAATAAGCCTCCCAACATGGATAAAAATATGGCTTCGAAAAGGAATTGTTGCAAGATAAATGCATTGCGGGCTCCCAGTGATTTCTGGATACCAATCTGTGCAGTACGTTCCTTTACTGAAACAAACATAATGTTGGCAATACCAAAACCGCCAACCAGCAACGAAAATCCGCCTATTATCCATCCAACAATGGCAACAACACCAAATATCTGGTCGAACCCCTTGGTGATAATGCTTGTTTCGTTAATTGCGAAATTATCTTTAGCCGTAGGTTTAATTTTTCGTACTGACCGCATGATCCCTGTAAGCTCGTCGCGAAGGGCTTCGTTGGTGATATTCGGTTTACCTCTCACCATGATAGACGAACCTATGTTATCGCTATTCAGATCAATGAAGTTGCGTGCAAAATTAACAGGAAGCATCAACCAGCTATCTTTTGAACCGCCAAAAGCATTATCTCCTTCTTTTTCAAAAAGGCCAATGATCTGAACTTTTCTTCCAAAAACAGTTAACTCTTTCCCGATAGGATCAGGTGTATTATCCAGCAATTCCTCAACTATTTTAGAGCCCACAATAGCAACAGGGCTACCGCTTTGCGACTCCGAATATGAAAAATACCTTCCTTGAACAATGTTTAACACATCCACTTTTTCATAATCCTGGGATACGCCGATGATGGTAGCATTTTCGAAGGTAACTCCGTTATTCTTGATGTTACGGTTGGTAGCCACATAATAGGCTGCTGCATCAGCTAAATTACTGCGTTTCTGGATTTCTTCCATTTCCTGAAGGCGTGATTCAGGACGCTTCATATATTCCCACCAGGCATAATCCGAACCACCCATCGCCCAAGGCCATTTTTGTATAAAAAGAACATTGCTACCCAGTTCCTCAATATTTTTTCGCAATTTCATTTCAATGCTATCGAAAACGGTAAGCACCGAAATAACAGAAAATATTCCTATTGTAATACCCAGGAGCGACAAAAAAGTACGGACTTTATTGGCAACAATTGCCTGCATTGCAAATGCAAACGATTCACGGATCAACCTCAGATAAAGCATGACTTCTAAATAATTTATTGAATTTGTAATACTATTGAACGATCACTGCCTTCGTAGCAAAATGTGCCGGGTGCATTGCGCCGGGTACCTGAGTTTCTTGCGTTAAAACATATTTCCATTGCCCACATCAAAAAAAAAGAAAACAATATCGTTACTCTGTGGTAAAATTACATACAATTTTAATGTTATTTACTATAATCATGCACAATCAATAATTAATGACTGTTTTTAGCGTTCTCCTTTAAAACCTGCCCTAAAATTTTATTAAATTGCAAACTCAATCAAAAAAGTTACAATACCCATGAATACTACAAAAGTCATCCGATCAGCACTCATTTCAGTATATCATAAAGACCATATTGACGAAATAGCTCATAAATTGGACGTTTTGGGCATCACCATATATTCTACAGGAGGAACATATGACTTTATCTGTGGCCTTGGGATTAATGCAATTACTGTCGAAAGCCTAACATCTTACCCATCAATCTTCGGTGGTCGTGTAAAAACACTACATCCTAAAGTATTCGGAGGGATATTGTTCAGGCGCGAAGAAGAACAAGATGTAAAACAAGCTGCTGAATTTGAAATTCCTCCTATCGACCTTGTGATTGTTGATCTCTATCCGTTTGAAGCAACAGTTGCTTCAGGAGCCCGGGAAGAAGATATCATTGAAAAAATTGATATCGGTGGAATTTCACTGATAAGAGCTGCAGCTAAAAACCATAATGATGTTATTATAGTTTCTTCGGCCGATCAGTACAACGACCTGATAAAGCTGTTGGATGAGAAAAAAGGAACCAGCGATCTGAACGACCGCTATTATTTTGCTTCACAGGCCTTCAACGTGTCGTCGCATTACGACACCGCCATTTTTAATTATTTCAACCGTAAGACGGATATCAAAGCATTCAAGCAAAGTATAACTAAAAATGAAGTGCTTCGCTATGGCGAAAATCCGCATCAGGAGGGAGTTTTTTATGGCGATTTGACCGAAATATTTGATCAACTCAACGGTAAAGCTATTTCATACAATAACCTTGTTGACCTGGAGGCGGCCCTGGCTCTGATCCGCGAATTTACAGAACCAACGTTTGTTATTATCAAACATACTAATGCATGTGGCGTTGCCAGCCATTCAACACTGAAACAAGCATGGCTCGATGCGCTTGCCGGCGACCCGGTTTCAGCTTTTGGAGGAGTGGTAATTGCCAACCGGATTATTGATCTGGAAACCGCCGAAGAAGTGAATAAATTGTTCTTCGAAATAATAATTGCACCAGATTTTGAAAATAATGCACTTGAACTCTTAAAGTCAAAGAAAAATAGAATAATTTTGCAGATTAAACCGGTTGATTTTCAGGCAAAACAATTTAAGTCAGTTCTTAACGGAGTAATTGAACAGTTAAAGGATACGCATACCGAAACGGTAACTGACCTTCAGATTGTCACAACTACTCATCCTGATGAACAACAGGTTCAGGATTTGCTTTTTGCCAATATCATTGTTAAGCATTTGAAAAGCAATGCCATTGTACTGGCAAAAAACAGGCAGTTATTGGGTGCCGGATGTGGGATGACTTCAAGGGTTGATGCACTGAAACACGCCATATCAAAAGCTGCTGAATTTGGCCTTGATCTGCATGGTGCTGTAATGGCTTCGGATGCCTTCTTCCCGTTTGCTGACTCTGTTGAACTGGCATACAATGCAGGAATTACCGCTGTGATTCAGCCTGGAGGTTCGGTACGCGATCAGGATACCATTACGTATTGCATCGAGCATGAAATGATAATGGCTTTTACAGGTATCAGGCATTTCAAGCATTAAACTAAAATCAGGATTTGAACAAGGATATATCAAAGAATAAAACACACATTTTAAAAAAAGGAAGAATACGAACTCATGGGACTTTTTTCATTTCTTACCAAAGAAATTGCAATGGATCTTGGCACGGCCAATACCATTATTATATATAACGACAAAGTAGTTGTTGATGAACCTTCGATCATCGCTATTGAAAGAAGTACAGGCAAAGTACTTGCTGTAGGTAAACGTGCACAGATGATGCATGGCAAAACTCACGAAAACATTAAAACTATCCGCCCTTTGCGTGACGGAGTAATTGCCGATTTCCAATCGGCGGAATATATGATCCGTGAATTTATCAAAATGATCGGACCAAGCCGAAGCCTTTTCCCTCCTGCGTTGCGAATGGTTATATGTATCCCGTCGGGCATCACCGAAGTGGAAGAACGCGCGGTAAAAGACTCGGCTGAGCAGGCAGGAGCCAAGGAAGTACGGCTTATCCACGAGCCCATGGCTGCTGCTATCGGCATCGGGATTGATGTACTCGAACCTACCGGAAACATGGTTATTGATATTGGTGGTGGTACCAGCGAAATTGCCGTTATTGCACTGGGTGGCATCGTGAACAACAAATCCATTCGAATTGCCGGCGACGATTTTAATGCCGACATTGAAGAATACATGCGCAAACAGCATAATATTAATATTGGCGAACGTACTTCGGAACTGATCAAGATTGAAGTGGGATCAGCTCTTACCGAAATTGATAACCCGCCACCTGATTATGCTGTTCATGGCCGCGATATGCTTACCGGAATTCCGAAAGAGATTTATGTAAACTATGCCGAAATTGCTCATGCGCTTGATAAATCCATTTCGAAAATTGAAGCCGCTGTGCTAAATGCCCTCGAAATGACACCTCCCGAACTGGCTGCCGATATTTTCAAAACCGGTATTTACCTGGCAGGCGGAGGTTCGTTGCTTCGTGGACTCGACAAACGAATACACATGAAAACCAAATTACCGATTCATGTTGCCGACGATCCTTTGCACGCTGTTGCACGTGGTACAGGTATAGCTTTAAAGAATTTTGACAAGTTTACCTTCCTTATTAAATAGTTTCTGCTCAAAAATATTAATATACAATTTGAATATCGAACAAGGATTAACGATTTTTGATTTTATAAGAAGAAGTTTCAGACTTCGACTCCTCTTACATCACAAATCGTTAATCGGTGTTCCTTGTTCTTAAATCAAATAATACCGTTTAACACACGATACCGTAGCCAACTATGCGCAATATCCTGGTTTTCATTATCCGGTATCATTTCCTGTTGTTGTTTCTGCTGCTCGAGTTTTTTTCAATAACCCTGCTGGTTAACTCGACGTATTATCAGAGTTCGGCAATTTTGAAAGCCGGAAATCGCGTTACCGGCCGTTTTTATATCGGTATCAGCAATGTTACCGATTATCTGAACCTCCGCACTATTAACGAACAGCTAGCCAGTGAAAATGCAATGCTCAGGCAGATGAAAGGCATTTCCTATCTGAGGAATGATACAAACAGTTTCTGGGTAAATGATACACTTTACAAGCAGCAATACAAGTATGTTGTTGCTAAAGTTGTACTCAACACGATTGGAAAGCGCAACAATTATATCATGCTCGATAAAGGTAGTCGTAGCGGCATTCAAAAGGATATGGCCGTAATAACTTCACATGGTATTGTGGGTACTGTTGTAAATGTTTCGGAAAACTTCAGCTGGGTAATGAGCCTTCTGAACAAACAAACGCGCATCAGTGGCCGGATATTAAAAAACAACCAGATGGGAACCATTGTCTGGAACGGTGTCGATCACCGGTATGGCACTTTGGTTGATATCCCGGCCCACGTTAAAATAGCAAGAGGCGATACCATTGTCAGCAGTGGTTTTTCAAACATTTTCCCGGCTGGCATTCTGATTGGAACAATCTCCGACTTCAGGGTCGAACAGGGCGATCATTTCTATACCATTCCTTTCAAATTCAGCGTTGATTTTAATGCCTTACAATACGTATATGTTGTTAGAAACCTGATGAAAGAAGAACAGGAATCGCTCGAAAAAAGCACGGAAGGAGAAAAAGATGAATAGGCTGGTATTTGTAAATATTTCCAGATTTATAGCATTGATTTTAATCCAGGTCCTGGTCATGAATAAGATTAATTTCTATGGGTTTCTGAATCCGTATGTGTATATTTTATTTATCCTGCTGCTCCCGTTCGAAACACCCGGATGGCTTTTACTTTTATTGTCACTAGCTACCGGTTTAACAGTTGATCTTTTTAGCGGCACAATGGGTTTGCATGCTGCCAGTACTGTATTTGCAGGATTTATGAGACCCTATATTATTAAAATTGTTGGCGAAAAACCCGATTATGATATTACCACGCAACCCAAGTTACAACAAATGGGGCTCAAATGGTTTATGACCTATGCCCTGTTGATGATTCTCGCGCATCAAATGTTTCTTAATATGTTGGATGTATTTAGCTTTGATGAATTCTGGCAGACATTATTACGTATTATTGTAAGTTCGTTGTTCACCTTCCTGTTTATTATGTTGATCGAATACATATTCGCGCCAAGGAAGGATAAATAATTGAAGCATTGTCCTGTTCACATATTGGTTCAAAGTATCAACCCGAGTATAGACGTTTAGCTTAAGTGCAATCTGAAGTCCCACATAGGCTTTTCTAAAACAAAAAACCATACTTTTACGCCAAAATAACCTCTAAACAAAACCATATGAAAAGATTACTTGCAGGCAGCATTATTTTTGCTGTTTTATTTTCAGTTGTTTCATGCAGCACGAAAAAAACGGATGGTTACTCTATTGATGGTACCATAATAGGAGCCGATAGCGGATGGATCCTGCTGAAAAAACGCGAAGAAGGAAAAATGATTACTGCCGATTCAGTGCAGATTAAAGAAGGCAAATTTTCTTTTACCGGGAAAGTGGATATGCCCGAAATGTATTATCTCAAACTAAAAAATTCAGATGGAGCATTCGCATTCTTTATCGAGAACAATGCCTTAACCATGAAGGTATATGCCGATAGTATTGACAAATCAGTGGTTACTGGTTCAGCGACTCACGACCTGTATTTAACATACCGGAAAGAAGAAGCGGCAAATGAAACAAAAATGAATGAAATCTATGGAAATTTCATGAAAGCAAGAGAAATAAAGGATACTGTTGCCATGAAAACTTATAGCGATGCCTTGGATTCGTTACAGAATGCATTACCATTATTTACAAAGAGTTATGCATTAAAGAACGTAAAGAGCGTTGTTGCTCCATACCTTATACTTAGCAGTGCCTGGGCATATACTTACGACGACATTAAAGCCTTCAATAAAGCCATGGATCCCTCAATTGCAAATTCGGCTTATGCAAAGAAACTTGCCGAACGCGAAACCATCCTCGGTACCGTTGAACCGGGTCAATCTGCCCCGGAGTTCACCATGAATGATACAACCGGGAAGCCAATCAGCCTGGGCAGTTTAAAAGGCCATGTGGTTCTGGTCGATTTCTGGGCATCGTGGTGTAGTCCCTGCAGGGCTGAAAACCCGAATGTTGTTGCAGCTTTTAAGAAGTTTAACAGCAAAGGTTTTACAGTTTTGGGAGTATCGCTCGATACCGATAGAGATAAGTGGATAGCCGCAATTACCAAGGATAATCTAACCTGGACCCAAGTGAGTGACCTTATCGGCTGGGAGAATGCAGCCGCAAAACAATATGGCGTAATGTCAATTCCGGCTAACTTCCTTATCGATAAAGAGGGGAAAATAATTGCCAGTAACCTTCGCGGTGAGGCTTTAACGAAAAAACTTGAAGAAGTGCTCTCGAAATAGTCTTCCCGTTACCTTGACAAAAAAACCCGGAATCAGAATGGTACCGGGTTTTTTTAATGCGAATAATATTGATTAACAGCTTGGTAAGCCAGGTAATTCCGGGTTAATTCACAAACTGCTCAGCATAATACCTGGCAGTAAGCTGTTCGCTTGTAGCTCTTTCGATCATTTCGTTCCAGCTATAACGGGCTCCGGGTTTAAACACGTTTTCTTTCAAATAATCACCAACTTCCTTTCTGCCATAATAGTCTTGTCTGAAATCTTCAGATTTTAGTATTGTAGCTGCAATGTAATGGTTAAGTTGTGATGCCAGTAACTCACCAAGAAGGTAATTATGATAATAACAGGGTGAAGTGGCAATGTGGATTTTGCTGGCCCAATCGGGTTCGTTCCGGTTCACCGGACGCTTGATCATCTGGTATTTTTCAACCAAATCCCACCAAAGCGTATTCATATCCTGATCCGGATTTTCATATAATGCTTTCTCGAATCGATACATCACTTGTGCCCAACGGCTGAAGGTCAGTTGTTCGAGCCTTAGCACTTTGAAGCTTTCGGCAGCAACTTTGCCTGCATCAGTTGTTTCGGCAAGTTTCATATCAACTAAAAACCCGGCATTCGACGACATACGGCCGAAAAACATGGCAATGGCTTCTGTTGTAAAAGTATGAGCCGGATTGCGAAGCGTGAATGGCAATTGATGATCAATGTATTTATCATAATTGGCATGGCCGAATTCGTGGAGCATGGTTCCCATCCAGTTTTGATTGGATTTGATATTGCAAAGCACGCGAACATCACCCAGGTTATCAATATCGATGCAATAGGCATGCTGGTTTTTACCGGGTTTTTCGTACAGGTCGCTGTTGGCCAGCATCTCATTGATATCCAAGCCGATACTCGTATAATAATCTTTTGTCAGAGCTTCTATATCCTGATCATTATAATATTTATCAAGGTCAATGCTGTAGATTGCAGGTGGCTCCTGGAAAAAACGATTCTGATAATGCCAGGGCATCAATTCATCCCTGTTTACATGGTCGCGCTTTGCCAAAAACATGTCAATTTCACTTTTTAAGCCGGCAAACGAATCGCGGGTCAACTGATCCAGTTCATCAAATAATTTGCTGATTTCCCTGGGATCCTGCTCACTGAGCTTCAGGCTCATTTCGTGATAGTTGTTGAATCCCAACTGGCTGGCTATTTCATTGCGTTTTTTCACTAAACTAATGATATCAAGGGCTACAACAGGCCCTATTGCCTTATGCCCTTCCCAAACCTGTTTTAACTCTGAGGAATTGGTGGAGGTTTTTAAAATATCTTCTACCTCATTGTCCGTGATTTTTTTACCATTCACGTCAACACGGAAATTCGAATACTTTTGTTCAATTTCGGTTTGCAAAGATATTACGCTATTCAACAAAGTTGTATCAACCTGGTTCCCAAGGTATGCATTATACAATACATCGAGCTGGCGTTTCAGCACTTCATCGGTAATGGTACCCGATTCTTTAATCCGTTTCAGTACAGCAAAATCCTCTTTGTTGGCGAAAACCTTAGTGAGTTCAATAGTAAGTTCTTCCGATTTTTTCCAGTCTTCTTCATTCCCGCTGATGGAAGCATTCCAATATGCCAATGATGATTCTTTGGTAAGTGGCTGTACTACCGAATCGAATTTTTCAATAAAAGCAAGCAGTTCTTTTTGCATGATAAATTTGTAGCTGTTTATGAAAGGGTGAAAAGTTCTCCCGCCATGGCGGGATCGCGTTCAAAGTTCAAATGATTTATGTTGAAGTTCAAATGCTTCGCGTTCAAAGATCAAAAATACTCGTTCTCAAAAAGCCCCTCTGGGGTTTGGGGTAACTCGTAAACGCAAAAGCATCAATTTCGAAAGGGGTTCTACGAGCGGAGGCAGAACATCCGACATCAAACCTCTAACATCTAACATTATTTTACTCCAACTCCCATGTTGATCCTTCTTTCGTATCCTTGATAATAACTCCTGCCTGCGCTATCGCATCGCGCAAGCGGTCGCTGGTGGCCCAATCTTTATTGGTACGTGCTTCCCGGCGAAGTTCAAGGATAATATTAACCAGGTTACTGATTACCTGGTTTCCGGCTTGCGGATCATTTTCAGGTAACAATCCAAGAATATCAAAAATAAAAGTATGCATCATGTTTCGCAGCAGGCCAATATCATAAGCGGACAGACTTTCTTTTTTATCGAAAGCTGAATTAATGATGCGTGCAGCATCAAAAAGATGAGCGATCAGAATGGGGCTATTCAGGTCGTCGTTCATGGCCTCGTAACATTTCGCCTGTAGTGCTGCAATATCAACAGTTGATTTATTAGCCGGAACCAGTTTTTCGATGGTTGCTATACTTTTCATCAGCCGTTGAAATCCTTTCTCTGAGGCCTGCAAAGCTTCGTTGCTGAAATCGAGCGGGCTGCGGTAATGTGCCTGGAGGATAAAAAAACGCACTGTCATCGGGCTGTAGGCTTGTTGCAGGGCAGCATGCTGCCCTGCAAAGAATTCATCAAGCTGAATAAAATTGCCTAATGATTTCCCCATCTTCTGCCCGTTTATGGTGATCATATTATTGTGCATCCAGTATTTAGCCGGTGTTTTATGGTTGCAAACGGTACTCTGTGCAATTTCACTTTCGTGATGCGGGAAAAGCAGATCCATTCCACCTCCATGTATATCAAATTGTTCGCCAAGGTATTTGGTGCTCATGGCTGAACACTCAAGATGCCAGCCCGGGAAACCATCGCTCCATTCCGAAGGCCAGCGCATAATATGTTCGGGTTGTGCCTTTTTCCATAAAGCAAAATCAAAGCTGTTACGTTTCTCCTCCTGACCTTCGAGTTTGCGTGTGTTCGATAAGAGATCTTCAACTATGCGTCCCGAAAGGATGCCGTAATTATGAGACTGGTTGTATTTCTCTACGTCAAAATATACCGAACCCATGCTTTCGTAACCCATTCCGGCATTCAGTATGGTTTTCACCATGGCAATTTGTTCGATAATATGTCCGGAGGCTCGTGGCTCAATACTGGGTTTCAAAACATTAAGTTTATCCATGGCAGCATGGTAGCGATCAGTAAAAAGCTGAACCACTTCCATAGGTTCCAGCTGTTCGAGGCGCGCTTTTTTAGCAATTTTATCTTCACCTTCATCGGCATCGTTTTCGAGGTGGCCGACATCGGTAATATTTCTGACATAACGCACCTTGTAACCCAGGTGGCGCAGGTAGCGGAACACCAGGTCGAAGGAGATGGCCGGACGTGCATGCCCCAGGTGTGCATCGCCATAAACGGTTGGCCCGCAAACGTACATGCCTACATGTGGTGCGTCTATCGGAACAAATAGCTCCTTCTGGCGCGATAAAGTATTGTAAACGAATAAGTTGTTTTCCATGCTGCAGTATTTAGCAAGGTGCAAAGGTAGGGAAATTAAGGGATTGAAGCGATAGAGAGAACCCTCTTCGTGCATGACTTTTTTCTAGACTTGTTCCAGTCAAATTTCCTGGCACGTGCAGTTAGCATGTGCCTTTTCTTCATAAGCATGCGCATACATCCATATCAATAACTCCTTAATTCCTGGCTTTCGAAAATAATTTCGAAGATAAGTGCAGACGAGGAGGAATAAATACAAGTCAGAATGAATTTCAGTAAAGCAATAATTACTACATTTGAAATAGATTTATCAAGGATAGTACCTGCACGCATCAGAAAACAAGACGCGAACAGGGGGGAAGTTAAATGATTAAGAAAGTTTAAAATGAAAAAAGTATTGATTTTATTATTGCTACTGGGCTCCTTGCTGGCAAATGCCCAGATATTGACTAAGGATATTGCTTTAAAACTGGCCCGCATGCCATTGCATTGTATTAACACGGAATGGCCTAATAAAACCTCGCATTTGTCGGATGGGATAGCCGATCATGTTCTATTGCCATCGCAGTTGCATCCGTCATTTTATGGTTGCCTCGACTGGCATAGCAGTGTGCATGGCCACTGGCTGTTAGTAAAAGTGCTGAAAGAATTTCCTCAGATATCGATCAGAGACAGTATAATAAGTTGTCTTTCCAACTCTTTCATGGAGAAAAAAATAAAAGCTGAATCGGAATATTTTTCAAAATATACCGCTTCAAATACGTACGAGCGTACATATGGATGGGCATGGATATTACAACTGGACAAAGAATTGCTCACCTGGGATAACAATGAAGCACAACAATGGCATCAAGCCTTAAAGCCGCTCACGCAAACAATTGTTAAGCTCTGGAAAGACTATCTCCCAAAACAGACCTATGCAAACCGAACAGGTGTTCATCCAAATACAGCATTTGCTCTGGCATTTGCCCTGGATTGGGCCCGGGCTTCCGGGGATACGGCATTTGCCAATGCAATCGAAAAAAAAGCACTTGTTTTTTACTTTAATAATAAAAAAGTACCGGCCTATTTTGAGCCGGATGGCAGTGATTTTTTTAGTCCGTCTCTCGAAGTGGCTGATTTAATGCGAAGGGTATTAAACAGGAAGGCTTTTACAAAATGGTTCAATTCGTATAATGATAAACGCAGTATCACACAATTAACTCAATTGCCGGTAGTCAGCGACCGAACAGATTACCAGATTGTACACCTCGATGGCCTGGCGCTTAGCCGGGCCTGGTGTATGAAAGGCATTGCATCGTGTTTGCCCGATGGACATCCGCAAAAGAAGAAATTAGCAGAAACGGCAGACACTTTTATTCAGGTAACCCTTCCCCATGTAATTTCAGGGAACTATGGTGGTGACCATTGGCTGGCAACTTTTGCGTTATACGCTTTGCAATAAATTGTCCCCAGATGGACCTATTCTTATATTAAGCAAGTGCTTCATTGAATCCAGCCTTTTGCCTGACTGGAAAAGTATTTTATAAAGTCAGGATAGAAAAAAAGGTATTAATAATATGATTCGCTCCTTTCTAGGGCTTGATCAGATGGAATCTCTTTCGGGCAAACTTACAGGAGCAAGCTGTTTCGCTAAATTGTTCCACCACAGGAACCATATCATAAGAACTCCTGCTATACAAACCCCGGCGACCTGCCCGTAAAAAGTATTAATTGCGAATCCTTCGGGTGCCACAAGTAAATAAGCCGACACCACAGCCGACATAAAAACGGCAGGTATGAGCGATATCCAAAATAGTTTCCGTTCTGTTGCCAGGTAGATGGTAATAGCCCAAAGCACAATGGTTGCCAGGGTTTGGTTCGACCATGCCATATAGCGCCAAATAATTGCAAAATCGATTTGTGTAAGTAAAAACCCGATAGTAAATAATGGGGCAACAAGTATCAGCCGGTTTTTTAAACTTTTCTGATCGAATTTAAAGAAATCGGCAACAATAAGGCGGGCACTACGGAATGCTGTATCTCCCGATGTAATAGGAGCTGCAACCACACCCAGGATTGCCAGCACAGCACCAAAACGCCCCAGCAGCGTATTCGAAATTTCATTTACTATCCAGGCAGCATTCCCTTTTTGTATGGCCAAAACATCATTCAGCTCCCGCACTCCACCGAAGAAGCTCATGGCAACGGCGGCCCATATCAAAGCCACAAGGCCTTCGGTAATCATGGCACCGTAAAACACTCGGCGACCATATTTTTCATTGGTTATACATCTTGCCATCAAAGGCGATTGCGTGGAATGAAATCCTGAAATAGCACCACAAGCAATGGTGACAAAAAGCATCGGGAAAATAGGAAACTTAGACGGCTCGGCGTTCATATTTATAAAATTAGCCGGAACCAGTTCAGGTATAGGCAAACCATTCACAATCATGGCGCCACCGATTCCGACGGCCATAAACAGCATGGCAAATCCAAAAAAGGGATAAATCCGGCCAATCAGTTTATCAATCGGCAACAAGGTGGCCAGTACATAATAAATAAAAATCAGTGTAGCCCAGGCTGTTACTCCCATAAAGCCGGTTGTAAGCCCCGAAAGTATTTTAGCCGGGCCCATAATAAAAACGGCTCCAACCAGTATCATCATAGCAACCGTAAACAGGCTCATAAAATGTTTTACTCCATTGCCCATATATTTCCCGACAATTTCGTGTATGCTTTGACCTTTCATGCGCATCGACATCATGCCCGACATAAAATCGTGAACGGCACCGGCAAAAATGGCACCAAAAACGATCCAAACAAAGGCAACCGGTCCCCACACGGCTCCTGCAATAGCGCCAAATATAGGTCCCAACCCGGCAATATTTAAAAACTGGATCAGGAATATTTTTCTCCATTTCATGGGAACATAATCAACGCCGTCCGGTTGTGTAATAGCAGGCGTGGGCCTGGTAGTTTCGATTCCAAAAACCTTTTCTGTGAACCTGCCATAAATAAAATACCCAACTATGAGGGCAACGATGGATAAGAGAAACGTGATCATCGGAATGGATTTTATACAAAAATAAAGGAAGCTGCGTGAATGAAAAAGAAATAGCAAGAAAATAGTATAATTTAATATTAATTGCGGTAAAATTTGGTTTAAAAACCTAAGTGTTTCACTTAAAAATCACCAATTAATTCTTTTGAAGCTGCCAAGTATAAGCATACACCGGGAAATCGGGAAATCCATAATGTCTTATTGATATTTATAGATACTCTATTGCATATCATTTAGTTACAACATTGTTGCTAAAAGGATTACTGATTGCAAATCAATGACCTTTTCCTGTTGACGGTTGGCCTGAAATCCCAGTCTGAATGTCCGCTTCAAAATTCATTTTTGAATAAGCATTATCTTTGCATAGTTTTATTAAACTACCATAGTTATGCAAATTACAGGAATTCCCAAGATTAAACTCACGGCAGAAGCAAAAGGATTTATCTCGTTATTTGCCGCCCTGGGTGAAAGATCAGAGAATTTTATACCGGATTGGGTATTTAAAAGCCTGAAAAATTTTGTTCATTTATGCCACCAGGAACCGGTTGACCCTTCACGCCAGGAACTGAATATAAATAAAGCCATGCTGGAGCTTAAGGAAGCAATTCCGGGCTATGTGGATGTTGCTTTAATGATATACCCGCACGAAAATTCTAAAGCTTTCGAATATAGCGCCCGTAATAAGGCATTCAAGGAACGGCTCAATTTCCTGATGGATACCGAGTTGGTTGATGAGGAACAGAAAATGCATTTTGCCAGCATACTCCGTATGCAGGATTTCAGTATCGGAACCCCTCCCGCCTCGCAATACCTGGTTAATTACCTGAACCAGATATTATTGGGAGAGAGTGTAAATGAACTGCGTAAATTCCGCGATTTAATAGGTATTAACGGCTACATCGAAATTGCCCAATGGAATTATTTGCTCGATGTACTCGATCAGATGGTGATTCAAAGTACACATTATACTACTAAGGTTGAAATTAACAATTTTCTTAACCGTTGTGAATCCGGGGTAAATTTTAAAGGACTTAACGGGTTTATCCGTACCCTGGTAAGCGGCACTGCCAATACGGCTATCGACCTTTTAGCCGGTCATGTTTTTAATCCTGACGTTGTAAAAGTTATCGAGTTTACTACTCCTGCTGAAGTTTACCAGGCAATCAGTATAGACACAACAAGCATTTTCGCAGTGAAAATCAAGAACATGCGCCTTAACCCATTTGATGAATACAAATGGTTTCCTTTGCTTTCGCGTATCGTATTCCTTGACGATTCCCCCGAATCGCGGGCTACCAATACCTGCCTGGTGTTTGCATTCCATATAGATATTATTTCGACACTCAACAAAGCGCATACCAAGAAACTGGGAGCTCCCGCCAATACCCAAATGAACCTGCGACTGCTGTTGGACAAGGTTAGCCCGGCTAACCTCGTTCTGTTCCGTCAGGCAGCCGAGAAAAAAATACTGGATTATGAAGAAGAACTCAAATTACTCAAGAGTGAACAACTAGCCGATAGTAACAATCCCGACCAGGATGTGATACTCTATAAATTTGATGAATTTGCCCGGCAGATCATCAAGGATAAATATACACTCAGCAAATTGATCGGGTATATTACCCTGATTGAATATATCCGGGATCCGCTGAAATTTGTTCAAATCAATGAACTTCTGGTCGGTGAGTTCGAAAACCGGATGAAGCAATATTTCTATGCTGATAATCCGCAGTTGCATATTGCTACCATTCTCGAAGGCGGTGGCCGTGCCCAGATTAAACTTTACGGCGATTACCTGCTTCAGCGCAAAATAAAATCAATAAAAAAGGAAACAGCTCAACGGTGTAAAGTAATTCTCGATATTCTTCCAAACACTTACGACCGTACACTGAATAACCATTTTCATAAGAATTTTGGAATAAACCTGTTTCTTGAAAAATACAAGGAATACCTGATAAAAGTCGAAAACGAAGCCAATAACCGCGGCCGTTTCCGGAATTTCCTGATCGACCTCGGCATCGTGGCGAAATACGATTTACTGAACAGCGAAGAACAGGAAATTGTACGCGAATTTGTGGGTTCCCTTGGCAATCTGGATAAAACATCTGTTTCGGATGATGTACAAATGATTATTCGTGACCTTTTGTTTTCGCATTACCCGCTTCGTCCTTTTATATTCCTGAATCGTACTGCTTCGTGGGAGTATTCCGACCTGCTCCCGGCCGATCACTTCGATATCAATCCTTTTGATATTGAGGTTGAACTTAACGAAGAAGGTCGTATGGATTATGATCGTTTCCTGAATAAACTGCAGAGAATCAAAAATTCATTTCAGTTGTTCGACGAAACCGGTAACCTTTGGGACCGTTTTTGTACAAACTCAACCATTATTATCAACGACCCGAGCAATCCAAGCGGGTACAGCGATTTTAACGATGTTTCCCTGCTCAAACTGCTGAAATTCCTTAGCCATAGCCAGATTACACTGTTTCTCGACGAAGCCTATAACGATTCGGTAAAGGTTGATGATCCTGAAGAGCCGAAATGGAGTACTATAAGCCGTTATATTATGAATAACATTTCGGCAATGGGTAAGATATCGATGGTTTCGAGCGTAAGTACTACAAAAAACCTGGGAGCTACCGGTAACAGGTTAGGATCTCTTGTTTCAACACCTGGCCGCAGAGATGTGATTGAGTTTGCCAAAAGCCTGAATACGCCTGTAAAAGGCAATACCAATTCGCTTTTCATGCTGGTAAATGTGCTCGAAATGGCACAAATGAGCAAAAAAGTGAAAGACTTGATGGAGAAAAACCTGGCCAAAGATGCCTCACGAGCCAAGATTAAAGAACAGCTCCATGCTTTCATCAAGGAAGAAACTGCAAAAAACATCTATGTAACACTGGCTAATGCCGGCGATGAAGTAAAACGCGCATCACTTTTCGAAGGCAGCCCGCTTCATATTTTCCTGCTCGACGAACTGGTGAGCCTCGATAAACTTGATGTGCTTGAACTTCCCGATGATTTCAAATACAAAGGCGAAGCCTTTTTCAGCTATTATAAAAACCATATTGTTAGCGAATTGAACCGATTCCGGGTAAACCGCATCTTCCGCGCCGAGTCGCTCCTCCGCCTCGAAATGGCTAAAAAAGTTGCGTACCGGGTGCTGGAAGATGAAAAAGCAACAGATTGGTGCCATGTGCTGGAGAGTGATGGTTCATACCTTTTCAATCTTGTTTTAAACGACTTTTTCTCACACCAGGATCTTGAGAAGTTTACCAAACGAATGGCCGAAGCACGCGGTATTGCTTTAATCCCTTATCGCAGCGGATTTATTCGTTTCTCCCTGGGCGATTACCTCGATGGAGCCGAAGCCGGTTACCAGGCGCTGAACACTGAACTAGAGTGTGCTATCCGCCTGTTTGTCAGGTATTGGAAGCAGTTCTATGCCATTAAGAGCAATCCTGATAATAAAAGCGTTCGTACCGACGATATACTCGATGCTATCTTTACAGAAAAAACTGACGAGCTTTTCGTTGAGAAAATTGTTGAGGACTTTCATTTGGTTAAAGGATTAGTAAAAAACCAGGGCAAGAACCTCAGAATAAGCGACATAAAAAACATATATCTTTCATTTCCAAAAGTTTGTGGATTAAGCATCAGCTCAATTGGAAATAGTGAGAACGCTGTTTTTGAATTTTATGAAAACATCGGGCAATGCAGCAACCTTCTTGAGTTTATCAGCAGCAAAGCTTTTTCGAAAGTATATGAAAACCTTTTGCCTCAAATTTACAAGAAGATACCGGCCATCCGCAAATCCGATATTAACGAAGTGATTGCGCGGTACGGGAAACCCACACTGCTTAAATACATAAAAAGCAAACTTGAATTCCAGCCTAATGCGCATATTTTGGATGATCCGGAAGAACTTCTGATCATGAAAGAAATCCTTCTTGAACTGGAAAAAATCCTGTTCAGTGATGCCAAGGTTAAACTTCTTGCTCTTGATGCAAGCCTCACGGATCCGCAAGGCGACCTGGCAAGGCTGGAGGGTTACAACCGAATTATGCGCAAGTATATCGAAGAGATATTGCTGCATTTTAACCTGCCTTTTGCCCAGCTGCGACAGGAGCCCTCTTTTGAAGAAGTATTTACCGCCGCACAGGCTAAATTTGAGGAAGTAACAGGTAAATCTTCCTCGGAGATTGATCTGCGTGTCCGTATCAGTAATCTTGTGGCAGCCACCAGCAATTCCAACGACTTCAAGGGTCATCCTTATGCTAATATTTTAACAGGTTTACTTGCCGAAATAGCATTTAAGGAAATTCAGACAGAAGGCACTGTAAACGAAAACCTGCTGCGACTCTGGTTGGTGTACCGTTTCCGGTTTTTCTCAAGGCAGATTCTTGATAAGGTTGATCCGCTTATTGCCAGACTTAATGGACACAATGAGCCTGATACAGAGATATTTGCAACTGAGCTTTTTAAAGCTGAGTTAGAGCAGTTGTTTGCCGAAAAGCTTGCCTTGCGAAGTCAGAAAGTAACCAAAGCTGAACTTGGCAGCCTGGTGCGCGACATTACGCTATTCTTAACAGGTATGCTCAATCGTGCCAAGGGAACCGATTTTTACAGCTACTACAACCACTATATTATTAAGTTTACGCTTGCCGGGTTCATGCGTCAGAATTCAGCTATCAACGAGATGGTACAACATGGCTATACCTTGTACCACAATTTTGAGATGAAGAACAAATCGCTCGAAAAATTTGACGGAGGTAAACTGGCATGGATCAATCAGTTAATGAGCCGATGTGGTGTAATAGCAGCCGAACAGCCTGTGCAAACGCATACC
The DNA here is from genome assembly GCA_041660125.1 of Lentimicrobiaceae bacterium. Taxonomy (GTDB): domain Bacteria; phylum Bacteroidota; class Bacteroidia; order Bacteroidales; family UBA4417; genus UBA4417. Next base: position 109,041 of record JBAZWY010000013.1, read on the forward strand.
CGCATGAAAACGGATGCCAAAAAACGTGAATATCCTTTTCATAAGATCGACCGCACCGAATCCGTTCAGGAACTGGTTTTGAATGGTGCTGAAGTTTCGCCAAGGGATTTTATCAAAAACATGGCTACACGGCCTTCGAGCAATTTCTTTGCTCAACGGCTGGCCAAGTTTGTCGAACATCTGGATAGCGACGAATACCGTTGCCGTATTATACAACGCGGGCTGGTGAAAGAACTCTGCATTTTCCAGAAGTCATATTTAAAATACCTGGCTGACAATTACAGGCTTATTGCACCGGAATCGCTTTCCCTGGAAGAAGTACAGAATTTCGTTCCCGATATTATTTTATTTTACGGCGCTCCCGAAAAAGTCATCTCTTACCCGCAAATCGGGTATTTTGATATTCCCGGTCCCGAAGGCAATATCAAGACCATTGTTACCCCGCTTAAAAAGAAGGTGGATTATTTTGGCGACATAAAAAAACCACGCCTTACCATGCTCAACGAAAAAGTAAAGGAAATGGGAGGCGTACCTGTTCACGGATCGCTTTTTGCCGTGGAGGAAGACGACGGCACCATTTTCGTTGTACAGATTAGTGGCGATAGTGGTGTTGGCAAATCGGAGATGCTGGCAGCCATGATGCTGAAATGGCTTAAAAAAGACTTGCCGGGCATTCGTTCAATCAAACTTATTGCCGGTGATATGCTGCATCTATTTCCTGATAAAGAAGGAAACCTTTACGGAATTGGAACCGAAGTGGGTGATTTTAGCCGCGTAACGGATTTCGATCCGGATTATATCCGTCAGTATCGCTCATTGTTCGAAAGCAGTGCCGACAGTAATGTCGAGGATTTAAATTCACGGTCAACAATAAGCGGGTTTTGCGATATCAGTATGCCTTTTAAAATCGACATCTGGCTTACCGCATGGAACTATGCCAGGGAAGAGGCCGGAATATCGCATTATTTTAACCACGAGAACTTCCTGTTATACCGCGAATCGCACGGCGAGCGCATGGAGAAAGCAACCAGCGGGGACCTGCCCAACTTTGAACGCACCTTCCTGCGCTATACCGGAGACAAAAATATCGTAGAAATACTAGATCGCCACGGGAATTATCTGGATACCGTTCTCGACTGGGAATATGATGAGAACAACAAGACATTCTATCTTTGTTCATCTTATAAACTGATGGACAAAATTGATATAGAGGAGGTTGTAAGTAAAGTGTTTGTTGGGAAAAAGGTTAAAGAGGGCGGCAAAAAGTACCGGATTGAGCAGGTAAAATTTGATGTAATTAAGAACCGTTTCCGTTACGAAGCTATTTCAATTGAATCGGAAGAAGACAAAATTGAGCGCTTGCTGGACCGCAAGGTATTCCACTCCCTGTTTAACGCATTGGCATCAACACCCGCTGGTAATCCTTTTATTGCGGAGGAAGGCGAAGAAAAAAGTCGCCGTTACCTGGTCGAACTACTAAAAGGTGGAATTGATGGTAAAGGTAAAGGCCGGCAAATACAAACCGGTATCCTGAGCACTGATCTGGGCAAAAAAGGCAAAGAAATTGCCGGCCCTCAAAAGGCTGCCGAGGACCTGAAACGTTTTATCCGCGAGGTACGGATTCAACGTCCGGAGATAAACCGCAACAAGCAATTGGTTAAAGAACTCATCATTGAGAAATACGGATTTTTATTCAAGCATCATAAGCATAGCCTCGAAGTATGGCGTTACAATTACTACCTTTTCCAGTTGGAACAAATGCGTAAAGCCCGTTTTGTAAGGCTCGACAATGCGAAATCAGAGGTGAAAGTTAATCTCAAAGGATATGAACCTTTACCTGCAACGCACGAGTTCAGCCCATTGCTGGTTACCCCCAACATCAATGTCGAAATAAACGGGTATAGTGAAACGTATGAACAATTGATGTTCATACCGCATACCCTCGATTTTGCAGATGAACTATACCTGGCCTGCAACGAGGTTTATGTGGCTTCTGGTTACAATGAGGATACTATCATCAATAACATTGTGGTACAGTTGTTATTAGCCTATGGTTATATTGATGTAGAAGATCTTTCGCGTGGAAAGATTACCGAGAAAGCCAACCGCGAAACCATTGCTTCGGCCCGCTATGCCGCAACCCGAAAATATCATGAGGCGCTTGCAGCCGAAAAAGCAAATGTAAAAGCTAAATCGCAAAAGGGAAAGACGAAATAGAAGTTTTTCTAAATGAAAAAAGAAACCTCTCTGAGAATAAATTTCAGGGAGGTTTTTTAGCATAATAAAGTGCTATTTAAAGAAATTTATTTCATTGAATTTTCAGAAAGAATTGAAAATGTACGTTTAAAAATTTAAAAAATTGTAGCAGGAATTTTTAATAAATATTTTTTTAGGAATATTTCTCTTTCAGTAATTTGTATTCAAATAATGTATATTTTTGCAGTCTTAATGCATATTTATACATGAACTCAAAAACAAATCGTCATAACCAGATTAAGCGGATTATCCTGGAAAACAAAATTGCCAGCCAGGATGAACTATTGGAATCATTGCGCAAATCAGGGTTTGAACTCACTCAGGCCACACTTTCGCGCGATTTAAAAGAGATGCGTGTAGGCAAACTTGCCGATTCAACAAGAGGAAGTATTTATGTATTACAAGAACAACTGAATCAAAACAGCCATCCAGGCAACGCTCCTTCATTTCCTTTGAACAGTGTGCATTCAGTGGTATTTTCATACCACTTATGTGTAATACGGACTTTTCCTGCATTTGCTTCAACTGTCGCCACTTATATTGATAGTTCCAGATTAGCCGAAATTGCCGGTACCATCGCCGGCGACGATACCATCCTGGTTATCCCGCGAGAAGGATACACTCAAAATGAAATCCTGAAAGCTTTGGGCTCTGTAATACCTAATTTTGAAAGTAAACTGGATTAATGTCTTATTCAGCAAAGTTAAAATTCACACAAACAATTAATTACGAACATCCGATGAATGAAATAAAAGTGGGTGTAGCCACTCTTGATGACATAATTTATGTATCACAAATTCTCGAAACTATCGAAGAATCGGCAAAAGTACGCGGAACAGGAATTGCTAAAAGAGAACCCGAATATATCATTGAAAAAATAACACAGGGGAAGGCCATCATTGCTACAAGTGGCAATAAGTTTGTCGGATTCTGTTATGTCGAAAGCTGGGGAAATAAAAAATTTGTAGCCAATTCAGGATTGATTGTCAGACCCGAATACCGGGGCCATGGAGTTGCCAAAGATATAAAACGGGCTGCTTTTAACCTGTCGAGACAAATGTTTCCCGAAGCTCAGATTTTCGGACTGACCACAGCCTTGGCAGTCATGAAAATTAATAGTGAGTTAGGTTACCGACCAGTAACCTTCAGCGAACTTACCAATGATGATTCGTTTTGGAAAGGATGCCAAACCTGTGTAAATTATGATATTCTCACCCGCACCGAACGTAAACATTGTCTTTGTACAGGCATGTTGTACAAACCCGAGTGGGAAAAACAAGGTGTTCACGAAACCAAAGAACCGGAAACATTGGTGCATCCACTCCCTGTTTACGACAGATGGATGAAATTCAAGCAATTTATTTTATTGCGGCTGCTTAATAAAAAGAACGGTAGTCCTGCTACCTATCAGGGTGAAAAGAAGAAGATTTTTACGTTCTTCTAACCCCAAATGCACATTGGCAAATAAAGTATTCAAACGGTTTTATGCAGTCAGAAAAAATATAATTGCAACAAACCATTCATACAAACAAAATGATAAAGGAAAAAGCAGTACTTGCATTTAGCGGAGGATTAGATACGTCCTTCTGCACCAGGTATTTAACAAATGATAAAGGATTTGATGTTCATACAGCTATCGTAAATACCGGTGGTTTTTCGGAAAAGGAACTGGAAGCAATACAAAAACGGGCTATTCAACTTGGTGCAACTTCGCATGTTACACTTAATATTGAAGATGAGTACTATCAGAAATGTATTCGTTATATGATTTACGGAAACATGCTGAAAAACGGAACGTATCCCTTATCGGTGAGTTCGGAACGTACATTCCAGGCGCTGGCTATTGCACAATATGTACTCGAAATTGGAGCAAAATATGTTGTACACGGGTCAACCGGTGCAGGTAACGACCAGGTTCGATTCGACCTGGTATTCAATATTATAGCTCCTGAAATTGAAATCATTACTCCTATCCGCGATTTGCAGCTTTCGCGGGAAGCAGAAATAGAATACCTGAAAAAACAAGGTTTTGAAGCCGACTGGAAAAAGCTTGAATACAGTATTAACAAAGGACTTTGGGGAACCAGCGTCGGAGGGAAAGAAACTTTGACATCGCATTTACCTTTGCCGGAAACTGCTTATCCGTCGCAACTGAAAAAAAACGGGGAAGAAATTCTTACACTCACTTTCGAAAAAGGCGAAGTAACACAAGTAAATGGCATCAGTTATTCAAGAACAGATGCGATTCGTAAAATTGAAGCAATCGCTTCTGAATATGCCGTGGGCCGCGATATGCACATTGGTGATACGATAATCGGCATCAAAGGCCGTGTCGGATTCGAAGCCGCGGCGCCAATGATCATAATAAAAGCTCATCATGCCCTCGAAAAGCATGTGCTCACCAAATGGCAGCAATACTGGAAAGAACAACTTTCAAACTGGTACGGAATGCTGTTACATGAAGGCCAGTACCTCGATCCGGTGATGCGTAACATCGAAAAGTTCCTCGATGATTCGCAGGAAACCGTTAGCGGTGAGGTATATGTAAAACTAAATCCATACCGGTTCAATATCGATGGCATTAAGAGCGACTTCGATATGATGAATGCCGGTTTCGGACAATATGGCGAAATGAACGATGGCTGGAGCGCCAACGATGTAAAGGGATTTACAAAAATTCTTGGCAACCAGTTAAAAATTCACCGTTTTGTTCAGGATAAAAATAAGAAAGCATAAGGAAAGAATGCAGGTTAAAATTCTATTTCGTCCCTACGGGACTTCTTCTGATGTTATCTTTCTTTCTACCAATATATTGTCCCTACGGGACAGTCCCAGCGGGACTAAATATTGGTAGAAAAACAGTAAACCTTGATTGGGAATAGTCCCGTTAGGGACGATATAATTAAAAGATTTAATGTAATTCTCTTATAGTTAATTGGACGTAGGTGATTCAAAATAAAAAAATAAAAGTAGCAATCGAAGGCGCAGCCGGTTATACGGCCGGCGAACTTTTACGTATTCTGTTGTTCCATCCTTTCGTTGATGTGAAATATGTACACAGCGAAAGCAATGCAGGGAAACCAGTTTATTCGGTTCATAAAGATTTGTTAGGCGATACTGAACTCATCTTCAACGACATAAATTTCAACGATACGGATGTTGTATTTTTATGCAAAGGTCACGGGCAGAGTGTAAAATTTATGCATCAAACCCAATTGCCGGATCATGTAAAAGTCATTGACCTTTCAACCGATTTCCGCGACGAGAGCAACAGTTTTGTTTATGGCCTGCCGGAAATGCAGCGCGAAAAGATCAAAACTGCTCGGTTGATTGCTAATCCGGGATGTTTCGCCACTTCAATAGAACTGGCATTGTTGCCTTTAGCGGCAGCCGGACTGCTGATAAACGATGTTCATATAACTTCCATTACCGGATCAACCGGTGCCGGGCAGTCACCATCCGAAACCACCCATTTCAGTTGGCGCAACAACAATGTTTCGGTGTATAAACCTTTCCGGCATCAGCATCTGAAAGAGATTGGCCTGTGCATCAATAAGCTGCAACCAGATTTCAAAAAATCTGTAAATCTGGTTCCGGTACGTGGAAACTTTAGCCGCGGAATTCTTACAAGCTGTTATACTGAATGTTCTGTTAGCTTTGCAGAGATTGAAAAACTTTACCACGACTTTTATAAAGACCATCCATTTACAGTTATCAGCAAGGATAATCCGGACCTGAAACAGGTTGTAAATACAAACAAATGCATACTTTACCTCGAGCGTTTTGAGGACAAACTTTATATCCTCAGCTTGATCGATAACCTGGTGAAAGGAGCTTCGGGGCAAGCCGTTCAGAATATGAACCTGATGTTCGGAATTGATGAGGATATGGGGCTGCATTTAAAACCAACAGGATTTTAATCAAGAAATACCTGTTGAACTTTATTGTCGAAAACCGAACAAGGATTAACGAATAGCGATTTATAAAGTCTGTATTATAAGCAGATGTATGATTACTTCAAAAATCTGAAATCGTTACTTCTTGTTCTGAAATCAAAAACAAAATATTTAGCCCATTCTCTTATTTATGCTCTGGGGTTAATAAACTAAAAAAATAAAACAAGGTGAATTTCCTTGTATAAATATGCAAATCAATAAATTAAAATGAACCTTTTTAATGTTTACCCACTTTTTGATATTGAACCGGTTAAAGCAATCGGTACCCGAATTTTAGACAGCAAAGGCAACCAGTACCTGGATTTTTACGGGGGACATGCAGTGATCTCCATCGGGCATTCGCATCCGGAATATGTTAAAGCTATAACCGATCAACTCAATAAAATTGCATTTTACAGCAATTCGGTAATTATCGGCTTGCAAAAAGAAGTTGCCGAAAAACTAGGGCGATTATCAGGATATCCGGAATATTCATTGTTTCTGTGTAATTCGGGCGCCGAAGCCAACGAGAACGCACTCAAATTAGCTTCTTTTACCAACAAACGAAGCAAAGTCATAGCTTTTAAAGAAGCTTTCCATGGCCGCACTTCCGGTGCAGTGGCATGTACGGATAATCCATCCATAATTTCACCATTTAATGCCAGCCACCAGGTGGAGTTCATTGAACGGTTTAATATAGATGCAGCAAGGATTTCGATTGAAAAAGGAGATGTTTCAGCGGTAATCATTGAGGGAATTCAGGGTGTTGGAGGAATTTATGTACCTGAACCTGCGTTTCTGGAGGAACTACATGCCATTAGCAAACAGCATGGCACTTTCCTGATCCTCGACGAAATTCAAAGTGGTTATGGAAGAAGTGGCAAATTTTTCGCTCATCAATATTCAGCTGTAAGACCTGATATTATTACCGTTGCAAAAGGAATGGGGAACGGTTTCCCGATTGGTGGAGTTTTGATCAGCCCAATTTTTGAGGCTAAATTCGGAATGCTGGGAACCACTTTTGGCGGTAATCATCTTGCCTGTGCTGCTGCCAAAGCTGTTCTTGATATAATTGAAGAGGAAGAACTGATTGAAAATGCTGCCATTGTTGGAACCTATTTGATCGAGCGTTCTAAAAACCTGAAAGGGATAAAAGAAATTCGGGGAATCGGCCTAATGGTAGGTTTGGAATTCGACTTTGATATTACACAACTTCGAAAAGATTTGCTCTTTGATCACAACATATTCACCGGTTATAGCGGCAAAAACACGCTGCGGCTACTGCCTCCGCTCAGTATCAATAAAAATGATGTGGATATTCTTGTTAATGCACTTGAAGCCATTCTTTCCAACCAGTAATTAACTTTAGGGCAAATTCAAATGGTTGAAAACCAATTAGAAACACTTACTGTTGTTAAAGTCGGAGGCGGCGTTCTCGAAGACTTGGTAAGTCTGGCCGGTTTTCTGGACCGGTTTGTTGCTATTCCTGGATTAAAGATCCTGGTTCATGGCGGAGGCCGGGTAGCGACAAAACTATCTGAACAGCTCAACATTAAAAGCAAAATGGTTGAAGGCCGCAGAATTACGGATGCCGATACCATAGATATTGTAACTATGGTTTACGGCGGTCTGATCAACAAAAAAACCGTGGCTGCACTTCAGGCCAGAGGTTGCAATGCAGGTGGTTTTACGGGTGCCGATATGAACCTGATCAATGCCAGCAAGCGACCAGTTATAGATGTAGATTACGGATTTGTCGGCGATGTAACCCAGGTTAATCACCAGTTGCTGGCGATCCTATTGAAAAGTGGAATTACTCCTGTTATTGCTCCGCTTACACATGATGGCAATGGGCAATTACTAAATACAAATGCCGACACAATTGCTTCGGAAATTTCAGGTGCAATGTCAGATTTATATGCAGTTTCGCTGGTTTTCTGCTTTGAGAAGCCCGGAGTTTTATCCGATCCCAACAATTATAATTCGCTAATACCGGAACTTACCGCTGTATCGTATCAATCGTTTAAAGAGCAAGGAATTATCCATTCGGGAATGATACCGAAAATTGACAATAGTTTCGACGCACTGCAAAAAGGCGTACAACAGGTAATAATAACAAGTGCTTCTACACTGGATGTAAATGCCGGAACAAGGATCTCATTATGAAAGAAATATTATACTCCGAAGCGCTTGAAGTGCTGAAAAACCTGATCCGGATTCCTTCCTTCAGCAAGGAGGAAAATCTGACTGCCGATCTGATTCAGAAATACCTCGAAAGCAAAGGTCAGAAATGCAACCGGCATATGAATAATGTGTGGGTGGTTCATCCGGATTTTAAACCGGGACGGCCAACACTTCTGTTGAATTCTCATCACGATACAGTAAAACCAACAAGTTCCTGGACCTTAGATCCTTTTACACCCACAGAAGTTGATGGAAAATTGATTGGTTTGGGAAGCAATGATGCAGGAGCACCGTTAGTTTCGCTTATGGCAACTTATTTATACTTTGCCCAAAAACCTTCACTGAACTGGAATTTGATTTATGCGGCTACTGCCGAAGAAGAAATTTCAGGGCATCATGGAATTGAATGTATAAAAGATCAGATAGAACCTATTAGCCTTGCCATTGTTGGCGAACCGACTACTATGGAACTAGCCATTGCCGAGAAAGGGCTTATGGTTCTCGATTGTAAAGCATCCGGTCGCCCGGGACATGCCGCCCGCGAAGAAGGCGAAAATGCGATATACAACGCACTTCCTGATATTGAATGGATTCGCACTTTTCAGTTTCCTGAAGTTTCGAAAGTGCTTGGGCCTGTAAAAATGAGTGTAACCCAAATCAAAGCGGGATATCAGCATAATCTTGTTCCTGATGTTTGTGAATTTGTGGTAGATGTCCGTCCAAACGAACACTACAGCAATGCCGAGACGCTGGAAATTATCCGCCAAAACGTTAAATGTGAAGTTACAGCACGCTCGTTACGACTAAATTCCTCTTTTATTCCGCTTGATCATCCACTGGTAAAAATAGCCAACGCGATGAAAATTAATTGCTATGGATCGCCAACCAGCAGCGACCAGGCTGTAATGCCCTGGACATCAGTAAAAATGGGCCCTGGTGATTCAGCCCGCTCACATACTGCCAATGAATTTATCTATCCGGAAGAAATTAAAAATGGGATTGATGTGTATATTGAAATCCTGGAAAAACTGGAATTCTGATTTGTGTTTGTACCTTTGTTTATATGTTGAAATATAAACACTAGTGTCATGTCAACGTTATATTGTCGCTAAATGTTTGTATCTTTGTCATAAAAAACGCTATGATAAAATACAAAGTCACTTTAAAAAAGGAAGAGCATGACGAACTTATGTCAATTGTGAGCAAA